>NZ_KB849202.1:1000861-1463359 GCF_000367985.1 Acinetobacter sp. CIP-A165
TGTGAAGCTACCAACGCCACCAAAAGCACAAGTATAAAGACAGAAAAGCCTTTGTATATCAAAGGCTTGAAGCACAACTGTGCGTATAATGTATATTATGTTAAATAGAATATCTGAGACTGTAGCCTACACAACACTGTTTGTAGCTACAGCTCAGCAACGTGAATCTCTACGATCATAATTCACGTTGCTGAGTATTCCAAGTAACATAATATAAGTTATGCAGAAATCAGACCGCTACTCGACTTGCGTATTAGTCGAGAGCCTACGCAAGTCTGCGTGGCTATGACCTCTATGTCTGGATACATGATGCAGATTTGGTCAATCGTTTCCCGCATATTATAGGTTGCGGGAAATTGAAATTATGACCACCTATTAAAACTATAATTTTGCGATACTGGTCTATCTATATGATGCTGTAATTTATTAATTAGTAGTTTTACGTCATTTATTTTGTCATTGCTAGAGCTATTATCTTTTTGGACGTAAATTAGATATTCATCTAGTATTTCAATAAGTTGTTGCCAATCCTCTTGACGCATAACTCCAATTGAACGTTTGTATCGCATATATTCAACCTAGCGCGTCTGTTCTTTTCACTGAGAAATAAATATTTTCAGTCCTTGCTTGCTACTTAAGCCACTATAATTGTTAAAACCCGATCAATCATAGATTGATGGGTTTTATACAATTTTATGCGTTTAAGCAGCTCAACCTTTAATACGATCTGCATTAATTTTTTCTTGTCTTACATCATCATATAAGCCTTTTAAAACAGGATCATTTTCGATTTTTAATAGTCTTTGCTCATGAATTTGATCATACAAATCTTGAATAGTTTTGTTCTGTTCAACGGTCTCAAGTATATTAAATGCTTGATCTCCACCTTTAATATCAATAACTTGCTTGTAAATGTAAGATAAAGTTCGATCTATTTGAGTTCCTTTAATTAACCACCAATCAAATTCTCCATCAGTCATTGGATTTTCTGAGTCATTAAATCTAGAATCCAAATATTTATAGTCATCAATTAGTTGTTGAAATTCTCCTTTAATTGGTTCTATATCATGGACTAATTTATTGAACTCAGCATGGTCTGTTACTGGCTGAAATTGCTTTGACATTGATGATCTCCTTGAGAGTTTAAACAAAATGTAGTGAGTTAATATAATAATTAAAACCTTAAAAACAATAACTTATAAACATGCAAACAAAATGTAGTGACTTAAATTGGTTTTAACTACCATTATTAATACTTTGAGTGACTAATTTATTAATAAAAAAGACACTAAACAGCCCTAAACCTAATGATGAAATTGCTTTAAAAACAATTGTTCCACCCACGTAAGACAAGAATCTAAATAGAAAGCCCATCACTTGTATCCTTTAAGATTTGGAATAACCAATCAGAATTAGACTTGCAGCAATAAAGCCACTGGCAATGACAAAATATTTGATGCTACTTGCAAATTGACAAAGTGGTTCATAAGAAAATTTCAAATCAAATGCAGTAATTCCTAAACTAATTCTTTGAGTATAATCAGGTGGACATGAAGCATTAAATGAAATTGATAGTTGATCTAAATCATTAATTTGATAATTACCAACTTCTTTCGGTGGAGGTGTGTTTTCAGGATAGACAGTATCATCATAAATCACATCACAGATAGGTGTTGCCCAACTACAAAAATCAGGAAGAACCCCTGTTACTGCACCAGTAGCATCTTTTATTGAACCATCTTTAGTTTGAGGAGCTGTATTGATCAACGAAGATTCAATTTGTTTAACTGTTTCATCTGTTTGTATAGCTGTCGTATCAGATGTGTTATATAAATCGAGTAAAGCATCTGTGGCTTTTGTACGTTGTTCTAATGAGGGAAAGTATCCACTACCTTCAACTGCAAATGCATCATTTAAAAGAGCTTCAGCGAAGACTTCAGGCTGAATCACCTGTTCCTCAACAGGTAGAGTATTGGGTTTTCCACCGATACTACTTTCCATACTTTTTTCTTTTACCGCCCCCGTTTTGACATCCTTTCTATCAAAATATAAGGCTAAAGCACCAGAGCTTGTGATTGTATAAAATAAATTGGAATAAGAATAAGTTCCTGCCCAAGTTTGAACCGTACCGGGTTTGTCGGAGACTTTTTTATTTAAGTTAAGCCACCTGACCTAACGGGTTAATCTTATCATAGTACATTGCTTCAAACTCAAAAGGCGACACATAACCCAGTGCACTGTGTACACGCTTTTTATTGAACCAATCTACCCAGTTTAGTGTCGCAAGTTGTACATCTGCTAAACCTTGCCAATCTGCTTTTAAATATTCAATCACCTCTGTTTTGTATAAGCCATTCACCGTTTCAGCCAAAGCATTATCGTATGAATCACCAGTTGTACCGACTGATGCTCGTAAATTTGCTGCTTCTAAACGATTGGTATAGCGAATCGAAAGATATTGCACACCCCTGTCGGAATGATGAATCACATTCTTTGGCATGCCTCGATCGTGCAATGCTTGCTCAAGTGCATCGAGCACCATATCTGTATTCATCCGTGTAGATACTTTCCATCCAACAATTGCTCGTGAGAACACATCAATAATAAAGGCGGTATAGACCCAGCCTGAATGAGTTTGAATATACGTAAAGTCACTGACCCATAATTGGTCAGGTCGATCAGCACTAAAATTACGTTTCACTAAATCATCTGCTCGTTTTTGATCATCTCGGTTGCGGGTAGTTTGTTTGTTCTTACCACGCCAAACACCTTGTATATCTAGCTTCTGCATCAATCGAGCAACTGTACAACGTGCAATAACATAGCCTTCACGTTTCAATTTTTGCCAAACTTTACGTACACCATATCGACCTAAACTTTCCTTCCAAATTCGTTTAATTTGTTCAGCATGATGCTCATCATGTAGATCTCGTTTCGCTCGATGTTCTGGATTGTCAGCGAGATCTAAAGTTCGGTAATAGGTTGAAGCTGCGATCGGTAAAATCCTACAAATCGCATCAACACCATATAAGTCTTTATTGTTATGGATGAAATCCACCATTATTTGTGTGGGCGGTCGAGCTCCGCCTGGGCGAAAAAAGCGGCTGCTTTACGTAGAATTTCATTGGCACGCTTTAATTCTTTAATTTCACGTTCCATTTGCTTCATTTTTTCTTGATCAGATATCTGTTGTACTTTAATAGGATTTTGCTGATCTAAATGCTTTTGATGCCAGGCACGAAGTGTTTCAGGAGTACAACCAATCTTAGGCGCAATTGCTGTGATTGCAGCCCAAGTAGAAGGATAATCTTTTTCAGATTCAATTAGTAATTGAACCGCTCTTTCTCTAATTTCGGGGGTATAGGTTGGTTTTTTCATCGGAATAGTCTCTCAGAATATTGAGTCTCCGACAAACCCGGTACGGTTCAGTTTGATTTAATCTTTGCATCACCTCATTACCAATAGTTGTTGGAACATTGGAACAAAGAAGTAAATAGCACCACTCCCATTGACTTTGTCCCGCTTTTTTTAAGAATGTCCCATCATCTTGCTTATAGGTCATAGAATAGTAAGTGCCTGCAAAAAGAAGTACACCTACAGCACCACCTCTTAATGCTCTACTTGATAAAGCAGATTTCAAAATAGATGGTGTTGGTTTAACAGCAGTTTTGTAAATATTTCCATTCTTCTGACCTATTACATTGATTGATCGGTTGACCTTATCAACTGAAGTTTCATAGGTGAATCCACCTGCATTTGATGCATATAAGCTACTACTAGCTAGCGTAATAATAATGCTGCCAAACAAACGAACATAATGAGTAAATATAGCCACGCTTCCACCTCAAGACCTCATTTTATAGGGTGTGTAGGTAGGGTGCGAAGCTACCTACACAAAAAGTTAATTATCGAATTAAGGCAATCACACGTTTAATCACCCAAACTCCAGCTACTACACCAATAATGGCAATACCGACTGTTTGAAGTGTAGATGAACCACCACTAATGGCAGATGTAGCACCAGTTGCTAAATCACCCTCCGCAAAGGCAGAGCCTGTAGCAACCATTAATGCCGTACCTAAAGCAACAGGTAAAGCCTTGTTTTTTTTCTTTAACTTGAGTTTCCATATAAACCTCATTATTTAAGCAAGCTGATAACTTGCTTGACGATGAAAACAACGGCAAAGCAGCCTACGATTGCGATTAACATTTGATCGGCTTGCTGTACCGTTAAATTTGGCAAGAACGGTTTTTGTTCCTGCCATTCCAAGCACGTTTGCAAACCTGTTTCATTTTGCGGTGATAAAGTTTTGCAGACGTGCATTTCTTAAATTCCTTGTTCTTTAAGACGATGAATCACTTGTCGTCTTAAAGCCTGATACTGTACTGATGTGTAATATCGACCTCTAAACAGGTACAAATATTCAATAGAATTATTATCTAATGATGCGAACTTAATACGTTTAGGACGTTTAAAATGATCAGACGTTAAATTCACAACGAACTGAAAAAACTCAAAAAAAATCCTAGATATAATAAATCCAGCAACTAGACCGATGATTAGCATGTAATTAGCAGCTTCAACGAAATGAGCTACGGTTAAGTCCGACCGTAAAATTTCTAATTCAGTCATAAATAAGATCATCCATTACATTGTTTTTCATGCTGTTGTAGTACCTCTTCGTAGAAGAAATAAGCACCACATTTGTCACAGCAGTAAACTAAACAACTCATTTTTGTACTTGTGGTACGAGGTCTTTTAAGATTGTGACCATTGATTTACCGTTACTCACCTGCTCCATTGTTGCTTCAGCATTTAATGGAAATTTCAAGGCTTTCAACTTCTCGAAATTGGCAGATGTACCCCAGCGGATTTGTTCACCCACCTGCCCTACAAAGTTTTCACTATCTTGAAGCTCCGCTTGGAAGAAAATAGTTGTAGAGTCATAGGCATGTCCGTTGAACTCACCTTTTGAACTTTTTGCACCTAGTACGGTAATAGTTGTTTTAAACTGCATGAGCTAATTCCTCATAAATTGGTTGATTGATACGAACGGCTTGCATTGCTGCAATTGCAGAGAATTTCAGACGTTTGGGGACTTCATCTTTGGATGATGAAAGCATGGTAAGTAATTCAGAATCGTCATAGACTTTTCGGAACTGTCGAATGTATTTACCAAATTGACTTTTGGTAATTTCGATAGCTTTTTTCCACTCGATTTGTGATTGTTTTTTAATGATTTCAGTCTTTTCAGGCATGATGTATTGCCCTAATCGTGGCAATAAAACCTTTTCAAATACTGGATAAGCACCGACAAAATATTTTGACGGTGAGAGCAACATTTCTAATTCTAGGTAACGATCTTTGGATTTAAATTCGATTTCAATACGAACCCATTCACTTAAATGATCACCTTTCTCTTTTCCTTTTTCATAAATTCGGCAAGATTTTCCACTTTGACGACAACCAATATATAAAGTACGCCCTTTTCCGCTAGGACGTTTCCAATTACCAGCCTGTCTGGACTCAGGTACTCGACCAGAAACCCAAAACATTTCTTGTGTATCCCATTGATCGGCTTCATCTAGAGTGATGTATTCACCCTCTAAGTCATCAAAGCAAATATCCACACGAGAAAGCTTTGAACCTTTGATTTGCTTCAAATATTTATAGAGTTGTTCATTCCAGCCTTTACGAGCAAGCGCACATCCTGAACCATTGATTTGAATATAGATGTATTTTTGTTGATTTCCATACAGGACCATACCGAGGTCATCCTGTAAGGTGTAAGCATATCGATTATGATGCATGCCCTTATCACGCTTTTGACCTAGACCAAATCCAAATAATTCAAAAAGTTCTTGACCTAAAACAGATTCGAGTAATTCAGTTAGAGCTTCTTCTTCGATTAAAGGGTCAAGAGATAAATATTTTTCATGGAAACGTGACAAAGGAATACCGAAAGTCACCCAATCTATACCTGCTATACCGTTATCGACTTTTGCAGCAATTGGTACTGGCATAATGCCTTGAATGGTGGAAATAATTTTGTGGTTATCTAAATATCTTGGAAAAGCCCATTGTTCAGATTGCAGTGATTCAGTCGGTAACCCCATATTATAAATTGGGGGTTGAGAACCTTGCTGAGTTGGATGTACCGTGTTTTTTAGTACATTGGCTATTTTATGTTCAAATGTTTGAACGACTGAATTTTCTTTGGGTTGCTTCTGTTTTTTAGTGATGAGCTGCTGGCAATGGTTCAGTTTGTTCTGAACTACACCATTCAAATAATCTTTAAGGTTTTGGCAAACACGAAGATCAATTTCTGAATATGTAGCAGCTAAGACAATTTCATCCATGATGAAATTAGATTGCTCATAGACTTCTGTAAGTTGATGAATGTTTTTATCGAAGTCTTGGATTTTATTAATTAGTTCACATGCCTTATCCATCACCCTACTCTCCTAAATATTCACGAATTTCAGCATTGGCTTTTTTATAGGTTTCTAAGTGAGCATCAATGAATGAATAGTCATACGACCAATCACTTGCGACTATTGCCAAATGCTCAAGACATCTTTCTGTAGATTCAGCAGGACAACAAACGTCTAAACATGGATGACCATGTTCAGCAACAATCTTAGCAACTTGATTGAAAGCAGCTTGAGTGAATTCTTGAGTAGAGACAAAGGTAATATTATTCATATTGTATACATGTGTAAGTATTACATAGGGCAATACTACTATGATTTTGTGTTAATGTATACATGCGTAAATATAAAGTGCGTAAAAATAACTTGTATACTTATAGTGGAGTGCTATATGGGCCAAAAGGCTTGGAGTAAAAGAATGGCTGTGACTGTTCGTTTAAATGATTCAGAACAAGAAAGGCTTAGACGTAAAGCTATTGAGTTGAATAAGGTGCTAATCAATCGTGGGCTAGAACCAATTAAAGATAGTGAATTGGTACATCGAATTTTAGATCAGACAATTGAAGCTGCTGAAGTATCATCTTCAGGTGAAGTTATTATTGTTTTGAAATAAGGGAAAAGTCCCAAATTTGAGACTAGAGTCCACCATTAGAAAGCGTGGACTCTTTTTTATGATGAATAGGTAAGTAAAAATCTTTCAATATCTTTAATCATATCCTCAACATTTTGTTGATTAAACTTTTCATAATCACCATGAGCAGCATTATTTCTTATATCTGCTAATGCCGTGATTTGTTTTTGCTGAAGTGTGTTGTAAACACCTGCTTTTGCCAAGTCATCATTTAAGCGTGTAAGTTTTTTCTTTTCTAAATCGATTTCATTATTTTGGCATAGCTCTTTAATTGCTGTTTCTAAAACTACACCTGCAATTACAGCAGCAGCATTTTTATAGCCACTTTCAAGCAATGATTTAGCTTGCTCAAGTTCATTGTCAAAGACCTCAGCTTGCACAATTTGCTTAAACGTAACTAGAAACCCATTTTTAAAGTCATCATAAGCTGCTATTAAAACGGGTGATAACCGTTTTAGAACATCAGTTTTACTATCCATAGTTTGTGGCTTTTCAGATTCAATAAAATCTTGAAAATGTATTGATTTTTCACCACATGATAACTTTAGTAAATTTTTTACTTTAACTTTCCATGCTAAATACTGAGCATCTCCATTTTCACCTAAAGTTGTGTAGCTACCATATTCATGATGTTTAACTCTTGATAAAGATGCTATTGCATTTGCTTCTTCAATCAACTCTTCATAACGTTTTATGATTTTTTGGCTCATATTTTCTCAAGTATTAAGTCATTCTGAAGTCGCATAACTTCATTTTATGTTAAATAGAATATCTGAGACTGTGGTCGGCCTACACTTGCTTCAAAGTTATATTTATATATTTGGAATATCCAAAGATACTTTTACCCGATCCAATACAACAGTTGTTTTAAACCATTCTACATTTGGGTTGTTATGAAAGAGTTCATCACAGAGTTCTTGAAACCGATTCATGTTTGGTACTAATAGTACTAACATGAAATCGACTTCACCCGTAACATAATAGCATTGCTGTATTTCTGTCCTAGAGAAGCTTGCTTTAAGAGATTTAAGATCAATAGCATGGGTTTTATTAACCCTAATTTCTACAAGGATTGTAATCACTTGATTAAGCTTATCTGGATCTAAAACAGCAATATTCCCAATGATATAACCATTTTCACGTAACTTTTGAATGCGTCGTTGTACTGAAGCTGTAGATAAATGCACAGCATCTGCTAATTCTCGTAATGGAATTAAACTGTCTTTTTGAAGTAGCTTGAGCAATGCAAAATCAAATTTATCTAAAGTCATATGTGTATGTGTTGTGAGAAATTTTCTCATTTATTGTAAAAAATTAGAGTCTAATTATCAATCAATCTGAAATAAAATATTGTCCAAATGGCTTAGCTAGTAAATATCGATGTCTACACAATCAAATACGGCTCTTGGTATAACCTTTAATGTGATCGCCTCAATATTATTTGCGTTAATGTTTGCATATACCTCCCTACTCCAGTCTTTAAATGGAAATGAAATTTATGGTTGGCGTATATTACTAACATTTCCATGTCTAACGCTTTTCATTACTCTTCAGGGTGGTTGGTCGCAAGTCATTAGTATTTATAAACGTTTATACAATGAACGTTATTTCTTTTTAACTCGGTTTTTATCATCTTCTTTAATAGGTGTACAACTTTGGTTGTTCATGTGGGCACCTAGTAACGGTTATGGACTAGATCTCTCACTAGGCTATTTTATGATGCCAATTACTATGGTGATTTTGGGTCGTATCGCATTTAAAGATAATATGTCACGATTACAAAAGTTATCCTGCATTTTTGCAATATTGGGCATTATTAACATGTTGGTTATATCAAAAACGCTAACATGGCCAACCTTACTGATTTGTTTAGGTTATCCCATTTATTTTTGGTTAAGACAAAAAACCAATACCAACAATATTGGTGGCCTTTGGGTTGATATGATGCTCAGTCTTCCAGTCAGCATATTTTTTATATTTAAAGGTGATGTCGTCTTATCAGAAGAATTAGACACACTTTGGCTTGTTTTGGGATTAGGACTAATTAGCGCACTGGCTTTAGGGTTTCAGTCTCTGTCAGCTGCATATCTGAATCTAAGCCTTTTTGGTCTTTTGGTATATGTTGAGCCAGTTTTATTGTTAGCTTTTTCAATATTATTGGGTGAAACAATTAAACCAGCGGAATGGGCGACTTATATTGCTATTTGGTTGGCGGTTTGCGCCCTCATGCTTGAAGGTATTCTTAGCTTAAAGAAAAATAGCTTTACCTAAAAAGACTTTAATGAATAAGCCTGCGTCCAAAATATATCATATCGTACAACGGATTGGTCTTCTTACAACCATGCTTTGATCAATCGTGGAAACCTCACCATTTGGTTTGATTCCAATACACAGTGGTATGCATAATCAACACGTAAACAAGGACGAAATCAAACCCATTCTGATGCAGCCATCCAGTGTTGCTTAATGATCAAAGTTTTATTAAGCTGTAATTTTATATGTTAATTACGTTTAAATTTCAACTCTCTCATTTTCTAACTAGCTCAGGTTATAATAATGGCCTCAAAAAATATAGTTGATCTATTATGAACACCTCCAATGACCCTTTACACGGCAAAAAACTTGCTGGCATTTTGGATGAATTATTGGATTACTACGGTGGCTTTGAAGGCTTAAGTCGTAAAATTGAAATTAGATGTTTTTGCATAGATCCAAGTGTTAAGTCATCATTGCGATTTTTGCGTACCACACCATGGGCACGGGAAAAAGTAGAAAACTTATATTTGTATGTCTTACGCCAAAAAGCTAAACTGAACCGTACCGGGTTTGTCGGAGACTTTTTTATTTAAGTTAAGCCACCTGACCTAACGGGTTAATCTTATCATAGTACATTGCTTCAAACTCAAAAGGCGACACATAACCCAGTGCACTGTGTACACGCTTTTTATTGAACCAATCTACCCAGTTTAGTGTCGCAAGTTGTACATCTGCTAAACCTTGCCAATCTGCTTTTAAATATTCAATCACCTCTGTTTTGTATAAGCCATTCACCGTTTCAGCCAAAGCATTATCGTATGAATCACCAGTTGTACCGACTGATGCTCGTAAATTTGCTGCTTCTAAACGATTGGTATAGCGAATCGAAAGATATTGCACACCCCTGTCGGAATGATGAATCACATTCTTTGGCATGCCTCGATCGTGCAATGCTTGCTCAAGTGCATCGAGCACCATATCTGTATTCATCCGTGTAGATACTTTCCATCCAACAATTGCTCGTGAGAACACATCAATAATAAAGGCGGTATAGACCCAGCCTGAATGAGTTTGAATATACGTAAAGTCACTGACCCATAATTGGTCAGGTCGATCAGCACTAAAATTACGTTTCACTAAATCATCTGCTCGTTTTTGATCATCTCGGTTGCGGGTAGTTTGTTTGTTCTTACCACGCCAAACACCTTGTATATCTAGCTTCTGCATCAATCGAGCAACTGTACAACGTGCAATAACATAGCCTTCACGTTTCAATTTTTGCCAAACTTTACGTACACCATATCGACCTAAACTTTCCTTCCAAATTCGTTTAATTTGTTCAGCATGATGCTCATCATGTAGATCTCGTTTCGCTCGATGTTCTGGATTGTCAGCGAGATCTAAAGTTCGGTAATAGGTTGAAGCTGCGATCGGTAAAATCCTACAAATCGCATCAACACCATATAAGTCTTTATTGTTATGGATGAAATCCACCATTATTTGTGTGGGCGGTCGAGCTCCGCCTGGGCGAAAAAAGCGGCTGCTTTACGTAGAATTTCATTGGCACGCTTTAATTCTTTAATTTCACGTTCCATTTGCTTCATTTTTTCTTGATCAGATATCTGTTGTACTTTAATAGGATTTTGCTGATCTAAATGCTTTTGATGCCAGGCACGAAGTGTTTCAGGAGTACAACCAATCTTAGGCGCAATTGCTGTGATTGCAGCCCAAGTAGAAGGATAATCTTTTTCAGATTCAATTAGTAATTGAACCGCTCTTTCTCTAATTTCGGGGGTATAGGTTGGTTTTTTCATCGGAATAGTCTCTCAGAATATTGAGTCTCCGACAAACCCGGTACGGTTCAAAACAGAAATCGCAGCTATCAAAACCCTAGCCTCAGCATTCTTAATTCACGTTGCTGTGTATTCTAAATTTCATCTATCAGCCATTTACAGCGATCTTTGTAACCATGGCTTCATTACAACAGATCATGTTTCTTAATAACAGAGTTACCAACCTACTTTAATTGAAATGCAATGTTTTTATAAAGCTAAGTGTTATTATTAGATCCTGTTCATTATCATAATTCTCTTATGAAGAATGCATTTTCTGACAACCCTCAAATTGGCGTGGTTTCCACTTTTTCTGAATTGGTAAATTCCAATTTTCAAGGCGATATGAATGCCATTTGCTGGTATAGAAATTTGGTCGGTGATTTTGAAGAAATTGTGTCTAAACTTGAGTTAAAAGAGAATGTTACTGAGATTTCAGTTGAAGATCTTTTAGCATTGAAACTTTCGGAAAATGGCAATTTAGCAAGAGAAATTATCTTAAGAGATATGCGACTCTTAACTGACTTGGGGGCATCGCCTACGCTTAATTTAATTAATAATTACGAACGGGATGAAGAACTAGATTTTATTTCAACAGATGTATATTCGTTTCATGTTGACCGATCACCTATCCCAACAGATACTTTTTTGTGCACCTATCATGGTTCTGCAAGTGATATCCTGCCCCATGATCAAGTTGAACAAAAGATTTTAATTCCAGAAATTAGGGAAAAACTTAAAAAATTACATGACGGTCCAGAAGCTGAATTTGAAAATTTTCTAGAAGAGTATTTCTTTGATCTGCATTATCAGCCTAAACCCAACACAAAACCTGTGAATTTAGGTTTAGGACATCTATGGCGATTGGCTGTAGACCATCCATCACAACAAGTTTTACCTTGTGTTCACAGAGCACCTGCTGAAAAGGATGATGAATATAGACTGCTATTGATTTGTTAAGTATTTATTCGATATGGTTTGTTACTACAGCGCTATCAGGGGGAAATTAAAGTTTTTCTTTTAGAGCATTGATTAAGATATTCAGCAAAGGTGCTTGTTCACGTCTATGTGGATAATATAAGTGATAAGGCTCATAGCTATGTCGCCAGTCTTTAAGTATTTCTTCTAGCTCACCATTTTCAATATATGCTTGCACCATATCAATAGGTAGATAAGCGATTCCTACACCACTTCTCACTGCTTGAAGTACTGGAGATAAGGTGGTAAAAACAATTTTAGCATCGATCTTTACACTCTGAGTTTTATTGTTTTTAGTAAACTGCCAGCGGAATAATGCGCCATGTGTTGGTAAGCGTAAATTAACACAGTCATGCTCAATTAAATCTGTTGGGTGCTTAGGTCTACCTTTTTGATTTAAATATTCAGGGGTTGCTACTGCCAGCATTGAAATACCATCACTAATTCTGACAGCAATCATGTCTTTTGAGACAAGCCCACCTCGTCGGATACCCGCATCAAAACGACCATCAACAATATCGATTAAGCCGTAGTCTGAAGTGATTTCTATCGAAATTTCTGGGTATTTTTTGATGATTTTTTCGATCGCAGACCATAAAAAACTTTGTATTGCATATTCGTCAGCATTAATACGTAAAGTTCCCGTTGGATTCTTTCTAAGCGCACTAATTTGGTTAATACCATGCTCAATATCTTCAAGCGCTGGTTGAATCATATTCAGTAAATATTCTCCTGCTTCAGTTGGAGACACGCTTCTCGTTGTCCGTGATAGTAATTTAATCCCGATACGCTCTTCCAAATTACGAAGTGTTTGGCTAATCGCCGATTGTGATGTGCCAAGTTTTGCGGCAGCTCGAGTGAAGCTACGTTCTTGAGCAACAATCATAAATGCTTGCAAATCATGTAAATTTTCTTTCATTATTTATAAGTATTCAATATAAGTCTTATCTGATTATAACGGATTATCATAATGAATCATGACTGTTAATCTTATTTCATCAACATAGTTCCTCTCTCGGAGATTAAATGATGAAAACTGTTACTTTTAAAAATAAAAACATCGATGTTTCTGCAACGATTCGATTTCCTAAAGATTTTGATGAAAGTAAAAAATATGCAGCCATCGTATGTGCACACCCAATTAGTAGCTGTAAAGAGCAAACTTCAGGTGCAATTTATGGTGAAAAACTTACTGAGGCTGGATTTATTACTTTGGCATTTGATGCATCATATCAAGGTGCAAGTGGTGGCGAACCTCGCTTTCTGGAAGATCCTGCAACGCGTGTAGAAGACTTCCGTTGTGCTGCTGATTACCTCACCACCTTAAATTATGTCGATGAAAATCGTATTGGTGTATTTGGTGTCTGTGGCGGTGGTGGTTATGCGGTCAATGCAGCGATGACTGAACGTCGTTTCAAAGCAGTTGCGACTGTTGTTGCTGCCAATTATGGTCGTCTTATGCGTGAAGGTGATTTTAGCACTGATGCAGCGATAAAAACTTTAGAAGCAATAGCGGCACAAAGAACTGCTGAAGCACGTGGTGCTGAACCATTTATTACCCAATATATTCCAAACTCACAGCAAGAACGTGAACAAGCTGGAATACATGATATCGATATCAAAGAAGCCATTGATTACTATAAAACGCCTCGTGGTCAGGCTGATGGTTCACCCAATAAACTGCGCTTTTCTGGTTTAGCGGCTGCAGTTGGTTTTGATGCATTCCACTTGGCTGAGCATCTGCTTACTCAACCTTTGCAAATTGTAGTTGGTGACATCTCTGGCGGATTTGGGTCATATCGTGATGGTTATGAGTTGATTAGCAAAGCGGCTTCTAAAGATAAAAATCTATTCGTGGTTAAAGGTGCAAGTCATTACGACTTATACGATCGACCTGAACCTGTTGCTCAAGCTTTAGAAAAAATTATTTCGTTCTTCCAAAAACATCTTTGATTCGTATGGTGGAAAGTTTCTGAATCAAGAAACTTTCCACTCCTTTATACCGTTTCCCAACGATCTTTATAAGCTGAAATAAATGTTGATCCTAAATATAAATCAAAAACTCACATTCCAAGACAACTGCGCGGTACGTGGTGCACCAAGGAACAAATAATCATCTCCAAAGAAGCTACCTGCATCTCGCCAATATTTCTTATTGAAAACATTGTCGACATTGAACCTCAAGGTATTGTCATATCCATAAGCACGGAAGTTATAGGCTGTACCTGCATTAAATACTGTATAACCAGATACTTTCGCTGTACCTGATTTATTGGCGTATTTACTACTGCTGTATTGCATGCCTGTTAACAAGCGTAATCCATCTACTTGCGGCACTTGATAAGACAAATAACTGGCTAAACGCACTTTCGGTACATTTTGAGTTTGATGCCCTTGATAATCTGAGACATTTATATCCTTCAAGCGTGAACGAGTAAGCGCTAAAGTCGATATCATGTCTAGGCTCTGCCCTAGCCGCCCTTGTACGCCTAATTCCAAACCAAGGTTTTGTTGTTGACCATTGGCGACAAAATCATTTGAAATACCGGTATATTGATTATCTTGTTTCAAATCAAATAATGCAGCAGTGAACAGCAAATTCTGCACTTGTTGTTTAATCCCCAATTCATACTGGGCTGATTTTACAGGTGCTAAAGTTGCGTAGGCATTATTGGCAAACCACGGTGCTTGTCCACCATCGCTCAAGCCTTTGGCATAAGACGCATAGAGATGGGTATTTTCCCAAGGCTGAAACATCAGCGCGAACTGAGGCAAGAATCGGTTTAAGTCCGTATCACGGATAGTATTGGCTTCAGCATCATAAGCTTTTTCATCTAAATGCAGCAGTTTTCCACCCACTAAAACTGACCAAGTATTATTAAAATCAATCTGATCGAGCAAGTTGAGTGCGGTTTGCTGACTATCTAAAGATTTATAATGATTGCCTAAAGAAATGTTAGGTGGATTGTGTGTCTCACTATCTTTATAAATATTTCCTGTGCCCACTAACTCATTGATAGCATCATGTTGCGCACGGCGCTTGTAGGTCTGAGACAATTCAACATTCAGCTTATGTTGCCAAGATCCCGTATTAAATTTACCGTTTAATCCTGCTTTAAATTGATTGGTCAGGTAGCTGTCATCAGGGCTACGAAAATCATAAATATCATAGTTACCATTTTTGTCAAAACTATTGCCTAAGCCTGTAGTCTCACATATTTCACTGTAACAGCCCCATGGAAATGCCGAATAATCATCGACCACGACACGACTTTGTGATGCAGACAGGTTTGCAGCCCAATTCTGATTGATTTGATGATTATACTTTAAGCTGGCATTGAGGCTTTCATTGGTGACAGGTTTACTCCAGCTTTGATAGCCAAGTAAGCGATCCCATTCAACGCCAGTAGGTACGGTTTTTCCATCAAGTAATTGATAACCCGCGACAGAACGTTGACGTTGGCGCTGTGATTCGATATCAAATTCTAGTTTTGAATGATCTGAAATGTTCCAGTCTAAAGCCAGCGAACCAAATAAACGCTTACCATCGGTATGTTCAACATAAGGATGGATTTCTTCTGTAGCCAGATTAACTCGATAGCCAAATTTCTGATTTTCACCGACAAAACCACCCAAGTCAGTCGCGAAACGACTGCCACCATGACTGTCTGCTTCGACTGTAATAGAACGAGTATCTTTCGGACGTTTAGTCACGTAGTTGACTACACCACCTGGTGTCGACATACCGCTTTGAATCGCACTTATGCCTTTTAGGATTTCGACTTGCTCTTTGTTTTCAAGCGCCACATTTTGTTCCCCTCGTAGCAAGTTACCATTCAGTAAATAGCTTGAACCGAGATTTAACGCAAAGCCACGCATGACAAAGTTTGGATAGTAGCCAATTGGTGCATAGCCATCACCGACTGCCGCATCATTTTTTACGACATCGGTAAGTGTTTTAGCATGCTGATCTGCAATGCGTTCTGCTGTGACTGTGTTGATAGATGCAGGAATTTTTATAAGATTTTGCTGAGTAAAACCCGATAAATTCACTTTTGGCTGGTGGTATATGGGTTGTTCTACTTGTGCAGCCACGGTAATGGTCGGGAGACGTGGCGTATTATTTTCATTTTCTGCATGTACGACTGTTGAGCTAAGCCCTAGACATGAAAATGAGCCAACTGCCAGTAATGCTTTTTGTAAACGAGAAAATGGATATGTTTTCACAGTGGTTGCCTAACCCCAAAAGATAATCTTACAGCCTGAATTTTATGGGATGAGTATTCACAATTTTGTCGGATTGAACAAGCATATTCCCTTACATATCTCAGATTTGTTGAATGACCTTAATCAAACTTTATTCAGATTTCCGACAAAGGAAAATTCCTGAGTCTTTCAAAGCATGCTACTATTTCAAAATGACAATACATCATGTCAAATTAAAAGAAGGAATTGAGATGCTAAAAATGCAACAAGTCAAGATAACCCAAGAATTCAATGCACCTGTCGAAAAAGTTTTCGCGACCCTCAGTGAGCACGAAAATCTAAATAAAATTTTCGCGCCAGCAAAAGTGACTCGTCTCAGTGATGGCAAGGATGCGCGTAATGGTGTGGGTTCAGCACGTAAGTTATCTATTCCATTGACACCATCATTTGTCGAGACAAATTTGGTCTACATCGAAAATGAACGGATTGAATATGCCATTACCAGTGGTATTGCACCGATCAAAGATCATCGCGGTGTGATGAAGTTTACTGATCTTGGCAATAACCGTAGTCGTTTGGATTATACGATTATGTTTAAAGGTCGAGTTCCGTTTATTGGCGCAATCATTAAAGTTGCACTACAAAATGGTGTGAGCCGTGGGCTTAAAAAATTAAAAGTTTAATTTTAGAGAAAACCGAATTTTTCTAATTTTTGAATCAAACTCCCCTATTTTCTGATGGTGGGAGTTTTTATTGAGTCTATTTATCCACCATTCTTTGAAAAAACAATTCCTAAAATAACATTCAGCTCATTTTTACGATACATTATTGCCTTGGATGGGTTTAATTCAAGGAAAGACATGACACTTAAGCAATTAAAAGCCTTTTTGGCACTTGCTCGTACCTTAAATTATGCCAATGCTTCTCTTGAGTTACACCTGAGTCAATCTGCCCTGAGTCTTTCCATTAAAAGTCTAGAAGAAGAATTAGGCGGCAAGTTATTCAATCGAAATACACGCCGTGTTGAATTGTCTCAGGAAGGAAAATCACTGATTCCCTATGCAAAGAAATTACTCGCAAATTGGGATGAGATGGAAAATGATGTCAAACAGCGCTTTAAATTGAACCGCGGCACATTAAGCATTGCTTCAATGCCATTTGTCACCCATGCAATCTTGCCCGAGGTGATTCATGCGTTCTTATCGCTTCATCCAAACCTCAACTTTTCCATCCATGATATTCCGAATGAAACCATTATCGAAAAAGTGCAAGATGGTATTTTTGAGTTAGGAATATGTTTTGAACCTGATCTGACTGAAGGTCTAGAATTTAAACCTTTATTTGAGGAAGATTTCCTCGCTTTATTGCCTAAAAATCATGCCTTAGCTGGTTCTGCCTCTATCACTTGGCAACAGCTGCTTTCAAATCCTTTTATTACCTTACAAAAGCCTTCAATCGTCCGCCATTTGATTGAACAGAATTGCTTGCGCAACAATATGACATTGGATTTGAAAATTGAATGCCATCAAATTTCCTCTCTTTCAAGCTTTGTCGCTCTCGGCATAGGTGTGAGTGCGATTCCGCGTCATTTTGCCAAACATATCGATTTAGAACAAAATATTTTGCTTGAGTTACAAGCTGATACTATCCATAAAACAGTGGGAATTATCTATAAAAAGAATTTTGAAATATCCAATATTTCAGAGCAATTTATTGAGACTTTAGTCAATCATAAATTTTAAATTATTAATAACTCAGCAACTCTATTTCTAATGATATTTTTGATAATTATAAATTTATTAATATAAAACAATCGATTGCTATATTTAGTGCAGTTTTCATGGCGGTTTTCTATTTTATCTAAATTGTTATTTATTAATTTTCCTCATTAATCCTTAAGAAAAATCAACTTCTATACCTTAAAGCCAAGTGCTAATAATAAAGATACTAAGGGATAGTAGGAAAACAAGAGAATGAATAAGGTTTATAGCAGCGCAGAGGCAGCGCTCAAAGATGTAATTGCCAATGACCAAACACTTGCTGTTGGTGGTTTTGGACTATGTGGGATTCCTGAAAAACTAATCGTGGCGGTTAAAGATAGCGGTGCAATGGGTCTGACTTGTATTTCTAATAATGCAGGTGTTGATGACTTTGGTTTAGGGATTTTACTGCAAACAAAACAAATCAAAAAAATGATCTCCTCTTATGTAGGAGAAAATAAAGAATTTGAACGCCAATATCTCAATGGTGAACTTGAAGTCGAACTTACCCCACAAGGTACTTTGGCTGAGAAATTACGTGCTGGTGGTGCGGGGATTCCTGCTTTCTATACCCAAACAGGTGTAGGCACATTGATCGCTGAAGGTAAAGAACAGCGTAACTTCAATGGTAAAAACTATATTTTAGAAGAATCACTGACTGCCGATGTTTCTCTTGTTAAAGCCTACAAAGCAGACAAAGCAGGTAATTTGGTGTTCCGCAAAACCGCGCAGAATTTTAATCCTGAGTGTGCAATGGCTGGGAAAATCACCATCGCTGAAGTTGAACATGTGGTTGAGATTGGTGAATTAGATCCTGATGAGATTCATTTGGCGGGCATCTATGTAAATCGCATTATCTTGAATGCTTCACCTGAAAAACGTATCGAACAAAAAACCTTAAGCATGGAGGCAGTATAAAATGGCTTGGTCACGTAATGAAATGGCACAACGTGCTGCACAAGAACTTGAAGATGGCTTTTATGTGAATTTGGGCATTGGTTTACCTACCCTTGTTGCCAATTATATTCCAGAAAATATGAATGTTTGGTTGCAATCTGAAAATGGTTTACTCGGTATTGATGCATTCCCAACTGAAGATACGCTTGATGCCGATCTGATCAATGCTGGAAAGCAAACCATTACAGCACGTGCTGGCGCAGCTTTTTTCTCTAGTTCTGAATCTTTCGCCATGATCCGTGGTGGTCATGTCAATATCGCGATATTAGGTGCAATGGAAGTCTCTGAGCAAGGCGATTTGGCGAACTGGATGATTCCTGGCAAAAAAGTCAAAGGTATGGGCGGTGCAATGGATTTGGTTGTCGGTGTTCAGAAAGTTGTGGTTCTGATGGAACACTGTGCCAAAGATGGTACGCCAAAGATCGTCCCGAATTGTAGTCTCCCTTTAACAGGTCAAGGCGTGGTGCATCGTATCATCACTGATTTGGGTGTCATGGATATTACCCCACAAGGTGTTGAGCTGATTGAACTGGCTGAAGATGTGACACTCGAGCAAATTCGTGCTGTTACAGGTGTACCTTTAATTTTTAATAAATCCTTAGTTGCTTGATTTGATCAAATGTTCTGCTTTGGTTCCAACTAGAGCAGTTTTATCACAACATACATTTTAAGAGATATTAAAAATGAGTTCTATTGTTATCGTTTCAGGTAGTCGTACCGCAATGGGCGGTTTTCAGGGTAGCCTATCCGCTTTAACAGCACCTGAGTTGGGTGCTGCCGTGATTCGTGAATCTATTCAACGTGCAGGCATTCGACCTGAGCAAGTGGATGAAGTGATTTTTGGTTGTGTGCTGAGTGCAGGAATTGGTCAAGGTCCTGCTCGCCAAGCGATGCGTAAAGCTGGTGTTCCTGATCATGTAGGCGCTGTCACAATCAATAAACTATGTGGTTCTGCGATGAAAGCGGTATTAATCGCTTCGGATACACTTAAAGCAGGCAGCGCAAATATCGTGGTTGCTGGTGGCATGGAATCGATGAGCAATGCGCCGTATATCCTGCCTAAAGCACGTGGTGGCTACCGTATGGGTCATGGCGAGGTCAAAGATCACATGTTCTTGGATGGGCTTGAGGATGCGGAAACAGGTCGCTTAATGGGTTCATTTGCACAGGACATGGCAAACACCAAAGGCTTTACCCGTGAACAAATGGATAACTTTGCCATTTCTTCACTAAAAAAAGCACAAACAGCAATCACAGAGGGATATTTCAAAGAAGAAATCGTTCCTGTTGAAGTTAAGACTCGTAAGGGTGTCGAGCTTATTGATCAAGATGAGCAACCACATAAAGCAAATCTTGAAAAGATCCCAACGTTACGCCCTGCTTTTAGTAAAGACGGTACGATTACCGCAGCGAACTCTAGCTCTATTTCTGACGGTGCTGCCGCATTGGTACTTTCAACCGAAGACTATGCACAAGCAAATGGTTTAAATGTGTTGGCAAAAATTGTGGCGACTTCAAGCCATTCACAGCATCCAAGTGAATTTACGGTTGCACCTATTGGTGCGATTCAAAAAGTACTTGATCGTGCGGGTTGGTCAGTTGAGGATGTTGATGCATGGGAAATCAATGAAGCATTTGCGATGGTGGCAATGGCACCTATTCATGAGTTGGGTATTGATGAAACCAAAGTCAACATTCATGGTGGTGCTTGCGCTTTAGGTCATCCAATTGGTGCTACAGGTTCACGTATTATTCTTTCATTGATCTACGCTTTAAAGCGTTTAGGTAAAAAGAAAGGTGTTGCTGCACTGTGTATCGGTGGTGGTGAAGCAACTGCTGTGGCTATCGAAATTTAAGTTTCAAAAAGTCAAAAATGCATCTCAGATAAGAGGTGCATTTTTTTATCTGTTTAAAATTGAAATCTTTTAAAATATTTATCTTTAAACTCTATAAGATTTTGGGTTGTGCCCTAAATAAAAAAGCACATCAGCGTATCTGATGTGCCTTTAGTATTTGAATAATCATCAAAAAACCAAGTTAAGCATTACCTGATTCAGTTAAATTAGTTTTTACCTCTTCTACCTGTTGTTCTTCATCAAATTTATGACGTTTTAGGCTTAAAATCGCACAGATTGCAATCATCGCTGGAATAGAAATCATCACGAAATTCATAGTGTGCGGTAAGTTTAAGGTCAGTAACAAGCCAGTTAAAATAGGTCCGACGATCGCACCGATTCGCCCGACACCCGATGCACAACCGATTCCTGTAGAACGCACGCTTAATGGATAATATTGAGCAACATAGCTATAAAGAAGAATTGAGGTACCAATGGTCGCAGCACCTGCAACAGTCACTAAACCATATAAAACATAGGCTGGTGAGTTAAATCCTAAACCAATCAGTGCCGCAACGCCTGCCATGAGCATACTTAGAATTACTGGTTTCAAATGGAATTTATCTGAAAGAATACCACCGCCAATCGAACCAATCATTGCGCCGACATTTAGAGCGAGTAGGAATAAAATACTCTTTCCGAGTGAATACCCTGCTGCAAGCATCAGTTTAGGTAACCAACTGCTTAAGGCATATACCATTAGTAGGCACATAAAGAATAATACCCAAAACATCAGTGTATTAAAGGCACGACCTTGTTGAAATAATCCTTTGACTGAGCTACCTGTTGGAATATTTTCTTCATTTAGCATTAATTTTGTATTACGGGTAATTGCTTGTTCAGGCGAGATTTTTTGAATAATCTTCTGCGCCTGTTCAGTTTTCCCTGTTTTAACCAAAAAAGTTAAAGATTCAGGCAAAAACTTCCACATCACAGGTAATAAAAGCAAAGGAATACCTGCAATCAAAAACATGATTTGCCATCCTTGACTTTCGACCAGATAACTCCCAATCAATGCTGAGAGAATCCCCCCGATCGCATAACCACTAAACATGGTGCCGACTAAGGTACTGCGGATACGTTTTGGTGCATATTCAGATGTGAGTGCAACTAGATTTGGCATGACTCCGCCAATCCCTAATCCCGCCAAAAAGCGTAAAATACCAAATTCAAAAGGATTTGAAGCAAAAGCGCCTAAAAAGGTAAAACCGCTGAATAAAGTGACACAAATTAAAATTACATTTTTTCGACCAATTTTGTCTGCCAAAGCACCAAACAGCATTGCCCCAAACATCATGCCGCATAATGCGGTACTGGCTAGCATTCCTGCTTGGACTGAGGTCAGTGACCACTCTTGCATCAATAATGGCAATACCACGCCATAAATCACAAGGTCGTAACCATCAAAAATAATAATCAATAAGCACCAAAGCAAAATGCTCCAGTGAAAAGGGGTAAATTTTGCTTGGTCAATTACTGCATTTACATTAACTGTAGATGTTGTCATTCTGAATCTCCTCAATGAGATAATTTTTCCATCATATTTAAAACGGCATAATGCACCTTAAAGAAAAACAATATTATTCAAGGTTTTATTTAAATTAAAAATCATAGCTCGCCATCATATTGATACGGCTATCTGCCCCTGAACGACCATCAAATGTTTCTCGCTCGCCATAGACATATTCCATCCCCAAAGTAATCGGCTTGTATGGGTTGTACATGCCGTTAATCCAGCCTTGCCATAGTTCTTTATTTTGAGCTGGGTTATTTTTATGGATACGCGCAAATGCGTTATCGTCTTTGGCTTTCATATAGCCATAACCTAATGTTGAACGGAACTGTGAAGTGAATTGATGGGTAATCCCTGTTGAAATGGAATCAAATTCATTGGTTTGGATATTGTTTTGATCATCGATGGCATAACTACTATTCGTCCACATCAAGAAGCGTCCATCTCCTTTGATGTGGTTATAATCCGCCTTTAAGAAGGTTTTTGGACTGAGCTGATATTTGCCCCCGATGCCAATGCCCCACGCCCATTCATCATCATTGCTGATTTTCTTCTCGGCCACAAAGCTACGCCCAGATAGCATCGAACCATTTTCAAATTTATGATTTACGCGCCCAACAAATGCAGGCAAACGCATTTTATTTTCAGGATCTGAAGTGGCTGTGTATTTTGGATCTTCAACCGATAAGGCGAAGCTGGTATTTGCAGATAAAGAATCGCTATAGCGTACTAACGGAGAGCGTTGTAATGCGCCGCCCACATAGGTCGCAGCATCAATCGTTTCAGGATAGTATTCAGGTGCGATAAAGGTAGACCAAGTCTGACCAATCAACCATTTATCAAGCGTTAGATAGGCATGACGAATACGGAACTGATCACGTGAAGCGCCACCAAAGAAATCCATTTCTAATTTTCCGCCCACATCGCCTGCTGCTGTTGGTGTGGTGAAATTGAGTCCTATGCGTGAGACATTGGCAGTTGAATGTAAACGATCTTTTTGTTGTGCTGCTTCCGCTGTACTCTTGAGTGGTACACCACTGATATTGTTGTACATCGTGGATGCGCCTTTCGCTTGATAAGACGCATCGGCACGGATATAACCATATAGACTAACTTCTGCACCAGATTTTAGTTTAGGTGTCAGCGTTTGCGTGGTTACTGGAGAAGCTGCTGCGTTTAGATTGTTTGCTGGCTGTGCCGATGCAGGTTGCTGTACATAATGTTGCAACATTGCTCTTAACTCTTGTACTTCTTGGCGAAGCTGTGCAATTTCGGCACTCTCCGAAGCTGCATGAGCAGATGACATGACTGCCACAATGGACAGCGTCAGCACGCTTTTTTGCACCGTTAGTATGAACTTTTTCATTAAAATAAGTTTCCTTCTTTTTTGATCTTAAATACCGTTTTAAGATCGCTATTTGTTTGCGTTGTATCCTTTGCAGAAACCATGACTGCATCGCAATTTTTGTTTTAAAGCATTAACACATTGATTTATTTGGTTTTCACCTCCTTTAAAATACTGATATTGATAAACTCGCTCTTTTTTTAAGACAAAAAGATCTAGCAGCGGCTATAAAAGTCACTGTTAACCATTTGGTAAAAAATAAGTTTAAATGAGTCCTTTAATATTTATTCCATCATAGACGCAAGCCCTTGTTTAGGATACTTGTGCAGAAAACGTTTGACGCCTCTTTTTCTGCGCGATCAATCCTTGATACATTAAAATTTGGCTATAGGAATGCACATCCACAAAGCCTGTGCCATGGAGCAACTGCTGATAGTCAGCGAAGGAAAGCGTAAAAAATTCCTGTGCCATTCGTTCTAACATTTTCTGGCATTGCACTTCCGTCAAGCCTTGTGCCAAACATATATTTCGTAGTGCTTGAAGTTGCTGAGGGTCTGTGCAGGTCATTAAATCGTAGGTCAGCAAGATCCCATCCTCTTTTAAGTGATCATAGATCTCGCTAAAAAAAGTGGGCTTATTTTCATCAGCAATAAAATGAGCAACCAAAATAGAAAGTGCAGCATCAAAATAGACATGATCAGGTAAAATAGAGGTTTCACCATGTACAAATCTTACTTGAGCAGATCCACCTAAATCAGCGACCACTTTCTGGGCTTTTTCAAGCATGGTGAATGAGGGATCGACTGCTGTAAACTCCCAACTCGGATGCCTTTTGAGTAGATATTCCAGTTCATAGCCTGTGCCACAGCCAACGATTAAGATGTGCGCGTGTGGCGGTAACGCTGGTTGTAAAATGGCATCCACCTGTTGATGGATAATTTCATAACCCGGAATTAATTTACGGATATGTTGATCATATTCTTCAACGACTTTCGGGCTATTAAAATCTTTTGCCATTTTTGTTTTATCCTTTACTTGTGCGACTTTTAAAATGGTGCTTTTTCTAGCGAATGTAAAACATCATTTAGTCGAACACTGTTCCTGTTAAATTCAGCTCAGCACGCATAATTTCCTGTAATTTGAATTTTTGTGCTTTACCTGACGCTGTCATTGGAAATTCATTAAAGAATTTGACATAACGTGGCACTTTATTGTGAGAAATATGTGCTTTACAGAAAATACGGATGCTGTCTTCGTTGCTCTGATGGTGCTCATGTAGAATGATGCAGGCACACAGCTCCTCACCATAGCGAGTATCTGGTAAACCAATGACTTGAACATCGCTGATATCTGGATGGGTATACAAAAAGTCTTCTATTTCTTTTGGAAATAGATTTTCACCGCCTCGTATCACCACATCTTTTATACGTCCTTTGATTTTGACAAAGCCATCAGCATCCATTTCCGCGATATCACCCGTATGCATCCAGCCAGCAGCATCGATTACTTCACGGGTTTTTTCTTCTTCGCCCCAATAACCTGCCATCACTGAATAACCACGCACACATAATTCGCCTAAAGTACCCTGTGAAACGATTTGCCCTTCTGGATCGACGATTTTGATTTCAACATGTGGGTGGACATGACCAACAGTGCTAACGCGTTTATCAATGCTGTCACTCACTGAGCTTTGTACACTGACGGGAGAAGTTTCTGTCATGCCATAGCAAATGGTGATTTCTGACATATGCATTCGATCAATCACACGTTGCATGATTTCACGTGGACATGGACTGCCGGCCATAATGCCAGTACGCAGACTAGATAGATCAAATTCATCAAACTGTTCATGTTCCAAAGTGGCAATGAACATGGTCGGCACGCCGTAGGCTGCTGTGCAACGTTCTTTGTGAATGGTTTTGAGTGTTTCTAATGGATTAAACACTGCAGACGGATACACCATCGTCGATCCATGTGTGATACAGGCTAAATTTCCCATCACCATGCCAAAACAATGAAATAGTGGTACAGAGATGCAGACTTTATCCTGTGGGGTTAAACCAATGCCCTCACCGACAAAATAACCATTATTTAAAATGTTATGGTGGGTGAGCATCGTGCCTTTCGGATTGCCTGTCGTGCCTGATGTAAACTGGATATTAATGGTTTCATCAAATTGCAGTTGTTGCGCGAGTAACCGTAATTGTTCGAGCTGTTCTGCGGTTGGCGCGACGACAAGATCACTAAAACGATGAATTCCTATGTGTTGCTGCTCATCAATTTTGATCACAAATTTTAAGAATGGTAGTCGTTCGGAATGAATCACTTTATCTGTACAGAAGCCGATCTCAGGCGCGATTCTGGTGAGCAGTTCTTGGTAATCTGTGGTTTTGAACTGTGACGCGATGATCAGTCCTTTGCATGAGACTTTATTTAACACATATTCGAGTTCATGGCTTTTATAGGCTGGATTGAGATTGACTAAAATAATTCCTGCTTTAAACGCTGCAAACTGAGTGACTGTCCATTCAACACAGTTGGGAGACCAAATCGCTAATCGATCACCTTTTTTCAAACCGAGTTGAAGCAAACGGCATGCAAATGCATTCACTTCATCGTGCAGCTCTTTATAGGTTAACCGTCTGTTCTGATGCGAACTCACAATCGCCTCTTGCTCAGCATATTGCTGACAAGCTTGATCAAATTTCTCTCCGATCGTCATCCCCAACAGGGGTTGTGAACTTGGCCCAGAGGCATAGCTTAACTGTACGTGTTGCATTGAATCATTCTCCTTGATTCTTTGTAATTCTCATCGCTCTAATTGTTGTTACTGCAACTACTTTTCAAACTGCCTACTTTGTCATTTTCTTGATTATGCACGCCTACTTTTTTCGTACGGCATCCACACAAAAGTCAGCAATCTGTTTTGAAAAATAGTCCTTGTGTTGCTGATCAAACTTTGTATGTTGAGCTGGGTCTAAAGGCTCGACCACCACAAAAGTCATGGCACCAACCACACACAGTGCCGTGGTATTTAGGTCTTCTAAGACAAACTCACCACTTGCATTTCCATCCGCAAGGATTTTAATCACACTCTGTTTAATCAACTGCTTAACCCGAAAACGCTCATGTTCAACTGAAGAGTCAACGGGTTCAAACATAAGTGAATACGCAAGCTGAGGACTGTTCAATGCTCGTTTGACGAAAGTCGCAACGGCCTTGTGCAATTTATGTTCTGCAGTCAGATCACTTTCTGTGATTGCATCAATCACCAAAAGTTCGGTATTGATGGCTTCTGACAAAACTTCAATAAGCACCTGACTTTTATTGTCAAAGTAACGATAAACCAGACCACTTGAAACGCCTGCTTGCTCAGCAATTGTTTGTATCTGCGCGTCTTTAAAGCCTCCTTCTGAAATTAATTTTCTCGCCGAACTCAAAATCGCCTTACGATTTTGCTCCATTCGCTCTTGCATTAAAGATGATCGTTTATAGCTCATAAATTTTATTCTCTAATAAATAAAGTGAATTGTAAATCATTTTATGAATCTCTATTCACTTTTTTAAAAAATCATTGTATGGTACTTCCTAAGCACCTACAAGAATGCTTATGGAACAACAAATATAACCAATGGGATGAACACAATGAACCTACGTAGCTTGAATTTTGGCCTCGATGAAACACTCATTGCACTACAAGATTCAGTTGCCGCATTTTGTGCAAAAGAAATCGCACCAATTGCTCAACAAGTTGATCAAGACAATATATTCCCTGCTCATCTTTGGAAAAAGTTTGGCGATATGGGTTTATTCGGCTTAACGGTTTCCGAAGAATATGGTGGCACCAATCTTGGCTATCTTGCTCACATCATTGTCATGCAAGAAATTTCTCGCGCTTCAGCAGCCATCGGGCTTTCTTACGGTGCTCATTCTAACTTATGTATCAATCAAATTAACCGTAACGGAAGCGAACAACAAAAACAGAAGTATTTACCTAAGCTAATTTCTGGTGATTTCGTCGGTGCTTTAGCGATGTCTGAGCCAAATGCAGGTTCGGATGTGGTCAGCATGAAATTACGCGCTGAGCAAAAAGGTGATCATTTTGTTTTAAATGGTTCAAAAATGTGGATCACCAATGGTGGTGATGCAGATGTACTCGTGGTCTATGCGAAAACAGATCCTCATGCGGGTGCGAAAGGTATGACAGCCTTTTTAATTGAAAAAGATATGAAAGGTTTTAGCCATGGTCATCATTTAGACAAACTCGGAATGCGTGGCTCTAACACTTATCCGCTGTTTTTTGACAATGTTGAAGTGCCCGTTGAAAACGTACTCGGTGGTGTTGGTAATGGAACAAAAGTCCTGATGAGTGGTTTGGATTATGAGCGTGCAGTATTAAGTGCGGGTCCACTCGGAATTATGGATGCGTGTATGGACGTGGTGATTCCATATTTGCATCAACGTGAACAATTTGGACAAGCATTAGGTGAGTTTCAGTTAATGCAAGGCAAACTTGCTGATATGTATTCAACTTGGCTGGCATGTAAAGCGTTGGTCTATGCAGTAGGTGCAGCTTGTGACAAAGCCGATCATGACCGTAGCTTACGCAAAGATGCCGCAAGTGCCATTCTCTATGCAGCCGAAAAAGCCACATGGATGGCGGGTGAAACGATTCAAAGCTTAGGTGGCAATGGCTATATCAATGAGTTCCCTGCTGGTCGTTTATGGCGTGATGCAAAACTTTATGAAATTGGTGCAGGCACATCTGAAATTCGTCGCATGTTGATCGGACGTGAATTGTTTAATGAAACCAAATAATAACGATAAATCAGGATGCAGCTTATGAATCAATTACAAAGCAAAATTAATGTCAGAAGTGAAGACTTCAAAACCAATCAGCAGGCTATGCAAAGCTTGGTCAATGATTTAGCTGAAGTTGCCCAGAATATTGCGTTAGGTGGCGGTGAAAATGCTCGTCAAAAGCATTTGGCGCGTGGAAAATTACTTCCTCGTGAACGTATTGATCAACTGATCGATGTGGGTACTGCCTTTTTAGAAATCGGACAACTTGCTGCGTACAAGGTTTATGAGGATGACATCCCTGCTGCTGGCGTCATTGCTGGTATTGGACAGGTTAATGGTGTGACATGCATGATCGTTGCCAATGATGCCACAGTCAAAGGTGGGACTTATTATCCCCTCACCGTCAAAAAGCATTTACGCGCCCAAGAAATTGCTGAGCAGAACCATTTACCTTGTATCTATTTGGTCGATTCTGGTGGTGCATATTTACCTATGCAAGATCAGGTGTTCCCAGATCGTGATCATTTTGGTCGTATTTTTTACAATCAAGCACGTATGTCGAGCCAAGGTATCGCCCAGATTGCTGTGGTCATGGGGAGCTGTACCGCAGGTGGTGCTTATGTTCCTGCAATGTCAGATGAAACCATCATTGTACGTAATCAAGGCACGATTTTCTTGGGTGGTCCACCACTTGTAAAAGCTGCTACTGGTGAAGTTGTGAGTAGTGAAGATTTGGGTGGTGGTGATGTGCATACCCGTCTTTCAGGTGTTGCGGATCATTTGGCAGAAAACGATGAACATGCAATTGCAATTGCACGGAATATCGTTGCTAATCTCAATAAAAAGCCAAATGACTTAAACAAGCAGATTGATGAGCCACTATTTGATGCCAAAGAGCTATACGGTGTCGTACCAAGTGACGCACGTAAACCATTTGATGTACGTGAAGTGATTGCTCGTATTGTTGATGGCTCACGTTTTGATGAATTTAAAGCGCGTTTTGGTTCAACCCTAATCACTGGCTTTGCATCGCTATATGGCATGCCAGTCGGGATTATTGCCAATAATGGGATCTTATTTTCTGAGTCTGCACAAAAAGGTGCGCACTTTATTGAACTGTGTACCCAACGCAATATTCCGTTGTTGTTTATACAAAATATCACAGGCTTTATGGTGGGTCGCCAATATGAAAATGAAGGCATTGCTAAACACGGTGCCAAACTGGTGATGGCGGTTGCAACAGCGAATGTCCCTAAACTGACTTTAATTATTGGTGGTTCATTTGGTGCAGGTAACTATGGCATGTGTGGCCGTGCTTATTCACCACGTTTCTTATGGACTTGGCCAAACTCCCGTATTTCAGTCATGGGCGGTGAGCAAGCAGCCAGCGTACTTTCGACTTTGAAGCGTGATCAGATTGAGCAAAAAGGCGCTGAATGGTCTGCGCAAGAAGAAGATGAATTCAAGCAACCGATTCGTGATCAGTATGAGCGCCAAGGTCATCCTTACTATGCCTCTGCCCGCCTATGGGATGATGGTGTGATTGATCCTGCTCAAACACGTCAAGTGCTTGGGTTGAGCCTTGCAGCAGCCATGAATGCACCGATTCAACCAACCAAATTCGGCGTGTTCCGCATGTAAGAGGTGTTTTATGAGCTATCAATTTTTACAACTGGAACAGCATGATCAAGTGGCATTTGTGTGGCTAAATCGACCAGAGCTACACAACGCTTTTAATACAACGGTGATTGAAGAATTACATGCTTGTTTTAAGACCTTAAATAGTCGTGATGATATTCGAGTGGTGGTTTTGGCTGGTCGTGGTAAAAGCTTTTCAGCAGGTGCAGATCTCAACTGGATGAAACAAGCGGGTCAAGCTTCTTCAGCAGAAAATGAAGCTGATGCGATGAAACTCGCGCAGATGCTTGATGCGCTTGCGACGCTAAAACAACCAACGATCGCTCGGGTTCATGGCATCGCCTTTGGCGGTGGTATGGGGCTTGCCTCGGCTTGTGATATTTGTATTGCTAGTACCGATGTGAAATTTGCAACTTCTGAAGTCCGTTTGGGACTTGCACCTTCTACGATTAGCCCTTATGTCGTTCGTGCGATTGGAGCAAGACAAGCTTCACGCTATTTCTTAACCGCTGAACGTATCTCAGCACGTGAAGCCAAACAAATTGGCTTGGCACATGAAATTGCGGATGCGGAAGATTTAGACAAAAAAGTTCAAGAGATTATTGATGCATTATTACTTGGTGGTCCACATGCTCAGGCCGCATCGAAACAATTGATTCAAATGGTCAGCAATCAAAGTATGAATGATCACTTGCTTCAGCAGACTGCACAGCATATTGCACAAGTCCGTCAAGGTAGTGAGGCAAAAGAAGGTTTAAATGCCTTTCTAAATAAACAATCTCCTGCATGGATTTCAAATTCCAATAACAACAATTAAGGACGACCAAAATGTTTGAAAAGATTTTAATTGCGAACCGTGGTGAGATTGCTTGCCGTGTGATTCGTACAGCGAAAAAGTTAGGTATTGCAACGGTTGCGGTGTATTCAGATGCTGATGCGAATGCACAGCATGTCAAACTTGCCGATGAGGCGATTTATATTGGTCAATCCCCTGCAACGCAAAGTTATTTACAAGCTGACCGTATTATTCAAGCGGCGATTGATACTGGCAGCCAAGCGATTCACCCTGGCTATGGTTTTCTTTCTGAAAATGACCAGTTTGCCCTTGCTTGCCAACAACACAATATTTGCTTTATTGGCCCTCCTGTCGATGCCATCTTAGCCATGGGTTTAAAAGCAACCTCTAAAGCCTTGATGGAAAAAGCAGGCGTACCATTGACACCGGGTTATCACGGTACCAATCAAGATGCTGAGTTTTTAAAACAGCAAGCTGATGAGATTGGCTATCCAGTGTTGATCAAAGCCAGTGCTGGTGGTGGTGGTAAAGGGATGAGTTTGGTGGAACGCAGCGAAGATTTCCTACATGCCCTTGCCTCGTGTAAACGAGAAGCCAAATCAAGCTTTGGCAATGATGATGTCCTCATTGAACGTTATGTGATTCAACCACGGCATATTGAAGTGCAAGTATTTGGTGACATGCACGGCAACTATGTACATTTGTTTGAACGTGATTGTTCTGTACAACGTCGTCATCAAAAAGTGCTAGAGGAAGCACCTGCTCCACAAATGCCAAGCGATAAACTTGATGCCATGCGTCAAGCTGCAATTGATGCTGCACGTGCGGTAGATTATGTGGGTGCAGGTACGGTGGAGTTTATTGTAGAGCAAGACGGTACTGCCTATTTCATGGAAATGAATACTCGCCTACAAGTCGAACACCCTGTCACTGAAATGATTACAGGTGAAGATTTAGTAGAATGGCAACTTCGTGTTGCTGATGGTGAACCTTTGCCAAAACTACAGCATGAATTACAAATTCATGGGCATGCTTTGGAAGCACGTATCTACGCTGAAGAACCTGAAAAGGGATTTTTACCTGCAATCGGTAAAATTGACTATCTTCGTTACCCAACGCAAAACCAATACGTGCGTATAGATAGTGGCATTGTTGAAGGCGATGAAATCACCACCTTCTACGATCCAATGATTGCCAAGTTGATTGTATGGGGTAAAAACCGTGAAGCTGCTTTGATTCAAATGCAACATGCACTGAGTCAGTTTCATGTCGATGGTTTAGGCAATAACATAGCCTTTCTAGAAAAGATTGTACGCTGTGATTCCTTTAAACAAGCCAAGTTGGACACCAACCTGATTCAACGAGAAGAACAGTTTCTGTTTAGCCCAGCGAACATAAAATCTGAGTTTGTTGTTGCGACTGCATTTATCGAGTTTTTAAGTAAACTCGACAACAATCACTCTAGTCAAAAACAACTTTGGCAAGCACAACCGTTGTGGCGTCTAAATGTTGCTTATCAACACAGTATTAAACTCAATTATTTAAATCAAAATATTCAGATAAAGTTCGTCGCGGCAGAACAAGGTTTTAACGCAGAATTTAATGATCAAACTTTCCATATCTCTGGTGAACTCATTGATCAACATAGTGCTTCAATCCAAATCAATGCAACTCAGCAAAGACTCGCATTTAACCGAAGTTCACAAGGCATTACTTTGTTCCATACAGGGCAAAGCTATAAGTTTGATTATATTCGTCAAGACTTTAATCAGGCGGACAGTCAAGCTGAACAAGGACACCTAAAAGCGCCGATGCCGGGTGTAGTGACCCAGTTACTTGTGGGTGCGAATCATACGGTGAAAAAAGACGATATTCTCATGACACTCGAAGCGATGAAAATGGAATACACCATCCGTGCACCGAAAGATGGTGTGATTGTGGATGCTTATTTCCAAGTGGGCGATCAAGTTAAAGTCGGTGATGAACTGGTGGAGTTTCAAGCTGCTGAGGAGGAAGTTGCATGAGTGAGTTTGTCAAAATCGTGGAAGTTGGACCGCGTGATGGACTACAAAACGAAAAGCAGCCCTTAACCATAGAACAACGCTTCAATTTCATTAGCGACCTGATTGATGCAGGCTTGAAATCAATTGAAGTGGGTTCTTGTGTGTCGGCTAAATGGGTTCCGCAGATGGCGCAAAGCGATGAGTTATATAAACTGCTGCCGCAACGTGATGACTTGAATTTGAGCTTGCTGACGCCAAATCTCAAAGGCTTTGAAGCAGCGTTCGCTGTTGGCTGTAAAGAAGTTGCGGTTTTTACCGCAGCTTCTGACAGTTTTACCCGTAAAAATATCAATTGCTCGATAGATGAGAGCTTAGAACGCTTCTCAGAGATTTTCCAAGCTGCCAAGAAGTATAATATCCGCGTACGTGGTTATGTCTCTTGTATGGTGGACTGTCCTTATGAAGGTGCAATAGATCCAAAACAAGTGCTTAGCGTGGTTAAACGGCTCTATGACATGGGGTGTTATGAGATTTCTTTGGGTGAAACCATTGGGACAGCGACACCAGACCGTGTTCAAAAAGTTTGGCAAGCCTGCTTAGCTGAACTGGATAGCAATGTCTTGGCTGGGCATTTTCATAATACCTATGGCATGGCAATCGCCAATATCTATCAGTCTTTGCAACAAGGTATTCGTATTTTTGATTCGTCTCTTGCTGGGCTTGGTGGTTGTCCCTATGCCAAAGGTGCATCAGGCAATGTCGCCACTGAAGATCTATATTATTTGCTATCTCATATTGGATATGAAACAGGGATTAATTTAGAGAAATTAATGAGAGCAAGCCAAAATATCAATAAAGCCCTGAATCGAAAAAATTTATCAAGCTATGCCAATACCTATTTGCAGCAACATTGCGCATAAATAAATTTAATCACGGTTGAATCAATGCTCCACAATTAAATGTTGAAGGAGCATTTGAATCTTATTATTTTCTCACTCTTTAATTATGAAGCATTTTATTGGCCGTTTTTATTTCCTGATAAAGACTTAGTCGATATGGGTTAATTGATAAAAGTAAGAGGTATCCGCCTCTATTTTTGGAGCAATATGCTGTTCTACTCAATCTAACCATGCCCGTGTTTTTGCATCAATAAAATGTCGCGATGGTAATAACGTATAAACGCCAATATCTGGAGAACGCCAATCTGGCAAAATGTGACAAAGTCGCCCCGCACGAACAGCCTCGATTACCGTGAACATTGGTAAAAGCGCGATCCCCATATCTTGTTGAACCATATCTAACAATAACTCTGGCGTATCTGCAATCAATTGTCCCGTAATATCTATCTGATAAGAGCAGCTTTTTTTGCTGACCAGATGCCATTGTGCTGTGATGGATGGATTGACTAAACGTAAACAGGCATGCTCATGTAAATCATCTGGTGACTGAGGCATGCCATGTTTTTTCAAATACGTCGGTGATGCACAGAGCACTGAAAATATAGTACCAATACGTCGTGAAACAAATCTAGAATCCGTCAAAGATTCAGTGAGATAAAGACTGACATCAATCCCTTTGGCTAAAAGATCAGGGGCATTTTGAGACGTACGATATTCAACAGTCAGTTCAGGGTAAGTTCTACAAAACTCAGCCATGACAGGTGCGACGTAGTAATGACCAAAACTTGCCATACTCAAGATACGTAATCGACCTTTTGGCTTTGTGGCTGTTCCTGTCGCCTCCGCCTCTGCCTCATCAATCATTGCAATCACTTGTCGACAGCGTTCTGCGTAAGTTGCACCAATATCGGTCAACGCATGCTGTCTGGTAGAGCGTTGCAGTAATTTAATTCCTAAGCGTGTTTCCAACTCACTGATCAGACGTGAGACCTGCGCTGTGGTCAGATCCATCTGCTCAGCCGCTGCGGTAAAACTTCCACTGTCGATCACTTTCAGGAAAGCATGCATAGCATGCAACAGTCCACCCTCGTGATTTTTGCGCATAACGTAAATATCTTTTCCTAAATTACGCATTGTTGCACCAGTTTAGATCATCCACAATGGTAAATATGTACATACATTGAGCCAGCCCTTTTTCAAAGATGCTCAGCCCATTTTAATTTTTCGTATGTCAATTGCTCCAAACTTCAACTCGGATGTTGAGAAAAGAAAGTCGCACAGAGGTGGATCAGGAAATTTGAACAACACTTATAAGTGATATTTTGCTCCCCAAATGATGTTATAAACATCAATATATGGAGTATTTTATGACACGTAGACCAAGAAGAAATCATTCAAATGACTTTAAAGCTAAGGTAGCACTTGCTGCGATTAAAGCAGAAAAAACACTTGCTGAATTGAGTGCTGAATTTGATGTTCATCAAAACCAAATTATTGACTGGAAAAATCAACTGATTTCAGCTTCCTCGCAAGCTTTCGATCAATCAAAAGCTCCAACAGAACCACCCATCGATCTAAAAAAACTACATGCAAAAATCGGTGAGCAGGCATTAGAAATTGATTTTTTAGAAGGTGTGTTGAAGAAACTGGGTCGCTTCAACCACAAAAGTTAATCGATGACTCACTTCAGATTTCAGTATCTAAGCAAGCTAAGCTGCTGAAAGTCTCCCGTGGTTGTTATTACTATCGCCCAAAACCTGTGAGTGAATCAGATCTGAAGCTGATGCGCTGTATGGATGAGTTACATATGCAATACCCTTTTGCAGGTAGCCGTATGATGCGTGATTTATTGAATCGTCAAGGACATCATATAGGACGACGTCATACACGTACTTTAATGAAGAAAATGGGCATTAATGCGTTATATTGCAAACCAAATTTAAGCCAGGCTAATCAAGCTCACCGTAAATATCCATATCTGCTCAAAGGATTGGCTATTCAGCGCAGTAATCAAGTGTGGTCTACGGATATAACGTATATCCCTATGGCAAAAGGCTTTGTTTATTTATGTGCTGTGATTGATTGGCATAGCCGCAAGGTACTTGCGCATAGAGTATCGATTAGTATGGAGGTTACATTTTGCATAGAAACATTAAATGAAGCTATTGAAAAATATGGCCGACCTGAAGTCTTTAATACAGACCAAGGCAGTCAGTTTACCAGTGATGCATTTATTGATGTATTGAAATCAAATGGCATTCAAATCAGTATGGATGGTAAAGGTCGATGGGTTGATAATGTGATGGTTGAACGATTATGGCGGAGCGTTAAATATGAAGAGGTGTATCTCAAAGCCTACAGCAATGTTTTGGATGCGAAGAAGCAATTAAACGCATATTTTGAATTTTATAATTTGAAACGACCTCATTCGAGTCTGGACAAAATGACTCCAGATGAGTTTTACTATGACCAGCTACCACAACAAAATAAGGTAGCTTAACTAGAGCAGAGTATCACTTATAAATAAGCTTTTAGTTGTTCAAACAAGTGGGACCACCTCTCACGAACGACCACAATACTAAGGAGACATAAATGAATATAGCGACAAAATTTACACCAAGAATGATTACGACAAAGGATGTTTCACTTGAAGATAAATATATAAGCGATGACGGTACTGCTTATATGACAGGTATTCAGGCATTGGTTCGTTTACCACTCGCCCAGACACGTCGAGATACTTTAAACGGTTATCAAACCGCGGGTTTTATATCTGGCTATCGCGGCTCCCCTGTTGGTAATTATGATAGTTTCCTTTGGCAAATAGGCGGTTTACTCAAAGATCATCATGTGGTCTTTCAACCGGGTGTAAATGAAGACCTAGCTGCAACCGCAATTTGGGGCACGCAACAAGCCAACCTTGCTGGACAAGGCAAATATGATGGTGTCACTTCATGGTGGTATGGCAAAGGTCCTGGTGTTGATCGTTCTGGTGATGTACTTCGCCATGCCAATCTAGCTGGTACGTCTGAACATGGTGGTGTTGTTGCTCTATTTGGTGATGACCATTCCTGTAAGTCTTCTACTGTTCCGCATCAATCTGAACACGTCATGATTGGCTGTGGCATTCCTATTTTCTATCCAACATCCGTACAACACATTTTAGATCTCGGTGTTCATGCAGTCGCCATGTCTCGTTTTTCAGGCGTTTGGACATCGATGAAACTGGTCAGTGAAATTGTTGAAACATCTGCTTCGGTCAAAGTTGGTCTAGACCGCGTAACACCGATTATTCCAGAAGATGTCGAATTTCCTGAGAGTGGTGTCAATATCCGTTGGCCAGATCATGGCATACAACAAGAAGAACGACTCTATAAATATCGTTTACCTGCGGTATTGGCTTATGCACGCGCCAATAAGTTGAACCGTGTGACTTTGCCATGCAAAAATGCGCGTATCGGAATCGCTGCCAGTGGCAAAGCCTATTTAGATACGATTGAGGCATTACGTATTTTAGGGATTGAAGGTGAAGCTGCTGAACAACTCGGATTACGTGTTTATCAGGTTGAATTGATTTGGCCTTTAGAGCCTCAAGGTATTCGCGAGTTTGCTGAAGGTTTACAAGAGCTGATCGTGGTTGAAGAAAAACGCCCAATTCTAGAATCCCAAATCAAAGATGAGCTCTACTCTCTGCCAGATGACAAACGCCCTCGTGTGATTGGTAAAGCCTGTGATGGCAAAGGTGAATGGAGTACATCGATCGAAGAAGCGCCACTCATTGGTCATTATGAATTCCAGCCTGAACCAATTGCTAAGATGCTAGCTGCTCGATTCTTAGGACTCGATTTACCAGAAGCGTTAAGAACGCAAATTCAGAATAAAGCGGACTTATTACATAAAGCAGAACAAGAATCTCGCCGTGTAATCGATCTTGCTGAGCGCAAACCTTATTTCTGTAGTGGCTGTCCGCATAACACCTCAACCACACTGCCTGAAGGTAGTCGTGCGCTAGGTGGTATTGGTTGCCACTATATTGCGGTCTCACTGGATCGTGGTACAGAAACATATTCTCAAATGGGTGGCGAAGGTGTGAGTTGGGCGGGTGCATCGCATTTCACCAATGAAAAACATATTTTTGCAAATCTCGGTGATGGTACCTATTTCCATTCGGGCTATCTGGCGATTCGCCAAGCAATTGCAGCAAAAATTAATATCACCTACAAAATTCTCTACAACGATGCAGTTGCCATGACTGGCGGGCAACATGTCGATGGACATTTAAGTGTTGCGCAACTGACCAGACAGTTAGCTGCTGAAGGCATAAAAAAACAGGTGATTGTCACAGATGAACCCGAATTGATTCATGCAGAAGAAGAAATTGCGCCAAATGTGGAAATCTACCATCGAAATGAACTAGATTCGGTTCAACGTCAATTACGTGATATTTCAGGTGTTACTGCGCTAATTTATGTACAAACCTGTGCCAGTGAAAAACGCCGTCGTCGTAAACGTGATGCCTATCCTGATCCAGCCGAACGTATCTATATCAATACTGATATTTGTGAAAGCTGTGGTGATTGCTCTAAAAAATCGAATTGTTTATCCATTGAAACTGTAGAAACAGCTTTAGGAACTAAACGTCAGATCAATCAAAGTACCTGTAATAAAGACTTTTCTTGTGTTGAGGGTTTCTGCCCAAGCTTTGTCACTGTGCATACTCGCGACATGAAACGTCCTGAGAAATTTGAAGGCATCGCTGCAGGCTGGCCAGAAACACCAGTGATTCCCGTGCTTGATGATATTCCAAGTCGCATTATGGTAGGTGGTGTTGGCGGTACAGGTGTAGTGACGATAGGTGCTTTGCTCGGTATGGCAGCGCATCTTGAAGGAAAAGCAACACGTGTGATGGATATGGCTGGATTGGCTCAAAAAGGTGGTACGGTTTATTCCTATATCCAAGTCGCAAATTCTGATGATCAAATTTCTTCAACCAAAATCCCTGCGGGTCAATGTGATCTCTTAATTGGCGCAGATGCGGTTGTCGCAGGTAGTGGCGCAGCACTTTCACGTTTAAAAGATGATGCTGTGGTGATCGTCAATGAAGACTCCTCCCCAACCTCTGATTTTATCGAGTCGCGTGACTGGTACGCACCTATTAAGGATTTAATCCATCGCGTTCGTGGTCGTACTCGTCAAGGTTCGCTGGTTTCGCTATCTGCAACACGTATTGCAACTTTAGTACTCGGTGATGCCATCTTTACCAATCAATTATTACTGGGTATGGCATGGCAATCAGGTCGCATACCGTTATTACGTCAGAGCATAGAAAAAGCAATTCAACTCAATGGTACGGCTGTAGAAAAGAATCTTGAGGCTTTCCGTATTGGATGTCATCTTGCCAGTGATCCAAGTTTAGTGCCACGTTTGCTTGCAGCCATGAAAAAAACTAAAAAGCCTGAAACATTGGCTGAATTAATCGAAGATCGCTCATCACGTCTGGTTGATTATTGGAATGATGCGTACGCGATGAAATATCGTAGCTTGGTCGAACAAGCATCGAAAACATTACCAGAAGAATTGACCGCGACCATTGCCACACAACTGTATCGCGTCATGGCCTATAAAGATGAATATGAAGTCGCTCGTCTTTTAACAGGTAAAAAATTCAAACAGTCGATTGAAACCCATTTTGGTAAAGGCTTACGCTTAACTTACCATCTTGCTCCACCGACTTTAGGTGCTGATCAAAATATTCGTAAGCGTGCTTTCGGATATTGGATTCGTTTCCCAATGATGTTGCTGGCTCGTTTGCAGTTGCTTCGGGAAACCTTCCTCGATCCATTTGCACGTCATGAAGAACGCAGACGTGAACAGGCTTGGCGTGATCGTTATATCGCATTTGTTGAAGCACTGATTGCTTCACCTGAAAAGTATGACTTAACTGTCGCTGAGGAAATTGCTCAGTTACCTGTAGAAGTACGTGGCTTTGGTCATATTAAAACCGAAGCCATGCAGACAGCGATGCAACGTTGGGATGAGTTGTCATTAGCACTCAAAAAATAAGGAAATAGAAATAAAGTTGATATGATGACTTTATAAAAGAAAATTCAAAGCGTTAAAAGCTAAGCTCTTAACGCTTTGTTTATGACATACATATATCAATGCTATAGCAAGTGTATAACCAATAAAATCAGAAACAGCACTGCGACCATAGTATTCGCTTTAAATATCTTTTTAGGCGAATAGGTCAATAACAATCCGACCACCAAAGCTGCAAAGCTAATGCACCCTAACCATTCTGAAAGTCCAATTGAAATGCCTTTAAAGTATGCAGTGAATCCCGCAGAAATAATGAGTAAGCCCCAACCTACAATTTGAAATAAACGACAATTTCGTTGACTGACTGGACTTGAGAAAATCTCACGTTGGTGCTTTGCCATCGCACAAGCCAGACTCGACAATCCGACAACACAAACACACCACAATAACAAAGCAGTCATTCTATAGACTCCTGTGCAGTCTTGTTTTTAGGCTGTGATTTTTTCTTGATCGGTAAGCCTTGATAACGTTTTAGCTTGTAGTACGCGTAAATAAAGATCAGTCCTAAAGTGATCGATACCAGATCAAAACTTGCAATCATCCATTGACCCAAATAGATACTTTTCCAGAGTGGCATACCTCCAGTTAAGACATTGAGTATTGGAATCAATAAAAACATGACCGCAGCCAAAGCAAGTTGCTCTAACCATGCAGGACGATGCTGACGAATCGCAGCATGGACTAAACACAACAACCATGCGATAAAAAATACCTTAATTTCTATTGGTGAGCGTTCCACAATTTGAGCTGGAATCAAACGATTGGCGAAGAAATATGCTGCACAGGCTATCGGTAAACCTGTAATCGCTGCAATATTTAAAACTTCAACTACACGATGCCCGACAGGTTTATACCCCAATTTTTGGACATCTGGTGCGCGTTTAACCACCCATAGAATAAGTCCAGAAGCGATCATCATCGTACCTAACACGCCTGATAAAAATAACAACCAACGTAAAACTGAATCTACCCCATGTGCCATATGTAACCATGTCACTAAGGTATAAATCGCTTTTGGAGTCGAATTCACAGGTTTCGCCTCGTCTATTTCTCGACCAGTTACCGCATTGAATTTCAATGACGGGATACTTTCTCGATCCATTAACGTTGTGGTACGTGTAGCGTTATATTGTATTTCGGCTTCTACAGTATTGGGTTTATTGACCCTGATCGAAGAGATGGGATTGTTTAACCAACTATGTTGAACAGATTGTGTAAGCGCAGTTAAATTAACCATTTCTGCCGCCTCAACAGGCTTATTTTCTTGCCCTGATTCAACACGACCACCGCCACGATTTCCTCGTCCAGTCAGCAAGCCTTTTTGTTTTTGTTCTTCCAGTAAACGGGCTTGTTCAGGTGTTTGAGCAACAGGTTGATTGAGAATCTGATAAAAACTGCGCACATCGCCATAATGTGTATTCATCGCCCAAGGCATAAACAAATGCATCAGTAGCAATAAACCACTAAAAGTAATCATGATGTGAAAAGGCAAAGCAAAAACCGCCATCGCATTGTGTCCATCAAGCCATGAACGTTGACCTTTGGCAGGTCGGAAAGTAAAGAAATCTTTGAAAATCTTTTTATGCGTGATAATGCCGCTAATGATGGCAACAAACATAAATAATGTTGCTACCCCTACAATCCAGCGTCCCCAAATACGCGGCATGCCATATAGCTCAAAATGGAAACGATAGAGAAATGCCCCACCTCTTGTTTCTCTCGCCTTAATCTCTTGACCTGTTTGAGTATCTAAGTAAATCTCGCCACCACGTCGTCGCTCTTCACCTGCTTGGCGAATATTCAACATAATGGCGGGTTGTCTTTCATTGGCAAAACGAATATTCCAACTCTCAGCATTTTGCCCTTTCTGATTCAGATATGCTAAGGCATGGCTAAGTTGTTGTTGCTGTGAGGCGGTGTTCACTGACTGATGTAGCTCGGGTTTCATCCAAACGGTAATTTCATTTTGGAAGAAGCTCAACGTTCCCGTTAAAAATACGGCATATAACAACCAACCTAATAGCAGGCTCGTCCAAGTATGCAACCATGACATCGACTGGCGTGGCCCTTCATTTTTAGCATCAACACGCATGATGTTACCCTTGTAAGAATAAATAAATGAGTGTCATCAATACACTCGGCAATACCACTGAGAGCCATACTTTAAGGGTTGAATTGACCATGAAGACCCAAATGAACAAAGCACAATGAATGATAAAACCCAACATGGTGACGCTTAAAACTGCATTGGCTTTTAAAGGTTCAGTTGGAAATAAAAATACCAACAGCATCGTTGCGATGGCTGCAAAGTAATAACCACCAAAAATCGCCAGCACAAAACGTGAGAAAACCATCAAGCGGTATTTAAGCAATGATGATTGTTGAATTCGATGTTTGGAGACACTTTTAGTGGCAACGAAGGGAACTGATGCTTCAATAGTCATAACAATACCAACAGTGGTGACGACTATTCAAAATCACCCCCACCTTAATCTATTATTAAAAATTGTCTGCAGGATACACAAAACCTAAAAAAATAACAATAATGACAACTATTATCATTTGCATCTGGTTTATTTTTCCTCAAAATAAACACGATTGTATCTATTTGAATGAATAAAATAGCTATTTTCTCCACATCCAGATCAATACCACCAACATGCATCCTATTGCAGGATAGACAAACCAAGGGTGTGGAATCGTCCAGATCATCACTCCTGCTGCTATGCTCATACTAATTGTTGACATATATTTTGCTTTTTTCGGTATGCGACGATTTTCCCTCCATTCTTTTATGATGGGACCGATAAAACGATGGTTTAACAACCATTGATGAAGTTTTTCTGATCCCCTCGCCGCAAAGAAAACTGCCAGTAAAATAAAATCGACAGTTGGTAAACCCGGAATAAAAATCCCAATTATTCCCAGTGCAATGCATAACCAAGCGAGACATATAAATAACATGCGCCACCAAATCGAACGTGCGACTTTACTTTCTGATGGTGGTGAGGAAGTCAGTTCCATATTTAACTTATTCTCTGTGTGATCCATATGTTTCATACTCAGTTAGGCATAGGTTGATGAGTTAAGCGCTTTGAGAGTTTTCTAATCTTTGCTATGTATTTCTCCAATCTGGATAAATAAAAATAACTTCTCAAAGATTTAGTGCAATTCATCCAATCGGTTGAGTGCATGACCAAAATATCCAAAAGCATCTAATGCGCCTTGGATCACACGGTCTTGTTGAGACTGATCAAAGCCTGCCTCATCCAAGGCTTGTACAAAACGTTTCCACACCTTGGCACGACCTTCTGGATAAGCAGCAAGATTTCGGGCAGCAAAAGTTTCAGAAAAACCTAAATGCTTTTGCGCTTCTTTAAATAAAAAGGCTGCGCCTAAAGTTGAACCCTCCGAAACGTAAATCCAGCCTAATGCTTCAGGCATTTCGACATTTTTACTCTGTAATGGTTCACCTTTGGGTTGTAGTCCTAAGTCTTGCAAATCTGCAAGTGCTTGTTGAGAGCGTCCACGAATCCCTAAATCTGGGATGAGTTCTGCCACCCCTTGTTTTTCGAAAAGATGTTCAATCTCTTTTTGAAAGTAGTACTGTGACAAGGTGAATTGTGTATATCGCTCTTTACTCGAAAATACCGCTGCTTCAGCCATCAATTTGTGCATACGCTCATGTTCAGTTGCGGTTTCATGTTTTAAACGTTGGGACAATTGATTAGCAATCATCTGTTCTGTCGCTGCATTCATTTTCTTTCTCCTAAAATAGATTTCACGGATGGTTCAACGATTCCGACTGAGTTTAAGTTGGACTGGGAAGTCCACGACCACGGCCACTGCTTGGCCGTTCACTTGATAAGGTTTAAATTTTGATTTAAGTACAGCTTGTATGACACGTTGATCCAAGCTGCTGATGCCTGAACTCTGTTGTAATTGAATATCTGTTGCCTGACCGTTTTCATTAATGCGTATACGAAGTTCAACAGTACGATCTTGTTGTTTTAGTTCACGATCTTCATAGCTTAGTTTTGCAAAACTCAATACATCTACACGACTCACTTGTAATGGTTCATTTGGGGCGACTTGGCTATCTGGAGAACGTGCAAGTTCCTGTTGTGTCGCGAGTGTCGTCATTCCACCAGCGTTGGAATGGCTCTCTCCCTGTTGTTTTGATACATTTGGGTTTTGCTTCGATGTGAGCTGTTGTTCGATCTGTTTTGTTTTTAACGTTAGATCTTTATTCAGGGATGGCCCTGAATCTTCAGATATTTGAGTTGGGGTAGCTTGCTCATTTTTATGATTATGTTTTGGCTGGCTATCTGATATCACACGATCAGCATGTGTGCTGCTGAGTGTGCGAGTATTTGCGGCGGGTTTGGATGATACAGTTGCATTTGAACTCTCTGATACGCTTCGTTTTTGCTTCTCTGACTTGATTGCAACAGCACTTTGTCCAGACGATCGTGGTGATGGTTGTTCTACACTAGACACTGAAACGAAATGCACTTTTAATGCATTCACTTTCGGTGCGCTATCCAATGTATAGGGTTCTATCAGATGGCTGAGCAACCACAATGCCGCGATATGCAAAAGTATGATCGTACCTGCAACGCCCCATTTCCCGAAATGATGAGGGGGCAATTCAGCAGAGCAAGGAAATTGTTGTTTGTAACTTGGAGATAAATTTTTTAATTTCATCAACCTCTCCTAGAAACGGTGTTCGAGTTTCAGGCTGACATTGTGCTTGTCATAGGTGTACAACCAATCCACATTGCTATCATTGTGGTTATAGCGATATGTTAAATTCGGTGTTACACCATAAAATTTGAAGCGTGGCATTTGCACAACAAAAGTATAATTTTGTTCAAAATCATGTCGTCTTGCTTCATAAACCTTTGCGTATTTATCAAATTGTCGCCAACGATAAGAGCTTAATAATGTTGTATTAATTCCAATATTCCATGGTTTACTTATACCTAGACGAATTCCTTGTTGCTGGTAAGCCGCGGTATATTGTTCTTGTGTCGAACGATCAAGGAGGTCGAGTCCACCAAATAATGTCCATTGTTCTGGTAAAATTTTCCAAAAAGTCGCCAGTACCGAACGCTCTTGCCCATTAAGTGTTTTATAGGTGTGATAATCAAAATCTTTAATTTCTGCTTCAAGTTTGAGTGCTTTATCGCCTGAAATAAATCGCATCCATTCAATCCGCCCGCCCCAAGCATCGTATAAACTCTCGTTGCCATAAGGTTTGTGTTCAAATAGTGGACTGAAATTAATTTGGTTTTTTAAATCGTAATAGCTATAACCTGCATTTACGTTGAGGGTGGATTCGTTATAATTGCTTTGGTTATCGTAGGACTGTCCATAAGCTAGAGCACGTAGTGCAACACCATGATTTTCTTTGATGGAAAAACGTTTGATCAGGCTTGCGTCATAATCTAGACCATTTGCTGAAACTGCTTTTGGACTTCCTCGTGTAATTTGAGCTGGGATAATGTTGCCATCTTTATCCATGCCATACAGCGTCCAAGTTTTGCTTTGTTCTGATGAACTGTTTAGATTGCTCGCATAAGTCGGACCTATAGCAATAGAACCTTGCCATGCATCTCGTTGAGCAAGCGCTTTGACGAAAAGCTGAACCGTTTTTTGTACTTCTGGTGGAATGACACTGTGATCACTTTGTTCTAATTTATTTTGAATCGTTATAAAAAGGTGTGCTGCCTCTTTGTTCTTCTGTTGTTCAAACAGCACACGCGCTAACTCGAGTTCACAAATCAGATTGTTCGGTTGTTTATTTAAACTGCTTTGGAATTTTTGTTCAGCCAGTTTTAGTTGTCCCTGAGCACGTGCCAATGCACCTTCAGCGAAATCAGTTAAAGCCTGATCATACTCAGGATAGCTTTGATAATGCACTAAATAAATTTGAACATTAACCCATTGTTTTTGCATAACCGCTAGATATAGCGCTTTGGCTAGATCATCTTGGTTCTTCTCTACGACATAGACTTTTCCATTGATTTGGAGTTCAGGTAACTTTTCAGTGCTCCGAATCGTACCTTGTGCTTGAAGTGAACGCTGTTGTTGTAATAACTGCTGATCTAGGCTCTGATTTAGGCGAAGTTGAGTCTCATCATCCGCATAGAGTGATGTATTTCCCCATAAAGCCAAGCAACACAGCAATGTTCGTTTCATATCAACCGCAAACCAAAATGTAAAATCATCAACGCATAAAAAACAAAAGGAACCTACAGATGTAGATTCCTCTCGCCACGATTAGTTTTTCGCACCGCCAAATGCAGTGTTATAAGATGCGTTATTAAACTCGGCGATACCTGCCAAAGCCGCAGCATTTGCACCAAAGAAATGTCCTTGAACAATACCTGTATTATTTAACCCAGCTGTACCATTGGCGCTTGCTGCACCAGCAAACTCAGCAGTACCTGGATTAAATGTCACACCATTCAATGTTAAGTTTGAAACCGCTGTACCTGTTCCATTTAAAGAACCTTCAAGCGTCCCCGTACCAAAATTTGCAGTGAAATTACCAGTTAACAGATTCGTCGCAGATCCATTAATCCCTGCAACGGTATAAGTTGCAGTACCTGCTGTTGGTACGGTGGTATTGCTATTGTCACCCGCATAATAAACCGTATGGCTCGCACTCGCTGCTGTATCGCCAGCCTTCCACCACTCACCAAAATATACTTCCTGCGTACCCACCTGACCAAAATTAAAGTTACCTAAAGCACTATGTGAAGGTGGCAGAGCCGATACAGGAATGTGCGAAATATTGAAGGTCTTGCTACCCACTGTGACATTGGTATTACTGGTACCTTGTGCAGCAAATGCTTGTGCCAAGCCTTTTAATGAACTAAAACCTGTAAATGCATTGTATGGTGTGCCTGCCGCTTCTATAGATATGGCTGCTACACCGTCTGGATGGCTAGCATTTGCAGCCGCGCCGATTCTGATGTTTGCTTCATTGCTAGAAGCACCATCAATAGCTGCATGAGAAAATACAGCAGAACATGCGACTAGACCGATGAACAGTTGAGAGATTTTCATTTATTGTTACTCCATTTATTTGAAGATAAGTTATTGTTTCAATGAGGATAACGCTATCGTTATCATGTTGTTGTATGAGCAGTTGAATCTATAAAACTGCTTTTTAGTTATGTAAATAATAATCATTCAAATATATTATTTACGCCTATCTAATCCCAACTCACCAAAAGCAGGAATTAAATTCTGAGTTAAAACTTAGTGGTCCAACTGATTTTATGGGTGCGACCAGGTGCGGCCATCGCACTCCGAGTAAGCGGATCGATATAAAATTGGTTTGAAAGATTATTTCCTACAAACTCAACGGTGTTGTAGGTATCTACTTGATAACGTGCATAAGCATCAAAAATCCATGTATCGTCCCACGCCAAAGGAACATTGAGGTAATAGCCTTTATTGACGCTATCATCATTGTTTTTACGCAGTGGGCTTTCATAAGCTTTATAGAAAGTTGCACGTGCCCCAAGTTCAAGCGCTTCATCAAAGAAACGTGCGCCGAATAATGCATGTGCGCTGAGTTCTGGTGTAGACATTGTCACCAGATAACCATTTGGAAAGCCGTCATCGACGCAGCGTTGGTAAGCATCACGGAATTGAATGCCATGATCTGTTTGTACAGTGCCACTATTGATCATCCTGTCAATTGCACTATTGCTATCACAGACTTCATTTTTGAGGTTATAAGCCAAACTTAAGTCCGTGAAGAAAGCACCATTGTCAAAACGGCTTTGCAGTTCTAAACCTGCAAGTTTTTGCTCATCCATGTTGGTAAATATCAGATTTTGATTTCGCTCAATCACGTTTTTGGTCTTGTTGTAGTAATACGCCAGCTTAAAGTCAGCATTGCGTGCTGAACTGAACCAGTCACGCATATCATAGACATAACCCACTTCATAGTTAAAAGCATGTTCAGGTTTAACAGCTTGATAAGGCATCATTGCTGAAAAACCGACAGTGCTTTCAAATAAACTCGGCAAACGATATTCTTCAGCATATCGTGCATAGAGTCGGTTATTTTCGGTCAGTTGAATCGCTGCACTTAACTGAGGCGCCCAACCGCTATCTTTAACTTTGTTTACAGATTCAATTGGAACTTGTTCAATTACAGCGGGCTTAAAGCCATTTCCGATTACTACATATTTCTGATCTAAAGCGTTCAGTTGATCCAAAATGTTGTCAGCCAAAGCCAAATGACCATTTGGATCTGCTTTCCATTTCAACGTATTGATTTGTGACCAAATTCGGCTATATAAATTTGTCTCTGATGCAGGTACAGTCTCTAAGCGACCATCCCAATCAGGATTGCTCGTTGCATAGCGTTGCGATAGTAGGTTGATCATGCGCTGCTGCTGAGCATCATAACTTTCAGGCATAGTTCGATATTCAAAACTATATTCTTTGAGTCTATTTTTCTTGGTAAATAATGGATTTAGCGTAGGATCAACCCCATCGCGTATCGATTTATTTAAGAAGTCATCAAAAGCCCAATAAGAGCGGTAACGCATACCCGCATCGAAGCTTAACCAAGACAAGGGACGATAATTAAAATTAAAATCAAAAGTTTTCTCTTCACGTCGTCCAGCACGCGGTAAGGCCTGAAATATGCTATACATTGGGCCATATTCACCATAGATATCATCAGAAGTCAGCTTTTCTTTTAAGAAGCTCCCAGCTAAAGTCAAATCAAGCTGATCATTCAATCTTGCTTTATTACTGATGCTAATACCCTGTCGTTGATTGTCAGAGTGACTGATCGCAGTATTTATAAGGCGATTGTCTCGAAAATCAATATCAATTGGCCAACCACCACGAGTATAAGTCTGGCTTTCAGTATCGGTTTGCCAAACATTGGCATAAAAATCGACCCACTGATTACTTTCAGGTTTAAATTTGTATTCCAAACTGTAAGCTTTTGAACGGATATCACTAAGCGGCCATTGAGGTACACCCAAATCAGGCGTTATTCCCCATTGAATGCGAGATGGCATGATTTCGCCAAATTTATTTTTAGTATCTCGATAAGTGAGTTTTAAGGTTTGGAAATCTGTAGGTCGATAGGTTCCTTTGAAAAGCCAAGACTCCATCTGGCTAGATGTATTTGGAACTTCATCACCTGGTTTGTAAGCATGTGCAAAATATGGAATAAAATCGAAATTGTCATTATTGGGTTCAGCACGTTTGTAATAACCAGCACCGTGTGTGCCTGAAAAATAGTTGCCACGTTCACGAACAGCATAAACAGCCAATAAATCGAATTGATCTTGTTTCATTGCCAGTGCAAGTCGACCGGCTAAATCATCGCCAGAGAAATTAGAGTTATCTTTTCGGGTTCTATTTTTCTTGTAAATATCAGGATCATATCGGGCGCGATCTATTTCAATCCATGGTGTTGTCTCACTATAATCACGACCGACTTTACTCATGTTGGGTAGCGATGGATCTATTGAGTTCGTTGAGCCTTCTACTTTTAATTCAGCACCAAAGGTTTTTCCTGCGCGGACAATATCATCAGCTTCAAGTGTTTTAACCAACACCCCACCACCAACAGATGTTGTGGCATTACGTTCTAGTGAAGGTCCTTTGATGACCTCGATCCCAGCAATCAAGTTCGGATCAATATAGTTCCGATTGTTAACACCGTTATACCCTCGCCAAACAGCGACCGATTGCTCTGTTCCATCGATCGTTAATGGTACTCTACCAACACCTTGTACACCGCGAACACTTGGATCAAGTGCACCACTATTCCGAGCATCACCGCTATACACCCCGACCATACCTTGTAATACATCAGCAGGATTTGTACCTTTAAAACGCTCTACATATTCTTTACCTGCATAAACTGAAGAATGATTTGCGTCATAAACCTTGTTATAGCCTTGTGTATCACGATCTTCTTGACCGTAGACAACGATGGGAGCTAAACGAGCTGAGGCTTCATTCATTAAATCGCGTTGATCACTCATAGGAGAAACTAAAGCAGCTTGATTGGCTGTTAATGGTGGTGCTTTTTTTGTGAGTGTATAGCCTTGCCCAACTTTCACAGCATAAAATTCTGTGTTCATGAGAATATGTTGAAAGCCTTGCTCTATGGAGTAACTTCCTTTTAAGCCAGTACTATTTTTGCCTTTTAACTGTTGTGCATCGATTGCAATCGAAGTGCCCGATTGCTCTGCAAATTGATTTAATACATTTGCCAATGTACCTGCTGAAATATTATAAGATTTGGCATTTGTCGTTGCTGCATATGCAGGATGTAACGGTAAGGCTATACTCCCGATTCCCACGGTATAGATTGCAAGTGCAAGCTTTGATAGTCGAAACAGACTTTTTCTCTGTTGCTGGCCATTTCCCAAGTTTTCCATTACACACCCCAGTAAATAGAAATAAGAATCATTCAATATTGGTAGTTAAAATGATCCAAATTTATTGCTTCTATTTACTATGACGAACAAGTAAGAAAAAAGTGGAACCAAAAAATTAAAAAATTTGCTAAGTCGTCACAAAAATCACATAAGGTGTAATTTGATATATTTTTAATTGTGGAAAAACTGCGCCGAGTAGCTTAAGTGCGTCTTGTGTTTGGTCTAGTGGTAATACAGCATTGACGTGTATCTTGCTCAATGCTGAATCATTAAAAATAATTTTTCCTTTGTAGTTCTGATCCAAGGCTTTCAGCACTTGATTCAGTGGTAAATCTTCAACCATCAGTTGATGTTTATCCCATTTTTGCTGTTCATTGTAGCGATTCAGTGCTGAAATTGGCGTTAAACCATTTTGATCTATTCCAATCGCTTGCCCTGCTTCCACTATTGCTTGATTGACTTTATTTGCAGGTGTTGTCTTGGATGGTTTGGCTCGCACTTGAACTTTTGAATGCAGCATTTTTAATTCGGTTATCTCTGGTTGATAAGCAACACTAAAAGCTGTTCCGAGTGCCTGTATTTGTCCATGAGAGGTTTTGACAATAAAAGGTCGCTGCTGGTCTTTGGCGACATCAACAAATATTTCGCCTTGCACCAGCTCAACCACTCTTTGGTCAGACTTAAAATCAAGACTGACAGCACTTTTGCCGCGAAGAGTGATTTGTGAGCCATCTTGTAATGTTTGAGTCGTCCACTGACTAGAATTACTGCGAATATCCGCAGCAATATAACCTAGCGATGTATCTGATAAATATAATGTACCAACACCCAAAGTGCATAGAACGATCGCAAATGCTGTACCAGTTCGAATATTTTTATAAACCTTTCCTGATCCCAGCCCAGCTTTGAGTGCTGATTTTGCAATTTTTTTATGATGATTATGTGATAACTTTTGAATCGAACCGAGACAGCGTTCAATATCGTTGGCAATCTTTTGATGTTGCTGACTATTCTTTTTCCATTGTTTGAATTGTACTTCTGCATCACGACGAGTCACCTCATCATCCGCGCTTAATTGAACAATCCATTGCGCTGCTTCTTCAACCAGTTGTTGATTATGCTTTTTTGTCATTTACACCAATGCATCCATCATATCAATTCGGGTTTGATAGCACTGTACCAAACAACTGGTCAAATACTTCTGGATCATCTTGGTCGAAACACCGAGTTTTTCAGCCGTTTCTTTATGCGTATAACCCTCTAAATAATGCAAGATAAAAGCCTGTTGGGCTTTTTCAGAGACCGCTTCTAACGCTTTGCATAACTGATGAATGGCTTGAATGATTTGTACCTGTTCTTCGGGGGACACGACCGCATCAAGCATGTATTCCATTTCACTTAAACCATCAAGATACGCTTGTTCAATTCTTTTCCGTCTTACTTGATCGATCAATAAATTTTTCGCAATTGAAGTCAAATAAGCTTTTGGTTCTTTGACCCCCAACAAATCATCGCGTGTCTGAAGGATTTTAATAAATGTATCTTGAACTAAATCAGCAGCTTGCTCAGAACTTCCAATTTTCTTTCGCAGCCAATGATGAAGCCACCCGCTATGGTTTCTGTATAATTCATCAACGAGTATCGGGGTTTTGTTCACAATCATTGACTCAAAACAAAGTATTTACAAATGATAATAATTATCATTTGTAAAATCAAGAAAGAATAAAAATAAAGTTTCTCTGTTTGCTCATCGTCGCCGTAAAATTAGTATTTATCTCATTGGCACTTATTTTGCTTAACCAGTATTACGTTTTATAAAAAATGTAATATTAAGAGGCAAACAATATGAGTTACGTTGCACGCGAACTCAGCCAAACCAACAAAGTGTTATTTGGTCTCGGGTCATTTTTAATACCAATTTTGTTATGGTGTGCTGTGAGTTATTTGCCATTTTTATGGCACCCACAAGTCAAAATTACGGATATAGGCAGTGTGGCATATCTACAGATTGATAGTCGTATTGCCAAAGAAGTGTTTTATTCTGAAGCACAAAGTGCTGTAGATCATGGTTTAAAACCACCTCAAGGAATCTTAGTCAACCCCATTTATTTGCCTGCTCCTCACGAAGTTGCCAAAGCGCTTGTTACAGCGTTTACGACGCCACCTGTTCAAGCCAATGCGCCGTGGTTTCATGAAAGTCTTTGGCACAGTATTAAACTGGTGTTCAGTGCATTTTTTATCTCATCGCTCATCGGTGTACCTTTGGGGATTTTATGCGGTTTTTCTAAGACAATTTCACAACTCACAGAGCCGTTTGTTGAATTTTTCCGTTACCTGCCTGCCCCTGCCTTTGGTGCTTTAGCTGTTGCTATATTAGGTATCAATGATGCACCAAAAATAGCCATCATTATCATCGGTACGCTATTTCAACAGATACTCATCATTGCCAATACCACTCGATTGGTCGATCGCAGTTTGATTGAAGCAGGTTTTACCCTTGGCACGAACAAAACTAAGAGCTTATTTCATGTGGTGATTCCTGCTGCCTTGCCTGAGATTTATCGAGATTTGAGAGTTTTACTCGGTTGGGCGTGGACTTACTTGATCGTCGCTGAGTTGATTGGGAGCACATCTGGTATTACATGGTTTATCACCCAACAAGCGCGTTACCAAAATTTTGACAATGTTTATGCAGCCATCCTCATCATTGGTGTGATTGGTCTGATCTGTGATGTCATTTTGATGAAACTTGGACAGCAGCTTTTTAAATGGAAATCAGGAGCACACTAATGACAAATACCCATTTCAATGCTCGTGAATATTTTGATCATATTTATGAACGTGCTGTCATTTTAGAAGCGAAACAACTCACGCAAAGCTTCAAACACGGTAAAACTGAACGAACTGTTTTAAATCAAATTGATTTAAAGATTCATAAACGTGAGTTTATTTGTGTGATCGGTCCTTCTGGCTGTGGCAAGTCAACATTCAGTCGGATTGTTGCTGGACTTGATCCTTATTCAGGTGGAGAGATTCTGATTGATGGACAACCGATCATGGGTCCTAGTCCTGAGCGAGGTATGGTGTTTCAAGGATATACACTGTTTCCGTGGAAAACCGTCAAAGAAAACGTGATGTTTGGTCCAAAAATGAAGGGACAAAGTGATAGTACTGCTGAGGCTCAAGCGCGGGAATGGATTAATATTATCGGTTTAGAAAAGTATGAAAATCAGTATCCCTACCAACTCTCTGGTGGAATGAAGCAACGTGTTGCGATTGCCAGAGCATTGGTGAATGAACCCAAAATTCTATTGATGGATGAACCCTTTGGCGCACTTGATCCTCATACTCGTCAGAAGATGCAACGGCACTTGATGGATTTATGGCAAAATATTGATATCACGATTATTTTTGTCACCCATGATATGGATGAAGCAATATTACTTGCTGATCGTATCGTCGCACTGAAAGCCAATCCTGGTGAAATAAAAGAGATTATCGAGGTGGATTTACCTCGTCCACGTCATCCAGATCAAATGCTTTGCCCTGAATTCAAAGCATTGCGTCAACGTGTGGACCAACTGGTTCATGCCGATGAAGATCAACTCGATCCAGCACTCGAAGATTTACCATTGATTCCTCGTATGACTAAAGTAAGCGAAGATTGAAACGCCGATACGTCAATAAAGTAAAAAATTCAAAGCCCACTTATTAAGAGTGGGCTTTTTTATATCGAAGTATCATTTTTCACATGTATGAATGTATAAAAATCTCCCTATTTTCAGGGAGATTTTTAAGGTTTAATGATTGATCAAATGTATAAAGGATTGCCGTGATCACTTTAGAAATTATTTGATTTCTTCAACAAGCGTTGGAAAGATCACGCCATCAACATCCACTTTAGTGGCGTAAACACCATTTTTAAAATTAAATTCGTTGACGTGATAACTTGAGCCATAGATAGAATCAAAACCATCAGCTTTCGTAAATACCTTCTTATTTGCTTCGAGATCAAGTAAGTGAGTTCCATCAATAAATTGGGCATATTGAGCAGCATCTAAACCCACGCGTTTTGCCATAATCGCTACAGCATCGTCTCGTGTTGCAGGATCATTGATATATTTAACAGTTTTATCCCACACCTGAATGATTTTTTTCCAATCTTCTTTATTCGCAGCAAGGTGCGTCATATTGACGGTCAAAGTATCATAAATCAGTCCGGGCTTATCTTTGGATGAATAGATGATTTTAGAACCTGCAACCGCTTTCAAAGCTTGATTGGCTACAGGTTGCCAAACTGCAATTGCTGACACATCAGGACTTGCAAACACTTGAGGTAACTCATTCGTCATAGCATTGACTAAAGTGACCTCACTATTCGCCACTTTGGCATCATCTAAAGCCGTATTAAGTAAGTGATGATCAACTAGTCCTTTCTCAACTGCTATTTTTTTACCTTTTAAATCAGCAATATTATTAATTCCATTTTTGGCAATAATGACATCATTTCCTGCGGAATAATCGGTTGCCAAAATCATGATGCCTTTGGTGCCTCCTGACGCGATCACCAAGTTATCACCATTAGATACAGAAACGGCATCGAGTTGATTGGCAGAAAATGCATTGATTGATGCGGAATAATCGAACCATTTGAATTCGACATTTAACCCCGCTTCTTTGAACCAACCTTTTTCAATTGCCACCTGCCATGCCACCCAACCCGGCCAATCACTATATCCAATCGTGATTGGTTTTGTGTTGGTAGTACCTTCAGTTTTTGCTTTAGACTCTGGAATTTTTGCTGTGTTGTCACAGCCCCCTAAAAAAATCGCTGTCAGCACAGATGCTGAAATCAGTGTTTTTTTGATCATCTTATGCTTGCTCCTATTGTGCTCTGATATTTAGAACTTTTCGTCTTTACGAATGTTTATGTGCCTAAGTGTTTTGTGCGATTGGTGGCATGACGGCATCCATCAATTCCAAATGCCCTTTAATCACCCCTTTTAATGCAATGAACTGCTGACTGATGGCTTTCAAATCACTACTGGCACCTTGCATCAACATGACTTGTAGAACCTTGTCATCATCCAATTGAATATGTAATGAACTGATCACCTGAGCTAAGTATTGTTGCTGCAAATCAACAAGTTGCGTTCGCAGTGGTTTTAAACTCACGTCATATAACAATGTCAATGTGCCAACCATCACTTCATCGTTTTTAGCTAGATCATCGATTAAATGCCGATTAATCATGTCCAAGATCGCTTGTGAACGGCTTTCGTAGTGTTGATCTACGATTTTTTGATCAAGTGCATTCAATGTTGTTTCGGGCACGGTAATACTGATTCGAGCTAACTTTTGCTTGGCCACAGTCTTATCCCTTTACCTTGCTTACTTGGTGATTTTGTTTGAAATACAGACCTGCTCTTGCACTGAATAAATCGACTAAGAATTTCTTAATAGGGTGTTTTTCTACAGTGTTGGTTTTGGCTTCACTCATATCGCAGCTCCTACAAAGGTATTACTAAAATTAGTTTTTGTATTACTTCTATTGAGATGCAGAATATGTGCCAATTTATAGTGATTGAGATTTGTTGAATAAACTTAAATTAAATAATAAAAAAGCCCCACTACGTTGAGATGGGGCTTGCTTGAAAGCAGAGTATTTCATCAGTTTATTCCATTGTTACTGCTCATGTACTGGTTATTCTTTTTATACATGTTGGAATGAACCGATGTGTGTGATTTAGTGATCAAGTTTATTGTTCTCCTCTATTTATGTTGTATATAAATAAAAGCATAAAGCATGCCAAAATATCAGATAGTATGGATTCGGTCAGAATAAAAGATAAATAAGACACTTAGCTAAAGGAAGCACGAATGAGGATAATTTTCCCGTTTTAAAGTGCCTAAAAAATGTACCAATTTGCACCATTGGGGTTTAGATGTGCATCAAAATGTGGCTATATTTTATTCTGGTTGGGTCAACTCTTATTTTGTGGGGAACAAGAGCATTTAAGAAAAAAAGCCGTCGAATGTAAACACATTCAAAAATGTAATTCTTAAATTAAAAAAGACCGCTTAAGCGGTCTTTTTTATTTCAATCTCATTAAGCCACAGGTGCCAACGTAAACAATACCTGCCCTGTTTTAACAGTTTGTCCTTTTTCGATCGTAATCCTTTCAACTTTCATGCGTTCGGGCGCAACTATCGGAATTTCGATTTTCATAGCCTCGATGACCGCAAGCGTTGCTCCTTCCTCAACAATATCCCCAGATTGACATTCAATTTTCCAAATCGAACCCGGCATATGTGATTCAACGGCACAACCACCATCAGGAATGATGACCGTTTCACCCTCATCAACAGCATCTAAACTCTCTGAGACATATTCTGCTAGACCAGCCTCATGCCAACGACGACGTTCAGCATCAAAGTTAGCTTGTTGAGTCGCTTTAAAACTTGAAATGGTTTCAGCATTGTCTGATAAGAATTGATTATATTCTTTGAGGTTTAAAATACCTTCCTCAATTCTAAGTTTGAGTCGACCTGCCTTAAAATCCTCACGCATTTGCATGAGTTCAGTTTCAGAAACTTCATAGAATTTAATCTGATCAAAGAAGCGTAATAACCACGGTTTACCTTGCTCAAAGTCTGCATTTCTACGATAGCGAGACCACATTTGCGTCGTTCTACCCACAAACTGATAGCCACCTGGTCCTTCCATCCCATAGACACACATATAAGCACCGCCGATTCCGACAGCATTTTCAGGTGTCCAAGTTCGAGCAGGATTATATTTGGTCGTTACGAGTCGTTGACGTGGATCAAGCGGTGTCGCAACTGGTGCACCGAGATATACATCACCTAAGCCCATCACCAAATAATTTGCGTTATACACCACGTCTTTTACAGCTTGTTTATCTTTCAGACCATTAATGCGACGGATAAATTCTATATTGTCTGGACACCATGGTGCATCAGGACGCACCGTTTGCATATAACGATCAGTTGCTAATTGCGTTTGTGAATCTTCCCAAGCCAAAGGTAAATACACAGTACGTGAAGGAACTTGCATTTCAGTCACATCAGGCAATTCTGTTTCGGCTTGTTTGAGTAGGTTCAATAAATTCTGTTGATCCAGTTTGAGCGAGTCATAATGAATTTGAAGTGAGCGTATTCCCGGTGTTAGATCAATGATACCTATGATGTTTTGATCTTTAACCCACTGCATTAATGCATGTATGCGGAATCGCAAATTCAGGTCTAAAACCAATTCGCCATACTCAACCAACATGTAGTTATTACCAGCGGGGCGATACACTACATTTGGCGTATGTTCTTGACCATCTAAACGATCTAATACAGCATCATTTAAACTATCAAACTCAGCATAAAAGCTTTGACCGAATTGCACAGTATTGAGATGCTCTGTACTGAGCATATGATGATATGTTTGATTTAATTGGGTTGCTTGTTCATATCGAATAGGAACAAATTTAACTTTGTCTCCTGCTTTTAATTGACCTAATTTCCAAAGTTCAGAATGAACAACGACCGCTGGGCAAACAAAACCACCAAGGCTCGGACCATCAGGACCTAAAATGATCGGCATGTCTCCAGTAAAGTCGATTGCTCCAATAGCGTAGGCATTGTCATGAATATTGGAAGGATGTAAACCTGCTTCGCCGCCATCTTCACGCGCCCATTCAGGCTTTGGTCCGATCAACCGAATTCCTGTACGGCTTGAATTGAAATGAACCTCAAAGGAATGCTCAAAGAAGGCATCAATATCTTGTTTTGTGAAAAAATCAGGCGCACCATGCGGACCATACATCACCGCAATTTCCCAACTGTTTGAGAATGTCGGGGCTTGTTCCGCATTCAAACCTGTTTGTTGATCTGAACTAAAAGACGTGATGGGTAACATATCACCAATTAACAAATTACGTCCTGCATGACCACCAAATTGACCTAAGGTAAAAGTCGCTTGTGAACCCAAGTATTTGGGAACATTCAAACCACCTTCGATGCCAATATAAGTTCTACATCCTGTGATGATTTTGCCACATTTAAGAATTTGCCCTTTCTTGACATTCACCGTTTGCCACATTGGAAGGTGCTCACCATCCAAGGTTGATGGCATGTCACCACCAGTAAGAACGATTTGACTATCACAGTGAAACTTTAAAGTAGGTCCATGCAAGGTACATTCTAAACCTGCACTATTAGATGCATTACCAAGCAGTTGATTTGCAACATTGAGAGATAAAGGGTCAATCGCTCCTGATGGTGGTACACCCACATCCCAATAACCTAAACGCCCAGTAACATCTTGTATGGAAGTTTGAATACCAGCTTGCAATACCTCGATTTTTTGAGTTTTCCATTCAAAAGTATTGAGGAAACGAGTGGTTTGAGTACCCGCTTTAAACACTTCACAATCAATAATATTCTGTAAATATTCAAGATTGGTTTCGATACCTGCCACCTGAGTTTTAGCTAAGCTATGATTCATTGCTTGAATAGCCGCATCGCGATCATTTGCCGTGACAATAATTTTGGCAATCATAGGATCGTAAAATGAGGAAACAGTTGAGCCAGTTTCTACCCATGTTTCATTACGTGCTTGATCATCAAATTCGACAAAGGTCAGCAAACCTGCACTGGGTTGAAAGTTTTTGATCGGGTCTTCAGCATACAAACGAACTTGTATCGAATGTCCTTCTGATGTCAAAGATTGCGTTGGTGCTGTCCAGTCGCCACTTGCAAGTGTGACCATCCATTCCACTAGATCCACGCCGTATACTTGTTCTGTGACACCATGTTCAACTTGTAGACGGGTATTAACTTCCAAAAAGTAAAAGTCTTGTGTGTCCGTATCCATCACAAATTCAACAGTACCCGCTGAACGATAATTCACGGATTGCATAAGTTGAATCGCAACAGTCTGAATATATGAACGTTGTTGATCATTTAAATGTGGTGCTGGCGTTTCTTCGATGACTTTTTGATTGCGACGTTGAACAGAACAATCCCGCTCACCTAGCGCTAAAACTTGTCCTTGACCATCACCAAATATTTGCACCTCGATGTGGCGAGCATTCTGTACGAATTTCTCTAAATACAGTCCTGCATCTTTAAAGTTTGCCTGCGCAAGATAAGAAACTGTTGCGAAAGCATCTTTAAGCTCTTCAGCACTCCATACCAAGCGCATGCCGATACCACCACCGCCTGCAGTACTTTTTAGCATCACAGGATAACCAATGCGCTCGGCTTCAAGCAATGCCTCTGCTTCATCAGCTAAAAGTTGGCTACCCGGCAATAGTGGCACATTTGCTTCGATTGCAAGTTCTCGAGCGGTATGTTTCAAACCAAATGCACGCATTTGAGCTGAGTTTGGGCCGATAAATGCAATTCCTTGTGATTCACACAAATCACAAAATTCAGCATTTTCAGATAGAAAACCATAACCCGGATGAATGGCATTTGCACCTGTTTGTTTGGCGACTTCTAAAATTTTGTCAACGTTGAGGTAACTCTGACTCGCAGGTGCATCACCGATATAAATCGCTTCATCTGCTAAGGTCACATGCAATGAATCTCGGTCGGCCTCAGAGTAGACAGTAACCGATTGAATACCTAATTTTTTTAGTGTTCGAATAACACGACATGCTATCGCACCACGATTGGCGATTAAAACTTTATCAAACATAGACTAAGCCTCCTCACCATCACGAATCACTAATTGGATCGGTGTTGGGTTATAGGCATTACATGGATTATTCAGTTGCGGGCAATTAGAGATCAGCACGATTAAATCCATTTCTGCTTTGATCTCGACAAATTTACCCGGTGCAGAAATACCATCATCAAATTTCAAATGTCCATCAGATGTAACTGGAACATTCATAAAGAAATTGATATTTGGACCAATGTGGCGCACATTCAAATTGTGCTTTTTCGCGATGGGATGTTTAGCTAAGGCATACATGAAATTGTTACGGCAACTATGCATAGGATAAGTTTCATGTGCATAGCGCACAGTATTACTTTCGCAAGAACATGCGCCACCCAACGTATCGTGACGACCGCAGTTATCATCATGAATGACTGCAATTAGCCGTCCAAAGTTACTGTATAAAGATGTACCTTTTTCTAAATAGATATATTGATTCATGGCAAGCGTATCTGTAGCGCTATAACGCTCTTCAGGATTTTCTGCTGAGATAAATAATGTATCAACAGCTTGATTGCCCTCTAAATCGATAATCCGAAAGTATTGCCCTTTTTTGACTTCGCACATCCATGCTTCACCCGCAGGACACACTTCATTTAATGTAGCTTTTTCAAAAGTATGTAAGACCGTCATGATGCTTCTCCTATAGCTTAATATGCTGAACTTAATGCGTAGTAACGTGCGTTGTTTTGAAAAGCACGCTGATTTTGTGCACAGGCATCACGACAAATATCGTGGTTAGCTAAAGGATTGGCTTTATATAAAGACAATTGAATATCGCTTGGTTGATAGAGCGAACTGTTGTCTAAACCATGGGGAGCAGCAGAAAGAAAAACCAAACAATCCATTTCAAAACGTAATTCAATGATTTGGCTGGTATTGTCTGATTGGGTATAGCTTAGAGCACCTTGATCATTGGGGCTCACTTTTGAGAAAAGGTTTACGGTTGCACTTAAATCAGTTTGTGACAGTGAAAATTTCGCCATCTCTACCAATAAGCCATCTACACCGTTTTGGTACATTTCATTTCGTGCATCTTGAAAACGACGTTGACCAAACTGTTTGCTGATTTGCTCAGGACGACTCGCCCCACAGAACGTATCATTCCAACCATGGTCATCTTTAACGATCGATGCCATGACACGCCCTAAATCTGAATATAAAACATTGCCCGTCGTTAAAAATGCAGTGTGTTGCCCTTTTAAGGTGTCTGGCATGTTGTAACGTTCGAGTTTATCTTCAGCATTCACACAAAACAGTGAAAAATTGGCGTTTGAAGCCAGAGCTTTAAACTGAAGAACGGTCCCTTTCTGAACTCGTCCAGACCAATGATGACCACCCGGTAGTTTTTCAGTCCAAAGGATCTGGTTGTTATGATATTCGCTCATTCGCATGACCTCTTTTAAGGTTTAAGTCCAACCTCCCGGGCTTTTATCCCTCCGTGTAGTTCTTGCGAACCGTGAACTCTCGGTCTCAGTCATAGCCAACTTTGAGCAGTCGTCTATCGGAACCCTAGATCACTTCATGATGGAATTAATGAAGCAAATGGCGTGCCAATTTAGTAATACGATTTTGATATTTCGTCATACTTTTTTGGCTTAAAACAAGGCATTTTTATTTTATATGCACTGTGATCAGTCAAAATCAGTACGCTAGTGTTTATTTTTGGGCTTTTACTGGAAAACATAAAAAGGGCTTTATTTCTTTCAGGACAAACATACTTTGCATTTCTTTGATTCCGGGTAATCTTCGAATGGTCGTCATTGAAAATTCAGCATAGGTATCGAGATCTGGTGAAACGACTTGCAACAAAAAGTCAGCATCACCGCCAATGCTATAACATGCAACGACATAATCTAAAGCAGTGACTTCTTCTTCAAATTTCTTTGCCTCTCTTTCGCTATGACTATCAATCGATACACGGACAAACACCATCACACCTAAGCCAAGTTTTTTGCGATCAAGTAAAACGCCGTATCCTTTGATGACGTTGGTGTCTTCTAAATGTTTGACTCTTCGCCAACAGGGCGAGGTTGAAAGACCTAACTGTTCTGATAAATCAGCATTTGTGGTTCTTGAGTCTTTTTGCAACAACTCTAAAATTCTTGCATCAGTTTTATCAATTTTTAAATTAGGCATAATGTTTCTATAAAAGTTAAATATAGGGTTATTTATACCCTATTTTTGATATTTACTAGAATATATAGATCAAATTTACCTGTGTATTTATTAAAAAATAGAGATCCGATTTCATTTGGTTTTAATTGGCATGGAACATCTCACACAAACAATGACCTATGTTTTAACTTTGGCCTTAGCAGCGATACTCCCCGGACCGGGCATGACCGGTCTTATGTTTAAAACTTTAGTGCAGGGATATAAAAATGGATTGATGATGCTGTGTGGTCTCATCACGGGAGATATCACTTTTTTATTGGTTTCAATTTTTCTTTTTTCTTCACTTCATCATTTCAGTCCACATTTGGCTTTTTATTTGATCCTACTATCAAGTTCATACCTACTTTATTTGTCTTATAAGTTTTGGTTTTTTAACGGTAATCTTTTGGAAAATGAAGCACCTGCAAATCTCAAAAACACGCTTTTTTCCTATAAAGATGGGCTGTTAATTACTTTGAGTAATCCTAAAACTATTTCATTTTATCTTGCGATTGTACCTGCTATCTTCGGTGCGCAGTCATTGCAAAAGCAAAGCTGGTTTTTAGTGTCTATTACCATCTTCACGCTTGCCATCATTGGCGGACTTTATGTCTTTTTCTCATGGAATCTAAAGAAAGTACTGAGTGATATAAAAGTACAAACCATTTTATTAAGAACGCTATCTGTCATGATGGCTATGTTGGCTTTGGGAATGTTTTTTAGAGAATTTAACATTCAATATTTAACATAAACCATTGATTCACAAAGCCCTATATTACATTTCACTTTAGAGCTTTGTGAATCAAATAAAAGATGAACTCAAATCTTACTTTTTCTTTTTGGTGAACAAATTCAATGCTTGCGCATAATGTGATGGTGCTACACGCTGAATTAGATCTAAAATTTTGGCATCATTGCCAATTAAAACTCGGCGCTGATCTTTTTTAACCGCATTTAAAATTACTTTTGCTGCTTCTTCAGGTGGCGTTTTGAGTACCTTGTTAAAGGCTTTACTGGCTTTTGCAGGATTTAGTCCTAAGGCCCGAATACTATCACTCATGCGTGCACTATTTGCGATATTGGTGCGTATTCCCCCTGGATGAACGCAGGTTGCACTTACGCCGTTAGCTTGTAAGTCAAGCTCTTGACGAAGTGATTCCGTAAAACCACGCACTGCAAATTTAGTCGCATTGTATGCACTTTGCGTAGGTTGTGCTGTTAAACCAAATAGACTAGAAATGTTGATAATATGCCCTTCATCACTTTGCTTTAAATAAGGTAAAAATGCTTTGGTACCATGTACTACACCCCAAAAATTAATATCAAATACCCACTCCATTTCCTCATAACTCATTCCTTCAACCGTGCTTGCCAATGCCACGCCTGCATTATTAAAAATGAGGTTAATTTTTCCATGTTCTTGAGCGGTATTCGCAGCCCAATCCTCTACAGCAGCACGGTCAACAACATTCAAAGTCGTGAGTGTCACTTTGATCGGATAAGATTTAACAAGCTCCAATGTTTCAGCTAAGCCTTGCTCGTTGACATCACTCAGGGCTAAATGTGTACCTTGTTGTGCCAATAAGATAGCGAGTTGTTGACCGATTCCAGAACCCGCACCTGTAATCGCGGCAACTTTTTGATTAAAATTTTTCATAGCATGGCTCTTTGTTTAGTTGATGTCTAATTGATAAAAATGGATCGCGTTTTGTCTAAAAATCGCTTGCAAAGCTTCAGAACCATAAGGCTCAATCATTTTGATGTAAGCCTGTATTAAGTCTGTTAAACGTGCATTAGGTTTGTCCATTGGATAATTCGAAGCGAACATGATTCGACCTGCACCAAAGACATGGATCGCATGCTGTATCAATGGTGCTAATAATTGAACCATTTCAGCAACAGTTGCCGTCCGATTTTCTTTATAAAATGTATGTCCCAATATTGGCATCATAAGCCCTGATATTTTTGCATGCACATTCGGCTGCTCCGCTAAAGCACTTAGGTCGTTTTGCCATTGCTGAAATATTGCATCACGTTGCGCAGCAGTTTTCCCTGTCTTCTTCCCTACTGCACCAAACAAACCAACAGGTGTTGCAAGATGATCCACGACAATGCGTGTTTCTGGAAATTGCTTGGCCAAGGCAGTGATCTCATTTAATTGAGTTGAATAGCCCCAAGCATCAAAGGACAGATTCATTTTGGCGAGTTGCTCAAATCCTTTTAAGAATTTTTTAGACTGATATAAATGAGGTGTTTTAGACCAGCGATAGATGCCGTCATCTTCATGCCAAGAAGACATCTTTCGGATTCCTCTAAACAAAGGACTTGCATCACGATGAGCTTTTAGAATATCGGAGAATTTGCGGTGACTTGGATCTGCCGTGGCAACGATTGCAGCAAGTTTTAAATCATGCCTTGAGAAATCTAAATGGCTTAACCAGCTCGTTTCTTCAACAACGCCAAACCCTTTATGATGATGCCAATTGGCTTCGACATGCACCACACTCTCTACATTCAAACCGCCTAAGTCTTGACGGTAATGTATGGGTAAATAAGGATTTAAGATGTGTTCAGTCTTTCCTAGCGTATCTAATAATGGCTTGGGCTTTACTAGACGAATCACCTTATCCATGAGCGCTGGATATTTCCCCAAGGTTTTGACCAATAGCGCGGCTGAATGTGGTGTGTGATAAGGGTCCCATTGGTGTATATGTGGATCGATAATTGCCAAATCTAAGGGATTCATTTTTCTACTCTATTGATTATATATAAACGCATCTTTGTATTTATTCATCCATAAATAGCTTCGGTTATTAGATGATGACCATCTCTATCTTATTTTCCGAGCTTACAAAGATTTTAAATATGCATGAAATGATTTTTTCTAATGTAAAATTATGAATTCTATTCATAATTAGAAACTATACGCTTCTTTCATAAATTTCTTTTGTTTATCTCAATAAGGAAATACCAGCAGATGTAAATAATGATCAAAGGGGTTTAGCTAAAAACGCAATGCATGGTTGAAGTGTCAACAGACTCTAAATATTTATATCATTCTTATTTCTTTAAATTTTTTGTTCAAATGTGCTAGATATTTAAAAACACTGGATTGCTCAATGAATATCATCTTGCAGTCCAGTGTCGTGTATTGACGTTCCTAGCTTACTATCACTGATTTCGCACGAGCAGCATGCAATTTCTTATAGCTTTCAATCAAACGCAAATGACGATCGAGCCCTTCTAGTTTCGTGCTGGTCGGCGTTAAACCATAGAAACGAACAGTGCCTTCGACAGAACCCACTACAGCATCCATACGTTCATCACCGAACATACGACGGAAGTTCTTGTCGTAATCTTCCAATTCCATTTCATCATCAAGAATGACTTCTAGCACGACATTCATGCATTGATAGAACAAACGACGCTCAACGGTGTTGGTATTGTATTGCAAGAATGTTTCGACCAGTTCTTTGGCTTCTTCAAATTGCTGCAATGCAAGATTGATTAATAATTTTAATTCGAGCAGTGTGAGCTGTCCCCACACAGTATTGTCATCGAATTCAACCCCAATCAGCGTAGTGATCTCAGTATAATCATCCAATTCACATTCTTCTAAACGTTCAAGCAATGCTTCAAGTTGCTCATCGTCCAAGCGATGCAAGTTCAAAATATCTTCACGGAAAAATAAAGCTTTGTTGGTATTATCCCAAACCAAATCTTCAACCAAATAAATTTCTGAATAATCAGGTACTAAAATACGACAAGCGGTTGCACCGAGATGCTCATAGACAGCCATGTAGACTTCTTTGCCCATTTCTTCAAGGATGCCAAATAATTCAGCCGCTTCGTCAGCATTTGAGTTTTCACCATCATTGGTAAAATCCCACTCGACGAAATCATAGTCTGATTTGGCACTAAAGAAACGCCAAGAGACTAAACCACTTGAATCAATAAAGTGTTCCACAAAATTATTTGGTTCGGTCACTGCTTCACTTTGGAAGGTTGGTTGTGGCAAGTCATTCAAGCCTTCAAAACTACGACCTTGTAATAACTCAGTCAGACTACGTTCCAAAGCGACTTCAAAGCTTGGATGCGCACCAAATGAAGCAAACACACCGCCTGTGCGTGGGTTCATCAAAGTGACACACATCACTGGAAATTGACCACCCAAAGAAGCGTCTTTAACCAATACTGGAAAACCTTGCTCTTCTAAGCCTTGGATACCTGCAACAATGCTTGGATATTTCGCTAAAACGTCTTCAGGTACGTCAGGTAATGTGATTTCCCCTTCTAAGATTTCACGTTTTACAGCACGTTCAAAGATTTCAGATAAACATTGTACTTGCGCTTCTTCTAAAGTATTCCCCGCGCTCATACCGTTACTTAGATATAGGTTTTCAATTAGATTTGATGGGAAATAGACTGTCTCACCATCAGATTGACGCACAAATGGAAGTGAACAGATACCACGTTCGGTGTTACCTGAGTTGGTATCATACAAATGCGTCCCCAGTAACTCATCGTCAGGGTTATAAACTTCTAGACAGTATTCATCTAAAATTTCTTTTGGTAGTTCGCCATTTGGACCTGGTTTAAACCATTTCTCATCTGGGTAATGTACAAACTCAGCGTTTGCAATCTCTTCACCCCAAAATTGATCGTTGTAGAAGAAGTTACAGTTTAAACGTTCAATGAACTCACCGAGTGCTGAAGCCAAAGCACTTTCTTTGGTTGAGCCTTTACCGTTGGTAAAACACATTGGAGATTGGGCATCACGGATATGCAGTGACCAAACATTCGGCACGATATTGCGCCATGACGCAATTTCAATCTTCATGCCTAAACCAGCCAAGATCGCTGACATATTGGCAATGGTTTCTTCTAATGGCAGATCCTTACCTGCGATATAGGTACTATTTTCTGATGCTAAGCTTGGCATCAACAATGCCTGCGCATCGGCATCAATACTTTCGACTTCTTCAATAATAAATTCTGGGCCAGTTTGTATGACCTTCTTCACTGTACAACGGTCGATTGAACGCAAGATACCTTGACGGTCTTTTTCTGAAATATCAGCAGGTAATTCAACCTGAATTTTAAAAATCTGTTTGTAGCGGTTTTCTGGATCGACAATGTTGTTTTGCGATAAACGAATATTATCAGTCGGGATATCACGCGCGGCACAATACACTTTTACAAAATAAGCAGCACACAATGCTGATGATGCCAAGAAATAATCAAATGGACCCGGTGCTGAACCATCTCCTTTGTAGCGAATCGGTTGGTCGGCGATTACGGTAAAGTCATCGAATTTGGCTTCTTGTCGAAGGTTGTCGAGGTAATTAACCTTGATTTCCATGCTAGCACCTAAACTGATCTGATGTGTTTTAACACAAGAGATTGAAAATATTGATAAATAAGCCGAATTATAGCGTTAAAATTGACTTAATAATGCGTAGTTGCAATTGATCGTAGTCGTCATACGACTCACTGCAACTCGTAATGATGGGCATTATTATAGAAGTATTTTATGAAATTGATAACTTTTGTCGGTTTTTCTAATGGATTTAAAAGGAATGGCTTAAAAATACGCCATATTGAAGCATGTTAAATAGAAAATGACTGCTCAATAAAACATTTCACAGCCATTTTGATTGAGCGTCAAATCCGCCCCACCTCAAGATATGGAATTAGGTTTTGATCAAAGCTAGGACGCGGATCTCCCTCAAAGCTAATAAAACCATGCATTCCAGTCAACCGTTCTCCTTTATAGAATTGATTCAGTTGAAAGCGTGGATCTTTATGCGATAGCGTAAAACTAACAGCACCAATACCCAGTTGCTTAGAGTGATGATAGGCATCTTTTAACATCTGATGATGCAAAGCCAGAGCTTTTGGGTGACACAATAACGTATGTAATACATGATATTTCACTGCTTCGCCACGTTTGGGCAAAGGCATACTTTTACTAAACTTGGTGTAAAGGTTATATATCGGTCTGAGTACACCAATCATTGGACTGTAATGTAATATTTTGGTTTGTTTCAGGCTGTGCTGATCCCATAACCCAAACATGCCAACCAGTTTTTCACCCTTAAAATACAGAAGAAAGTCCGATAGTTTTATGCCAGAAAAATAGCAATCTCCCTCAGCTAACTCTTCGAAATTGTAAGCAGGGATAAAATTATAGTGAACAGACATCTCAGCAATAAACTGATTCATCGCCTGTATATGTTCTAGTTTGGCTATACAAGATTGAATCTGCGCTATGTCCGTATGATGTGGGTTTGAATCATTCAGGAAAGTCGTAATTTTTCTTCGTGGGCCTAAATCTGTCAGCGTTAAAGTCTCAATGAGTCCTTCATCATAATAATCAGGCATACCTGTTTTAGGCGCTTGTATCGCAGCACGGGCTGCATGATTATCATCAAAAATAATCATCTGACTAAAATTAGGCGCATGCATATTTTCTTTTACATGTGCACCGAGCACCTTAACTAATGATTTTCCTCGATAGCGATGATCAACGCGCAGGTCACTGGCATATCGAAAATTCTGTATGCTGCGATTGACATAACACGGACGATAGCCATTGCTATAACAAGCCACTTTTTTCTGGCTCGCAGTGTCTTCAATCACCACATGTAATTTATGCTTATACAAAATATCGGATGCTTTAAAATAACTCGGCTCACGTTGAAAACTGATTTGAACCCCTTTCGTTGTCATCGGAACAGCGATCAATGCTCGCAAGGCTTGGTCATCTTCTAATGTTGCCTCTCTTGTAATGAGATGACTTTTTTCAGGCGGTTGTAATGCTGGATTTATATTCATTGTAGATTCACCTGTTCAGGATATTGATTAGACACCAGATGATTTAGCTCGCCCATTTGATCCAATAACTGATAAATAAATACGATTTCATCTTGTTCATTGACGATTTTCTGAGTTTGAACATCCAACAATTTTTGCTCTGTATTGAGTAAGTCAAAGGTTGTCTTGGTGCCTATTTCAAATTCTTTTCGTGTGTATAGCAGCGCGATTTCTGCTGCATCTATTGCATTTTTGAGCGCATTTTTATTTTGACGGATACTTAAAAGTTGTGCATAGGTCGTTTGCGCACGTTGATTCAGATCCAATTCTAGGCTTCTAATTTTCTGATTGGCGAGATCCACATCCGTTTGTGCTTTTCGCACATTGGCGCGATTTAAACCATCATCAAACAAAGGCATATTTAACTGTACGCCCACCATATAATTATTACTTTCAGAACCAATGTAACTCGCTTCTTCTTGTTTCCCAGCGCGACTGGTCAACATCACAGTTGGCCAAAGCTCACGTTTTGTTAAGGCGAATTGTTGCTCTGCCGCTTGCTTTTGATATTTAGCTTGGATAAGCGCAGGGTGATTTTTAGTCTTTGATAAAATCTCATCCAAATTATTTGTCAGATTCGGTGCTTGAGTGATTGGCACCAAATGATCAGCGCGAACACCAGTCACTTGATAAAATTGCGCTTCGCTAATGCTGAGGCTCGATTGCGCTTGAGTGACATCTGCTTGTCCTTGCGCGACCTGCGCCAAGACTTGAGCCAAATCTGCACGGGTAATCATGCCAACATCAAAGCGTCGTTGTGATTCAAAAAGCGAGCGTTGTAGATTCGCTAGTGTTTTTTTTCTAAGTGCTAAAATCGACTGCTTTTTGAGTACATCGGTATAGACCATCACTGTATTTAAAATCGTTTCTGATCGTCGATCGGAAAATGCATGGGTCTGTGCAGAAAGCTGACTTTGAGCGGCATCTACACCCAAACGATGACGACCTGATGTGTAAATCGGATAGTCCATCTGTAGTTGTAAGCTGCGACCACGCCTATTTCCCTCTGTCGGAAATAAAACTGTTGCCGGTGTCTCTATTTTTTCATAGTCCAACTGCCCCACCAAATTTACTTTTAAACCATCACGTTGTCTTGCTTGTTCAAGCATGGCAGTGGACTGATTGACACTTAAACGGCTCAGTTCTAGTTGGCTTTCATGTTTTAAACTCGCACTCAAGGCTTGCTCTAAAGTCATTCCATTGACTGCACCCGATATGAATAAAACACTGACAAACACTAAAGAATGAAGTTTTAACACTCGCTTTTTGAATCGCTGCACCTTGCATCCTCCTTGTTTCATAGCTGAGCCAAACTATTCAAGCTCACTTTTTTCAGAGGTTCTGGCTTAATATTGCCTTCAATGATGCCATCGAACATCACCAACTTTTTATAGGCATTCCAACCATTTTCTGCCTGTCGAATCTGTGGTTGATCTAGCTGTCCCAGATTTCGAGCAAGTTCATAATGAAAGTTTCGACGTAAAATATTATCGATATATTCATGATCAACCGTGTGATGAATATCTCCTTCAAACAATACACAGTAAAACGGTTTAACATGCTGCTGTGTATCAATCGCGAGCAACGAAATCGCTTTAGAATCCGTTTGATTTAAATGTGATAAAAGCTGTTGTGCTGTTTCAGGAGCTAGCTTTTCCCCCACAAGATCGACACCAAAACGACGTCCTTGAAACTCAAAACACGGTATTTGATCCAAGAAACCAGTCACAATTAAGCAGTCATCCAAACAATATCGCAATAAACCATTACCTGAGCTAATGATTGGACTAACAACATCACCCATTTTCAATGCCCAAGAAGGGATAATCTGCCCTTGTTTTTCGCCTTCTAGATATTCAAATTCATAAAAATGACTTTGATATGCCAGTGGGTAATGATCTGCATAAGGAATCGTAACCACCCCTTCGGTTGCCCACAAACCTTTGCCTTCAAACTGTACCGCAGGCAGTCTCTGTCGCAATTGATCCGCCCAAGCTTTTGAACCAGCGGTATCCCAACTTGAGACTAAACTTAGTTTTGGCCATAAGGCTTTAAAATCAATTTGCTCACCATCGGAGCAATCAATTAAACGTTCAGCACTTTCTGGACTATGCGGAGCATCAACTTGTTGCAAAGAAAGTTGACGCGCACCCCATGAACCACTGTATAGAACTTCGGCAACGTCTTGTTGCATGGCTTCCAACCGATCTAGCAATTGCAAAGCAAAAGTCGGACTCCACACTGAAATCATGGCTAAATTACGGTTTGCAACCAAATAACAGATTGTGGCGAATAAGGCATCATCAGCGTTTGCTGCAAAGGCGATATTACTCGGAACTGCTTGAGTAAACTTGGATAAGATGCGCTTACCTATACCGAGTAATGCACTGTCATCATTTAAGTTTTTATCTTTTAGCACTTCACGTTGGCTTTCAGGCAACCATGAAACTGACCAATAATGAGTGCCCGATTGTAATTGCGGACATTTACGATACATACTCGCTAACCAAGGTGCGATGGCATGGTCAAGTTCATCCAAAAATGCTTGGGTATAAGGGATAAATTTGATCTGTTCACTTGAACCACTGGTCGGCTGAAAACGGATCAATTTACTACTGGAAAGTGAGGATTTCTGTTCCCGATAAAGTTGAATATCCTCTCGCCATGCGCTATAACTCGTTGCAGGAAAAGATGCGACAAATTGTTCATAATCTTTGACATCGTTCTGTTTTGCCAAAGTAGATGATTGCAAAATAACACTTAAAATTTGACGTTGCGTTGCTTCGAGATCATTAAAACCCTTCTTAAACTTTTGATCTGCGATATCACACCAGTGTTTTAAAATGAAATGCGATCCAGAGGTCAGCCAGTCTTGATATCTCATTTGCTGGCTCCTCGTTGACGTGTGTGCTTGGTCACAATTACATCGCATCGACCTTTGCTGATCGGCTTCGAGATTAGTTTTGCTGGGAAACGGGCAATATCTTTCCAAGCCAAACGTCCAATACACGGTAACTCCGTTCCGACTGTCCAAGTTGGATTGAGTTGCTCAAAAAACTCAATTTTTGGATTTTTTATTCTCATCTCATCCGTAATTGGTGCGACTTCCCCTTTTAATGGTTGATAGTCATTACCAAAGTTTAATAAGCCGACTTCTTTGTCATAATATTCACCAAAGAAGTTCTCACAGTAATGTTCTACCACCGCTGACAAGTGTTGGTTTTCATCCATTATGTTTGGATAGTATGCATAATAATTATTTGCCAATAACAAGTATGTTTTATAACCTTTAGATATCAATAACCAATAAAGTTCATTAAATGGATATTTAACTCTTAACTTCATAATCAGTTTGAACATGGTACTTTGCAGGGTGCGAGTCCCCCAATATGCTCTTAAAATAACCGTATCACCACTAAATATAACGGTGTAATCTTTACCTTCAAAATAGAAATGTTGTACAGCGACCGTTGAAAAACCCACAATTTCATTACTTTCTTTGTTGAAAATTAATATAGCGCCACTTTTCTTTTGGAAATCTTCAACAAAGACTGAAAACTTGGTGTTTTCATAATATTGCTCATAAATTGAATACATCGTTTTCAATTTATCAATATCAATCTTCTCTTTTTCTATATATTGGCCATAAGTGCTTTCTTTATTGCTTAATTTAGAAATCAGCTTATATGTTGTCTTAATCATAGTTTTAACCTTTAAATTTATACATAAGTATTCTTGTCCCCAAGACATCTCGATACTTATATAACTATTATTTTTATTTAAAGGGCATATACAGAGATACACCTTTCCAGTTTTTTAATTAAAAAACTCACCCTCTAATATGTTTTTTACATATTCATTTTCTTCCCCCTATCCATAAAAAATGTAAGGAAAGCAGCAATGAACATAATGATCGACAGCATACGCAGTAAATCATTAAAACTTGATGTCAGTGCTTGATAATGAATATCTCGATAAATAATACTCAGCGCGATTTGCTGCGCATTTGAACCCACTTCTTGATATTGCGCGGTGAGTTGTTCAAGTCGTTCTACAAAAATCCAATTCTGAGGCGTCATATATTGATTTAGCTCAGTGACATGGATCGCCGTAAGCCAATCTAATGAAGAGTTGATTAAAGCAAGTCCCACTGCACCGCCAATATTGCGCATCAGATTATAGATACCGCTGGCATCGGCAACTTTACTCATCGGCAAGGTACTCATGGCTAAATGCGAAACCACAATCAAACAAATCATTAAGCCAATACCACGATAGATTTGCGGCCAAAACATAAAGTCATAATCGCTATGGATACTTAAATGCGAATTTAACCAAACACCAAATCCAGCCAAGATCATGCCGACAAAGACCGTTTTTCTAGTGTCAAAATTTGGAATCAACCATGCAAGGAATGGTGCAAAACAGAACATAACAACGCCTGTTACCATCATAATGTGGCCGATTTGACTACTGTTCATTTCCCGAACTTGCCCAAGAAAAACAGGAATCATATAACCTAAACCATATAGCGCCATGCCAATAACAAAGGTGATGATTGCACTTAAGGTAAAATTTTTATTCTTAAAAACACTCAAATCCAATAAGGGTTTTTCTTGAGTAAGACTCCGATAAAAGAACGTAATACCGCCGAGAATGCAGATAATAAATGCCATGCGCACTCCACTATCCACCAACCAATCATGTCGAGCGCCTTCATCTAAAAAGTATTCCAATCCCCCCAAGAACATTGCCATCGCAATGAGACCGATCCAGTCCATTGTTTTCAGCAAAGAATGATCAGCACGATCAATATCAGGCCCAGAGAAAATAATGGTTGCGATAATGATGCCTGGAATAATATTGATCAGAAACATCCAGTGCCATGAGAAACTATTGGTGAGCCACCCACCCACAGTCGGCCCAATAGCTGGTCCTAAAGTACTGATCATGCCAAAAAGCACCAGTGGCAAAGTACGTCTCGCTTCAGGAAATAATATAAATAAAGCGGTCATGGAAGTCGGAATCATACCTCCGCCCATAAAGCCTTGAATTGCACGAAATACCAATAAACTTTCTAAGTTCCATGCCATCGCACACAATAGCGAACTGATCGTAAATCCAACTGCGCAAATCGTGTAATAAATTCGTGTCGATAACACCCGCGCAATAATACTGGACATCGGAATAGCGATGATTTCAGCAATCAAGTACACAGTTTGAACCCATGTCACCTCATAGCGACTGGCACTCATACCTGCTTGAACTTCATTCAGAGAACTTGCGACGATTTGAATATCTAAAATCGCCATAAAATTGCCAAAAATCATGGCAATAAAAATCACCCACGCGACTTTGGTCGGGAACTTCCAGTCCTCATCTAAACGCTTATCCATGTTTAGCACCTAAAATCGTGATGATTAAGTTCTTAAATTCACGGTTGCTTTGACCGACATACCGGGTTTGATCAGATCGATATGAGCGTTGCTGTCTATCGCAATACGCACAGGTATCCGCTGAACGACCTTATTAAAATTGCCTGTTGCATTATCTGGTGGCATCAGTGAAAACGTTGCACCTGATGCAGGTGAAAAACTTTCGATTTTTCCGGTATAGGTTAAACTTGGATACGCATCTATTTTTAATTTAACTTCTTGACCAATATGCATTTTTTCTATTTGTGTTTCTTTGAAGTTGGCTTGAACATATAAACTATTTTCTGGAATAATCGCCATTAGTCTTGTCTGCGGGCCAACACGAGAACCTTTTTGTATCGCTAAACTCCCCACCTTACCTGAGACAGGGCTAGTCACTTTTGCAGATGCTAAATCAATTTGAAAAAGATCCAAGCTTGCTTTTGCATTTTGAATATCTGCCAAAAGTTGTGCTCGACCTGCTTGTAGGCTTCCGAGCTGCGCTTCTGCTGAATTGACGGTTGCTAATGCTTTGTTCAGTTGAGCTTGAGCAGAAAGATATTGGGATTGAATGCTGTCAAAGTTTTGACGCGTAATCACGCCGTCTTTTAATAAGTCTTGGTAACGGGCGTAATCCTTTTTCAAACGAGATAAATCTGCTTGTACAGCAAGCACCCCGCTATTCGCTTCATTAATGGTTGATTTTGCCGACCTTTCATTTTGTTGCTGAACAATAAGCGCAGCTTCTTTTAATGTCACCAAAGATTGGGCTTGATCATAACGTGCCTGATAATCACGCTGGTCTAATATGGCTAGGGTCTCACCTTGTTTTACAAACTGATTGTCATTTATGACTAATTCAACAACTTCACCCGAAATTTTCGGCATGACCCATGTCACATCGGCTTGGATATAAGCATTATCTGTAGATTGATAAAATCGAAAAACAAAGAAGTAGTACATTACCCCAATCAATAAAAATAGCGAAAGTAGTGAAAAAACGATCCAAGTAACTTTTTGCTTTTTTTGGACCTTCGTATCCGTTCCCACCTCTACACGAGCTATGGTATCCATATTTTATTCCACATGTTGTAATATAAATTCTTCTATTTCGATTTATAGATTTCTATAACTTTCACTTATTCAGGCCAAATAAATAGTTACAAATATCAAATTGGCGCAAATTATCATGCTCGATGTAATTTAGTGTCATTGACCACAATTAAGATACAGTTGTGCACTTATGCCAATTACTTTTCAAAAAAAATAAGTGAAACAATAATCATTACTATTTGTGCCTTGATCATAATACACCCAGCTAAACAGGTATATACAATTGTTTATATTGAACTTTTACTAGATAAGTGAACGCTATAAACCTGTCTAAAATCAGTCTAGATTGAACATTTTTCTTCAAGATTAAGACAGAACTGTCATCACCCTGAATCGTCGTAAATATGTAACCAAACATAGAAAATGAATGCTCAGTCTAAAAGTGACATATTAAAATTTTATGAAATTGTCGTAGAGTAGATACATTCCAATCGAGAAATGCACATATTAATAAGTGAAATTATTTAGTAAAAATAACTAAATTCATGGTGCATAAAGTATTGGTTTTTTAAATTTGTTGCTTGTGTCGTACCAGCTTTCCCAAGAGCGATACAAATCGAAGGATTCGATTTCGTACTGGGTACGACCAAACAACATCTTTTCATACAAATAATATCTATTAAAAGGAAAAAATGATTATGGATTCAGGATTGATCACACTTTTTTTACCTATCGCCCTTGCAATCGTCATGGCAGGTTTGGGTTTAGAGTTAACGGTCAAAGATTTCGCCAGAGTAAGTAAACATCCCAAAGTTGTACTGATTGCACTGTTCTGTCAATTGGTCTTATTGGTCGGCATAGCCTTTTTAATCTGTAAAATCTTAGCTTTACCACCACTTTTAGCTGTTGGCTTGATGCTACTTGCTGCTTCACCCGGTGGAACGACCGCAAATTTATTTAGTTATTTATATAAAGGTGATATTGCACTAAATATTAGCCTAACTGCGATCAATGCTGTACTCGCCGCCGTTTTTTTACCTTTTATCGTCAATTTCTCAATCCTACATTTTATGAATGAGGGTCAACAAGTTGGACTACAGTTTTCTAAAATAATGCAGGTATTTTTAATTATTTTAGTGCCTGTCGGTATTGGTATGCTTGTTCGTCACTATGCGCCGCATTTTGCTGAAAAATTGAATCGTCCCGTACGCATTTTTGCCGTCATTTTCCTCGTGATTATTATTCTAGGTGCAATCATCACAGAACGTGCAAATTTAGTAGAGTACATTGGCCAAATTGGCTTAGCCACTGCTCTATTCTGTGCGATTAGTTTATGCGTTGGTTATTTTGTTCCTCGTCTGCTCGGCATTAGCTCATTTCAAGCGCGTGCTTGTGCTTTTGAGATTGGTATCCATAACAGTACGCTAGCGATGACGATTGCGCTTACCGTGATGGCGAGCACCACCATTGCAATGCCTGCTGCGGTCTATTCTATTTTTATGTATATCTTTGCGACTATTTTTGGGATCTGGGTCACTCGCTTTGGTCCTAAGGACGCAGTCACAACACCCTAATAGATTTATTCTTTAATAAAAAACAGCGTATCAAGTGATACGCTGTTTTTTATTGTCACCTTGAAGTTTGACAAATCACCAACTTGAAGGAGGTTGTATTTCTTTGATGATGTATTTCTTTTTAAACAATATTTGTATCTGCTAATAAGGCATTTGCTGCAAGCTTACCTAAATTGTTTGAAGCCAAAGGGCTGTCACCTGTTAATAATTTTCGATCTTGATGAACTTGACCTGTAATTCCTTTATTTAGGATTTCCACACCGAGTTTCTCTAAACTTTCACCAACCAGCCACGGTAGTTGACCCGGCATGTAGCCAATATCTATATTAGCACCTGTATCTAAAGCATCTGGAAACACACAGGCTTGATAGCCTTTAAAGAGATAATCGTTTGGATCTTCATCGACTGCCGCTGCAAGTAATGATGCTGGACCATGACAAAGTGTGATCACATATTTATCGTTTTCAACAGCCCACTTCAACACGGATTTAACGTCTTTACTATGCGGTATTTTTACCATTGCGCCATGCCCACCCGGAATGAAGATACCAACATAAGGAGAGTCTTTACTCAGTGCTTTATCCAAAATATCGGCTAATTTCAGGGGTGCTTTAAGTTGTTTCTCATACTTCTTATAGGTATCCAAAACAACTTGCTCTTCTTTGGGCATCGCCCACATTTCAAGTTTGACTGGATTGCCTGACAGCGTTGCAACATCAAATGCAAAACCTGCACTGTCTAAATGAAACATCGGTAATAACATTTCAACAGGGTGATTACCTGTAGAAAAGAATTTCTCATTTTGCATCAAGATATAACGTTCATCCGTTGCGATCATAAGAATTTTTTTATCGCCTTGATACGGATTTGGATAGGTTGTTCCATCATAATCCGTTTTAGGTGCTGTGTACTGACTCAATGAATATGGCGATGGGAAAAAAGCATTATCTTCAGCAACATCAGGCGTTGGGTTACGATCATCAGTATTAGTTGTCATTTTGAGTGTCCTCATAGGATTGTTTTATTTATACATACTGCTCAAGATTTGGGTCATGCTCAACTGATCTGCATAAACAGGCATGTAATGAATATAATTAGGCAAATTCAGCTTTAACTTCGAGTACAACTTTGCCAATATGTTGACTGCTCTCCAAACATTGATGAGCTTGCGCGACATCTTCAAAAGCAAAAGTTTTATAAATAATTGGTTTACATTGACCTGCTTCAATCAATGGCCATACGTATTGCTCAAGGTCTTCGGTAATTTCTGCTTTTTCTGCGTTGGTTCTCGCTCGCATGGTTGAACCTGTAACAGTCGCACGTTTTAACATCAATTCTTGTATATCAAAGCCATCTACTTTTCTGCCACCCATAAAGCCAATGATGACCAGTCGACCATCTCGTTTTAGCAAGCGTAAATTTTGATTAAAGTAAGATGCGCCAATAATATCCAAGATCACATCGACACCTTGACCATCGGTGCGTTCTAAAATTTCTTTTTCGAAATCCTGAGTTTTATAATTGATGACTTGCGACATTGAAGCTAGTTTTTCGACCTTGGCATCACTGCCAACTGTTGAAAAATTTTGAATTCCCATCGCATGACATAGACTAATCGCGGTTGAACCGATACCACTTGCGCCACCATGAATTAAGACAGTTTCATGATTTTTTAACTTCCCAATCTGAAATAGATTTGCCCATACAGTAAAGTAAGTTTCAGGAATAGCTGCTGCTTCTACAAAGCTCATATTTTTGGGAATAGCTAAAGTTTGATTCTCTGGCACAGCACAATATTCTGCATATCCACCACCATTGGTAAGTGCGCAAACTTTATCGCCGATTTTAAATTTTTGTACCTTTGAACCTATTTGTGAAATGATGCCAGCAACTTCTAAACCCGGAATCTGTGTCACGCCTTTCGGCATCGGATAAAGCCCTTGACGTTGCAAAATATCAGGTCGATTAATGCCTGTAGCATAGACTTCAATGAGCACTTCATCTTCTTTAATCTCTGGACGATCGCCTTGCACAACTTTTAAAACTTCTGGACCGCCCGCTTGAGTAATTTCGATATATTTCATTTGATCTACACTATTTTGATTCATGATTTGTTTATTCCTTATTTAACTCAGTCTGATTAGGAGAAAAACCAAACTGTTTTTTAAATTCTCGACTAAATTGTGATGAGCTTTGATAACCAACAGCATAAGCGGCTTGAGCAACGCTTTGGTTTTCGTTTTGCAACAATTGTTTGGCCTTATGCAATCGAACGACTTTGAGGTATTGCAAAGGCGGATGTTGGGTGACTTGTTTGAAGGCTTTATGGAAAGCGGAAGTACTCATATTGGCTTGCTCAGCAAGCATTTCCACTGTTAATTTTTCTGTAAAATGATGTTGAATATATTCACAAATTTTATAAATTGGTCTTAAATTTCCTTGAGCCACTAGCCCTTTTAAAGCATCTGCACCTGAGTGTTGAATCACTCGATATAAGAGTTCTCGTTTTATTTGATCACCTAAAATCAAAATATCTTGCTCAGATGTAAGCGTATTGAGTAGCCTAAATAATACACTTGAGATGTTCTGATCATACTGAATGACGCTCATTCCCGTCGTTAACGGCTTAAACTGATAATTCTCAAAATAGGTCTTTGCCAATAATTCATTGACAGTATCAGCCTCTAATTTCATACCAATCGCAATCATGGGGAATTCAGGACTTGCAATTGTGTCGCAATCAAATGGCATCGATACTGAAACGATTAGGCATTCTCCTTGTTGAAATGAATAGGTTTCTGTTCCGATATAGCCACGTTTTTGACCTTGTAAAACAAAAACTAAAGTCGGTTCTTGCAATACAGCAATCGGCGGTGTGTCATGATCGACTCGCATCAGGGTAATGCCATTGATTGCCGTAGTAAAAAAGCCTTCTTTATGAACGATTTTTAGAAAGAGTGCCGTGAGTGTTTGATCATTCATCATGTTTCATCTGATGATTGGAAGTTTGATCTTTATTATTAAATAGAAAAGTAATGAAAGATGTTAGTTTTATGCAGGATTAGGCATGAAAAATAGATTTTTCATGTTTATACTATGATTTAAACATCTTACGTTAAAATACTAATAAAGTTTTTATAAGTTACTATGTTTGTCATCTATACCAAGAATTGATCTAAGTCGGAAAATTTCTGATACTAATTTTGGAATATCTTGTTTTGCATGTGCAATAAAATCTTGTTCAGCAACAGTTCCACCACTTAATTCAATATCTTCACCATTTGTCATAATAAAACTAGACCCAGATTCATAGTCTCGACCTTCCACATAAGAAATCCAAGGTCCATCGGTTGCATTTAAACAGCGCTCTAAAATTTCTTCCAAACTTTCTTTTGATAACCCTTCCATTCAAACTCCCTTTAGTAAAACTTTAGTATTTTTTTTATTTGTTATAAAAAATATAAACTCAATAAAACTGACTCGAATCTAACATCTGTAAAGTAATTTTTTTCACTTCATCGCGACTTTGCATAATATGCGCTTCAATCGCATGGATTGCTTCATCCACTTTGCGATCGAAGATAAAACTGAGTATTTTCTGATGTTCTTGATAAGTTGCTTCTACACGATAATCTTTGGAAAAATCCAAACGACGGATAATACGGATGCGCTCACTCAAATCACGATGAATCCTTGCCATTTCATTATTTCCAGAGGCGCGAACTAAAGCACAATGAAAATCTTCATCTTGTTGTGAGAGTTGTTTGATGTCTTTTAAATATTGATGCGATTCTATCATCCATAAATCTTTTAAAACGGATAATTCAACAGAGTTTTGATGATCCATCTTACAAAGTTTACGAATCGAATCTTTTTCTAACACGATCCGCACATCATAAAGTTCTTCATAATAACGAAAATTGAGCGGTCGGATTTGCCAACCGCTACGAAAACTCACATCGACATAACCCTCTTGTTGCAAACGATATAAGGCTTGTCGGATTGGGGTGCGACTCACATCATAAGCTTTTGCAACTTCAGATTCTGTAAAACGTTCACCCGGCATCAGTTTGAAATCAAAGATATCATTCTTGATGCGTTGGTAAACTAGCTCAGACAAGTTGTCTGAGCTCTTTGTTGTTTTTATTTTGGTTTCTTTCATGCAGCCTTGCCTTATTCCATATAGACCAGTGGCTCGCCACTATGTACCGTTTGCCCTGCTCTGCAAATAATGGCTTTCACGATGCCATCTTCTTCTGCATAAACAGGAAGTTCCATTTTCATTGCTTCAATAATAGCAATAGTCTCACCTTTTTTAACCTCCTGACCGCTTTCAACAAAGATTTTCCAGATATTGCCAGTCATCGATGCGTTGAGGGATGAAAGATGGCTATAGTCTGCACTATTGCAAAGTTCAATCTGTTCTTCTGGCTGAGCGGCAAACTCTTCTTTCCAACGACTCACTTCTGTGGTAAATGCTTGTTGCTGCTTAGCTTTAAACTCAGCAATACTTTTCGCTTCATTTTCTAAGAATTTTACATAGTCTGCATAATCAAATTCAGTTTCTTCAATCTGAATTTGCGCACGACCATTTTCAAAATCTGCACGCCATAAATTCAGTTCATCTTCAGACACTTCAAAATATTTAATTTGATCAAAAAATTGCAAGAACCATTGCTTATTACCAAATTGTTTATTTTTCTTAAACTTGTTCCAAATCGGTAAAGTACGACCAATAAGCTGATAGCCTCCCGGTGAATCCATACCATAGATACACATGTACATACCGCCAATCCCCACTGTTCCCTCTGCGGTAAAGGTACGTGCAGGATTGTATTTAGAACTGAGTAAGCGATGACGTGGATCGATTGGCACGGCACATGGTGCAGTCAGATAAACATCACCCAAACCAAGAATTAAGTAATTCGCATCGAAAATAATATCTTTGACTTCATTACGATGAGCTAAACCATTAATTCGTTGAATAAAATCAACATTACTTGGTAGCCAAGGCGCTTTGGCACAAACACTTTCTTGATAACGCTCAACAGCCCCTAAAGTTGCACTGTCTTCAAATGCCATTGGCAAATGCACGATACGTGATGGAATTTTTAACTGACTCAAATCGCCCATTTCTTCTTCAAGTTTAAGTAATTGAGTAATCAGTTCTGATTGTGGAATTACTAAGCCATCATATTTAATTTGCAGTGAACGTACACCCGGCGAGAGTTCTAATACGCCATCGATATTTGCTGCACGAATCATTTGAATCAATTGATGCACACGTAAACGCAACGCCAAATCCAAAACGTTTTCGCCGTATTCTAAGAGAATATAGCTATCACCTGCTTGGCGATAAACTGTTTTTGGTGATAAATCGGTTGGTTCGCGTTGTGCCAAAATTGTTGTTAACACATCTTGAGTTGGCTCAATCGTCTCCACGACTTTGGTCGCATCAGCAAAGTTTTGGATATTTTCAATTTGCTTGCGTTCTAATTCATTGGCTTGTTCTACCGTGATTGGATAGAAACGAATTTTATCATCTGCCTTTAACTGCCCAACTTTCCAAAGTTCTGCTTTGGCAATGGTTACAGGACATACAAAGCCACCTAGACTCGGACCATCTTTTGCTAAAATAACAGGGAAATCACCAGTAAAGTTGATTGCGCCAATCGCATACTCACAGTCATGCACATTGGATGGATGTAAACCTGCCTCACCACCATTTTCTCTTGCCCAGCTTGGTGTCGGACCCGATAAACGTACACCTAAACGGTTAGAGTTGAAGTGTACTGTCCATTCAGATGCAAAAAACTCTTCTACATATTCAGGCTTGAAGAAGTCAGGTGCGCCATGTGGACCATATAAAACTGCGATTTCCCACTCATTGCCATATTCAGGAATCAGATCAGCCGATAATGCTTGAGGCACGTCAGTTGCAATTGGAAGTTCTATACTGGCAAATGTTGGATCAACCATTTTAATCATGTCACCGACACGTAAGGTACGACCTGCATGCCCCCCAAAATTACCAAGTGCAAAAGTAGAGCGACTGCCCAGATAAACAGGCACATCTAAGCCATTTCTCACAGCTAAATAAGTACGACAGCCTGTTTCAACTTGACCGATTTTAAGGATTTGCCCTGCTTTGACTTCAACAGGTTGCCAAAAATCAATTTTTTCATTATCCAAGAATGCTTTACAACTCGCTCCGGCTAAAGCGATGGTTGTATCCGCATGGAATTTTAATGTTGGTCCGACTAAGGTAAACTCAAAACCTGCGGCTTTAGAGTCATTTCCCACAATACGATTGGCAAGTTGAAAGGCATAATCATCCATTGGACCTGATGGTGGCACACCAATATCCCAATAGCCTGTACGACCCGGATAATCTTGAATTGAACTCAAAGTTCCTGCTTGAACCACTTCAATCACGTTTGGCGTATAGTTGAAGTCATCCAACATACGTGTCCAAATCTGCATGGATTCAAAACGTTCATCAGAAATAATGGCACGCGCATAATCTAAATTGGTGCTGATCCCATTTAAACGAGTTTCAGCTAAGACAGTTCGTAGTTTTTCAATCGCAGCAGCACGATCTTCAGCATGAACGATGATCTTGGCAATCATTGGATCAAAATATTGCGAAATTTCTGTACCTGTTTTGACCCAAGTATCGACACGAATTCCTTCTGGAAAACTCACTTCTGTCAAAACACCTGGACTTGGCTGGAAATTTTTCACAGGATCTTCGGCGTAAACTCGTACTTCAATCGCTGCACCTTTAGGCTGAATATTGCTAAGGTATGCCCAATCAAGTTCATCACCAGCAGCCACTTTGAGCATGCATTCAATGAGGTCTAGACCCGTAACCATTTCAGTGACTGGATGTTCAACCTGTAAACGCGTATTTACTTCAAGAAAATAAAACTCATCTCGATTTGCATCATAGATAAATTCTACCGTACCAGCACTGCGATAATTGACGGATTTACCTAACTCTACCGCAGCTAGATGCAGTTTTTTACGGGTTGCTTCAGGTAAGTTTGCTGCAGGCGTTTCCTCAACCACTTTTTGGTTTCGACGTTGCAAAGAACAATCGCGCTCACCAAAAGCAACCACTTGCCCTTTGCCATCACCAAAGATTTGCACTTCGACATGACGTGCTTTATCAATAAAACACTCAATAAATACGCCAGCATCTTTAAAGAACTGTTCGCCTAAACGTTTGACACTTTCATAGGCATCGGTCAATGCTTGCGGGGTGTCGCAACGGGTTAAGCCAATACCACCACCGCCAGCGGTACTTTTCAGCATAATTGGATAGCCAATACGATCAGCAGCAGTCAATGCTTCTTCTAAACTATCCAGTAATCCTGTCCCTGGTGTCATTGGCACATTCGCCTCTGCGGCCAATTCACGGGCACGATGTTTTAAACCAAACTCTAAAATTTGTTCGGCAGTTGGTCCCATAAAGGCAATATTATTTTCTTCACATGCACGTGAAAAATCAGCACTTTCTGAGAGGAAACCATAACCCGGAAAAATCGCCTCAGCACCCGTTTGTTTAGCAGCTTGAATTAATTTCTCAATACTTAAATAAGTATCGGCTGGTTTTAAGCCATCCAATGCAATTGCAATATCAGCATCTTCAACATGTTGTGCATAACAATCGCTATCTGAATAAACAGCAACACTAGTCACGCCTAATTTTTTCAGTGTGCGAATCGCTCGAACAGCAATTTCACCACGGTTTGCAATAAGTACAGTTTTAAACATGATGACTCCCCCAATTAATTCGCTGTGTTTGCTACTTGATTGTTACGATGCTGGATATAGGCTCTCCATCCACCAAAATGACTAATATTCTCTGCATCATCTATGCCATAAGGCTCACAAATAAAGCCTTTGACCCAACGACCATCTTCCAACTCGACATTGCCCATGCCCAAAGGGGTTGGGATCTCTGCTACAAACTCGCCAAATCGAGCGGTTGGAACATCCCAAAGTTCAACAATGATGCTTTGACCGTCTTGTTGACGAGCTAAGCCTGGTTTTGGCGGAACTGTGCCGTTTAAAGCATAGAGGGCATAATTTTTAGAGGTTTTTGTGGTTTCGATATGCACTGCATCACGCGTGGTCAATTGAAAATTTAATGGCATTCCGGTGAGATGCGCACCGACCACAGCAACACGGATATGATGAGGAGAAACTGGAGTTACAGAACCTAAAGGCTGAGTCTTATCTAAAGCACCTAATTTCAGTGCTAAGTAGTTTTGCCATGCCTTACCGAAATGAACTAATGCGGCATCGTGCCAAGCTGGGGCAATTAAGGTGATGCCAAAAGGTAAATGATCCGCTCTAAAGCCTGCTGGTAATGCCAGTGCGCTGAGATCAGCTAAATTGGTAAAATTGGTATATGTACCAAAGTGAGCGTTATATTCAATTGGATGCTGTTGTACTTGCTCAATGGTGTAAATGGTCGGTGCTGTTGGAACGATTAAAGCATCAAACTCAGCGAGTTTTGCTTGAATTTTTCGTGCTAAGTCTTGTTTTAAATATTCAGCATTGTAGGCATCGACAGCAGAATATTTTTCGCCGTTTTTAATAATTTCAAGTACTGTTGGATCAAAATCTTTTGCATTGGTTTTGAGTAAATCCTCGACCGCCGCAGTACGCTCTGCGACCCAAGACCCTTGATAAAGTTGCGCTGCCAGTTTTTCAAAATCTGAAAAATCAATCTTGGTGATTTCAGCGTTTAAACTTTCCAGCAATTGTACGGTTTGTTGAAATGCTTTTTCAGCTTGCTGATCACCAAAGAAATTCAGTTGGTTTGGAATTGCAAATTTTAATTTGCTAGAGAAACGTGCAGGCACATTTTTAGGGTGCTTACGTGAATAGCTATCCAGAACATCGTAGGCTTCGATTTGATGAGCGACTAGATCTGCATCGGCAACCGTTAAAGCAAATATCGAAATACAATCGAGACTTTTACACGCAGGTATTAAGCCACGGTTTGAAAAACGCCCTTTGGTCGGCTTTAAACCGACAATATTATTAAATGCCGCTGGCACACGACCTGAACCCGCCGTATCTGTACCCAATGCAAATGGCACGAACCCACGAGCTACAGCACTTGCTGAACCTGAGCTTGAACCACCACTGACATATTCAGCTTTAAATGTATTTGATACTGCACCAAATGGCGAACGTGTCCCCACCAAACCTGTAGCAAACTGATCAAGATTGGTTTTTCCAATCACAATCGCACCCGCTTGTTTTAACAAACGAACTGTTTCTGCATCTTGTTCTGCTATCTCGGTTAGTGCTTTACATGCGGCTGTCGTTGCAAATCCAGCAACATCAATATTGTCTTTAACTGCAAATGGCACGCCGTAAAGTGGAAATTGTTTATGCAGATTCTCAGTATCTTGAGTCGAGTGATTCAATGCTTGGATTTGCTGTTCAATTTGATCTACCGTCGCAATTGAAATCCATGCATTGTCTTGAGGGTCAATTGCTGCAACTAAATCTTTTAAAGTATCGAGCTGAATCTCTTTTTTTAAGTAAGCCGTTTGCCATTCAAAAATTGTCCAGCCTAAAGTTTTAATTTCGTGCACTTTATGAATCCTATCTTGTATACAAGTTTGAATTAATAAAAGCAGAAACCATGCCATAATTATTTTTTAATATAAATCATGTGTTTATGTTTATGTGATTTTTAGGTCTGATAAATATGCTTATTATTGGTGCTGAAATCACTGTTGTTGCACAATTCTAGAGATAATGCTGAGAATGAAATTTTTATCTAGCATTTCCAAAATCAGAGACTGTTCATCAAAATCAGAAATAGATAAGCTGAGCTTTTAATGCTTAAACACAACGTTTCTTTTCAATCTCCATAAACTCCCTTAAAATTTGGGCAATATCTGCAACCTAATGATTTTAAAAAAGATGATTAAACAAAACCTTGCGATCATTCTACTTTCTAGTATTGTCTTAACAGCCTGCGCAAAACCCGCGTCAAATCCAAATCAAAATGTACAAACACCAACAACCAAAGCAAATCTATCTGCTGAACAACAAAAGCAATTGCAACAACTGTTAGAAAAAACCAAAAAGAATCTCATCTTTGTGAAAGGTGGAAACTTTATGATGGGTGACTTTGGTCCTGAACATAGTGTCGATAAACTTCCCTATGCTGGCGGAGACAGTAGCCCCTTACACAAAGTCACTTTGGATGATTTTCATCTCAGTGCCACCAAAGCCACTTATGCCGATTTTGATGTCTATACTGATGTCACAGGGCAAAAAAAGTAGGAGTCTTTGATGAGTTTTCAATCAACTATCGTGCCCCAACAGCTGCGGCAGGCATCAATTGGCAGCAAGCACGTGATTATTGTCAATGGCTCGGTCAACAGCTCAACTTAAATATGGATTTACCAACCGAGGCGCAATGGGAATATGCCGCGCGTAATCGTGGGCAATATGTTCTCTTCGCCACAGACAACGGCAAAATCGATATTGGTCGTAATATTTGGAGCTTCGAACAACGACAACAATCACAAGATAAATTTAGAGTGTATAAAAATATCTCTATATTACAACAATTTCCGCCAAGTCCTTTAGGTCTGTACGACATGCTAACGGATAATTATGAATGGATGCTGGACTGGTACGATCCTGAGTACTACAGTAAATCTCCCGAAAAAAATCCGCAGGGTCCAGCGACAGGCACTCTAAAAGTGGTCCGCAGTTCTGCACCTGATGATGGGCAAAATATGCACATGGGGGGGAATGGTTTAACCATACAACGCCATGCCATGCATCCTGTTGCTTATCCTAAACTAGTAAAAGAATCTGCAAATGAGAAGTATTATTTTGATTTTAATCTAAATAACTCAGTGCGTTGTGCAGCCAATCCTTGATCATTTTCAAGGTGTACCCTTAAACATGGTACACCTTAGACTCCTCAGATTGATCCTGTTCAAATGGTGCTAATATTTCAAGGTTACTCGCCATCAGTGGTTGCTCCTCAAACCCGCTCGATATGCCCTGCCGTATTTTAAATTACACCCCGGGTGCACAGATAACATTCCGTTTGGAATACTTAACACAATGTTTCTTTTCAATCTCCATAAACTCCCTTAAAATTTAGACAATATCTGCAACCTAATGATTTTAAAAAAGATGATTAAACAAAACCTTGCCATCATTTTACTTTCTAGTGTGGCGCTATCCGCTTGTGCCAAACCCACTTCAAATCCTAATCAAAACGCACAAACACCAACAACTAAAGCAAATCTATCTGCTGAACAACAAAAACAATTACAACAACTGTTAGAGAAAACCAAAAAGAATCTCATCTTGGTCAAAGGTGGGACCTTTATGATGGGTGACTTTGGTCCTGAACATAGTATTGATAAACTTCCTTATGCTGGCGGAGACAGCAGTCCTCTACACAAAGTCACATTGGATGACTTTCATCTCAGTGCCACCAAAGCCACTTATGCCGATTTTGATGTCTATACTGATGTCACAGGGCAAAAAAAAGTGGGGGTCTTTGATGAGTTTTCAGTTTCTAGACGAGTTCCTATTGCGGCAGCAGGTATCAATTGGCAGCAGGCACGCAATTATTGCCAATGGCTCGGTCAACAGCTCAACTTAAACATGGACTTACCGACCGAGGCGCAATGGGAATATGCCGCGCGTAATCGTGGACAATACGTCCTGTATGCTACCGATAATGGTAAAATCGATATTGGTCGTAATATTTGGAGCTTTGAACAAAGAAAAGCCTTAGTAAAAAAATATAAAGCAGATATAAATGTGCCTGAATTACAGCAATTTCCACCAAGCCCTTTAGGTTTCTATGACATGCTAACCGATAACTATGAATGGATGCTGGACTGGTACGATCCTGAGTACTACAGTAAATCGCCTGAAAAAAATCCACAAGGTCCAGCAACAGGTACCTTAAAAGTGGTCCGTAGTTCTGCACCTGATGATGGACAAAATATGTACATGGGGGGGAATGGTTTAACCATGCAACGCCATGCCATACATCCTGTTGAAGACCCTGAACGTGCTAAATCAGAACTTGTTAAAAAATATAATCTAGATCTAAACAGACATAACTCAGTACGTTGCGCTGCCAATCCCTAATCCTATTAAGGTGTACCTTTAAACATGGTACACCTTGGACTCCTCGGATTCATCCTGTTCAAATGGGGCTAATATTTCAAGGTTACTTGCCATCAACGCTTGCTCCTCAAACCCTCTCGATATGCCTTGCTGCATGCGTAATTGCTCAAAACGATAGTCATCTTGATTTTGCACCAACATATAGTTCCAAGAAGTTCCAGTCACCGCCCTTGCTCCCTTGCGATATTTTAAATAGTCTTTGAGCCACTGATTAATATGAGTTCCTGCATAATCAATGCCTTGATTAATACAGCGAATAATATCTTCCGCATATTTTTTATCACTGCCATAATTTAAAAAGCGAATCAAATCCCCTTCCACTTTACCAAATTGATCTCGTGTTAACTTTTCACCTTGTGGATGAATATGTTGAATGGTATTTTGCCATTCTGCTACGGTGATACAGGTTTTTAAGATATTAATCACTGCGGTTTTTCGTGCAGGGAAAAACTGAATTTCTCGCTCACTAAAAGACACCCGAATATCAAAAATCGGAGCAGTACGATCACTCCAATGGGTCACTGCATACAGTAAGATGCCTTTGCTTTCTGGTGGGGCAATGATTAACTCCTCTCGTCCTTTAGCGGAGTTTACATGATTAGCTGTTTTTAAACGACCTTGGTCAATATCAAGTCGCTTAACCCAAAGATCAAATGAGTCTGCAATTACCTCTAAGTTTTGTGTTATTGGATGATCCTCACCAATACAATAAGCGAGTACTCGTGACATCAACAAGAACGCTCGCTCCGAGATATAGACCAAACTTCTAAACCCTGCTTGTAATAACTGCAATTTAATAAAACCGATATAGTTGAGGATATGCTCAGTCCCCACGGTAAATGTCGCAATCCCTTTTGCACCAATACCCCAACATAAATGCGCTGCGGCACGAACCTTAAAACATCCATCATGGTAAATCAGTTGGAATTGCCCTTGTGCACCAGCACCCGCACTGACACCAGCACCAGCAGACACCGCAGCGATGGTGACAAATTCTCCCTCACCACTACTATCTGCACTCGGTTTAAACCACTCTATTCCGCCCTTTAATACACCTTGGATTTGCGCACCAATAAATGCTTCCACGCCTACGGTTGCTTGTGGCTTGCCACTGTTCTGATCAGCAGTAATTTCTTTTAAACTACCTTGCGCTGGTTCAAACATCGGCTTACGCTCACGATTCAGCATGTTCGTCATCGATTGCTCTGGCTCACGCACCACTGCGGATAGCATTTGAGTCGTACCTTGATGGGTAATATCTACCGATAGATTTCCTGCGATCCCAAGATTGGCACCTGAGAAACCCGATAACTCTGTACCGATTAAAAAACGGATCGTACCTAAATCATAATTTTCAATTTCTAGCGTCCATCCTGACTCACACGGATAGAACCGACGCCATTCTTTTACCCCTTCAAACAGCGTCCATTTGACCGAAGCATCTCCGCTCAATTTCATTTTTAAACCAGCTGAAGATGCACTGATCATCCCTTCACCACCAGCACCCGCAACCATGCGCAACCACTGTGCTTCCTGATTAACAGTGACATCATTACTGTTGACATATTCTTCAGCAATTTCACCGCCCAAACCACCAATCAGGTTATAAACCGCTTTATCACCACCCACTGATTTTTTTGCGGTCAACAACTGTTGTCCTAATTTTTGAAATTCCTTTTTGATGAAACTCGGTGATGCAACCTGCCCATTTTCCCTTATAATTTGAACTTGTTTTTCTTCATTTAAACGTTCTTTCTTATAGTTTTCATAATCAGAAACTTTTAAATAGCGTCTTCCTAAGTCATATTTAGAATCAGCTTGACCCTTTTCTCCTGTTGTTTCAACGATCCAGACTTCTTTCAAATCAGCAACTTGTTTAAATTCACCATTTATTTTTTCAATGGCTTTTTGCTGATTGATATTTAGTCTTTTTTCAAGTTCCTTGATTTCTTCAAGATTTCGAAGTTGAATCTGGCGAGTGAGATCAGCATTAGATTTATGCACATCTTTTATAGCATCGGATAATATCTTGGTTTTTCGATCAAATTCAGCATAAAGTGCAGGTGGAAGAATCAAAACCTCATTGTTATGTGGATTGATCACAATCGGCGGTTTTTGTGCTTCTCCCAGATTCGCTTTATGGTTGATATCGGGATTGGTTGTTGCACGTGCTACTGGAAAAATGATCTGATGAATAACTTGTTTATCTACACAGGTAATTGGCTCAAACCACTCGCTCTTTTTTGAAGTACTGCCCAATGGGTATTTAACTTGAGTTTTTAAATGGGTCTCCACGAGTTGTGTATAACCCTTTTGATCGGTGGGGATAAGTCGAAGTCCGACTAATGGTTTGTCTGGACCCTCACCAAAAACTTGATAGCTCATATTCGGGATACCATTGCCTCGACTATCAGCAAAACGGTACAACACATACATTTTAAATTTGAAATGCTTTCTTGCCTTGATTAGCCGGGTATTGTTCTTTTTGTATTCCTCATAAGACATATTCAAATTTTGCTCAAGTCTTTGTACGCCTTGATGAAAAGCAGGAGGCATTTGGGGACGATTAAAGAAGCTACCCTTCGGTGTGGTCTTGGCTTGGTTTTGTAATTTAGCACGAGCTGTTTCCCGTTGAAGTTCATACTGTTCTTTTGTTATGAATTTTATATTGCCATCCAAACGACCTTCTTTAATCTCAATAACATTAGTGCCTTCAGCCAAAACAGGTTTAATCAGCTTCCTCGGACTAAAAATAGTTTCATGCCCCTCAACAAAGACATGAAGCTTACCATTTGCTGTAAGTTCAATCGGCTTGGTTTGCCCACGTTCATCTGTCACATCTGTATAAGTAATGCGTCCTCCTTGTTGCGGAAAGAAAATAAGCGTGTACTTAACATTCGCCAAGCTTTTATTTCTTTGGTTATAAAAAATAAGGGTGTATTCGAGAACATTATATTTATTCATTATTTTTTAACCCTTTGTTACAAGCTTATATTTAGAAGCATTTTTATCACTAATATGGATAGAAATTTGCTCTGAACTCTCTGTTTGGAATTTCTGAGTTTGACCTGCTGCATTGGTTCGACCAACTTGTTGGCTACCATCTGCTCTAAATGCAATATATTCCACATTTTTCGCTGGCTTACCTGCGAGATCTACAATTTCAAACGTTAAATAACATGGCTTACTGTTCAGCTTTATATCTGGCATCGCAACTTGCGCACCTCCCATAAACAAATGCTGCCCAGCTTTACATTCAAACTTTCCACCTGTGGTTGGGAAAATACCACCACCATTAATTTCGAGTTGCGAACTATCGCCAACCATGACGATTTTCTTTTTTGCAATAAAATGTATTGAACCCTCTGTCGAGATAATTTGTATTCCAGCTTTAGCCAATATATCTAAACCATCACTCTGTGCCTGTATCTCAAACTTGCCTTTTGCTGCAACTTGTTTAATCCCGCCTTGTGCTGCAAATAGACTGATCTTTTGACTGGCTTGGGCGATTAAATTCTTTTGCGTACTCAGGTTAATGCTATCGCCTGCAAATTGGTTCAGTTGTCCATCAGCGGAAAGGTGTATGTCTTCTGGAGTACTCAGTCCAATACCATTCGGTGAGCTAAGTAATAGGATTGCTTCATTGAATTTAGCAATCTTGTCTTGAATTGTCTCGGCGAACGCTTTGAGTTGTTCTAAAGCTTCGAGTTCATCCGTCTGTTGGTTCTTTGCCACTTCACTCAAGGCTTTGGCATTGGCTTGGTTGCCTTCCAGCTGTTGTTTGGCTGTTTGTGCTTCGAGATGATCGCCTTGAGCTTGCGCTTGTGCATGGGTGGTGATCAGTAAGCCTTCGCCTGCGCGGATCGCGCCCCATTGGTCAGTGCGTAGTTCAAAGCCTTCGCCTGCCCACGGGGTCAGTACATCCACCCATACCGAGTCGGTATCGTTGTCGTTGCTACCTGCACCGCCATCGTGTTGATGGTCATCATTTCGGGTGAACAGGAATCGGACTTTGATTCTGCCCCATTCATCGACATGGATTTCTTCACCTGATGGCCCAACCACTTTGGCACGTTGTGGGTTGGCTGCTGGACGGTGCTGCAGTGGATGGTATTCGGGTACAGTTTTGATGTTACGACGTTGTAGGGTCAGTTGGTTGGCTTGGCGTTCTCCGCTATTGTTTGAATATTGCCATTGGCTTTGTTCAACTAATTGGCTGATTTGATCGTTCAAATCTTTGGGTAGGTTGTTCTGATTAAACCAACCTTTTTTGATGATTAGAAACTCTTGGTCTGCCCCACTGTGTTGATCTATTTCAGGGTGTTCGTTCAGTTTAAACCAGTAGCCGACTTGTGTGTCTCGTACTGTAGTATGGGCAATAAACTGTTTGGCTTGGGCATTGTGGTAGTGGCCGAGGTTTTGATTAAGTTTTTCAATTTGGTTGTTACCTGATGCAGTTGCACCATCTTCACCATTGAGGTCTTGCATCCATGCAGGCGTGATGCACCATGCATCTTCAAGTCCAAGTGATGCGACATCATGTTGTTGGCTATGTTGGTGTTTCGTTTGTACGCTACCGGCACCGTCCTCTTGTTCTAGGGCATCGGCTTGCCAGCGTTGGATATGGACTGCGGTCGGTTGTAGAGAGCGTTCAGCAATCAGACTGGTCATACTGTCAAATTGTTCTGTGGCACTGCTGCGGTGATAACGAATCGTTCTGCGATTTAAGGCTTGGTATTGGTTGTTATCGTCAATTAAACGCAGTTTTTGCGCTTGGATCGGACTATTGCTGTTGGCAACGTTGAGTTGGGCTTCATCAATTAACCAGTTAACACCTTCACTACGCAATAAATTCGTTAGAAATTCTGCATCGGTTTGATTGTGTTGCATAGTGAATGGGCGAACATCGTAGTCTTGCGTAAGCCCACTGAGATCCAAGCTAAGACTGGATGCAAATAAGGGATTTTGTTGTTGCCATTCCTTAAAAACAACTTCCAATACCTCTATAACCGTCTTATTCATAAACACGCGGCTATTACGACGTTTATGCCACAGTGCAGTGGCATCTTGCAGTTTGAGTTTATATAGGGTCAAACTGCCATCAGATTGTCCTTGGACGGCTTCGGTGACAATCCCTGTGGTTCTAAAGAGTGTGCCTATATCCGTAACGGTATCGACAGCAACTTGGCAACCAATGAATTGTTTTAATGGAATGGTCGCGTTCGTAGATAAGCATATAAGGGCGGCAGTAATTCCGCCATTCAGACTATGCGTACCTTCAATACGCTGCAAAAATACCTGATTGGCTAAAGCAGGATTCGAAAATTGAATATGAATTGCACGTTTCTGTGCAGTTAAGCCGAGTTGTTCTAATGCAGAAAAAATAGTCTTGAACATTGCTTCTTATTGAGTTTTTTTAAACGTAAAGGCATTTTACAGGAAAAATCGATGATATGTTCAGACAGTTTCGTCTATTTGTGACGATTTGTGTCACCATTATAGAGGGGGATGCCTTTTAAAAATTCACTGGACAATCATCCTATTCTTCATTTCATTTCCATATAATTAGATAACTCTTCAAATTCTGATTCGACTGCCTGAATCGCTTGCTGCTCCATTATTCTAAATTTATTTAATACCAATTGTCCTAATTCCGTGACCACTGCACCACCACCATGTATTCCGCCAGTCTGAGTTTCAACAAGATTGGAACGAAAACATTGGTTCATTGTCTCTACCAACTGCCATGCACGCCGATAACTCATATTCATACATTTAGCGGCTTGAGATATTGAACCTGTACGTTGAATCGCTTCAAGTAACTCAGCTTTTCCAGGTCCAAAAGCAATTTCATTTTCAGACAATATACGAACATGAAGTTTTAAACGTGCTTTCGTCATGAATAGCTGCTCATAGATGATTTGATGGCACTTTTCGCACCATCAAATCTAAACTTAAACATTAGAAATGAATCACAGTACGGATAGATTTACCTTCATGCATCAAATCAAAGGCTTCATTAATATTCTCAAGTGGCATGGTATGCGTTACAAAAGGTTCAAGTTGAATTTCACCTTTCATTGCATCTTCTACCATTTTCGGGAGTTGCGAACGACCTTTCACCCCACCGAACGCTGTACCCATCCACTTACGACCTGTGACCAGTTGGAAAGGACGCGTCGAAATTTCCTGACCTGCACCGGCTACACCAATAATCACTGATTGTCCCCAACCACGATGAGCACATTCCAAAGCAGAACGCATCACATTGGTATTACCAATACATTCAAAAGAATGATCAACGCCCCAACCTGTCATTTCTACAATCACTTGCTGAATCGGTTGTTCATAATCTTTTGGATTTAAACAATCTGTTGCACCAAACTGTTTCGCCAATTCAAATTTATCAGGATTAGTATCCACAACAATGATTCGTCCAGCTTTAGCCTGACGTGCACCTTGTACGACTGCCAAACCAATACCACCTAAGCCAAAGACGGCAACACTATCCCCTTCTTGTACTTTCGCTGTGTTATGTACTGCACCGATACCTGTCGTTACACCACAGCCTAATAAACAGACTTGTTCATGATTGGCTTCAGGGTTAATTTTCGCCAAAGAGACTTCAGCAACAACCGTGTATTCACTAAAGGTTGAGCAACCCATATAGTGGTAAATTGGCTGACCATTATAAGAAAAACGGGTTGTGCCATCAGGCATAACACCCTTACCTTGAGTTGCACGAACCGCTACACATAGATTGGTTTTGCCCGATTTACAGAATAAACATTCCTTACATTCTGCCGTATAAAGCGGAATCACATGATCGCCAACCGCAACACTGGTCACACCTTCACCGATTTGAACCACAACCCCTGCGCCTTCATGACCCAAAACGGCAGGAAAAACACCTTCGGGATCATCACCTGATAAAGTAAAGGCATCTGTATGGCATACACCTGTATGTGTAATTTTAATGAGGACTTCACCTGCTTTCGGTGGCTCAACATCAAGTTCTACGATTTGTAATGATTCACCAGCGGCAAAAGCAACGGCTGCACGAGATTTAATCACAATGACACTCCTGAATTTTACTTTAAATAAGATTTAAGAATTTTACTGACTTGGATGAGCTCTTGACTGCGTTGCAACTCAGAAGAGTCACCGACAACCAAAGTATCTTTTAAATGAATTTCGAGAAGTTCATTCATCAAACCATTTATAGAACCACGAACTGCACAGATTTGCTGCAAAATATCTGCACATTCTGCGTCATTTTCCAAAGCACGCTCAACACTCTGAACTTGACCTTGGATGCGTCTTACACGAGTGAGGATCTTTTTTTTGTCCTCTAATTGCTTAGGCATAATGTCGATCACATTAAATCTAAAAACATACTATACACCAGTATAGTACTATGGCTCAATATTTATTGATTTATACACTATACATCTGTATTGATTCAGAGTATTTACATAGGAAAAATATATAAATTAAAATATAAGCTGTTGATTATATTTATAATTACATTTAAACCTTGGAAAGAAAACGTATTTAGATATATAAGAAAATCAATAACCTACAAATTACTGTTGGACTCACACGCTTGATAAATAAAATGATAAACAATTCATACTCTTTCAAGATAATGACACTTGGTATTATGTTAGCAATAAGTGGCTGTTCATTGCCCCCCAATCAAAACCATGATCGGAGTAATCCCTTGCAAACAAAAACAAAATGGATAAATGATCCTCAAACCGATCTTAATATTGAAAATGGTTTAACTGCATTTTTAGCTTTGGATGATGCATTTTTAAGTATCGCATCTCGTATTCACTTAATCAGGAACGCTAAACATCATTTGGATTTGCAATATTACATTTGGAATGATGATCCAATTGGCAACTTGATGCTTTATGAATTACTCAATGCTGCTGACCGAGGGGTAAAAATCCGATTACTGATTGATGACCAAAATGGAGTCAAACTCGATAAAACTCTTAAAGCACTCTCGCAACATCCAAATCTAGACATTCGTATTTTCAATCCATATAAGTTTAGACATCTGCGCTTTATTGACTATATTTTCAGGTTAAATCAAATTAACCATCGCATGCACAATAAACTCACGATTGCTGATTCATCAATCGCAGTCACTGGTGGTCGAAATATTAGTAGTGAATACTTTGACGCCAGTGATCAATTCCAATTTAGTGACATGGACATTTTATTTTATGGCGCGTCTGTTGATCACGCTGCTGAGGTCTTCGACGAGTTTTGGCAAAGTCCTTTAAGTTATTCTACTGAACAATTACTTGGTCAAGGCACACCGCAGCAATTTGAAAGTATTAGGCAAAGTTATCAGGCTTTTGATGAAGAAAATACGCTTACTGAAAATAAGCTTGAAGCTGCGCAGGATTATTTAAAAATCCGTCTTCAAAACTACCCTATTCAATGGGCAAAAGCACACTTTGTTGCGGATCGACCGAATAAAGCATCGGGACAAGCAAAAGAGCAAGAACTGCTTTATGCACAAGTCTTAAAGATTATGGGAAAACCCGAGCAGCACATGGAGTTGGTTTCGGCCTATTTTGTGCCAACACAACGTGGAACAGAATACTTAAGCCAATTATCGAATAACGGTATCAAAGTTAGGGTGCTCACCAATAGTTTGGTCGCAAATGATGTTGCTGTGGTACATTCATTTTATAGTCAATACCGTAAACCGCTTCTACAAAATGGCGTACAACTTTACGAGTTCAAACCCAATATCGAAAGAAAAAAACGGACTTGGTATGAAATCGCAACGGGTAGCGTGATTCCTGTAAAAGGTAAAAATCGCTCAAGCCTACATGCAAAATTCTTTGATGTAGATGGTAAAGTTTTTATTGGTTCTTTTAATTTTGACCCTCGTTCTGCGCATTTAAATACTGAAGTCGGTTTGGTGGTTGAATCAGATCAATTACAGAATCAAGTTACCGCTCTTCTGGATGAACACATGTTACAAGTCGCCTATCAACTTAAACTTGATGCAGATGGCAATATTGTTTGGTTTGAACATAAGGAAAATGGTCAAGTCATTGAACATCATCATGACCCTGAGAGCACTAGATTCCAAAGGTTTAGCATGCATTTCGTGTCTTATTTTCCAGTAGAATGGATGATGTAGTTCAATTTTATATTGATTACACCAAACCAATTGTTTCAAAGAATTGTCGATAAGCATCCGCTTTTTTTTCTAAGGCTAAAGGATATGCCCGAGACGATGATGGTAAACGATATAAATTAAGCTTACGATTAGCATAATTTACTTGTACAGATTGACCAATCATAGGCTTATTTGCTTGCTCTGGAAAATGCTGCATCAAAGTATCGGTGGCCTTGTCCCCTGTAGTCATGATGGTATGGCACATTGGGATTTTTTCAAGCAATTCTGATAAATCAGTTGGTGTGACAATTTCCAAAAACTTGTCCGAAGCATTGCCTTGCAGCCGTTTAACTTGATAGGCCGTATCAAATATTCCAACACCAATTTGTGTTAAGAAATCACGTATAAGCTGTTCTTTAAAGTTTTTATTCGGCAAGTCTAAAAAATAGTCTTTGTCTTTAAAGAAAATCAAACCAAAGATACGCCACATATCATTTTGATAGTTCGGATAATAGAAATCCATTTTCCATCTACTTTGAGGCGGTGGAAAGCTTCCTAACATGAGTAATTTTGCATGAGCAGGTAGAAAAGGAGTTAGCGGATGTGTTTCTATTTCTATATCAGTCATTTAAATAAAAAACCAAGTTTAAAATTGAGTGAATAATTTTGATCATTTTATAGATATTTCTAGCTTTTTGCTTGTGCCTTTTCGTATAGCAAAATTTCAACAATAACTTTTTTCATTAAATTTTGAGTTCGCTGATTTGGGCAAACTGAGCAATATGTTGACTCAAAATCGAAGGAAAAGGTTTTTCTAAATCGCTTTCTAACTATCGGCATCATCCCCCCCTCTTTAGCCATAGGTATGGAACAATCATCAAAAGTTAGTAGCTCAGATGCTTTTTTAGAAAGTCGCCATGATAAATGTGTTTAATCGCTTATTGAAATTTGAAAAGTGTGGGAAAATTACCGTAAAACGCTTTAGCAGGAATTATCATGATTACATTACATCATTTAGATCAATCACGTTCTTTTCGAATTTTGTGGCTACTTGAAGAAATCAAACAGCCGTATCAACTGCAACGCTATTACCGTGATTTAACTACCCATTTAGCGCCTGAGTCTTTAAAAAATATTCATCCTTTAGGTAAGTCTCCTGTGATTGAGTGGCAAGGTAAAATCATTGCGGAATCAGGTGCCATAGTAGAGTTATTAATTCAGAAATTTGCACCTCACTTAGCACCAGACATCAATGATGCTACTTATGTAGACTATCTACAATGGATTCATTTCTCTGAAAGCTCTGCCATGTTGCCATTTTTATTAAAAGTTTTTAATGAGATAGAGAGGTGGTCCCACTTGTTTGAACAACTAAAAGCTTATTTATAAGTGATACTCTGCTCTAGTTAAGCTACCTTATTTTGTTGTGGTAGCTGGTCATAGTAAAACTCATCTGGAGTCATTTTGTCCAGACTCGAATGAGGTCGTTTCAAATTATAAAATTCAAAATATGCGTTTAATTGCTTCTTCGCATCCAAAACATTGCTGTAGGCTTTGAGATACACCTCTTCATATTTAACGCTCCGCCATAATCGTTCAACCATCACATTATCAACCCATCGACCTTTACCATCCATACTGATTTGAATGCCATTTGATTTCAATACATCAATAAATGCATCACTGGTAAACTGACTGCCTTGGTCTGTATTAAAGACTTCAGGTCGGCCATATTTTTCAATAGCTTCATTTAATGTTTCTATGCAAAATGTAACCTCCATACTAATCGATACTCTATGCGCAAGTACCTTGCGGCTATGCCAATCAATCACAGCACATAAATAAACAAAGCCTTTTGCCATAGGGATATACGTTATATCCGTAGACCACACTTGATTACTGCGCTGAATAGCCAATCCTTTGAGCAGATATGGATATTTACGGTGAGCTTGATTAGCCTGGCTTAAATTTGGTTTGCAATATAACGCATTAATGCCCATTTTCTTCATTAAAGTACGTGTATGACGTCGTCCTATATGATGTCCTTGACGATTCAATAAATCACGCATCATACGGCTACCTGCAAAAGGGTATTGCATATGTAACTCATCCATACAGCGCATCAGCTTCAGATCTGATTCACTCACAGGTTTTGGGCGATAGTAATAACAACCACGGGAGACTTTCAGCAGCTTAGCTTGCTTAGATACTGAAATCTGAAGTGAGTCATCGATTAACTTTTGTGGTTGAAGCGACCCAGTTTCTTCAACACACCTTCTAAAAAATCAATTTCTAATGCCTGCTCACCGATTTTTGCATGTAGTTTTTTTAGATCGATGGGTGGTTCTGTTGGAGCTTTTGATTGATCGAAAGCTTGCGAGGAAGCTGAAATCAGTTGATTTTTCCAGTCAATAATTTGGTTTTGATGAACATCAAATTCAGCACTCAATTCAGCAAGTGTTTTTTCTGCTTTAATCGCAGCAAGTGCTACCTTAGCTTTAAAGTCATTTGAATGATTTCTTCTTGGTCTACGTGTCATAAAATACTCCATATATTGATGTTTATAACATCATTTGGGGAGCAAAATATCACTTATAAGTGTTGTTCAAATTTCCTGATCCACCTCTTAGAGACCAAGCAAGGTACGCAGTTAATATTTCTAGAAAACTATACTCAAGTTGAATTTGATAAGGTTTTTGGTTATCTAAATGAGTATTTAGAAAATAAATCATACTTGGTGGAGGATCGTTTAACTGGTGCAGACTTTATGATGGGATTTGGACTTCATGCCTTAATTCATCAAATGGCACAAGGTGAGAAATACCCAAATATTCAAAAATATGTCGAGGGATTAAGTTTATTACCTAGCTGGAAAGCAGCAGTAAAAATTGAACAAGATGAAGTGAAGACCTGAAAATAAAAACATTATCAAGCGTTTTCATACAATACAGAAATGGAAAGCCCAGCTAAGGGCTTTCCGATCTAATCATTTTAAGCGTGAAATTCCTTCGTGGTCATCTCACCTAAATAACAAATAGATAACGTAAACAAGTTCTCAGGATCTGCTGATGGATCATTCTTTCTGATCCACTCCAATCCAATTACACCAAGCTCATTTAATTTTGATTGGGAAACGGGTGGTAAAAAGGTTTCCAAGGGCAGTTGAATGCTAAAATTTCGAGTATTACCACTACCATTCTTATCATTAAAAGTATAACCAATTAAATACCAGTGATATTTTTGTTCAGACATTTCTTATTCTCAAGTTGAATTGTTGAGATATTTTTATACCACAGAAACTCGAAAAACCCACTCAGAACACGTGTGCCTGTCTATTTTTTGTCACATCTCCATAGGCTCACAAGAGTTGAAGTCTGAGTAAGCGAACATCACTTTTCAGATGATTTAATAGACGAGTTCTCCCAGTTACAACCAAGTTAGCAAATCTGGATTTTTAGATTTAATAAATTGATGCTCGTTCACACTCAATAGCTGTGGCTCACCATTGACTAACTTCAAGGTGGTAACACTTGTGTTTGCAATCGACCAACTGAGCGCGAAAGTACGTTGCACACTTAACTCAAGTAATTTACCGACCACAACGGAGATCACGCCACCAGAAGTAAAAACAACAGCTTCTTGGGGTTGTTTATGTGCTAACTCTGCACATAAATTCTCTAATGCACTTTCTACACGCATTTTAAAGGTGAACCAAGATTCATCATACTCATGATGAAATTCTTCATTTGTCCAACGAGCAATCGCTTGATCGAAAATCTGAAATAAATAAGCTCTCGGGTCTACTTCTTGAAAAACGTCTTGTTGCAATACTTCTGGTTGGGCAAACCTTGGCTCATATAAAGAAAATACTTGCTGATGATTAAACTCATTCCATAACCCATCAGTTTTATAATCAGCTTGGGGAAAACACTCATTCAATGAAATTTGAGTGGTTTGTTGATGTCGCTTCATGCTACCTGAAACGATATAAGGCGGTTCAGTAAAAAGATGCTTAAAATATTGCCCCAAGAGCTTTGCTTGTGCTTCACCATTTTCAGATAGCTCATCGTAATTACTTTTACCAAATGAAGCCTGACCATGTCTGACTAAATAAATGGTGGTCATTTAAACACCTTAATTTCAGCAAGTTTTAAAATGAATTGTATTTTTATCATAGCGTTGACTGAATGTACAAAAATTTATGTTAGGAAATTGCATGTGACTAAGTTAATAAAATAGATGATTAAATTTACTTAGGCTATTTAGAGCACATGCAATAACATCGACATTTAGTATAGTAAACCCGGCTTAGATGATTCACTGCTTAAAGTAGTTTAGAGGTAGCTTTAAATAACGTATGCCATTGGACTCAGGTTCAGGAAAACGCCCAGCATCCATGTTGATTTGAATAGATGGCAGAATCAGTTTCGGCATAGCCAAAGTTGCATCTCGTGCTTGTCTCATATTCACAAAATCTTGCTTGTGAGTTTTAGCATCTATATGAATATTGGTTTGCTTTTGTGCATTGATAGTTGTTTCATAAAGGTATTCATTTCTTCCTTCAGGCTTATAATCATGGCAGAGAAAAACTCGTGTTTGATCAGGAAGTTGATATAGTTTTTGTACCGAATCAAATAAAGTATCTGCACTACCTTTAGGAAAGTCACAACGTGCTGTGCCATAGTCTGGCATAAATAGCGTATCCCCTACGAACACAGCATCACCGATCACATAACTTAAGCATGCAGGTGTATGTCCTGGCGTTGGGAGATTGAATGCATCCAATTCACCGATACTAAAATGCTCGTTATCTTTGAATAAATAATCAAAGCTTTGATGGGTGTTAAAATACTTTATATCAATGCCATATATTGCACTGAAAGTTTGTTGAACAATACTGATCTTCTGACTCATGGCAACTTTACCACCCAGTTTTGATTTTAAGTATTGAGAAGCCGTTAGATGATCTGCATGTACATGTGTTTCCAATATCCATTCAACTTTTAATTGATGATCTTCAACATATTGAACGATTTGATCCGCACTTTCAGTCGAAGTTGAAGCCGATGCAGAGTCATAGTTCAATACGCTATCAATTACAGCACAACAGTTCGTCTGTGGATCGCTCACTACATAACTAAATGTATTGGTATCTTGATCAAAAAAAGCTTTAACTTGAGGATATTGCATGGTATTTCTCCTAGCGCTTAGCCCATAAATGATGAATAAACATTCCAAACAGCATGGCCGTAATAAAATACCAAATCTGAGAATAACCCAAGCCAATCAATGTAATTGCAGGTGCAGGGCAAACACCCGCAATACCCCAACCTACACCGAATAAAATTGCTCCGATCCCCAGTTTTTTATCAATCTGAGTATTTGTTGGTAAAGTAATTTTTTCTCCAAATAATGTTTTTGGGTGACGAATTGCTTTTTGGAAAGGAATAATTGCAACAGCAATTGCACCAATCATCACAAACATTAAGCTAATATCCCATTGGCCAAAGATATCTAAGAAACCTAAAACTTTTGCTGGATTTGACATCCCAGAAATCATTAAACCTAAAGCAAATAAGCTACCAAATAAAAAAGCGAAAATATTTTTCATTACATCGCTCCCACTAGATGACGAGCTATATATACCGTTACGATCCCAGCAAACATAAATATCATCGTTGCGATTATTGAACGGATAGATAAACGACTTATTCCACAAATACCATGTCCACTAGTACATCCCGAACCTAAGCGCGTACCGAAGCCAACCAATACCCCTGCTGTCATCAAGGCGATCGGAGATGACTCTAAGATGATCTCAGGCTTAACAAATAATTGATAAATAAATGGTGTGATAAGTAGACCTAACAAAAACCAAAAAGCTGGGCTTTTAAATAATGATTTTGGTTGGAGTAGCTGGGCGATCAGACCACTAATTCCTGCGATCCGACCATTCACATATAAGTAACCAATAACTGCTAACCCAATAAGCACACCGCCCATCAGTGCCAACAAAATGCTATGCATATTCCGCTCCGAACATTATGTGTTTTTATAATATATTATTTAGAATAATAATATAAGCTATTTTTCTACATTTGATTTAATGCGTTATTTTATCTACCTTTATTCAACTATATCTATTTTCGCCAATCAGATTCTACTTATATCATACGCATACAAAATCCTTACTCCAACACAAAGTTGTGCATATTGCACAATTAATATATAATAAGTGCATAGACAACATGAGGGTTTCATCATGAGTGCATTATTAAAACAACCCGCAGACAAAAAAGTTGTACTCGCTAAAGCGGTGCTCAATGCAGCAGAACAACTTGACCTAAAACAAGTACAATTAGCCGCCATTTTAGGTGTACACCGTACAGCGATCAGCCGATTGAAAAACAATCCTGAGTTAGATCCTGCGTCTAAACAAGGTGAATTGGCACTATTGCTTATTCGTCTATCACGGGCATTATATGCTTTGACTGGTGGAGACACCGACTGGATGCGCCACTTTATGAATACACCAAATCGTGTGACTGGTGGTGTTCCTGTTGAACAAATCGAAAGTGTAAGCGGATTGGTCTCTGTTCTGCAATTTGTCGATGCAATTCGAGGTAAAGTATGACCGCCATTGAACAAAATCTATGGCAACAGTGTCAAGGAAACCAACAAATAACGCCTCTATCTGGTACTTTATATCGTTTAGTAGAAAGCCAAGAACAAATTGCGACACGACAATTAGTTGATACCTTAGAAGAACAAGCTTTACTGGAGGATATGCTGGAGTTGGTTAAACCACCATATCCTCCAAACTCAGATCATTTACATTATCTACTTAAAACACCTTTTCGCTATCCTCCACTAAAATGGGGTTCTCGTTTTGGTCGCACCTTTGAACCAAGTATTTTTTATGGCGGATGTAGCATCGCAGTGACGCTAGCAGAATCAGCTTATTATCGCTTTATATTTTGGCATTCAATGAATGGCCAACCAAAGAAAAAAACCATACGTACCGAGCACACCTTATTCTCAGTCGGCTATCATTGTGATAAAGGTATCCGTTTACAATCTCCACCATTTGAACAGTATCTTGATCTTATCGCTCACCCGACAAACTACAGTTATGCTCAACAGTTGGGTACATCCATGAGAAATGCAGGCATAGAAATATTTGAATATCCATCTGCTCGTGAAAATAACCATGCAGCATGTGTTGGACTATTTACAGCAGATCACTTTAGCCAAAATAGCCCGATAGCTCGATCGCAATGGTTTTGTGATATTGGTGCAGATGAAGTTATATTTAAAGCAGTCGAAGATTCAAGCATTGTACGTTTTGAATTATCACAGTTTTTACAACAAGGTGAATTTCCAATGCCAGCATAAGATGGCAATCTTCATATAAAAATGCCCCGATATATCGGGGCAAATAAATAATATTCTATTTAACTCACTAAACCATCAACCCCAATCATTTTTGGCAACTTTTCAATCAGTTTATTGAGCTCAGCATTTGCTGGCGAAATACAGCCCATGTAGTGACTTAGTTTAGTTACCGTACCATCTGGACGTGACCAAGAAAAATAGGCATTCTGCTGGTCAGTTGCGGTCTCTTCACAAGCTGTAGTTTTTACACTCATACCTGTTTCTGGGCGATACGTTTTCAGCTCTTGTTGAAGCTTGCTATAAACAGAAGGATCAACGGTAAGGTCTTGCGTCCCAACAACTTTGGTATATTGCTTCCCATCAAAATGGACCTTCCCTGAAGGAGAAATTTCAACAGAATAAATCGGGCATGCACCAAAACAAGGGCTGGTCGAGTAGCGAATGGTTTCCTGTACGGTATCTTGAGGCTGTTGAGCAGTTGTTGCACAACCCACCAAAGAAAAGCTAAAAAGACCTGCAAGTAATAATTTTTTCATTTATTGATCCATTATCAAGAATGTTGTTTAAATTTAACAAATTGTGAAATATTTGTCATTTATGTTAACAGGAAAATGATAAATTTCATCTAATTTACTTAGGCTATTTTATAATAAGAAAGATATATCTAAATCTAGTTTGTTTGAGACAGAAGAACTAAGCGTGCAAGTTCTAAATCATCGGTATAAGTAATTTTAATATTATCTGAACGCCCTTGTACCACTTGCACAGCTTCACCGATATATTCCAAGGCACTTGCTTCATCGGTGATATTGATTTGGGCTGCCAAAGCAGCCTCAATCGCATGTTTGAGCGTTTTTAATTTTGCCATTTGTGGTGTTTGCGCTTGCCATAAATGCTCACGACTTACTGTTCTTTCAATCTGATCATTAGCTTGTACGTGTTTTAAAGTATCACGCACAGGTATTGCTAGAATCGAACTTTGATTCGATTGAACTGACGATAGCACTAATTTCTCTAAACAGTTCGCTGTTACACATGGACGTGCAGCATCATGTACCAAAACCCAATCATTTTCATCTGCAATATCGGATAAATAAATTAAAGCATTAAGCACAGAATGAACACGCTCGACACCACCTATACAGTAGTGCAATTTATCTAGATGTTGAAAAGAGAGTGTTCTAGCAAAGTTATCTTGCTCACCGATCGCTAGCACACACCCCGCCAAAACCAATGTATTTAAACGGTTGACCGTATGTTCAAGTACAGTTTGACTTTGAATATATTGATATTGTTTTAATTCGGTTTTGGAAAAACGACTGCCCGAACCTGCTGCGGGTACAATCGCCCAAAGCTTAGTTTTCATTGGTGGCAGTATCTACTTTTGCATTTGGATCAATATAAATTGGTTTGTAATGGGTACTAATAGTACTCATTTGCACAAAAGTTTCGTTAGGTTTAACTAAACCTAAATCTAAGCGTGCATGTTCCTCAATTGCTTCACTTCCGTTTTTTAAATCAAAAACTTCAGCGGCCAAAATACGATTACGCTCTTTTAACTCAGTATTGATTTCAGCTTGTTGTTGAATTTGATGAGTTAAAGCCTGATGAGGAACGTATCCGCCCTCACCTAGCCAAAACCGATACTGTAAACTTGCAATCAAAACGATTGCAAGCAACAGAATCAACTTACTTGAAGTAGATCGAAAAATCTCTAACATGAATAACTCCCTATATCCCTCTTTAAAGGAAGATCAGTCACGAATTCTATAGGATTCTGAATTCGTGAAGTTTCTCTCTTTTGTAAAGAAAGAGGGTCAGGAGGATTCAACATAGCTGAGATTGACCTTAATTTAGACCTTTAAACTCAGCTTTACCGCGGTAAGCTGCTTGAGTTAACTCTTCAATACGAAGCAATTGGTTATATTTCGCAACACGGTCAGAACGACACAGTGAACCAGTCTTGATTTGACCTGCTGCTGTACCAACTGCTAAATCAGCAATAGTTGAATCTTCTGTTTCACCTGAACGGTGTGAAATAACAGTGCTATAACCATTTGCTTTAGCTAGGTAAATTGCATCTAAAGTTTCAGTCAAAGTACCGATTTGGTTATATTTGATCAGAATAGAGTTACCTACTTTCTCATCAATACCACGTTGTAAAATCTTAGGATTGGTTACAAATAAATCATCACCAACCAATTGGATTTTATCGCCAAGGATTGAAGTGAGGTAGCTCCAACCTTCCCAGTCAGACTCATCCAAACCATCTTCGATTGAGATAATTGGATACTGGTTCACAAGGCCCGCTAAGTAGTCAGCAAATTGATTGCTAGTAAATGCTTTGTTGCCTTCACCCGCAAGAATGTATTGACCATTTTTGTAGAATTCTGATGATGCACAATCAAGCGCAAGCATAATATCAGAACCTGCTTTATAGCCAGTTTTTTCAATTGACTCAAGAATAACGGTGATTGCTTCTTCATTAGAACGAAGGTTCGGTGCAAAACCACCTTCATCACCAACTGCTGTATTTAGACCTTGTTTCTTTAAAACTGATTTTAAAGAATGGAAAATTTCAGCACCTGCACGTAGCGCCTCAGAGAATGAAGTGAAACCGACTGGTTCAATCATGAACTCTTGAATATCTACATTATTATCCGCATGTGAACCACCATTGATGATGTTCATCATTGGAACAGGCATAGTCAAAATCGTTTGACCACGAAGATCTGCGATGTATTGGAAAAGCGGGGTTTTCTTTTCATCAGCAGCAGCACGTGCAACAGCTAAAGATACAGCTAGTGTTGCGTTTGCACCTAATTTTTCTTTGTTTTCAGTACCGTCAAGCGCGATCATTGTATTATCAATGTCTTTTTGCTCAAAAACTGATTTACCCAACAAAGCATCGCGAATCAGTGTGTTAACGTTATTAACTGCTGTACGAACACCTTTACCTAAGTAACGTGCTTTATCACCATCACGAAGTTCTAAAGCTTCACGAGAACCAGTTGAAGCACCAGATGGTGCACATGCACGACCAACAATCCCAGATTCTAAAATTACGTCTGCTTCGATGGTTGGGTTACCACGAGAGTCCAAAATTTCGCGCGCACGAATATCAACGATTTGGCTCATGAACAATTCCTCTGTTGAATGAATAATAAATTAAACCCATATTTCCTTAGCGTTCCCCTTTTATAGAGGAACTCAAAGGGGAAAGATTGGTTTAATGTGTATCTAACTTTTTGAATCCTTTGATCAAAGTATCCAATTCTTTTAATTGTGCCAAGAATGGCTCAAGCTGAGACAAACGCAATGCACAAGGTCCATCACATTTTGCATTTTCAGGGTCTGGATGTGCTTCTAAGAACAAACCAGCTAAACCAGTTGCCATACCAGCACGTGCTAATGTGGTGATTTGCGCACGGCGACCACCAGCTGAATCTGAACGACCGCCCGGTGTTTGCAATGCATGGGTCACATCAAAGAAAACAGGAACATTCATTTCTTTCATCGTGTCAAAACCCAGCATATCAACAACTAAGTTGTTATAACCAAATGCTGAACCACGTTCGCAAAGAATAAGTTTGTCGTTCCCAGCCTCTAAACATTTATGCAAAATATGACGCATTTCATGTGGCGCTAGAAATTGTGCTTTCTTGATATTGATAATCGCCTGTGTCTTTGCCATTGCTTCAACAAGATCAGTCTGACGACTCAAAAAAGCTGGAAGTTGGATAATATCTGCAACTTCCGCAACTTCCGCTGCCTGATACGGTTCATGCACATCGGTAATAATTGGAACATTGAACTGTTTTTTAATGTCTGCAAGCCATTCAATTCCTTTTTCCAAACCTGGACCACGGAATGAATTTAAGCTAGAGCGATTCGCTTTATCAAAGCTTGCTTTGAACACGTAAGGAATATCTAAGCGCTTGCAAATATCAACGTAAGTTTCAGCGATTTCAAAGGCTAAATCTTTTGATTCGAGTACGTTCATTCCGCCAAATAATACAAATGGCAAATGATTTGCCATTTGTATATCGCCTAAACGTACAACTTCTTGTGGTTTTAATTGTGACATCTAAACTTTCCCAGTTTATTTAAAGCCTACATTATTTACTTCTGATGCTGTTTTTTTGCAGCATCAATAAAACTAGCAAATAATGGATGTCCATCACGTGGTGAACTTGTAAATTCCGGGTGGAATTGTACAGCAATAAACCAAGGATGTTCAGGAATTTCTACAGTTTCAACTAAATGTTGTACTGATGAATAACCAGAAACCTTCATTCCAGCTTGTTCAAGTGTTGGAATAAAACGGTCATTCATTTCATAACGATGGCGGTGGCGCTCAACAATTTCAGCTTGACCATAGATGCTACGAATTTTTGCACCCTCAACCAACTCTGATTTTTGTGCACCTAAACGCATCGTACCGCCTAAGTCTGACTCAAGACTACGATGTTGTAATTCGCCACGTTCATCCAGCCATTCTGTAATTAAGCCAATAAGTGGATACTTGGTTGAACGATTAAATTCAGTTGAGGTCGCTTCAGGCAGTCCTGCTACATTACGCGCGTACTCAATCACAGCCAACTGCATACCCAAACAGATACCTAAAAATGGAACACCATTTTCACGCGCATATTGAATTGCACGCATTTTACCTTCGGTACCGCGCTCACCAAAGCCACCTGGTACTAAGATCGCATCCGCAGTTTCAAGTACAGAAATATCCTGACCTTCTAAAGATTCAGCATCAACATAATCAATTTGTACTTTAACGCGATTTTGGATACCCGCATGTAAAAGTGCTTCATTTACAGATTTATAAGCATCTGGTAATTCAACATATTTACCCACCATCGCGACACGCACGATATATTCTGGGTTTAATAGTGCATCAACCACATTATCCCAGTCTTCAAGATTTGCTTCTGGAAGATCATTATAGCCAAAACGTTCGCAGATTAAGTCATCTACGTTTTGCTCAGAGAAATTACGTGGAATTTGATAAATTGTTTTTGCATCTTTACATACAACAACTGCACGTGCTTCCACATTGGTAAACAATGCAATTTTACGTTTAGTATCTGCATCAACATCATATTCAGTACGGCAAATAAGAATATCAGGTTGAATACCAATTGAAAGCAACTCTTTAACAGAGTGCTGAGTTGGTTTGGTTTTAAGTTCAGCAGCCGACTTGATGTATGGCAATAAAGTTAAATGCATCAACATGGTCCGTTTATGACCCAGTTCAACCATAAGCTGACGCACTGACTCCATAAATGGAAGTGATTCGATATCACCTACTGTACCGCCGATCTCGACGATCGCGACATCGTAACCTTCACCGGCACGTAATACACGTTCTTTAATATTATCTGTAATATGCGGAATAACTTGGACTGTACCACCGAGGTAATCACCACGGCGTTCTTTGTTTAAAACGTCTTGGTAGACACGTCCACTGGTGAAGTTATTTAACTTCGTCATTTTTGCACGACGTAGGAAACGTTCGTAATATCCCAAATCTAAGTCAGTTTCAGCACCATCCTCTGTGACAAAAACTTCACCGTGCTGAAATGGGCTCATGGTACCTGGATCGACATTGATATATGGATCCATTTTTACCATCGTGACATTTAAGCCACGAGCTTCCAAAAGTGCGGCAACAGAAGCAGCAGAAATACCTTTACCTAGTGATGAAACCACACCACCAGTGACAAAAATAAAATGGGTCATTAAGTTTCTCGTACAATCAAGCCGAAATCGGCCTACAATGTTGGGCAATTTTACTGTACTCTGCCCCTATAAAGCAAAGTCAAACCGCTTCAATTCAAAGAACTATAAACAACTGGTTATTCTATCAGCATTTTCAATAAAATTTTATGGGATTTATGGAGATTTCATATAAAAATTGCTTTTAACAAATCAAAAACACAGCTCCGATGAGAAAAATTCCCTTAGAACCCCAACATCGATCCACTTCATAACACATGCATCCATGCAAACATTTATAAATTATCAACAAACTCGATAAATCCGAGTGCTTTTTTCAGTTAATTTTGCTGTTATAATCCTCGTCGTCCTTATTTGATATGTTGTTTTAGCGATGGCGAATAATAAACTTTTAATTTGTGCAGCACTTGCGACTGGTCTTTTACTTACAGCTTGTGTGAAAAAAGAAGAACCTAAAAACGAAGAGCAGCCTGAACAGGCTACTGAAACACAAATGACAGAGCAACAGCCTGAAGCTGCGAAAACTGAAGTGTTTGAGTCTTTAGAAAGTATCAATACAGAAGAAGCTCCCGCGCCTGTAGTTGAAACGACTCTTGAAGAAACTGAGAATACGACAACTGAAATTCGTCGTGAAACTCGACCTGCTCAAACCCAAAATACAACTGCTCAATCTGAAGCTCCTCGTACAGAGCAACCTAGAGCAACTCAAACTCAACCTAGCGCGCCACGAGTTGAACAGCCAAAACCATCTAAATCGAATACTTCTGGTCAAAGTGAAGAAGATGCAGTCGCTGCTGCGATCGCTGCTGCAACACCTGCATTAAGCAACTAATCTGCTTAAAAAAAGTATTTAAAAAGCCAGTTCCTTTGCGCCGCTTTCATCACGGTTTAAGGGAGCTGGCTTTTTTATAGCTGGAATATTAACAAACCCTAATAACTCTTAAAAAAATCTGCCATCAATCGTGATGCCCAAGATTTCACCGCTAGGCTTTCATAGAAGCCACAATGACTCCCTTTTTTCGTAGTAATCACGACCATATTATCCATCTGTTGTATCTTGTCCTTATAAGGCTCGAAATTCTTGATTGAACAAACGGGATCATCTTCAGCATTTAGAATCATCAGTGGGATTTTGATATTTTCAAACACGTAAATTGGGTTTATCGCTTTGCAATAAGATTGATAATCCTCATAACCCGCCATTTCAAAATATGCTTTTTCAAACTCCTCTAAGCTTGTTGTCGCCAATACCTTTTCAAGAGAAGCAACCCGACTCCAGATATTTTGATAAGGGTAAATAAAATGTTTGAATAATTTTTTGGTCATCAATTTACTATAAAAAGGATGAACATTTTTAAAGCCTATTTCTGTGTCATAACCCGGACACATCGCGAAAGCTGCCTTAAATGGCGTATCTTCACCTTGCTCCCCCAAATAACGTACCAATAGTCCTGTACCCGCAGAAGATCCCACTGCATATAAATCAGAACTAGGGAATAATTGCTGAATATGATCGAGCTGTTCTTTTAAATCACGAGTAGAACCAAATAAAGAAATTTGTGGCACTGGCATAGGTAAACCAGCATGACCACGGCGTAAACAAAGTGCGATTCGCCAACCCGTATATTGATGTAAATCTTTGACCAACTCTCGCATGCTTTCAAGTGTACCTGTGATGGTATGCATGATCACAACAGTGGGTGTAGTGACAGGAAGATCATATCCATACCAAGCAATTGCGGTCACACCACCATCTTGCATGGTAAGTTGATCTATACGATCATATTCCAGCTTGATTGTTTTCTTTCTAATGATATCAAAATATAAGAGATGGACATGTGTATTACTCAACCAAGGTGTTGGGCGATACTTTTGCTTTAATTGGGGTAACTTCTCCAGAACATCTTTGATTTTGCCTTTTGGGTGATAATACATTTTTGGTGGTTCGGCACCGAGTGCCAAATCAAATAGATTTAAACCTAAAACTTTCAGTTTATTTAGAGTGAATATACCCATACTTCATTCCTCCCTCTACTTAGGGTCTAAACGACTGTCGCACTAAATCTGCGACTTGTTTCCCCCAAATTGCATAAACTTCTTTACTAGGATGAAAGCCATCTCTTGCCATCGGCAGATTTAGCGCCTGCAAAGCTTCGATATCGTATGCAATAAATCTAAATTGATCTTGTGAAGTGAGCCATTGTTGTAATGTTTTATTCATTTGCTCTGCATATTTTCCGAACAACCAAGCCAATGGCTGAGGCAGTGCTGGAAAATGCTGCATCGGTGGTACTCCTGATACAATAACCAATTTTGGTTGAAAGTGTTGCTGTATTTGGGTAAATAATTGTTTTTGTTGTTTTATCCAAGACTTTGCTGAAATAAGTTTAGTCACATCATTAACACCAATAGACGTCACTACAACATCATATTGTTGTTGATCTAAACCCAGTATCGCTTGGAAAACTTGTTTGGTTGTATCACCCGTCTTCGCGTGAAGCTTCCATTGCAAGGCATACTCTGTTTTTAATTCAGAGATAATCACTCCAGATAAGGCATCTTGTTGTGTTTCAACACCTACACCTGCCGCAGCGGAGTCGCCTAAAATTAAGATCGAAAGGGGTTGACCTTGACCAACGCACCCCTCGCGCTCACCACTTGGCTCAGACAAACGTGGCGTATTCTTACGAACGCGTGTTCCCTGTATAATCAGCACAGGTAACAAAGCAATTGTTGAAAGTTTTAGCCACATTTTAATAGTCTCGATATACTTAGGCTATTTATGATTGAGCAGTCTGGTACTGTGCCAATCGAGCGCCCATTTGTTCTGCCAACGCTGCTAAACCACTCATTGGGCGAATCATCACCTCGAAATCAGTAATTTTTCCTTGTTCATCAAAACGGATCATATCAATACCTTTTAATGATTTACCGCTTACATTGGCGCTAAATTCGAGTACGACACTTTCACCATCGTCGGTATAAAACTCACGATGATACTTAAAGTCTTGAAAAACTTGGATGACATTACTCAAGATAAAGAAAACAACTTGTTTCCCGCCATAAGGCTTATGAGCGACTGGCGAGCGGAAAACTACATCATCAGAGAGCAAGTCATTTAAAATGGACAAATCACCTGTTTTAATCATTTGATGCCAAAGTTGTACCGCTTGTTTTGTTATTTCAATCGTCATTGTTATATTTCCTTTTAATTAATTCATAGCGCAATGGACACCTCCTCCTAAGAGAAAATGTCCAAAGTATTAGGTCTGTTTATTTATAGTACCGCAGCCAATTCAGCACCTTGACGAATCGCACGTTTCGCATCTAATTCACCTGCTTCTTTCGCTCCGCCAATCAGATGAACATTCTTACCATCTGCTTTAAGCTGATCAAACATTGCTGTATAAGACTCTTGACCCGCACAGATCACAACATTGTCGACTTCAAGAACAGTGCTGTGACCATTCAAAGTAATATGTAGACCCTGATCATCAACTTTATCGTAGCTAGCACCCGCAATCATTTTGACATCACGATGTTTTAAGCCTGTACGGTGAATCCATCCCGTGGTTTTACCTAAACTAGAACCAACAGCAGCACTCTTACGTTGTAATAAGTAAATTTCGCGTTCAGATTTTTCGAGTTCAGGTTGTTTTAAACCGCCAACATGCTCATACGTGGTATCAATGCCCCATTCTGCATAGAATTTTTCAGGATTTAAGCTACCACTTTCACCTTCATGAGTTAAATACTCTGCTGTATCAAAGCCAATACCACCAGCACCAATAATTGCGACACGCTTACCAACAGGCATACGCTCTTTTAATACTTGGAGGTAGCTTAATACTTTTGGATGATCAATCCCCTCAATCTGTAATTGACGTGGCGTAACCCCTGTTGCAATCACAATATCATCGTAATCTGCTTGGCTAAGCTCTTCATAAGTCACAGTATGATTCAGGACTAATTCAATATTAGGTTGTAATTCAATTTGACGCTTGAAATAACGCAAGGTTTCATAGAATTCTTCTTTACCCGGAATGGTTTTGGCAATATTGAACTGACCACCAATTTGATTACTTGCATCAAACACTTTTACCTTATGACCACGACTTGCAGCATATACAGCAAAACTTAAACCTGCTGGCCCTGCGCCAATGACTGCGATATTTTTGGTCGCATTGGTTTCTTTGAAAATTAACTCAGTTTCATAGCATGCACGTGGGTTAACTAAGCATGTTGCAATACTCATTGAGAAAATATGATCTAAACACGCTTGGTTACAACCAATACAGGTATTAATTTCATCACTACGACCTTCACTCGCCTTCAATACAAATTCAGCATCTGCAAGCATCGGACGCGCCATGGACACCATATCTGCATGACCAGAAGCTAATACGTACTCCGCCATTTCTGGTGTATTGATACGGTTAGAGGTAATCAATGGAATCGATACTGTACCTTTTAGCTTTTCAGTCACCCAAGTAAACGCAGCGCGAGGTACTTTGGTTGCAATCGTTGGAATACGTGCTTCATGCCAGCCAATACCCGTATTAATAATCGTTGCACCTGCTTTTTCAATTTCTTTGGCGAGTTGTACCACTTCTTCTAACGTTGAACCACCTTCAACCAAATCAAGCATGGATAAACGATAGATAATAATGAAATTCTCACCAACAGAAGCTCGAGTACGTTTTACGATTTCGATTGGAAAACGAATACGATTTTCATAACTTCCGCCCCACTCATCATCACGATGATTGGTACGAGCTGCAATAAACTCATTAATGAGGTAACCCTCAGACCCCATGATCTCAACACCATCATAACCCGCATATTGGGCTAGCTTGGCGCAGTTGGCAAAGTCATCAATGGTTTGCTGCACTTCAGCAGAAGACAAAGCTTTCGGTTTAATTGGATTGATCGGTGCTTGAATGGCAGATGGTGCAACGTTATCGGCTTGATACGAATAACGCCCTGTATGCAAAATTTGCATCGCAATTTTACCACCAGCATCATGCACAGCTTGGGTAATGACTTTATGCTTTTCAGCTTCTTCACGTGTATCTAATTTAGTTCCATGCGCAAATACCACGCCATCATCGTTTGGAGAAACACCACCAGTAACAATTAATCCAACATCACCTTTCGCACGTTCAGCATAAAACGCTGCCATACGTTCATAACCTTCCGGTGCTTCTTCTAGACCAATATGCATAGAGCCCATCAGTACACGGTTTTTCAATGTAGTGAAGCCTAAATCAAGTGGTGCTAATAAATTTGGATAAGCTGACATGTGTTCTCCTTTGGCTAGCAATCTGCTTGCTAATGCAACTTGTTGCACAAACTTATAAACAAGATTTGATTTTTATGCAACATTTTGCATAATCTAAAGAGTCACTTTTTATTTCTTGGATGGTTATGTCACTCGCCCATGTTTTATTGACCAGCTTATTGGAAAAACCAAGCTCAGGTTTTGAATTAGCTCGTCGTTTTGATCGCTCCATGGGCTTTTTTTGGAATGCCACTCATCAGCAAATTTATCGTGAACTCAATGGTATGCTGAAAAAAGAATGGATCTCTACCTTAGAAGAGCAAACAGCCAATAGTCGAAAAAAAACCTATCAAATCGAACAGCTCGGAAGAATACAACTCGCTGCATGGATTGAGCAGCAAAGTGAACCAGCTCAACTACGTGATGATCTCATGGTTAGACTAAGAGCTGAAGCGCAACTAGGTGGCAATAAAATTTTGCCCGAATTAGAACGGCATTTAATATTACATAAGGAAAAATTAAGCCTTTATCAAGCTATTCATGATAAAGATTTTAAAAATACCGAACCGACCAATCGCGTTTTGTTTATCCATAAAATGATTCTTGAACTTGGTATCATTAAAGAAAACGAATGGATAAAATGGTTAGAACAGATGATTCCTCAACTTAAGAAGTTTGATGAACTAGACAAAGGAGAAAAATAATGCCGTTTTATAGCATGCCCGATCAACAAAAATTATTTGTACGACGTGTGGGTGAAGGTGAACCTGTACTTGTGTTATCTGGGCTGGGTATGCAAAGCTGGCAATGGCTTCCTTTTTTATTTGCTAATCGTAAGCAATATGAATTTATTATTCCAGATTGGCGTGGCTTTGGTGGTTCAAAACACTGCGCAATTCCTGAGACTGATGCAATTTCTAGTCATTGGAATGATATTGATCATCTGATTAAACAATTAAAATTAGATCAGTTTATCTTGATGAGCTACTCCATGGGCGCAACTACAGCGATGCATGGCATGAAACATGGTGGTTTGGCAGAAAAACTCAAAGCCTATCTTCATATTGACCAAACCCCTAAGATTTCGGTAGACGACTCTTGGCATTATGGCTTGTTTGGACAAAAGCACGCTCAATTCAAAAATCTACTTCTCGATATTCAAACACTTTTATTAGATTATAAGCATGCACAAAAGCTTGAAGACCTACCAAATGATATCCGTTATAAGCTAGTAAGTTTATGGGCCGCTTTTATTGAACTACAAAGTAGCAATACCTATAGCCCTAAAATCGTTAAACTCGCACTAAATCGCCCCTTCCTACAAAAATATTTACTGCCGATTCAACGTTTAGATTATTTGCTTTGGTATGTTGAAAATTATTTAAATCACAATGAAGACTATAGAGAAGCGATTCGCCAAGTGAACTGCCCAACCACGTTCTTTATCGGTCGTGAATCTAGCCTTTACCCTGAAACTGGTCAGACACTGATTGCAAAGAGTCTAACAAATGCTAAAACTGTTTATTTTGAACGCTCTGGACATACACCATTGATTACAGAACCCAGAAAGTTTAGCCAAGAGATTGGTCGTTTTCTTAGCGCGCAGTCCATATAAGCGGTTTTACGGAATTGAATAAAAAAGCCAATCTGATCTAGATTGGCTTTTTTAAGGAAGATTATTTCTTATGTCTCATTTGTTCAGCAATATCTAACAAAACTTGTTCCGTTTTATCCCAACCTAAACAACCATCTGTTACTGATTGACCATAAGTCATATCACAAGAAATCTTCTGACTCCCATCAACTAAATGGCTTTCAAGCATAACACCACGTACGTTTGATTCAGCTCGCTCAACAATAATTTGCTGCAAAACCTGTGGTTGTAACAAAGGATCTTTACCACTATTGCCATGACTGCAATCAATCACCAATGCTGGTAAATGCTTATGTTTAAAATGCATCGCCTGAATCGCTGCCAAATCATAGTTTGTCCCTTGATTTGAACCACGTAAAATCAAATGTGGCAATGGATTACCTTCACTATGCAAAATTGCAGGTAAACCTTGTTGTGTCATGCCTAAAAATTGATGACCATGCAGCGCAGATTGGATTGCATCTAACGCAATTTGAATCGAACCATCGGTACCATTCTTGAAGCCAATACTGTAGGGCATATGGCTAGCAATCTCACGGTGAATTTGAGATTCGCTGGTACGCGCACCAATTGCCCCCCAAGCGAGTAAATCATCAAAATAACCTGTTGCCATTGGGCTTAGAATTTCACTTGCAATTGGCAAACCCTTTTCAACAAGTTGTAAGTAAAGCGCGCGCGATTTTTCTAAACCCAACTGTAAATCTGATGATCCATCTAAATTTGGATCATACAAAAAACCTTTCCAACCCACTGTTGTCCGTGGTTTTTCAATATATGCACGCATAACAAGAAATATCTGATCTTTTACTTGTTCTTGTAGTTGCTGTAGACGATCAGCATATTCTAGAACGGCGATAGGATCATGAATCGAACAAGGCCCTGTAATCACCATTAAACGGTGATCTTGCCCTGATAAAATATTCTGAATCGTTTGACGATGTTTTGAGATTTGCTGCGCTAAAGTAGCAGACAAGGGATACTGCGCTTTAAGTTGCGAAGGTAAGCTGAGCATTGTTTCTTTTGTATGACTTTTTGATTGTGTTAAAGCAGTATTTAAAGCGTTCATTGGCAATTCCTTTGGACTGTCGCACAGTCCGAATATTTATTTGAGCAAGTGTGATCTAAGCGATGTTGATTTCTTTGCAAAGTAAAACCAAGAAGTCTTGCTAAAATATGAAACGTTAAATATGTACATGCTATTTCTCCTAAAGTGATGAATATTAAAGCATAAAAAAACCTGATCGGGGTTGCCGATCAGGTATTAACTGGTTGGGCAACCTTTTGTCGCCCGAAACGCTTCAGGCAACTAAATATATTGCCAAAAATAAAAGTAAGCGTTTGTGTTTACAGTATGCTTTAACATCATTATTTCAAATATCTAAAAAACTGTTCTTCCTTACTAAACTACGCACTATTAGGGCATTTGACAAGCTTTTTTTCTCTTTTTTAACTGCGACTGTAAAAAGGTGAAATTTGACCTTTGACTTTTTCACCAATAGAATAATGCATAAATAAACCCATTTGAGATCACGCCGATGAAGTAAGTTCTATTTTTATCATCAAAGTTCACTTCCCTTTTTGATGTGCAAAATAGACTTATCTATCGTTTAGCGATTCGTATTCTAAAACCCCTCTCATTCTATTTTGCATATCCTGTTTATGAGGTTCTTATGACTCAACAGGCATGTATCATTACCAATCTAACACTAGAACTATCTCAGCTTAAGCTCTTTGAAAGCCTATCCTTTCAAATCCCCTTAAAACAATTTTCTGGATTGATTGGTCGTAATGGCCAAGGTAAATCGGTATTAATGTCTATTCTGCATAGACAAGCAGCCAGTAACCTATCTTATTCAGGTCAAATTTCGTGGCGATGCCCACATCAATATTTGGCGCAACTTCAGCGTGTGCAAGCACAGACCATTGCTCAGGCCTTAGACATTGAAAATTTATATTTAAGTTTTCAGTATATTCAACAAGGTAACGCTTCATTTACAGATTATGAACAGGTGGAAAATCTGTGGCATTTGCCTATGCAATGGCAGCAGCTCTTAGAAAGCGCTGGCTTACCCACAGATCTCAGCACACCTATTCAACATTTAAGTGAAGGTCAAAAAACCAAACTTGCACTTTGTCGTTTATTTCTACTTAAAGATCATTATCTGCTACTAGATGAACCCAGTAATCATTTGGATACTCAGGGTCGTCAATGGCTAATCAATCAAATGGCTCAACATACTACAGGTGGGCTCATCATTAGTCATGATCGACAGCTATTAGCTCATGTAGAAAGTATTTTTGCATTAAATCAATTTGGTTTAAATTATTATGGTGGGAACTATGCACTGTATCAGCAACAGCATCACTCCAAAGTCGAAGCTTTATCGCAAGCTGTTCAACAAGAAAAAAGAGAATTGAAGCATCTTAAGGAACAGCAACATCTCAGTCAAATGAAAGCTCAAAAGCGTAAAAAAATAGGTGAAAAGTTAAGGTCGTCTGGTTCGCAAGCTCCAATCTTGTTGGACGCAAAAAAAGAGCAAGCCGAGCAATCACTCTCTCATCTACGTAAGCAACAGAACAACCAATTAGCGGATGCAAAAGACGAGTTGCTACATAAGCAAACTCAACTGGAACATTTGAAACCGCAATCTTTTGAATTTACCCAAATCTCAGGAAAGTTATCAGAAGAAATCTTACGCTGCCATCAGGTTAAATTGGCTTTTGCGAATACCACTCCCCTTAATCTTGCAATCTCTGCTAGAGAGAAATTGCATTTAAAAGGTATAAATGGCATTGGTAAATCAACTTTACTAAAGACCATCCACGGTCAAATTCCTCCAGCTTCAGGAGAAATTTATTGCAAAGTAGATTCTATTTATCTGGATCAAAATGTTTCATTGCTTGATGAAAATATTTCTGCCGTTGATTATTTATGTAGTTTTGATTCAAATCTGACCGAGCAACAAGCGCGAACTTTGCTTGGAAATTTACAAATCCGTAGAGATAAAGCACTTACTCCTTTAGCAACTTTGAGTGGTGGCGAACGCTTAAAAGTGTCATTGCTTGCGTTGAAACAACAAACTGTAGAGCTATTACTTTTGGATGAACCAGAAAATCATCTCGACATCGAATCACGCGAATTACTCGCTCAGGCAATTCGCTCTTTTAATGGTGCGGTGATATTAGTATCACATGATGAATCTTTCGTAGAAGAATGCGGAATTTCAGAAGATTATGTATTGATGTAGTATTTTTTCTCATATTTCTAAATAAGCGTGACAACATGATTGTTGTTATGCTTAAGCGCTTAACGCACCAACCCTTGCGGTTGTAAGATAATCAAGCTTGCACCACAAAGCACAATGATCCCACCCAAGACATCCCAGCGCGTCAACATTACTTGATCAACGTAACGTAGCCACATCAACGCAGTGAAAATATAAACACCACCATAAGCCGCATAAATACGACCTGATGCAGCTGGATGTAATGTGAGTAACCACACAAACACAGCTAGACTCAATGCTGTCGGTATCCACAACCAATGAGACTTGCCATGATTCAAAATCAAATAAGGAAAATAGCAACCTAAGATTTCAGCAATTGCAGTTAATAAAAATAACCCGAATACACTTAGTATTCGGATTATAGAAAAAGAGAATTCAAACATTAAGCGGGTTCAGCACTCGGATTGATATGGTCTTCAAATACTTCCAATTTCAAACCAACTTCTTTGCCATCTTCATGTTTGACAGAAACAGCAACATTACCGCCATGTTCAGCCAACTCACCAAATAAAATCATCTCAGCAAGTGGTTTTTTCAAATGCTCTTGAATCAAACGTTGCATTGGACGAGCACCCATGAGGCGATCATAGCCATTGGTCGATAACCAGTCACGTGCACTTTGATCAACTTCAAGCACCACTTGTTTTTCATCTAGCTGCGCTTGGAGTTCTGTTAAGAACTTATCAACCACAGATTCAATGACTGTTGTTGGTAATGATTTAAATTGAATCACACCATCCAAACGGTTACGGAATTCAGGTGAGAATGCACGTTTCATCGCATCTTGGTTATCGGCACTGTGATCTTGTTCTGTAAAACCAATACTTGCACGAGAAATACTTTCCGCACCGACATTGGTTGTTAATACAATAATCACATTTCTAAAATCAGACTTACGACCATTGTTATCGGTTAAAGCCCCATGATCCATGACTTGTAATAATAAATTGAATACATCTGGATGTGCTTTTTCAATTTCATCAAGTAACAAGACACAATGTGGGTTTTTGTGAATCGCATCGGTCAACAAACCGCCTTGATCATAACCAACATAACCTGGAGGTGCACCAATCAAGCGTGAAACTGCATGACGCTCCATATATTCAGACATATCGAAACGGACAAACTCCACACCTAACAGTTTTGCCAATTGTTTGGTAACTTCTGTTTTACCAACCCCTGTGGGCCCAGCAAATACAAAACTTCCAACAGGTTTGTCTGGTGCTTTTAAACCTGCACGAGAAAGCTTAATTGCTGACGATAAAGCTGTAATTGCTTCATCTTGACCAAAGACCACACGTTTTAAATCACGCTCAAGATTTTCCAACACAGTCTTGTCATCTTTCGAGACTGTTTTAGGTGGAATACGCGCAATCTTAGACACGATATCCTCAATGTTTTCGACAGAAATCAGTGAGCCATCGACTTCCGCCTTCAAACGACGTCCCGCACCTGCTTCATCAATAACATCAATCGCCTTATCGGGTAAAAAACGGTCATTGATGAATTTTGCAGAAAGCTCCACAGCAGCCACAAGTGCTTTGTCGTCGTATTCAACATGATGGAAATCTTCAAATTTGCTTTTCAGACCACGTAAGATCTCGATCGTTTCCCCAATACTAGGCTCACTAACGTCAACCTTTTGGAAACGGCGTGATAATGCATGATCCTTTTCAAATACTTGACGATATTCTTGGAAAGTTGTTGAACCGATACAACGTAAACTTCCGTTTGCCAAAGCAGGTTTAATAAGATTTGATGCATCCATTGTGCTGCCCATACTTGAGCCAGCACCAATAATCATATGGATTTCATCAATAAATAGAATTGCATTCGGATTCTTTTTTAACGCATTTAACAATTGTTTCAAACGTTTTTCAAAGTCACCGCGATATTTAGTCCCTGCAACCAATGCACCAATGTCTAAGCTATAAACTTCAGCATTTGCTAAAGGTTTTGGTGCTTTACCATTGACAATCAACCATGCCAAACCTTCGGCAATCGAAGTTTTTCCGACACCCGGATCTCCCACTAAGAGTGGGTTATTTTTACGACGGCGACATAAAATTTGTGCCGCACGCTCAATTTCTTTCTCACGACCAATTAAAGGGTCAGTTTTACCCTTTTGCGCTTCAGTATTTAGATTTAACGTGTATTGCTCTAAAGGCCCTGCATTTGCAGATGCTGCGCTTTCACCATCAATATCTTCAACTTCTTCTTCAACTTGAATCTCTTCTTTACGTGTTCCATGAGATAAGTACTGAGTCAAAGTTAAACGATTAATTTGATGTCGTTTCAATAAATAAACAGCGAAAGAATCTCTTTCAGAATACATGGCAACTAATACGTCTGCCCCTTCAACGGTACGATCTCCACCGCTTGATTGAACATGAAAAATTGCTCGTTGCAAAATTCGGTCAAAACTTTCCGTTGGGTGTGGTGCTTGTTCGCTATTATCACCAAGCTTTGGGGTGTGTTGCTCTACATATTCCTCTAACTCTTTACGTAAAGTAACGATATCAGCACCACATGCTTTTAGTGCATTCACAGCTGAATCATTATCAAGCAAAGCGAGCAATAGATGTTCAACTGTCAGAAACTCATGCCTCTTTTGACGAGCCATGCTTACAGCCAAACGTAACGATACTTCTAATTGACGACTGAGCATGTAACCCCCTTATATTTTGGGCTAGATCAAAAAAAGACGCATCTTTAACTGAAAAAGCCAATTATGGACTAATCCGCTTGAGTATCTGCAATCGTTATCTAACATACGTTTACAAGTCTCTTTGCTTCATAGTCTACTGTTAGCATTAGTTGAGTGTATTGGTCAAGATTCAAAACAAAGTATTGTTGTAAAAATTTAATTACAAAGAGAATATGAACCATTCAATTGTTTAAAAAACAAACATACTTATTGTTTAACCGTTACTTTCCTTCATCATCCATTCAAATTTTACTTGAACGTATGATTATATTTTTTACTCGAGATTAAAACTTTGCTACACCTGCCACTCGAGCATACGAGACATATATGGCTATGGCGCAAGGTCTTCTTACGAAGCTTTAAAGGCATCTCAGGACAAAGCCTTAAGCGATGCTTTAAGTTTGTTTTATCCGCCACTCGGAGCATATAAGCCATATATGGCGCAAGGTCTTGCGCATGAGGAATATATTCTGCAAGAACGTTGCTTTGTTTAACCCGCCACTCGAGCGTAGCTCTCATCTTGCGCAGCTAAAAAGCGTTGCTTTTCTTAACGCTGCTCAGGTTCGATCTGACAAAGCAACGGGTGTCCTTGTGCACGCGCATAATTATTAACTTGATTTGCTTTAGTTTCAGCAATATCTCGAGGATAAATACCCGCAGTGCCTTTGCCTTCATAATGGACTGTTAGCATTACTTGACTTGCTTGATCCAAGTCCATAGAGAAATAACTTTGTAGTACATCAATCACAAAATCCATTGGCGTGTAATCATCGTTTAATAAAACAACTGCATACAATGGTGGTCGCTGCACTGCTGGTGGAGCTGTTTGCACAACCAGCTCACCATCATGATCCTCTTGCGAATCACTTAAACGAGGATTTAAGTGCCAGTCAACATAACCCGATTGATGAAAAGAGTTTTTCACTTCACTTAAATTCATTTGACGTCGATATCTTCGCATATTCGGTTCTTAATCTATAAATTTACTGAGCATTTGCTTCAGCTTGAGGAATTTCTGATACAAAAGCAGAATTTAAATCAACGGGTTGACCACGTTGCCAGCTAAAGCGCTTAATCACAGGTGTACCTGCGCCAGATAAACGCACTTCGATAAATTGTGGCGTAAATCCTTTTGGCATAGTCCAGCGTCCAGTTAAACGCTCAAAATCATCAAAATTAAAGCTTTTATCTTCTAGTGGTACATCTAAAATTTCAGTATTTCGAATCAAACGCAATTCAACAGAACCTGCTGCACGGCGTTTATTCGGGCTCACTTGAACAAGATCAATTTGATATTCAAACGCATTTTCAGGTAAAGACTTGATCGCCAAATTCTGAATCGTCAAACTCACGCCACCGCGCTGTCTCAAAATATCTCGATAAATGGCATTCATGCCTTCAAACTGAATTTTATCCGCATTGGCTTGATTGACCGCTTTGAATAGATCATCAGCATTACCCACAGCCATATCCCGCTCTTGAACAGCAGCATTCAAACTTTTGTTAATAGAGTCTAATGCTGTCTTCTGTTTTTGAACAACATCTACTAGCTGCTCAGCATCGGCATCATAACCAACAACAGTTAATCCTTGACGGTGCCCAACTGTATAACCAATCATAAAACTACTACCAATAAGAATGGTTGCAGCAATAAGTAAAGGTAAATTCGTTTTTAAGAATTTGTTTTTCTCAACCGAACTTTCTGGTGAAGTCGTTGGTTCAACGTTATCCATCATTATCTCTATCGTTACGATCTACATCAAAGCACACATTTAAATCCAATTTTAAATGTGTGTGAAGTAAAAAAGCGTTTTTTATGGTAATAAACCAATACCTTCCAAACCTGCAGCCTCATCAAAATCGAACATTAAGTTCATATTTTGAACTGCTTGACCCGCCGCGCCTTTCACCAAGTTATCCTGTGCAACAAGCACAATTAACTTATTCGGTTGAGGTTGGTGTATCGCGATACGTAATTCATTTGCACCACGAACACTGCGTGTTTCAGGTGAACTGTTGGCAGGCATCACATCTACAAAACGTTCATTTTGATAGAAGCTTTCATACAATGCTTGAATATCTGTTTGTTGACTCTGTTCAGTTAAATCCACGTAAATCGTGCTTAACATACCACGAATCATTGGAACCAAATGCGGTACAAAAATCAGTTGATCAAACTGACCTTTTTGTCCTGAAATATTCTCAAGGGCTTCAACAATCTCTGGATGATGACGATGTCCTGCCACGCCATAAGCTTTGAAGTTATCCGCATTTTCACTGTAAATCATACCAAGACTGGCTTTACGTCCTGCACCCGACACACCTGATTTTGCATCAACAATGATACTCTGAGTATTGATCAAACGATTCTTTAATAATGGTGCTAAACCAAGCTGAACCGTGGTCGGATAGCAGCCTGGGTTACCAATTACATTCGCTTGTTTGATTTTTTCACGATTCAATTCAGTTAAACCGTAAACTGAATCTTTGAGTACAGTTGGGCAATGATGTTGCATGCCATACCATTTCTCAAATTGGGCTAAATTCTGTAGACGAAAATCTGCCGCCAGATCAATTACTTTCGTACCAGCAGCAACCAATGCCTCAGCATGTTGCATCGCAACACCATGCGGCGTTGCAAAAAAAACAACATCACACTGTTTAAGCTGATCCAAATCAAAATCAGAAAACTTGAGCTCAGTATGTCCTCGTAGGCTTGGGAACATATCTGCAACACGCTTTCCAGCTTCAGTACGCGAAGTGAGAATACTGACCTGAACTTGTGAATGTCTTAACAATAGACGTAGTAGTTCAACCCCTGTGTATCCAGTTCCACCAACAATACCAACAGAAATCACGTGTCACACCTCTAGCGTTCATTTAGACAAATAGTATGGCAGTTTGGCTTGTTTTACACAATCTTCAAGTCTCTAACTTATAAGAAAATAAAATGAGTAGTCATCATCAAATTAACATGAATAAATTGGCTTATATTTCAAAAATCAGATATATAGAAAGGGAAAAGGTATTCTTTTATTTTGAGCTGATTTTACCATTGGTCAAGAAAGACTATTGAATCAGTATAAGATTCGCATAGAATAAAACGATGCGGTAATAAAAATTTCATGGATGCAAAATTTTTGGAGAGCTGGAATGCCTTCTTTGATGTCAGAACAAAGATTACATCATCATATTTGCTTAGGGTTGAGTACACTTTTACTTAGTTCAGCTTTGATTGGTTGTGGTAGTGGTGAGAGTGAAGCACGTAAGAGCACTCCACCAGAAGAGGTCGTAGCCCAAAAACCGAAGAACTTTAATATTAAAGTGCCTCTCGAAATACGTGAAGTTGTTGTTAAAGTCTTTGATAACGTTGATGACCGATTAGTCTTAGAGCAAAATTTTAGTACAACAACCGATTTATCGATTACCCTGCCTGAAATCCTGAATAAAAACCGTTTATATCGAGTTGAATTAACGACTACACCTAATTCTCTGATCTACGATTTCCTCAGTGGTCAATATAAAAAAATTGATCTGACATTACGAGCATTAGTCAAAGTTGATGTCAGTGATTTAACGCAAACGATATTTATCAACCCCAGCAGCGAGTCGATTTATCAACGCGCCTTAGTTCGTTCAGGACAGTTGCCAAGTGATGAAAGTAACTATGCAATGAACATCACAGCAGGACAGCTTGAACTTGCGACATCGGATGTTGAAACAGCGTTATTGAGTGCCTTTAAATATTTAAACATCACCAACGTAAATCCATCCAATAGACTGCATGTCTTCTCACCACAAAGCTCCAATATAAATTCTGGGTTATATTTAAACACCTACCTGAGTTTTGGTTATCTACAGCAATGGTCAACCATATATCCTGACACTTCCTTCGCTGAGTTCTCTAAAAATTTAGCCATTGATTTAAGAGATGGCTATCTGGATGCAAAAAAAATCCGTGGCGATCAAGAAGTCCTGACTACTCTGGTTCTCGCAGCACCAGATAATATTGACCCTGCTAAAAATACCATCATTGACATAGCAAATAATCAAAAAAACACAAGAGAACAATATGCCGCATCATTAAAACAAGCAGTATTGCAACTCGCAGATACTTATGACCAAAAGACATCTAATCCAACGCATTATAACCAATTGCAACAGCGTAGCTATTCTGGTGTTGTACCAACAGTCAATCCATCTGTACCGCACAATGTTCGTATAACTGGTGCGGGGGATTACCGTCGAGCTGTTGGTTTTTCAGATACAATCGCAACTTGCAATGGCTCAATTTATCCCTGTAAACAAGGCATTACAGGTATCAATATCATTAATCATAGCTCACCTTCTATTGAATATTTGATTGGCCACTATCAAGATAACAGTCAAGATTGCCAACTTAATATTCGTGCCGATGGATGGCTGGAACTTACCAAAAACAATCAGACATTTCGATCAAAATTGGATGGTGACAGTACAGATAACCTATTACAAGTTGATAAAGAAAATCATGAATATCTATTAAATAGTAGTTCACCAGAGCCAACTAATAGCAATTCACAATATCAATTTGTGCAAGTTAATATCAAAGCCAATCAAGTACTGAGCGCCAGCGCTGGTTTTGATGCTCGTAAAGCACCCGATCAATTGCAAAGCACGCAGCTGCAATGTAATTTTAATTAGCAAAAACCCTCATCCAGCAGGCAACAGAATAAATATTCAATTGCCTGCCGGATGATCTTAATTATTTAAGTAGTAACGATGTGCCAAATTTAAAACAATCTTGGTGTTTTCATATGGATTAATCTTCAATCAGTAACTTAAATCTTTTTATAATACCAATGCGGTAGCTGTATCTGCTTTAACTGCCTGCGATGCTCTAGATAGTTGTGATCATGTTTAGCCACCTCATTCCAAAATGCAGCACTATGATCGAAATGTTTGGTATGCGCTAATTCGTGTACACATACTGCTCGCACATTAGATTTAGGCATCAACACCAACGCTGCATTTAACATGATGTCATGTTTTGTACTGCAACTTCCCCATCGTGTTTTTGGTTTTCGGACTGCACATGCTTGGTAAGGCAAGCCAATTTCTCGGCTGACTTGATTTAAATATTCAGGTAAAAATTGTTTTGCGTAAGCCAATACAGCCGCTTGTAAAGCAGCTTCAGGTTGTTGGTTCCGTATAAATAATTGGTGTTGCTCCCAATCGAACTTAAAAATATAGCGCTGCTGTTGCTGAATAATATGAAAGGGTTGTGAATGGAAAAACAAACATAACGCTTCGGGAAAATCACGCCCTTGATCTAATTGTTGCTGCTGTTTTGACCAAGTATTGACTAGCCATTGTTCTGACTGTTTCAAAAATTGTTGAATTTGAATTTTAGTACAAAACGGAGGAACAGTGAGACGTATACCCGTTGGCTCAACACGCAAGCGCAAATTTCTCGCCCTTGCGTGTCGAACAACTTTAACTTCAGGTAATAACGCTTCCAATGAAACTGATGGCATTATTGTGCGGTACGTTCTTCAATACCATGATCAGTTGCAACGATTGCGATACTCGCTGCATTTAAGGCAAAAATACCGTTTGTTACAACGCCCGGAATGTTATTGATGGTTTTTTCTAAATCAAGGGCATTTAAGATATTTAGATTAAATACATCCAAAATCACGTTTCCATTGTCAGTTACAACACCTTCACGATAAGCAGGATCACCGCCTAAAGCGACGATTTTACGAGCGACTGCTGAACGTGCCATTGGAATAACTTCGATCGGCAATGGGAAATCACGTCCCAATTGATCCACCCATTTAGAGTCATCAACAATACACACAAATTTCTTTGCAATTGAGGCAACAATCTTTTCACGCGTCAAAGCAGCACCACCACCTTTGATCATATGCATGTGACGGTCGATTTCATCTGCACCATCGACATAAGCATCTAAACCACCCACTGAGTTCATATCAACAACTTCGATACCGAGTTTTTTTAATCGCTCCGCTGTTGCATTCGAACTTGCAACCGCCGCTTCAAGTTGCAGCTCAGGCAATAAATCGATAAGGAAATTAACCGTACTTCCTGTTCCTACGCCTAAAATGCCGCCTTTGGGTAAATGTTTTAAAGCGGCTTTTGCTGCTGCTTGTTTTTTTTCATCTTGGGTTGCATATAGACTCATGACTTCACTCAACTATTTTGACATTTGCTTTAAGAAAACAGCGCAAATGTACAGGGGTTTGCTACAATGACTCCCTATTTTAAACTGTTATAGGGAAGATGAACATGCTGTCTCGTGTGGTACGACAAATTTTACAAGCAACGGTTTACGATGTTGCGATTGAAACACCGCTTGAAGCAGCTCCCCGAATTAGTCAAAAAATCAATAATAACATTCGCTTTAAACGCGAAGACTTACAACCCGTGTTCTCTTTTAAACTCCGCGGTGCGTATAACCGCATCAGCCAGCTCCCAAAAGATCAATTAGATCGCGGGGTAATCTGTGCTTCTGCTGGCAACCATGCTCAAGGCGTTGCTTTGTCGGGTAAAAAACTCGGCATTCCAGCTATTATTGTGATGCCAATTACCACACCAGATATTAAAGTCCAAGCCGTTAGAAACTTAGGTGGTCAAGTTGTTCTACATGGTGATAGCTTTGATATTGCCAATAAATACGCAAAACAACGTGCTGAAACTGAAGGTCTAGTTTTTATTCCACCCTATGATGATGAACTCGTCATTGCAGGACAAGGCACCATTGCAAATGAATTACTTCGTCAATGGCGTGATGTTGAGTATGTTTTTGTTGCTGTTGGCGGTGGCGGTTTAATCGCAGGTGTTGCAGCTTACCTCGGTGAAGTCGCACCACACGTCAAAGTTATAGGCGTGGAATATGAAGAATCGGCTTGTTTAAAAGCTGCACTTGAATCCAATGAACGTGTGATTTTACCGCATGTCGGTTTATTTGCAGATGGCACGGCGGTTGCACAGATTGGTGAGTTACCATTTGAAATGGTCAAACTACGTAAATCTGACAATTCTGGTCCAATTGTTGAACCCGATGTAGTGACTGTCGATACAGATGAAATTTGTGCAGCAATTAAAGACACCTATGACGAGAACCGCAGTATTGTTGAACCTTCTGGTGCAATGGCATTGGCAGGGATCAAGAAATATGTGGCTCAACATCAATTGACGAATAAAAATATGGTGTCGATTGTTTGTGGTGCAAACATGAATTTTGATCGTCTACGTTATATTGCTGAGCGCACCGAATTAGGTGAGCGTAAAGAAGCCATTTATGCAGTGACGATTCCTGAACAAAAAGGCGCATTTTTACAATTCTGCCGTGCCTTACAAGGCCGCAATATTACTGAATTTAACTATCGTGCCAGCAATAGCGGTCTAGCTCAGGTATTTGTTGGGATTAGCTTAAAAGGCGGTGAAATCGAACGCCATGAGATTCATGAATTGCTCAAACAACAATATGAAGTCGATGATTTGTCTGATGATGAAGTCGCGAAACTACATATTCGTTATCTGATCGGTGGACATGCAAATCTTGAAAATGAACGTTTATTCCGTGTCGAATTTCCCGAACGTCCAGGTGCTCTACTCACCTTCTTAGAACGTTTAGGTCCAACACACAATATTACCCTGTTCCACTATCGTAATCACGGCGCTGCGGAAGGTCGCGTTCTTGTGGGGTTTCAGGCAACAGATGCGAAGCAAAATCCAGATGGTTTGATTGAAACATTGGAGCAGATCACCTATCCATATGCAGAGATCAGCGACAACATTGGATATAAGCGTTTCTTAAAATAAAGTGAACATAACGAGGAGGATTGAGTTCTAATGACAGAACTCAATCCTTTTTATCGTTTTCTGCATCTCGAAGACTGTTTTTCCTAAAAAAAGTTACACACGATCCCGTCAATTCTCAATAAAATGAATAAAAATATTTTTTGATCTTTGGTTCAGGGGTACACATGGCACAGTTTGCAATCATTGGCTTAGGTAGTTTTGGTGCAACAGTTGCGTTAGAGCTCACAAAACTAAATCATGATGTTATTGGTATCGATACCCAAAAGCGTAATGTCGAGAATCTAGCCAACCAAATTACGCATGCCGTTATCGCAGATGCAACTGACGAGCACGTCCTTGATGAACTAAACGTACAAAATTGTGATGCTGTCGTGGTGGCAATCGGTGAAGATATTGAAGCCAGTATACTTTGTGTGCTGAGTCTAAAAAATTTAGGTATTGATAAAATTTGGGTAAAAGCAAAAACCAAAGCGCATCATACAATTCTATCCCATCTTAGCATCAACAAAATCATCCACCCTGAAGAAGATATGGGGGTACGTGTCGCACAAGCACTTAACTACCCAATGGTGAGCCGCTATATGGCATTGGATGATGATCATTTTATTATTAAAGTTCCAATAATAGATAAATTGCATGGCATCAACTTATCAGGACTGATGCAGCTCGCGCCCCATGTCAAACTCTTATTGGTCAAACGTGATCAGCAAATTTTTTACGAGACAGATTGTAATTTTACCTTACATAGAGGCGATGTACTTATCCTTGAGGGGTTATTGCCAAACCTGAAAAAACTGTCTGAGTGCTTCCAATAATATGACAACGAACACTAAGGCACAAAAGATTTTTAATCTGAGCCCTCCCTCCTTACTCGCGATTGGTTTCTTAAGCTTTATTGTGATTGGGACGATTCTACTCAAACTTCCTTTTGCACATACAGGACAAGTTTCTTGGATGGATGCGTTTTTTACAGCAACTTCCGCGGTGACTATTACAGGGTTATCTGTTGTAAATATTGGCGAGTCCTATACTCATTTTGGGCAAATGATTATTCTACTCATGATCCAGTCTGGTGGGCTTGGGTTTATGACTTTTGCGATATTGGCGGCACTTAGTTTATCTCCCAAAGTAGGATTGCGACAACAAATGATGGCGCAAGAAAGTCTGGGGCAAACCAGTTTATCTAAAGTGACGTTTATCGCGAAAGGCGTTGTTGCGTATACACTTTTCTTTGAATTGATTGGCGCGATATTACTGGCCACGACCTTTATTCCACTTTATGGCATTCCCAAAGGTATTTATTACTCTATTTTTTATAGTATATCCGCCTTTAACAATGCTGGTTTTTCTTTATTCGATAACGGTCTTACTAACTTTTACGGCAACTATTTCATTTGTATCACCATTAGTATTCTCTATATCTTAGGCGGGATTGGCTTTTTGGTATTGATGGACATTAAACAGAATAAAAAATGGCGCAAACTCAGTCCAAACAGTAAATTGGTAATCAGTACAATCGTCATTATTAATATTATTGCTTTTATCGCCATTTGGTTACTTGAAGCACGTAACCCTATGACTTTGGGCCATATGAGCTTGGGAGAGCAAGCCGTCAACTCTTGGTTTCAAGCCACTGTCCCACGTTCTTCAGGCTTCAATACACTTGATACAGGCTCGATGAATAACAGCACAACACTATTGACCATGTTATTGATGTTTATTGGTGGTGGCTCTCTCAGTACCGCAGGTGGTATCAAAGTTGGAACGTTTGTCATCTTGGTTTTATGTGTTGTCGCTTTCCTGAGGCGGAATGACGAAATCCGCATCTTTAATCACGCAATTTCGCATGAAAGTACTTATAAAGCACTGGCTGTGGCATCGATTACAGGCATGTTAATTTTTATAGGTGGCTTTACTATACTCATCTTAGAACCTGAGTTAGATGTTCTAGATCTAATGTTTGAGGTATTATCTGCCGCGTGTACTGTAGGACTTTCCAGAGGCGTGACGGGCGAACTACATGACGGTAGCCTTTTAATGCTGTGTTTACTCATGTTTACAGGGCGGCTTGGGCCACTGACTTTGGCCTATTTAATTGCAACACCGAAGAAGAGCCGTTTAAAACATCCTCCAGCCAACATTCAAATTGGATAATAAAAAAGCAGATGATTTCATCTGCTTTTTTATGGACTTAAATTAACTTAATACAAGTTCATCAAAGACACACCCAACCCGACATAAGTTGCACGATGATTATAATCAATCAAGCTCTCGCCATAACCATCAAATATTTGGAAATGTCCACGCAGTTTATCTTTGATCGGAAAAGCCCAGTCAAACTGCACCGCGCCATTTGAACGATCTCCACCCTTGAGTGAATGGCGTAACATCAAAGAAAAATCATTTTGCTTATGTCGATAAAAAGCAGTTAAATCACCACGACCAATATAATCCTTAATATCTGGATTATTATCGTCTTTCGCATCTTCTTCGACACGGTACCAAGGGCGTAGCATCAATGCAAAGTTATCTTTTTCAAATCCGAAGTTAAAAATCACACGATTCCAACTACGAGATAATGGATCAGAACGACCATTTGATTGATGATTTAAAGTCACACCTAGTAAGCGTGCGTTTAAACCCAACACATTGTAATTGGTTCTAAACATGAGGCTTGCTTCAGGTTCATAATTGGTCTCCCGGAATGGTCTAGACTCTTCCGAGTTATAAACCTGCCAACGTGAAGATTGGGTATAACCGACCCAAAGATCACCATTGTTGCCAAAAATATTTTCCCAAGCTTTGGTCTTTAATGAGATCTGAAACTTCGCCTCTGCCGACGTTAAGTCTTGTTTATCTTCCACCGTGTTTTGCGGATTTGGACTATTCGGAAACTCGTTTTTATTACTGGTCCAAAACACGGGCAGCAAATAAACAGGTTGATAAGCACGAATATTCCAAACGCCTAATTTACTTTCTTCAGAAAGCTCCCAACGACGATCCAATAAAGAAACAGTCGGGTCAAACTTTGGCGCAGCACCTAAGATATGCAAGTCACTGACTTTTTGGACCACTTTATCTTTTAATGATTCAAGCTGAGTCTGTTCATTTTCACGCTCAACCATCACTGGACTTGCTGCAAGAACAGGCTCAACGACTGGTGTTGGTGGCTGAATAATCGTTGGCGCTTTGAACAGACGATCATAACAAGCGAGTCGATCCGCATTTGAAGCCAACGCCACACACGCTTCTGCTGACGCAGGGCTTGTTGGTGCTGTCGCCTCAGCATTTGCCAACGATGTCGTTAAAGAGCCAAGTATCGTAAGGACACCTAGCTCCAAATAACGACGCTCAAAAGATTTGAACACCATACATATCTCCAGTTTTTATTTTTTAATTGACCTGTTGAATCTCAAAACCAAGTTTCTGCAATTCTTCGCGTTTAGCGAATGGCGCCACCACCGCTTTCACTGGGGTTTGCTCTAGCAAATATTGTTTCGCTACACGTTGTAAATCATCGAAAGTTACATTGAGTAGACGTTCACGTAACAATTTACGGAATGTAGGTGTCCGAGCATGCAACCATGAATAACAAGCGGTAATCGCTTCACCAGCAGGTGAACCTGGTTTATCCATACTCGAAACCAATCCTAAAATCGCTTCTTCGAGTTGGTATGATTGCTGTTCAGTATTGAATAACCATTGTACGCTTGCTTCAAAATCATTAAAAGTTTCAACTAAACGTGGATCCCGATAGCTGTAGAAACGGAATGAACAAGCATTGCCATCGTAGCTCGCCCCACCACCGTATGCCCCACCTTTTTCACGGATTGCGCTGTGCAGGAATCCATTACGTAGGTACGCTGCCAAGACCATTAAGGGTGCAGCATCAGGGTGTGCCACATCTACAGCTTGATAAGCTGATGCACAGAACTGGACATTGGTTTGAATCAACCATGCTTCATCCGTATTTGTATTCACCTGTGCGACTTGGGTTAAAGTTACAGGGGTCTGATCAACTTCTAATTTATCCCAAACATTTTGGATTTCTTCAACCAAACGATCAGACTGATGTTCTTCACATACCAATAAGAACTGCTTAGGCGCTTGTAAAAGTTGGCGATGAATGGCTTTTAATTCTTCAATCAACGCTTGATAAGCCGTGTCATCTTGATCAATTTTAGCCACTAAATCACTGAGCCAATTTAACGCACCTAATCCTGTATTATGATAATCACGGCGTGCCAAAGCACTCATTTGACGTGAAGCAGCTTGCATTGCATAACTGTGACCAGAACCAGACAAGCGTGATTGCCAACGTGTTTTGCGTTGCTGCAATAACTCAATGATACGATCTTTCTCATCGAAACGTAGTTTTTCAAAAGCTAACTTTAATAGCTGGATCGTATCTAATTTTTGCGTGAGTGATTTGGTGGTTAAAGTTAACCAAGCGCTGATACGATCTTTATCATCAACCTTACTGCGCAAAGATGCACCCATGCCTAAGCCGCCACTCACCGCAGTTTGGATTTGTTGGAACTCGAGATAATCGTATTCGCCAGCACCAACTTCACCCATCAAAATAGAGAGCAAGTTGAAATAAGGTGACTGTACGATTTCATCAGGCACTTGAATGAGTACCTGTTGATAATAAATCCCGTTCGTTCCAGCATGATATAGATTCAATGGTACATCTGAACGATTAATGATAATTTCACGCAATTGACCCTGTACGATCTGTAAATCAGCGGGCACATCTTCCAGACCAACTTTAGGCAGCAATTCTAAGTTATCAGGCGTATCTTGGCGTTTTTTCAGCGCTTCAGTTTTCTCTTGAATTTCAATTTTCTGAGCATCTGTTAGATTTGCAGTGATTTCAGCTAAACGTGCGTGTTCAGCCTCTTGCTCTTTTACAGATTTAGTTGCATCAGGCACAAGTGTCATTTGGACACGATGAGGATTATCTAACAAATGCGTTTGAATCAAGTTGGATAACCACATTGGGTCTTTCAACTCTTCTTTCACTTGTTCAATCGCTGCATCTACATCCCAAACATGAATTGGATCCGTGTGATGAATGGCACAACCCAAACCATTCAAGATCAAACTTAAGCCATAAGGTGTACCATCGCCATTGATTTCACGTTGGTGCAATTCAATTTGATGAAGAATGGCATCAACCAAATCTGTATCGATAGGTTTAGATGCAACATCTTTTAGAATATCTAATACGCCATTTTTAAAGGTATCAGCATGTTCAGCATTTGAACCTTGAATGCCACAATAAAAGGTCATTTCAAAATTACTATCATCTACACCCATGATTGGGCCAGTTGATTGAGCATAACCACAGGTTTCTAAGTAATGACGTAATGGAGAGGCTGAGTTTTCTAATAAAATCCCTTCAACCAAACGCATCCCTAAACGGAGTTTGATATCACTGGTTTCAGGCAATAACCATGACATAACATGATAGGTTTTATCTTTTAAATCTTCACTATCGACCGCATAGCTTTCAGTCACTTCAACTGGCGCAGCTAAACGTTGCTCAGGTGTTGAATATAGAGTCGTACCCTGAGAAAACTTATGTAGTGCTAATTTTTCAAACTGCTCTTGTAGATCATAAGCAGTTTGATTGCCAAAAGTCATAAATACAGCATTGCTCGGATGATAATGCGTTTTATAAAAATCAACGAGCTGCTCGTAACTTAAATCTGGAATGTCTTTTGGATCACCACCTGAGTTGTAGTGATAAGTGGTCTTTGGAAATAAATGATGTGCCAGTTGATGATAAAGCTGATCTGTAGGAGAACTCATTGCCCCTTTCATTTCATTGAAGACCACGCCTTTATAAACAGCTTGATCATTTTCAAGCTCTATACGAATACCTTCTTGAGCAAAGTCTAAAGGATTTAAATTCGCGGCAAATGCAGCATCCAAATACACTGACAATAAGTTTTGAAAGTCTTTTTTATTCTGAGTCGCAAATGGATATGCAGTCCAATCTGCGGCAGTAAACGCATTCATAAAGGTATTGAGTGAACGGCGGATCATTAAAAAGAATGGGTCACGTACAGGAAACTTTTCAGAACCACACAAAGCAGTATGCTCTAAGATATGTGCCGCACCTTTTGAATCCATGGGTTGTGTTCTAAAAGCAACCAAAAATACATTTTCATCATGCTCTGTTGCCAAATGGTAATGAACCGCACCTGTCACTTTATGTTTGTATTCTGAAACGTGAATATCGAGTGCTTCTACATGGTGTTGACGTAATAGCTGAAACGCAGGGTGAATAGTTTGAGTAATGCTTTCAGAAACATCTACAGTCATGTGATCTCCAATTTATCTATTTAAATAACGACGATTGATAGTACAGAGTCTACCGAAGAATACCTATGGATATCCATGTAAATTACTATGTTTTTGTAGAAAAAATCAGCGAGTAATCTAAACAGCGTCACATAAAAATCTTTCTAAAATTCGTATGAGGCAAAGCAACCTTCTCATATCTCATCATTTGATAAAAATTAGCTGCATTTTCAGTATCCGTAAACAATTGCAGCTCATTAAAATAAGCCCGTGCATATCGCTCGATATACGATAACAAATGATGCCCTACACCTTTTCGACGATAAAGAGGATGGATATAAAAACGACGTATGCGCCCCACTTTATTTACATCATAGTCATCATATGGATTCTGATTAAGCCCACAAATGGCAATCAAACGATTCTGTTCATATACAGTAAATAAAGCTTCACCAAACTGATTAAAACAATTTTCACCATTTTGAAAATCATACTTTAGCCTTTCTAAAAACCTAAAACCTTCAATTTTAGAAGACTCAATGAGGGCATCAAGCTGTACTGGTAAATCTAAAACCTTTTCAATCCTTAACTTATCCAATCTAACCATTTATTCCTCTCTTTCATCCTAATCCATTCAACACCTGAATTTTTTTCAACAAACTACAGTAATCCTGAGCATTGGTGTAAACTTTAGTTTTTGATTTTTACTGTGATGACAAACATGGCAACTGTTGATCTTTTTGCAATTGGAAATGCACTCATTGACCAAGAATTTAAGATTTCAAATGAGTTTTTAACACAACAAGCATTGCAAAAAGGTACGATGCAGTTGGCTGATGGTGATGCGCAAGCGGCGTTATACCAAAAATTACAAGATACACAGACTTATAAAGGTCAAGCCAGTGGTGGTTCAGCAGCCAATACAACGGTTGCATTTAGTGCATTAGGCGGTACAGCTTTTTATGGATGTCGCGTTGGGAATGATGAATTAGGCTCAATTTACCTAAAAGGTTTAAATGACGCTGGCATCAAAACAGCCATACAATCCATCAGTGAAGGCGTAACAGGTACTTGTATGGTACTGATTAGCCCAGATTCAGAACGTACCATGCACACATATCTCGGCATTACCGCTGAATTAACGGCTGAACAAATCGACTTTGAACCATTAAAAACGGCGAAATGGCTATATATCGAAGGCTATTTATCGACCAGTGATACTGCACGCAAGGCAGTAAAACAAGCGCGAGAAATAGCAAAAGCACATGACGTTAAAATCGCACTATCGCTTTCCGATCCTGCAATGGTGCAATACGCACGTCAAGGTTTAGAAGAACTATTGGATGATGGTGTTGACTTATTGTTCTGTAACGAACAAGAAGCATTGATGTTTACCAATACAGAAAATCTTAATGATGCAATTGACGTATTAAAATTAAATAATCAACATATCGTCATTACCCAAGGTGCAAACGGCGCAATGATTATCGATCCTGCACAGCAGTTCCATGTCGCTGGTCGTCATGTTGATGCCGTAGATGCGAATGGTGCTGGTGATGCATTTGCAGGTGCATTTTTATATGCAATCAATGCAGGTTTAAGCTTAGAAGCCGCAGCTCAACTCGCGATCTTAATTTCAAGTGAAGTTGTTGCCCAATTTGGACCTCGTTTAGCTGTCGATAACTACGCTAAACTATTTGAGCAATTTAAAACATCGCAACAGGAATGTGCTTAACATGGAAAAGATTTGCATGACTGAGGAAGTCCCTGAACGTGAGTCTCGTGCATACGATACTTTAAAAGGAACAACCATTTTCGTTACTCAAAAAGATGGCAACTTTTATGCCTATCAAAATGTTTGTCCGCATTTGCAAACAGAGCTTGAGTATTTAGAAAATCAGTTTTTAGATCAAGATCGTGAATATATTCAATGCTCTACTCATGGTGCATTGTTTTCTGTAGAAACGGGCGAATGCATTTCTGGACCATGTCTGGGTGACTTTCTTGAAAAAGTAAACTTGGAAGTCCACTCCGATGGTGGTATTTATATCATTGATTAATACCTAAGCTAGAATTCTGCGATGACTGAGTTTTTTTTTAATTACTACCTGATGCCATTTCACATGAGCGTGGTTGCTTTAATTTTGCTCAGCATTGCAGAAACGATTGGGATTCTGATTGGTTTACGACCAAGTTCTTTAGTAAAAAAATTTACACCTGAATGGATTTTAAACTCACCGTTATTAGATGTTAAATTTTCTAAATATTTAATCGTCGTGTTTTTACTGATTAACTTTAGTTTTGCGGGTTATTTTCTTGAACTTTCTTTCTTTGCTATCCAGCATTATTTCATTTCCCCTTACTACCTCTTTATACCTGCATTAATCATCGACATTTTTTTTACGGTATTTATGATCCATTGCTTAGATCAAGTGATCAAGCCAAAAGTCAATCAGACCCACGCCAATCTTGTTGGCCGTTTAGCCACAATTTCCACAGGGAATGCACGTCCAGGGTTTTCTGCACAAGCACGCGTGCGTGATGAATTCGGACAACTTTATTATGTTCAAGTTGAGCCAGAATATGGTGAATTAGAACTTCAATCCCAAGTGCTCCTCATCAGCCAAAAATCCAATGCATATTATCTCGCAAAAAAAATATCGATTTCAAATAAACTGTTCACCCCAGATTAAGTTCGAGTTTAGTCCGTATTTTTACAAAAAATTACAATAAAGTTGCTTCAAAATAATGCTCTCGTCTACTCGCTTAAAATTCAAGTTTGAGCAAAAAACAAAAAAAGAAATGAATTGCATTTACATTAACAAATCCAGACTAAAATACTTGGTTCTAATGACTATTTAATCTAAATCTTCTTTATTTTAAGCTATAGATTCGCAACTGCATGTAAATATTATATATATTTAATTCATACCATTTCAATCAACTTTAAAATAGATTAAATCAAATTAAAACCAACCATTTTAATTTGATTTATATTTCTTAATTATAAGCAATTTAGTCGGATTTAAAATACAGAAAACAAAGTATTTTAGTTGGTTAATAAAATTAATTATAAAAAATAAATATAAACCATTGATTTAAAACATAATTAATGAAAACAAACCCATCAAAACCTCATAAATTTTATTTTCAATGCATTTTAATTAATAATAAAAGAATCTCCCGCTTAATATGAAATGCAGTTCTATGAACATAATTTCAAATGATCAAAATCGGCGATTAATTCGAGAAATCGCGATCATTCTTATTATTAAAGTAATCCTTCTCTTGGTCATTAAACACATTTGGTTTGATGCACCAACGATTCCAAAAGATTTTAACAATCAAGTTGCCGAGCGTATTACAGGCAATCCATCTAACACTCAGGAGACACGTTGATGATTTCTGAAAGCGTGGTCGATCTTTCGCGGTTCCAGTTTGCAATGACTGCGATGTATCACTTTCTTTTCGTTCCGCTGACTTTAGGTCTCGCATTTATTCTGGCCATCATGGAAACCACCTATGTGATTTCAGGCAAAGAAATTTATAAAGACATGACCAAGTTTTGGGGAAAACTCTTTGGGATTAACTTCGCTTTGGGTGTCACCACTGGCTTAACCATGGAGTTTCAGTTTGGTACCAACTGGGCTTATTACTCGCACTATGTTGGCGATATCTTCGGTGCACCCCTCGCAATTGAAGGCTTAATGGCATTCTTCCTTGAATCAACCTTTATTGGTTTGTTCTTTTTTGGCTGGGATCGACTCTCTAAATTTCAGCATTTAGGTGTAACGTGGCTGGTCGCAATTGGTTCAAACATGTCAGCTTTATGGATTCTGATTGCCAATGCTTGGATGCAAAACCCAGTCGGTGCAGCATTTAACTATGAAACCATGCGAATGGAATTGGTGGATTTCGGTGCGTTGATATTCAATCCTGTGGCACAAGTCAAATTTGTGCATACCGTTTCAGCTGGCTATGTTACTGGCGCGATCTTTGTTCTCGCGATCTCAAGCTATTACTTGTTAAAAAAACGTGACTTGCCCTTTGCACGTCGTTCTTTTGCGATTGCAGCAATCTTCGGTTTAGCATCAACATTGTCTGTCATTTTACTAGGTGATGAATCAGGTTATGAGTTGGGTGATGTGCAAAAAACCAAACTCGCAGCAATTGAAGCAGAATGGCACACTGAACCAGCCCCAGCAGCATTTACCTTATTTGGTATTCCTAACCAAAAAGAAATGCGTACCGACTATGCGATTAAGATTCCTTATGCAATGGGGCTTATCGCAACTCGATCAACGGATAAACAAGTCACTGGCTTACATGACTTGATGAAAGAACATGAAGTCCGTATTCGCAATGGTATGGTGGCATATAGTGAGTTAGAAAAACTTCGTGCGGGTGATCGCTCTCCGGAGTTACTCGCATCATTTGAGAAAAATCAAAAAGACTTAGGCTATGGTCTTTTATTGAAGAAATATTCTCCAAACGTGGTGGATGCGACTGAAGCACACATTCAAGCTGCAACCAAAGATACCATTCCGAACGTAGCAGCATTATTTTTCTCTTTCCGCGCCATGGTCGCGTCTGGTTTCCTGATGCTCGTACTCTTCCTTTTAGCGACTTGGGCTGTTGCCAAACGCAATGCCGAAGACAAACCTTGGTTGCTCAAATTTGCGTTATTCTCGCTTCCACTCCCATGGATCGCAGCGCAAACAGGTTGGTATGTGGCTGAAGGTGGTCGTCAACCATGGTCTATTGGTGAGATTTTACCAACCCATCTATCGGCTTCGAGTGTCAGTGCTGGTGATGTCTGGGGATCAATTATTGCGCTTGCAGCGTTCTATACCGTACTGCTTATTATTGAAATGTACCTAATGATCAAATTTGCGCGTCTAGGCCCAAGCTCTTTGCACACTGGTAAATATCACTTTGAAAAACTAGAAGCAGAAACAGTGGAGGCTCAACCATGATCGAATATGAATTACTAAAAATTATTTGGTGGGTATTGGTTGGTGTCTTATTGATCGGCTTTGCCCTCACCGATGGTTTTGACATGGGTTCAATGGCACTCATGCCATTTGTAGGTAAAACTGATTCTGAACGCCGCGCCGCAATTAACACAATCGCACCACACTGGGATGGTAACCAAGTTTGGTTTATTACTGCTGGTGGTGCACTGTTTGCGGCATGGCCAATGGTCTATGCCGTTGCCTTCTCTGGTATGTATTGGGCACTACTACTGGTCCTCTTTGCGCTTTTTTTACGACCTGTCGGATTTGACTATCGCTCCAAACTAGAAAATACCCAGTGGCGTAACGCTTGGGATTGGGGTCTATGTATCGGTGGTGCTGTTCCTGCACTTGTCTTTGGTGTTGCATTTGGAAATCTATTTCTGGGCTTACCTTTCGGTTTGGATGACACGTTACGCTCGCAATACACGGGAAGCTTCTTTGCATTGCTCAACCCATTTGCGCTCATTTGTGGTGTTGTAAGCCTAACAATGCTCTGTGCTCATGGCGGTGCATGGTTGATGTTGCGAACAGATGGAGCGCTCTATCAACGCTCTGCTAAAGCGACACAGATCATGGCTACTATCTTCCTTATTTGCTTCTTAACGGCTGGTGCTTGGTTATGGTTTGGAAATATTGAAGGTTTTAGCTACGCTACAGCGGTTGATACCAACGTTGCGTTAAACCCACTTGCAAAAGAAGTTGTGACCAATGCCAATCACGGTTGGCTAAATAACTATACGACTTTTCCAATGACGATCGCCGCGCCTATTGCTGCAATTCTAGGTGCAATATTGGTGATCATCAGTGCAACCAAACATAAAGCTGCTGTGAGTTTCACTGGCACGAGCTTAATGATTGTCGGTGCAATCTTGACTGCGGGCTTTGCATTATTTCCATTCTTATTGCCATCAAACATAGATCCTGTTTCAAGCTTGACCATGTGGGATGCAGTATCTAGTCATAAAACACTCGGTGTGATGACTGTTGCTGCATGTATTTTTGTTCCTCTCATTTTGATTTATACCTCTTGGTCTTATTACAAAATGTGGGGTGTCATCACCAACAAACACATTGAAGAAAACTCACATAGTTTGTATTAAATCAAGGAGATGTGAAATGTGGTATTTTGCGTGGATTCTAGGCATTTTGATGGCATGTTTCGCAGGTGTGCTCAGCGCACTGTATATCGAACATCATCAAAATTTAGATGAGGAATAATAAAATGGCGAAAGCAATGTCAACCCCGAAGAATAGTAAAGCTCAAGTGCTTGCAATGACCGTTTCGTTTTTGTTGGCATTGCCACTTGCTGCTATTTTATTGGTACATCCATCACTGATGCTCGATGCGAACGGACACTATAATCATAGCTTACTCATGTTGGTAATGATTGGTATCTCAGGTGGCTTCATTCATGGCGTTGGGTTTATACCAAGATTCTGGTTGTGGAAATGGTTATTCAGTCCTTATATCGCATGGCCATTAATGATTTTGGGTTACTTTATCTGGATCGGTAATTAACGCCCAACAGATCAAATGAAAAGAGGAAGTGGATTCGCTTCCTCTTTTTTTGATATGAATTCCAATTGAGGTTTTATCAATATCTCATCCACATCGCAATATCAACACTTTGTCATTACAACGAAATTACCAAAACTGTATTTTTTAATCAGATCACTCAATTCATTAAGATTTTACCGATATACGTTTCTGTTTATTAATTTTCTCATTTCAATCAATTGCGTTGGTACAAGGGGTTGCCCCACACCTGCCTCTAGCGGATAAGACTCCTTTCGCCCAGTCACTTGATATCCACGTCGCTGGTAATAAGCAATAAGTTCAGAGCGTACATCCAATACATACATCATCAAACTCACAACTGCAGGATAATACTCCTCCACGTATTCCTCTACGAAATGAAGCATCTCACGCCCATATCCTAAGTTTTGCAGCGTTGGATCTATGGCAAAGGTGCCAATTTCAACTCTCGTTTTATCAAAGGTTAACCCTATACAGGCAATAATATGCCCAAGCTCATTTTCAGCGACGAACAATTCAAATCGAGATTGTTCCAATGCGTGACTTAATTGCTGTTGGGTAATGCGTTGCCCACAAATAAAATCTTTTTCAGTTGTCCAACTTCGACTTGATTGAGTTCGATAAGCGATATTAATTAATGCAACAAGCTGTTCTAAATCATCATTTTTTACTTTTCTAATATTTAAATGCATTTCTATTCTATTTCGGACATTCAACAAAAAACCGATGATAACATCGGTTTTATAAAACAATGGATAAGTTAGTTGCTTTGACCAGCTAACCAAGCCATAAACTTTTGACGTTCCGCTTTAGAAGCTTGCTGCCACAGCTCAACCAATTGTTGATCTGTCGTTTTCACTGCACCAACTGTAGCAGCAGTAGTTACAGCGACTGGTGCGCTAGCAACGGCTGCTTGTGTTTTACCCGTAACTGGTGCTGGTTGATTTACCGTATTATTCTTATTTTTTTGGGTCAAATCCAAAGTACGACTTAATAAATTATTACCCGAGAACCAAGGTTTCGCTTCATTATTTGCACCCGTTTGCTGTACGACGAGTTGTTTATTTTGATCATAGAGTGCAACGGTCGGCTGTTCAGCATATTTTTTTGCAGCTTCAAAATCTTTTGGTGCATTGACCAGAGCTAAACGATAGCTTTGATTATCCTTTAAGTTTTGAGCTTGTATCGTAACCACACCAGATTTGACAATGCCATGCTCGCCAGTTAAATGCTCAAAATACTCACGGTAACGAACATTAACCGTTAAATCACCTGCATCAACTTGATAGTTATTTTTACTTGAAGGAAGTAATCCTGAATTCACTTCTTGACCATTTACAGCCAGAATCACAATTTCTTCAGGTGCAGTGATCGTAACCGCTGAAAAGACTGAACCACTGAATAATAACCCGAAAGCAGCAATACCAACTCTTAAAGACATTAGACTCTTCTCGATATAAACTATTTATGAAATCGTATGCACTATGCTACGAGATTGTGACTATTTTATGACAATAAGCCGAACGATCTATCCTAAGAATACGACTTATTAAGATATATACCCATTTTTCATACTAAATACCATACTGCTTTTGGCGAATTTTGCTGTTTTTCTTATTACAACAAAAAGAGCACATTAAGTGCTCTTTTGGGTTAACAACAATTTAAACTTAATTAAATGTTTTAAAGCGTACTGCATCATCCATATAGGTTTTTTCGCCGGCTGGAGCTTCAATTGAACCAAATACAAGCTGAGCGCGTAATTTCCAATTTGCTGGAATATCAAAAGTTTCAGCAACTTCGGCATCTACAATTGGATTGTAGTGTTGTAATGAAGCACCCACACCGATTTCAGCCAATGCCGTCCAAGTCGCGAACTGAGCAATCGCACTTGAATGTTCAGACCATACTGGGAAGTTATCTGCGTACAGTGCGAACTGCTCTTGTAAACCTTTTACAACGTCTTGATCTTCGTAAAACAATGCCGTACCAAAACCAGCCGCAAAGCTATCAATTTTTGCACTTGTATTTGCAAATGCGTCTGCAGGAACCATTTTACGCAAAGTTTCACGAACGATTTCCCAAAATTTGCTATGAGACTCACCATATAGAGTAACAACACGTGAGGTTTGTGAGTTAAATGAAGATGGACTTTGTTTTACTGCTTCACGAATGGTTTCTTCAATGGTTACTTGATCAACTGAAACGTTTTTACCAATTGCATAAATTGTACGACGTGTTTTGATACTATTTAAAAAGTTACTCATGTTGTTATTCCTACCTATGACCTAAAGGGAGTTATCTTGGATTGAGGTCAGTTTATAACGCTTCATTTTTTAGGCATAGCCCCAAAAACATAACAGATCGTTCTATTTTCGCAACATATCTCTTTTTCTAGAGCAAAAAAAACTCCACCTCATCATAAAGTGGAGTTCCTAATATCATCAGAACTTATTTATCTGTTTCAAATAATGCAGCAACAAATGACTTCGCTGAGAAAGGACGTAGATCATCAATTTTCTCACCCACACCGATATAACGAATTGGCACATGAGTACGGCTAGCGATATTGAATAACACACCACCTTTCGCTGTACCATCCAACTTGGTAATCGTAATACCCGTCAAACCTACTGCTTCATCAAATAATTGTACTTGATTAATCGCATTTTGACCCGTGCCCGCATCTACGATCAACATGATTTCATGTGGCGCAGTCGCATCAATCTTTTGCATCACACGTTTCACTTTTTTAAGCTCTTCCATTAAGTGTGATTTGTTTTGCAAACGACCAGCGGTGTCGGCAATTAAAACATCCATTCCTTTGGCACGTGCACTTTCAAAAGCATCAAAAATCACGGAGGCGCTGTCAGCACCATTGCCTTGAGCAACCACAGGAATGTCATTGCGCTCACCCCAAATTTGTAATTGCTCAGTAGCCGCAGCTCGGAAGGTATCGCCTGCCGCAAGCATGACTTTTTTGCCTTCACCCTGTAAACGTTTTGCAAGCTTACCAATCGTTGTGGTTTTACCCACTCCATTTACACCGACCATCAAAATCACATAAGGTGATTTGTTTGGATCGATATGTAACGGTTTTACACGTGGCGCAAGTAAAGCGACTAGCTCTTCTTGCAAAGCTTTATACAAAGCATTTGAATAAATCAAATCACCACGTGCAGTTCTTTCAGTCAGGTTTGCAATAATCGTTTTAGTCGCATCAACACCGATATCAGCAACAAGTAGTTGTTCTTCAACTTCTTCTAATAACTCATCATCAATTTCTTTACCACCAATAAGAATATTGACCATCCCATCCGTAAAACTGCGACGAGTTTTGGTCAAACCATCTTTCATTCGACCAAAGAAACCACCTACTTTTTGTTGATCATCGTTCTCTGATTCTGACGTTGATTCTGACGTTGATTCTGAAATTTCAATAACTGGAGTAACTTCAACTTGAGTCTGCACAGGTTCAATAATTGGAACATCGACAGCAGGTAAACTCGGCAACGTGACATCATCATCACCGATATCAGCATTTATCAAGAATTTATTTTGCATATTCGATTGCTGTTGCATGTCGATTCCTTGAGAAAAAAGCAGCTTTTTAGAAGATGGCCAGTCTAGCATAAAATCCTATTTTTTACTGATCAAGACCAAGCATTCAGTTATAAATGGAAGTCAATCAGCTAAAACTTATTCATCTTCTTTGGCCATTGCTGGGTACTGTCGAATACGATTTGATTCAAATTGATACGCATTCAAAAGCTTCAGATACTCTACACGGCGCACTTGATGTTGTTGCAGCACATTCTCAGCCATATCTTGAGTTTTGGGGTGGCTTGCTTGTTGTGAAAGCTGAATGATGTGCTGATATTGAAAATTATTAATCGGGTGCTGTAATGCACCATACGCAAGTATAAAAATACCCAATAAAATAAGACTGACCAAAATATTGTAAAAATGGTCAAATTTAAATCCGAACTTGGATTGCAAGACTTTATATTTAGAAATGATAGACAACATAACCTACCTCAGTGTTATGAAGTAGTGTATGTCTCTGATTCACTAAGAACAAGCATCAAGTTTAGCGATCTTTCATAGATGGTTGCGTTATAGGCTGTTTTTCCAACAATAACGCAACCCCTAAAGGAGATCGCAAAACACTAACCCATCAGCGTTCGAACAAAAGCAAAGTACAGAATCAGTGCAATAATCGCCAAACTAATAAAGATTGCAAACATCCCTACACCATTTTCAGCATCCGCTGGATGTAATTCATCATCGTCAGCAATACGCATCAACTCTCCATTATAAATTTCATAAAAGCGATCTTTTTGCTCAGGCGTTAGACGAATTGCAAAATCATAAACGCGTTTACGCTGTGCAAGACAATAGTCACCCAAATGGATTTCTTGATGAAATACTGCTTCATCGAGCAACTTACGATGGTAATGGGCCAGAGCAATAATTTGGTTTTCTGATGGCGGAATATCAAAGCTTAAACCATCTATGATAGCTGACATGTTATTCTCCTTTTCTTTTATTTTCACTTTGATTTTACTTAAAATTACTTGTTCACAGTGTTTAATCGTGTAAGCTTTTATTTAAACAAAGCGAATGAATGTAAAAGCGAGTTAAATATTTGACAATTCCATTAATTTTGTCATAATAACTTCACAATACAATGTTAAATTAGCTTAAATTCAGAGCAATGTAGCTTTGAATAGAATATGCGGTAATCATAATTAAAATAAGGAGTTATATATGATTCAACATTTTACACAACATGAACTAGAACATGTTTATGCAAACGCGGTAAATACAATCCAGTCGCAAAAAAACTTTCTAGACGCCGTGAAAGAGCTTGAACAAGTTGCCCAAGCAGGTCACGGGAAAGCGGCATTATTTTTAGCAGAGTTGTACTACCAAGGTTTCCGAGTCGAACGTGACTCCCTGAAAGCCCAGTATTGGCAGAAGATGGCAACCTTACAAGCATGATAAAACGTCCTTGCGCTACATCAAAGCTTTAATCGCTTTGATCTGCTCAGGTGGCGTTTTTTTATGCCTATACTAAATAAAAATATTATTCCCAGAATACTACGCGCTTCGCTTATCTTGCACTGCACCAAAGCTTTAGTCGCTTTTAACCTACGCACTTCGTTTGTCTTGCACTGCACCAAAGCTACAATCGCTTTTAACCTACGCGCTTCGCTTATCTTGCGCTGCGCCAAAGCTTTAGTCGCTTTGGCTTGCTCAGGTGGCGTTTTGTAATGCTTAAGAATATTTGCTTACGATTTTGATGAATAGTTTAAACATAAATGCCATCTAAATTTCTTATAATAAAACATAAGTTTAAATAATATTAGTTTAATAATATGTATAGGTTCAATCATTTCCAGCCAGTATCACGAGAGTTGATGATCAAAATCTCGATTCTCAAGACCATGATGTATTGTGGCGTTCTATGGGGACTTTATCACGATGGTTGGGCGATCACGTCTGATCAGGATGGGCATGTATTCCCTTTTTGGCTGAATGGTGTGCAAGCACATCGTTATGCACGATCAAACTGGAAACACTACACACCTCGTAAGATTACACCAAAGGATTTTCATGAATCCTTACTTCCATTACTTACCCGTTTACAAGTTGAACCAGCCCTTTTTAACTCGTCTCATTGCAAATTTAAACTTTCAACTCAGCAAATGCAGCATTTCTTTTTTATGCCGCAGCAACCAATTATTGCCGCTTAGTGCAGTCAAGAACGACTCAATGATGGCTTTTTCTTATAAATGCTTAAAAAGTCATCATTGAAATTAAATTAGGGCTTTGCAATTAAAAAAAATACCGTTAAGTTAAATGAAAATGACAATACAACACAGGTGGATAAACAATGACAATCGTTGCTCAAGTCATAAAAAATAAAGCTGTACAATCAATTTTTACAATCTCACCAAATGCGACTGTACTTGAAGCGATTAAAATTATGGCGGACAAAGGTGTAGGTGCTTTAGTCGTTGCTGAAGATGAAAAAGTCATCGGTATTTTTTCAGAACGTGACTATACCCGTAAGATTGCATTGATGGAACGTTCTTCAAACAGCACACTTGTTGCGGATATTATGACTTCAAAGGTTATTTCAGTCAGTCTAAACAATACCGTAGAAGAATGCTTACAATTGATGACTGATCGCCATTTACGCCATTTACCAGTACTTGATGATGAGAAACTTGTGGGTTTTATTTCAATTGGTGACTTGGTTAAAGCTGCGATGGATGATCAACGTATTCTCATTGAACAGCTTCAACAATATATTTCTGGCTAAAAATCCTCCCCACCCCTCCTTTCATAAAGAAGGGGGGTCTATATGCTTAACAAAAAATGGGCAATTTTAGAAATTGCCCATTTTTATTTCGATTAGTTTACCGTTATGCGGCCAAAAAATCTTGAATCATAGGAACGAGGCGCTTGAGCAACTCATCGGCTTGATCTTGTGTCATGTTTAAAGGCGGCAACAAACGTACCACTGAACCTGCTGTGACATTGATGATTAATTTATATTGATCACGCGCAATCGCAACCAACTCAGCACAATCTTTTGGTAACTGAATCCCAATCATCATGCCAAAACCACGCACTTGAACGTGTTGCTCTGTCAATTGCTCACGTAACTTTTCAACAATATACGCGCCTACTTTTGCCGCGTTTTCAACCGCATTTTCTTGTTGAAGCGTATCTATTACGGTGTAGACCACACGAGAGCCAAGTACAGTACCGCCATAAGTCGAACCATGACTACCAGCTCCCAATATCCCAACAGCTTTGCCCTGCGTCATCACAGCACCAACAGGAAAACCATTGCCTAAACCTTTGGCTGTGGTCATTACATCTGGAATAATATTGGTATGTTGATAGGCAAAGTATTTACCAGTACGTCCATTCCCTGTTTGGATTTCATCGAGCATCATCAACCAATTATGTTGGTTACATAAGGCACGGACTTCTTCCAAATAACTAAAACCTTGAGGTGCTGTATTGACACCACCCTCACCTTGAATCGGTTCAATTAAGATCGCAACAATATCAGGATGATGAATAGCCGCTTCTTGAATTGCTTCGATATCGCCAAATGGAACGCGGACGAAACCTTCAACAAGCGGCGCAAAGCCTTCTTGAACTTTTTTATTTCCTGTCGCAGATAAAGTCGCTAAGGTACGACCATGAAACGATTGTTCAGCAACAATAATTTTTGGATTGGCTATGCCTTGTTGTGCACCAAATTTACGTGCAATTTTAATTGCCCCTTCATTTGATTCTGCACCGCTATTTGAGAAAAAGATTTCCTCCATCCCAGAAACCTCTGCAAGTTTCTGGGATGCGGCTGTTTGCCAAGGAATTTCAAATAGATTACTGGTATGCACCAATGTTGCGGCTTGCTCAGCAATTGCTGCTGCGATAACTGGGTGTGCATGACCTAAGCCACATACAGCAATGCCCGTTAAAGCATCTAAATACTCTGTGCCATCTGCTGTATATAAATATGCCCCTCGTCCTCGCACAAAACTGATCGCTTGGCGACCATAGGTTGCCATAATATGTGATGGTTGATCAGGTTGCACAGGCGCAAGAGTAATATTAGTCATAACAAACTCAATCTATCATTAGTTGTGGGGAAAAAAGTTATATAAGCAAAAACTTGCGTAGATTGAAAGCGTAAACTCACATTTATATAAGAAAAATCTTGAGTAATCCCCCGCGAAGCGATTTTTTTAGGTATATAATGTCGAAAGTTTAGTTGAGGATCTATCTAATGACGGAACAAGCGCGTGATACAGTAGCGTTAATTCGTGATCAAATTGCGAAACACCCTGTTTTACTTTACATGAAAGGCACTCCACAATTCCCGCAATGTGGTTTTTCTGCTCGTGCAGTAGAAGCACTTAGCCAAATTGGTCGTCCATTTGCCTATGTAAATATCTTAGAAAATCAAGATATTCGTGCAACTTTACCTCAAATTGCGAACTGGCCTACTTTTCCACAATTATGGATAAACGGCGAGCTTATTGGTGGTAGCGATATCATGCTTGAAATGTTCCAAAATGGTGAGTTAAAACCATTAGTTGAACAACACAGCGCGGCGCCTGAAGCCTAAGCTGTACAAACGAAAGCCAATCAAATGATTGGCTTTTTTATTGAGTTAAATTCAATTCTGACTAAAACCAATATATCTAAACAGACCTTCCACACCTAAATCTGCTTTATAAATTTGCATTACAGCATAATTGGCTTGTGTGACACTGAGAAAAACATTCATGTTTGGATCTTCATGAATTTCATCAACAGACTGTGGCAATGCCGCTTCAAAACGATCAGCTATATACTCAAAACCTAGATCCATTGCGATAAACAAAGTATGTTCACAAGGCTGAATATACTGTTCTTGCTCCCAATCTAATACTGCATGATCACAATGAGGGCAGCAAACATTTGCTATAGCGCTAGACACTTCAACCAGTTGATAAGGCATATTGATTATTTCAAAAAATTTTAAAGATTATAAAAGAATTTATGCTTCACAAAAAACCTCTACTCATCACTTATTTTTGCAACGATATGTCTATAAAATAATGAATGTTGCAGAAATGGAATTGAATAATGTTAACTGATTTAGATGATTTTTATTGTTTTGCCCTTGTCGTTGAACATGGGGGCTTTAGTGCTGCGGAACGCGCCACAGAAATCCCAAAGTCTAAACTCAGCCGTAGAGTCTATAATCTTGAAGAACAATTAGGCGTGCGTCTCATCCAACGTAGTTCACGTCATTTTGCTGTAACAGATATTGGTATGGATGTTTATCGACATGCTCAAGTGATGATGAATGCCGCTCAAGCAGCGCATGATGCGGTGAATCATTTAAGTAGTGAACCTCGTGGTGTCATAAAAGTCAGCGTTCCAGTTGATATTGCTCAAAATCAAATGACGAAAATCCTACCCAATTTTTTAAAGAAATATCCTGAGGTGCGAGTACAAATGATGGTGAGTAACCGTCGCATTGATGTCATCAACGAGGGAGTAGATGTAGCCTTACGTGTTCGCTCGAAATTAGATGATGATCCAAATTTAGTTTTACGAGAATTTGAAGCCATTGAGCAACGCCTCTTTGCCAGCCAAGCCTACCTAAATGAATTTGGACATTTAAGCACACCTGAACAACTGACCGATCATCGTATTATCAGTATGGCTGAAGATCATCTCGATCAACATTTCTTACTCACCGACCCAAATAAACTACAGAAAAAAATCAAAGTGAATCCTGTCATTATGGGTTCAAACTTACTCATGCTCGCTGAATTAGCTAGTCAAAACTGTGGTATTGCTTTGCTACCTGATAGCATCGCACAAGACTTCGTTCAATCTGGTCAATTGGTGAAAGTATTGCCTGAGTGGACTGCACCACATGGTATTTTCCATGCCGTTTATCCTTCACGTAGAGGGTTATTGCCGGCAGTACGGGTATTTATCGACTATTTGGTTGAGCAACTGGCTCAGTGTGCAACAAAAAAGGTTCGATATTAAAATATCGAACCTTTGCTGTACTTCGCAGTGTTCATAATTAAATACTAGGATAATGACCTGTTCCATTCGGCCACGGGGTCAATAACTCAAAACCATCATCAGTAACTGCTACCATGTGTTCCCATTGCGCTGATAGTGATTTGTCTTGGGTGACCACCGTCCAACCATCACTTAACTCTTTAATCTGTGGCTTTCCAGCATTGACCATCGGCTCAATGGTAAAAACCATTCCTTTTTTTAATACCATGCCTTGACCTTTTTGACCATAATGCAAGATATTCGGTTGTTCATGGTAAACACGCCCGATTCCATGACCACAGTATTCACGCACGATACTATAGCCTTCACGTTGCGCTACAGATTGAATGGCATGACCAATATCACCCAATGTTGCACCTGGCTTCACCGTATGAATACCCGCTAACATCGCCTCGTAAGTTGTTTCGACTAATTTTTTTGCTTCCGAGGCAGGTTCACCCACAAAGTACATACGGCTGGTGTCACCAAAATAACCATCTTTAATGACAGCAACATCAATATTTAGAATATCACCATCTTGCAAAATCCTTTTCGCAGAAGGAATTCCGTGACACACTTCTTCATTGACCGAAATACAGGTGGTTTTGGTAAAACCGTGATAGCCAACATTGGCAGGAATAACTTGTAATGTATTGACGATATAATCATTACAGATATCATCTAAATATTCAGTTGAAACACCAGCCTTTATATAAGGACCGATCATTTCCAATACTTGTGCCGCCAAACGACCTGAGATACGTAATCTCTCAATATCCTGTTCTGTTTTAATGGTCACAGTAGAAGCTCTCATCCGAGATATTCCTTATAAAAAACAAATTAATTCGAAAAATGCAGATCAAGTATTGCATTGTGTATTTCAGATAGTTGTACGCTTCAACCATCAAATCTTCAATCATTTTATGACTAAAACAGCATTTTTATTTTACATTTAATTTCAATTATGATCACAGGAAAAAACGATAGCAAACATGATACCTGCTCTGGCTTTTAACAAATTCAATGAAGGCATAACACTGTAAAGTTCTAATGCGGTCTTTTTAGCCAAAAATAAAGCAACTTTCACATAAATTAGTTTCAAATGACCGCACTTATGCTCTAAAATTCGCACTTTTATTTTAAACTCCCCTCTTTTATGAACCAACTCCGTACAGGAGATATTATTGCTTTAGGTTTTATGACCTTTGCACTGTTTATTGGTGCTGGCAATATTATTTTTCCTCCCATTGTTGCCCAGCAAGCTGGTGAACATGTGTGGCTTGCTGCATTTGGCTTCTTAATCACCGCAGTTGGTCTTCCTGTTATTACCATCATGGCCTTGTCTCGCACCCAAGGTTCAATTGAAAATATCAGCTCACCACTCGGACGTTTTGCCAGTTTATTGCTTACAATCGTCTGCTATTTAACTGTAGGGCCACTATTTGCAACCCCACGCACCGCTACTGTTTCCTATGAGATTGGCTTTGCGCCTTACTTTGGAACATCAAGCAGCAGCCTTTTTATTTACAGTATCATTTACTTTGCTTTTGTTACGGCTATTTCACTTTACCCAAACAAACTCTTAGATACTGTAGGTCATGTACTTGCACCATTAAAAATTATTGCGTTGGCAATACTCGGTATTGCTGCATTTGCCATACCGACTGGATTGATCTCACCACCCATCAATAACTACGTGGCTAGTCCAGTTTCAGAAGGTTTTGTCAGTGGTTACTTGACCATGGATACGTTAGGCGCTTTAGTCTTTGGTATTGTGATCATTCAAGCGATTCAGTCTCGTGGCGTAACTGACACTAAACTCATAACCAAGTATGCCATCATCGCAAGTCTGATCGCGGGTGTAGGGCTTACTCTCGTTTATGTCAGCTTATTTAAGCTTGGTTTAGGTAGCCATGAAGTCGCTGCAAATGCAGACAATGGTGCAATTATTTTGCATGCCTATGTACAGCACGCATTTGGCGATTATGGCTCTTATTTCCTCACAGGTTTGATTTTCCTTGCCTGTATGGTGACAGCAATTGGTTTAACCTGCGCATGCGCCGAATACTTCACAGAGTTGACTGGTCTACCTTACAAATTGTTGGTGTTTATTCTCACAGGGTTTTCACTATTAATTTCTAACTTAGGCTTAACCAAGTTGATCGCCTTCTCAATTCCCGTTTTGAGCGCAATTTATCCACCTGCAATTGTGGTGATTATGCTGAGCTTTTTTTGGAAATATTGGAATAAGCCCTCTATTGTCGTCGGTTCAGTGACTGGTGTTGCTTTCCTTTTTGGTATCATCGAAGCCATTAAAGCAGCAGGCTTTGGTACTCACTTACCTACATTCATTGAGCAATTACCCTTAAATGAACAAAACCTTGCATGGTTACTTCCATCTTTAATCATTCTTGTAATTGCAATGATTGTGGATCGAGTGCTAGCAACAAAAAGATAAAATAATTTGTCGTTAAAATAGTGTTTTACCCAAACATGATTTTAGCTATACAAAAAATGTTCCTTTACCCAATGGACGTATTTTGTTTACGACAAATTATTCTCACCTAAACATTAAACATCGCTATCCCACATAAAACATCGCATTTTTCATACCCGAATCCCCAATTAACGCTGATGAATAGCATTGATATGTTTTTCAAAATGTAAAAAAATGGAGTTGATATTTAACAAAAAATACCAACAATACACATTAAGAATACTAAAAAACCTTAACAATCAATACCAATATAAACTTATTCAAAAAAATTATAGATTTACCTATTGAAATACAGAGAAAATCACAGTACAACTTAAATAACAATTCCGACAAAATCACATGGTTTTGTCATTAAGACAAGGAGGGATGGAGATGTTATCAACACATTTCAACAAGCAAGTCTTCATTAACACTCTGAAGACCAATGACTCAATTATTTATGCCATTACCACACTTGCACTCATGGCGACACTGTTAGTTCAGGGTACAATTAAAGGCAACTTGAAACCTGAATATTTTGTTTACGCACTGATTGTCTCATTGGCATTTTGTGTATGGGCAGTCGTTGATCAAAAATTCCGACAGCTCAGCCTCGCACGTAAGATAAAATCTTTAAGGAAAATGGATGAGTAATCATCCATTTTTTTAATAATGAAATTTAGCGATGGTTCCAAATACCAATACTGCTGTCGCACCCAGTTCAACAATAATTAAACTCAACATAATTAAACTCATTGCCCAAGCAGGAAGTGTCCACCGACCTAATTGATGTGGTTGTTTGAATTGATTGGTTGTATCTCTTAAAATTCCATGGATGATATAAGTCAAAATAGACATCGCAAAAAAGAATAAATTGGCAATGACACAAAACAAAGCGATGGACGCTGATAAAACAGTAAAGTGACTTAAAACAGCAAGAATTAGACTTGCAGCCGCATAAAGTAGACTACTCCGATGGGCAATATCTACATAATAATGAGCTCGTGCTTGTTCTGTTTTTCTAATCTGATAATACTTCCAAACCCCTGTCAGCATACCAACCCATAAAAAAATCCCGCTAAACACAATCGCAATTTGTGTCGCGCTACTCAAAACATACATCTCATCTCCCCAATATAAATATGATTCATTATGCGCACCTATATTACCTAAAAATTGACTTTGCAGTCATTTTTTAATCGAGTTTCTTTTTAGAACTCAGGTAAAGTAAAAAGATGCAATTACAAGAGTATTTTCAAATGAATACCTATGAATCATGCTGGATCGATTGTAAAGATGGCTATCAACTGGCTGCCCAATTTTATCCAGCACAAGTTGACAGCAAAAATTATCCAATTTTGATTTGCCCTGCAACAGGCATTACAAAAACGTTCTATCATTCTTTCGCTGAATGGCTAAGCCAACGAGGCTACCCTGTTCTAAGTTTTGATTTTAGAGGAATCGGAGAATCACTACATGAGCCGTTGAAAAACTCCACGGCCAGTATTAACGATTGGGGAATCTTAGACATCCCCGCAGCAGTTGACAGCTTATTGCATCAAACACAATCTGAGAAAGTAATTATCATTGGGCATAGTGCTGGTGGGCAGTTACTTGGTATTAACCCCAATTATGACAAAGTCGCTAAAGTAGTCGCAATTGCAGGTTCTACTGGACATGTAAAAGGATTAAAAGGCAAGACCAAATTTTTAGCACCCGTTATGTTTAATATAATTTTCCCAGTCTCTAGCTTTATCAAAGGATATGGAGCGACACAATTTATCGGAATGGGCGAAAATTTACCCAAAAATGTGGCGAAGCAATGGGCGGAATTTTGCAGTAAACCGGGTTATGTCATGAACGCAGTGGGTAAAACCATATTTGAAGATTATCATCAGGAAATTCAATGCCCTATTACTTCATTTTGGGCTACTGATGATGAGATTGCTACTCAAGCAAACGTCAAAGAGCTCTTAGGTTTATATCCAAATGCCAAAACCAAATTAATTGAGCTAAAACCTCAACAACATGGCTATAAGCAGATTGGGCATATGTTAATGTTTAAAAAATCACATCAGAAGTTATGGCCTATTATTGAAAATGAATTAACAGTCTAATCCTCTGCATCTATCTCCTATTTTAGATTCACACTTTCCGCATCTAAACGCGTAATCCAGTTTAGATGCGTTTTTTTATTGTGTTTTGATAGCTACGATTTGCTAGGTATGACTTTTTATTTCTTGTGTTATCAATTAATTTTTCTTATCCAACAATATTATTGATTAGAAAATCTTAATAAATAACACTTTTAAAGTAATAAATTTAAGTCTCCTCGCTATAAAGTGTGATAAAGCATGTATTTATTCAACATTACTTATCACTTCTTTTCCATCAAATTTTAACCAAATGATTAAAACAAACACATGTATTTTTTATATATTTAACGATTATTTATTTTATAAATATAATGATTTTGTATTTTTATGACATTTTAGACAGAATTTTTTATAAAAAAGTCACGTCAAAACGCGTATTTTTTTCCTACAATACGATTACTCTACAAATAAGCAGAAATGCAAAATTGTAGGAATATCACTGAAATAAAATGATTCAGGAAATACATTATTCATTACAAATTTATGTGAATTTTGTGATAATTCCCTTAATCATTTATAAAGATAGTTTCATAATTATCTTTGGTAGATTTGCTATCAATGAAATGATAAAAAAATCAGAAAAGGTTTTTTTAGCAGATAAATTGTAGACATTTCATGGAATCTAAGAGCGACGCTATATTGCTCGATATACAAGCATGGGAAAGAAGTAAATGACAAAGAAATATGCGCGTTTTTTACCTACAGCCGAATCATTTAAGCTAGAAGATTTTCCATACTATTGGATTTCTCAAGTAAATTCTCAGTACGTTCAAAATATTGACAACGTACTCAAGAAATATGGTTTAGACAACTCTCGCCGTCGTATTTTAATTGCATTAGAAGTTAAACCTCATGCAAGCGTCTCCGAACTTTCGGATATGGTCATTTCAAAAATGTCTACTACAACCAAAATTGTTTATCGCTTGAAAGATGAAGGTTACATCGAAACCTACTCTTGTAAAGATGACGGCCGTATTACCCGCGTTTATTTAACCGATAAAGGTAAGGAAATGGTCATCAAAATCAATGATCTAACTTCTGTTATTTTGGAACAATCTTTTGATGGCTTAACGCCCCTTCAAATTGAAAAAACCATGGAAATTCTAAAGCTTATGTTTAAAAATCTTGCGCGTTGATTTTTGCTTAGCGAGGGAGGCTTCGATTTGAAGCCTTTTTTTATTTGGATGATAAAACGCTAGAATGCATCGAACATATTTAACTGTGGTGTGATTTTTTCTATCTTTGCCTTAGGCACATATGAACATTCAAATTCTTCTACAGGGAAACCTTGCATAAAATCGAAGAGTTGATTCGGTTGTTTTAAACTCAGCCATTCATCTAAACGATCGTGAGGAACAACCACAACTGATCGTTTTACATCACCTGGCTCATGAAAATCTTTCATCATTGGATGGTCAATTGCATTCATGGTCAACATGGTTGCAGAACGAATAATCTGATCATTTAATTTTCGAATCTCATAAAGTGCCGCAATAAAAAAACCTTTGCCATCTTTACGGCGAACTCCCCATCTTTGCGGCTTATGATCAATATATTTACTTTCATAAAACTCTGAGACAGGGATAACACCAAACTTACACTTAGATGCGGCTTCTTGAAAGCTTGGCTTCTGAAAAATTGTTTCGTGTCGCGCATTATAAGTATGCTTCGTGATATTGGTATCTTCAGACCATTTAGGCACTAACCCAAATAACACCTCACGCCACTCCAAACCTTGTGCCGATTTAAACAATAAAGGAGTCTTATAACTTGGATAAACCTCATCCGCATATTCAAAAGGAATAAGCGGAAGTTCAAGTTGCTTCGCTTGTTCAATAGTCAAAGGTTTATAATTAGCACACATAAGATCACTTAATCATACAACGCTCAAAATAAGATATTAAAAAGGAGGTCTGCTCACCTCCTCACTTTGTTCAAACCTTATTTAAATAACTTTTTCAATTTCGCACTTAAACCATGTACAAAACGATGTTTGGCATTGGCTTTATCACTGGTTAAAAAATTGATTTGGATCGATTGACGTTGTCCTTCATAAGGGACATAGCCATGCCAACCATTATCAGTCACTTTAAAAGCAACCAACGTGCCTGGACCAGCATTAATTTCTTCGACATAATCATCCATGTTCTTTTCATCATTTAAAATACGAAGACGACCCGTAGGTGCATCCCACGATTCATTTAAATAAATCAAAATAGTCAATAACTTGGTCTTAGAATCAGAATGAATACGCCCATCTTTTTGACGAGAATAACCACGTAACGTAATCATCATTGGATGTTCCATCACATCTACATCAAATTTTTCAGTCAAAATTTGGCGGAACGCTTTACTATCTAATGATTTTAAAAAACGATCAAAGTTGGGTTTGATCTCTACATCTTCTATATTATAACTTCCACCTTGTTCAATCTTTGGAAAATCTTGAATGACGGCTTTTACTTCTTCGTCTACTATCGAGTTTTCCACAACAAAGTATGGATATGGAGATGTAGAAACTTGTGCTTGCTTTAAAGCATCCAATTTTAAAATATGAGACATCGTTACGATTCGACTGAATGATCAAATTAGAATGAATTATAGCAAATATTTCATTTGTATTATGTTTCGTGTTTTTAACAATTACTTCACATTCAATATCTCACCAACATTTTCAATCCCGTACTTCTGGTTAATCCTATATTCCCCTCTACAAAGTAATATGCATAAAAAAGAGCCTCCGGAGAGGCTCTTTATTTAGATGAAATTAATCACCTGTATAACCTTTTAATTTTAAACGTGCTGCGTGTAACAATGGCTCTGTATAACCTGAAGGTTGCTCCGCGCCTTTGAAGATCAAGTCTGAAGCCGCTTGGAAAGCGATACCATCAAAGTTTGGTGCCATTGGTGTATATAGCGCATCATTTGCATTTTGTTGATCAACGATTACAGCCATACGTTTCAGTACGTCTTCAACTTGCGTACGCGTTACGATACCGTGACGTAACCAGTTTGCAACGTGCTGAGAAGAAATACGTAATGTTGCACGGTCTTCCATCAAACCAACGTTGTTGATATCTGGAACTTTAGAACAACCCACACCGAGATCAACCCAACGAACAACATAACCGAGAATACCTTGACAGTTATTTTCAAGTTCATTGTTAAGCTCTTCAGCCGTCCAATTTGTTTCAGGTGCAAAAGGAGGTGTCAACAAGTCATCAAGCGTCAACATTTCTTCTGCAGCTAACTCATCTTGGCGTGCTTTTACATTGATTTGATGGTAATGCATTGCATGCAAAACAGCACCTGTTGGAGAAGGAACCCATGCACAAGTTGCACCTGCATTTGGATGTGCAGTCTTGGTTGCTAACATGTCTTTCATGCTGTCTGGTTTTGGCCACATGCCTTTACCAATTTGTGCTTTACCTTGTAAGCCACAAACTAAACCAATCGCAACGTTACGGTTTTCGTAAGATGCAATCCATTTTTGTGTTTTAACAGCTTCTTTACGCACCATTGGCGCAGCTTCCATAGAGGTGTGAATTTCATCACCTGTACGGTCCATAAAGCCAGTATTGATGAAAATTGTACGGTCTTTAGCAGCAGCAATACAGTTTTTCAAGTTTACAGAGGTACGACGCTCTTCATCCATGATCCCGATTTTGAGTGTTTTTGCTGGTAAGCCAAGTGCTTGTTCTGCACGCTCAAATAGCTCAACTGCAAATGCAACTTCTTCTGGACCATGCATTTTTGGTTTAACGATATACATCGAACCTTTACGAGAGTTTTTGTTCTCGTTTTGACCACGGATATCTGCAATTGAAAGTAATGGCGTCACTAAAGCATCCATAATACCTTCAAAAACTTCTTCACCTTCAACCAAGATCGCAGGGTTTGTCATCAAGTGACCAACGTTACGAAGTAGCATGAGTGAACGACCATGTAATGTTGTGGTACCACCAATTAAGTTTTGAACGGTACGATCTTTGTTCAGCGCACGAGTAACGGTTTTGCCATTTTTCTCGATTGATTCTTGCAGATCGCCTTTCATCAAACCTAACCAGTTACGGTAGCCTTCAACTTTCTCTTCTGCATCAACGGCTGCAACAGAATCTTCTAAATCTTGAATCGTTGTAATCGCAGCTTCAAGCGTTAAATCCTTAACACCAGCAGCGTCAGTTTTACCAACTGGGCTATTTGCATCGATATCAATGATAACGTGTAAGCCATTATTTAATAAAACGATTTCTGTTGGATTGGCAGCATCACCATTAAAACCAACAAACTGAGACTCATGCTCTAAAGATGATGTAGAACCATCTTTCAAAGTGACGACTAAACGATTGTGATCAATCGCATATTTGGTCGCATCCGCATGTGAACCTTGCGCTAATGGGAAAGTTTGATTTAAGAAGTTCTTAGCAAATGCAATTACCTTATCGCCACGAACTGGATTATAACCCTTACCTTTTTCCGCACCGCCTTCTTCAGAAATTACATCTGTACCATAAAGCGCATCGTATAAAGAGCCCCAACGTGCATTGGCAGCGTTCAAGCAATAACGCGCGTTACGTACAGGTACAACCAATTGTGGACCTGCCAATAAAGCAATTTCTTCATCTACATTTTCAGTTGTAACTTGGAAATCTGCAACTTCAGGTACTAAGTAACCAATTTCAGTCAAAAACGCTTTATATGCATTTAGTTCAAATTTATTGTTGCGATGCCATTCGTCAATCTTCGCTTGGAGCTCTTCACGCTTAGCCAATAATGCTTTGTTCTTTGGGCTAAGATCGACAACGACTTGCTCGAAGTTTTTCCAATAAGTTTCACTGTCTAAACCAGAACCTGGTAAAGCTTCATTTTCGATGAAATCGTAAAGTTCTTTAGCAATCGCTAGCTTGCCTTTTTGAATACGTGCAGTCATTGTCTTTCCTGATGGTGCTAACTTTTTATAACAAGAAACCTAGTATACCGATTTATACTAGCCTGAATAGTAATATCACATTCCTAAATAGTAAGCATTTTCCAAGCAGAAGGTATTGACAAATATCAATTTACACCTTACCAGAAAAATAAAATATATAACGTCCTTACTGTTTCAGTTTGCAACACACTCAATTCTAAAACCTACCTAGTTATAGCAAAATTTAACCAAGAATAAAGCTTTCTCTATCTAAATTTATAAAAAAAGACATTCCGAAGAATGCCTTTTAAATTTATGATGTTTTTGCAATTTGAATTTGCCGATGCTCAGAATTTAGATACTCATCCGATTGCATTTCTAACAATCTTGAACGTGTCCGCTCAATTTCAAATGCCAATCTATCCCCTTCATAAAGCTCAATAATTGAATCTTCTGAGGTTAGTAATAACTTCACACCGCGATCATAGAATTCGTCGACTAAATAAATGAAACGACGTGTTCCCTCTGACAAGAAATCAGTCAAATGCGGCACACCACTTACCAATACCGTATTATAAATATTGGCAATCTCGATAAAATCAGCAGGACTACGTGGTTTAAAACAGAGTTCCGAAAACTCACACCACAAAACATCTTCAGTGTGTCCCAAAGTCTCTACTACTCGATTATTAATCATGATCGGAGAGTTTGACTGTACCTGAGTTTGTGTTAAAGCATGGAAACGCTCTGACATCCAAGACTGTACATCATGACCTAATGGGTGCTTAAACAACTGTGCCTGTTTTAATACCCGCAAACGATAGTCAATTCCTGCATCTACATTCAAAACTGTACAGTTTTTCTGTACCAATTCAATCGTAGGCAAGAACCGATCTCGGTGAATACCATTTTTATATAAACCTTCTGGCGCAATGTTTGAAGTTGCAACCAGCGTAACGCCACGCTCGAATAATTTTTGGAATAAATCACTGAGGATCATTGCATCCGTCACATTCGAAACAAAGAACTCATCAAAGCATATCACCACAGCATTTTTATAAATTTGATCAGCAACCGAATCTAGAGGATTACGCTGACCTGAAAGCTTATTTAACTCTTTATGTACATGCTGCATAAAGTGATGAAAATGCATTCGAATTTTGCGACGAAATGGAACTGACTCATAAAATTGATCCATAAGCCAAGTTTTTCCACGACCAACACCACCCCACATATAAACACCTTTAGGGTAGGTTTGACGACGGAAACGTCGAAATGCTTTTTTTGAAGCCTTATAGCGAGTGAGTAACTCTTTCCATACTCGATCTAACTCTTGCACTGCCTGAGCCTGAGCTTCATCAGGCATGAATTGTCCTGACTGAATTGCTTGAGCATAACGCTCAGCAGGTGACGTTGGAATATACGCAGTGCTATGTGAGTCTGGTTTAGAATTTGACATAAGGTGTTATTGCAATTTTAATTGAGGAAAATTATATCGAACATTGAGTTCAAAGACATTAGATTTTAGGCTTATTTATCATCAGGTTTAAACATCATAATGTACCATTTTTAATCATTTAATGATTTCGATTATATTGGCGAGGACTGTGTCCAAACCACCTTTTAAATGCATGATTGAAAGCCGCTGGCTCAGAATAACCTAACATTTCGGCAATTTGTTCAATTGAATATGAGCTGCCTTCGATGAATCTTATTGCCTTTTGCTTTATCAGCCTTTCACGAATTTCTTTATAGCTGGTCTGCATTTGCTGCAATTGATGCCTTAAAGTTCGCTCTGGAATTTTCAATGCATATGCTGTTTCAGTCATAGTTGGTATGACTCCATTTTGCAACTCTAGATAATCCTCAACATATTCGACGATCGTTACTTTTGAATCAGAAACTTTCTCTAATAGTTCTATGTCACGTAGGCATTTTTCTTCATACATTCTATAAGTCAGTGCATCAGCCGAAGGAACACTAACATCCAAAATTTGCGTATTTTCTAAAATAAATACGGCTTGTTTACACCCAAATTTGACATCTTGACCATAATATTGCTGATATGCAGCGGTGAGTTGCACATCATCGGGTCTTTGAAAAGGCAGTTCGATCTGAATATTGGGTGTATCAAGTCCCATCATCTTAAATATGTCTTGTAGGAACTTATAGGTTCCTGAGATTTCACATTGCGCTCTAAACTGCCCTAAATGGGTATCTATATCAGTAGGTTGATAAAATAAATGAATCGCTTTATTGTCAATTTCGAGCTGTAAAGAACCAAATAAATGGGTTAATTGTTGGAAACGCACGCCATTCAACAAGGCATGATGTAATGTGTCACTGGTAACGATCAACATGAGAAAAGGACCGTATCCAGCCAGTGCATAATGCTGACCAATGAACAGACCTTGTTCTGGCGCAATATCCTGACTAATATGTTGCAAAATATCCCATTCAATTGCATCAGGTATAATTGAACTTGGATCTAAAGCATCAGCCTGTATTCCCATATTTGCTAAACGTGCATCCACATCAATACCAACATGGCGCATGCCTTGAATCAAATACATCAATCCGAGGATAGATCTCTTCATAATTCTGAATACAATTCTCAAAAATTTAATGTTTTACTATAAAAACACATATAAATGAATTGCCGAAATGATCAAGTTTTACGTCTATACAATCATATTTAATCTCACCAAAACCTTTAAACTGACACAAAATTTAGTGGTATAGGGCGTGGACTATGCGTAATGCAAACCAGAATGCAATTCAAAAAACTAAAGTTGCAATTATTGGTGCAGGTTTTGGTGGCTTAGCAATGGCAATTCGACTATTACAAAGCCAAATCAAGGATTTTGTAATCTTAGAAAAAACCAATGATGTTGGTGGTACATGGCGTGAAAACCAATATCCAGGTGCTGCTTGTGATGTGCAATCACACATGTATTCCCTGTCATTTGCACCCAAAACAGACTGGTCGAAGCGCTATGCAGAGGCAGATGAAATCTTTGATTATATTCAAGATATTACTGAACAATACACACTGAAAGATTATTGTAAATTCAATCATGAAGTTACACATGCCGAGTTTGATGAACAACGTAATATCTGGACAGTAGAATTTAAAGACCAACCTACGCTTGAAGCGCAGTTTGTTATTTTTGCTTCAGGTCCACTCCATGTCCCTCAAGTTCCACATCTCAAAGGCATAGAAAAATTTAAAGGTAAAGTTTTCCACTCTTCTCAATGGGATCACAGTTACGATCTAAGCGGTAAATCCGTTGCCTCGATTGGTACAGGTGGTAGTGCGATTCAATATATTCCTGAAATCGCACCCGAAGTTAAGCAGCTTTATGTCTTCCAACGTACTGCCGCTTGGGTGATTCCTCGTGATGAACGTAAATACTCAAAATTAAGTAAAACATTATTTAAAGCGTCCAATCTCTATCGTCAAATTCACCGTAGTCGTTTGTACTGGACCAATGAGTCTCGTGTTGTGCCTATCGTACAGCCTCAGATCATGAAATATGGTCAAAAACTTGCAGAAGCCTTTATTCGCTTCCAAGTCAAAGATAAAGCATTAGCGAAAAAACTGACTCCAGATTTTGTGATGGGCTGTAAACGTATTTTGATTTCAAATAAATACTTCCCAACGTTCAATCGAAAAAATGTTGAATTAATTACCGATGGCGTTCAAGAAATTACAGAAAATGGCATCATGACCAAAGATGGTAAAGAACGTCAAATCGATTGCTTAATTTACGGCACAGGTTTTATCACTGATCCACGCATCTATTTGAAGCATTTCAATTGTGTTGGACGCAATAGGATTGAACTCAAACAAGCATGGAAAGATGGCGCAGAAAGTTACTATGGTATCAGCACCAAGAACTTCCCTAACCTGTTCCAGTTATTAGGTCCGAATACAATTCTTGGGCATAATTCTGTGATTTTCATGATCGAATCACAAGTGAATTACATTCTTCAGTTGATCCAAACTATTGATAAAACAGGCACCCAAGCAATTGAAGTCAAACACGACGTACAGGATCAATTTAACGAACGTGTCCAAGAACAACTCAAAGGTACGGTCTGGCAAGCTGGTGGTTGTAGTAGTTGGTACCAAGCGGCTGACGGTAAAAACTTCTCGTTATGGCCAACTTATACTTGGAGATTCTGGTTAGAAACCCGTAAAGTAAATGTAGCTGATTATAATTTTATCAGTACTACAGCAAACGTAAAAAACAATGCAGCCTAATCAATAATTCTTCATAATAAGCAGGTTATTCGTGACCTGCTTTTTTTATGCAATCTGTCGTCCTTATTTTCCAAATTTTTATTGCAATAAGCTTAGGCTATTTCTTAGCTCCCCACTTATCACAAAAAATTAAGCGATTTGTTTTTCAAATCCTTCCTTATTTTTCTTATGTTCTATTAATTAGTGTTGCATTTGAACTCAGCCAAGCGTTGAACCATATTCCAAATCCTATTGCAATCTTACCACCTGCAGTATTAATCGCATTTACCACCTCGATCGGCTCATTTTTCATTTGTTTGATTACCTACAAAATCATTGATCGCCAAAGCGTACAAGGAAGAATTTCATTACATCTATTCATCAATGCATTGAAAAATATCGCCAAAGCATTTTTAGCATTGGGTGTCGGAATTCTGCTTGGCACCCTTGTAAATATCTCTAATCTACAAATCACATTTAATAGTTGGTATTTATTACTGATATTTATCTGCTTGATCGGTATTGAGCTCGCCTTTACACAATTTGATCGCAGTTGGTTGAGTTGGAAAATTTTGCTTGTTCCAATTGCTGCCATCATTGGCTCGTGTTTAGCCTCTATTTTTAACTATTTTATTTTATCCAATGACTATAGCTTGAATGAAGTGATGGCTTTGGCTCAAGGCTATGGTTGGTATTCAATGTCTGGGATTTTATTCACAGAACTACACTCAGCCAAACTCGGTGGGATTGCCTTATTAACTGATCTGTTTAGAGAAATCTTTGCGATTATATTGATGTATTGTCTCGGTTGGCGTTTTCCAAGATCGGCAATTTCAAGCGCTGGTGCAACCTCGATGGATGTCACACTCGCCATGGTCAAACAATCATGTGGTACGCATTACATACCACATGCAATGATGAGCGGATTAATTCTTTCGTTACTTGCACCACTCTTAATCAGCTTATTTCTAAATCTGAAATTATAATGGCGATGAAGTTTGCTAATCCGTCAATCACTCGATAGGCGAACACAGTTCGCCTATACATGAATAGATTTAAATCGAAGCTAAAATCGACTTTAACATTTCGGTTGGATTGTCTGCTTTGGTGATTGGACGACCAATAACTAAATGCGTAGAACCATCTTGCATTGCTTGTTTTGGTGTCACGATACGTTTTTGATCATCGGCATTTGAACCTTCAGGACGGATACCTGGCGTTACAAGTGCAAAATCTTGTCCTAGCATTTCACGTAAGATTTTTGCTTCTTGTGCAGAACATACCACTCCATCCAAACCACTTTCTTGTGTGAGTTTTGCTAAACGCTGTACCTGCTCAACGGGTTCAATATCCAAACCAATATCACGTAAATCTTCACGTCCCATCGAGGTTAAAACAGTCACTGCAATCAATTGAGTTTGATAATTTCCTGCCTGCAATCTCTCTACACAAGTTTCCATCATCTTACGGCCACCAGATGCATGGACATTGACCATCCAGACACCTAAATCAGCAGCGGCACAAACGGCTTGAGCTGTTGTATTCGGAATATCATGAAATTTTAGATCAAGGAAAACATCAAAACCTTTATCTTGTAGGTTTTTAACTATAGATGGACCTTCACGAGTAAAAAGCTCTTTGCCCACTTTTACACGACAAAGTGACGGATCAAGCTGATCTACAATAGTTAAAGCGTCAAATTGGCTTTTTGCGTCTAAGGCAACAATAATACTCACGAATCTAGTTCCATCACATAAAAATCAGTTCATTATAAGATGATTAATAAAATGAACAAAGTAAGAAAGCATCCATAATGAAAAAAGCTTTCTCACCACGATACCTTTCAGCTATCTCTCAGTTCAGATAATATAGATTTAGCGACATCTGCTCGGCAGAAACGTTCCACATGAAGATATCTTGGCTTTCCTTAAAGTAAAAAAATAGCTCTTTAATCAAATAAAGAGCTATTTTTTTTGCTGTAAAATCGCTGGATTTTAAAGCACTTGAAATATCTTAAATTATAGCGGATTACGAGGTTGGCTTTCTGGATTAATATCCATCACCGTTTTCTCATGTCTCACACTGGCTGCAACTTCTGCTGCAGCTTGCTGAGCAAGTTGAATTTGCTCTTTGCGAAGATGGTCAATATCTTTACGTAATCGCTTGATTTCCCAACTCGTTTGAAAAACGCGAAAAACCTGTACTCCTAGCAATAATCCAACCACAACACCCAATGCTAAAGTCAATAAAAGCAAAAGACCTAAACGCATGGCAGGAACTTGAGTAAATAATAAATCTACTGGCAGCTCTGTTGGGTTTTGAAGCACTAAAGCAAGCGAATAACCAAAAATAACAACGAGCAATGCAATTAATACATAACGCATAAACACCTCAACTCTTAATCAGCGGTTTCGTTTACTGCATCACGAAGTGCTTTACCTGGTTTAAAATGAGGAACAGCTTTTGCCGCAACATCAACAGATTTACCAGTTTTAGGATTTCGACCTAAACGTGGCTCACGGTGATGTAAAGCAAAGCTACCAAAACCACGAATCTCGATACGATCACCCGTTGAAAGTGCTTCAATCATTTGATCGATCATAATCTTTACAGCATCTTCCACTAATGGTTCAGCCAAGTGTGGGTTTTTAAGTGCAATCCGTTCAATTAAATCAGATTTATTAAGTGCTTCAGTAGTCATTGATGACCTCTTTAATTATTGCTACTTCTCAGTTTTTTAATAATAACCTGTTTAAATACAAAACGGTAGCGTAGTACATCAATACTACGCTACCGTTTACAGTATTTTTGTATAAAAAAGTACGTATCTGTTACAAGAAACGTACCTTTTAACAAATTACTTCATTTGAGCTTTAATTAAGTCACCAATGGTTTTAGGACCATTGCTTTCTGCAGTTTGAGTTGCAGCAGCTTGACGAACAGTGTTCACAGCTTCTTTCTCTTCAGCTTCGTCTTTCGCTTTGATAGACAAATTGATAGAGCGAGACTTACGATCAACGTTGATGATCTTCGCTTCAACTTCTTGACCAACTTCTAGGAACTTAGTCGCATCTTCAACGCGATCGCGGTTGATTTCAGATGCTTTAAGAGTCGCTTCGATGTCATCAGCAAGTTTAACTGTTGCGCCTTTAGCATCAACTGCAGTTACAGTACCTTTAACTAAAGCACCACGTTCATTCGCAGCTAAGAAGTCATTGAATGGGTCGCTGTTTAATTGCTTGATACCAAGGCTGATACGGTTACCTTCAGCATCTACAGATAAGATAACTGCTTCAACTGTGTCGCCTTTCTTGTAACGACGAATCGCATCTTCGCCTTGTTCGTTCCAAGAAATATCAGACAAGTGTACTAAACCGTCGATTCCACCAGATAAACCGATGAAGATACCGAAATCAGTGATTGACTTGATCGTACCAGAAACTTTTTCGCCTTTTTCATTTGCTTTAGCAAACTCTTCCCATGGGTTAGCACGAGTTTGTTTGATACCCAATGAAATACGACGACGTTCTTCATCAACTTCAAGAACCATAACATCAACTTCATCACCGATCTGAACAACTTTAGATGGGTGGATGTTTTTGTTTGTGTGGTCCATTTCTGAAACGTGTACTAAGCCTTCAACGCCTTCAGCGATTTCAGCGAAACAACCGTAATCAGTTAAGTTAGTTACACGCGCTTTAACGATAGAACCTTTAGGGTAACGGTTCATGATCGCTAACCATGGATCTTCGCCTAATTGCTTAAGGCCTAAAGATACGCGGTTACGCTCGCGGTCAAACTTAAGTACTTTAACTGTAACTTCTTGACCAACTTCAACAACTTCTGAAGGGTGTTTGATACGTTTCCAAGCCATATCTGTGATATGAAGAAGACCATCAATACCGCCAAGATCAACGAATGCGCCGTAATCAGTAAGGTTCTTGATTGTACCTGTAACTGTTTGACCTTCTTCAAGCTGAGCAAGTAATGCTTCACGGTCAGCTGAAGATTCAGCTTCCATAACTGCACGACGAGATACAACAACGTTGTTACGTTTAGCATCAAGTTTGATTACTTTGAACTCTAACTCTTTACCTTCAAGGTGAGTAGTGTCACGGATAGGACGCGTATCAACTAAAGAACCCGGTAAGAATGCACGAACAGGACCGATGTCAACAGTGAAACCGCCTTTAACCTTACCAGAGATAACACCAGTAACGATTTCGCCGTCTTCAAAGATTTTCTCAAGCTTAGTCCAAGTTTCAGCACGTTTTGCTTTTTCACGTGATAAAACAGTTTGACCCATACCGTTGTCAAGTGCTTCAACCACTACGTCAACAGTATCACCAACTTGAACTTCAAGTTCACGTTGTTCATTTAAAAATTCAGCACGATCAACAACGCCTTCAGATTTAAGGCCAGTGTCAACAGTTACCCAGTCAGAATCGATACTAACAACAGTACCTTGGATGACTGCACCCTTTTCAACGTTGAGGTTTAATTCACTTTCTTCAAAGAGGGCTGCAAAAGATTCGGTCATGATATACCTGATAAAGTCCGCGGTCTTGGATCAGACAAGGCCGGTTTAGTTAAGTTGTTACATTGTCCAAAAAATCTGATCAAGCAATGCTTCAACTGATAAAAAATTGTGTATCTATTTTATACGGCTATTGATATAGTCAACCATCAACTGAAATACTTCATTGATACCTATTATAGAACTATCAATGACATACGCATCGTCAGCGGGTCTAAGAGGAGCAACTGTACGCTCCATATCTCTTTTATCCCTAGCCTGTATGTTAGATAAAATGTCGCTTATTTTAGCATCAAGCCCCATGCCCTGCAACTGTTTTACACGGCGCTCTGCACGAGACTCAGCCGATGCCGTCAAATAAATTTTAGCTTGAGCTTCTGGAAAGATCGATGTCGCCATATCACGACCATCGGCAACCAAGCCAGGCGTTTGGATAAATGCACGCTGGCGCTCAAATAATGCTTTACGCAATTCAGGAACAACTGCAACTTTAGACGCATACTCGCCAACCTGCTCAGTCCTGATGGTATTGGTGACATCAATCCCATCCAATAAGGTGAGTGTAGCTGTATCCGTCGTTTTGAACTCAATATCTAAATTTATTGCACAATCAATACATTGTTCTAATTTTACATCTAATTGGTCGAGCAAGCCTTGTTGAAACAATGACAGCCCAAGTAGACGATAAAGTGCGCCAGAATCTAATAAATTATAATGATAATGAGCAGCAATTTTTGCAGCCAAAGTCCCTTTACCAGATCCACTTGGACCATCAATCGTAATAATATGAACTGTCATTCCCATCTCTTATGCAGCAACTGATTTCGCTAATTTTGAAAAACCTAGTGTAATCGCTGCTTTGAGTTGTGCAAGAACTAATTTGCTTACAAAAGGTGCTTTTGCTGTAAATTCAATCTTATAGGTTACCAAAGTGATATAGGGGGTGATTTCTTTGAAATCAATTTGCCCTAAATGGTGCTTAACCAACGGATTATTGATTAACTTGTATTCAATGCGCTGGTTTTCTTCCAACAACGTGATTTCTTCTTGCAGTGGTTTAATTGGACCAAAACCCATACGACGAATTGAACCAATACCATCTGGACGTTCAGGATCGGCAGAGTCTTTTACTCGCACCACTTGTAACGGTGCAAACGCTTTATTATAAGTCGCGTGTTTTGACAACAAGTCAAAAACCTCAGAAATAGGTGCATTAAATTCTTTTTGTATGGTGATTGCATTACGCATAGTTTCGCCTTTTTGATTAAACCAAAATCATCGGAGGCTTAGTTTGCCATAACAGCTAAGACATTTTTAATCATTTTAGGACGTTTTTTGATAAACGGTTTTGCTTCTTTTCACTTCTTCTTTGTTTAAAAAAATCACTAAGTTGGGTTGAACATTGCGCTTGCAAGCAACCTTGTTCAAAGACAAATTTATGGTTGTAATAACCATTTTCAAGCAGTTGACGGGCACTGATCAGTGAACCTGCCTTAGGCTCTGTGGTTGCAAAAACAACACGTTGAACACGCGCATGAATTAAAGCACCCACGCACATGGTGCAAGGCTCGAGCGTGACATAAAGTGTGGCATCATCTGGTAGGCGGTAATTATTGATAGATTGACAGGCCATACGCAGTGCTTGAATCTCGGCATGTGCTGTCGGGTCAGAAAGTTTAATTGGGGCATTATAGCCCACCCCAATTATCTCACCTTGGCTGACAATAACAGCACCAACAGGGATCTCACCCTGAGCTGCCGCTAATGCAGCCTGCTCATAAGCAAACTGCATCCAAAATTCATCATTGCTATTATTTTCGCTCATACGCCTTAAACAATAATACCGTATTGTCTTAATAACGCATTCCAACTATCAATATTGGTCACAGGAGGGCAATCAGACAAAATATCTTTTAAGGTGATGTTCTCGGTCGCTTTCCATTCTGGAGAAAGATCTTTATCGACCAAGCGCGCACGTACGCCTTCTACAAAGTCAGGATGACGGATTTTCCAATCAGAAATCTGAGCTTCTAGCGCAAAAACCTCATCCCAAGCATGTCCTTGTTTACCCCACTGCCAAAGCAACCAAGTAATAGCAGCCGTACTTGGCGAGCCTTTTTGCAAATTCTCACTTGCTTGGCGCAACCAATCACTGCTTGCCTCACTCAACCCAATAATTGCTTGATAATCAAATTCAAAGTTTTGACCACGACAAACACTGTGAATAACATCGATCGAATTTTGCAAAGGACCTGCGGCAACCGGACGGTGAAGACTATTTAATGTGTCATCAATGGCACGGAAAGCACCTGCTGGATAATGATTCCAGTCTACATTTAAGACTTTTTGCAAGACATTATCACGCTGCGCTTCACAAATATGAGTTGCCCAGCCGATGCTAAATGCACCTGCTGCAGTCATAATTGAACCAGTTAAACCCGTAAATAGCCCAATTTGCCCTCGATCTGCAAGGAATCGACTTCCACCGACATCTGGATATAAACCGATATTGATTTCTGGCATAGCCAATCGTGAATAAGGTGTAACCAAACGAAATGGTGCAGCCATAAATAGACCAAGCCCACCACCCATTACATAGCCTTCACCCCAAACTACAATCGGCTTAGCATAATTGTGAAGCAATAAGTCTAATGCATATTCTTGCTCGAAGAATTTATTTGCAGTATTAACCTCATTATTTACAACCAGTTGACGAAGTTTTCGTACATCGCCACCCGCGCAAAAAGCTTTAGGTGTGGTTGAGTCTAACCAAATCGCTTTAACACTTTCATCATCATGAAAATGTTCAAACACGCGAAAAAGTGCACTTACAATAGATTCATCTAATGCATGTAAAGATTTTGGTCGGTTTAGGCGAATCACCCGCCAACCATTTTTTTCTTGCTCAATAACCAAATCAGGATGATAGCTATTTAAATCAGGAGAAGTCATTATGCGTCCAATTGCCAGTCTATAGGCTCAATGCCATGTTGTTTCAAATAATGATTGCTTTTAGAAAATACTTTACAGCCAAAAAAACCACCACGGTTTGCCGCCAATGGCGACGGATGAGCTGCACTTAATACAAGATGTTTATTGCGATCAATACGTTGTCCTTTACGCTGTGCATAAGCACCCCATAAAACAAACACCACATGCTCTCGTTGCTCATTTAGCACATCAATCACAGCATCAGTAAAATCTTCCCAGCCTTGTTTTTGATGTGAAGTGGGTTGTCCTGCCTCTACGGTCAGCACACTATTCAACAACAACACACCCTGCGCTGCCCACTTGCTCAAATCACCATGTCGAGAAATAGGTACAGCCAAATCACTGTGCAACTCATGGAAAATATTACGCAAAGAAGGTGGTAATGCAACACCTCTTTGTACAGAAAAACTTAAACCATTGGCTTGATTTGGACCATGATATGGGTCTTGACCTAAAATCACGACCTTTACTGCACTCAAAGGCGTTGTATTTAATGCATTAAAAATATGTTTGCTTGGTGGGTAAATCGTCTTCTCAGCAAGTCTTTGTTGTTGCAAGAACGCGCGTAAATGATCCATTTTCTGACTGAGCAGAAACTCGGACAATGAGACTTTCCATGACTCATCCAGCTGAACTTTACTTAACTTGTCCTGTTGCTGTTCAGTAAATTGCATCAATATTCCTTGAAATAAATTCACTCCCTTGAGTGAGGACGTACTTAAATATTAACTTGTAGTTCTACATTCGGGTTTTGAAATCTGATTCCCTTTTTCAAGCGCTCATACATTTGTGGATCACTCCACTCACTTTGAACCTGCTCTGAGAAAACGATTTGATCTAGGCTCAATATGCCCATTTGTTCATTATCAATATCTTCTTGAAAACTTTGTGCATAACCCGTATCAGTTTCGTGAACAATCACCGAATAAACCTCAACATCCCCTTCGCCATTTTGGGTAACTGTTGAATTTAATACCTGTTGCGCAAGAAAAAAGAAAATACGAGAAAATTGTTCAGCTGATGGTGAAACAGGCAAAGCCACCCAACGTGCGCTAAAGGTTTTGCATGCATCGATATACGCAGCATCGTCTTTTTGCCAATAACAAATCGCATGATCAAAACTATCAAATAGTTCTTTAATCACGCCTTTCAGTAGCCCAAAATCATAAACCATTTGCCCATGATCTAACTTTGACGCTTTTAGTAATAATTCAACTTTATAGCTATGCCCATGAATCGAACGCTTACAGCGATCCGATGTACAATTCCGTACGATATGAGCGTTTTCAAACTTAAATAATTTACGAATTAACATGCACCAAGCTGATCTTTTTTGCAAACAAGCTTTATTATAAAGCAAAAAAACAAGCATTGGGATTGAATTTAAATCTTGTGACTATTCAATAATCCAATCTGATCACTTAAAAGGAGCAAGACTTCTAGAATAGACAGTAACTTGTTTATCTTGACGGTGCATTGAGCTGCTAAATTGGCGCTTGCGCTCACTTAAAACAACTTCTATTTGTGCAGTAAAAAAAGAGGATTTACTGTCTAACCAGGTCGCCGCATCTGCCTTATTTTGCTGATCTATTCCTGAAAAAGCATTGAGCTTCCATAAATCTTCAACATTATTGAAATATGATAAATCAGCTTGTTTTGTTTTTAATTCTTGCTCAACAGCATTGACATCAACGCTTGGATCAATACTTGCGAGCAATAATGCAGGTGCAGTGTTCATATTAATTTTTGTTGGTTCTGGCAATGCCGTAATATATTGCTTAATCAAATCGTAGTTTTTCCCTTCGAAGCCCCTAACCAACTTCAATTCTTCAACACTATGAAATTTGGTATTTGGAGCTAGATAAGAAGGATCTAATCCTTGATAATAACTACTCTCAGCACCCATCGCACCTGTTGTTTCATCATCAGTATCTTGCCAATCGATCACAGCTTGGCTTAACTCTGCGGGCAAACCAACACGCTGTAAAAGTTTTTCAAACCAACGCCGTGCTAAATCATCAACTTCATTGCCATTTGCTTTTACCAAATTATTTAAGTTGAATTTTCCAGATTCATCCACTAAACGACCTTGAACAGTACCACCATCAACAGGAAATGATGGCATTGGTTTCGCCCAATTCTCCTGTAAATGATCAATATTGTTACCATTGTCACTATCTTGTATTAGCAACTCTGAGAAAAATGCCTCAGCACTTTTAGCATAAAGCAAAGATTGATTTTGACGCATCAAATAGCCTGTATTCTCAGCACTATTGCTTTGTCGTTTTGCGATGGTTGCTGCAAGAATCGTCGCGAGCGCAACCATAACCAAGATCGTAAGCAATGCGATACCACGTTGAGACGCGTATGTCTTCATAGCAATCACTGACCACCCTGATTGTTACTGACCAAGCTATATATCCACTCATAGTCTGTACCTGCGACCGTGAGCTGTATTTTAAAACCTAATGGTAATTTTTTTAGTTCATTCACATTATCTGGATCACCCGTGTTTTCTGGCCACTCAGACAATTCTTGAGGGTTCAATGCCAGTACTTTAAACTGATCAACATTTTCCAATAAAGTACTTGAGATCGGCTGCACACGATTTGGGATATTTAAATTTGCATATTTCAAGCGATATACTTTTTTTTGTGCTTCATCAAAACGATATTCTATACGTTCGTATGGTGATAAGCCTTGTTTCAATGGATCTGACACACCAGCTTTACTGAACATAAAACTTTGATCATTTAACAGCACAGCAGCTTGCAGTTGTCGTCCATCATTGGCAGTCAAGGGAATAATTTGTAAGCTATCCCTTAAAACCTGTTGGTAAGCATCCTGTAACGCGAATAAATGCATTTCATGTTCTGCATTACGATCTTTGACTTTCAGCAAATAGTCAAACACCTTCCAACCCAACATCGAAAGCACAGCAAAAATCGCAATCGCAACCAGCAATTCCACCAAAGTAAAAGCTTGCTGTTTATGTTTCATCATGTCTTCGCTTGTTCAGGATAGTTAAAAAATACAATATTACTAATACCTGCTTCAACTTTATCCTGATCAACATTAAACAAACTTATCTGTAACTCAATACGTTGTATTTTGGGACTAATTGTAGGTTCGGCTTTTTTATCAATTTGCCACGTTTCGCCCTGCGAAGAAACTTGCTTGGATTGCGTTCCATCCAACCACTCTTTATTCATTTCCATCATTGCAACTTCATTCATTGCAACAAATTGAGCTTTGGTCCGCAAAATCGCATTTGACGTTGCTTGTGTGTATTGCATTGCAATTTTAGTCAATGCAATTGCTGCCACAGCAAAAATCGCAAGTGCGACCATGACTTCAAGTAAGGTAAAAGCCTTATTCTTCTTCATTCACTTTACCCAAATGATCCAGCGACAGCTCATGTCCAATCGGTCGTTGCTCATAATAAAATTGAATTCTAACAGGCTTCACCTCGCCATTTCCAAACCAAATCAGTTGTGGCGCCCTGCCACCTAACAGATCGTCATTCTGTGCTCTTTTATAATTTTCAGCATCTAAACTTTGAATGCTAAAAGACACATTTTTCGGTAACTGACGAGGTTTAAACTCCTTATAAATCTGCCAAATACGATCCGCATGTTGGATTTGTTCATGACTCTGATCGTAATATTCAAATAGGTTATAGCTAAATGGCGCAACATCAGTTGCATTCTGGGTATTTAATGCAAAAACTTTCGCTTGATCTGTGGCTTCTTTATTGATTTTTTTAAGATCAAGGATAAACATTTCTCTGGCTTGCATCGCTCGACGTTGGTCAACACCACCAATATTCAAGACCACTAACGATGTCATGACGGTCATAATCACAATCACCACCATGATCTCAATCAGGGTAAAAGCTCGTTGCGACCTCAGTGAAGACTTCATTGTATTGTTCACGAAGATGAAACTTGTTCAAGCTGCTTAGGCATCGCCAAAGCTTGCTCAATGTAAGCCACTCGTAATGTATCTCTAGAACCTAAATAACGCTGATAAAAACTTGAGTTCAAGATCACAGCCGCGCCATAGGTCAAAGACCAAATAGATGCTAAATAATCACGGGTCGTCATCGCACTATTAATATCAAGCAAATAACTTTCTGTCATGCGAATAATAATACGTAAACGTTGGCGACGAATCTTATACAACTCACTAAATAACTGCTGGATACCTTGTGCTGTCGTAGATAAACGCTCTTCTATCTGATGAAATAACGCTGTGCGCTCAGGATGATGCAGATGGTGCAACATAAAAAAAGCCAAATGTTCAGGAAAACTTTTTTCTATATCTTGAATCATTTCTAACAACATTCGTTCATTGCGAATAATCAACAACATATATAATTCATCTTTACTCTGAAAGTGCTTATATAACGTACCTTTCGCAAGATCCAACTCAGCCGCAAGAGCATCAAGCGTCATGCCCGCTTCGCCATTTTCTAATAGGAGTTGCTCCGCGATTTGAAAAATTAATACTTCTCGTGCTCGAAACTGAGCTTGACGATCCATTTTCACGTGATAACTCTCTTTCCTAATACAACATAAAACCGTTTATTTAAAATTTAAAAGATTTTCAAAATTCCGTGTTGTAATCACACCAATCTCTTCAACTGATTTATGATATACATCAGCCAAGGCTTTTGCTACATACGGCACATATTTAGGTTCGTTGGTTTTTCCTCGATAAGGCATAGGTGCCAAATAAGGACTATCCGTTTCAATCAGTACCCGATCTAATGGAACTTGTTTTGCAACATCACGCAAATCTTGTGCATTTTTAAATGAAATAATGCCAGAAAACGAAATATAATAGCCACAATCTAAAACTGCTTTTGCCGTTTCCCAGTCTTCAGTAAAACAATGCAATATGCCATGGCTAGATTGTTCAGCTTGAATTATATCAACTGTATCGTGCTTAGCAGAGCGTGTATGTACAACCACTGGCTTCTTCACAATTTTTGATGCTTGAATATGTCGAGCAAAACACTGTTTTTGCTCAGCGACAAAATCTGTGCTGTGATAATAGTCTAAGCCTGTCTCTCCCAAAGCCCAGACCTTTTCGGATTGGGCTAGTTCGACTAAATAGTCCGTTGTCGCACGTGCCATCACATGACCATCTTCACAGGGATGCACACCCACTGTATAGCCCACATCATCATGACGGGAAGCAATTTCTGCCAGTTTAATATGGTCATCAAGATCAACAGAGATTCCCATAAATTTTGAGACACCGGCAAGTCGAGCTTGTGCGAGTGCTTGATCTAGATCCCCATCATAAGGAGTCAAATCTAACAGGGTTAAATGGCAATGCGTATCAACAAACACTCTTTCTTCCTATTCATTTTGCTTACATCGTATAACTTGGACGATCCATTGCTTTAGAACCTGCCAATAATTTCTCAGCTTCGTTCTTATAATACACACCTTTTTCGCCAGCCAACTGGATCGCAAAACCTTGTGGCTTGAAATGTGTCTGTTTGTGCGAGATCCAAATGACTTTACCTGTGAGCGGGATCTTTTGTGATTGCTCTGGTAGTGTCGCCAAAATAAAAACTTCCTGTCCCATTTTTACTGCTTGTTTAGTTGGAACAAATAATCCACCGCCTTGTACAAAAGGCATATAGCTTGATTGTAGAGTAGCCTTATCAGGAATATTGACCTGTATAATCCCACCCATCATTTGATGTTGCATAACCTTCCCCTGTTAAATACATAAAATTATCAATATCATTCAACATTGATAAACATATAAAAACTATCAATTCGCTTTGATCTGTTTTATAAACGTCCTTTGAATTACCGCTTACTTAGTATCTATACATGATTTATCATTTGATTATAGAAAACAATCCTAGAAACAACAAATGCTGTTTCAGCAAAATGTTGTGAAAACACTCAAAACGGCCTGTATTTAGCTAGATTAGGGGTTTACATAGACCTTGCAGCTCACGACATCAGACCAAACTTTCAAATCATGCGTATGACAAAAACTAAAAAACCGCTCATCATCAGAATACCTCATGAGCGGTTTAATTTATTTTAAAAGGGCTTATTTTTCAGTGCACTTATAATCAAAATTTAGTTTACTAATCGCTTGATCGGTATGTCGTGTCACAACAGCGATCTGCCGCGCCCCTGCTTCAATATAAAGTTTACCGCTGAACTGATTCGATTTTGCATTTTGTTGATTATGATTAAATGAGTAACTATACACGCACTCATAGGCTTGCGAACCATGATTAGATGCGTTGATCAGAATAGATGAGCCATTGATATTTGACTCAAACTTGGGCTCAGCCATTGCAATGGCTGGTAAAATTACAAGTGATAATGCAACAGCTATAGATCTTATTTTCATCATCATATTCCTTATTTTTTGATATTATTGTGAAGTACCTCACATTTTATATATTTTTAGTTCGGAAGTTATAATAAAAAACAATTTAAATACAATCTTTACAAAACATCTTAAAATGCAGTCCAACCTTAAAAGTGACTATCCAATTAGCCACAAAAATATGGATTCTTGCGAATCAAAAGCATGATAGTCCATCACTTTGTTATTGCGAAAACCCAAGCTCAACATTCATCAACTGAATAAACAATTCATCTACGACCAATTGCGACTGTACATTCTGCGCCACCATCAGCTTCTTTTGTTGTACATCAGCATAAATCGCAAATAAACGTTCTAAATGATACTGTTCAGCTAAATCTCGAAAATCTAAATCATCATTTCTCAATGATTGATTCAACCTAAAACTAATTAAATCAGCTAATAAATATTCGAACATGGTCATAAATTCTGTAAAACTTAACTCTTTAGACCATTTGTTGGCATAGTGCAACGGCATACTTTTTTCGGCAACTAATTTTAGCCAATCACTTAAAAATGAAGTGCGTTTTTGCAACCAACCACTTTGCTCTATTTCAATCGCAGTCAATGGCATTCCGTTGGCTAGATTTAACAATAACGAAATATGCTGAGTGCCAATATTTGGAACTTGTTGTTGCACAAATGACTGTGCATCTTCCACACTTAAGCGATCTAAAGCGAAACGTTGCAAACGACTGCGAATCGTTGCAGGTAATTTTAAATAATGATCGGCAAGTAAAATCAAAATGACTTTCTCACCCGGTTCTTCAAGTGTTTTCAGTAAAGCATTTGCAGAAGCCATATTTAACGCTTCCGCAGGTTCAATCATGATAACTCGCCAACCCTCACCAGTTTGCTGAACAAAAGGAAGTAAATCTCGTATTTTTTCTATTTTAATTTTCGCATTTTGTTTTTTATTGTCTTCATCTGTGGTGATATGCACATAATTCGGATGTGTATCAGATTTCAACCATTGGCAGCTTGCACATTCTCCACAAGCTGCTTGTGGCTGTTTATTCGCACATAATATCCAAGCAACAAAGCGCTCAGCAAACTCTTTTTTAGCACAGCCTTGCTTGCCATAGAATAATAGGCCATGCCCTATTTCTGGAAATCGGGTTGTCAGCAATTCCCAAGTTTGTTCATGCCAAGCGTAAGTTTTTGTAGACTGGATATCGACGATCATATTATTCAAATGCACTCACTGGCATTGCATTCAGTCGATCTAAATCAGCTTGAGTATCGACACCTGGTGGTAAGTTGGCTTCGGCAACTGCAATCGCAATACGATGACCATTTTCTAGCACTCGAAGTTGCTCTAAACTTTCTAATTGCTCTAATTGACCTTGATCCCATGTGACATATTCTTGCAGTAATTTCACTCGATAGGCATATAAACCTAAATGACGAAATGCCTGATCATGTACCCTGGCTTCAGCTTGTTTCGCGCCATCACGATCATATGGAATTGTGGCACGACTAAAATAGAGTGCTTCATTGCGATTAGACATCACGACTTTAACGATACTATCGCGTTGAAACTCATCTAAATGATAAATTCGCTCGCACAATGTTGACATTGAACATTGCGGATTATCAACAAGAAGCTGTGTTACTTGTTTAACGAGCTGTGCAGGAAGTAATGGTTCATCACCTTGAACATTGACAATAATATCGTCTGCTGCCCAACCTTTAATACGTGCAACCTCACTCAAACGATCTGTCCCAGATGGATGGTCGGCACTGGTTAAAACCACATCCACACCTTCGGCACGACAAACATCAGCAATTCGAGGATCATCAGTGGCTACACATAAATCATCAAAGCCATCAACCTTACTCGCCTGATCGACCACACGTAAAATCATCGGACGACCATGAATCAATAAAAGTGGTTTTGCTGGCAAACGAGAACTCGCAAAACGAGCAGGTATAACAATATGTTTCATGGTGTTTCTCTAAGAAAATTGAATACCGACTTGTTGCAACTGCTGTTTCAACAAATCATAACAATCAGATGATAAAACAGCTTCAACTGGCACAACCCAAATTGGGATATTAAAATCAGGATGCTGTTGCAATAAACTTTTAAATTTTACAGCATCTTTTTCGGTCGTAATAATTGCATCTTGCGAATCAAAGATTAAATCTTCGACTTCATAATCATAATGATCTGGAAACTCATGCGCTTGATATTGACTCACACCAAGCTTACTCAATGTTTGATAAAAGCGCTGTGGAAAGCCAATACCGACGACCGCATTAAAATATTGGTTTGCATCAAACCAACTTAACTCTAGATGAGTATTGAGCAGATAAGGCTTTCCCACATCTAAATGCATATTGTTATGTGGCTGAGCAACTTTAGTATGCTCTATAACTGTGCTGCTTTTTAATCTTGATTTTGGTTCTCGCAAATACCCTTCGGGTAATAGCTTTTCATTACCTAAACCACGGTTTTGATCCAATACAATCCATTCAATCTGACGACCTAAAGCCCAGTGTTGCAGACCATCATCACTAATAATCAAATCAAGATCACCCGCGGTTCGCAACAGCAACTCTATAGATGCTTGACGATTTGGCCCAACAGCCATCGGCACATCGGTCGATTGAACAATCAAACAAGGCTCATCACCAACAACGGAGGGCTCAGATGACAGTTCCACGCTTGCAGGAAAAGGACCTTGTCCTCCATAACCACGACTGATCACCCCAACACGTACGCCTTGCTGTTGTAAATATTTCACCAACTCAATCAGCAATGGGGTTTTACCACTTCCACCAACCGTAATATTACCAATCACCATGATGGGCACAGGCGCGTGATAAACACTTTTGATGCCTACTTTATACAAGCTTTGATTTAGACAGAAACCAAACCGATATAACCATGACAATGGGCGCAAAACAATTAACCATGAAGCTTGTTCATTCCAAGCATCTTGTATACGTTGCGCCATCGACATGCTTAATCTTCCTCAAAATTACGCTGATGTAACTGGTAATACATACCATGTTTAGCAAGTAACTCTGTATGCGTACCCTGCTCTATAATCGTACCTTTGTCCATCACGACAATAATATCCGCATTTTCAACCGTTGATAGACGGTGTGCAATCACGATCGTGGTACGACCTTGCATCGCCTCATCAAATGCTTGTTGAATAAAGTATTCGGACTCATTATCAAGCGCACTGGTTGCTTCATCTAAAATCAAGATCGGTGAATTTTTCAAAATTGCTCTGGCAATCGCAATACGCTGACGTTGACCACCAGATAGATTTAAACCTTGTGCACCTAGAACGGTGTCATACCCATGCGGCAACTCCATAATAAAGTCATGCGCATAGGCTGCTTTAGCCGCTGCAATGATTTGCTCATCACTTGAATCTTGCAGTTGTCCATAGGCGATATTGTCACGCACGCTACGGTTGAATAGCACCACTTGTTGGTTCACCATCGCAATTTGCGAACGCAAACTAAGCAACTCAATCTCTTGAACAGGAATATCATCAAAATAAATCTGACCGCGACTCAGTTCTTGGAAGCGCGGCAACATATTCACTAACGAGGTTTTACCCGCACCAGAGCGCCCAACCAATGCAATCGTTTGCCCAGCTTTTATATCTAAAGTGAAATCTTTAATCGCATGGGTGCCATCGCTATATTGCAAATTTGCATGATCAAATCGAATATTGCCTTTCAATGCAGGTTTTAATTGGCCTTTATTTTCTTCTTCTGGTAGATCCAATAACTCAAAAACTGAATGCGCAGCAGCTAAACCACGTTGTAGTTTTTCATTGATATCCGTTAAGTTTTTCACTGGCTTAGAAATCAAACCTGCAGCAGTAATATAAGCTACAAATTCACCAGCTGAAGTATCACCAAATACTTGTGGTCTTAACGCTAACCAAAGAATAAGTGCCATTGCACAAGACAAAACAAGCTGAACAACAGGACTGTTAATATTTTGAACCACGACCATTTTTAAACCACGGCGAAGGTTTTCTACCGATGATGTATAAAAACGTTGTTGTTCGAAAGCTTCACCTGTAAAACTTTTGACTACTGAATTACCATTAATGGTTTCTTGAACCACGTGATTGACATCACCCATGGTATTTTGTACTTGCAGTGAAAGCTTACGCATTCGTTTCGCAGCAACACGAACTAACAAGCCAATCACAGGCATAAATACAATAATACAAAGCGTTAAGCGCCAGTTGGTATAAAATAAATAACTGAGCAGCGCGATCACAATTAAACCATCTTTTACGACGGTTTGCAGTGAGTCCGACGAGGCTGCTGTTAACTGTTGTACGTTGTACATCAACTTAGAACTGATATGTCCTGAAGTATTATCAAGATAATATTGTGCAGGTAGCCTTAGGAGTTTCGCATAAACCTCTTGGCGAATACTAAACACCAATCTTCTTGAAATTACTGCTGTAAAGTAGCCACCTAGAAACAAGCCTATGCCGCGGAAAAACATAAGCAAAATAATTAAAACTGGAAACCAGTTTAAATTTTCTCGACTACCTTCCTGAATCGCATCAATAATATATTTAAGTAGTTTAGCGACCGACACCTCGGTGGCGGCATTGATACTAAAACCAAGCAATACTAATAAGGCAACGCCCCAATAAGATTTTAAATAAGTTAAAAGACGCAAATAGACTTTAAAATCTTGACTCACTCAGTAAAACCTCTAGTTGGAACTTTAGTGCTAATGTTGACATTGACAAAGCCAAGCTGTCCCGCCACATCCATCACACGAATCACATCTTGATGTGCTGCATTTGAATCAGCGGCAATAATGAACATAAAATCTCGGCGATCTTGGGCAACTTGTTTAATTGCAGTGCTTAGGTCAGCAATTTCTTTGCTTGATAATGCTTGACCATTCACAGAATAATACCCTTTTGAGTCTACCATGATTTCAATTTTGTGATCGAATTGTTTCGGCGGAACGCCTTGCGCATCAGGCAGCGTAAGATTTATACGACTTTGCTGACTAAAAGTGGTTGAAAGCAATAAAAACACCAAAATAAATAACATGCAATCAATCATTGGTGTCAAATTGATATGAATATCTTCAACCTGAGAACGTTTAAATTTCATCATGACACCTATGCTTAGCTTGCACGACGGTGTTCTTGTACATGCGCTGCTTTTTTATAAAAAAGCGCGGCATGAAACAATGTTGATTGTTGCTCTAGCTCAGCAACATATTCATGTACTACTCGTTGAAAATAGCGGTACGCAATCATGGCAGGAATAGCAATTAACATCCCGACAGCAGTGGTAATTAACGCAGTCGAAATCCCTGGCATCATCATGCTTGCATTACCAGAAGAACCAATATCAACCACCAAAAAAGCCTCGATGATGCCAATAACCGTACCCAACAAGCCAAGTAATGGTGCGATTGCACCTAATGTACCTAAAAAATTGATATTCTTTTCTAGATAACTGATTTCTTGTGAAGCCGTGGCTTCCATTTGCGCACGAGCAAATTGCTCACCTTGGTTTTGATGTGCATAGCCCGCTTTTAGGATACGACCTAAAGGGCTATTTTGAGCGTCATCATGTTCTAAATGTGAAATAACTGATTCTACATCAGCCCCCTGAACAAGGAGTGCTTGAGGTAAAACCTGCGAACGCTTCAACCGGATGAAACGCTCAATGATAATCGCAACCGTAAAAATTGATGAGAAAATAAGGGGCAGCATCAACCAGCCACCCGCTTTCACAAGTTCCCACATATTATTCCCCAATAATATTTAAAATATAAAAGGATGGTTTCTCAATATTATCAGTTTAATTCGGTAAACAAATATTTAGGATTCCATCCAACTCATCCAATGAATGATATTGAATCACTAATTTCCCTTTGCCTTTTTGATTATGGTCTATTTTCACATTTGCCCCAAAACGTTCAGATAACTTTTGAGTCAGTTGTTCAATATCTGGAGAAATTAGCGCCTTTTTCTTTTCAGGTTTTGGCTCATTCCACTCACGAACCAATTGTTCAGTTTGACGTACCGATAAGCCTTTTTCAATAACGATATCTACAACTGCAATTTGATCTTTGGCCTTTAGGGTCAAAATGGCACGTGCGTGCCCCATATCGATTTGACCTTGCTGCATAAAGTCTTTAATTGGGTCAGCCAAACTGAGTAACCTCAATAAATTACTAACTGTCGTCCGTGCTTTACCAACAGTTTCAGCAATCTCCTGATGACTTAAACCAAATTCTTCATGGAAACGCTGTAAAGCTAAAGCCTGATCGATCGGATTTAAATCTTGACGTTGAATATTCTCGATTAACGCCAAAGCAATCGCCACTTGATCATTGAGTTCACGCACAATTGCAGGGATTTCTGTCAATCCCGCCATCTGCGCTGCGCGCCAACGACGCTCACCCGCAATAATTTCGTATGGATACTGCTCATCGTCGACAGGACGAATCACAATTGGTTGCATTACACCATGTTTTTCAATCGAAGAAGCAAGCTCTTTTAACTCTTGCTCCTGAATAAAACGACGCGGCTGATACTCCCCACGTTTCAATAAATTGACATCAATCTGCTTGAGTTGACCATGATCTAAAGCTTGTGCTTCAAGTTGCAATTTCTCTTTCTGAATTGAACCCAGTAGCGCATCTAAACCACGACCTTTAGCCAACCCGCGTTTTTTGATGCTCATACAGCACTTCCTTTTTTCACTTTACTTTTCTTCAATATTTCTGCGGCCAAATTCAAATATGCAACCGCGCCTTTCGAGCTTTTTTCAAAATAGATCACAGGTAAACCGTGTGCAGGTGCTTCAGCCAAACGGATATTTCTTGGTACAACCGTATCATACAGCTTCTTACCAAAATATTGCTCCAACTCAGCCGAGACATCACGTGTCAATGCATTACGAGCATCGTACATGGTACGTAATACCCCAACAATTTCCAAGTTTGGATTAAGGGCTTTTTGTATACGATCAATTGTTTGTGTTAAATCAGCCAACCCTTCCAAAGCATAATACTCACATTGCATTGGTATAATCACACCAGTGACAGCAGCCAAAGCATTGACCGTAATAAGGCTTAAACTTGGCGCACAGTCGACAATAATATAATCATAAGATACGGAAATTTCTTGCAATGCATTTTTAAGAATAAACTCGCGTCCATCTTGCTCTGCAATTGCAAGCTCGACACCTGCAAGCTCACGATTTGCGCCTAAAACCTTATAACCCACCTCGGCTTTTTGAATTGCAGTCTCGATCGGAACTTCACCCAAAAGGACGTCGGTTATTGAATAAAGAAGATCATTTTTTTGAACGCCAGACCCCATCGTGGCATTGCCTTGTGAGTCCATATCAATCAACAAGACGCGTTTCTTTAAGATCGCCAAGGATGCAGCAAGATTTACGGCTGTCGTGGTTTTCCCGACACCACCTTTTTGGTTTGCAATCGCAATAATTTGAGCCATGATTACCCTTAATATTTTTTATTGAATACGTTGAAGTAAAAGTAAATGACGCTGTTCATCCAATCTTGGTACCCGAAGCTCAATCACTTTACACGAATATTTATCTTTCAACTGCTCAACCTCATCCGTTGGAATTAAGCCTTTCATCGCAGCAATGATGCTCTGCTCATGCATATAAGGTTGTGCCGCATCCACAAAGTCAGACAATGATGCAAAAGCTCGACTTGTAATGACATCGAAATGACCAAGCTCATTGATGCTTTCTTCATTTTCAACACGTGTTTGCACTGCAATTACATTTTTTAGCTTCAAATCTGCGATAAATTGTTTCAAGAAACGAATCTTTTTACCATTTGAATCCAACAACACACAATGACGTTCTGGTTGACACAATGCAATGATCATGCCCGGCATGCCACCACCAGTACCCACATCCAACAAACGCCCCTGTGGCAAATCCTTTAAGATACTTAAACTATCCAATAAATGTTTAACCAACATTTCTTTAGGGTCACGAATAGCCGTCAGGTTATATGCCTTATTCCATAGCACTAAAGCATCTTGATATTTCAGTAAGAGTGTTAGGGTTTCTTCGCTTAGGCTTAATCCTAAGGCTTGACTTCCTTGCTTTAATTCTTGAAAAAAAGGATGCATAACGGTGCAACATCTCGATAAATTTGCTGTGCAGTATACCGATTTCTGATACAAGACACAGTAGGACTTGTTGAACGATTATGCAGTTAAACATCTTACAGCATGATAAACTGCACAATCCTCTGTATTTTGCCATTCTTCATACAAATCAAAGATAGACAACGTATTTTATAAAAACTCGCCGTGCTGAATCTGTTGATCAAGTTGCTCTAAACGCTCAGGTGTTCCAACATCCACCCAAACGGCTTGCATTTTCTCAGCCGAAACCTGCTGTTGTTGCATCGCTTGCTTTAACAATGGTGCTAACGGTCGCTTTCCACCCTCTAAACCAGCAAACATTTGTGGAGATAATACCGCCACACCACTATAAGTCAGCGCCTCACCCAATTGTGCCTGCTCAAAAGTATAAGCATGCTCATTTGCTAGAACAAAGTCACCTTTTAGATGTTGTGGTGGGTTTTCAACCAACACCAAATGTGCTTTTTTATCACCCAGCTCAACATTCAACAACGAGGAAAAATCCATCGTCGTCCATACATCACCATTGACCAAGATAAATGGCTGATCACCCAACAACGGCAATGCATTGATGATTCCACCCGCAGTTTCAAGCCCTTCACCTTCATGCGACCATAGAATGTTTACACCAAATTGGCTGCCATCACCTAAATCAGCAACAAGTTTTTCAGCTAACCAAGCCGTATTAATGACGATTTCAGTTATACCAATTTGTTGTAGCTTTTCAATATGCCAAACAATCAATGGTTTCCCACCGACTTCTAACAGAGGTTTTGGCGTATGTAAGGTTAAAGGTCGCATGCGATTGCCCAGACCCGCAGCAAGAATCATCGCTTTCATTATGCCGCAACCTCGTAATTACCATATTTCACAACAAACTTCGGCATCACCACATCACGAATGAACTGCATAAAGTCATTTAATTCATCATAGCCTTGGCTTTCTTCAAGCAAATACCACATCACTCGTGGCAAATCACTTAAATAACCAGATTTTCCGTCGCGCTCAAACAAACGCACAAAAATACCTAGAATTTTGAGATGACGCTGAATCGCCATAAGATCTGCATCACGTTTGAACTGTTCAAAACTACGGCTTTCTCTAGCAGAGCTAGGCAACAAATTATAAAACAGCTCAAACCAGTGATACACACGTTCAGCATTCCATTGCACATAAGCATCACGTGTAATCGAAATGAGATCATAAGTGTCAGCACCAATCACGGCGTCCTGAAAATCAATCACACCCAAATCTTGTTCATTCTCAATTTTCATGAGGTTTCGACTATGAAAGTCACGGTGCACAATCACCTGTGGTTGATTGGTCGCCTCAACAGCCAGAAAGTCAAATGCTTGCTCAATCGTTTCAAGCTGCTGCTCTGTAGGCTGAATATTCAACGAAGGCAACAACCACTCCGTCAATAATCGCATTTCAGTCATCAACTTTTCATACGAATATGCTGGCAAATGGTCTCGGCCATCAATTTGCTGCAATTCGATCAACTGCTTAAAACTCTGCACATAGTATTGATCGACTGTTTCATCATTCAACAATGTAGATAGCACTACATCACCAAAATCTTCTAACAGCAGCAAACCTTGCGCTAAGTCTTTCGCAACGATATGGGGCACACGAACACCATGCTGATCAAAGAACTCATCAATACTCACAAATGGAATACAATCTTCTTTTTCAGGAGGAGCATCCATTAGCATATATGTTTTGTTTTGTAACTTGATTCGCGCATAGCGGCGGAAGCTAGCATCACCCGCTAAAAAGCTGATCTCGAACTGATCAGATTGCAGCGTGGTATGCAGCCAAGTTTGTATCAATTGTTCACGTTGTGTATTCATTTGCAATAAAATCTAAAACTAGCTGAGATTTTGAAAGCTTAAGTGTAGCCACTTATCAACTTTTTCTCTATGATGCGACAATAATTAATTGTGAATTAGCATATTGGTTAATGAGACAATGAAACATCAGTTTAAATATAATCCTTTAGCAACTGCTATTTTGACACTCTTGTGTGGCGGCTCGATTCAATCAAGTCTCGCAGCGGATCAATCTGTGCCGTTTACGTCTCATGCCTCTACGCTTGACAATACACAGCTCAAAGCCCTTGCTCAACAGGAGCAAGAGACTTATGCAGGAGAAAAATTTTTCCAGCAATATTATGTTGACAAGTCTGCGCCAGAAGCACAATTACGCAACAACCAATATTTAAGTTCAGCTTTCTGTCAAGGCACATGGGTCACACCGATCAACCCAGTCACCAAAACTGCTGATCAGAATGCAACAACATCCGTCATTACAGCAGATTATGGACACTACGATCCAAATGGCGACTCTGTTTTGCAAGGTAATGTTGTGATTGATCAAGAAGGTCGTATGATTCGTGCAGATCACGTCATTCTTGATTCCACGCAAACTCATGCCAATGCACAAGGTCGTGTTCAACTTGCACAAGCTGGCTTACTCACCCAAAGTGATCAAATCAACTATAACTTAAAGACTCAGACAGGCGATTTAAACAATAGTTTCTATATCGCTGAACAACAGCATGCGCATGGTCATGCCAACCAAATTCGACGTCAAAATGAAAATCTAGTTGTTTTTACAGATGCAAGCTATACCGCATGTCCACCTGGCCAAAAACCAGCATGGAAAATCCAAGCCAAGCAAATTGAACTTAATCAAGAGAGTGGACGTGGTGTCACACGTGGCACAAAACTCTATGTAAAAGATGTACCTGTACTTGCTGTGCCCTATTTTAACTTCCCTATAGATGACCGACGCACTACTGGTATGCTAAGCCCTAACTTTGGCTATAGTAACGATGGTGGCGCACAACTCGCCGTACCTGTCTACCTCAATCTCGCGCCGAACTACGATCTAACACTTACACCAAGTTTTATGAGTAAACGTGGTGTTAAGTTAGATGCCGAATACCGCTACATGACTGAAAACTTCGGTTCAGGTCAAATTTGGGGTGGTTATATACCAAATGATAAAGAGTACGATAAAGAAAATCGCTCAGATCTACACCTTATTCATAATTGGTTCATCAATAATCAATGGTCAACTCACTTAGAATACAATTACGCATCGGATAAAGATTATTTTTCTGATTTCAATAACAACCCAAATACGAGAACCGATTTAAACTTACGTCGAGCGTGGGAGCTTAATTATCGAAATGGTATTCCAGGCCTTAGCGCTCAACTAAAAGTTGAAGACTTCCAAACCCTTGATAAAGAAATCGAAGATAAAGATAAGCCTTATGCACGACTACCTCAGTTCTTATTGAATTACGTCACTGGCAACCCACAAGGGCTACAGTACGAATTCAATAATGATACCGCTTATTTTAAAAAATCGATCAATGATGGATCTGCTTTAGAGTCCAGCGGAACTCGTATCTATAATCAATTCGCAGTACGTTACAACTATATTACACCTTCATGGTTTTATGTCATCCCAGAAGCCTCTATACGCAGCATCAATACTTTTTATGATCGAGACTCAAAAGAAGGTCGCGGACTTTCTACCTCAGATGACTTAGAGAAATCCGTTGTCGTCCCTCAATTTACGCTTGCGACAGGTTTGACCTTTGAAAAAGATGGTAAATACCTACAAAGTATTTCCCCTCGTGCTTTCTATGCCTATTCACCATATAAAAAGCAAGACGACTATCCAAACTTCGACTCGACTACAGCCTCGATCAGCTATGACCAACTTTTCAATCCTTATCGCTTTTATGGACATGACCGTCTAGAAGATAATAACTTTTTATCTTTAGGTCTAACTTACAGTCTATTGGATATGGAAGGTTTGGAGCGTATTCGTGCTAGTGTCGGTCAAAGTTACTACTTCAACGATCGTCGTGTCAGTTTAAATGAGGAACTTTATCGCTTTGATACACAAAGTCGCACAGGACCAATCGTGAGCTTATCTAGCCAACTGAATCAGAATGTCACTATTAGTGCAAACTCAGCTTGGATGTCAAATGGAGATAACGCACAACGCGATTTCCAAGCCTACTACACGGGTGATAAAGGCAATCTCTACAATGTCGGTTATTTCTACCGAAAAGACATTAAAGATCGCCAAGATGCATACGACCAAGTTGTTGCATCCTTTATACAACCCGTAAAAGATAATTGGCGTATTATGGGTCATGCTCAATATGACCTAGACAATAATCTGATACGAGAATATTTACTTGGCGTAAATTACGAATCATGTTGTTGGGCTGTCTCAGTTTATGGTCGCTCTTACTATAATGATTTGGATGATCCAAACCTTCCAGACGTACATAGAAAGCGCGCTGTAATGGCGGAGTTCACACTTAAAGGTCTAGGTGCTTTAAACAATAAACTTGCTTCTCTTCTTGAGAATAGAGTTTTAGGCTTTAACAAAATCAATCAATCTTGGACACAACGTTAATGAAGATAAAACATTTTCAACATATCTTTAGAGCCACTGTTCTCGCTGCCCTAATTTCTTCATCAATGCAAAGCTTTGCTCAACCTACGGATGAGGTTGTTGCAATTGTGGATAGTAGTGTCATTCTCAGAAGTGATTTAGTGCAAGGAATTGCTGAAACCGAACACCAGTTAAAAGCGCAAAATAAGCCAGTCCCTCCACAACAATACTTACAAATGCAGGTTTTGGATCAACTTATTGTTCGCCAAGCCCAACTGGAACAAGTAAAGCGGTATGGTATTAAAGCCGATGAAAATAGCTTAAATGCTGCAGTATTGAGAGTTGCAAACCAGTCTGGTTCAAGCACACTCTCCGCTTTCCAGCAAAAGCTAGATGCGATTGCACCGGGTACTTATGAAAACTTACGCAATCGTATTGCTGAGGATCTTGCAATTGGCCGTCTGCGCCAACAACAAGTCATGTCTCGTATCAAAATCAGCGATCATGATGTTGAAAACTTTTTAAACTCACCAGAAGGTCAAGCCGCACTTGGTACGCAAGTTCATGTCATCCACATGCGTATTGCTGGTGAAAATACCGCTGAAGTACAAAAAGTTGCTCAAGAAGTAAGAAAATCTCTAACCACGAGTGATGATCCTAAAGCCATCAGCACCAAGTTTTCGACTTCAGCAGTTACCGTTGATGGTGCAGATATGGGCTTCCGCTCTTTATCAGACATTCCAACAGAGCTATCTGCTCGTATTACCCCATTAAAAGTCGGACAAACGACTGAACTGGTTAACGTTCGTGATGGCACACATGTCTTAAAATTGCTTGATCGCAAACAAAATGATCAAAAAGCCCTAGTACCCCAATATCAAACACGCCACATCCTCATTCAATCATCAGAGGTTGTTAGCCTCGATCGTGCCAAACAAATGATTGATAGTCTCTATAATCGAGTCAAGGCTGGTGATGATTTTGCGACCCTCGCTGCAACCTATTCAAATGATCCTGGTTCAGCTCGTGATGGCGGAAGTCTTGGCTGGGTGAGTCCAGGTGTGATGGTACCAGAGTTTGACAAGGTCATGAAAGACATCCCTGTTGGACAAGTAAGTGAACCGTTCCAAAGCCAATTTGGTTGGCATATTTTAGAGGTTATGGACACCCGCCAACAAGATATGACCAAAGAAGCTCAAGAACGTATGGCTCGTCAGATCTTAGGTGAGCGCCAGTTTGAAATGGAAGTAGATAGTTGGTCACGTGAACTTCGTGCCAATGCCTACGTTGAAATCAAAGATGTTAGCTTAGATGCAAAAGCGCAATAAGCATCAGTAACCACCTTCAAGAAAATGCCAGCTTATCGCTGGCATTTTTTATAACTGAAATAAAAAAACAGCGACAATTGCCGCTGTTTTTAATTCATCACAAATCGGTTTTATTTGTAACGATCAACCATTTTCTCTAAAGAAATTGGGCGAATCTTGTCTGCATTACCCGCTGTACCAAATGCTTCGTAACGAGCGACACAAATATCTTTCATTGCTTCAACAGTTTCACCAAAGAATTTACGCGGATCAAACTCACTTGGTTTCTCAGCCATCATACGACGCATTGCACCTGTAGACGCCAAACGTAAATCGGTATCAATATTAATCTTACGCACACCATGCTTGATCGCTTCAACAAGCTGATCTACTGGCACACCATAAGTTTCTTTAATATCGCCACCATATTGGTTGATTACCGCTAACCACTCTTGTGGTACAGAGCTTGAACCATGCATCACAAGATGCGTGTTTGGTAACGCAGTATGGATTTCTTTAATGCGATCAATTGCCAAGATATCGCCTGTAGGTGGACGAGTAAACTTGTACGCACCATGTGAAGTACCTACAGCAATCGCCAAAGCATCTACATTCGTATCTGTAACGAATTGAGTTGCTTCTTCAACAGAGGTTAAAAGCTGAGAATGATCCAGTACACCTTCTGCACCTACACCATCTTCTTCACCAGCCATACCAGTTTCAAGGCTACCCAAGCAACCGATCTCACCTTCAACTGAAACACCACATGCATGTGCCAATGCAACCACGCGACGTGTTACATCAACATTATACTCATACGAAGTTGGCGTTTTACCATCTACACCCAATGAACCATCCATCATCACCGAGCTAAAGCCCAACTGAATCGAACGTTGGCAAATATCAGGACTTGTACCATGATCTTGGTGCATTACCACAGGAATATGTGGCCACTCTTCAATCGCCGCCAAAATAAGATGACGCAAGAAAGGTGCACCTGCGTATTTGCGTGCACCAGCCGAAGCTTGCACGATTACAGGTGAATTTGTCGCATCTGCAGCAAGCATAATTGCGCGCATTTGTTCTAAGTTGTTTACGTTAAACGCTGGTACGCCGTAGTTATGTTCTGCAGCGTGGTCCAAGAGCTGGCGCATCGAGATTAGAGCCATAATATCCTCCCAGGTAATGCGCCATATTCTACATGTTGATCTATTTCAATTCAGCAACTAATCGCAGGATTTCAAAAAAAACTGAATCTTTTGTGTAATTTGCGTATCAAGACACACTTACAAATAAAAAAGACCAAATCAAAAAATGATTTAGTCTTCTATGAATCAAATGTTTGGTTTTAAAACAACCAAGTCACTCTATTTACTTAAATCTAGCAATAGCCTTCCATTCGAGTCAGCGGTAATTTTTTACCAATCGCTTTTTCAATCTCTGGTAAATAAAATGCATCATCTTCTGACAAGAAACTAATACTCACACCCTGTGCACCTGCACGCCCAGTACGACCAATACGATGCACATAATCGTCAGATTGTTCAGGCAGAGTAAAATTAATGACATGTGAAACACCATCCACATGGATACCACGACCCGCAACATCCGTTGCAATCATAATATTATTCTTGCCATTTTTAAATTGATCTAGCATTTTCACACGCTTATCTTGCGCAATTTCACCGGATAACATCCCAACTCGATAACCATCGCGTTTCAAATGATCATACAAACGACGCACTTGATCACGACGGTTTGCAAAGATCATGACCTTATCAATCGGTTCATCACGAAGTATTTCTTGTAAAAGCTTATACTTATCTTGCTTCGCAACCATATAAACTCGTTGCTCCACATCACTATTGGTCTTTTGCCCTGGTTCGATTTCAACCGTTACAGGCTCAAACAACCATTGACGTGCAAGATTTAAGACATCATAACTAAATGTTGCAGAAAATAATAATGTTTGACGTTGCTCTTTAGGCGAGGAAAAACGAACAATTCTTTTTACAGAAGGAATAAAACCCATATCAAGTAAACGGTCAGCCTCATCAATCACTAAAAATTCGATGCGATCCAACCAAACTTCTTTTTGTTCAACAAAATCAATTAAACGCCCCGGTGTTGCGACAATAATATCAACAAAGTTGCGATCCAACATTTTCTTTTGCTTATCGAAATCCACGCCACCCAACAAGGTAACAACATGCAAATCTGAAAATTTTGTAAGTGCCTGTGCATCACTTTCGATTTGCAAAGCCAACTCACGAGTAGGTGCCAAAATTAATGCACGCGGCTCCCCACGAAAGCGCTGGTCTTGAATCGGATTATTTAATAGATCATTGATCACACTCACCAAGAAGGCAGCTGTTTTACCTGTACCTGTTTGTGCTCGACCAATGGCATCATGCCCTGCTAGCGTATATTTCAAAACCTTTTGTTGAATTGGGGTCATCTGAGTAAAACCCAAAGCATCAATCGCTTTTTTCAACTGCGGATGTAAATTTAAGGTTTCAAAACCTGGTGTCATATATGCTCTCGAACCATCAATGACCAAAACAAAGTCGTTATTATAAACAAAAACGCCCCAATATAACATTGGAGCGTTTCATATTGCATTAAAGCAATAAAACAAATTAGTCTAAAGGCTGAACGTTTTCAGCTTGGAAACCTTTTTGTCCTTGAACTACGCTGAATTCAACGCGTTGGCCGTCACGTAAAGAACGGTGACCGTCGCCCATAATTGCGCGGAAATGAACAAATACGTCATCACCACCATTACGCTGAATAAAACCAAAGCCTTTAGTGTCATTAAACCACTTTACTACGCCTTGTTCACGAGCTGTCATAAGTCAATCCTCAGATATTGAAAGATAAGGACCTTCCGGTGTTGCAAACAGCAGAGCCAACAAGGTTTTAAAATTTTTTATAATTTTAAAGCTTGTAATCATTCTGTAAAACTAACAACAATTTCCGGTTACATCCATTTGTTATAGGTTTTAGTACAATCTAATTGTATTAAACATTCCCTAAAACGCACCGAGCTTAACATGGGTTTCTAACAATTAATAGATTTATTTTAAGTTATTTCCCCTGTTTCCATTGATTTCGTACGATTATTTGGTTGCATTTTTAATAAAACTTTTTCTCTAAAAGCCTTTCAAAATTTGTTAAGATCATTTTGAATGAAGTTATTTAAATGATTATGACCTTTACACTTTCTAGCTCAACTGAAGTTATTGATGCTTTAGGACAACCCTGTCCGATGCCACTACTTTTGCTCAAACGCGCCCTAAAAAAAGCAAACGGTAAAATACAATACCTATTAAAGTCTTCTGATCCACATAGTGAAATTGATGTAACACGATATTGCCAAATTCAGCAACTACAATGCCAAGTCCAAAAAGTTTCAGAAAATGAATTCCACTATTTAATTGAATCTCTTTAGGGTTTTTCCAATTTACTTTTTTTGTTAAACTCTTGGTAAAGATAGATTTACATTTATATACTCAAATTTCCTTAATGATGAAGCACATTCGCATTAAGATGAAATTGCTGACTCAATACCATCCTATAAGGAGACTCCATGACTACTGACAGCAGCAATCAATTGATGCCCCTGTCATTGTCTGCGCCTGGCGTAAACCTTGGTGCATATATCAGTACTGTCAATCAAATTCCGATCTTAACGGCCGAGCAAGAAAAAGAACTTGCTGATCGTTATTATTACGACCAAGACCTTGATGCTGCCAAACTATTGGTCATGTCACATTTACGCTTTGTGGTTCACATCGCGCGTAGCTACGCAGGCTACGGCTTACCACAAGGTGATTTAATCCAAGAAGGCAATCTTGGATTAATGAAAGCAGTAAAACGTTTCGATCCAAATATGGGCGTTCGTTTAGTCTCTTTTGCTGTACATTGGATCAAAGCTGAAATTCATGAATATGTGATTCGTAACTGGCGTATCGTCAAAATTGCGACTACCAAGGCTCAACGTAAATTATTTTTTAACTTACGTAGTCTAAAAAAATCAAGCAAAAAGCTGACGCTTGAAGAAGCAAAAGCCATAGCACGTGATTTAAATGTCACAGCAGAACAAGTGATTGAAATGGAAGGTCGTTTAACCGCTTATGATGCTGCATTTGAAGCACAAGGTGATGACGACGATGACACACCTCATACCGCACCAGCGCTTTATTTAGAAGATAGCCGTTACGACCCTGCTCGACTTGTCGAAGAACAAGACTACGAAGAGCAAAGTACTGCTGCTTTACATGAGGCAATGGATCAGCTGGATGACCGATCGCGTAATATTTTACAACGCCGTTGGCTAGATGATGATAAGTCTACCTTGCATGAGCTTGCTGCTGAATATAACGTTTCTGCCGAACGTATTCGCCAGCTAGAAAAAAATGCAATGGAAAAAATCAAAACCGCGATGTCAGCGAGTTAAAATACAACAAAAGGGCTATAAGCCCTTTTGTTGTATTTGGCTATGCTTAACTTTCTGAATATGGTAACTTTACCACTCAAATTTCTAGTTACATTGTAATTATGTGGATAGCGATCTCTGCGCTTAATCTTGCGCTTGCGGTGATGCTCGGTGCCTTTGGTGCACATGGCTTAAAGTCTTTTGCTACGCCTGAACAACTTACTTGGTGGGCCACAGCAACACAATACTTCTTCTATCATGCCATTGGTTTGCTTATCTTGGCTGTATTAAATAAAACCACACCAACCTTTCCAATAAAAATTCCTTTTATTTTGATTCAAATTGGTATCCTCTTTTTCTGCGGTTCGTTGTACATTATGGCGCTTGGCTTACCTAGAATATTAGGTGCAATCACCCCGATTGGTGGTGCATTTATGATTGTGGGTTGGGTGCTACTCGCATGGCAAGCAATCAAGCATGCGAAATAAGGATTTATCATGCAAATCTATCTAAATGGCGAGTTAACTGACACGTCTTGCGAAAACCTACAGCAACTGATTCAAGACTTAGCCCTAGAAGGCAAACGCTTCGCTGTAGAAAAGAATCAACAGATCATTCCGAAAAGTAAACTGGAGCAAACAACAATTGCTCCTGAAGATCGTATTGAAATTATTCAAGCTGTTGGTGGCGGCTAATTGGCTAAAAATGGAGTAATAAGCCCATGCAAGATTCCCCTTTAATTATTGGTTCACGTACTTTTCAATCACGTTTATTGGTCGGAACTGGTAAATATAAAGATTTATATGAAACTGATTTAGCCATCCAAGCCAGTGGTGCTGAGATTGTCACAGTGGCGATTCGTCGTGTAAACATTGGACAGCACCCAGATCAACCCAACTTACTTTCAGTGATTCCACCTGAGAAATACACGATCTTGCCAAATACCGCAGGCTGTTTCGATGCTGATAGCGCGATTCGTACATGTATGCTGGCACGCGAACTACTTGATGGTCATAACTTGGTCAAGCTCGAAGTGCTTGGTGATGAGAAAACCTTATATCCAAATGTGACAGCGACGCTTAAAGCAGCTCAAACATTGATTGATGATGGTTTTGAAATCATGGTCTACACATCTGATGATCCAATTGTCGCTCAAGAACTTGAAAGCATGGGCTGTGTCGCGATTATGCCTTTGGGTAGCTTGATTGGTTCTGGTTTAGGGATTCTCAATCCGCATACGATTTCAATCATCAAAGAAAATGCCAAAGTTCCTGTGTTAGTTGATGCAGGTGTAGGTACGGCTAGTGATGCTGCGATTGCGATGGAACTGGGCTGCGATGGTGTATTGATGAACACGGCGATTGCGGCTGCTCAAAATCCGGTTTTGATGGCTTCAGCAATGAAGAAAGCAGTTGAAGCAGGTCGTGAGGCATTTTTAGCAGGCCGTATGCCGCGTAAACGCATGGCAAATGCAAGCTCACCTGAGACTGGGTATTTCTTTAAATAAGCTATGCGTTAAGGGGCAAATGAACTGCCCCTTCCCCAAATACGATTACATTGCTTCTTTAATATGAATATTCATACAGCTATTTGGATGATCTTTTAAACAGTTTAAGTTAAGCCGTAACGTATAAAAGCCAAAATATCGCTCAGCACTTATCAAATCTTTTCTTATTTTCGAATATGGATATCACAGATTACATATTCTAAGGGCATCAAATGAAGTTTAATATAAAAAAAATTCTAACCTTTTTGACTTTAGCTATCTCCTTAGCATTTTTTTCAAATTATATGACAAATAGAGATTACAAGAAAAATGAGAAAAATATTGCCCAAATATTTCAACAAGATACAGAATTACATGAAAAATATGGAACGATAGAAAATTATAAATTAAGAAAATCTGGCTGGTATTCTGGAGATAGTCAAGAACATACACCATATTATTACTATCATTTCTATATAAAAGGAAATCTGAAAGATGGTGTGATTGAATTAAAAACCTATGAAAACCAAGAAAAATATGCAATAAAATATATTCAATAAAATCTCATATTACATATATCATTATTAAATAGAGATCTAATTTCCAACAACCTCTCTCAAATTATTTTTAGCGCTGTGCTCGAAACACTTCTGAAAATATTCCGTTTGATAAAGTGGTTCTGTCTGATAAAAATGTGCTAGCACTTCTTTTCTTTTAATAGAATATACATCAGGATCAACCCAAGAATATTCCTGCTGAATCTGCTGTTCATATTCCACAAAACGTTCTGGTGAAGCCGCTAGAATCGCTAAATCAATATCTAATAAAAACTGTAAGTCCAGTTCTTCAGTCGGCTCATGCTTTTGCGTGGCAACAATCCAACGCTCTATTTTTTGAACAGTCTCAGTTGGTAGGTCTTGAGCCAAATACTGCTCAAATAGCACAGCACTTTTCAGCTCATTAGCTTTGGCTTGAGGATCATAAACCGCATCATGAAACCAAAGTGCCAATGCAACAGCATGATCATCATTTAAATCAGATCGAGTAGCTTCGAGTAAAACCAAGCACTCATACAAATGCTGAATCGTATGATAAGCCCTTTGCTTTTCGCTATAAGCAGCAATCAGTTTATTAAAAGTTCTCTGAGGTTCAGAAAACTGATAATGCCGATGCAACTCATACCATGATTTTTCTAATGTAGATAAATAGTGCTGCATAATCAGTCATCTCTACATTGCTTGATTCAGCCATTTTGCCAATGATTCAGCATCTTTACGCTCTAAAAAAAGCTGATACAAGGTACAGGAACCAAACTCATGCTTCAGTTCCTGTTGGCGCATAGGGTGATTACCAAATCGAAACCGTCGAGTACCATCTCGGTCTAAAGGCAATGCATACACTCCATAACTTCGAGGTTCTGTCAAATGTCCTTTAACTTTAACTTGATCAGACGATATTGCGTGTTTTAATAAATATTCTTTGCTTAACATCCCACCCTGCCCAAGGCAAATCTAAGCTGCGTGCTGTTCATCTCGCTTAAAGACCAACTCTTTATCCGATGAACTTTCAGCATCAAAGTAATACCCTTCACTATCAAATGCTTTTAATTGTTCTACTTGGCTTAATTTATTTTCAATCAAGTATCTTGCCATCAGACCACGCGCTTTTTTCGCATAGAAACTAATGACTTTATATTTCCCGTTCTTCTGATCCAAGAATACAGGCTTAATAATTTCTGCCTGAATTTTCTTTTCATTCGCAGATTTATAATATTCGTCAGAAGCTAAATTTACCAACACTTTTGCATCGATATTTGCTAAATCTTGATTAATTTGATCACTGATAATATCGCCCCAAAACTCATATAAGTTATGTCCACGCGTATTTTTTAACTTTGTTCCCATTTCCAAGCGGTATGGCATCATCAGATCTAAAGGACGTAACAAACCATAAAGCCCCGACAACATCCGTAAATGCTGCTGCGCAAAATCAATATCTTGTTCATCTAAATGATATGCATCTAAACCTGTATAAACATCACCTTTGAATGCAAATATCGCTTGGCGTGCATTAGAGAAATCAAAATCTACATTCCAGTCACGAAAACGTTCTGCATTTAAAGTGGCAATTTTTTCACTGACAGTCATCAAAGATGCGATCTCAGTCGCTGAAAGTTTGCGACAAACCTCGATCAACTGTTGTGATTGTTCCAATAAACGCGGCTGCGTGTGTGTATCTGTTGGTAAAGCTGTTGTGTAATCAAGTGTTTTAGCAGGAGAAATTAGAGCAAGCATATTCAATCAATATCAATTTATCTTGGCTAAACTATAACAGTTGAGAATTTTTAATGCCAATTCGTGTTTTCATTCTTCATTATCGGTAAAATAGTGGATTCTTCCATAATTCATTACGTATTTTATGTCTGAGCAACTATTCATCCAAGGTCCTGTTGGTCAAATCGAAATGTTTGTTGATCAACCCAAAGGTGAAATCACAGGTTTTGCAGTCGTCTGTCACCCCCATCCACTACAAGGGGGCACCCCCAATCACAAAGTGCCTGTTTTATTAGCGCAAATTTTTAATGAAATGGGCTGCATCGTGTATCGTCCAAGTTTTCGCGGTCTAGGTGGTAGCGAAGGCACGCATGATCAAGGTCATGGTGAAACTGATGATATGTTGGCAGTGATTGAATATGCACGCGATAAACATGCAGGCTTAACGTTCCATGCGGGTGGCTTTAGTTTTGGCTCACATGTCTTAGCCAAATGCCAAGCGCAGCTCAGTGAAGAGCTACGCCCGAAACAATTAGTTTTGTGTGGCTTACCAACTGGCTCAGTGGTTGATTTACGTCACTACAAAACCCCTGAAATTAATGGCGATATTTTATTTGTACATGGTGAACAAGATGATATCACCCTACTCTCAGATATGGTTGCGTGGGCAAAACCACAAAAACATCCAATTACCATCATGCCTGGTGCAAATCATTTCTTTACAGGTTATTTAAAGCAATTACGTCAAGTGATCACTCGCTTTTTAAAAGTGTAGACTTAACAACAAATTATTAAGAAAAATATACTTCTTTTGAATCCCATGTCTGTTATATCAGTACAGATGAATAGGCATTAGGGTTCTTTGATGAAATTAAATAAAAAACAGGGACTATTTTTAAAACACACAATTGAGTATTGGCAACAACAAGGAACGATTACACCTGACGTTGCCAATGATCTTAAAAGTAGTTTTTCCGTTCGACCTTTTGATTGGGAACGACTAGCAAAATATTCATTTTGGATTTCGATGATTTGCACAGTGATTGCAGTTGCTGCAATCACCCTAGATGAATGGTTAATGAAAATACTTGAACAATTATTTTTAAGTTCAAATGTTATCCCATGTCTTATCTTTGCTGCTGCGGCCGCTGCTTTTTATATATTTGCCTATCGTCGTAGGAAAACCAAACCCTTACATCACTTTAGGAATGAAGCGATTATTTTTGCGGGTGTACTTTCTACTGCCGTTTCGGTGGCGTATTTTGGACAAGCGATTGATACTGGTAGCGGGCATTTCTCGTTGCTATTTTTAGTTTCAACAATCATTTACGCTGCACTGGCTTTCTGGTTTCCTTCCAAATTGATTTGGATCTTTTCTCTGCTTTCGCTCGGCTCTTGGTTTGGGACTGAAACAGGCTATATGTCTGGCTGGGGTGCGTACTATTTAGGTATGAACTTTCCTTTGCGCTTTGTGTTATTCGGCGGTGTGCTGATTGGGCTCAGTCTATTGTTTAAACGTCACGCGCGTTTTTCTGACTTTGCGCATTCAACCTATGTCATGGGTCTGCTTTATCTATTTATCGCGCTATGGATTCTTTCAATCTTTGGCAATTATGGTGACCTGAATAGCTGGTACAACGTTAAACAATACGAGCTACTTCATTGGGGCATCTTATTTGCATTCATTGCCATCATTGCTATTGTATATGGCTTAAAACACGATGATGCCACTTCACGCGGTTTTGGTATTACCTTTTTATTTCTAAACTTATATACCAAATATTTTGAGTTCTTTTGGGTTGGTATGCATAAAGCAATCTTCTTTATCATACTGGCGGCTTCATTTTGGTGGATTGGTCGACATGCGGAAAACTTTGGAACTTAGAGTTTTTATCTAGCCAATCGCAGCGTAAGAAACAACAACCTGATCAAGCTGAATAACTACTGAAAATCACTCCAACTCAAGCCAAACCGAGCCAAATACTTTTTGACTCGGTCACTATCATTGGTGGTATTTCTTTGCTGGCGGGAAGCAGCAAAAAGCTGCCGCCCAGCATCCGCCATTGATTTTGCACTTTCACAAACCTCAAGCACACCACGTAGCTGAATCCGGTCAAACTCGTCAATTTCCATTAATTGCATTTGATCTAAATATTTCAGCAAAATATCTTGATCATTTTCATCATGTGAATGTGTCTGAATAGACCACAACTGTTTTAAACGAAGAATCTCTTTTTCCACTGTTTCAGAGCGAATCAACTCTCCATCCGATAATGTCGCTAAACGCGTCACACTTGCGGTTAAATCTCTGAAATTTCCCTGCCATGATGCTTCTTTAGACTTGGCAAATTTCAAATACTCATCAAGAGCATCTCGTTGAAAACGAAGTTGACGTTGATGATTAGCAGCAAAACGTTGTAGCTCGAACTCAATATTCGGCGCGATATCTTCAACACGATCTTTCAGATTTGGCAAAAAGAAAGTCCATGTATTGAGTCGCGCCCATAAGTCCTCGCGAAAACGCCCTGCTTGCACCTCGGTTCTCAAATCTCGATTTGTCCCCGCAATCAGTTGAAAATCTGCCTGAACTTCCTTATCACTACCTACTGGAAAAAAGGATTTATCTTCGAGCGCTTTAAGCAACATGGCTTGCTCATCTAATCCAAGCTCGCCAATTTCATCTAAAAATAAAATGCCCTGATCTGCACTTTTTAACAAACCTATCCGAGAAGCTGCTGCGCCTGTAAAGGCTCCTTTGATATGCCCAAACAAACTCGACATGGCACTGTCACCACGTAAAGTGGCGCAGTTCACATCAATAAACCGCCCACTCAAATGAAACTTGTCTTTCTTTAGTTGAAATATCTGTTTAGCCAAATGAGATTTTCCAACACCTGTTGCACCCATAATCAAAATCGGCGCACTAGACCGTGTTGCGACCAATTCAACTTCACTAATCAGCTGATTAAAACCAAGATTATAGGTTGAAATATTGGCTTTGAGCTGTTGCCAGTTTTCCTGTTGCTCATCTTCAAAACGCTGCTTTAAGACATCATATCGAGATAAGTCCAGATCAATGATGCGATATTCACCCTCCGGTGTTTTCTGTTGGTTTGGCGCACTTTGGATCAGCTTGGCTGGTAAATAGTTCGCATCGACCAAAAGATACCAACAAATTTGGCCAACGTGCGTTCCAGTCGTGATGTGCAAAAGATAGTTATTTTTTTCGGTATCAAATGAATATGTTTTTACAAAATCATAAAGTGCACCGTATACCTCGGCAAAATCCCAAGGATCACGAATACTCACTCGATAACCTGATATTGTTGTAGATGGAGATACATCCTTTGCATCTTCAGCAATAAACTTCACCAAATTATGATGTTGGCGATTATGCAATAAGACCAGCTCATCTACAATTAGATCTTCATGCATCAATAGACTTAAGGTGGGACGCCAACGTTGCCAGCGATCAGGACGTTTTCCTTGATCTAAAGTTGAACCCACAAAGCCTATTACGACTGTTTTTTTCACATCCGTCATGATTTCTATAAAATTTTATAAATGTCTATAATATACAATACGCATTTAAGTGAAAAATTCCAACAATATGCTTCATTTTACTTTTTTAGGTACATCTTCAGGTGTACCCACACTCACTCGTAATGTTTCGGGTTTAGCGATACGAAACAGTAAAAACAAAGATTGGATTTTGGTCGATGCTGGTGAAGGCACACAACACCGTATTCAACAAGCCAAACTTTCTTTACAAAATCTGATTGCGGTCTGTATTACCCATGTACATGGCGATCATTGTTATGGGTTGGTCGGCTTATTGGCAAGTGCTGGCATGAATGCACGTACTGCTCCCATAACGATTATCGCCCCCAAAGAAATTCAAAAATGGTTTGAAGTAACTGCACAACTCACCGATCTACATCTGCCTTATCAACTCAATTTCATTGATGTGAATGAGGCAACTCAAATACAGCCATTGACGGATGAACTTTCAATTCAAGCCCACCCACTTAGTCATCGAGTACCAAGCTTTGCATTTAGTATTATCACGCAACACACCCAAAATAAATTAGACACACAGGCTTTAATTCAACTTGGTGTACCTAAAGGTAAAGCTTGGGGCGATTTACAACAAGGCAAAGATATCCAGTTCAATGATCAAATCTTGAAAGCGAGTGATTTTATTCAAACCCATATACAGCGCGTTCACGCGATAGTTGGTGGTGACAATGATCGTCCTGAGTTATTAGCTCAGCCATGTCAAGATGCTCAACTGTTGATTCATGAAAGCACCTACACTCAAGCAGTTCTGGATAAAGTTGGGCAAGGTCCGATGCATAGTTCAGCAAAAATGGTGGCTGAATTTGCTCAGCAGCAAGGATTAGGCAATATCATTCTCACTCACTTTAGTCCGCGACATCAAGACAGTGCTGGGCAGCAAGCCATCGCCGAGGAAGTCTGAGCGTTTTACAAAGGTAATTTTTATTTAGCTCATGATTTTGATCAATTTAGCTTAGATGAAAATGGTCAACTCTTAAAAATTGATAAAACCTAATACACCTCCTGTTATGCGATCTATCTGTAAAATTCAAGAATAGATCGCATATCCTTTAAGATATATTTATATCTATATAAATATATTTTTTATATAAAAAATATACCCCAATATTTCAATCCAGAGTAGAATAAATTTTATTTTATATTATTATCAATAACATATAATAATTTTGATTTGCTTTTTAAAACATTGGCACAGTCGCTGCAATAGTATAAGCACACAACATCATTGGGATCTTGTGAATAACACCTGCCTGCAAACGCTTGGCAGGCAGGCTTTGAAAGGAAATATGAAAATGTCTGTCATTGAACAAGTCAATCAACAAGCTCAATTTGAACAAGAACAGCAACAACGTGCTTATCAAGTTCTACATAGTGAAAAAAGCATGCCTGTGAAAATGTGGACCAAAGGTGTTCTTGTTGATGACAACTCAAAACAACAATTACTACAAACTGCCCAAATGCCATTTATTTATAAATGGATGGCGGTAATGCCAGACGTGCACTTTGGTTTAGGGGCAACCATTGGAAGTGTGATTCCAACCAAAGGCGCGATTATTCCTGCGGCTGTTGGCGTCGATATCGGTTGTGGAATGATGGCAACTCGTACGAACTTAACCGCTTCTGATTTACCAGATAACTTACACGGATTACGTACTGAACTTGAACGTTTAATTCCACATGGAATGACTAAAGGTCGAGGACGAGATCGCGGGTCTTGGGAAAATCCACCTGAAATGGTGGATCAGGCTTGGGCAGACCTAGTGGCTGATTTTGAGTTGATTTGTGCAAAGCACCCTCGTCTTAAAAACACCAACAATCGCAAGCAATTGGGAACTTTAGGAACAGGAAATCACTTCGTTGAAGTCTGTTTAGATGAACATGATCACGTTTGGATTATGTTGCACTCAGGTTCTCGCGGTGTAGGTAATGCCATCGGAAATCATTTTATCGAGCTTGCACGAAAAGATATGCAAAAGCATTTCATTAATTTGCCGAATAAAGACTTGGCTTATTTAGTCGAAGGAACTGAGCATTTCGATGATTATTGGTTTGCTGTGGGTTGGGCGCAGCGCTTTGCCATGAAAAACCGTGAAATCATGATGCAGTCAGCGATTAAAGCTTTGGCAACGATTATCCCAAAACCGTTCCAAGCACGATTGGAAGCCGTGAATTGCCACCATAACTACGTGGAAAAGGAAGAACACTACGGCGAAGAAGTGATGGTGACACGTAAAGGTGCTGTAAGTGCAAAACTTGGACAATATGGAATTATTCCTGGTTCAATGGGTGCTAAATCTTTCATCGTTCGCGGGCTTGGAAATCAAGAGTCGTTCTGCTCATGTTCGCATGGTGCAGGTCGAGTGATGAGTCGTGCTGAAGCAAAACGTCGCTTTACCGTAGAAGATCAGATCGCACAGACTGAAGGTGTGGAATGCCGTAAAGATGCTGCTGTGATTGATGAAATTCCATCGGCTTATAAACCAATTGAAGATGTGATGAATGCACAAAAGGATTTGGTTGAAGTGGTTTATACATTAAGACAAGTGGTATGTGTTAAGGGGTGATTTCATGAATCAAATTGAAACAGGTATTGTGCAATTTGAATGGGCAATAAAATTGTATTTATATGAGTCAGCATTTATACCAGCTATTACTTTAGCTGGTGCTGCGGAAGGTATTTTTGGTGAACTTAAAAATGGCTATGTATTTCATAAAGTCAGTGAAAATATTGCCCTTAAACGTAATGAACCGTACCATGTTTGTCGGAGACTCAACATTCTGAGAAACTACTCCGATGAAAAAATCAAACTACACCCCTGAAATCAGAGAAAGAGCGGTTCAACTTGTTATTGAATCCGAAAAAGATTATCCATCGAATTGGGCTGCAATCACTGCTATTGCTCCCAAGATAGGTTGTACCCCTGAAACACTGCGTGTTTGGCATCAAAAATATTTGGATCAACAAAATCCAGTTAAAGTACAGCATCTTTCAGATCAAGAACGTATAAAACAACTGGAACGTGAAAATAAAGAACTGCAACGCGCTAACGAAATTCTACGTAAAGCAGCCGCTTTTTTCGCCCAGGCGGAGCTCGACCGCCTACACAAATAATGGTGGATTTCATCCATAACAATAAAGACCTATATGGTGTTGAGGCAATCTGTAAAATTTTACCGATTGCACCATCGACCTATTACCGACAGCTGGATCTGACCGAGAACCCAGAAAAGCGCTCAAAACGCGATTTACATGACGTGCATCATGCTGAACAAATTAAACGAATTTGGAAAGAAAGTTCGGGTCGATATGGTGTACGTAAAGTCTGGCAACAATTGAAACGTGAAGGCTATATTGTTGCACGCTGTACGGTTGCTCGATTGATGCAAAATCTAGGCATACAAGGTGTTTGGCGTGGTAAGAATAAACAAACTACTCGTAGCCGAGATGATCAAAAACGTGCACCTGACTTGGTGAAACGCAATTTTACTGCTGATCATCCTGACCAACTGTGGGTCGCTGACTTCACGTATATTCGAACCAATTCAGGCTGGGTGTATACCGCCTTTATTATTGATGTGTTCTCACGAGCCATTGTTGGATGGAAAGTATCTACACGAATGAATACAGATATGGTGCTCGATGCATTGGAGCAAGCATTGCATGATCGAGGCATGCCAAAGAGCGTGATCCATCATTCCGATAGAGGTGTGCAATATCTTTCCATCCGCTATACCAATCGTTTAGAAGCAGCAAATTTACGAGCATCAGTCGGTACGACTGGTGATTCATACGATAATGCTTTGGCTGAAACGGTGAATGGCTTATACAAAACAGAGGTGATTGAATATCTAAAAGCAGATTGGCAAGGTTTGGTAGATGTGCAACTTGCGACATTAAACTGGGTGGATTGGTTCAATAAAAAGCGTGTACATAGTGCTCTAGGTTATGTATCACCATTTGAGTTTGAAGCAATGTACTATGATAAGATGAGCCCGTTAGGTCAGGTGGCCTAACTTTAATAAAAATCTCTCCGAAAAACCCGGTACGGTTCATAACCTCCAAGCAAAGCAAGTTTCTCAAGAAATTAATAAAGTCAGAAATTGGTTAAAACATGGAGCTTGCCATCAATCATTTAATGATTTAAATGAGCAAGAACTCCAAGCTGCTGCAATCAGTCGAATTATCATCGCGGCTACCGCTTTGATCCACTTAAAACCTGATTGTATGAGTAATTTATTAATTCAATTTATGCAACATACTCAAACATATCATTCAGATTTTTTACCTAATGATAGTTTTGACTGGAATAAGATAGAGATATAAATATGAAACTCGCAGAAGCACTTTTACTTCGAAGCGATCAACAAAAAAAGCTCGCTTCATTAAAACAACGGATCAATGCCAATGTATTAGTACAAGATGGTGATGAACCGAGTGAAGATCCAAATGAACTGATCAAACAAGTCTTTGCTTTAACCCAAGAAAGCAATCAGTTGATTTGTCGTATCCATTTGACCAATGCACAAGCAAAAGTTGAGGATGGAAAAATATTACTATCGTTACTCAGCTTAAGAGATAGTTATGCTGAACAACATAAGATTCTCGTTGATGCGATTGTCAATACACATCGTGAGCCGGACCGTTATAGCTCACGTGAGATTAAATGGCAAAAGGTCATCCCTGTTTCTAGCTTGCAAAAACAAGCCGATGATATCAGCGCGAAACTACGCGATTTAAATATCAGAATTCAGGCTGCAAACTGGCAGATTGATTTAGTCGAATAGACAACAGATTTTGTGAATTTAGTTCACAATCACAGTTTGGACATACTGGGCGAGTACAAGATCCTGCGTTACTCCGATCTGAGGGATTGAAAATAATTCAGGCGGCTATGGCAGCATGTGAGCCGTGCATCAATCTTCACCGATCAGGCTCAGCACCATGTACTTAGTAAACCTTTGCCAAAAGCAAAGTCACGCGTTACTTCGCATTACCATGTACTGACAGTATGTTCATTAGATTAGAAAATAAGGAAAATAGACGTGAATAAGGCTTTGGCAAATATGCCAGCAACCATCCAGATTGATGGTTCTCAAGGTGAAGGTGGTGGGCAAATTTTAAGAACTGCCCTCTCTCTTTCAATGATTACAGGTCAAGCATTTGAATTAATAAACATTCGTGCTGGGCGTAAAAAACCGGGCTTAATGCGTCAGCATTTGGTCTGTGTACAGGCATCCCAACAGATTAGCCAAGCTTATGTTGAAGGGGCTGAACTGCATAGCCAACGTTTGTATTTTGCGCCACAGCATGTACAAAGCGGAAAATACCAATTCCAAATTGGTTCTGCTGGCAGCACAACATTGGTTTTTCAGACGCTATTGCCTGCTTTATTATTACAAAATGAAGCCAGTGAACTCACGATTTCTGGTGGCACACATAATCCGCTTGCGCCAACGGCTGATTTTGTTGAACATTGCTTTTTGCCTGCATTAGAAAAGCTTGGAATAGAGGTCGAGTTTAAATTAAATAAAGCAGGCTTCTTTCCGATTGGTGCAGGTGAAATTCAAATCAAGATTCAGTCGTGGCAACATCGAAATAAGCTAAGCTTATTAGATCGTGGCTCGTTACAATCAATTGATGCCTTTGTAGCAGTCCTCAATCTTTCAGAAGATGCCCAAATCGCACAACGTGAATTAGCCACTTTAAACAAAAGGCTGAAACTAAATACTCAACAACAATTTCATTTACATGGAATCAGCCAAGGAAATACGGCGTATGTCAAAGTTGAGCACGAAAATCACGTTCAGCTATTCACTGCTTTAGGCGAAATGCGTAAAAGTGCTGAACAAATAGCAAATCACTTGGCAGAAAAAGTGAAGCTTAATCTTGCGTCCAAAGCTGTCGTTGATGAGTATCTCGCTGATCAACTCCTCTTACCTTTAGCATTGGGTCAAGGTGGTGAATTTACGGCGAAATGTATTAGTGAACATACGCGTACACAAGCAGCAATGATTGAAAAATTTATTGATTGTGAAATTGACTTTATCGAATTGGATAAGGATCTGTTTCAAATTAATGTAAAAGTTTAAGAAGCTCAGCCTTGAGCTTCTTTTCAATCATCTTTTAAAGATACAGGCTCAAAGCCCTAATCCATATTTTATTTTTAAATCTTATTTAAAACCAATATATGAATTAGCTAGCATATAAATTCAAGCAACTAACTTTTCCAAACAAACTTTGAAAAACTATGTTCGGCTTTTAAGCTATTTTCAACAGCTTGAGCCAACTGACGAATAATACTTTGAGTTTCAATCTTTTCAAACCAAGCTTGTTCTTGTTGTGGATTTGCAGAAATCTCACACAAAATATGTCCCTCGGTATCTTGCTGAGAACATAAAATAGAGAGTGGTAATTGATGATTATCAATGCAAACTTCAATTTTTTCATGCTCATGACGCATATGTTGCGCATCGAAGCCATATTGTTCTAATTGTTTATATAGTAGTGCAGCCACGTATTCTTGCGTGATATAGCATTCATTGGGTGGATGATCAATTACCCCATGTTTAGGGCAATCTGCTATAAATTGCAGCTTTTTCATGGTATTCCCTCTTTTTTATGTTTTTAGTTCTGGATCACAGACTAAAACCGACTAGTGCACTAAGGATTATTATATATACAATTGTCTTTAATTGATTAGCTGATTGTCTTAGTTCTCATATTAAAATGATAAATTTCGACCCAATTTGATATGTACATATTCAAACTGTTATTTTTTCATTTATCAGATGCTATTAGACCGAAAGTATCATATTTTGCAACAGGTCATTTTGCTGATGATGCACTATTGAGATAAATGACATTCATTTTGAAAAAACTTCTTAGATGAACTGCTTAATGCGGTTATTCAAAATCATATATCAATCGAATTTCAAATAGATGAAACAACAAAAAACCGAGCTTATTTTTCACTCGGTTTCTGCAATATTGACTTATTAAACAATCATTGCTAAAGCCCGCGCCAATCGACTCGCGCATTACGCTCAGTGGCATAAATGCGTTGAACATATTGTCCAAGCGGTAGATCTAATAAATAATCATAATATTCTTTTAGCTCTCCACCAAATTGATCAACATCATCATTTTCCAACTCCCACGGCGTACCTTTAATCATCAATAACGGTGCAAGCATTGAACAAACAGCAATATCAGCCAAACCAAGGCGATCTCCAACCAAATAGCGCCCTTGATTATCAATTAATCGCTGGTTTAAATCAGTGATGAGTTCGGTCATACGAATTTTTGATTGAGCGACTTTTTCAGGGTTTAACTTGTAATTCGTCGAGACTAAACTCTTTAAAATAGGTTTGGAAATCTTTTCAAACTGACGTAGATAGCCCTGCTCACCCATCATAATTTCCAGTGGATGATCCCCCACAGATAGTGCCTGAGCCAATGACCAACGGCGTACATGGATACCAAGTTCTCTAGACAGTTCATCAATCTCTAAAGCTTGATCACGTAATTGTTCATCACGTCTTAACAGAGCATGTTCTGGATAAGTAGTATCTAAATACAAAGCAATTTGAGTTGAATCAGCGATCCACTGCTTGTCATCTTTTAACATCGGCAATAAATATTGCCCTGACTTTAGATAGGTAAACGCACGATGAAAACCAGGAATTAAATTATGTGCCACATAATCCAATTCCTTATGATCTAACAACCAGCGAGCTTTTTCACAATAATGAGATAAAGGAAATTGGTATAAAACCCGCATATATACTCCAAATTTATTTTTCTATTCAATCAAACATAAGGTTTTTCATACTTTAGAAGTAAAATCTAATGAATACAATGTCCTTTTCGCTCTATCTTTTTTTATTTTGGCTAAAATTCTTTATCTCTTTTTCTGGCCAGATTATTCATTTCTTTCATAGAAAAATACTTTTCTGTACTGACCAACCAAACACCACACCTGATAAACAATTGTTTAAATTAAAAATTTAATATCATTTTTTCTGTTATTTTTCTCACAAAAAATACTTAATAATTATTGTGATATATAAGCCACATCTGATGATTTAGTGGAAAAGTAAAACTTTTGTAAAGTCCCTCTTATCTATTAGAGGTGCTCACATGTCCAGTAATCCATCAGTGATCCAAGCTCCAGTACAACTGATTTCAAATGATCAGCAGGCCATCAATGCTGCCTATCAAGTTGCTGACTTTGCATTAGAAGAACGAAATAAACGAGATCAAGATCGTATTTTACCAACAGAACAAGTTATTCACTTTAGTCAAAAAGGCTTGGGAGGGATTCGTGTTCCTCAACAATACGGTGGCGCTTTTGTCTCCAATAAAACCTTGGCCCATGTGTTTCGTATTTTAAGTAAAGCCGATGCCAATGTAGGTCAGATCCCACAAAACCAATTCGGACTGTTAAATTTTATTAATATCACAGGTTCAGATGCTCAAAAGCAGTTTATCTATGCTGAAATTCTTGCAGGTAAACGTATCGCTAACGGTGGCCCAGAAAAAAACTCTAAAGATAGCAAAGCCATTCAAACCACTTTAACTTTAGAAAATGGTCAATACATTTTAAATGGTGAAAAATTCTATTCTACTGGCACTAGCTTTGCAGACTGGTTAGCAATTCGAGCACTGCATCCAGATGGGCATACAGTATTGGCAATCATTGATCGACATGCTACTGGTGTTGACGTGATTAATGACTGGAATGGCTTTGGTCAACGTACCACAGCCAGTGGAACAGTGAAATTGAGCAATGTTGTTGCAGACCCAGCCTTATTTTTTGATGAGCGTATCATCGCCGACACCCCAAATGTTCGCGGTGCGTATTCTCAACTTTTGCAGGTTGCCATTGATGTTGGCATTGCCGAAGCCGCTTTTGATGACACCTTATCCAGCGTGCGTAAAGCACGTCCGATTATTGATGCAGGCGTAGAAAAAGCCAGTGAAGAACATTACACCCTACAAGAAGTTGGTAAGCTCAATATCCTGCTCGATGCAACCATTTTATTACTAGATGAAGCTGCTGAATATCTGGATGAGCTTGATCAACTCACCGAGCTTTCTGCTAAGCAAGCCGCTCGCGCCTCGATTCTGATAGCCGAAGCAAAAATCTATGCCAATGATGCAGCCCTGCAAATCTCCGAAAAGCTACTCGAACTTGGCGGTAGCCGTGCCAGCTTAAGCAAACATCACCTCGATCAGCATTGGCGTAATGCTCGTGTGCACACCCTACATGATCCTGTGCGTTGGAAATTCCATGCCATTGGTGATTATTACCTCAATGATACTCACCCTGCCCGCCATGCTTGGATTTAAGGAGTAAATCACTGTGACCTCATATCAAGAATTACAAGGTTTCGCCAAAACCAACTTTAAAGCGGCTCATATCATTCAAAGTGATGAAGAAGCATTGGAAATTGCCACAAAGCTGAGCCAGCAGTTTAAACAAGCTGCGGTTGAACGTGATGCCAATCGGAACTTACCTTTTACAGAAATCGAAGCCTATAGCCAATCAGGTTTATGGGCGATTACCGTACCTAAACAGTATGGTGGTGCAGACGTTTCAAGTCTAACCGTTGCCAAAGTCATCGCTTTATTTAGTGGTGCGGATGGTTCAATTGGTCAAATTCCACAAAATCATTTCTATGCTTTGGAAGTGCTGCGTAATACAGGCACGGAACAACAAAAGAAACGTCTCTATCAAGAAGTTTTACAAGGTGCTCGTTTTGGTAATGCACTGGCAGAGTTTAAGACCCGTACCTCTGCACACAAACAAACAGCTTTAATCCCAAGCGAAAACGGTTATCTGATTCAGGGAGAAAAGTTTTATTGCACAGGTAGCCTATTTGCACATCGTATTCCAACCTTAGTGATAGATGAAACGGGTAATGAGTTTCTGGCTTTTGTGCAACGCGACAGTCAAGGCTTAGAACTGATTGATGACTGGTCTGGCTTTGGGCAACGTACCACAGGTAGCGGCACAGTAAAGTTTAATCAGGTTTTGGTTGCCAAAGAGGATGTGATTCCTTTTGACACAGCCTTTAAGCAACTATCTTTAGTGGGTCCATTTGCTCAGATCATGCATGCTGCGATTGAAGTTGGGATTGCGCGTGCAGCGTTTGAAGAAACCCTAGAACGTGTCCGTGTAGCTCGTCCGTGGATTGATGCCAATATTGAATCCGCGACGCAAGACCCATTAACGCTGTCTGAACTCGGTCGCGTGGCAACCGATGTCAAAGCCAGCGAACTTTTACTGAAACAGGCAGCTCGATCAGTCGATGCGGCTAAATATGAACTCAATCCAGAAAGCTTAGCCAAAGCTTCAATTGATGTAGCCAAAGTACGTGCGCATAGCACGGAAACTGCATTAAAGGCTTCATCGAAACTAATTGAATTGGCTGGCAGTCGTGGCAGTCAACGTGCTGATGGTCTGGATCGACATTGGCGTAATGCACGTGTACATACCTTGCATGATGCTGCACGCTGGAAATATTACTTCATTGGTAATTATGTGTTGAATGGCATTCTGCCACCGCGTCGGGGGACATTGTAATGAGTCAAAATCTCCCGAAGAAAATTTTACTGAATGCATTTGATATGAATTGTGTCGGTCATATCAATCATGGTTTATGGACCCATCCACGAGATCAATCATACCGTTTTAATGAGCTGAATTATTGGACTGAATTGGCACAAACCTTAGAACAAGGCTTGTTTGACGGTTTATTTTTAGCTGATATTACGGGCGTTTATGATGTCTACCAAAATGGGATCGAGCTGACCTTAAAAGAATCAATCCAATTGCCAAGCCATGATCCATCTACCCTGATTTCGGCAATGGCACTGGTCACGCAAAATTTAAGTTTTGGTGTAACCGTCAACCTCAGCTATGAACATCCCTATCAGTTTGCACGGCGATTTGCCAGTCTTGATCATTTAACTCAAGGTCGTTTGGGCTGGAACATTGTCACAGGCTATTTGGATAGTGCCGAACGCTTGATTGGTCAAAAAGGTTTAAAAGATCACGATGCACGTTATGATCAAGCCGAGGAATTTTTACAGCTTTGCTATAAATATTGGGAAGGCTCTTGGGAAAATGATGCCTTAAAGAAAGATAAGCAACAGCGTGTTTTTACTGATCCAAATAAAGTTCACTCAATCAATCATCAAGGGCAATACTACCAAAGCCAAGGGGTGTTTCAGGTTGCGCCGTCTGTACAGCGTACACCAACTTTATTCCAAGCAGGTGCTTCACCGAAAGGACTACAGTTTGCCACGCGCCATGCGGAATGTATTTTTATTGGTGGCGATCAACCCGAAAAGATTCGTCAACAAGTGAATAAAATACGACTACAAGCGAAGCAACAAGGCCGTGATGAAGATGCAATTAAAATCTTTGTCGGCATTACTGTTGTGGTTGCTGAAACACATGATCTTGCACAGCAAAAACTGGCTGAATATCGCCAATATGCCAACCCTGAAGCAGGATTAGCGCATTATGCGAGTTCCGTCGGCATCGACCTTGCTAAGTTTGAAGATGATGAAGCAATCCCCTATCAAAAGAGCAATAGCATTGCTTCCGTTAATGAGAAGTTTAAAGAACAACGTATCAGTAAAAATGATCTAAAAGCGCAGCATGTTCTGGGTGGACGTTACCCCCTCATTGTCGGCAGTGCTGCTGAAGTTGCGGAATATCTGATTGAGCTGCTCGATCAAACAGGCATTGATGGTTTTAACCTGACCCGTACTGTTTCGCCTGAATCACATTACGATTTTATTCGCCTAGTAATCCCGGAGTTACAGCAGCGTGGACGTTATAAAACTGAATATGCCACAGGTTCATTGCGCAATAAGCTTTTTGCTCAAGGTGATCATTTAGCAGCAAGCCATCCTGCCGATCAGTTTCGATGTAGCAAATATAAAAATAGCAACGAATTGAAAATAATTGAAAACCTAAGTGCTTAACTAAATAAAGAATTGGAGAAATATATGGCTCAAACAGCCTCTAAAAAATGGCTTGGTATCGGTCTTGTCGCAGTTGTCGTGATTGTTGCCTTATTGATTTGGAATAAACAAAGACAGAATCATAGTAGCGAGCTGGTGATTGGGATTAGCCCTTCTTTTGCACATCCACTACAAGTCGCTGCGGATGAAGCCAAACAACAAGGTTTAAATGTCAAACTCGTCGAGTTTTCGGATTGGAATACGCCCAATATCACCTTAAATCACGGGGATATTGATGCGAACTTTTTCCAGCACCAACCATTTTTGGATAACGCGATTAAGGAAACAGGCTTTAAATTAAAACCCTTTGCTGTGGGTGCGGCATCGCATGTCGGGTTGTATTCAAAAAAATATAAAAGTTTTGATGAACTTCCGAATGGAGCAACTGTTGCCATTCCCAATGATCCAGTGAATCAAGGTCGTGCACTATTACTATTGCAACAAGCGAAGCTAATTGAACTGAAAGACAGTAACAATCACCTTTCCGCACTCAAAGATATTACAGCAAATCCGAAGAACCTGAAATTTACTGAAGTTGAAGGCCCTCAGACTGCGCGTGCGATTGATGATGTTGATCTCGCTTTTGGCTATCCACATTACTTACGTTTAGCCAAAACGGCTGATCCTGAAAGTGCCTTATTGTTTGATGACAACACCAATAAGCGCTATGCGATTTTATTTGTGGTACGTGATGATTATCAGGACAAGGACCATAAACTACAGAAATTTGTCGAGATTTATCAAAACTCAGCAAAAGTTAAAGCTGCCTTGGATAGTGATTTTGGTCCAACGCTCTGGTTTTCTGGCTGGAAATAAGGAGAACAATCATGGTGAGTTTTGGTTCACAAGTTGATTTTTCAGTTCCACATCTGAAAATACGCGGTTTAAATAAGTTTTATGAAGTACAAGGCCAACGCTTACACGCTTTAAAAGACATTAACCTCGATATTCCCAAAGCGCAGATTGTTGGCATCATTGGAAAAAGTGGCGCAGGCAAATCCTCCCTGCTGCGTACCTTGAATGGTTTAGAGTCGATTGATACTGGCAGTATTTTGATTCATCAACAAAATATCGCTGAACTGAGTCATGCTGAGTTGATCAAAACTCGGCAGAAAATTGGCATGATTTTTCAGCATTTTAATTTAATGTCTGCCAAAACCGTATGGGAAAATGTAGCTTTACCGCTACGTATCGCAGGTTATGCTAAGGCCGAAATTGAGCAACGGGTCAGCGATGTACTGACACTGGTTGGCTTAGAAGCAAAGCGTAATGATTACCCTGCCCAACTTTCTGGTGGGCAAAAACAACGTGTCGGTATCGCACGTGCTTTGGTGTCGCAACCTGAAATCCTGCTCTGTGATGAAGCCACCTCAGCACTGGACCCTGAAAGTACAGCCAACATTCTGTCCTTATTAAAACAGATCAACCGAGACCTCGGTTTAACCATTATCTTGATCACGCATGAAATGCAGGTCATCCAAGAGATTTGCGATCAAGTCATCGTGATTGATCATGGTGAAATTGTTGAAGCTGGGCAAATCTGGTCGGTATTTTCCAATCCACAACAACAGATTACGCAGGAATTACTCAAGCTAGAACAGCTCAATTTACCTTTTGAATTGAGCCAAACTTTTGATCAGCACACGACGCACCAAATTTTAAAACTGAAATATGTCAGTGAATCTAAATCGGTTCCTGATTTATATGAGTTACTCAACTTCTTTAAGCATCCTGTTCAGGTCTATCACAGTCAAATCAATACCATTCAGCAACATACGATAGGTTCACTGATCGTTGGTATTCACAGTCTGGAATTAGACTTAAAAAAGCTACACAAAGAAATGCATCATACAATAACGCAACTTGAGGTGATCGGTTATGCACAATCAACTCATTGACCTGTTACTGATAGGCACAACCGATACCTTAGTGATGGTCGGTGTTTCCGCCATTTTTGCTTTTCTGATTGGTCTACCAATTGCCTTAATTTTGGTGAGTACTGCTGATTTTGGGATTTATCCTTCCAAGAAAATTAATCAGCCTCTAGGATGGGTGATCAACATTACCCGTTCTGTACCTTTTCTGATTTTAATGGTGGCTTTGATTCCGTTTACCCGTTGGATCGTCGGAACCAGTTATGGTGTGTTAGCGGCAATTGTGCCTTTGACCATCGCCGCGATTCCCTTCTTCGCCCGTATTGCTGAAGTCAGTCTTCGTGAAGTTGATCAAGGCTTAATTGAGGCAGCACAAGCCATGGGTTGTAATCGCAAACAAATTCTTTGGCATGTGTTACTTCCCGAAGCCTTGCCGGGCATTGTTGCGGGCTTTACCGTGACCATTGTCACCATGATCAGCTCCTCTGCGATTGCAGGCGCAATTGGTGCTGGCGGTCTCGGTGATATCGCCTATCGCTATGGTTATCAACGTTTTGATATGCAAGTGATGTTGGCTGTGATTGTAGTGCTAATCGTTTTAGTCATGTTGGTTCAAAGTACAGGCGATAGTATTGCCAAACAGCTCGATAAACGCAAAGTTTAACCGCGAATTGATAATCCACTTAAGCCATGACCTGACTTTGTCATGGCTTTCATGTAAAATCAGCAACAATTTTTAAATAACACATTTGTGAGTGGTTTCATGGGTTTTAATTGCGGTATTGTTGGTCTGCCAAACGTAGGTAAATCTACATTATTTAATGCATTAACAAAGGCGGCTATTGCTGCTGAAAACTTTCCGTTCTGTACCATTGAGCCCAATACAGGGATCGTTCCTGTACCAGATCCACGCTTAGATAAACTTTCTGCGATTGTAAAGCCACAACGTATTATTCCAACCACAATGGAGTTCGTTGATATTGCTGGTCTGGTTGCTGGTGCATCTAAAGGTGAAGGTTTAGGAAACCAATTCCTTGCCAACATCCGTGAGACCGATGCGATTGCACACGTAGTACGTTGTTTTGAAGATGAAAATGTCATTCATGTAAATGGCAAAATTGATCCATTAGATGACATCGCAACCATCAATACCGAGCTTGCACTTGCTGACCTTGATACGGTTGCAAAAGCACTTTTACGTTTAACAAAGTCAGCAAAAGGCGGCGACAAAGAAGCGCTTGCAACCAAAGCTGTTTTAGAAAAAATCCAGCCATTACTTGATGAAGGCAAACCAGCGCGTGCTGCTGATCTTTCTGATGATGATCGCAAATTAATCCGTGGTTTTGGTTTAATGACCCTTAAACCAACCATGTATATTGCAAACGTAGCAGAAGATGGTTTTGAAAATAATCCGCATCTTGAAGCAGTACAAAAACTTGCTGCGGAAGAAAATGCAATCGTTGTTCCGCTTTGCAACCAAATCGAAGCTGAGATTTCATTACTAGAAGATGAAGATCGTGCGGAGTTTTTAGAAGCAATGGGCATGGAAGAACCGGGCTTGAACGTGGTGATTCGTGCGGGTTATAAACTTCTTGGCTTACAAACTTACTTCACTGCGGGCGTACAAGAAGTTCGTGCTTGGACCGTAAAAGTAGGTGCAACTGCGCCACAAGCGGCAGGTGTGATTCACACTGACTTTGAAAAAGGCTTTATCCGTGCTGAATGTGTTGCTTACGATGATTTCATCCAATACAACGGTGAAAGCGGTGCGAAAGAAGCAGGAAAATGGCGTTTAGAAGGTAAGACATACGTTGTTCAAGACGGTGACGTACTTCACTTCCGTTTTAACGTTTAAATCAGTTTTTGATTTCCAAGCCGCTAATAAAGACCTTATTAGCGGTTTTTTTTGAATCTGTATTTTAAGAAACAATCTGCTGCTTCATATCCATCGCTGCACGTTTCATTTGTGCTTCTTTTAAAATACGTTGGTGTAAAGATTTACGGAATCCGAGTAGAAAAACAAACTCAGCCAAAACGAATAATGGACCAATCGCTAAACCAATCAGATCATCGACGAATGCAGGCTTTTTCTTTTCAAAATAATGCCCAACAAATTGAAATAGCCAGCCTACGATGAAGATACCAACACTTGCACCAAACCAACCCCACGTTGCTAAAGCTGCGATTTTCAAGGCCAATGGGTAAATCAATACATATAAGATCAGCATTAAAAAGCCAAACAACTTATCCAATGAAATATAGTAAATGCTACTTAGCACAATCAGTAACATTGCCAAAGTTACCGAAAAGCCTGATATTTCTACTCCAACGCGTGCGGTTAAACATAAAATTGAAAAAACAATTAAAGGTATCCCTATAAAATGGGTCACAATATTATTACGATCTAAATGATAAGCAGCATATTGACTAAGTAGACGTTCCAAATTTGTCATTATTCATTCCTCATTTCATTGGTTTATACTGCCACTCTATAAGAAATCTAATTGTGAAGTTGTCATGTAGCTGACAAATGGATTTATTTTTTGCAAAGGAAATTTTGTGTTAGAAGCAACTTATATCAAACATTTGCAGCAAAACTCGTGGTTTAATCAACTTACAGAAACTTTCCAGCAATTTATTATTCAACATAGCCGAAAATATACAGTAGAAAAAAACGCTGCTGTGTTTAACGCTCAAGATCCTTTTGATGGTGTATATGCTGTACTCGAAGGTTCAATAAGCTTGGGTTATATAGACGTAAATGGTAATGAAGCGATTGCTGCCATTGCTGAACCGATTATGTGGTTTGGTGAAATTTCATTAATCGATAAACAACCGCGTTCACATGATGCGATAGCTCTCAGAAAAAGTGTAATTCTACAAATACCTGCTCAGCCATTAAATGATATCTTGGCGCAGTATCCTTATTATTGGTATTACTTTGCACTGCTCACCAGCCAAAAATTACGCTACGTCTTTTTAGAGCAAATCGCTATTCAAACACAAAGTCTTACGCAACGCTTGGCGCAACGTTTACTGTTTATTTTGGAAGGCTATGGCAATCGTGCTTCTATTAACGATCTGAATATTCAAATCTCGCAAGATCAACTTGCCAATATGCTGACAGTATCAAGACAAACCATAAATCAAGCACTCAACCTATTTGAAAAGCAAGGCGTAATTCAACTTGGCTTTAAAAAGATTGAAGTGATTGATCTTGAAAAATTGATCACCTTATCAAAAGTAGGTGATCTAAAAGACTAGAATTATCCGAGCGAATAAAGTCTAAAATTAGCAAGTCCAAGTGACTCCGCTCCAAATATGCCACTGTCGACATCGTTCACCGACAATGGCATCGTTATTATTGTGAAGGTGGGTCTAAATGAATACCCATTTTCCCAACACGTTTCTCCCAAAGTTGTCTTGCCAACTTCTGCATATCCTCGACCTTGTCACCTTCATCAAGAATTTCAATACCAAGTAAAGTTTCAACCACATCTTCCAATGTGACTACACCTTTGGTATCGCCATACTCTCCAACCACAAGCGCAATATGTTGACGTTGTTCCAGTAAGATTTCCATTAATCGAGATAAAGGTGTTTTTGCCATGACCGTTATGATTTCCCTGCGGAACTCATTAATCGAATGCCCACCTTGCCCGTGGTTTTTAGCAACCAACAAATCTTCACGTAGTACAAATCCAACCACACTATCCAAATCATTATCATAAATTGGTATACGTGAAAAATTAGAACTTGTCGGCATAGATAACACCTCATCGACCGTCAAATCTTTCTGTAACGCAGAGACAACGATTCGTGGTGTCATCACCGTACTGGCATCAAAAGACTTAAAAAGAAAAAGGTTACGGATAATTTTAGATTCTCGATCATTCAACATCCCCTCTTCTTTACCAATACCTGCCATCGCAACAAATTCATCACGGCTAAATTGCTGAACTTTTTTGCCACCAGAAATGAGCTTAGTCAGCTTTTCTGAAATGAGAATTAATGGATACATGATTTTGATTAGGAAATTGACATAAATCACTGTCAAACCAGCAAGTTGACGCCAATACACGGCACCTAATGTTTTTGGAATGATCTCTGAAGCAAATAAAATCAATAAGGTCATAACCGCGGAAAAAACGCCAAACCAGACTTGACCAAATACGGTGACTGCTTTTGCACCAGCACCAATCGCCCCTACTGTATGCGCTATTGTATTTACCGTCAGAATCGCAGCGAGCGACTGATCGATATTATCTTCTTTTAATCGTCTTAATTGTTCGGCTTTTTTAGGATCGGTTTCGTTTAGACCTGCGACATAACTCGGTGTGATACTGAGTAAAGTTGCTTCTGCAATCGAACATAGAAAGGAAAAGAATAATGCTAAAAAAACATATAGTAAAAGAAGCAATGCATCCCCACTAAGGGCGGAAGCGAAAGAGAATTGACCAATATTTTCAGAAATTAAACTGGGAGTATCCATATGAGAACTTGGCTTTTAGCCACAGGTTCCTTACGTAATTGAGGAAATTCATCCTACTTATTCGCCACAAATGAGTCAATCGTTTCAGCGTTTTTTAAAAATTATTCTTTTACAATTTATGATTTTATTAAAGCTAAGCATCTCAACAACAATGACGAAAAGAATGAGTATTTAAACGGCAGAATAAGATTTTTGTTCTGCCGATACCTAAACTAAAAACATATGCGAGCTAGAAATTGAGAACGATGAGAAGCTGATAATTGAGCTTATTTCGGTGACGTATTACCTAAAGCAGGATTATCAATTGCATCTTTACATTGAGCTTTATCACGCTCATAGCTTACTTGCTTTTGCGTAGCGCCATTCGCATTGTCTCTCACATCTCTTGCCCAGCTATCTAAACTGGTTAGGGCTTTACGACAGAGCGCATACTTCCCCTCAGTAACGGAGTCCGTCATTTTGACATTAATCCGCCAATCTGTACTCAGTTGACGTATCGGCTTTCTCACTTTTTCTTCAATATCATTCACTTGTTTATTGTAAACAATTGGATCAATTTCATTGATCAGTTGCCATGCAGCATTTGCATAACTGGTTGCATCATTTGTTAGTTTCGGCGCAGGTTTAATCTCAACTCGTTTTTCGGTTTCGTTGTTTGAACTACCGCATGCAGCCAATAAAAAAGTGCTGCACAACATTATTGTCGCCACACGAGTTTTGCTATTAGACATATCAGATCGCCGATGAAACATTTGGGCTTTATGCTAGTCAATTTAAACAGAATTCTCAATCATTGTTACTTATTTACCAAGCGAATGAATCCCAGACTCAACTCACTGGTTTTATGCTACTGTTTTTAATTCTTTATCGACTTTATTCATTTTGAATAAACTTCTTTGATAAATCCCCTTGCAGAACTTCAATCGTTCCTCACGCTCTCAATGGGAAAAGTCTAAAGAGGATAAATAATGATGAAAAAAGTCTAATCATCAACAATACGTATGAACACAATCACGGAGCAAATGATAAATGTCCCAAATAAAAATTTATGCGCTGAATAAAACGATCACTCAATTTAGAGATCAACTTTCAGATGCCATCCATCTAGCTTTGGTGACAAGTTTGAGCTATCCAATAGAAAAGAAATTTCAACGCTTTATTGCTTTAGAGCAAGCCAATTTCATCTATCCTAATGATCGTAGTGACAACTATACGATTATTGAAATTTCAATGTTTGAGGGTCGTACAACTGAGGCGAAAAAGCGCTTGATCCAAACAATATTTGATAATATTCAACAACAATGCGGTATTTCACCCCAAAATATCGAAATCACAATTTTTGAAACACCAAAAGCCAATTGGGGCATCCGTGGACAAAATGCGGATGAATTACAGCTAAACTATCAAGTAAATGTCTAAACAGATCACTATCATTTTAAGCACTATATTTTGTCTAACAAAAACCATTTTTTTTGTATCAATTAGAGCTTAATTTAACCTTAAGTTCTGCTATGCTTAAACACAAATTACTCAGGATAGGATTATTCGCATGAGCGTCACGCTAGGAACTCCACTTCAATCTTCGGCATTTAAAGTTTTAATGTTAGGTTCTGGAGAACTAGGTAAAGAAGTCGTCATTTCTTTACAACGCTTAGGGGTCGAAGTACACGCCGCAGATCGTTATGATCATGCACCTGCCATGCAAGTTGCACATTTCGCTTATACCTTGAATATGGCTGATCCATCTGCATTAAAAAAATTAATTACCAAAGTTAAGCCAAATCTTATTATTCCTGAAATTGAAGCGATTGCGACTGAAGTTTTAATTGAAATTGAACAAAACCAAACCGCAACAGTGATTCCTTCTGCCAAAGCAGTCAACTTGACCATGAATCGTGAAGGTATTCGTCGCTTGGCTGCCGAAGAACTCGGTTTACCAACCTCTGCTTACCGCTTTGCAAATACACTAGAAAGCTTCCGTGCTGCTTGTGACGATATTGGTTATCCAAATTTTGTAAAACCAGTGATGTCTTCATCTGGTAAAGGCCAGTCTCGCGTAAAAAGCTTTGATGAAGTCGATGCCGCTTGGGAATATGCCATGCAAGGTGGACGTGTCAATCAAGGCACGGTCATCGTTGAATCACAAATTGATTTTGATTTTGAAATTACCTTATTGACAGTTCGTGCCAAAAATCCAGAAACAGGTGAAATTGAAACTCACTTCTGCGACCCAATTGGGCATCGCCAAGATGCGGGTGATTATGTGGAAAGCTGGCAGCCTCAAGCCATGACTGCGGCTGCATTGCAAGAATCAAAACGAATTGCCAATAAAGTAACTACCGCTTTGGGTGGTTGTGGTATTTTTGGGGTAGAGTTATTTATTAAAGGCGATAACGTGTGGTTCAGTGAAGTCTCACCTCGCCCACATGACACTGGACTCGTCACTTTAGCATCACAATTTCAAAATGAATTTGAGCTGCATGCACGTGCAATTTTAGGCTTACCTGTCAACACGGCTCGTCATAGCATTGCTGCAAGTGCAGTGATTTATGCAGGTGTAGATTCAAACAATCTAAGTTTTACTGGCTTAAATCTTGCTTTAGCTAATCCAGATACTGACTTACGCTTATTTGCTAAACCAGAGGGTTTTAAACGCCGCCGTATGGGTGTTGTCACCGCTCGTGCAGAAAGTACAGATTTGGCGCGTGAGCTCGCACAACAATCAGCTGACCAAGTGAGCGTAAAAACAAACGTTTAAACTTCCCTTGCATTGCAACAATCACAACTCGCCCTCTTGTATACAGAGGGACTTTGATAGAAGACCATTTTCATGATCAATACTTCTCCATTGTTGAACTACGTCACCAGTCATCATGATATTCAAGCCATTAATCAATGGCGAAAAGATGTAGAGAAACAATTACAAGAGAGTTATGAAAATGGTCAATCTATTCGTGACGTTATTAAAGCCCGCTCTAACTCGATTGATGAAGCACTGATATTTCTATGGAATCATGCTGGTCTCGATCAAACTGAATTAGGTTTATTTGCTGTCGGTGGTTATGGCCGTCGTGAAATGCTGCCTTATTCAGACACTGACATTATGATCTTGTCAGACGATGAGTTCAGTGAAGAACAAGAAAAGCTGATTTCTACTTTTATTTCATCGCTTTGGGATGTCGGTAATTTCAAACCGGGCATCAGCGTTCGTACGATTCAGAACTGTGTTGAACAAGCAACCAATGATTTAACCGTAGCAACTACGCTGATCGAAGCCCGTTTGATTACTGGAAATGAACAACTGGCAAAATGGCCACGTCGTATTGTTGCACAAACATGGACAGATCAAACCTTCTATGATGCCAAAATGGCAGAGCAAGCCAAACGCTATGCTCAACATAACAATACTGAGAGTAATTTAGAGCCAGATATAAAAAATGCACCGGGTGGTATCCGTGATATCAATCAAATTGGTTGGATTGCAAAACGCCACTTTCGCGTCAACCGTATCTACGACCTCGTTCATTTAGGTTTTATTACTGAGTTTGAGTTGGGTGTATTAGAAGAAGCTGAAAGCTTTTTATGGGAAATTCGCAACCATCTACACCGTTTAGCAAAGCGTGATGAAAACCGCTTGTTGTTTGATCACCAACGTGAAATTGCTGCAAAATTTGGCTATGTTCGTGAAGAAGGTCAGTCGGTAAATTTTGGCGTTGAACAGTTTATGAAGCGTTATTATCGTACTGCGCAACAGGTTTCCACGCTAAGTGAAATGCTACTGGCTTATTTCAACGAATCCGTCATTACTCCTCGCTTAACTGAATATGACCGTCAAATTATAGAAATCAATGAACGTTTTAAAATCGTAGATGGTAAACTTGCAGTTCAACATCATAAAGTTTTTTCCGAAACACCAAGCGCAATTTTAGAGCTATTCTATTTATTGGCAAATCGCCCAGAAATCACAGGCATACGTGCTCGCACCTTAAGACTACTCGTGCTTGCAGCGAAACGAATTGATCAGCGTTTTAGAGATGATCCCGAACACCAAGCGCTCTTTATGTCGATTATTCGTTCACCCAATCGACTGTACGAAACAATGGTCTCGATGAAACGTTACGGCGTTTTAGGCAATTACATCCCCGCTTTTGGGCAAATTACGGGATTGATGCAATACGACCTGTTCCACATTTATACAGTGGATGCACATACGTTATTATTACTTCGCAATTTAAGCCGTTTTAAAGAACCAGAATTCGCCAAAGATTTTCCTGTTGTCAGTTCAGTTTTCCAACGGATTTCTAGGCATGATATTGTCTACTTAGCGGCAATTTTTCATGATATTGCCAAAGGTCGTGGTGGTGACCACAGTGAGTTGGGTGCAATTGATGCAATTAAGTTCTGCCGAACACATGGCTTTACTGAGCGTGAATGCAAACTGGTTGCATGGTTGATCAACAACCACCTACTCATGTCTCTCACCGCACAGAAAAAAGATATTTCCGATCCTGATGAAGTAAAGGAATTTGCTGAAAAAGTCGGTGATATGGAGCATTTAGATTATCTCTATACACTGACTGTTGCTGATATTAATGCGACCAATCCAAACTTATGGAACACTTGGCGCGCCTCTCTGATGCGTCAACTTTATACCTATTCGCGTGATGTGGTACGTTCTGGTTTAGGACGCCCAGTTGATTATCAAATGCTGATTGAAGACACCAAATTTGCTGCCAGCGAATTGCTCGTCAATGATTTTTCATTGGCTGAAGTTGAGAAAGTCTGGCAAGAACTTGGCGATGACTATTTTGTCAAAGAATCAGCAAACGAAATTGCATGGCACACTCAGGCGATTTTACAGCACGGTGACAATCCTGAACCTTTAGTGCTTTTACGCGCGCATCGTAATGCGGCTGAAGATGCAGTTCAACTCTTTATTTATACACGAGATAGACCTAATCTATTCGCGACAACTGTTGCGGTGTTGGACCGTATGAATCTTGATGTTCAAGATGCAAAAATTATCACCGCAAGTACAGCCTTTAGTTTAGATACTTATTTGGTTTTGGATCGTTTTGGTACTTTACTCACCGATCCTGAGCGTGAACACAAAGTAAAAACGGCATTGGTTGAAGCACTTAATCATTCAGACCAATACCCAGGCATTATGCAACGCCGTATACCACGTCATTTACGCCATTTTGATATACAAAATACGGTTGATATTGTACTTAACCCAACTTTACAACAACACATGGTCGAGATATCAACACTTGACCAACCGGGTTTACTTGCACGTATCGGCGGGCTATTTATGCTGCAGGGTCTAGACATTCACTCTGCTAAAATCGCAACACTGGGCGAACGTGCCGAAGATATTTTCTTTGTCACCAAGAAAAATGGTGTGTTGCTAACGGATGAAGAAGTTAAAGCGTTTGCGGAAATGCTCAAAGCAGCTTTGGACGAAGCATCAAATCAGATCTGCAATCCAACTTAACTTTTTAATTTCCATCAATAATTGGGCGTATTCGATACGCCCCTACATGTGGTAACTGTTTAAATGAACTCAAGCTTGTCATTATTGCATCCCTATCCTTTTGAGAAGTTAACGCAACTTTTTAAAGATGTGCAACCTGCCAATTTACCGTTGATTCCACTCTCAATCGGTGAGCCTAAACACCCTGCTCCTGAGTTTGTTAAACAAGCGATTATTGATAATTTTTCACATTTATCGACTTATCCAAATAGTAAGGGCTTACCTGAACTGCGCCAAAGTATCGCACAGTGGCTGACTCGACGTTTTAAATTGAATCAAATCAGTGCAGACGATCACATCTTGCCAGTTTCAGGCACACGTGAAGGCATCTTCTCTTTTGTTCAAGCATTGATTAAACGTGAAGATGCGCCCTATATCGTGATGCCAAATCCTTTTTATCAAATTTATGAAGGCGCAGCGTTACTATCTGGTGCAACGCCTTATTTTATCAATTGTACTGAAGAAAATGGATATTTGGGTGATTTTGATGCTGTACCTGCCGAAGTGTGGCAAAAAACAGCATTATTATTTGTCTGCACACCGGGCAACCCAACAGGTGCTGTACTGTCTAAAGAACAATTTAAAAAGTTGATTGCACTTTCAGATCAATACGATTTTGTGATTGCATCTGATGAATGTTATTCAGAACTTTGGTTTGATCAAGCACCGATTGGGTTGCTAGAAGTTTGTGCAGAAATGGGACGGGATGATTATAAAAACTGTATCGTGTTCCATTCACTCTCGAAACGCTCAAACTTACCGGGCATGCGCTCAGGCTTTGTTGCAGGTGATGCCGCATTACTCAAACCGTATTTGCAATACCGTACTTATCACGGTGCAGCAATGCCAGTACAGAATCAATTGGCTTCAATTGCAGCATGGAATGATGAAGCACATGTTGAAGTAAATCGTCAACAATACCGTGCCAAATTTGATTTATTCCAATCGGAATTGGGCCATTTATTGCCATTAAAAAAACCTGATGCAGGTTTCTACTATTGGCTAAAAGTTGATAATGATGAAACTTTTGCCAAATTGCTGATGGAAAAAGCGCACATCAAAGTTCTACCGGGTCGTTACTTATCTCGTGATACCGAACAAGGCAATCCGGGCGAAGGTCATGTTCGAATAGCGTTGGTTGCCGATTTAGCGCAATGTGAAGAAGTGGTTAAACGCTTGAAAGCGATACTTTAAATTAAATATGTCAGGAACTCATGTTTCTACATGGGGTCCTGACACTAAAAGCAATTATCTTAAAACCTGTATTTGATACCAATGCTTACAATAGAATACTTATTCGCAATTCCAGCCCCACCAGAATTCACACCTTGTGTATTATCCTCATTATCAATAATTAATGTATCACCAACATTCATCTTAAATTCATTCCAACTATACTGTGCAAATAGTTGTGTATCAGGAACAATATAATAACCTGCATCGATCGTAACAGCATAGTAATCACCTTGATCCGCTCTACTGTAAAAGTCTGTATTTCTCAATGCATGATCATCATAATCATAGGATTTAACCCAAGGACTATATTTTACCACCCCACCAAATTCAAATTTTTCGTAATTATATTTTCCACTTAAACCAATGTAGGGAACTTTATATTTCTGTTGATAACCAATAACTTTTTTCCCATCTTCAAAAGAACCAATAATGGTCTGACTACTACCAGGAATGAAATTACCATTATCATCTGTCTCTGGATACCGATACTTTCCACCATAAGCTGTAAAAGAGTATCTATTTTCTTGATAGCCAACAAGTACACCCAGTGAGAAATCCTCTTTATTGATCAATAAGCCCTCAAAATTAACATCAAATTCATTAGCATAATTTAACTTTGTTCTAGGGTGATGAGACCAATTCGTAAGTTCATTTGGATTATTCTTATTTGTCCAATCATAATCATTCATTAAAGCTCCATTTTTAGATATCGTAGTCCATCCATTTAAATTCAGGCTAACAACAGGGAAAAACTCCCATCTAATTCCAGTATTTAAAACAGGTGAGTTATCAATATCCCAATCTAATTGAGATAACCTTACACCATTAGAAAGCACTGTTTCTACACTTTCAGCATTCGTAAGAATGCCAGTTGAAATTGAAGTACTAACGCAATTAAAGCAAAAACTTTTAGTAACTTTATCTTTTGCAAAAACCGATGTTGAACATAATGTTGCTAATAAAACTAAAACAATATTTTCTTTCATAAAATTACACCCTTTAAATAATATATTTAAAATATCACTGTTTACTTCTTGTTCATTGATATCAAGTTTATTTAAACTGCACTATGATTTCTACTTTTAACACAACAATTTATTTTATATTATAGAAAACTAGAGTCAACAAGTTCAATGCATTTTCTTTATGTCAAAATCAATAAATTATTAAAAGTATACAGACCACCCCGCTTAATTCCATTCAAACATTTTCTATTTAAAGACTACAACCATAATTAAAAAATTACATTTGATTAACAATTTTAAAAAAATCTTTATTTTACTTATTCACAAATAAAATCAACAATATAATTAAACAAAAAGGTAAATAAAATCTCATTAAAAAAAGAAACTTATTTTATTAATAAAGCAATAGATTGACAAATATGGGATCTATCTTTTAATTTATTAATGAACTCAGGAACCATTTATATTTTCCAGTAGATCATACCAAAAACAAGGAATTTCTATGAAAATAATTAAGTGTATTGGATTACTAATTTTAGCACTCCCCCTAATAACTGGCTGTGCCGTTCCAAACGATAAAACCGAATTCCGTGGTGCAGGCCTTACCTATAATGCAGATATTAGCACCGACAGAAATGGCAACTATGTCGCCGCAGTAGAAGCTGCACCTCTTGCAGGCCGAAAAGGAGGCGCTGAAGCTTATGCACTTCAAAATGCCAATAAACACTGCAACAATCAAAACAAAACAGTGCAAGTAATAAAAAATGAAACTAAATTACATTTACTCGTTAATGGTGTTGCTCGATTAACCTTTAAATGTGTTTAGTTTATTTAAACTTATTCTTAATTAAATATACCTATTTCACAAATCCCTTTTGTTTCTCCATATAGGCGAAATACAAAGAGACTAAATAATAAAAATCATGGACTATTTCGAGGTCAAAATCACATGAATCCTAAAATCATATTTTTTACACCAATAACTTTAGCACTCTTATGGCTCGGCACGATTCACTCAGCACAAGCCGAGACAACCGTTAAGTGTGAATCTAAAAAATTTGAGTACAATGAATGTTACGCAAAATCATTTTCTAAACCACAACTCATTCATCAAATCTCACAGTCCTCCTGTATTTTAAACCGTAGTTGGGGCTTTAATCCAAAATCTGGTTACCTATGGGTTTCTCAAGGTTGTGCAGGTGTCTTTGCAGATCAGAATGGCTATCATCATGGTAAATCAGGGACATACGATCAAGGTACTCGTACTTACGGTTCTGATGGCAGTGATACAGGTGCAGCTGTCGCAGGTGCAATCTTAGGTGCTGTTATTCTTGGAGCACTAGAGTCATCAGATCACCATAAAAGCCACTCTTCACAAAAATCAAACTACGATGGTTGTCATGGTGTTGGTTGTGATGTCACCCCTCCACCCAAGAAACAAAAAAACATAGATACTCGTCCACAATTTGATAAGGATGGCAATCCGAACTTTGATACACATGGAAACTGGATTGGTTGTCATGGTACTGGCTGTGATGTCGACAATCCTGATTATTAACCAATGAGCCACCTGTACTAAGAGATAGGCATTGGAATCATTGCTCATGACAAAATCAAAAATTTGGTTATCTATTCTTTTTACACCTTTACTTCTGCTTGCCGCATGTAATAAAGAACCGACTACAATCAAAGAGTCAGAATCAGCAAAAGTTACCACTAAGCAGCAACCTAACTGTAAAGCAGACATTGTTGAATTAAGCCCATCTCTTCGTGAAGAATATGCACGTCGGGTTGCCAATTACACCAACCAAAAAGTGAATAGTAACGATATTCAAATACAAAAAGTAATCTCTATTAGTCATTGGAGTGCTGCAAACATAGCGACTCAAATCAGTGACCCTGCATGGTTTGTTTTTGAACAAAAAAATGGAGAAATGCAAGTCAAAGATGTTTGGGCAGGTATCGCTGAAGAAAGTGACCATCAAATGTTGATTGATCGGATCACCAAACTGGGCGCACCTGAAGATTTTGCCTATTGTTTTGCTGATGCTGTCATTCATATCGATACAAACGATGAGTATAAAATCGCTTTCTCTTTCCTACAGGATGCAGTGAAAAACAACGACAAGCTCGTCGTTGCAAATATGGTGAGCTATCCTTTTAAAACCAAATTAAACAATGCTAAAGCGATTCAAAATGCTGAAGCATTTGTTCAAGACTACGATAAAATCCTAACACCACAAATTAAAGACGTAATCCTCAAGCAAAAATATGATGAGGCATTTACCAACCAAGATGGTCTGATGTTTGGTGATGGTGAAGTATGGTTAAGTTCCATTTGTAATGATGAAGCATGTGAAAACAGCGAAGTATTCATTACAGCAATTCAACAGGTTGAAAAATAACATTTCCAAACGCTTCTTCCCTTTAATCAGTTAATGATTAGTAAAAGGAAAATCATATAACCGACGTCTTTCATACACTCTTTGTGTTTCTTCTGATCGAGGAAACACAAAGAGTGTATGAAGCGATGCTAAGCATAACCCCAACAGCCCCGAATATTCATTTCATTTACGATTGACCATCTGGTGAAATCTTGGTCTATACTTAGCCATCAAACTTTGGTGAACAATGGAAAGATGGCTTCTCAAACTCCCCAGAAAATAAATAAAAAAATTTGGCTCGTTTTGGCAATCATTATTGTACTGGTGATTATCTTGGTCACAATACGGCAAGTTGGGACTGCTAAAAAACCAACCAATGTAGACAAAAAGAAACCTGAAACAACTGAACAAAAAGCTGCCCTTACGGTTACAGTCGTTCAACCCGAACAGCAAAATTGGAAACAAACCTTTACTGCCAACGGAAACGTTGCCGCATGGCAAGAAGTCGTGATTGGTAGCGAACTATCAGGTCAACGTCTCACTAAAGTAAACGCCAATGTAGGTGATGAAGTTAAGCGCGGACAAGTTCTCGCAGAAATAAATAGCGACACCATTCGCGCTGACTTAGCCGCCGCAAAAGCCAATTATGCAGAAGCTCAAGCAGTACTTAGTGATGCCATCACCAATCACAAACGTATCCAACAACTCAAAAATACTGGGGCAATTTCCGCTCAAGAATCCACGCAATATCAAACCTCTCAAGCAACTGCGCAGGCTCGTTTAGATGCTGCCAAAGCACAAATTGAAAGCCATCAATTACGTTTAGCACAAACCAAAGTGATTGCACCTGACAGTGGGGTTATTTCTGCACGAAGTGCCACAGTGGGTTCATTAGCACAAACAGGCCAAGAGTTATTTCGTTTGATTCGAGATCACCGCTTAGAATGGCGTGCAGAAGTCACTACAACTGACCTATATAAATTAAAACAAGGCATGACTGCTCGCATCTTTTCACCTGACCCAACTCAACCTGCAATCACAGGCAAAGTTCGAATGATTGCCCCTGTGATTGACCCACAGACACGTTATGGTCTGGTCTATGTTGATTTACCAACAACCCAAGCCGTTCGCATGGGAATGTTTGTCAAAGGTGAATTTGATCTAGGCGAAAAATCAGCCCTAACCATTCCGCAAACCGCATTGTTATTACGTGATGGTTTTGCGTATGTATTTATCCTCGACAATGACAATCGTGTAACCCAACAAAAAGTCACTGTGGGACGACGTTTAGGCAATCGTGTGGAAATTATAGGCTTAGCAGCGAATGTAAAAGTGGTTTCTTCTGGGACAGGTTTTTTAACGGATGGCGATCTCGTACATGTCGCCAAAGCTATCCCCGACACGCCGCTTAGCAAACAGCTTGTGACCACACAGGAGCATTAAAATGAATGTTTCCGCTTGGTCCATCCGCAACCCAATTCCAAGTATTCTATTATTCATTATGCTTGGCTTGGCAGGTCTGTTATGTTTTCATTGGATGAAAATCCAGCAATTCCCAGATATCGAATTGCCAATGGTGACGGTGACAGCCGCCTTGCCGGGGGCAGCACCGCCTCAACTTGAAACTGAAGTCGCCCGTAAAATAGAAAACTCGATTGCAACTTTACAAGGTTTAAGAAATCAATATACCAATATTCAAGATGGTGTAGTGAGCGTTACCGCAGAGTTCGAATTGGAGAAACCGCTTCAAGAAGCTGTGGATGATGTTCGCAATGCGGTGTCACAGGTTCGCTCAGACTTACCTGCTGATTTAAGAGATCCGATTGTCAGCAAAATCAATCTGTCTGGTTCTCCGATCTTAACTTATGCGATTCAATCACCCAAAATGGACGAAGAAGCATTATCTTGGTTTGTCGACTATGATATTGCGCGTGCCATGCTTCAAGTCAAAGGTGTCGGTGCTGTCTCTCGTGTAGGTGGTGTCACCCGACAAATTGATGTCGAACTCGATCCTGAAAAATTATTGGCGCTCAATGCAACGGCGACAGACATTACCCGACAGCTTCGCTTGATCCAACAAGATGCTTCAGGTGGCGAAACCAAAATTGGCGGTAGTGAACAATCTATTCGTACCATTGCCACCGTAAAAACAGCGGCTGAAATTGGCGCGATGAATATCGCATTGAGTGATGGTCGGCATATCCGTCTAGATCAAGTCGCAACAATCAGTGATGGAATCGCTGAGCGACGTTCTGCTGCCCTTTTAAATGGCCAACCTGTTATTGGATTTGAAATCACTCGGAGTAAAGGTGCCAGTGAGGTTGATGTTGAAAAAGGCGTCATCATTGCTTTGGATAAACTCAAAGCTGCTCATCCTGACATTGAAATCACTGAGGCTTTTAACTTTGTTAAACCTGTTGAAGATAACTACAAAGGTTCAATGTCTCTGCTATATGAAGGTGCAATTTTAGCGGTACTTGTGGTCTGGTTGTTTCTACGGGATTGGCGTGCAACCATCATTGCTGCAACAGCTCTACCCCTCTCCATTTTACCTGCGATCATCGGCATGTATTACCTCGGATTCACTCTCAATATCGTGACGCTACTCGCTATGTCTTTGGTGGTAGGGATATTGGTAGATGATGCGATTGTCGAAATTGAGAATATTATTCGGCATTTGAGGATGGGAAAAACCCCTTATGAAGCCGCAATGGAAGCCGCCGATGAAATTGGGCTTGCAGTTATCGCGACAACTTTTACCTTAATTGCCGTCTTTTTACCGACCGCATTTATGAGTGGCATCGCAGGTAAGTTCTTCGTTCAGTTTGGATGGACGGCATCACTCGCAATTTTTGCCTCACTTTTGGTTGCGCGTTTACTTACCCCGATGATGGCAGCTTATATTCTTAAACCATGGATTGGGAAAATAGACCATCCATTGCCGACCTCATCGATGGAAGATCAAGGTCAAAGAGGTTTGGCCAAAGATCGTGAAAATGATGGTCGCGTCATGCGTGTGTATATGCGTTTAGTGACTTGGTGTTTAAACCATCGTTGGGTCACGCTATTTGGCGCGATTGCTTTTTTTATTGGCTCGCTCATGCTCATTCCATTACTGCCAACAGGTTTCGTACCTCCGCCCGATACAGGACAAACCCAAGTTCGCGTGGAATTAACACCGGGTTCACAATTTTCGGAAACTTTAAAAACAGCAGAATACGCTCGCAACCTGATTAAAGACCATCCTGAAGTTAAAAGTGTTTACACCACTATTGGGGGCGGTGCAGCTGGTACAGATCCATTTGCAGGTGGTGCTTCCAGCGAACCTCGTAAAGCAACACTCACAATTCAAACCACTGAGCGCTCTGATCGATCTGCAAGTTTGCAACAAATTGAGGATGAAATCAGACAACGTCTTGCCCCTCTCCCTGGTGCACGGATCCAAGTCGGTATCGCTGGAAACAACAGTCAATATCAACTGGCACTGTCTGGCGATGATCCAGAGGTTTTGATGGCAACTGCACGTAAACTTGAGCGTGAACTACGCACCATTCCTAATATTGGCAGTGTCACTTCAAGCGCCGCGTTGATTCACCCTGAATTGGTTGTTCGCCCTGACTTTGCCAAAGCAGCTGATCTCGGTATCACCAGTTACGACATTGCTGAAACGCTAAGAATCGCGACCGCTGGCGACTTTGATCAGAACTTGGCCAAGTTGAATTTGTCGCAGCGCCAAATACCGATTGTAATTAAACTTCCGTTGTCGGCACGTCAAGATGAAGCGCTCATTAAGCGCCTCATCATCAAGGGAAATCAAGGTCCAGTCATGCTCGGTAGCATTGCGGATGTAAATATTGAAAGTGGGCCTTCACAGATCGACCGATTCAATCGTATGCGTAATATCAACCTGAATATTGAGCTCAACAATCAACCTTTAGGTGACGTGACTGCACAAGTTGATCAATTACCGATCATGAAAAACTTACCGCCTAGCGTAACACGCACCAATATCGGTGATGCTGAAGTGATGCAGGAGCTATTTTCAAGTTTCGGTTTAGCTATGCTCACAGGTGTACTGTGTATTTATGTGGTGCTGGTGCTTTTATTCAAAGATTTCTTACAACCGATTACCATTTTAGTCGCATTACCTTTATCACTGGGTGGTGCATTCGTTTTACTTCTTTTAGCGAAAAGTAGTTTCTCGATGCCAAGTTTAATTGGTTTGATTATGCTGATGGGGATTGCGAGTAAGAACTCAATTCTCTTGGTCGATTACGCGATTATTGCGCGCAATGAAAAAGGCTACTCTCGTTTTAATGCCTTGTTGGATGCATGTCATAAACGTGCGCGTCCGATTATCATGACAACGTTAGCAATGGGCGCTGGTATGTTGCCGATTGCATTGGGTATCGGAACAGATCCGAGTTTCCGCTCACCAATGGCAATTTCAGTGATTGGTGGGTTAATTACCAGTACCTTCTTGTCGCTATTGGTCATCCCAGTGGTCTATACCTTTATTGATGATATCAATCGCAAGCTGCACAGCTTTAGGAAATCCCAACCCGTGACAACAAAGTCACCGAACTAATGTAAAAAGACGGTCAAATGACCGTCTTTTTTATCTCTATTTTTATTTCTTCGCCAAAGCTTTTTCAATATCGGCTTCCAAAGCTTCTGGTTTCGTCGTTGGTGCATAACGCCCTAAGACCTCACCATTACGCCCAACCAAAAATTTGGTGAAATTCCACTTAATATTACGACTCCCCAAAATACCTTTGGCTTCTCGTGTTAAAAAACGAAAAATTACATGTGCTTCAGGTCCTTTTACATCAACCTTTGCGAACATAGGAAAATCTACACCATAATTGCGTTGGCAAAATGTCCCAATCTCCTTATTGGTACCTGGATCTTGTCCGCCAAACTGATTGCATGGAAAACCTAAAACTTCTAAGCCTTGAGATTTATATTTTTCATAAAGTTTCTCAAGCCCCGCAAATTGTGGGGTAAAGCCACACTTACTGGCTGTATTTACAATCAGCATGACCTTGCCTTTATAATCAGCGAGCGCTTTTATATCTCCCTCTAACAACTCAGCTTCAAACTGATAAATATTACTCATGGATAAGTTTCCTCGTCATTCTTTTCTTGTGTTTTAAGTTGTAATGATGCCGAATTTACGCAATAACGTAGACCAGTCGGTTGTGGGCCATCCTCAAAAACATGCCCTAAATGTGCGTCGCAATCATGGCAGACTATTTCTGTTCTGACCATACCATGAGACAAATCTTCGTGTTCTTCTACTGCAACGCTATCAATTGGGCGATAGAAACTAGGCCAACCACAGCCACTGTCAAATTTTGTTTCAGAAGAAAATAATTCAGCGCCACAACAACGACATACATACACCCCATGTTGCTTATTATTCCAATATTGACCTGTAAAAGCAGGTTCTGTACCTTTCTTACGGGTAATACGATATTCTTCTGGCGATAGCTCTCTTTGCCATTCTCGGTCAGTTTTATTAACTTTTCCCATGACAGATTCCTTCTTATTTCACTATTTAAAATAGAATAATCCTATATTTACGTCATTCATTATAAAATTTCTAGTCTTAACGAAATAAGTTACAAAACACCCATAATTAGAAAGCAAAAAGAAAGCAAAATAAAAAAATATAGTGAGCAATTTTATTTAACATGTGCTTTCAGGAAAGCAAAAAAAATGTTAACCTTACTTCTATTCTTGCTTGAGATTAAAAAATGTCGCAAAAAAAAAGCGTTATTTTTAAAAGTCTACTGCCTGTGATTAAACAATATCAACAGGATGGATTTACGCATGAAAAAATTGTCACATTGCTTAGAGATCAACATGATCTTGATTTAGTCACAACTGAAACATTTAAAAGTTATTTATATCGCTATGCCAAAGTGAACCCTACTCTTTCCGAGAACACCAAGATGAATAACACGATTCAAACCCCACGAGAAATCAAAAAATCTTCTAAGCTCGAGCATGTTTGCTACGATATTCGTGGTCCTGTGTTACGAGCCGCCAATGAAATGGAAGAACAGGGTCATAAAATCATTAAATTAAATATTGGCAACCCTGCACCTTTTGGTTTTGAAGCGCCGCAAGAGATCATCAATGATGTCGCTTTAAACTTGCCAAATGCAATTGGTTACACGGATTCAAAAGGGATTTTCCCTGCGCGTAAAGCTATTTGTCAGTATTACCAACAAAAAGGCATTTTTGATATGCACGTCAATGATGTGTATGTCGGCAACGGTGTCTCTGAACTAATCGTGATGGCCATGCAAGGCTTACTAAACGATGGTGATGAAATGCTGGTACCCATGCCCGATTATCCATTATGGACGGCAGCAGTAAACCTATCTGGTGGTACTGCCATTCACTATAAATGTGATGAAGAAAATTATTGGTATCCTGACATTGCGGATATGGAGAGTAAAATCACGCCGAACACGCGTGGGATTGTGGTGATTAACCCAAACAACCCAACGGGCTCAGTTTATCCACGCCATGTTCTTGCACAAATTGTTGCGTTGGCAAAGAAATACGATTTGATTTTATTTGCGGACGAGATTTACGACAAGATTATTTATGACGGCATTGAGCATGTAGCCGTAGCCGCTTTGGCAGGTGATCAACTATGTGTTTCATTTAATGGTTTATCAAAAGCCTATCGTATCGCAGGTTATCGTGCAGGTTGGATGGCGATTACAGGCAACAAAGCACGCGCAGCAGATTATATTGAAGGCTTAGACATGTTGGCATCTATGCGTTTATGCGCCAACCATCAAGCGCAATATGCTATTCAAACGGCTTTGGGCGGTTATCAATCGATTAACGACTTAATCCGTCCGGGTGGTCGTCTATATGAACAGCGAAATATTGCTTGGGAAATGCTCAATGAAATTCCGGGCGTGAGTTGTGTCAAACCTGAAGGTGCGATGTATTGTTTCCCTCGACTTGATCCAGATGTTTATCCAGTTGAAGATGATGAGGCTTTAATGTTGGATTTATTGAAAGCTGAAAAAGTATTACTGGTACAAGGAACAGGATTTAATTGGCCGACACCAGACCATTTCCGTGTGGTATTTTTACCCGCAGAAAATGAACTACGAGAAGCAATTAACCGCTTAGGCCGCTTCTTAGCCACGCGTCGTTAATCAATAAAATTAAGAGCAATGTCTAAGCTAGACATTGCTTTTTTTTATTTTAGACTCTCGTCTGTAATTTGGGAAAATCGCACCAAGATGATGCAAAACCATGTGTTGCATTACAATCTGATTACAAACAACTGATATTGTTCGTTTTAATCCACTATTCAAACACTATTAATAAAATTATCCATTCAACTATTCGAGCAACTATTAGCCCTCGAAGCGCACCCCAATAAAAAATAAAATGCCAATGATTTAACGACTAAAAATTCAAATAATAGTCGCAATGTCTGGCATAGGCATTGTGTTTCAATGGAAGATAAAATACAGGATTGTCATTAATGATTAATAAAACGGTTAAATCATTAGGGTTAGGATTAACTCTACTTGCTGCATCAGTTTCATTGTATGCAAAAAATAATGTAGTCGTTATCGCAACAGGCGGTACGATTGCAGGTGCAGGTGCAAGTTCGACCAACAGTGCAACCTATACAGCAGCAAAAGTACCTGTCGATGCATTAATCAATGCTGTACCTCAAATCAAAGATTTAGCCAATGTAAGTGGTGTACAAGCGTTACAGATCGCTTCTGAAAATATTACCGATAAAGAACTTTTATCTCTGGCAAGACAAGTTAACGATTTAGTCAAAAAACCATCGGTGAATGGCATTGTAATTACACACGGTTCTGATACGCTCGAAGAAACAGCGTTCTTCCTAAACCTTGTTATTCATACCGACAAACCAATTGTTCTAGTCGGTTCAATGCGTCCATCAACGGCTCTTTCTGCCGATGGCCCTCTCAACCTTTATAGTGCTGTTGCCCTTGCTTCATCTAATGAAGCGAAAAACAAAGGGGTATTGGTTCTGATGAATGATTCTATTTTTGCTGCGCGTGATGTCACCAAAGGAATCAATATTCATACCAATGCCTTTGTCAGCCAATGGGGTGCATTAGGTACTGTGGTTGAAAAGAAACCTTATTGGTTCCGAAATTCGTTAAAACGTCATACCACGACATCTGAATTTAATATTGAAAATATTAAAGGCGATCAACTCCCTGTCGTTCAGATCGCTTATGGTTCTGACTCTATGATTACAGATGCTTATGTTGCTTATGCAAAAGCGGGCACCAAAGCAATTGTAAATGCGGGTACAGGTAATGGTTCAATCGCAAATTACATCGTACCTACATTAAAACAGTTACGTGATGAACAAGGCATTCAAATTATTCGTTCGTCTCGCGTCGCTCAAGGATTTGTTTTACGTAATGCAGAACAACCAGATGATAAATATGGTTGGGTCGCTGCACATGACTTAAATCCACAAAAAGCACGTATTTTGGCGGCTCTTGCACTCACGAAAACCAATGATGCAAATGAGATTCAACGGATGTTCTGGGAATATTAATTAAAGCCTGTAATATTGAAGTTGATGGAATTAAACCGATGTATATGTCTAGATCACATATACATCGGTTTTTTCTTTGCTGTTTAAAATAAAAAGTAGATATGATCTTATTGCAAAAATATTAGACAACAGCCATACACAGAGCATGTTAGAATAATCGACGGTCGTGTTAAGGATAGATTTATGCAGTTTGTTCATCTTGGTATTCATACAGAATTTTCGATTACAGAATCGATTGTTCGCATACCTGATTTGGTCAAAGTTGCCGTAAAAGATGAAATGCCTGCATTGGCACTTACAGATTTATCTAACTTACATGCTGCTGTGAAATTTTATGAGGCTTGCCTAAAGAAAGGTATTAAACCAATTCTTGGCAGTGTGATCCGCCTCAATGATGCTGAACATAGAGCCACTTTATTAGCCATGAGTAATACAGGTTGGAGGAGTCTAACCGAAATCGTTTCTCGTGGCTTTATCGAAGGACAACAGCTCAGCATTCCCTGCGTGCAAAAAGATTGGATACTCGAACAATCTGAAGATTTAATCGTATTACTCGGGCAACGTAGTGATGTCGGGCAAATGCTCTGCTCATCCAACCCGCAAAAAGCTGAGCCATTATTAGAAGCTTGGATCGAAAAGTTTGGTAATCGCGTCTATTTGGCACTCACGCGTACTGAACGTGCTGGTGAAGAGGATTTTATTCAGCAAGCCCTTAAACTTGCAGAAAAATATCAAATTGGTGTGGTTGCACACAATGATGTGCACTTTATCGAACAACATGATTATGATGCTCACGAAGCGCGAGTTTGTATCGCCGATGGTTATGTATTGGGTGATAATAAGCGCCCTAAAAACTTTAGTTCAGAACAATACTTTAAAACTGGCGAACAAATGTCTGAACTATTTTCAGACATTCCGAGTGCGATCGCTAACAGTTATTACATTGCGCAACGTTGTAATGTCGCGTTGCAATTGGGTACTTATTTCTTACCCGACTTCCCGATTCCAGATGGTTATACCATTGATAGTTACTTCGAACATTTATCTCGTGAAGGCTTAGAAGAACGCCTTAATCATCTTTATCCAATTGCTGAGCGCGATGAAGACTGGGCGGAAATTCGCAAGCCCTATGATGAGCGAATTAAGTATGAAGTCGACATTATCCTGAAAATGGGTTTCCCCGGATATTTCCTCATCGTCATGGACTTTATTCAATGGGCCAAAAATAATGGTGTGCCTGTTGGTCCCGGACGTGGTTCGGGTGCAGGATCTTTGGTCGCATATAGTTTAAAAATTACCGATCTTGATCCCCTGCGTTATGACCTTCTCTTTGAACGTTTCTTAAATCCTGAACGTGTCTCAATGCCCGATTTCGATGTCGATTTCTGTATTGCGGGTCGTGACCGTGTCATCGAATACGTTGCTCAAAACTATGGTCGTGAAGCGGTTTCACAGATCGCCACTTTCGGAACGATGGCTGCAAAAGGTGCGATTCGAGATGTCGCACGTGTATTGAGTAAATCGTATGGTCTAGCCGATCGTATTTCAAAAATGGTGCCAACCAAACCGCTTGGTGTTGATTTGGCGACAGCTATCGACATGGAACCGCAACTTAAAGATATTGTCACCAATCCGTCAAATCCAGATCATGACGATGCCGCTGAGATTTGGGAAATGGCGCTCAAACTCGAAGGGATCACACGTAATACAGGTAAACACGCTGGCGGTGTGGTGATTGCACCGGGGAAAATTACCGACTACTCAGCCGTCCTGTGTGAAGCCGATGGTACTGGCCGTGTTGCGCAATATGACAAAGATGATGTCGAAGCCGCAGGTCTGGTCAAGTTTGACTTCTTGGGTTTACGTAACCTGACCGTAATCGAAGATGCTGTTCAAAATATCAATAAACGCATTAAATCGGCAGTTCCTTTAAATATTGTTGATGTGCCATTGGATGATAAAGATGCCTATCTTGTGTTTGCCAATGCAAATACAACTGCGGTGTTCCAGTTTGAATCCGTCGGCATGAAAAAAATGCTGAAGGAAGCGAGACCAAGCAAATTTGAAGAAATTATTGCCTTCGTTTCCCTATATCGTCCGGGTCCAATGGATCTTATTCCAGACTTTATCCATCGTATGCATGGCGGTGAGTTTGAATATCTGCATCCTTTACTTGAAGGCGTATTAGAACCAACCTACGGTATTATGGTTTATCAAGAACAGGTGATGCAGGCTGCACAGATATGTGCGGGCTATACGCTTGGCGGTGCAGATTTACTCCGTCGTGCGATGGGTAAAAAGAAACCCGAAGAAATGGTAAAACAACGCCAAATCTTTACCGAAGGTGCAGGGCAAAAAGGCATTGATGTCTCAACTGCCAACCATATCTTCGACTATATGGAAAAGTTCGCAGGTTATGGTTTTAACAAATCCCACGCCGCAGCGTATGCCTTAGTAGCCTACCATACAGCTTGGTTAAAAGCGCATTACCCTGCTGAGTTTATGGCGGCGGTACTGTCATCGGAAATGCAAAATACCGACAGTATTGTATTTTTAATTGATGACTGTCGTAATAACAAATTAGACGTGCTTCCACCATCCGTAAATATGTCGTTGTATCACTTCCATGCCAGTGATGAAAAAACCATTGTATATGGACTCGGTGCGATTAAAGGTGTCGGCGAACAAGCGATGCAGTCTGTGATCGACTCACGCACCAAAGAAGGTCCTTATAAAGATTTATTTGATTTCTGCCATCGAATTGATCTGAAAAAAATCAACAAACGAACCTTAGAAGCTTTAATTCGTGCAGGTGCATTGGATTGTTTGGGTATTGAACGTTCAAGCCTCATGGCACAACTCCCTGAAGCCGTACAAGCTGCTGAACAAGCGCGAAGCAACCGAGAAACTGGGATCATGGATTTGTTTGGTGAAGTTGAAGAAGTTCAACGCAAACCCGCCAAACCCGTTAAACCTTGGGCTGATGAAGTTCGCCTAAAAGGTGAAAAAGATACGCTTGGTTTATACTTAACAGGTCATCCAATTGATGTCTACCGCCCTGAATTAAAATCATTTGTTCCTGCCAAACTCAATGAACTCACACCGACACGTCGCGGTGTTACCACTGTTTTTGCTGGATTGGTTGTTGACATTGCAAACTTTCCCAACCGTATTATGATCACCTTAGATGACGGTACAGCACGTGTTGAAATCAGTTGTAATCACGAACGTTTCCAACGCTATAAAGAGATCGTTCGACCAGATCAGGTCGTGGTTATTGAGGGTGAAATTTACGAACGTGAAGGCTTCGACCGCCCAATGGCAAGGTTAAGCAAGGCATTTAGTTTAAATGAGATTCGTCAGAAACGCGCCCAAAGTATCCAAGTTCGCTTAAGCCACGATTTAATGACAAAATCATTGGCTAAAGATCTGCAAACTCTGCTTTTACCCTATTGTAATATTGATATGTGCCAACATATTGGCCTACACATGCAAATTGAACAAAGCTTTGCAACAGCAGAATTACACTTAGGTGCTCAGTGGAAAGTTGCACCTCTAGATGAATTGCTGGCAAAGTTGCGTGATTATTTTGGTAAAGATGCAATTTTTATTGAATATCAAGTGAAATCAAAAGCAGCAAAAGTGGCTGAAGCACCTAAAGTCAGTGTTGTTGCCCCACCACCTGAAAATATGTCAATGGATGAAGCTTTAGATCTTTATCAAACTGAAATCTCTCAATATTCTTAAATTTGGATGATATATGAACCTGTTTGACTCAAACAACGTGTCCAAACATTTGGATCATGTGCGTATTGTCATGGTCAATACGACACTACCTGCAAATATTGGTAGTGCGTTACGTGCAATGAAAACAATGGGGCTATCTAAACTTGTCTTAGTTGCACCCAAAACTTATCCGCATCCAGATATTGATGCCTTGGCAGCAGGCGCTCAAGACCTCATTGAACAGATCGAAATTGTGGACACTTTAGAAGACGCGATTCAAGACTGCCATTTGGTTTTTGGTACCAGTGCGCGTAGTCGCACGATTCCTTGGCCATTACTTGATGTTCGACCTGCTGCAAAAGAAGCTTTGCAAGCCGCAAAGCAACAACAAAATATTGCGATTGTCTTTGGTCGTGAAGATCGTGGCTTAACCAACGAAGAATTGGCTTTGGCAAATTATCATTTAACCATTCCTGTTGATCCTGAATATGGCGTGCTCAATGTGGCTCAAGCCATTCAGGTGGTTTGTTATGAGTTACGTATGGCTGCCCTTGAACAAAATACGCAAGCGCTCAGCATGCCAGATGACCACATGCAACTCAAACAACAACAAAGTATGCAGTGGGATGAACCTCTCGTAAATCAACAGCAAATGGAAGAGTTTTATCCCCATTTAGAAAAAATGCTCACAGAAATTGAGTTTTTAGATCCAAATAATCCCCGTTTACTTCCATTACGCTTGCGTCGTTTATTTGGAAGGATACAATTAGATCGTATGGAATATCATTTATTACGCGGAATATTTAGTCGAGTGCAAGCACTTGCGAATGGTTCGTGGAAAAAAAACACGAAGGAGGATCAGTCCAATGATTAAACAGCTCAAAGAAGATATCGAAGCTGTATTTGCACGTGATCCTGCTGCACGCAATACACTCGAAGTTTTGACCACTTATCCAGGTATTCATGCATTGATTATGCATCGCATGGCACATGAATTATGGAAAAAAGAATATAAAGGCACTGCCCGCCTGCTCTCGTCTTTTAGTCGCTTTGCCACAGGTATCGAAATCCATCCGGGTGCGAAAATCGGCAAACGTTTCTTCATAGATCATGGCATGGGTGTTGTGATTGGTGAAACTGCTGAGATTGGCAATGATGTCACCCTATACCACGGTGTGACTTTAGGTGGTACGACGTGGAACAAAGGTAAACGTCATCCCACTTTAGAAGATGGCGTGGTAGTTGGTGCAGGAGCAAAAATTTTAGGGCCTTTTACTGTACATAAAGGTGCTAAAGTCGGTTCCAATGCTGTAGTAACAAAAGAAGTCCCTGCTGGTGTAACCGCTGTAGGTAGTCCTGCTCGTTATATTTTCAAACAACCAGCAACAGTAGAGCAAACTGAACAAGAAGCACTGCGTCGAGATTATGCAGAGAGTATTGGGTTTGAACCCTATGCAACAACTGAAGAGCAAGCTGATCCAATTCTAGAAGGTATTCGTGTTCTACTTGATCGTATGCAGAACAATGAAAAACGTATGAATACGCTTTGTCAAAGACTCTCGCTACTTGACCCAACATTTAAAGGTCAGAACTCTAAAACTCAACCGTTTAGTAAAGAAGAGTTAAAAATCATTGAAGAAGTTCGACGAGAATGTGAAGCGCAAAGTATTCCATCAAAAACGGAATAAATTATAAAAATACAACATGCCACACATTGCAAGTTGGTTTCGCTTTTCCTAGACTAGCGAAACCAACTTCTTTTACCACCTTACTAGAATTAATGGATGTAGATCATGAATTTTAAGCCTTTGGCATTACTCGTACTTTCAACCTCATTTCTAACGGCATGCGGTATTGCGCCAACCAAAAAAGAAAGTGTTGCTGAACCTTTTGTATTTAAAGAACCTGATCCTACTCCAGCTTTTTATGCTTTAAATCCAATCCAGTATGATGCGCCTCCAAGTTTTGAAATGGCGATCAAAGATGCCACAGCTCAGCCTGTGACCAAAATGGTGGTTTCACTACAAAATGATCCGTCTAAATCAATGACTTTGGATGTAAACAAACTTATTGTTCCAACGATTGATAGCAAACAACGTAGTATGAAGTATGCCGTACTCGCTGGTGATAATGAAATCGATGTCACTGAAATCGATGATTTTTTACAATTGGTTGAAGGTAAGGCTCGTCATTACCCACCACGTTTCCCTGATCGTCAGGAACGTAAAGGTTATGAAACTAAACTCAAAGAAATTACCCATAAACTCGATGCTTTAGCAGAAAAACCAAATGCATCATTTGATGTATTAACACGTGCGTTTAAAGCCAGTGTGATGGCGCGCAACTTAGATTTGGGTACATCTTATACTTCTAAATCTTTAAATTATGCACAACGTATTCTTGCCATTAGCCCAAATGATCCCGAAATCAATTTCTGGTTCGGTTTTGGTTTATCTGAAGGTGGCGGTCAACGTGAAGCGATTCCGTATTTAGATAAAGCAATCAAAGGCGGAGTTCAAGAGGCTTATCTTTCTGCTGCTAATAACTATCTTTGGTTAGAACAGAAGAAAAATGCAATTCAAACCTTAAAGAACTATAAAATTAAATTTCCTGATGAAGCAGAAGTCGCTGATCGTTTAATTCGTGAAGTAGAATCTGGTAAACGCTGGAATGTTTGGCAAGTCATGAACTAATTTCATCTTCGCTTTAAATATAAATAGGCTGTCTAGTACAGCCTATTTTTTATTCATTGAAAAAACATCTTATTTCAGTATTATAACAACAACCAATCTCGTGACCTGTGCTGATCCATGATGCAAGCATTTACCCTCAATAAACATCTATTTGTTATCAGTTTACTCAGTACCCTCATGTTCAGTGGATGTCAGGTTGTTAGCCTAAAAGAACAAGCATTGAATGTCACCATTGCCAATGAACGTAACAGCATCTTGACACAAAAAAAACTCAGTGAGGCTAGCCTCAATGTGCTTTCGATGTCAGGTAAAGCCGCTAAGATTTGTATGGAAACCCCCAATGAATGCGTAGCTGATTTACATGAAATCCCACAAATATTAGATGAACAATTACTATCAACCGCAAGTGAGTTATATCTTGCCAAAGCCATGGCGTTATCAGAGTCATCTGCATGCAAAGTCAGCAAACTGACCAAGCATAAAGCTGAAGAAGAACAAAAAACGATCCAACAAGCTTATGAGCAATGTTTAGATCAAGAACTCGATGCTTTGGATAAAACGATTCGTTACAGTTATGCCTATTTATTTAAAACGACTCGCCAGCCACAAGAGCGTCTATTTGATAACCGTCAGGTACAAATTCGGGATTTCTATAATCAGGCGTTAGCTAGACTGGTGCAAGTTCACAAAGTTCGATACCCTAAACAAGCATTTGAACCAACGATTAAAATTGGAAAAAGCACCTATTCACTTGATTTAAATGAATATCAACGTTTACAAAATGAGAGCCTAGAACAGTTTGTTTCTAGCTATAACATGAACTTCTCAGGCTTACGTGCACTTAACCGTCGTGATGGCTTCGGTTCTGATTTTGTTGCGGTCTTTGCCACGTCAGACCGTAAGCATGATAACCAATATATACTCGATCCATTAAACTATGACTTCCCTAATGGCATAAATCCCAATATCCATCCAGCACGTTATCTGGCTTCGACCATCATTGCCCAACCAAAAAAAGCTGCTGCAACTGTCAATGATGTTTTAACCAGTCCTGAATTTGAAATTAAAGCTTATGATCCTTATAATACTGAAAAAGTAACCATCGCAGGTAAACCCTACTCACTTGCAGCAAATTTTTCTGCACCGTATGGACTTTGGTTAGCAGAAAATAATTTAGGTGCGGCAGCATATTTAAGCTTGATTGATCGAGATCAGCGTTTAACCATGCCACATCTATACATGTTAGAGCCGTACAACCCAAATAAGAAAATAATCGTGCTCGTTCATGGTCTTGCAAGTAGCCCTGAGGCTTGGATTGCGGTCACCAATGATATTATGGGTGATACTGTTTTACGTGAACAATATCAAGTCTGGCAAGTTTTTTACTCAACCAACATGCCAATCTTAGAAAGCCGTTTTCAGATTTATGCATTATTAAAACAGGCATTTTCCTCATTAAATCCCCAAGATGCCGCAGCAAAAGATGCTGTTCTCATTGGTCATAGTATGGGCGGGATTATTAGTCGACTTCTGGTCAGCGATGTTGATCTATCCAAACAAGCGTTAGCAATGATGAGTAGTCGTCAACAAACCCAACTGAGAAAGCATCCCGCGATTAGCGAACGACTCAAAATGAAGCCAATTACAAACTTTGATCGAGCTATTTTCTTGGCTTCACCACATCGTGGTACGGATTATGCTGATCGTTGGTTTACTTTAGCTGCGCGTAAAATCATTCGTTTACCCGCAACTTTCTTAACCACGTTGGCGGATACATTGACCAGTGATGATATGGAGCTTAAAGACTTTGTAAAAACGCTGACCAGTGATGTTATTCAGAATGGCCCAAGTGATTTAAGCAAAAAATCAAAATTCATGGAATTGACTGCCGATATTCCACCTGAAAAAGGCTTAGTTTTCCATTCAATTATGGGCAATATTACCAAAAGTGACGATCCCAATATCATTACTGATGGCATCGTTCCTTATAAAAGTGCGCATTTAGATGGTGCTGTCTCTGAAAAAATCTTACATGGTGGACATTCAATACAGGAAACGCCTGAAGCAATCTTAGAATTACGTCGGATTCTGCGTCAACATCTTGTTGATCATGGTTTATATAAACCTTAACGCAATAATAAAAAATGCCCAAACGCAAGTTTGGGCATTTTTATAAGAAAATTACGAACTGTTAATTACCCGAACGAATCATATAATCAAAAGCAGAGAGTGATGCTTTAGCGCCTTCACCCGTCGCAATGATGATTTGTTTGTAAGGCACAGTGGTACAGTCACCCGCAGCGAACACACCTTTGACATTGGTTTCATTACGATCATTCACCATGATTTCACCACGATTACTGAGTTCAACTGCACTGTCTTTTAAGAAATCGGTGTTTGGTAATAATCCAATCTGAACGAAGATCCCTGCAAGCTCTACCGTGTGTTCAATATCAGTTGCACGATCTTTATACTTCAAGCCAGTGACTTGAGAACCATTACCCAACACTTCTGTACTTAATGCGTTCAGAATCACGGTGGTATTTGGCAAACTATTTAATTTGTTCTGTAACACTCGGTCAGCACGAAGTTTGGTATCAAATTCCACCAACGTGACATGCTCAACGATGCCAGCAAGGTCAATTGCTGCTTCCACACCTGAGTTCCCGCCACCAATCACTGCAACACGCTTACCTTTGAAGAGTGGGCCGTCACAGTGCGGACAATACGCCACACCACGAGTACGGTATTCTGCTTCACCCGGTACATTCATTTCTCTCCAACGCGCACCTGTAGAAAGAATGATGGTTTTTGATTCGAGCTTAGCACCATTTTCAAGTTCAACTTCAACCAAGCCAGTTGCTGTTTGATCCGCACCGATGATTTTGCTGACACGTTGCAAGTTCATGATATCGACATCATATTCACGCACATGCGCTTCCATCTCGGCAGCAAACTTAGGGCCGACAGTTTTTTGTACAGAGGTAAAGTTTTCGATATCCATGGTATCCATCACCTGACCGCCAAAGCGCTCTGCCACGATACCGGTATTGATCCCTTTACGAGCCGCATAGATCGCTGCTGTTGCCCCAGCAGGACCTCCACCGATCACCAAGACATCAAAGGCATCTTTGGCATTGATCGCTGCTGCATCTTTTTCTGCTGAGTTTGTGTCTAACTTGGCAAGGATTTCTTCCAAAGTCATGCGACCTTGACCAATGTGTTGATCATCTTGGAATACCATCGGTACAGCCAAGATTTTGCGTTGTTCCACTTCGTCTTGGAAGAATGCCCCATCAATCATGGTGGTAGTGGTATTTGGATTGTTGATCGCAATCAAGTTCAATGCCTGAACCACATCTGGACAGTTATGACAGCTCAATGAGATAAACACATCAAAGTTTGCCGCAAGATTTAAGCCTTTAATTTGGTTTAAAGCCTCATCAGAGACTTTAGGGGCATAACCAGACACTTGTAACAATGCCAAGATCAAAGAAGTGAACTCATGTCCCATCGGTAAACCAGCAAAGAATACACGTGGCTGTTCACCTACTTTCGCCACCCCAAAACTTGGACGACGAGCATTTGAACCATCAAAACGTGCGGTCACCTGATCAGACAATTCTGCAATCTCAGTGACAAGTTCTTTGATTTTTGCGGCTTTGTCGGAATCATCTAAAGCAGCAACCAATTCGATCGGACTTTCTAAACGTTCTAAGTAAGCTTTTAATTGCGTTTTAATATTTTGATCTAACATCGATGTCTCCAAATTCTCAACAATTCAAGTCGGCTAAATTCATTCAATGAGGCTATAGTACGCAAAAGCACTAAATAGGTAAAACAGTATGTTTTTATGGGTTTGATCGGATAAACCGAACGCAGTTTAACTACACATCAAGTTTATGCGTAATTCGATCACGTCGATTTTTCAAATGTTTAGCAAGCGTATATAGGATTCCACTTAAGCCAAGTACAAGTGCAATCATTCCCCACAAGATGACATTCACGATTCTTGAGAACTGTTGCGCCTGTTGAGCACGTGTATCTAATGCCTGTGTCGTCGCTGTAACGCTTTTACCATAAAGTTGCTGCTGCATCACCCATAATTGCTCAGGCTGAAAGTCATATTGATTAAATTGAATTGGATTATTTTTTTCAGCTTCAACGAGCTGATTGACATAGACATTTGCTGTCTTACGGTCAACAGATGGATGTAACAACGCCACCTGAGCCAACACATAGGCTTTTTCTGTTGGAGAGATATTGGTTCGCTGTAAATCTTGAGCAATTTGACTCTCAATAATATTGGTTCGATAACTCATCCATTGTTGATATGCTTGTTCAGTGTCATCGCTCCAGTCATATTGCAGATAACTTAGACCTGACCAAATCAAAATAAATGCGATCAACCATGCGACAAAACGTTGCGTCCATGATTGAAAACGGCGTTGAAAAAACTTCAGTTTCTTTGCCCAATATACAAGCAAAAAAGCACCAATCAGTGCCCCAAAAACTTTAACAAACAGCCACCCTACCCATGACAACAGATTAAAGAAATAATCGATAGGCTCTTTAAAAGGGATTAAATCTTGTACGTGATAAGGTAAGTCTAAAACTTGAACATGTGTAGAAAGATCAAAAAACCGATATATCATCTCTTTTTGAAAAAATAAGGAGACCCCAATGGCTATCACCAAGGTCATACTGAGAAAAAACCAGATCATAAGATGACTTTGGCGCTTTGCTAAAGTCTCTAAACGTTGCTCTATCGGTTGAACACTAAAGTCATCTATAGGTGACAATGATTTTTCCTCTTATAACATCAAGACTTTGGCGAATTTTGCCCACTATTTTCCAGTACCAAGTGATTTAGATTGTCCTGCAAGGCACGTAAACGAGTAGTTGCCTCAGCACGTTTTTGCATACCTTCTTTCTGGATTTGGATCACATCATTTACTGTATTAATGAGGGTGTTTTGTACATGTTCAAGCGTTTCAACATCAATCACTGAACGTTGATTAGCCTTGGCAGTATCTACTGAGTTTTGATGCAACAATTCAGCATTACGGCGTAATAACTCATTGGTTGTGTCATCAATTGCTTTAGCAAGTTGCACACTATTTTTTTGCTCTTGCAATGAAATTGCTAAGCTAATCTGATTTTTCCATGCAGGTAAGGTAATATTTTTAATCGCATAAAACTTGTCGACTAGCATCAGGTTATTCGATTGAATAATACGAATCATCGGCAAGGTTTGCATGGCTGAGTGTTGCAACACCTGTAAATCACTGACTCTTTTTTCAAGATTATTCGCCAAATGATTTAAATCATAGACTTTTTGCGTTGTTTGTTGATCTTGCTCTTGTACAGTTAAGGTCGAGATTTGCTGTTGGATGTCATGCTGTTTAAGCTGACCAGCTGCGATATAAACACCAAGTTGTTTATATTCCTCTTGTACTGCATCAAACATTTTATCCAGTGTACCCACACGTGCTTTCAAGCCCGATTGAGAACTTTCGATCTCTTTGACCAGCGCATCGATCTGTTCTTTTGTGGTATTAAAATGCTGATCAAAGCTTTGTTTAGCATTTTTAAACTTACTCAGTATCCCACCAAAAAAACCTGAGCTTTTTGATTTATTTAAGATACTCGAAGTATTCAGTTGTTGGGCAACCTGTACGACTTCATTTAACTTCTGCCCAGTTGCATCCAAATCCTTATTTTGTACAAGGCTCAGCAACTCATCAGTATAGGTTGAAGTCTTGCTGGCAATATTCTTTCCATACTCCGCCACAACTGTGGTACTAATATCATTCAGTTCTTTGTGCGCACTCATCACTTCAGCGAAGTCTTGTGGCTGTAAGCCCAACTCTTTTAAATTGAGTTGCTCAAATCGTTGCTCTTGATTCACAACTAACTCGTTTGATGATGGTTTTAACTCTGAGTTTGACATAATGCTCCCCTCTTATTTCTGTAATGATTTCTTCAGATTTTGGATTAGATTTTCTCTACTCTTATCGAGCTGTTCAAGTACAGCCGAAGAATTTGACTCACGACTTTGCTTTAAATGATATTGCCACGCAGGAATTAAAACTTGCTGAGCTTCTTTGAAACGGTCTAATAGACTAAAAGACAAATGCTGAGACAATTGCATCTGTTTCATTGCAATATCATTGCTCGCCTGTAAGGTTTGTAAAGTATTAATTTTTTTTGAAAGCCGCTCTACAAAATGATCAAGTGTTTGCTGTTTGCTAAATGCTGGATATTCGCTTAAAAACTGCTCTGCCGCCACAATATATGCTGCCATTTGCTCTCTTAGGCCCAACACTTGTTGTAATCGAGATTGAGATTTTTGAATTTCAATCTGTAATCTTTGGCTTAAATGATTGGCTTGCTGAATAAGTTGATCTAAATCTTTGACATATTTGACTTGACCAGCATCATATTCAATATCAATGCCTAACCATTTCTGTAATGCATTAAATCTTCTACCGCCTACATACTTCTTTGATTGCGATAATTGCTGAATGATTTGAGTGATCACTTCACTGAGTTGTTGGTTGAGTTTGGGATCAACCCCATTCAACAAGACACTTTGTGCTTGAACCAAATGATCGGCATAATGATTCAAACGATGAGGATCGTTGAACAAAGGCAATAAATCATTACGTTTAATCGCTAAAATATGTTCTTGATTTGATTCAATTTGCGATAAAGGGGTAAGGTCAAGCGGTATAGTCATATCTGTAGAAATTAGTCAGAACAAATAAGTTTGAACAGCTTAGTTGTAGCATGTTCTGACTCTTTCGCATACTGAAATGTTGTTATGATTTGCAGTATTTGTCGTTGTTATTTTTAAAATTATTCTAAGATTTTTGTGGTATCGCATAGGTTCCGATAACGTGTGCCACAGCTTCTTCCTCATCACCAGAATATAACCAAACTTCACCTGTCACTAAAGTTTTGCCCACTTTAATCAATTTACAAACTGCTCGTATATTCTGACCTGCTTTGGGCTTACGAAAAAAGTTAATCGTCATATTGGTTGTGACTGCCATGGCAACCAACCCTAAATGCCCCATAATCGCCACATACAATACAAAATCAGCCACCAACATTAAGGTCGGACCTGATACTGTCTGACCAGGACGCAAATCCTCCTGATCAACTTGATATAACAACTCCGCACCTTTAGGTGTTATCGCTTCAATACTACATTTTCTGAGTGCTTGTGGAAATTCTTGAGCGAGAAAGTCAATAATTTCATGTTTCGTAATTGTCATTTGCGACCTAATATCGATTTTCAAAAGTTTTAATTGTGTCAGTGAGGTCTTATCTGTCATTTATATACGCATGGCGTAGAGTATACAGACCTCACCTATTCTTAGAGCTTAATGCAATTTCAATCTACACGATTGGAAAGTTCATTTAGCACTTGCCAATAGGTTGGCGGTTCAGAAACATGTCCACGCTCACGTAACATTTGATGCATTTTTGGCAATTTAAAATAAGGAACTGTCGCCATCAAATGATGTTCTTTATGATAATTGACATGAATCGGTGCGACTAAAGCTCGTGCGATAAAACCTGCTTGTGTGGTGCGGGTATTGGTTAAAGCGCTGTTGCTCGTTGGCATACCGGCATGTTCTGCCATAGAGCGAACACGTAAAAACAATGGAAACGGGGTTAAATAAGCCAAAACCCAAAGCGCATACAGTTTAGGATGACCTGCCGCCCACAATGCAGAAAACATAGCGGCGTTGGTTGCAATCGCCCCTGCACTGTTTTTTAAAAAGGCTTTTGGATAATCAGACCAATGTCGTCCTTCCTGAGAAATCCAGCGACGATCATTCGAAACCGTCCATTGCATTTTCTCAATATCCATCAACACTCGCCCAACCGCAAATTTAAAACCCGTAACACCAGATAAATCACGGATAAATTTGCGCTTCAAAGATTTTTTCGAGGTTGGAAAGCCTGCAACGAGTGATACATCAGGATCATCGACTGTTGAGGTTTTACTGTGATGACGCATGTGATGCGCGCGATACTTATGTAGATCATTCCAAATTGGGCGTGCACATAACCAATCTGTCGCGGTGTCATTCAGCCATTTAGTTTTAAATAAACTTTGATGTGAAGCATCATGCATTAAGATAGCCAATGCCAATTGTCGACCAGCCAAAACCACCAACGCAGCGACACACATTAATAATTTGCCCCAAGCAGGCAAATATTCCCAAGAGGTCGCGACAGCGGCAAACGTTCCACCGATGACTGCCCAAGTTGACAATACCGCCCAACCACCATGTACATCCGATTTGGCTGTGAGTGCCGTGATTTCTTCCCTACTGAATAAATCGCTCATTGCGACACGTGTATTCATTTCGCTATCCTGCCTATTTATTTTATTTTCATAAATACGTAAATTATAATTTTATTTTAAATCATGTAATATTTCTATCAATAAATTTAAAAGATATATTTTGTAATATCAAAATCGATACTTATACCGCACTTTCCTCATAAAACTTGGCCCATAGTGCTAACCCCGTTTGATCGAGTTGCTGAACACTGGATGCAAACTGATCCCGAAGTTCGACATCAACAAAATCTTCGGGTAATAATGGATCATTCATTAACAAGGAAATGGTCTGGCGACCCAACAATAGAGATTCTCTCGTTGCATCATCCAAGTCTAACTGGTTGACCGTCAGTAACCAGTCTTGAATCATCTGACTATATTTCTCATAATTTTGATTCAGTGTCTGTGTCGGCCATAATTTAGGAATACTGACCAAAGTTGCTGGGTCAAAATGATTAATCTGACAAATCTTGGCGCTGCTCTCTAAACCAGTCGCTTGTAATGCTGAGACAATATCTGCGAATGAAATCGCAAGATTATCTGGACGAATATAAATACCTTGTTCTAGTTCCTTAAAACCAAAATGTTTTAATGCTCTTTCTCGACGATTCAATGCAGTACGGTCAACCCGTCCTAACTCACCAGTAAACACCGCAAGATATTGGTGATTCCAGACTTTAGTACGTTTAATACCACGCTTACGATTCAACATGACATCTGCCCACTCATGTGATTGGGCTGTAAACTGGTACACGCCACGCTCAATGGCTTCGATCACGCCTTCACCCGATAGACGAGTTACAGCAACACGAATACTATTCTCACTAATTTCAAACAATTTAGCGGCAATAATAATTTGTTTAATCGAAATCTCACGGCCTTGCGAACCTAAAAGTAAATCAATAATTAAATCTCGGGCATTTAGTTTCACTATTATCATATTGCTATTGAACCAATTTAAAAATATAAAAATTTAAACCATAGAATTCTTTCATAAATACCTTTTGTTCTCCCCATAGAAGAAATACAAAGCGGGTGCAATGAATGATAAAAGCGGCTTAAAGGGTTTAGAAATTCTAGCATTGCACACTGCAATTTTTATACGCTACCGATCAAAGGCATGCTCAAAAGATCATGGACACGTGCAAATTTTATCTTAAATAATCATCAAACTATTTTTCTTCTGCATTTGTTCAACAACTTCTTTGGTCTCAAAGCCCAAACGCCAATATAACAATTCTAAAACATCTAGCTCATCTTGCGTAATGATCCGATCACTCCACAAACACCGCTCAGCAATGGCTAAGATATTGAGACGATCACGTAACAGCAGTCCAGACACATCATTTAAAATTTCAGCAAGATCAAGTGGCTCATCTGAAATGTCCGCATACATTCGCATTTCATCTTCAGTTAAAAGAAATCTTAAAATGCGTTCGCGTACTTCGAGTTGATTTGGACTATTAATTTGTTGTACATGCAATAAAGCATCGATCAAATGAACAATCTGAGACTTCACGTCTTCAAATGCTGCTGGTAGATGTGCTGGCATCAAGTTTAACTCATGCTTCACGCGCTCTAGGAGCAAAGCATCTAGCAACCCCACTTCACCATCCGCTTGTATAATCGACGCTAATTTCGTTAAAAACTGACGTGCGATACTGGTCGGCATGTGACCAATATTTTTACACGCATCATGGAAGATTTGGACATGAATTCGACCATCTAAATTTAACAAAGCATCGACTATGGCATGACTTACTGGTGCATCTTGTGGAATAAACTCGCGGTATTGGCGAATCATTAAAATCGCCACCATAAGCTCTCGTGAGCCAGTTGCCGTCTGCATTGCCCTTTGAATCAATTCAGGGCGCTTCTTATGCTTACGCACTTCAGGATTTAGCGGCTTAATCGCATCATTCAATGCAAAACTGATTGGAGACAAGCGCAGCAAAGGTAATGGCTGAGGTGAGCTCCACGGCGTTGAGACATCAGTAATTTCCTCTTCCAATGAGCGGAACAAACTAAATAACGGACGACTGCGCAACTTTCTAAGATTTTCTAATTGTAAATCTTGCAGTAATGTTGGATTTAGCTCGTAGATCCGCTCTTTAATGCTTGGATGAATATTCATCCAACTTTGTGGGCTGAGTGAGTTGGCAAAGCACATATGCGAAATCGATTCAGAATAGGCACTGTGAATTTGCGAGCCTGAGTGATGTACATAGATACGCAATAGCGTTTGAATATTGGCATTATTATTCATCAAATGCATGGTTTTCAAATCATTGCGAAAGGTTCGACCACTCAAGGTTAGATATTTAATAAAGCGTGTAATAAGGATACCTAAACTACCGATTAGCCAAATCACACCACCAATCGCAACAAAAATCGTCTCAAACTTATTACGACGTTTAGTTGCATAAGGACTATAGCCAGCCTGTGCTAATTTACTGCCCCACTGACTAAATGTGGTTAAGCCGCTGTAGAGAATTTTAAGCTTGGTATTTTCAACCGCCTCACCCGATAAAATCTGATTGAACTCATAACTCAGTAAACCATATAGCTCTAGTTCATCTAGATTCTGCAATGCGCCCCAAGTCAAAATAATCACAATATCTTGAGATTTAAAACCTGCCGTTAGCGCATTTACACCGACTTCATCAGGCAATACGTAAACGGCTGGAGTATCAATTGCAAAGCTATTTGCGACTTGCTCTACAACTTTTAATGCCGTGTTTTCTTCTGGGGTGCTTTCATCAAACACTAAACGTCGAGCTTTTAGCTGCTTCGCAAGTGAATGTCCGCCTTCACGGAATACATAAAGTTCCGCACCGACAGACCACAACATGACGAAAATCAATAAGGCAATAAAATACGGGCTAAGCGCATGCCACCAAATGAGCTGCGTATAATCAAAGAAATGAACCACCAGACCCAAAATTAAATTGAGAATAAAAACGGTCAACAGCATCGCGAGCCAACAAAAACTCATTGACCATACGATGCTTTTATTTTCAATTAAATAATGGCTCATTTCTTTCAATGTAAAATTTCCTGATTACATTGTTTATATTAGGATGTTTCGTAGCCACCATCATAGAATAAAAAAGCGGGAATCTCCCGCTTTTCTATCAATGCAGTACGTTACTCTTCTTTGATGCCAGTTAAATCAACTGAAGCAGCATCGATGTTTACATCAATATAGCCATCGGCTTGCTTCTTCGCTGTATCATTACGCTTTTGTTCAAGATCAGCTAGATAAGCCTTGTCGATTCCACCAGCAACGTAAACACCATCAAATACAGAGCAGTCAAACTCTGTTAAATCAGGCACTTTACTGGTACGAACAGCATCTTTCAAATCTTCTAAATCTTGAAAAACTAAGCGATCAGCACCAATAATTTCACGAATTTCCTCTACAGTACGTTCTGAAGCGATTAATTCTGATTTCGCTGGCATATCAATACCGTACACGTTTGGATATTTCACCATAGGCGCAGCAGAAGCAAAGAAAACTTTTTTCGCGCCTGAATCACGTGCCATTTGAATGATTTCATTACACGTTGTACCACGTACAATCGAGTCATCGACCAATAAAACATTCTTGTCTTTGAACTCAAGTTCGACAGGATTCAGTTTTTGGCGAACTGATTTTTTACGCTGTTGCTGACCCGGCATAATAAAGGTACGTCCGATATAACGGTTTTTCATAAAACCTTCACGGAATTTCACACCAAGAATATTTGCCAACTCCAATGCAGAAGTACGACTGGTATCAGGAATTGGAATCACAACATCAATATCGTGTTCCTCACTCCATTCTTTTAAAATCTTATATGCAAGTTTTTCACCCATTTTCAAACGAGCTTTATAAACAGAAATGCCATCAATAATTGCATCTGGACGTGCAAAATAAACGTATTCGAAAATACATGGACGATATTCTGGATTTACTGCACATTGCTTGGTGAATAGTTCACCTTCTGAATTGATAAAGATGGCTTCGCCTGGCTCAATATCACGCTCAATTTTAAAACCAAGCGCGGTGATCGCCACCGACTCCGAAGCAATAATATATTCGGTACCTTGTGTGGTTTCTCGTGAACCATAGATTAAAGGACGAATCCCATTTGGATCACGAAAGCCGACTAAACCATGACCAGTGACCATTGCAACCACACCATAAGCACCTTTACAACGCTCATGCACACGAGAAACGGTATGAAACATGTCCTCAGGTGTTGGGTTCAATGTGCCACATTTCTGCAACTCATGGGCAAATACGTTGAGTAAAACTTCCGAATCTGAATCCGTATTCATATGACGTAAATCTGTTTTAAACAGATCATCATGAATTTCTGCGGCATTGGTTAAATTACCATTGTGCGCAAGCGTAATACCGTAAGGAGAGTTTACATAAAATGGTTGAGCTTCAGCGCTACTTGATGAACCAGCAGTTGGATAACGAACGTGTCCAATGCCATAGTTTCCAAGTAAAGCACGCATGTGACGAGTATGGAATACATCACGTACCATACCGTTATCTTTGCGGAGAAATAAACGCCCTTGATCGCAAGTTACGATTCCTGCTGCATCCTGTCCTCGATGTTGCAACATCGTCAAGGCATCAAATAACATTTGGTTTACTGGCGATTTACCGGCAATCCCAACTACTCCACACATAGCAACCTCGCAACAAGCTAGCGATTAATAAAACGGATTTTTCGTCGAATGATCAGCGCGATGATCGGCTGAAGTACGTTCTGATTCATTCATGTCAATTGAAGGGCGATGTAATAACGCACCTTCGGAAGTCATTTGGTTTAAAGCTTGATTTGCAGCATCTTTGGATAACTCTGTAGCCAAAGGCGCATAAGGTAATAGAATTTGTACAAATTTCGACTGTTTCCAGTGTGGTGAACTCTCAACCCAAGGTCCTAAGCCTTGCATGGTAACCAGGACGATTAACAGTCCTTTTAATGAACCAAAAGCACCGCCTGCTAAACGATTTAATGGGCCCAATTTTAAAGTTTTCAAGAGTCCATTCAACAGGGCTGAAACGATCCACGTACACACCACGATGATCAGTACGATAAAAGCAAACGCTGCAATTTTTTGCACAACAGGATCTTGGCTTAGACTGCTCATAGCAGGTGCCAATACGACAGCGTACTTTGCTCCGACGATCAAAGCGAATATCCATCCGACCAAGTTCGCAAAGGCTTTTATAAATCCTTGACGCAAACCGTTCAGTCCTCCAATGAGCAAGATGATCAGAATAATGATATCAAGCGTGTTCATTTCACAATGTCATCGCGTTTACACAATCTTTCACAAGCACTGGACCGGTATAAATCAGCCCGCTATAAATTTGAATTAAGCTTGCGCCTGCCTGCTGTTTGGCTACAGCTTGGTCGCCAGATAAAATACCACCGACCCCAATTAACGGAATTTGTCCTTTCAAGACTGTAGAGAACTGACGTAAACATTCAGTACTTTTCTGAAATACTGGTGCGCCAGATAAACCACCTGATTCATCGCCATATGGTAGATTTTCTACCCCTTCACGGCCTAATGTGGTATTGGTCACAATCAAACCATCGATCTTAAACTTCAACAATTGCGCTGCAATAAAATCAATGTCTTCTGGGGTTAAGTCTGGTGCAACTTTCAGTACTAAAGGAACATAATGATTATATTGTTGTGAAAGTTCAAGTTGACGATCTTTCAAAGTTTTTAACAATTCTGTAAGTGCATCACCGCTTTGTAAACTACGTAAATTTTTAGTATTTGGTGATGAAATATTAACGGTAATATAAGAAGCGTAATTATAAACTTTCTCTAGACAAATCAAATAATCAGAGACAGCATCCTCAACAGACGTATCCGCATTTTTTCCGATATTGATGCCTAAAACACCTTTGAAGTTTGCTGCTTTTACATTTTCAATCAGTTGATCGACCCCATCGTTATTGAACCCCATACGGTTAATAATTGCTTTTGCTTGAGGGATACGAAATAAACGAGGTTGTGGATTGCCTTCTTGTGGGCGCGGTGTGATGGTACCAATTTCGATAAAACCAAAACCCAATGCCGCTAAAGCATCAATATGTGCACCATTTTTATCTAAACCAGCAGCGAGACCAACTGGGTTTGGAAACTCGATCCCCATACAGGTCACTGGTTTTGCTGGGACTTTTTGATGCATTAAACCGAATTTTTGGGCTTTACCGAGCATGGAGAGTGTGAGTTCATGCGCACGTTCAGGTGCTAAGGTAAACAACAAAGGGCGCGCCAATGAATATAACATACCAATCACAGTCTACTGATTTTCAAGTACCCATATTATAGGCACAGGCTCAACAAAACACCATGCTTAGCATAGAGTTATTTTAGGTTCTGCCGATATTTCAAGCACGCATGCGTTGTTATTGTACCGTTGCAGTTAATTTGATCTGGTTATTATTAGAGACCATTTCCATTTTTACCACACTCAGTCCCATTTGCGACAGTTGCATCAAAAAGTTTGCCAGTACAGCATAATTTTTATGTTCAGCGACAATTTGAATCTGCTCGCCACTCGGTTGTGATGAAACAGCAAGTCCTTGTTGTTGTGCCGTGCGTTGGATCTTATCTGCGGCGGAAAGTTCAAGATCATTTGCAGGTTTCATGGTTGCGGCATTACTCTGCATCCAAACGGTTAAATCTTTTAATTCATTCACCCGTTTTTGTTGCTGATCCGCCAAACTATGCATTTTCCATAAAGCTGAACCAATGACCACCACAACGACAAAAATAGTCGTAAAAATCACCATGATGCGTTCACGTGCCGATAAAGTTTGTAAATACTGATCTAAAGCTTCTGCTTTCTGATCGAAGTAATTTTGTATTTGCGTTAATGCTTTCATTATTTTATTTTTACCGTCCCAATCGCACCGACACTGTCCGCTTGAACATTGCCTAATTCAGCTTGAAAACCCTGTTGATTGAGTTGCTGTACCAATGTTTGCAAAGCATTGGCTGAGTTGGCTTTCAGAGCCATCGACAATACAGATGCATCAAAACTCATCTGTTGAGCCACAATCTGATTTTGCATCAAAATAGGCCCGACACGACTCAGTAGTGAGAGTGCTTGTGCATCTCCAAGTCGACTCATACGCAACTGGCTTTCAAACTGGCTTTTAATATTTTGCTCAGTCACACGACTGTTTTCGCCAAACCAATACTTGTATTGATCCACAGCTTGTAGTGCGGTCTGATCAGCGACCTTTTTAAGCTTTGACCAACGTAATGCATCATAGCCCAATTGGACAAAAATCACGGCCATAAAAACCACAGCAGCAGCTTTCCAATAACCTGACCATTGAATATCCGTATTTTTAGCTTTTGGGAAAACATTGAAAGGATGTTGCTTGGCTCTTGGGATTTGGTGGAATTGGTAACTAAATTCAGTACGCTGCTCGCGACTTGAAACACTTGCTAATTGATCTAGCTGATTGGTATTTAAATTTGCAAATTGATACTGTGTTTCGGTTGGCTGGAATTCTAAAAACAACCCTAAATCATCAACTGAGTTGCCTAACCAAGCATTTTCTCTGACCAGCAAATGATCATAAAGATTGACCAGCACCACCTGATTATTTTCAGGATTGGCTTCTGGTTCAGGCAAAATCAAAAAGTCTGGTAGAAAAGCAACTATTTCAATTGGCAATAAACTTAAGGCATGCTGCCAAGTTTCAATTGTTGATTGAGCAACCCCTAAAATATTCAATTGATCCTGATGAAAATGATGCACGACTTTCATGTGATCAATCGGCAAAGTCACATACTCTTCCAATAGATACTTGACGCCCTCTGGACCTAATTGCTTGTAATGCGTCTTTGTCATCGGTTGCTGCAACATTTGAGCATTTCGGCTTGGGAAATAAATAACCGCTTCTTTTCCACTATGCGCTTGCAAGTCTTGAATCAATAGTTCAAGACTATTTGCCTGCAACCAATTTTCCCCAGTCGACCAATACCATGTTCCGTTGGTTTCGGGCATCCATATATACAACATACGTGTTTAGTACTCTTATTCTATTGCGGGAATGTCCGTTATATCGTTGGAATAAAACTATTCTTTTGCGTAGATAAACCATTGGCGATAACAGCTTGATCATAAATCCGCGCTTCAGCCAATGCAAATGGTTGAAAACTTTCAAGTGTTAATTGCTCAGCAATATGCGCAATGACATTCATATGACAAACCACAGCAATTGATTCATACGGCAGTTTTGATAGCCACTCAATTGCACCTTTCGCATCATCATCTGGTTTAATCTTATCGCAAATTAAAACAGGGATTCCTGCAAAATGAGCCTTGATATGTTCCAAAGTTTCTTGTGCACGTAATAATGGACTCACTACAAAAATCTCAGGTTGAATCACATCTTTTAGGAAAAGCCCAGTCTGTTCAGCTTGTTGATGACCACGCGCCGTTAAAGGACGTTGCATATCATTCCCATTCACTGCTGGAGACGCTTCACCGTGGCGGACTAATGTAAGTTGCATAACATAACCTTATTTTTTATATCTCTATATTAACCATCATTGATGACAATTTAATAAATTTATTCCTCTTCTCTCCCAAGCCCACTCCTTTAAGAGCAGGAACTCTCACAAATCCTAATCAATCGTTAAATTCATAGGAAGCCCCCTCTTCTTTATCGAAGAAGGATTTAGAGGGAGCTTGGGAAAAATGTTCAAACTTCATGGTGAGGTAAAACAAATTCAACATCACTGCGATGACCATTTTTCATTAAAGATAGTGCGATCGTCATGGGTGGGGCATTTTCAAAAATAACTTCATATAAAGCATTGGTTATCGGCATATACACATCTAGTTCGGCAGCTTTAGTACGAACTTGAACAATGGTATTAATCCCTTCTGCCGTTTGACCCAACTCTTTAGTCGCTTGATCAAGTGTTTTGCCAGAACCCAAGGCGAAACCAATTTGATAATTACGGCTTAATGGACTGTTACAGGTCGCAAATAAATCACCGACACCAGATAAGCCCAAGAAAGTGAGTGGATTTGCACCTTGCTCTACGGCGAAACGACTCATTTCGGCCAAAGCGCGTGTTAAAATCATGCTCTTGGTATTTTCACCGATGTTATAAGCAGCACCCATTCCCATTGCAACCGCATAAATATTTTTGAGCGCGCCGCCAAGTTCAACACCATGCACATCATCACTGCCAAATACACGAAATAATGCGCTATGTAATGCATGTTGTACTGCATAGCGTACCAATTCTGATTCACTCGCAATCACCGTACCAGATGGCATACTTGCCATAATTTCTTTGGCTAAGTTTGGACCAGACAAAACACCATAAGGAACTTCAGGCAATTCTTCTCGAATGATTTCACTCATGAAACTAAAAGTTTTTGCTTCAATCCCTTTCGTCAGTGAAACAACTGCTTGCGCGCTGATAAAGGGTGCGATTTGCTTAAGTACATCTCGAAATGAATGGCTTGGAATCGCCACTAAAATAATATCGCGATCACGAACAGCCAGCTCTAAATCTGCGACTGCGCGTAAAGTCGGTTCTAAGGTGTAATCAGGTAAATAGCGTTTATTGACATGGGTCTGATTGATTTCTTCAGCGACGGCTGCATCACGAATCCAAATCATGGTATCGCAACCATTGCGTGCAGCTAAATTAGCCATTGCGGTACCAAAGCTACCACCACCAAGTACTGTAATTCTTAATGCCGTTTTTTGATCCACTGCAACGGGTTCAACTAAATCGCTAAATTTTAACTCTGCCATTTTTTATCCTGAAACTAATTTCTTTGTTTAATCATTCAAAAATAAGATTAGGTTGATTGCCATATTTTTACAAAATTCTGACTCTCTATTTCTGCACGTGGCGCAATGACTTTAGCAGCCGTACCAATATAAATAATACCTGAAATCAAATCTTGCGCTTGTAACCCTAATTGCTGTTTAAGCCAATCGGACTCAACCACAGCACCAGAACGCCACATACTTGCAAAGCCTTGTGCCTGCAAAGACAACAACAGGTTCTGAATCGCAGCACCTGTACTGAGGATTTGCTCAAAATGCGGAACCTTAGGATGATCTTGAAGTGTTGTTAACGCTAAAACCAACATCGGTGCGCGAAACGGATGATGTTTTGCACGCTCCAAATGGGTTGGATCTGTTTCACCTAAATCAGCTAAAGCCTTGGCCAAATGTTCGCCAAAAGCAGCTCGATGCTCAGCCGTGATGACCACGAACCTCGTCGGTTTTAAGCGATGATGATCAGGCGCTGTTAATGCAGCTTGAATTGCTTTTTCGAGTTGCTCAGTATTCGGTGCTGGTTCAATTAACTGCCCAATAGATTGACGTTGATGAATATTTTGATGAATTGTCTCTATATTTGAGTCCGTCATTGACATGAATCTAACTAAGGCAAGGATTTTGCTAGATTAGCATAATCTGAATAATTTTCACTACGTCTAATTGAGGCTTGTTCAATATTCATGAACGAATTTCATCACCGCAAATAACATCACGAGCTAGAGATTAAGATGTGATAATTTCCCTTACCAAGTGTCACAACAAACTGTACACAAGCTGCGAAAGTAATTAAACATTATATGTTTCAATAATCAGATGATGTTCATCACTAGAGAAAAAGCAATGAAAAAAAATTTAGTTCTTAGTTTAATCGGTGGTTTAGCGCTTGGATTAACAGCATGTGCATCTACTCCAACCAGTACATTGGCCATTCAAAAAGAAAATAATCAATATGAAGTGACAGGTATTGGCAAGACCAGTCTCATTTCTAAAAACAATGCAATTAGTGCTGCACAGAAGACCTGTACTCGTAATACCTCGGCTGTTGTGGTGGATGAAAAAGTGGTTTATCAGGGCGTGTTAAAAGGTGTCGTAGATGAGCAAACTGGCAGAATGGTCGAAGCTGCCGCAGGTGTACTTGGCTCGATTACGGGTACTAAAGCATCTTTATCTAAAGACGACGACTATCAAACCACACTGACCTTTTACTGCAAAGCGAACTAAATAATACAAAAAAGCCGATGCTATGCATCGGCTTTGGTATCTGTTAAAGCTTATTGAAGTTCACTTGCTGCAACTTCTGTATCAGCATCTTCAACAACATCAGTATTGTGCTCATCCATGATTGGTTTATCAATTGCATCGATAGCAGCTTGTTGAGCAGAAGTCGTCTCTGTTGATACAACTGAAGTTGCTTGTTCTTGGTCTTCAGCAGTTTTCGCTTCTTCTTTCTTTGCGCAAGCAGTCAATACCATTACTGGTGCGATCATTAAAGCAATAAGAGTTAGTTTGAAATTCATTGCAGCTTCCCATCATAACTGGTTAGTTTGATGACAATCATATGTCAACAATGTGACATTTTTATGACCACAAGACAATAAAAAAGCAAAAGAGCCGATTTACATCGACTCTCCTCTTTCATCTTTTGTTATAAATCAAAAGGTTAGAACTTTATTGAGCACGCTCAATTAATACAGCTACAGCAGGTAAAGTTTTGCCTTCTACAAACTCTAAGAATGCACCACCGCCTGTTGAAATATAACCAATTTGATCGGCAACTGCATATTTATCAATTGCAGCAAGTGTGTCGCCACCACCCGCGATTGAGAAACCTGCTGACTCTGCGATTGCAAGTGAAAGTGCTTTTGTACCTTCGCCAAATTGATCAACCTCGAAGACACCCACAGGGCCATTCCAAAGAATGGTTTTTGAAGATTTCAAGATTTCAGCAAAAACTTTTGCAGTTTCAGGACCAACATCCAGAATCATGTCGGTATCAGTCACATCTTCAACTTTTTTCACGACAGCTTGAGCATTTGCCAAAGAACCTAAGAAATCATCAAAGTTGATTTGACTTGCATCAGCAACCACAACATCGGTCGGTAATGGAACACTTACCTTTGCAGCAATTTGCTTCGCAGTTTCAATCAAGTCAGCTTCATAAAGTGATTTACCCACATTGAAGCCAGCAGCAGCTAGGAAAGTATTTGCAATACCACCACCAACGATCAATTGATCACAAAGTGTTGATAAAGAATTTAATACATCAAGTTTAGTTGAGACTTTAGAACCGGCAACGATTGCAACCATTGGCTTTTCAGGTGTTTGCATAGCACGACCCAAAGCATCCAACTCAGCAGCCAATAAAGGGCCAGCAGCAGCAACTCGAGCAAAACGAGCAGCGCCTTCAGTCGAAGCCTCTGCACGATGTGCTGTACCAAATGCATCCATAACGAAAACATCACAAAGTGCAGCATATTTCTTTGCGAGTTCTTCGTTATTTTTCTTTTCGCCATGGTTGAAACGAACGTTTTCAAGTAATACCACTTGGCCCGCTTCAACTTCAACGCCATCTAAATAGTCAGTCAATAATTTAACGTCTTGACCCAAAGCTTTGCTTAAATAAGCAGCGACTGGCGCAAGTGATTGTTCAGGTTTTGGCTCACCCTCTACAGGACGACCAAGGTGAGAAAACACCATAACCGCTGCGCCTTTTTCTAAAGCAGCTTGAATGGTCGGCAACACTGCACGTAGACGTGCATCGCTAGTAATTTCCCCACTTTTTACAGGAACGTTTAAGTCTTCACGAATAAGAACACGTTTACCTGCTAAATCAAGGTCAGTCATGCGCTGGAAATTCATGGATGGCTCTCTAATTGATTTTAAAAACGGCACAATTTTAAATGATTCTCAAAAATAAAGGTGAGTTTTTTTTGTAGAAAAGCTGTCGAAAGCCTCACTTTTGATTATGATAACTCTCGTCTTTATATCTTTTTATTATTATGTCTATTCATCCAGATCCTAAAATTAATCGTTTAAACGTACTTGGCGAACCTTTAGCCAGTTGTTGTTATGACCCAATTACGGGGTACTTCCGTAATGGTTTCTGCCACACATCTACTACCGATTTAGGTCAGCACACCATGTGCGTGCAAATGACCTCTGAATTTTTAAATTTTTCCCAAAAAGTCGGCAATGATCTCATCACACCTTTGCCAGAAATGAGTTTCCCAGGTCTCAAACCTGGGGATTTCTGGTGTATCTGTGTGACACGCTGGGTAGAAGCCTATGAAGCAGGTCAAGCGCCACCGATCAAACTGAATGCCTGCCATAATGCAGTACTTCACTATGTACCACTCAATATCCTTGTGGAATACGCAGTGTAATGAACCAGTCTGAGCTTATTTTGGCTTCAAGCAGCCAAACACGTAAAGAACTTATGGATCGCTTAGGCTTGGCTTATCGCTGTATTTCACCTGATATCGATGAGTCGGCAAATGGTGAAATGCATGCTGATGATCTAGCCAAACGTTTGGCTTATGAAAAAGCACGTGTTATTGCTGCACAACACCCCCATGCCATTGTGATCGGTTCTGATCAAGTGGCTTGGCGCGAACATGCACCTTATGAGTTTATTGCTAAACCTTTAACCGTTGAAAATGCCATTCGACAACTACAAGCCAACTCAAGTAAAACGGTCTTCTTTAGTACCGCGTTAAGTGTTCAACATGCACAATCAGGTTTTGAAACCACGCTGGTTGAACATTACCAAGTAAAATTTCGAGCACTCACACTTGCAGAAATTGAGCGTTATATTGAAATAGATCAACCTTTGCATTGTGCCGGTAGTTTTAAATGCGAACGCTTGGGAATCAGCCTATTTGAGAAAATGATCGGTGATGACCAAACCACGTTGATGGGCTTACCGATGATTCAACTGTGTAAAATTTTGCGTGAACGTGGAATTAATTTGCCTTAAACGCCAATAAACTGCTGCTTAAGCCATTGTTGAAAAGTCTGTAGCCCCTTGTGGTCTACATGTCGCTTAGGCAGCATGGTGTAATAGCTGAACGGACTTTCCCAAGCAAGTTGGCTTGAGTCATTTTCACATAGCCAACCCTGTGCAACAGATTGCTGTACTAATATTTTACTGACCACTGCAACCCCTAAGCCTGCCAAAGCAGCCTGAATGACCTGATTTTCATCCTCAAAAAAATCAGGCTTGGGATATTCTTGTCCCAATAATTGTGATAAGAAATCAGCGTGATCATGTTTTAACAAATCTGCATTTTTCCACTGAGTCATAAACAGTCTCATTTGAGATTGATCTGTGAGATTCGCCCAATATTGTTGAGTTGCAAATAAACCAAAAGTGTCTTTTACAAGTGCGACAACATGAGAATTTTTAAGGTCAGCTACACCGTAACGAATCGCCATATCAATACTTAAATCATGATTTATATCGACCATCTGATCATCCGCTTTAATTTGTATATCAATATCGGGATGTAAATTTTTAAAGTCATTTAGTCGTGGCACCAACCACATTGCTGCAAAAGCATTTGTGGTACTAATGGTGATTTTCTTAGCACTAGCTGTTAATTCAGACAAAGTTTGTTTTAATTCTGAGATCATTTTTGTACTGACCGCTGCGAGCTTTTCACCTGCTTCGGTTAGCGTTACTATCCTAAATCCACGTACAAATAGCTTTATTTCCAACTCTTTTTCCAGTTCACTGATTTGATGTGAAACTGCTGTGGGCGATACATTTAATTCTCGAGCAGCCGCTTTAAAACTTTTTAAGCGTGCGGTTGCTTCAAACACTTTTATACTATTTAGTGAGGGTAATCGCTTCAGCATTTCTGCCCCCATTTCTTAAGATGAGAAAAACTCATCTTATACAAAAATAATGTCATTTGTCAGCGCATATACAAATCATCAAACTTTAAAGTCTGTTCTATAAGATTGAGTAAATTTCAAATGACTACCCTACTGCATATTGATGCCAGCGTCCGTTCATTTTACGGCGAAGGTGAAAAACATAGTTCTCTTTCTAAAATGTTGGGACAACATTTAATAAAACATTGGAAAAAGCAACAATCTGATGATCCAGTCATTTATCGAGATATCGGAGATCACACCCCAAATTTTATTTCACAACTATGGCTTGAAGCGGTATTTACGCCTGAGCAAAAAAGAACGGATGCACAAAAAGCAGCGTTAATTGAATCTGATCAATATATTGATGAAGTTGCAAGAGCAGATATCATCTTGATCACCACCCCAATGTATAATTACGGTATGCCTGCTGCACTAAAAGCATGGTTTGATCAGGTGATAAGAATCAATGAAACCTTTACTTTTGACTTAGCTAGAGGTGACTTCCCGCTTGAACCGATATTTTCAAATAAGACTTTAATTTTACTCAGTTCATGTGGAGAATTTGGTTTTGGTGAAGGCGAAATCAGGGAACACATGAATCACCTTGGCACCCACATCAAAGTACTCAGTCATTATTTAGGTGTGGATCAATTCTTCGAAATTCGCTCTGAATATCAGGAATTTGGAGACAAAAGACATGAGGACTCGATACTCAGTGCAAAGCAAAAAATTGAAAAACTTGTATCCGAGCTAACAACAACCCAATCAAAGAAAATGCTCACTGCATAAATAAAGCACGAGCAACATAGTTTTCAAATATCCCCTCATCCAAATGCTTGATTTGAATGAGGAGAATAAAACCTACCCATCAACTGTGACTACTCTTTTCGGCAAAGCGAACCAAATAAACATGGTCAGTACCAAGAAAAGGAATGCAGCAACAGTCAAGACCGAGCGATGTGATTGGCTAAAAGCTTGTTTCGCCGCCTGAATGACGTTTTCAGCGACCACTGGCTGTAATTGTTTACTGGCTTGAATCGCCTCGCCAATAGAACTGCTGGTTTGTTCTAACAAATGATGAGGTAAATTGCTTGGTATCACGATCGAATTGGCATAGAACCATGAAAGCATCAACCCGAAAAATGCGATACCCAAACCAGCACCTAGCTCATACGCCATTCCTTCAATCGCACCTGCTGCTGTCGCCTTGCTTGGCGGAACCGAAGACATAATCGCAGAGGTTGAGGCAAGTAAAGCAATTTCTACACTCAGACCTAATACCACCATCCAAGCCCACGCTTGTATTTGAGCTTGCATAAAATCAGTATTTGCCAATCCCCATAAGCTCACCGCACTCATCAACATCCCAAAAGATGCAACTGATCGTAAACCATAACGATTCACCAGCAGGCTTGCGATTGGACCACCGAGGCTGATCGCAACCATGAATGGTAAAATAAATGCGCCTGCTGCGAGTGGTGAAAGTTGATAGACAAACTGAAGCTCTTGGGAAATGAGCAACTCAAACCCAACTAATGCCATCATTGAAACAATCGCCATCACCACACCTGTGGCAATCACAGGATGCTTAAACAACTGAATATCAATCATCGGCGAAGTTGATGTTAATTGTTTACGAACGAAGCCAATCAATAAACCCAATCCGACGACAAAGATTAAAATTGCCCCAAATGAGCCACCATGCATGGCAGATTTAATCGCATAAATCATACTCAGGATTGCGACGACGAGAACAAGGGCTTGTAATAAGTTCAGACTTTGCTTTGGTTGTCCTGCTTGCTTAGGCACGATATAAGTAGCCAATACCAAAACGAACAATACAATCGGCACATTAATCAAGAATACTGCGCCCCAATGAAAATGCTCCAGTAAAAAACCACCAACCAATGGACCAAAAGCTGCTCCACCACCGCCTACAGTCGCCCAAATACCCAAGGCGAAGTTACGTTGTTTTTCATCGAGGAAAGTATTCCGAACTGCGGATAAAGTTGCAGGCAAAATCATTGCCGCGCCAACAGCCAATAAAGCACGTGAACCAATCAACGCCCATGCGGTTGAGGAAAATGCTGCTGCTAATGATGCAAGACCAAATAAAATTCCACCAATAATCATCAAGCGCTTATAACCAATGCGATCACCCAGTGCACCCATCGGTAAAATAAGTCCCGCCATGACCAATGAATAGATATCAATAATCCATAGCAGTTCATTTGCTGATAAAGAAAGCGACTCACTCAATGTAGGTGTCGCGACATGTAAAACGGTTGCATCAATCGAAACTGGGAGATAGATCAATACAACGATTGCAAGAATTAACCACTTGCGTGACATAAATGCCTCTAAATTTGGACAGGTGTTCAAGTTGGTGCTATTATAATCAAAATTGAACGCTTGTCCAATTTTAAAATTTAAGTTAATTTGTTGCTGGTTGTATCACAGCTCATTAGGTTTGGAAAAATGGCTTATTTAAATCGAGAACAACGTCGTGAAATGATTTTGCAGGCAGCGATGCAGGTTGCTTTGGACGAAGGATTTTCAGCAATGACGGTTCGACGTATTGCAACCGAGGCACAAACGTCTACTGGGCAAGTTCATCATCACTTTTCATCGAATTCGCATTTAAAGGCTGAAGCTTTTATCAAACTCATGCAACAGCTCGATGAAATTGAAAATCAAGTCGATACCGTGAATTCGTTACAGCGCTTATCTTTACTACTTGGTTGTGAAAATATCGAACAGATTCAACCGTACCTTCGGCTTTGGAATGAAGCAGAAGTGTTAATTGATCAAGATCAAGAGATAAAAAATGCCTATAACATTGCGATGCAAGATTGGCATAAATCAATCGTTAAAATGATTGATCAAGGCAAAACTCAAGGCGAGTTTAAATTTGAATCAAACAGCCAAGACATTGCTTGGCGTTTGATTGCATTTGTGTGCGGACTCGAAGGGATTTATAAACTAGGACTCAATGGACTTAATGAAGCAGATTTCAAGCGTCATACCGAAGTCATAATACGTGCAGAGTTATCTGCTGAAACTTAGTGATCATGATCATGCGCATGTAACTCATGATCCTCAACGCCCTCGTCCATACTCAGCACAACACCCTGACCATTTTTGATTTCAGCGGTATAGTTGCCTTTATCGCTGTAAATCTGAATAATCGTATATTGATCTTTTTGACTTTGAGTAATGGTAAAGAAATTTCGTTCAGGACTTCCTTGCTGGAAGCGTCCGTGCCAACGTAAAATATCATCATCCACTTTTTCAATTTCAACAATCTCGCCACTACGATTTATGCCATATTCAAGCATTTGAAACTTAACAACGTCTCCAACTTTTTTAGTTTCAATAATGTTTTGATTGTAACGGACTGCCATTCCTTTACCGCTTTTGGACAATGGTAGCGCGCTGTTTACTCTCAATTCATCATCTTGTATTTCATGAAATAAGACTGTTTCTTTTACAACCTTTTCTAACTCTGCTTTTGAAAGATTCAGGTTTTCTCTCGGAAATGTTGAAACATCCTGAATAGATGAATTTATTTTTGTAGAGGCATCATCTTGCGTTGATGCGGCAACATGATCTGGCTTTAGAAAAAAGATTAAACCTGCAGTCACGATGAACGTGACTACAAGTAGAAAAATAATTTTTGAATGCTTCATGCTCAAGAAATCACTTAATGGTATTGTGAAATTCGGACTGCAGTAGCGTTAATCACGCTGACTGCATCTTTTTTACCTTCTTCACCCAAACGTACACCATATTTAGGATTATACAAATACGGACTAGAATAAAAATTCAGATTGTTTCCACCCAATGCGGTACTACCCAATGGATGACTAAAACCAGAACCGATATTGCTAGAATCACCATGATATAGTCCCAAGTTATGACCTATCTCATGACGCATGGCAGCAACGGAACAACCAGTGACATCATTTGTGCCAATCATATTATAGGCGCTAGCATTGACATATGCCCAACCACAACCACCATTCCCAGCTTCATTACCTTGATAATATACCCCATCAGCCAAAACACGCTTACGCTCACCCTGCACTGTGCTATCTGAACGACCAACACTCAATGCTTCTGTCAAGGTTGCTGAAGGAATCTTGTAAGTGATATAGCCTACTTGGCGTAAGTAGAACTTAGCGGATGAGTTCTCTGCCGTTACATTGGTCAGATTCAACCCCTCAATCAAACGAAGTTTTGCGGCGCTTTCTCCTAAGATTGAAGACACTTCAGGACTGTTGACGAATAACATATCGATGGTATGACTATCGTTGGTCCAACCTTGACTAGTAAAGATAAAGCGGCGGTTTTCACCATTTTTAATCGTAGTTGACAACCCATTCGCAGCGAGAACAAAACTATTAGCATCTGCCGTAGAAGTGAGAATAACTTTATCTCCAACTTGTGCAGTTGTAGGTAAATTTACGGTTTGTCTCCAATTACTATTCGAGATTTTCACTTTTAAGGTTGGTTCAGTCATATTTGGTAAAACCGAAGCAATATTACTGTTTGCTTCAATCATCTTGATTGGTGCAGACATTAATACCCAATGACCTTTATCACTTACAAACATAAATTCATATTGATCGCCGGTTTTAAGTGCCAATGTTGCACTACTATTAATATTGGTATTATTAATTTTGGCTGACCAAGTTGCAGTTGATTTTATCCAAATGCGGTCACGATCATTGGCAGTAGTCGGCAAGGTGAAATTAGGCACCCAATTTGCATCTGCAAAATTAATTTCTGTCACTGGAACAGATACCGTACTTAAACTTGCACCAATGTCTTTTACATTAATTTTTACAGGTTTAATAAATTCAGGTATCCATTTCTGTAATTCGGCATTGTATTTCAACCAATATTCACTTCCTTGCGTAAGGTTGAAGCTGCTCGGAAACAGTAAATTAGTTTTAGAGATTTCTGAAGGGTACGTCGCAGTAGACGTAATTTGCACGAGAGTACCATCACTCACATTTGATGGTAGTGCGATTGTTTTCGCCCACTTACCATCAGCCAGTAGAATATGTTGCAGTTTCGTATTGTTCAGTGCGATTTCTTCAAATTGTGCATTAGTGGTTGGGCTAATGGCCGCAAGTTGAATCACCCATTTTTTCAGATTTGCATCATATACAAACTGGAAGGTGTCACCACTTTGAATTTCAAGTACTTCAATTGGCAAATTGGTATTGGATGTATCCAAATAACTTTTCCAACCAGCACTTGATTGAATCGTAATCTTGTCTTGGTGGTTGGCAGTGTTTGGTAAATATATATTTTTTACCCAATTTCCATTGGATAAAACAAATTTCAAATCGGCATGACCACTTGGAATACTGCCGCTATTGTTAATCTGGTTTGGAGATAATGTTGTTGAAGCATATACAGCTGTTGTCACAAGCACACCAGCCAAACAAATTGCTTTGAGTCCAAATTTCATTTATAAGTCCTTTTTTTGTGTATTTTTTACACAAACAACTTTAACAAAACAAGAGGTCACCATCAAGCTTTAATTTTAAAAATATTTATTAAATATCATGAGTTTATTTTTATCACAATTTCATTAATATATGTTCAACAGCTCAATTTTAACCGTAATAACACCAATTAGACAGGCAATTTTTCGCTTAGTTAATACCGCGACTGTATTCTACTAATAAGTGCGTATTTGAACACAAAATAACCTGCTATTTTTTAGTTTTCATAAACAATAAAGCTTTTTGATTACTAAACTTTCAATACTAGCAACTGACTATTAATTATTTTAACTTCCCCGTCAAAGTTCAACTAAATTTCTCGCTCAAACGATGATTTGATAGACGTTATTTAGATTCAATTCATCACTTTGTGCAAGATAAGTATGTTAGAGAATTAAAAAAGGTGGTTTAAAACCACCCTTTTCGCCCCGTCAGAGCAGCATCTGCGCAACGTAAAGCTTCTTGGCTTAATCCCCACAACCGATAATCACCTGTTGAAGAGGTAATATTAAAGTTGTGTGTATATGCAAAGCTCAGCCCACGATCAGGATCGCACCAAGCGCCTGAACCATTAAAACCCATGTGTCCGAAACCATGAGGCGTGCGTTTGCCCATCGTTAAAATTCGGTGATAACCTAAACGCCAATGCATTGGAATCGGCATCACACGATCACGCGCCTTACTTTGTACTTTACTGAGCTGTTTATAAACGTCTGGACGAATCAACTGCTGATCATTCCACTGTCCTTTATTGGCAAGCATTGCATATATTTTCGCAAGACTATTTGCTGTAAACACCCCATTTGCAGCTGGAATCGCCGCTTGTAAACCTACATCGCTAAAAAAACTAAACCCACGCATACCTTTAGGAATCATTGCATCTTTGAAGTCGTGAGGATCTTGTCCAGAGAGTTCCAGTAATTTTTCAGACCAAGAAGCTTTGCGAGGTTGATTCGTTTTTTGCGTTGCTGGTATCGGTGACGTCAGCGCTTTTGGCTTTTCTAAAAGACGTGCTACACGAGCTAACTCTTGTTCTGGCACTCCAAAATAAGCGCCATCCAATGCCAATGGCTGAACCAAATAGCGTTGCATTAACCAATTCAAAGGCTGTTTTGCCGCTTTTTCCAATATACCACCAACAATCCAGCCATAAGTCAGTGGTTGGTAAGCAAAACCTTGACCCGCTGTAAAACGTGGCGTGGCCGCAGCCATCACATCCAACATATGCGACCAATCCAGCATTTCCGTTGCGGTATCAATCATATTGCGAATATCAAACAAACCACTTTGATGAGACAAAACGTGGCGCAAGGTCATATTACCTTTGCCATTTTGAGCAAATTCAGGCCAATACTGTGCAATCGGTGTATCGTAATCAAGTAAACCCTCACTCACCAGAATATGTGCAAGTGTTGCTAATACACCCTTTCCAGTTGAATAACACATTGATAGCGTGTCGGATTGCCAATCTTCTTCTTGAGATTTTTTACCTGTAAAAATATCAACAACTTTTTGACCGTAGAAATAAACAACTAAAGCAGCGCCGCCTTGCTGACTTCGAGCATCTTGAAAACGGCTAAATTGACTCGCTAAATCCACAAACCGCTCATCAACACTGCCATGATAATTTTGGGTATTGGCAAGTAAAATCTCTTTAATCAATGTTCAGATCCTTATAATATTTATGTTTTTAGAATATCCCTCTTGCGAACAAAAGGGATAATTTTTCATGCTATTTCGTCTTAAAGCGCTTTCACTGCACCTGCGACATGAGGCTTTTTAGATTTCACATTACGAATCAAAAAGTCAGTTTGCTTGGCTTCAGTAGCAGTTAAAAATTCAACTTTTGAAGGCAAATACATTGGTAATTTGAACCATACATCAGCTTCATAAGCCTCTGGAAGCTCCATATTTGCCAAAGCTTTTGCTTTGCTCCACATCCCGTGTGCAATGGCTTGTTTAAAACCAAACGCTTTCGCAGTTACTGCATGAATATGAATCAGGTTAAAATCTCCTGAAATCTTCGCATAACGGCGACCTGTATTTTCTGAGATGTCCCATTCTGCTTGAACTTGATAAGCAGGTGCTTGAGTCTCTTTGGCTTTCTCAGCCGCTTTTTTCTCAGTTTTTTGGCGAGATAAGTAAGTGGTTAAGCTTTCCATTACCACTTCACCACCGACTTTAGCTGTCGTGATAAAATCAAACTGTAAGCCTTTATCATGTGGCTGAAGTTCACCGAATTTGCATGACAAAGTAATTTGTTCATTTACACCAATTTTGCGTGTCTGTTTGATTTGGTTGCGGATATGAACCAACCCCAAAATCGCAAATGGAAATGCCTCACTGGTCATCATGTGCATTTGTAAACTTTGAGACAAAACAGCTAAATAAATCGCGGGTACGAAACCATCATTTTTAAAACCACAGATTTCGTTGTAGCTTTCTAAATGCTTCGCATCAATCTGAAGTGTATCCACGACATATTCAACTTGTGGAAGTACTTTTTCGCCTTTTGGCTTTTTGAAAATTAAACCTTGAATGACTTTTGGATAAGCTAAGTAAGGTTTTGGTAATTGACTAAAATGACGTGTATTCATAATAAACCTTTTTATATTTTAGGAATCCTCCCCAACCCTCCTTTCATAAAGGAGGGAGTTTCCGCAAATTATATAGGTTTTAATTTTTAGGAATTCCCCTCTTGTTTAAAGAGGGGTTAGGGGAGATTTTAAGACTCTGGTGATTAAGCACCTAACAAGCTTTGACCACATACGCGAACAACGTTACCCGTCACACCTGTTGAACCCGTAGAAGCATACCAAGCAATCGCTTCAGCCACATCTACAGGTAAACCACCTTGGTTCATCGAGTTCATACGGCGACCAGCTTCACGAATCGCGAAAGGAATTGCAGCCGTCATCTGAGTTTCAATGAAACCAGGTGCAACAGCATTGATGGTAATGCCGTTCTTTAATGTTGGCGCAGTAAATTTCACTAAGCCAATCACACCTGCTTTAGAAACAGCATAGTTAGTTTGACCCAAGTTACCTGCGATACCACTGATTGATGATACACAAACGATACGGCCATTTGCATTTAAACCATCATTTGATAGTAAGTAATCGTTAACACGCTCGATCGCAGACAAGTTAATGTTGATCACAAGATCCCACAGCTCTGGCTTCATGTTTGCCAAAGTCTTGTCACGGGTAATACCTGCGTTATGAACGATAACGTCTAAACCACCTTGTTTAGCAGCCGCAGTTTTGATTTTCTCACCAGCATCAGCAGCAGTAATATCGATCGCCAAAACTGAACCACCAATTGAACCTGCAACACGCTCAAGGTCAGCTTGCTGTTGTGGAACGTCCAAGCAAATCACGTGCGCGCCATCACGTGCAAGCACATGCGCAATCGCTTCACCGATACCACGGCTTGCACCTGTAACTAGAGCAGTTTTACCTGCTAATGGTTTCGCCCAATCTAAATCAACAGTATCCGCTTTAGAAACACGGATCACTTGACCAGATACATAAGCAGAACGCGGAGAAATTAAGAAACGTAAAGTTGATTCAAGATTCGCTTCAGCACCTTGATCGACATAAACCACTTGAGCAGTAATGCCCTTTTTAAACTCTTTGCCTGCTGATTTGACGAAACCTTCTAACGCACGTTGCGCAATCGCTTGTTTTACTGTTTTAGCAGTTTCAGGTGTTGTACCAATGACAATGACACGACCTGAGCTTGAAATTTGACGCGCGATTGGATTAAAGAAGTTATACAATTCTTTAAGTTGTTCAGAATCTTGAATACCAGAAGCATCAAATACAACCGCTTTAAATTTAGATTCTTTATCATCTGCATTAAGAGGACGAAGATTTAACCCTACTTTTGCAGCAGTTTGTTGTAATTCAACATTATTACCCACATAGCTATCTGCATGGATATTGCTAAGCACTTGAGCAATTGCGCCAGAAATTGTGCTTGAAGGTGCTGCGCCAAGCAAAACTGCACCATTCACAACTGGTTGAGCGCTTTCAAAACGATCTAACGAAACTGGTGATGGTAAACCTAGATTTTTTACGACAAATTTACCTAAAGGTGATTGCGTAAATGCTTGGTATTGATCAGTCATGGTTATTATCTCTCATACAAATGAATTTGTTACAAACACATGCATCATGTTAGTGAAATAACATGAAATCAATGTCTGATTGACTCACAACAAATCATACTTGAGTTCATGTTCCGATGTCTTGACCTGAATGTGGTCTAAAGCGTCATTCTAGTCAATACCGCAATATCGTAAATATGCTATTGTTATAGCAAGAATATCGCAATTATGCTTGGAAAAGCCTTATGAGCAAAACAACTCAAGAAAATCCAGCAGTCGAGAATTCTGCTCAAGAGACTGTGTCAAATACATCAAAAGCAACTCCTACCAAGAGTAAGAGTGCTGGCACGACTCCTAAAGCAGCAAGTACGGCAACTAAAACGACTCGCGTTCGTTCTACGAGTCGTAGTACCAAAAGCACTGCATCTGCTACATCTACAAAAGCTGCTACAGCTAAAGCAACCAAACCTTCTGTTCAACAGGATAAAAAAACCATGAGCCAAAACAATGTTCGTCGTGTAGCCATTATTGGCGGTAATCGTATTCCATTTGCTCGCTCAAATGGCGCTTATTTTAAAGCCTCTAATATGGATATGCTAACGGCTGCATTAAATGGTTTAGTTGAACGTTTTAACCTACAAGGTCAGCGTTTAGGTGAAGTGGTTGCTGGTGCTGTATTAAAACACAGCCGTGACTTTAATATGACACGTGAATGTGTTTTAAACACTCAACTTGCACCAGAAACGCCTGCTTTTGACATTCAACAAGCATGTGGTACTGGTTTACAAGCTGCATTCCTTGTTGCAAACAAAATTGCGCTAGGTCAAATCGAAGTTGGTATCGCAGGTGGTGTAGATACAACTTCTGATGCGCCTATCGCTTTCGGTGATGGTTTACGTAAAGCTTTACTTGAGCTGAACATCGCTAAAACAGGTAAAGATCGTTTAAAAGCACTCTCTAAAATCAATCTAAAAGATTTGATGGATGCACCTAAAAATGGTGAGCCACGTACTGGTCTTGCAATGGGTGATCATGCTGCAATCACAGCATTAGAGTGGAATATTGCACGTGAAGCGCAAGACGAACTTGCTGCCTCTTCTCACCAAAAAATGGCAAAAGCATACGAAGAAGGTTTCTTCGATGACTTAATCACACCATTTATGGGTTTAAGTCGTGATAACAATTTACGTGCTGACTCTACTGCTGAGAAATTAGCTAAATTAAAACCAGTATTTGGTAAGGGCGAAGCTGCGACGATGACAGCAGGTAACTCTACGCCACTTACTGATGGTGCTTCTTGTGTTCTTTTAGCTTCTGAAGAGTGGGCTAAAGCGAATGGTCACGAAGTCCTTGCTTACTTAACTTTCTCTGAAACTGCTGCGGTAGATTTCGTAGGTAAGAAAGAAGGCTTGTTGATGGCTCCTGCTTATGCCGTTCCACGTATGCTTGAGCGTGCTGGTCTTAAACTTCAAGATTTCGACTACTATGAAATCCACGAAGCTTTTGCATCACAAGTTCTTTCTACTTTGAAGGCTTGGGAAGATGAGAAATTCTGCAAAGAGCGTTTAGGTTTAGACGCACCTTTGGGTTCAATTGACATGAGCAAACTTAACGTTAAAGGTTCTTCTTTAGCGGCTGGTCACCCATTTGCTGCAACTGGCGGTCGTATCATCGCTACTGCTGCTAAATTATTGAATCAAAAAGGTTCAGGTCGTGTACTCGTTTCGATCTGTGCTGCTGGTGGTCAAGGTGTAACAGCAATTATTGAAAAATAATTTCTAAGCTGGTACTCAAAAAAGCTGAATCATTTGATTCAGCTTTTTTATACATCAATAAAAAAGGCATCTTCTAAAAGACGCCTTTCAATCATTTATTTTATTTTCCGTACTGCTTTTTCAGATATTCAACAATCTTCGCTGATTCAAACATTTTCATGCCTGTATTTGGATCGACCAAATAAGGTACTTGAATATCCCGCCCCATCACTTCAACGGCTTTTTCCCGCTTACCATTTGGCAATGGAATGTATTGCCCCGGTTTTAAACGCAATATCGCTGGTCCCATATCTTGCCAACGCTCTTTGGGCACATTACGCAAAATATAAGGCAGCTCTAATTCAGTTAAAACTTCTCGAACTAAACGTGTATATGGGCTCGCTTCAAAGCTCCATAATTCCAATAATTGCTCAGGTTCAGGACGATCAATAATCTGTTTATTAATCCAAACACCACGTGCCGCATTGACCACCGTTGCTAAGGTAGACACATAAGGAAGCTTAGGATAATGACTAAATTTCTTCGGCGTCTGCCCTGTTTTTCCATAATGTTTGAACAAGTGATGAATAATCGCTTGTGATTCATAAAGCTGATCACCAGTATTCTCATCAATCAAAAATGGAAACTGTCTTTTTCCACCTTTTTCTTTCACGATCTTACGATATTTTTGACCACCTTTAGGGCATGGATAAATTTCCACATCTAAATTCAATAAGGTAATAACTTCACGGACACGACGGCAAAATGGTGAACCTTCGAACTCATATAGCTTAATAGAATGTGTTGGTTGGTTCGGAAATGGAGTTCCTGATACTCCACGTCCACCCTCTATCAGCGTTGCGAGTACAGATTGTAAAACCTTAAATTGATGATTCACCATTTTAAGCATAGCGCGATCCTTTTAGCAGTCGGTCAGTTTTTCTTTTGCGATCACGATTCCATTATTATCCGCATAGATATAATCACCAGAATTGATCGTCACACCACCAAAATACAGCGCAATATCAACTTCACCAATGCCCTGACGGTTACTTTTTTGCGGAATTGCAGCCAATGCATGCACACCTAAATCAAGCTCCGCTATTGCATCCACATCGCGTACACAGCCGTATATCACCACACCATTCCAGTGGTTCTTTACAGCAGATTCAGCGATCAAGTCACCCATCAATGCGCAACGCATCGAAGCACCACCATCAACAACCAATACTTTTCCAGTACCCTCTGTTGCTAAAATCTCTTTTACTCGTGAATTATCCTCAAAACACTTCACCGTTACGATTTGCCCACCAAAAGTCTTACGTGCGCCATAACTTTTAAAAAACTTACCATCCATTGATGGCGTTACCACTTGTAAGTCTTTTTCAGGATTATCATCTAACAAATCACACGTTACAAAAGCTGCTGTTGTCACCGAAGTTCTCCATTATTGGGTCTGTTGTATACTCAAATTATCGTACAGCTTAAAAGCCGCAGTTTGGGTCAGAGCTGAAACAAGCATAGTATGCGCCAATTGCTCAGCGGTTACAGGCTTAAATTTAAACGGTTTCGTCCATTTTTTTTCAACCAATTTAAATAAAGTTTGTGCCATATCTTCTACAAAACGCATCTCACTGCGTTTACCAATTAAAAGCGAAGGTTGGAAAATAGATAGCTTATAAATAGATAAGCTTTTTAAGTAATCTTCTAGCTCACCTTTAACTTTATTATAGAAAACTGGTGAATTAGCATTCGCTCCTAAGGCACTCACAATTAAAAAATGAATATTTTTATCCTGAATTAAATCAGCAAAATGAGCGTTAATTTCGTAGTCTATTGCATAAAATGCTTGTTTTGATCCCGCTTGTTTGATGGTACTTCCCAGACAACTGAACGCATGGGTATGAGCATTGACATCCTCATCATTGAGTAAAAGTAAATCTTCTACAACAAGCTGTGTAACTTTAGGATAAGCGTTTAATATCTCTGATTTTTTACGCACAACCACGGTCACAGAATGAAATTCATCAGACTGCTGTAACTCATTGACCAAGGCCTGACCTACCAAACCAGTTGCACCAATTACGATTGCTTTTTTATCACCGATGCTCATTTATAGTTCTTCCAATTCATCATTTAGATTAATGTAACGTTTTCTTGTGCGATTATCATCTGTTAAATGCACTTAAAAACATTACAAGGCTTGACTTCGGGGCGTAGTTTCCTCAAAATATGCCACTTGTTTACGGGCTGGTGAATGTTGCCAATTATTTGGTTTTAACTTCAGCCCGCCCAGACCAACTTATTTTTAAGGAGTGCACGAGTGGCAAACTCTGCTCAAGCTAAAAAACGTGCTCGTCAAAACGTTAAAGCACGCAAACACAACGCAAGCTTGCGTTCTATGGTTCGTACTTACATCAAGCGTACAGTAAATGCGATCGCTGCTGGTGACTACACAGTTGCTTCAGAAGCTTACAAAACAGCTGTTCCAGTAATCGACCGTATGGCTGACAAAGGCATCATCCACAAAAATAAAGCAGCTCGTCATAAGAGCCGCTTAAACGCACAAGTTAAAGCTTTGGCTAACTAATTTGATGCAAGTAAAAAAGCCCGTTTTCGGGCTTTTTTATTGTCTTTAATTTTTGATATAAGGCTGTAGTCCCGTTCCCGCATCTTTTACGATTTTCATCAGCTTTTGACTGAACTTATAACTTTCTTCCAATAATCCCAAGTCATGCGCACGCGCTTTACTCTGTGTAAGTAATACTTTATGGCTCTGATAGCACCGCTCTAATTGCACTGTATCTTGACTCAAAGCAATCATCATCAGCTCAAAGCGAAAATCCAAATCAATCCTGATATCTGGCGGCATATCGCCATAAGCCCAAGCCTGTAGAGCTTGTAGTCGTCCTTGTCCCAAATGAAAAAAGATAAAATTGATATACGCATTTAGATTTCTAAAAAAATCCTGAATATCGGCTTCACTATCCCATCTCCCAATCAAGCTAAAACACACATCAGCACGCTCACCCGACGTTGAACACTGATAAATATCCATAGAACGTAAACGGAAAATTAAACGCTCAGGTAACTGTTCCTGTAAGTGTTGAGGAATAAAATAGTCGGTAAAATCCATTGCAAAGGATAGCATTGGACTCACTGTTAGTTTTCTTAGCACCATTTTTAACTGATAAAAGACACTAGCTTGCTTTTGCGTTAGCAGGAAACAGCGATAGCCCGTATCTAAAGCCAATTCAGGACGCCCTAAGTTTCCCCAATTAGCAATAAAGTCATGCGCGATATTAAAAACATCAAGTTGCAAGTCCTTGGTATAGGCTTGCTGCTCAAACCAATGGGTAATGAGTTGTTCAGCCTCTGGCATCGTTTTCGGTGCTTGAAAATGCCCATCTCCCCAAGCCAATATTGGTTGAGCATCAAGCTGTTTTGTTTGTTGGAGTTCTAATGGTTCTAGTAGATAAGGTTGCAGCATTTGTTCAACTGCATTTTCTGGCGATTGCAATTCACCAATTGCCCATACATTATAATTTGGCTCATAAAAGCCAACCCCAGTTTCACGTACCGCCTCATAAAACACGCGATACACTGCATCATTCTGCGCATCTTGTGCTAAAGCTTTTAATTGAATAATGGCGCAGACATTTTGTGAGAATTCTTCTTTAATGCTCTGAATCCATTGCTGGGTTTGTTCAGGGAAAAAAGATTGATTTTGTGGGTCACAAATTTTATCTGCGAACAGTGAAAGCCATGCCCGTAGTGTTTTTCCATGACTAGGAATACAGCTATATTGTTGATGTAATTCAAATGCCACTTGATGTGAGTTATCTTCTGAGGGAACTTTACCTGTGAAAATTTCAGGCTCCCACAAATAAATCGTGTTTAATGACATATTTTTATCCATTTATGTGTCTAATTTCTCTTTTTATTTTCATATAATGACGAATAAAAATGATTTTTAAAAGCAAATTCTTTATTTTTATAAGCAAGACCTATTGAAATTTCAATAGGTCTAATCTTGTCTTTATCACCAAAAGCAATCGTAATATTTATAAAGAGCCATATATCAAACGACTACTACCCGAACAATCCCTAAAGGTATCAAGGACTGACCGATAATGAGGTTACTAACGCTAAGTTGTTCACTGGAAGCCCCGTGAGCATTAAACTATGGTTAACAGCAGGAATCGTCCACTTTTGATTTGCTCCACCCGTACAAGCATAACGAATTAACCGTGCACGTTGATTTATTAGATTGCCACCCTCCAAATCAAAACATTGATTCGCTTGCTTAATCGTTTGGGATGATAAGTCCATCGACCAAACCTGAGTGCTCAGATCACGACCACATGACATGAGATTGATTACATTGCCTGCTGTCGTTGTTAAGCATTGGTCCAAATATTTTTTATTGTGAATTTTGCCTAGAGCATCATATATCCACTGTTCAGCATCATCCCCAATACAGCCGCTTGCAGCACTGATAAATGCATTTAACTTGCCATTTTCTAATTGTTCCGCTTTTAGACAATGCGTTCGGTTCATCAAAGTCACAGCCGAATTCAGATTAAAGTCACTTTTTAATCCAAGCTTTTCAACAAATAAATGAAAGGCACTCACTGCGTCAGCATCGAGATTGCTTAGTTCTTCGTGATAAAGACTCATCCAGCGATTTAACCGATTCAAAGTTGTCTGTTGTTGAATATATCGAGACATTTCATTTTGAGCAGCAACTGAAAGTTGATCTTTAAATGGATGATACGAATCAAAAAGTAACTTTGACTCTGGAGATAAGCTCACCACAGCTTTCCCTTTATTTTCGAGTAGCGCCTGCTCAAATTGTGGCAATTCAATTGCTCTTAAAGCGGAATAGCCCTTTGCTTTACCTATTTCAACATAAGACGCTACAGTCGTTATATCGTTCATCGGCACAATCATTGTTGACAGCAAAGTGGCTGCTTGATTGGCTTTTTTACAATATAAATTTACTTTCTGTGGAGCATCACTTTGTGCAAGGTTGATATGGAATTTATTTGCATGACTATTTGCATTCATTCGTTGCGGCGCTAGAGCAATATTTTGACTCCCTTTTGCGAACTGAATATTGAGCCAACAATTCGCTGTCACATTACTTGGATCAACCTGTGGCAAATCAAATACATTGCCCCAGTTGCCTTTTGCCGCAGGATAAATCAATCCAATCTGATTATCTGGATCATACCCACCCAAAATCGTATAAACAGGTACCCCAAATAATCGTGGCTTTAAATAGTTTCCATCAGCACTGTTGTACCAAACATTTGATGAACGTGGCGTTTTAGGTTGAATAACCTCCATGATTCGAGTGGCTGAATTCCATTTTTTATAACCCGTTGGAGAGTTCACATCCCAAACATAACGATCAAGTGCAGGTTGAATTTTTGAATAAGTGCTATAGCCCGTATAATGTGTATATTTAGAAATACTACTGGTCGTTGCCCCGCCAGACATAGCATCCCAGCCATAAGCATATTTATTCAAAAAATTGGGTACACCATTATTACCATCGCCAAGATTTGTCGTGGTCCAATTTAAATTACTACGCATCTTATTTCTAAAGGCAATATACCCCCAACCACTATCGGCATGATGGGCTGCCCAAAACATATTCTCACCAACCGAACCTGGATAATGCCCTAACCCAAAATGATGACCAATTTCATGGCTAAACTCATTACCCACAGAATCAATTAGCGTCAGCATGCCATTACCACCACTTAAACCATGTGTAACATCGCCATTGCTATATTTTCCGCGCGCATAATGCGCGATCACGCTTTGAGTAAGTTGTGGTTGTTCTTGACTTGCCATCGATGCACTGGTCACGCCCCAGTTCGCTAAGTTAATACCTACACCGAAGGTTGATTTAGCTGTGTTCTCACGCATATCACCACTATAGACATCACCCTTAGTAGCACTGGCAGTATCGTAAATAACACCACTTGCAACCATGACTTTATCAAGTTTAAGGTCATCGTACTTCGTTACAATCATGCGAGCAGCTGGAATGGTTTGGAAATAGTCCGTTCCAGCTTTCTCAGGCGCTAACAACATATAATGACCATTTGATTTCGGCGGATCAGTTAACAAACTCAAACGAATATTTTGTACAACTAGCTCAGCAGGTGCTGCGAAATCAAGATCTTCTGCACGTAGATCACCATTTCGTTGATTGAATGGATCTATGACTTTGATACTTAAACCTGCCCGAATCTCATCCCACTTTAAAGCAGCAGTCCATGCACGTTTTGAATAACTCACTGCTGGGCGTCCATCAGAATTGGATTGATCCGATGCAGCGATTTGCGAAGGCTCGGTTAAACGAATCGTTCTTAAAAGTTTATTTTGATAATATATTTCAGCGTCTAGGGCCTGAATATCCCCCATTTCTGCTAATGGAGATACCAGCAACAAAGCCTCCTTCTCACTGGTCAGCCGTGGCATATAGTCTTTTTCATTGTTATTTGGATTGACTACATGGTTTTGTGCAAACTGAACCATCGCTGCGAAACTGCCATTTAGATCGTTTCGTAAAGTTCGAGTTTGACCTAATTTGTCATAATCATAAAAACCCAAAGTGGTTTCATCAATCATATCCCGATTCGATTCTGGATATTTATCCAATACAGAAGGAATCGTACTTTTATCATCCCCAGCTGCACTTTTTGTTTCCCCACTCCCGCCACCACAAGCCAGCAACATAACTGGAAGCAGACAAGCTGTTAAATACTTAAGTCGCAATTGCATCACATTCCCCAAATTAAAATACAATGAATTATCGTTAGTGATAAATTTTGTGAAATAGTTAATTCAATAAAATCATATATTTATTTATAATATCAGCTTAATTTTATCGCTGTTAATTAATTTTTAAATTTAAAAGAGATAAAAACTTCTATACGAATGATGCCTGATCAACCAATATAGATTTTATTTATTTTGAAAATGCTCAATGATCAACTCTTGTTGCTTACCTCGCCAAATCCATTTCAATTTGCTGCTCGCAAAGTCCTCACCCTCAAACCACACAAATAAGCCCTCCATCATCTCAGGCCAGTCGGTTTGTTCAATTTGATTATTACCTGAAATGACAGCAATGATAGCCGCAAGGATGGTGTCATGGCTGACTGCCAAGCTTAAACCGTTATGATGGGTTGGGTGTGTGTGATATAGCAGTTCCAGTACATCAAACACGCCCGTTATCGGATGTTTCATTCCGGGCAAAGCATTATTGACAAAACTATTAATAAAGCCCAATGCGCCTTGTTTACGAAAATATGGCGCGGCTTGTTGGATATCCAAAACAAAACTTCCGGGCTCTACCAGCAAACGTTGTTCTACGATTTCAATGGTATGGGTATTTATTGCTTTATGTACCCCATCGGCACCTTCAATCATTAAAGCGGCTGTATCAACACAACGTTGAATCGGACTAGAAATACAATGTTGGATGGCGCGATCTGTATTTTGAATTAAATACTCTCCCCATGCATAAGCTAAATCACGCCCAGACTCAGTCAACTGCAGATCATATCCAGCCAAACCCTGTCCACTCAGCAATTCACGCAAAGAATGGCGAGTAAACAAAGTCACAGGTGTTGAAGCATTGGGGAGTAGATCAATTGCTTCAAACATACTTTTCGGCAATAAATGCAGAGCCATATTTAACATCAAAAAGTGAAATCTATTCCACTATAGCACGAGCTAAATAACTCTCAATCTAAAATGCCCGAATGACTCAAAGCATCATAAGCAATCATTTTACAATCCTGATCCCTAAATGCGATAAAACCGCCATTCAATACCGTTTCACGCTGATTATATAAAAATGGCTTTCCAGCCAAGGTCATTAAACCACCACCAATACTTTCTAAGAAGGCTTGCCCCGAACTGGTGTCCCATTCAGAAGTTGGATGAAAGCGCGGATAAATATCAATTTCACCCTCTAGCATCATACAAAACTTATATGCACTCCCCGCTTCACGACGAATCACTTCATGCTGCTGCAAAATCGGTTCAATAAAATTTTTATATTTGGGGTTTTTACTATTGTGGCTCAGCCCTACCTGAATCGGTGCTGTATTATCATGTTTTTCAATTTGATATTGAAACCATTCTTGGCGGCTAAAACTGTATTTATATGGAAGTTGTGAATGATAACCAATGTACATCTCTTGCTCACATGGCACAGCGATGATCGCAAATGTGGTCTGATGATTTTCAATCAAACTGAGATTGATGGTGAATTCATCACGTTCATGAATAAACTCTTTAGTACCATCTAATGGATCAAGCATCCAACAACGTGGCCATGCTTGTCGGGCTGAATAATCACTCTCTTCTGATAAAACAGGTAAATCAGGGGTAATTTCAGCTAAACGCTTCAATATAAAGTGATTTACTTTCAAATCTGCCTGTGTCACAGGAGAATCATCACTTTTTTCCTGAATATTAAACTCACCACCCGCACAATAATTTTGATATTCTTCCAGTAATATTTGACTGGCCTGCGCCATAATTGGAACAAGTTGCAAGATGATGTGATCTTGTGGGGCAAGCGTTTTAATAAACATAGATTAACCTTATGTCATATTCAGATTTACAGCAGCCAACGATCATGTTTGATATGGATGGCACATTACTTGATTTAGCTTTTGATGATTTTATCTGGAATCATTGTTTGCCTGAGCGCCACGCTCAAGTCCATCAATGCAGCATTGAGCAAAGTCAACAGACACTATTTCAATTCTACCAACAACATAAGCATACACTATCTTGGTATTCTTCGGCATATTGGACGGCTAAAGTCGGTGTTGATGTATTGCAACTACAATATGAGCATCGAGATAAAATCCAAGCGCGTATTGGTTGCCATCAACTTCTCGAAAAGCTGACTGCGCAAGGTTATCGTTGCTGGTTATTGACCAATGCTGATCGAGCTGGATTACAGCTTAAACTTGAAAATGTTGAACTTAGCCCTTACTTTGAACTAATGATCAGTAGCGAGGAGTTAGGCTACGCCAAAGAAGATGTAGAATTTTGGCAGAAGCTTCAACAACTTCACCCTTTTGATCCTGCTCGTGCGGTATTTATAGATGATACCGTTGCAGTGCTTAAAGGTGCAGAAAATTTTGGTATCACCCAGTTATTTAGTATCTTACAACCCTCTAGCAGTAAAGCTGCAAGAGTCGCAACTGAGCTACCATATCCTGCCCTTGACCATTTAACTGAACTCTTTGATTATCTTGAAAACACACAGGTAATAGATGCCAAAACAGCATGAACCAACAAGCATGGATGCCATGCGGATTGATAAATGGCTTTGGGCTGCACGTTTCTTTAAAACTCGCTCAATCGCTAAAGCTGCCATAGAAGGCGGAAAAGTACATCACAACAATGAGCGCGTCAAAGTATCAAGAGATGTGCGTGTTGGGATGCAACTCACCATTCAACAAGGTTTTGAGAAAAAAACGGTACTGGTAAAAGCCCTTTCAGCTGTACGCGGTGGCGCGCCAATGGCACAGCAACTTTATGAAGAAACCACTGAAAGTATCGAAAAACGAGAGTTGCAAGCCTCACAGCGAAAATTGCATAATCTAGCCCGACCAGATCATCGACCGAGTAAAAAAGATCGTCGAGATATCAATCGTTTTAAACAGGAAAATACGCAATCATGGACATTCCCTGACGAGTAAAATTTCCGAATTATAGGTGCGTCATCTCGTGTCGCATAGACACAGATACGATGTAGAATAAACCACTAGAATCTGCCACTATACTCAAGTCCCAACAAGTTGAGATTCAATACATCCACTTGGGTTAGTCGTTAAGAAGATAAAGTTTTGAGGTTTTGAGATGGATGATAATAAAAGCAAAGCGTTACAAGCTGCATTGAGCCAAATTGAGAAACAGTTTGGCAAAAATACAGTCATGCGCTTAGGCGATAATACGGTACTAGCAGTTGAAGCTGTTTCTACAGGTTCTCTAACGCTAGATATCGCGTTAGGGATTGGCGGATTACCTAAAGGTCGTATCATCGAAATTTACGGCCCAGAATCATCTGGTAAAACCACTATGACATTGCAAGCCATTGCACAATGTCAAAAAACTGGCGGTACATGTGCCTTTATCGATGCTGAGCATGCATTAGATCCTGAATATGCACGTAAACTCGGTGTAGATATTGATAACCTACTGGTTTCTCAACCAGACAATGGCGAACAAGCCTTAGAAATCGCAGACATGCTCGTTCGCTCGGGTGCGATTGATATGATCGTTGTCGACTCAGTAGCTGCCCTCACCCCGAAAGCCGAAATTGAAGGTGAAATGGGCGACTCCCACATGGGCTTACAAGCACGTTTGATGAGTCAGGCTTTGCGTAAAATCACAGGTAATGCAAAACGCTCAAACTGCATGGTGATCTTCATTAACCAAATTCGTATGAAGATCGGTGTAATGTTTGGTAGCCCTGAAACCACAACAGGTGGTAATGCACTTAAATTCTATGCGTCTGTTCGCTTAGACATTCGTCGTATCGGTGCAGTCAAAGAAGGCGATGAAATTACGGGTAATGAAACAAGAGTTAAAGTTGTTAAAAACAAAATGGCGCCGCCTTTTAGAGAAGCTGTTTTCCAGATCATGTATGGCAAAGGCACCAACCAATTGGGTGAACTCGTTGATCTAGCAGTTCAACAAGAAATTGTCCAAAAAGCAGGTGCATGGTATTCATACAAGGGCAACAAGATCGGCCAAGGTAAAAACAACGTGATTCGTCATTTTGAAGAGAATCCGCTTATTGCTCAAGAGATCGAGAAGCTTATTCGTGAACTGCTTTTAACCAAAAATAAAGAAACAGTGCAAACTGAAGATGAAAAAGAGCCAGATTTGTTAGAAAGCTAAGCCAAAACGCCCTTCGGGGCGTTTTTATTTCAGAGGAAAGAATGTTTAACACCCATAAGTCCGACAAGCCTAAAACACTTACAGGACAAAGACTCCGCTCCTATGCTTTTGCTCTATTGACTCGCCGTGATTATTCACAGGCTGAGCTCATTGAGCGTCTCAACCGATATGCAGCTAACCCAGAAGAAGTGAATACTTTAGTTGCAGAATTAGCGCAGCAAAACTATCAGAGTGATCAACGTGTAGCCGAACTCACGCTTGCAAGCCAAATTCGAAAAGGAAAAGGTTTACAGCGCATTAAACAGGCGCTAAAAAGCAAACAACTCGATGCTGAACTGATTACAGATGAATTAAATGAAGTTAACTGGCTTGAGCAAGCGTATCAACTAAAGATCAAAAAATTTGGACAAGAAATTACCAAGGATCCAAAAATCAAGGCAAAGCAGATTCGTTTTTTACAGTATCGAGGTTTTGATATGGATGTGATTCTAAAAGTGATTGCTCGAACGAGCGATGAAGAATAAGTAGAAATAAAAAAATGGTGGCAACCCTACCAGCATGACTTCGGCACATCATAATTCTACTACCGTTGCTACCTTCCGGTCCTGGCGGGGTTCGTAGAGTACAATTGCGAAGCTACCAGCAGGGCTACCATTGCAAGACAAAGTATAGAGATTTTTATGTCAGTTGCAAGACTTGTCTCTGTTTTTCAGTGAGTTTTTAGCTCAACCGTCTAATTCCTCATCAATTACCATCGTGTTAATCATCCATTTTCAAAAGATGTATAAACATTGAACAACAATAAGCCGATTCCTAGCAAAAGTGCTTGAAGATTGTAAATGCTTATTGCATTTAAACGAGTTGCTGTTTTAATGACTTAATCAGAACCTATATTCGCTGTGTTACATGTAAAGAATGAAGACTTGTTCGCTCACAGCTTTATTTTTCAACTTAATGGATAAATTTTCATGCTAAAGAAGCATTCTGTACTTTTTGTTGCCTTACTCAGCAGTGCACATTTATATGCCAATGTCCCAATTGAATCTCGAGCATTAAGCCAACAGTCTGCCAATACTGGCAATACCGCAAACGTAGGTTCAAACTTAAACTGGGATCTCATCCAAAAGAATCAAAGACTCGAAGAAGAGGTTCGTAAGTTACGCGGTCAACTCGAAGAGCATGACAATGCCATTGAGCAACTCAAAAAAGAACTCACAAATCGCTATACGGATTTAGATCAGCGTTTAGAACTACTATCTCAGAAGATTGATCCTCCAGAAGAACATGCAGACGAACCGATTGATGCTTCACAACCCGTTTCAAATACCGTTACTGCAAGCACACCAGTTGAAGCACAGCCTCAACCAAGTACAGCAGCAGCCAATATCAATGCAAACAATCAACTAGAGTTAGAAAAAGCTGCGTATACGGTGGCATTAGATGCATACAAACAAGGTGGCGCGAAACAAGCCATTCAGCCGATGCAAAATTTCATTAAAAACCATCCCAACGGAATTTATATTGGGAATGCATATTTTTGGCTGGCAGAGTTTTATCTCGCGATTACTCCAGCCAACTATACTGCTGCCAAACAAAACTATAATACCGTCGTAGATAAATATCCAAATTCTGCGAGAGCCTCACGCGCCCTATATCAACTGTATAGCATCGCAACTGAAGTAGATAAGAATACAGCGCAAGCAAATCAATATAAAACCAAATTGTTGGCTCAATACCCGCAATCAGAAGAAGCTAAATTTATCCAAAAGAAATAATTTTCATCACTGCATAAAAAAGCCAGTTTTCTCAAACTGGCTTTTTTACTTCAATCAAACTTATTTGATTTCTGCTTGCGATTTTAAATATTCAGTATAGTCATCCAGAATTTGTTGTCCGCGGAACTGCTGATAAAGCTTTCTCAACTCTTTCAACTCTTCTGCTGGCAAACCACTTGCTATACTGCTATCAACTTTTGAAACGGCAACAATCACTAGCTCGTTTGGTAGCTTCGTCGCTGTTGCAGACCACATTCCGTCTTTGCTTGGTGCTGCAAGACTAAATGCAGCTCGCTCAATCGCACGTTTCAAGCCTTGAGAGCGCGCAAATGTACCTGCATTTTCAAAAGTCACTTGTGATTTTGCAATCACTTTGGCAGCTGGTTGAGTCTTAAAGTCAGCTAAGGTTGTCGCAACTTTTGCTTGGGCTGCTTTATAAGCCTTCTCTTCAATCACTTTCGCCTTCACCTCTGCTGTGACTTGTGTCAAAGGTTTCGTACCTGCTGGATGATAATCACGAACTTTAATCCAAATGGTATCTCCATTCGCCAATTGGATACTAGATGATGCATTTCGATCACCATTTTTCACATCATCACTAAACAGTTTTGCTTTAACACTTAAATCACTTAACACTGGATCTTGTGTTGCTAAAGTCACTGTTTTAGCAGATTGAATACGCGCACCTTTAACCTCTTGCGCAACCACATCTAAAGAGTCACCACCTACAACCATTTCATTTAAGTTATTGACTGTGTCACTAAACAAGTTAGCGACCTTAGTTTTTTCAACTTCTGCGGTTAAACGTGCTTTTTCAGATTCAAACGATGGAATGTTTGCTTCGGGTGCATTTGTCTCAATAATATGGTAGCCATACTGCGTTTTTACAGGTTTAGAAATTTGTCCATTTTTCAAGCCATTTACAGCACTATCAAAATCAGCTGAGAAAGCACCAGGTGCATAAGCTTCAACCAAACCACCTTGCCCTTTTGAGCTAGGGTCATCAGAGAATTGTGCCGCAGCTTGTGCAAATGTCATCCCTGCTTGGATTTTGGCATAAACGTCATTCGCAAGCTTTTGAGCAGCAGCATCACCGCGCTCATCAGCAGTAATCAAGATATGCTTAACTTCACGCTTTACATCTTTTTGTTGTTTTTCCACAAATGCTGCATAAGCTTGTTTTAAATCTGCCTCTGTTACTGCTAGATTTGCTTGAGGAAGCAACGCTGGACTTAGAACCACATAATCCACATCAACACTTGCAACTTGCTTAAATTCATTTTTATGCTTGTTGTAGTAATCAGAGATTTCTTGGTTTGTCGCTGTTACCCCTTTCTTGTAGTCATCTAATTTGATACTTGCTAAATGCAATGTGCGCTGTTCTGTTTGCAGATTTGCTAATTGCTGCAAATCAGACTGACTGACCAATGCATACTCCATCAGCGTTGATGAAACCATCTTCAACGCATGATCTTGGCGCAGACTCGCGATCAAGCCCTGATTGGTCATGCCAGCAGAGCGTAAATAGTTTTCGTATAATTGTTGAGAAAATTTTCCATTTTCCTGAAAACCAGGCTGTTGAGCCAACATTTGCTCAAGCTGCACATCACTTAAAGAGATACCTAATTTATCTGCTTGTTGCGACAACAAACTACGTGCAACAAGTGCATCTAATGCTTTTTCCTGAATAACAGGAAGATTCAACAGTGACTCATCGCCCTGAACCAAAGATAAATATTGATCTTTATAATTTTTGATCGCACTTTCTAATTCTTTCTTAGAAATATCCTGACCATTTACCGATTTGGCAACATCTACTCTATTGCCGCCACTAAAATATCCTTCAATACCTACAAGTGCTAAAGGGGTCAAAAACAAAACTAATAGGACTTTGCCAAGCCAACCCTTAATGACTGTACGAAATGATTCCATAAGTATTCCAATATTTTATTTCGGGGCAATTTTAACTGAAAAACCAAAGTGAATGAATGCCGAATGAGGATCAAATTAATTTTTTCATTCGATAAATAAAAAACGCACCCAAAATGGTGCGTTTATTGATTTAGAAAGATTACGCAACCGAATCTTTTAAACCCTTACCAGCTTTGAAGCTAGGTACTTTGCTTGCTTTGATTTGAAGCTCTTCACCAGTTTTAGGATTACGACCAGTACGTGCAGCTCGTTCTTTTACGCTAAAAGTACCGAAACCAACTAAAGTAACCGTATCACCTTTTTTAAGTGCTTCAGTGATTGATGCGATTGTCGCGTCAAGTGCCTTACCAGCATCCGACTTAGACACTCCCCCTTTTTCAGCGATCGCATCAATTAATTCTGATTTATTCATGATAAAAAATATCCTCTTAATATCGTTTGTTAAGATCCAAGGCTATAGTTTAAAAGGCCATGCAGCCTTTATAGCAATGCTTTAGGGGAGAACGCAATACTAGAAAGACCTTTTAATTAAAATAAATACCGAAATACGACATAAACGGACGAGTTGCTCGCAATTTTTTTACTTTTTATTCAATTTAGCCTTAAGTTGATCATTTTCTTCGATTAAAGCATCGACTTTAATATGTAGTTGCACCAATAACTGTTCGATATGCTGAAGATCCTTCGGCGTCACTAATCCAATTCGATTTAAAGAGTGATTCACCCCACTATCTAAAATCTTTTCAACCTTATCTTTGGTATCCGTGACAGACTCTTTTGCTTTTTCTGTAACCTTACCTACAGTATTGTCAGCAAAATCTACTGTCTTTGACTCCAACTCTTCGCCAACTTTAACCAATGAGTCGAATAATTTATTTCCTTCTTCCTCAGCGCGAGAAAAAGCCCCTAAACCTGCTAGCCAAATTTGTTGTGTGTATTTTTTAAAATCGAGTGCCGATTTCTTGGAACTCTTTGATTTTAGCTTAGTTCCTGCCTCTGTTTCTTCACTCACATTTTCTCTACTTGCCTTATCCATGAACCATTACTCCTAAGCACTTTACAAACAACATGTCGTATTTAACCATAAAAATGTTTTTATAATATCAAAATTAGGACTTGATCGTTTTAAAAAACTGTTCTACAAAGCAATATAGTCGTGTAAATTGTTTTTAACAGTTGAGTAAGGATACTCAAGTTTACAGGCTTTGTTTTTTGGACTAACTGGTAAGGAAAAAGAGACTTATGCGTGATACGCAACAAAGACATAAACACCCACATTTGTTGCTAAACATTGTCATCATTGTTTTAGAAACTTTTTTCTCTTTCATCCTCACACATGATGCTGCACTACGCTTGCAAGCAAAAAAGTTAATTGATCAAAAAATTACGATTCGTATTAACAGCTACATTCCTTTCTTTGACTTTTATATTCAATTCACAGAAAAAGGCCTGTTGTTTGATATGAAAGCACTCGATCGAAAAGTAGATTTAGAAATTAATAGCACACTTATTGATCTGATTAAGATCTTCGTGTTTAACAATCAACGTAGTATTAACAATATGCGTATTTTAGGCGATGCAACGCTCGCTGAACAATTTACCGATTTAGTTCCGCATTTCACTTTATCGAGCATATTGGTTAACTGGAAACAATGGTTGAACAGCTTTGGTGATGATGCAGATACAATTGCGTCGCAGCATCGTATTGCCCCATTACTCGACAAAATTGATCAACAACGTTCCGAAATCAACACATTACTTGTAGAGGTAAAGCAACATCAAAATCGTATTCTCCGTCTACAAAAACGGCAACGTTTGATCAATATCGGCTTCGCTGTATTGAGCTTTATTTTTATTGCTTTTTTTGTTTATAATGCGTGGATACAATAAATCCAAGTTAATTTACTTTTCACCTGCACAATGGCAATTAAAAAACTTGACTATTTTAGTCGGAATTCATAAAATTTAGACATCTAGTCTAACCATGTGTATCGAATCATGCGCCTTACTACTCGCGGTCGTTACGCAGTGACTGCTCTACTTGATTTAGCTTTGCAGCCAACTGAACAAACGATCACGCTTGCTGAAATAGCAAATCGTCAATCCATCTCAGTCGCTTATCTAGAACAGTTATTCGCAAAACTCAAACGACACGGCTTAGTTTCAAGCGTTCGTGGTGCAAATGGCGGATATCACCTTGCCCGAAAAGCAAGTGAAATCACAGTACTAGCAATTATTGAAGCTGTAAATGAAACTGTCGATGCGACACGTTGCGACCATAAAGGTAACTGCCAAAATGGTGCAATGTGTTTAACGCATGACTTATGGCAAGAACTCTCCCACCATATTGCCGATTATCTTGCAAAAATCACTCTTGCCGATCTAATCGCTCGTGACAACGTGCAAACCGTTGCAGTCCGCCAAAATTCAGTAAGTTTAGATTCAGCCCTTCTATCGGTTACAGGTATTTGACATGAAACGTCCAATTTATCTTGATTACGCAGCAACCACTCCCGTACTTCCTGAAGTTGCGGAACGTATGATGGAATGCTTAACCTTCGAAGGGTCTTTCGGTAACCCTGCTTCACGTTCGCATGCCTATGGTTGGCAAGCTGAAGAAAAAGCTGAATATGCACGTGAGCAAGTTGCGAATCTAATCAAAGCAGATCCACGCGAAATCGTTTGGACTTCAGGTGCAACTGAATCAGACAACTTGGCTCTAAAAGGGATTGCTCAATTTTACGGCTCAAGAGGCAAACACATCATCACAAGTAAAATCGAACACAAAGCAGTGTTAGATCCTTGTCGTGAACTTGAAGAACAAGGTTTTGAAATCACCTATTTAGAACCAGAACCACGCACGGGTTTAATTACCCCTGAAATGGTTCAGGCTGCATTGCGCCCAGATACGATTCTTGTTTCATTAATGATGGTCAATAACGAAATTGGTACAGTAACAGACGTTGCTGCGATCGGTGAATTGACACGTGCCAACAAAACCTTTTTCCATGTTGATGCCGCTCAAGCAGCAGGTAAAGTTGAAATTGATCTTTCAACCATGAAAATCGATTTGATGAGTTTCTCAGCACACAAAATTTATGGTCCTAAAGGTATTGGCGCACTCTTCGTTCGCCGTAGTCCACGTGTTCGCCTTAAAGCACAAGTGCACGGTGGCGGTCATGAGCGCGGTATGCGTTCGGGCACTCTAGCGACACATCAAATTGTGGGTATGGGTGAAGCTTTTGAAATTGCGGGCAAAAACCTGCAAGCAGAACAAACGCGTATTCGTCAGCTACGTGACAAGTTATGGAATGGCTTACAAGACCTTGAACAAGTGTTTTTAAATGGCCACCAGACTCAAAGCGTTGCAAATTATTTAAATGTCAGCTTCAACTTTGTTGAAGGTGAATCCCTAATGATGGCACTAAAAGATGCAGCGGTTTCAAGTGGTTCTGCTTGTACCTCTGCAACACTAGAACCATCATACGTTTTACGTGCTTTAGGTTTATCTGATGAGTTAGCACATAGTTCTATCCGTTTTAGTTTTGGTAAGTACACAACTGAAGCAGATATCGACCACGTGTTAACAATTACCAAAGCTGCTGTTGAGAAATTGCGTGAACTTTCTCCGCTTTGGGATATGTATAAAGAAGGTATTGACCTTTCAACAGTTGAGTGGGCTGAACACTAATTCATTGAACTCTTCATTGAAAATAGCGTTTTAACCCTCATATTAATATTAGGCTGACCCCGAGGTTTGGAGAAGCGACATGGCTTATAGTGAAAAGGTAATTGATCATTACGAAAATCCTCGTAATGTTGGTGTTTTAGATAAAAATGCTGAAAATGTAGGTACAGGTATGGTTGGCGCACCAGCATGCGGCGATGTCATGCGTCTACAAATTCAAGTCGATGACAATGGTGTTATTGAAGAAGCGCGCTTTAAGACTTATGGCTGTGGTTCTGCAATTGCATCAAGCTCCCTTGTAACCGAATGGTTAAAAGGCAAGACACTAGATCAAGCTCAAGCAATCAAAAATATTGATATTGCTACTGAGTTAGCACTTCCACCAGTAAAAGTACACTGTTCTGTATTGGCTGAAGATGCGATTAAAGCTGCGATTGAAGATTATCGCGGCAAAAAAGTTAAAGCTTAATTGATGACCGATCAAACATTGGAGTTTTCATGATCCATTTAACTGAAAATGCTGCAGCTCATATCAGCAATTACCTTCAAAATCGAGGTAAAGGTGAAGGCATTCGTGTTGGTGTGAAAACTTCAGGTTGTTCTGGCTTGGCTTATGTGCTCGAATTTGTTGATGACATAGACACACATGATCAAATTTTCGAACAATCTGGTGTTAAAGTTTTTGTCGACCCTAAAAGCTTAGTTTATCTCGATGGTTTAGAAATGGACTACGTGAAAAACGGCTTAAATGAAGGCTTTGAATTTAGCAACCCAAATCAAAAAGGTGAATGTGGCTGCGGTGAATCCTTTACTGTTTAATCCCACTCTCCTTTCTTTCTTCTCGTCAAAACAGTGTGTTCCGCACTGTTTTAACGTATTTAACAATAGCGGAATTCATCTCCCATGAATCATTTTGAGCTGTTCTTATTACCCGAAGCACTCGATATAGATTTAGCAGCTTTAAAAAAACAGTTTTTAAGTTTGCAACAGCAATATCATCCAGACAAGACGAGTGATAAAGATCAAGCTTTGATCAAGTCCAGTGACATCAATCAAGCGTATAAAGTGTTATCACATGTTGATAGCCGCGCTGCGTATTTGCTTGGCTTAAAAAAACAAGATCATCATCTTGATCAATCCATCAATGATTTTGAGTTCTTGCAATCTGCACTGGAAATGCGTGAGCAACTCGATGAAGCAACATCGACAGATCAACTCCACACCTTAAAAATAGATATTCAACAGTGGATTGATAGCTTAGTGCGCGAGTTTAAAATCGATTACGCGGAAGAAGACTGGGCTGAGGCACGCGATACCGTACGTAAGCTACGTTTCTTCCAACGTGTTATGAATGATATTGATAAAGCTGAAGATCGCATGTTCGATGCAGAAGATAGCTTCGATTTAGACGATGATTTTTAGTCCGCTTTAACCGATTATTTTCAAGGGATAACTCACGCATGGCACTTTTGCAAATTGCTGAACCTGGTCAATCTACTGCCCCGCATCAACACCGTATTGCGATTGGCATTGACTTAGGGACAACCCACTCTTTAGTGGCGACAGTGCTATCGGGAAAACCGAAAGTTCTACAAGATGAAAAAAATAGAGTGTTATTACCCTCTATCGTTCATTATGCAAAGGATATAACAACGTTTGGTTATGAAGCCAAACCCTTTATGATGACCGATCCCAAAAACACTATCGTTTCAGTTAAACGATTTATGGGCCGTTCACAGTCTGATATTAAATTCCAGCATCCCTACACACTTGTTGGTGCTGAAAATGAAATGCCAGCTTTTGAAACGCCAGCGGGTCGCAAAACTCCCGTTGAGATTTCTGCTGAGATTTTAAAAAATCTCAAAGAACGCGCAGAAGCAAGCCTAAATAATCCAGTCAATGGTGCAGTCATTACCGTTCCTGCTTATTTCGATGAGGCACAACGTCAAGCAACACGTGATGCAGCTCAACTTGCTGGCTTAAATGTATTACGCTTGTTGAATGAGCCAACTGCTGCTGCTGTTGCTTACGGTCTTGACCAAGAAACTAATCTGAGCACAGATCGTAACTACGTCATTTATGATTTAGGTGGCGGTACATTTGACGTGTCTATTTTGCGTTTTTCGCAAGGTGTATTTGAAGTATTGGCAACTGGTGGACACACTGCGCTTGGCGGTGATGATCTAGACCGTCTCATCGTGAAATGGGCCAAAAATCAACTCAATATTGAGACACTCAATGATGAAGAATATGCCGTTTTTATTGTTGCCGCTCGCCAAGCAAAAGAATATTTAACAGATCACGAATCTGCTGAATTAAAACTATTAGATGACCGCCTGACGCTAGACCGCACAACTTTTGAATCAATCATTCAAGTTGCACTCGATAAAACCATAAGCGTATGTAAGCGCGTTTTACGTGATGCAAAACTTAAATTAGACGATATTGAAAATGTAGTCTTAGTTGGTGGTTCAACACGCTCTTATGCTGTTAAAAAAGCAGTCGCTGAATTGTTTGAACGTGAACCATTGTGTACGATAAATCCAGATGAAGTCGTTGCAATTGGTGCATCGATTACAGCTAATCAACTGATTGGAAATAGTCAGGATGGCTCGCTACTCCTCGATGTAACCCCACTTTCGCTGGGCTTAGAAACCATGGGTGGCTTAGTTGAACGCTTGATCTCACGTAACACTGCGATTCCAGTGGCTCGCCGTCAAGAGTTCACGACCTATCAAGATGGTCAAACAGCAATGTTGATTCATGTGGTTCAAGGTGAGCGTGATTTGGTAGAACACTGCCGTTCATTAGGACGTTTTGTTTTACATGACATTCCACCGATGACTGCTGGACAAGCTCGCATTGAGGTGACGTTCCAAGTCGATGCAGATGGACTTCTCACGGTATCCGCAAAAGAAACGACTTCTGGCGTTCAAGCTAAAATCGACATCAAACCATCTTATGGTTTGTCATCAACGGATACTGAACGCTTACTTATCGAAGGTTTCCAACATGCTGAGGAAGATAAACAACTTCGTCATTTGCAAGAAACCAAAGTTGAAGCACAGCGTGAGCTAGAAGCTTTAGAACAGGCTTTAAAAGCAGATACGGATTTATTAACGCAGCAACAAGCGCGTGATCTAATCCTCGCAGCCGAAGCATTGAAAGTTCGCCTTGAAACCAATGAACTCGAAGCGATCGAAAATGCTGTTCAACAACTTAAAATTCATAGTGATGCATTCGCTGCACTTCGTATGAACCGACATATTGACCATGCCTTAAAGGGTACAAAACTTGAAGATTGGTCAAACTCAAACTAACGGTATAGGTGATCAATATGCCACGTATTAAAGTGCTCCCTCACGCTCAAATCTGCCCTGAAGGTGCTGAATTTGAAGTCGAACACAATGCCAATTTATGCAAGAGCTTACTCAAGCAAGGCATTAAAATTGAGCATGCTTGTGATATGTCAAGTGCTTGTACGACTTGCCACGTCGTTGTTCGTAAAGGTTTTGATAGCCTTGAAGAAATGGATGATGTAGAAGCCGATTTGCTCGATCGTGCATGGGGTCTTGAACCAGATTCACGTCTATCTTGCCAAGTAGTCATCGTTGATGTAGATTTAGAAATTGAGATTCCTAAATACACCATCAACCATGCTTCGGAAAATCATTAAGTTTATTGCTTAATGATTTAAAAAAATCCTCTTTTAATCAATTCAAAAGAGGATTTTTTATTCTGTAATGAAAAATAAAATATGATCGTTCAGTGTTTATTGCTTAACTTCATCGTCCAATGTCAACTTCGGAACACCCTGCGCATTAGTAATTTTTTGATGCGTCTGAATGCGCTCAATCATAGTTTCTAGAATCTCAACCAACTCAGGATATTCATAGTTTTGGACTTCCTCTAGGTTCAAGACCAAATGGAAACCCTTATAATCATAATCGAACCATTTTTGTGTATCAGATTTCTTGCCTGTAAACTTCTCCATCACTTGCCAAGTTTTAACAGGTCCTTGAATCCCTTTTAAGTAGATCGGAACTTTAGGCACGCACAAAAATTCACTTTTGATAAGTTGATGTGTGTCATCGGCAATGAGTATCTCGTCCACTTCTGCGGCAGATTGTAATCGTGATGCCAAATTCACATCGCGCCCGACGATCGTATACGCCATACGATGCGATGCACCATAATTACCTACGTGGCAATAGCCCGTACTAATTCCCATGCGGATATGCAGCGCTGGATAGCCCATTTTCTTCCACCGCTCACGCAACAGTTTCATTTGTTGACGCATCGCAATTGCCATTTCCACGCATGATTTTGCATCTTGTTCTGTGCCCTGCGAGTTTGGATCGCCAAAGAAAATGAGAATGGCATCTCCCATAAACTTATCAACAGTAGCTTCATATTGTTTGGCGATTTCAGTCATATGACTCAAATAGTCATTGAGTAAAAAAGCCAAATCATCTGGAATAAGCGTTTCAGATAGCTCGGTAAAACCTTGTATGTCAGAGAAGAAAATGGTGAGTTTTTTACGTTTATATTCAATTTTTGCTTCGGCTTCACCGCGCATAATCGACTGCCACAGTTGTAGTGGCGCGTAGCGACTTAACTGATTTGCAAAAGCAATATAGCGTGTCATTTGATTATGATAATGCTGGCGCTGTTGACCCAAGACACTCAATCGACGATGCTGGTAATAATTTCCAATGACGATAAATACCATTAAACCCAGCAAACTCACCACGGTCAGTTCTGGATTGGTCGGCTCAAAATACTGTTCAGAACCAAATATAAAAAAGGTACTAAAATAAAATGTAATGACACCGATAAGCCCGATCAGACAAGCAATCGGTAAAGAAATTCTATTGTTCAATCCAACATATAATAAGGCAAAAATAATAACAAAGGTTGGAACTAAACTTAGATGAAGTGCAGCGAGAACGATTGAGACGATGATCGCCTCATTGGCGAAATACACATTTTTTTCAGTTTTTTTGTCGTATTTATATTGCAGCCATTTTTCGAGTCGTGGACAAAATAAAAAATAAATCAATAATAAAGGGAGGATATAAAGTTGATAGTTAGCACTCGATGAGGTAAATGTATAAATTACCAAAATTAGTGACAGAATCGAATATCCCATCAAACGATGAAAGTAAGCGAACTGTCTAGGTTCTTTATCAATCAACCTGTCTAGCGACACTCTATCCTCCTTTCTTATTATAGAATACTATTTTTCTTCTATTTTTTAGATCAGTCCATGCGCCAATCGAATGGCATATCGCCTTGTCCACGTAGTGCAAGCATCAATGTTTGGCGCATATGCGCGAGCACATCATTGCTATAAGGGACTGCTGGATTTCCCCAAACTGGTTTAGGCCATGCAACATCGTTTTGATAACGTACAACATGATGAAAATGCAATTGAGGTACAACATTGCCTAACGCGGCAACATTCATTTTATCCGCACGGAATACACGCGAAAGTTGGCTAGATAACCAGCTTGATTCACGCAAAAACTGTTCCTGATCTGCTTGGCTGAGTTCATATAACTCTGTAATTCCTGGTACGCGTGGCACAAGAATTAACCAAGGAAATTGCATATCATTCATTAAACGACATGTTGAAAGCGGGAAATCGCCTACAAAAAATGTATCTTGAGCAAGTTGGGGATGCAAACTAAACATATCTTTATAAATGATGCAGAATAATGATGATCAATACTACCACATCAGTTCTGATGTGAATATTCTAAGTAGGCTATTTGATTACAAATAACAATGATTTTCCTCATTTATTGCATAAGGTTTTAATCCAAGAAATCTGCTTAGCCTACAAAAAAACAAACTTGATCAATTAACCAACAAATCATGATTTGATTCTAGCTATTCATTGCATTTAATAATTTATTCAATAAATCCATAATGAATTGAATACGCTTATCATATTCAGCAAGCTGCACCATAATTTTCAGACGTTGACCACCTTCCATCCGATAATAAGTGGGATTTTTCTGCATTAATTGAATAATGCTGACCGCTTGTACTGGGGTATCAGGTGAAAATTCAACATAGCCCCCATTGCTATTGATATCAACTTTAGTAATTCCAAGTTGTTCCGCGCTCAAACGGACTTGATGAACACTAAAGAGTTGTTTAACAGGTTGTGGTGGAATGCCAAAACGATCAATTAACTCCATGCGGATATTATTCAGCTTTTCCTGTGTATCCGTATTACTAATGCGTTTATAGAACAGTAAGCGTTGATGTACATCCCCTAAATAATCATCAGGAATCAGCGCTGGCATATGCAGATTAATCTCAGCCGTCAAGGACAACGGTGCATCAAAGTTTGGCGTTTTACCTTTCTGAATCGCTTTGGTCGCTTTTTCTAGCATTTCCATATACAAACTATATCCAATGGCATGCATTGAACCACTTTGCTGTTCACCGAGAAGTTCACCCGCACCGCGGATTTCCAAATCCTCTGTCGCCAGCATAAAACCCGCACCCAAAGTTGAGGCACGCTGAATCGCATCCAGACGTTTTTCTGCATCGCCTTTTAAGTGCTTCAACGAAGGCACAAGCAAATAAGCATATGCCTGATGATGCGAACGACCAACACGCCCTCTTAGTTGGTGTAGCTGCGCCAAACCTAACTTATCAGCACGCTCAATAATAATCGTATTGGCATTTGGAACATCAATCCCTGTTTCAATAATGGTAGAGCAAACCAGAACATTATATTCTTTGTGATAAAACTGCTGCATCACTTGCTCAAGTTCACGCTCGCGCATCTGTCCATGTGCAACGGCAACTCGTGCTTCGGGTACTAAAGTACGTATGGTTTCTGCGGCTCGCTCAATACTTTCTACTTCATTGTGCAGAAGATACACCTGACCACCACGTAACAACTCACGTAAAATTGCTTCTTTGATCGAATCATCGGTATGTTCTTGTACAAAAGTTTTGACTGCTAGGCGACGTGCAGGAGGTGTGGCAATAATTGACAAATCCCGCATGCCTGAGAAAGCCATGTTAAGCGTACGAGGAATCGGCGTTGCCGTTAAAGTCAGCATATCAACATCAGCACGTAAAGCTTTGATTCGCTCTTTGTCTCGAACACCAAAGCGGTGTTCTTCATCCACAATCATCAAACCTAGATTATTAAATTGGATATTTTCTTGTAGGATCTTATGTGTTCCCACCACGATATCGACTTTACCATCCGCCAAATCTTCGATGATTTTTAAGTGAGTTTTGTTACTGCCAAAACGAGATAAAACCTCAATTCTGACGGCGGTATCGGCAAAGCGATCCTTAAATGATTCAAAATGCTGTTGTGCCAATAAAGTCGTTGGTACAAGTACAGCAACTTGTTTGCCATTTTGAACAGCAACAAAGGCCGCTCGCATCGCAACTTCGGTTTTACCAAAACCAACATCACCACACACCAGCCGATCCATCGGTTTAGCCAGTTGCATATCATGCAATGTGGCATCAATGGCATTGGCTTGATCCAAGGTCTCTTCGTAGGCAAAACCACTGGAAAATTGCATATACGCCATTTGATCTAGCTCAAATGCAAAGCCCGGTTTAGCTTGACGACGAGCCTGAATATGTAACAACTCAGCAGCTACATCATGAATCTGCTCTAAAGCTTTGCGTTTTGCTTTGCTCCACGTATCTGTACCAATTTTATGTAAAGGTGCAAGATCTGGATCACCACCACTATAACGACTGATTAAATGTAAATTGGTGACGGGTACATAAATTTTCGCACTATCGGCATAATCAAGCTGTAAGAACTCATGATCCTGTCGATCGATTTCAAGTGTAATCAACCCCGCATAACGCCCCACACCATGATCAATGTGTACAACAGGCGCACCAATATTTAACTCAGTCAAACTACGGACTAAGAACTCTTCAGAAACTTCTTGTTGACGCTTTCGACGGCGTTGCACGACACGATGTTCATACAACTGATTTTCTGAAATAACAGTCAGTTGATCCGTTAACAATAACCCACGATCCAAAGGTGCATTGGTAATCGCAACACGTAATTTTTCTTTTTGGAATTGAGCAAAACTGTCTACGGTCGTAATCTCACCCAAGGTAGAACGTAACGCATCTTTTAAGGTTTCACGACGACCCGCACTTTCAGCCACCAATAAAATAGGATGATTACTTTGATCTACATAGCGTTTGACGGCTTCAAAGGGCTGCTCTTTTTTTGGTTCAACTGCAAGTTGAGAAGGTTGCTCAGCTGCTAAGTTAAGTACGCCAGCTTTGTTCTCAAAAGCAGCAGCAGACGCAATAATGCGTGGAAGTTGATTCAATGCCTGTAAAACATGGTTTGGCATCAAAAATAATTCTTCAGGTGGAAGAATCGGTTGATCAATATTGTGACGACGATCTTCGTAACGGCGTACGACTTCTTTCCAAAAGTTGATTAACTCATCTTCAATTTCATTATTTGTAATGACAATGCAATTCTTTGGTAAGTACGTCATTAACATACTTTGTGCTTCCATTGTCTTTTTATCAAAAAACAATGGCAGGTAGAACTCCAATCCTGGCGTTGCAATCCCCTCTAGTACATCTTGATAAATGGGATTTTTCTTCGGATTGGCCGTCGGAAAACTTTCCGCATAACGATCTCTAAAAGTAGAGCGCCCTTCTTTTAAAGGAAATTCTTTTGCAGGTAAAACTGTGAAGTTTTTTAAAGATTCTGTTGTTCTTTGGGTTTCAGGATCAAAGAATTTTAGGCTTTCAATTTCATCATCGAATAGATCTATTCGAATCGGTTGTTCTTGTCCAGACGCAAAAATATCCATGATGCTGCCTCGAACAGCAAACTCACCATGGTCATAGACAGTATCGACTAAACGATAACCCGCCTGTACCAGTTGCTTCTTTTGAACATCTAAATCTAATTTTTGCCCCACTTTTATATCAAAGTGTTCGCCGACCACCCATGAATAAGGTGCGACACGTTGTGCTAAGGTACTGGCTGATACAAGTAAAATGCCTTTTTGTGGCATGTTGGATAAAATCGCCAATCGTTCTGAAACAATATCCTGATGCGGAGACAATCGGTCATAGGGTAAAATTTCCCAGTCTGGGAAAATGATTGGTTTTATGCCATAAAATTCGAGTTCACTTTCTAACTGCGCAAGATGCTGATTATTCCTCGTTACAATCACATATAGATTTGAACTTTGAGTCGCGATTTCTTTAAATAATTGATGTGGTTCTAGGATTTTAGACCACGCCTATAAGTGATAATCTACTCCCCAATAAGCATGGGAAATGCTTGTTTTTGGAGTCAACCATGACACGAAGAAAACGTCGTAATCATTCAGCAGAGTTTAAAGTTAAAGTTGCTCTCGCAGCAATTAAAGGCGACCACACACTCGCTGAACTTTCTACTCAATTCGATTTACATCAAAACCAAATCATCGATTGGAAAAATCAACTGCTTGAGCAATCAGTCAATATTTTTTCACGACCAACAGCACAACAAGAACCAGAGATTGACCTCAAAGCTCTACATGCCAAGATAGGACATCAGGCATTGCAAATTGATTTTTTAGAAGGTGCGCTCAGAAAAATAGGGCAGCTGAGCGGCAAAAAATGATCGATAAGACCCATCAACTTTCGGTACGACAACAATCGCAATTGATTCAAATCAATCGCAGTACGTTGTATTACAAGCCCAAAGAGATTTCATCAACTGATTTGAGTTGGATGCGTCTAATCGATGAAATTCATCTCGACTACCCATTTATGGGCAGTCGAATGATACGAGATATGCTACAGCGTCAAGGACATCAAATAGGTCGGCGTAAAGTCCGACGTTTAATGCGCTTGATGGGAATACATGCCTTGTATCCAAAACCCAATACCAGTAAGCCTAATCTTGCACACCGTATTTTCCCATATCTGTTGAAAAACATGGTCATCGATCACTCTAATCAAGTCTGGTGTACAGATATCACGTACATTCCTATGGCTAAAGGCTTTGTCTATCTGTGTGCAATTATAGATTGGCATAGTCGTAAAGTACTGGCTCATCGAGTATCGATCAGTATGGAAACAGACTTTTGCATAGATGCGTTGCAAGAAGCAATTGTGAAATATGGTTGTCCTGAGGTGTTTAATACAGACCAAGGCAGTCAATTCACAAGCGAGGCATTTTTGAATGAGTTAAAATTGCGAAATATCCGTATCAGTATGGATGGGAAAGGACGATGGATGGATAATGTAATGATTGAGCGTTTATGGCGCAGCGTGAAGCATGAGGAAGTCTATTTGAAGGCTTACGATACGGTTAAACAAGCGAAACTATCAATTGCTGAATATTTGGATTTTTATAACATGATACGTCCTCATTCAAGTTTGAATAAGGCAACACCAAATGAATTTTATGATCAACATTTACTAAAAGTAATGGCAGCATAATTTAAATATTTAGAGCGGATTTATCACTTATAAAACTGAATTGAGTGGTCTAATTAACGGAACCACATTATAATAGTGCTGCTGAAGACCCAAGTAATGAACCAATCCAGCGTTTTTCGCCAGCTTTGAGTTGTTGTAGATTTAATTGAGAAATTTCTTGCTGAAACATAGAGAAAATCGTGCAATTTATAATGACAAGTGGCTTATTTTAGCATGATGTTTTTTTAGCGTAAGTGAATTTTCGGACTTTCATTCACTAGATTTAAAATTGCTTAGGCTATTTTAGATATAATATGCTTGAGTGCATTAAATAGTATGGGTGGACAACCAATCTTCAATGATATTAATTTGCTGGTCTACTGCCACTGTAAGATGAGGTGAATTATTAACAGTCCATGTTTCATCACACCAGTCACATGCATCATATAAACCACTTATCCATTCTGGGTAGTACACAACCCTTTCCTCAAGATTTCTTGAAGCACTCAAAAAACTTGTTTCTATCTTGCTAAAAATTTGACACAACCTAAGAGGCTGTATAAGACCAATTTTATAGTGATATAGCACATCTAAAAAATACCGAGCAGTCAAAATTCGGCTTCAAATGAATTAACTGAAAAATTAGGATCACCCTTCTGTATCAATTGAAGCAATATAGCCTCATGATCAATTGCGCCATAAAGAAGTTCAAAAAAATCTACATCGAAAATTTCATTATTTTCTATATATTTATTAATTTTTTTTAAGTTCACTCCTTTAGAATATTCGTCGTAATAGATTTCAATAAAAAGCTCTTTCAATTTCATGGAACTGTCTCTTTATCAGATATTCTAATGAATGTTAAGCCATCTTAATTTTATACATCAACATTGAAACCTAGATCGACATCACAAGCAGCCTGACCACCACGAATTCCAAAATTATCTGCTGGAATTTCTCGAAGTATTATCATGATATGATCTTTGGGCACACCAAATGGCTCTAAATTATTCACAATCGCTTTATAAAGTAAACGTTTAGCCTCTAAAGAACGACCTACAAAACAATCAATAGTAATAAGTGTAACAAATTCTGGTTTTTTACTTTCAGGCGGACACTGAAAACGATGTGCATCATGCACGACTAAACGTAAATTTCGATCATTTGGCTTAATTTTAAATGCTTCTCTTAAAGCAGAATGTACCGCCTCCATGATCCCAAGTTCAACTTCTATGGAGTATTTCTGTCTAACTTCAATCAGCACACTTGGCATTTTTTATTCTCCTGAAGACTTTTTACATATAAATAATTTATATTTCCACTGTACCGATAAAAAATTACTGAATTTGATTAACTACATAAGTCCAAAGCTATCAAAATTTAATTGAATCATAATAATTTTTTTATAGCAAAAAAGCACTCTCCAAAATATCTAGAGAATGCTTTTTATCAATCGTTATTGCGCGGCTAACTTCGCATTTGGGAAGAAACGCCCCTCTACTGAGTCATAACACCACTGGAAGATAAAAGTATAAACCAAGATACACATGGTCAAACCAAAATCTAAGATTAATGCATCAATGAAGCTCATATGCATCATATAGGCAATAATTGGAATTGTTGCGAGCATCAAACCGCCCTCAAAGCCAATCGCATGTAAAATACGCACTGGAATCGTTCTTTCCCACTGATATTTATATTCAATCTTTTCAAAATAATGGTTAAAAACCATATTCCAAAATACGGAAATAACGGCCATGATCGTACCTAAAACACCCGTAACTTCTAACGGCATGCTAAAAATAAAACTTAACGCAATTGCGATGATGACCAATAAAATCACTTCATAGACAATCGCATGAATGAGTCTTCTTTTGGAAATCAACATTTTTAAAACACTCTATTGTTTGGATATGGCTCATTTTATTTTTATAATGTTGATCAATCCAATCAGATTCTTTCAGTTTTTTTGATAGATGAGTATCTTTGAGCAATGAATATAAATCAAGAACAACTCCTCATGTTTCAAACCGTCATGGAAACAGGTTCATTTTCCGCCGCTGCCCGTAAATTAGGTAAAGTACCTTCAGCAGTGAGTATGTCGATTGCAAATCTAGAGATAGATCTCAATCTTAATTTATTTGATCGTATTGGACGCGAGCCAATCCCAACAGCAGAAGCAATCGTCCTCTACGAAAAAACACAACAACTTTTGATTGAAATGAATCAATGGAAACAGCATGCCTATGCACTTAGTACAGGATTAGAAGCGACTTTAAATATTGTCGTCGTGTCAGAGCTATTACATACTAATTGGACAGATTACATCACGCTACTTGAGCAACAGTTCCCTAGCCTTGCGATTAACATTGTTTCTGCTCCGCAAGAAGATGCACTGCAAATGTTGCTCGACCAATCGGCACAATTAGCGCTAATGTTTGAACGAGAACATTTAGACAGTCGTGAACAGTTTGTTGAACTAAAACGAGAAGCTTTAGTTCCTGTAATTGCTGAAAATCATCCTTTGGCACAACTTGAGCAAGTGTCATTCGAACAAATGGTACAGACACGCCAAATCGTTGTTGCAAGTCGTGATAAAAACATCAAACCTGAACTACTCTTTTCCAAAGACTATTGGCGCACTGACAACCATCATTCCGCTTGTATGATGATTGTCCGCAATTTAGGTTGGGGTGTTCTGCCTTTAGAAATGTTTAATGAAAATCCTGAATTAAAAAAGAAGCTGAAAATTTTGAAGCTATATGATTTTAGTCCAAAATTTGAATACTACGTTGATCTCGTTTGGAGTCGTGAAAGTGAGTTAGGCGCTGCCGCACGTTTTTTGATTGAACATATTCGGAATCAACGTCAAAAATGAAATAGCTCGGTCAACAGACCCTCAACATTTCTCTAAAATGCGGTGCTTTGCTTTCCTGTGGATTGTGTTATAAATGAAGTTACCCATAATATTGTTTAAGAAAGAACGTTATATCAATGACTCAAACCGCATTAGACCAATTAAAGAATTTAACGACTGTTGTCGCAGATAGTAGTGATCTGGAAGCAATTGAAAAATTTCGTCCATTAGACGCAACAACAAATCCATCACTGATTACTGCGGCGGCTGAGCAGCCAGAAAGCAAAGAACTGATTGAAGATGCTTATGCACAAGCAAAACAAGAAGGTTATCAAAGTGATGCGTTAATTGAACGTACCATTGATATTCTAACAGTCAAATTTGGCGTTGAAATCTTAAAATTAATTGATGGTCGTGTTTCAACTGAGGTTGATGCCTTACTGTCTTATGATACAGAAGCAACGATTGCTAAAGCACGTGAACTTTCCAAACTCTATAAGGAATATGGAATTGAACAATCACGTATTCTAATTAAAATTGCGTCTACATGGGAAGGCATTCAAGCTGCCAAGGTGCTTGAAGCCGAAGGGATTCCGTGTAACCTGACTTTATTATTTGGCTTACATCAAGCACAAGCTTGTGCAGATGCAAAAGTGACTTTGATCTCACCGTTCGTAGGTCGTATTTTAGATTGGTATAAAAAAGCCGAAGGCGTGGATCAATATCCTATCGAAAAAGACCCTGGTGTCTTGTCTGTTAAGAAAATTTATAACTACTATAAACAACAAGGGATCGCAACTCAAGTCATGGGAGCGAGTTTCCGCAGCACAGCTCAAGTGCTTGGCTTAGCAGGTTGTGATTTATTGACCATTGCTCCAAATCTATTGAATCAATTGGGACAAGATCAACATATTGTTGAAGCTCAACTCTCTACGACTTCAGCACAACAGGCTGAAAAAATCGAACGTACCGCTCAAACCAAAGAAAGTTTTAAAGCCGAACTCGAACATGATTTAATGGCATTTCAGCTCCTCCAAGGTGGCATTGATGGCTTTATTAAAGCGCGAAACCAATTGAGTTTGTTACTCCGTCAATCTTTTGGTATTGATGCTGAAATCACCCCATAATTAGCTGATTTTTCACCTATTAAAAACCGATTTTTGCTATATTAGTGAAAATCGGTTTTTTTAAGAGTTCAGTGTGTTCGGTATCACAGATTTAACCACATATATTATTGGTACAATCTTAATCATTTTATTACCCGGCCCGAACTCGGTCTATGTGATGTCTGTTGCCTCACGCTATGGAATACGTACAGGTTACGCTGCTGCTTGTGGCGTATTTACTGGCGATTTTATTTTAATTATTTGTACTGTTTTAGGTGCGGCATCTTTATTAAAAGCGTTCCCGATTCTGTTTGTTATTCTCAAAATAACAGGTGCTTGTTATCTCGCTTATTTGGGTTTCAAACTACTACAAAGTGCTTATCAAACGTGGAAAAAACCGCAACAACACGCAGAAATGGCTGATTTACCTCAATTAGATAAAGTGCATCCCTATCGAACTGCGCTTAGCATTAGTTTATTGAACCCCAAAGCAATTCTATTTTTCCTATCGTTCTTTGTGCAATTCGTTGAGCCAAATTATCCCTATCCAATGTTGAGTTTCTTGGTACTGGCATTGATTTTACAAATCGTCAGCTTTAGTTATCTAACTGCACTTATTTTTTCAGGCATAAAGTTAGCTGGTTTTTTCAAACATAATTACAAACTCGCAGCTGGCGGTGTATTTTTGGTCGGTATTTTATTCTTCGGCTTCGGCTTAAGGCTCGCAACTTCAACTTTGTCCTGATCTAGATCAACATTAAATTCACGCCAAGGAAGGTAGTTCATAATGTTTCATCCCCATCTGTTTTAATCGTGTCATCAATTTATTCAATCATCTTTGAACTACGATTTAAGCCATATTAACGATATACTTTTCAACAAATTTTAATCAAGTATAGATGCATATAATGCAACGCCTAATTCAAGATTTTTCGATCCCTGCGGTATTTGCTGGCTTTATCACCTTTTTGATTGGTATTAGTGTTTCGGCTGTTCTCGTCATTCAAGGTGCTCAATCTTTAGGTGCGAACACGGCACAAATCAGTTCATGGTTCTGGGCACTCGGTTTAGCGATTGGACTTTCAGGTTTAATCCTCTCTTGGAAATATAAATATCCTGTTGCTACTGCATGGTCGACCCCCGGTATCGCACTGATCATTGCCTCTACAGGACATTATGATCTTTATGAAGCCATCGGTGCGTTTGTCATCTGCGGGCTTGCCATTGCAATTGTTGGATTTTCAGGTGTTTTTCAAAGGTTATTGGCACATATCCCAACCAGTCTAACCTGTGCCATGCTTGCAGGGATTCTATTAAAGTTTGGTATTCAAATCTTTAGTAGTCTAGAAAGCCATCTAGGTTTTATTCTCAGTATGTTGGCGATTTATCTTGTCTCTAAGCGCTTATTTCAACGCTATAGCATTGTATTGACTGTGCTTTTAGGTGCAGCGATTTGCCCCCTGTTTATTGATTTTCAACTCCAACCGATTACATGGTCTTTGACTCAACCTGTATGGATGCAACCCGCATTTTCATGGTCTGCCGTACTTGGTTTAGCACTTCCATTATTTGTGATCAATATGACTTCACAAAATTTACCCGGCATCGCGATGATTAAAAGCTATGGTTATCACCCTCACGTCAATCAACTCGTGGGCTGGACAGGTGTTGCGCATACCCTGTTTGCACCTTTTGGCTGTTTTTCGGTAAATTTAGCCGCCATTAGTGCAGCAGTGAGTTTAGATGATCAAGTTCATCCCGATCCAAGCAAACGCTATATTGCGGGGATCAGTTGCGGTATATTTTATATTTTCATGGGGCTTTTTGCTGCGACTTTAGTCAGCCTACTCATGTCATTTCCACAAATCTTTATTGTGGCACTTGCTGGCATTGCATTATTTGCCACGATTAGCCATAACATTGCAGTTGCTTTTTCCAACGTAGAAGAACGTGAAGCTGCGCTACTGACCTTTTTATGTAGTGCATCTGGTGTCCAGTTTTTGGGTATCGGCTCAGCATTTTGGGGACTTATTCTGGGCCTTTTTGTCTTAATATTATTTAGATTTAAAAATAAGCCTTAGTCAAAACTAAGGCTTATGCTGTACAGAGGATAAATCTTTAAGGTTATTTATCTTCTAACTCTTTTTGGGTTTCTTCATCATTTAAAATTCGCCCAGCCTGCTTTGGTCGAAGCAGTGGTTCTGTAGGTCGTGGATGTGCATGGGTGTATTGTAAACCAGCCCCAGCATAAACATCATCTGCGGCTATTTCTGTTTCAAAACGCTCATCATCACGATCACGGATTTCATTGCTAATACGTTTCACTTCATCCTGATCAACACCTAACTCTTTTAAAATCACCCCACCAAACTTAATAGCTGATTCAAAGGTTTCACGGACCATATAATCGACTTTCTGTTTGACCAAATACAACGAATGTTCACGGTCATAAGATCTCACAAGTAGTTTTGCAAGTGGAAATTCATGCCCCACCAATTCGACGATTTTATTGGTTGTTGCCTTACTATCCACACACACCACAATAGCTTGTGCATTTTTAGCACCCGAGGCATGTAAAATATCTAAACGTGCACCATCGCCATAATAGATTTTAAAACCAAATTTCTCTGCGTTTTGAATCATATCAATATCGTTGTCAATAATAGTGACATCAACGCCTCTGGCTAATAATAACTGACTGGCAACCTGACCAAAACGACCAAATCCAATCATCAAGACGCTACCACTTAGACCTTCTGCAATATTGACGTTTTCCAGAGAAATCGTATCTTTTTTCTCTGTAAATCGTTTGAAAATAATACCAAAAATAGGCGTGAGTACCATTGAAAGTACCACAATCGCGGTAAGGTTTGACCTAATTGTATTATCAATGACTTGAGCACTGACGGCCGCAGCAAATAGTACAAACGCAAACTCACCACCTTGAGCCATGAGTAAAGCACGATCCAAAGCATCGATATGAGAACTTTTCGTGACACGCGCAACGATATAAATCATCAGTGCTTTTACAAACATCATGGCTAAAACGCCACTAATGATGAGCTGCCAATTCTGTGCGACGACAGATAAGTCCAGCGACATCCCTACACCGAGGAAAAAGAGCCCCAGTAACAACCCTCGGAACGGCTCAATATCTGCCTCAATTTGATGTCGAAAAGTTGATTCGGATAAAAGTACACCCGCGAGAAAAGCACCCATCGCCATAGATAAGCCACTCACTTGCATCAACAATGCTGCGCCCAATACTACCAAAAGCGCTGCGGCTGTCATGACTTCTCTGGCTTTAGCCGCTGCTAACAATCTAAATAATGGATTGAGTAACCAATAACCTGCTGCAATAAGACCAGCTATCGCAATCAAACCAATACCAATGGTTTCTAAGCGTGCTGAAGTTGTTTCCACCACATGATTGGGTGCCATAAATGCAATTATGGCCAATAATGGAACGATAAGAAGATCTTCAAATAATAATATGGAAACAACCTTTTGCCCCCGCGGTTGAGCAATGTCACCGCGATCACCAAGCAATTGCATTACGATGGCGGTTGAGGTCAGTACAAAACCTGCTGCTGCAATAAAAGCAATTTGCCATGTAAATCCAAATAGAATACCCACGCCAGTTAAAGCCAAAGCACTCACTATGATTTGCAAGGTTCCCAAACCAAAGATTTCTCGCCTTAGACTCCACAAATGTGAGGGTTGCATTTCCAGACCAATCACGAAGAGATACATCACAATCCCCAACTCAGCGATATGCAAGATGGATGTTGATTCATGGAAAAATGCAAAACCAAATGGCCCTATAATCAAGCCAGCAATGAGATAACCTAATACCGAACCCAGTCCGATGCGTTTAAAAATGGGCACAGCTATCACTGCCGCAGCCAATAAAACGACGGGAGCAATTAAACTTATTGAATCAGCCTCTGAACTCATACTGTTCTCATTGTTATCAATTTGATTTCATTCTATTTGAAAGAATAAAAGACGGATAGCGCATTTATAGGATAATGCATCCTATTTGTTTGCATAGACACCCACCAACGTTCTTAGTCGGTTGCATTCTTATCCCAAAAAGCTTGGCGTATTTGTGGCATCGCATTCAAATGATTGATGATGTGTTGTGCCTCCTCTGCCTCGATTGAGGTAGCAATCAACGTCACTTCTATCTCCACTTCTTTTTCACCAAATGGCGTAACATCAATGTCTTTAGCCGGGTAATTATGATGTTTAAGCGTCGAATTTAGTTCATCCATCACCACTTTACTATGACTGCGGTCACAAACAATATAGATCACATGCAGCACTTCCGTTTCATCATCCAATGGGCGACGATCAATTGCATGCACGATGGGTCTCAACAACGTATTTGTTGCCAAGATAAATAATGTCGCCAAGATTGCTTCTATGATTAGATCTGAACCCGCAGAAGCTCCCACTGCTGCCGAACACCATAAAGTTGCGGCTGTGTTTAATCCATGGATGTTTCCTTCTTGACGCATAATCACACCTGCGCCCAAAAAGCCGATACCTGATACCACGTAAGCAATCACTCGAACTGCCCCATCTGCACCAGTTAAATTGATTGCAATATCGACAAAGATCGCAGCACCCACAGCGACCAGCACATTGGTTCTTAATCCTGCGGTCCGTTGGCGATATTGTCTTTCAAAACCGATGAGTGCGCCCAAAATAAAGGCAACGCTGAGACTAATTAGCGTATCAACGGTATTGATCAAATCAATATTTTGTAGAAATTTTAATTGCATTAGATGCCTCTAATCATTATTGCCAGCCATAACAGCGGGTATACATATTTTTTTGCCTATTGTGTTAGACACATATAGGCAATCCAAATAATGGGTAAATATAGAAAACTTAGATGATAAAGAAATGAATTGTTATGGTGATGCAGGGGTAAAGCTTAGCCCGAATCCAAACCATTGCTGTCGGAAATCATGGAGACGGTCACCAAAAGAGGCTGCTAAAGTTAAGACATTGGGAATAAGACTGTAATGCACAGCCGTTTGAAAGAGTGGCGCTTGACGATCTTGATTATAAGTTTCAACACTTAAAGCTAGACGGTCCGTTAGGGCATAATTTGTGGCAATACTCCACCGCAATAACCGTGCATGATCTTGAGCATATTGATATCCCAAGTTACTATGCAGCGCTAAACGTTGATCTAGAAAATTAAAACTTACAGGTACATTTAAAAACCAATCCAAATCATTACGCTGTTCAGCCTGATCGTCTCTAGACAGCGTCAAACTGGTTGCAATACCCCAATCATTTTCCATCGGTTTTACGACAGTTTTTACTTGTGCTGAAAAACCGCGTACCTGATCAAGCTCTTTAGTCGCATGATAGCCAATTGAAACTTCTAAATTCTGATTTAGATTACAGGCAGGTGTGGCTTGATATGACCACGCACCGTCTTTTAAATATAAATAAGATGTTTCTAATTGACAGCGATGAGCGTCTGTAATTGAAGCATCGTCGGTATTTAATAATGGATCTGCTTTGCTCTTTTGAGTAGGCAGCAATAATCCACACAGCGCCAATATACCCATAACACCGTAACACTGAATGGAAGCATGAAAAAACATAGGCTTCTCCCCATTTTAGGTGAGAAACTAAACAGGTCGTATTCAAATACAATAAATTTTTGCTGATAGGTAAAAATTTTATAGAAGGGTTAATGCAATTTTAATCAAAGCTATCCCATTGCAAGATAGCCGACCTAAAAGGCTATATTGCTCAGTATTCGCTTTGGTTTAATTGATAACTAAACCCGAACCTCGAACAACTTCCCATTTAGGATCTCCGTTGAATAAACTCATCGGCATTATAGGGCGTGTTAATGCATAAACAAGCCCTATAATGTGAATTTTTTATGACAACGCAAAAAATTGAGTCTTCAAATGTTCTAAATTAAAGCTCTTTCACCACAACCGTTTTTGCCATTTTGTCATGCCAGCCTTGCTTTTTTGGATCGAACGCCACCCAGATTAAACCAATAAACAAAACTAAAGTTGCTGGGAAATAACCGATATAACGAATGATACCTTGACCAACAGACACCTGTTCACCCGTTTTCTCATCCAGCACTTTTAAGCGTAATAAACGTTTGCCGGGTGTCCCTGCGAATTTGACCCAGCAAAATATATAAAAAATGGCTGTTAGTATTTGCCAAATCCAATCAAATGTAGACATGAACTGAAATGAAGAAAAACCATCTGATGAGACCGTAGTATCACCACCACCAAAAAGCATGGTAAGTGGAATCAAAGCGACAATAATAATGATCGTATCTAGAATCGCTGCGCCGAAGCGTATCCAAAAACCTGCATACTCATATTTATGAGACATTTTCCCCTCACTTCTTATTTCTATATTAAAATTAAAGATAAATACCTATAAATAATAAACTGTTGATGCAATAAATCATATTACCTTTTGTTTTAATTCACGGTCAAAAAACTCGACTGTACGCTGCCAAACCAATGCTGACTCAGGACGATCTCGACTAACTGTACGAAAACCATGTGGCATCGGATAAGTATAAGCTTCGACACGATCACCCAATTGCTCAATCAACTTATTACGCTTTTTAGCTGGGCAAAATGGATCAAATTGATCAGACCAATGACCTTGTAGTAAGCGAATTTCGTCTAATGATTCTGTTTTCGGTACTCCCGCGCCTTCAATCCCCAAAGAATGATGATAGACAACTGGCGCCAACATATCATCTCGCTTCGCCATTTGGATCACATATCCACCTGTTAAACACTGCCCTAACATACCTAAACGACCATTTGATCTTGGATCAACTTTTAACGCATCTAACAATACATGAATTTCTTTATTGACATCACTGTCCGCTGCATTGCTACGACCTGCTTTAGCCACCATTGCTCGGATGCAATATTTGACTGCGCCGCCACTATATAAGTTCGGCACATAAACCAAATAGCCTCGATTTGCTAAATCTTGCGCATCTTCACGATAAGCATCGATAACACCATATAATTCATGCAGTAATAGAATTGCAGGTAATTTCTCATTCGTTTCGGCTAGTGCGTAAATCTCAACGTCGATCTGTCGAGTGGGCAATGTGATTGTTTTTATTTCCATTTTAGTGATCTATGTTATATAAATTACATCCATACTATTTGTGACAATATTAATTGTCAAATAAAAAAGAATGTCTGACCACATCCTTTTTTACCGTCAAAGATTTTCTATCTCAATATAAAGTGCAATCAAAAGTTTTAACATTCAATCGAATTGACTGCCAATCCTCCTTTTGAAGTTTCTTTATATTTATCAGACATATCCTTGCCTGTTTCCTTCATGGTTTGAATCACTTTATCCAGCGAAATATAATGCTCACCATCACCATGTAATGCCATCTGAGCAGCATTAATCGCTTTCACTGCTGCAATTGCATTTCGTTCAATACAAGGCACTTGTACTAAACCACCGACAGGATCACAGGTCAGTCCTAAATTATGTTCCAGCCCAATTTCGGCAGCATGTTCAACCTGCTCAGGCGTACCAGCTAAAATTTCAGCCAATCCAGCCGATGCCATTGCGCAAGCTGAACCCACCTCACCTTGACAACCTACCTCAGCACCAGAAATTGAGGCATTCAATTTACATAAAATACCGACGGCTGCTGCACTCAAGAAAAATCGAACGATGGTATCTTCAGACTCATCTTTAGAAAAGTTGACATAATAAGACAACACTGCAGGAATAATACCTGCTGCACCATTGGTCGGTGCGGTGACAACACGCCCACCCGCGGCATTTTCTTCATTGACTGCAAGTGCATATAGATTCACCCATTCCATCGCATTAAATGTGGTTGCAATCAAATTTTCATTTTCTTTTTTGAGTAAGCGTTGATGAATGTTTTTAGCTCGGCGTTTCACATTTAATCCACCAGCTAAAATCCCTTCATGCTGCAATCCATTTTGGATACAGACTTGCATGACGTGCCAAATCTGCATAATTTTGGCACGAATTTCAGCTTCACTGCGCCAACTCTTTTCATTTTCCAACATCAAATGACTGATACTACATTGATGAGTTTTGCACAACGCCAATAATTCTTTAGCACTCTGAAATGGATAAGGAACGACTGTATCATCCTCCATAAAACTCCCTTGGTGAATGTGGCTTTCATCGATGATGAATCCCCCACCTATGGAGTAATACGTGTTTGCATAAAGTGTATTTCCCTCAGCATCTTCGGTCTTTATCCTCATTGCATTTGGGTGATAAGGCAAAGCTTCATCAATAAAAATAATATCTTGGCGTGGATCAAAGTCGATCGTATGAATCGCATCTATTTTAAGCGTATTGGATTTAAACACCTGATCTAAAAGAACTTGGCTATGCGGAATATCAATAGTTTCAGGATCATTTCCCATCAAACCTAAAAGTGTGGCTTTGTCTGTGCCATGTCCTATTCCTGTAGAAGACAATGAACCGTATAAAAAAATCTGAACTTTCGCAACCTTGCTTAAAATATTTTGGGCTTTTAAGCTTTGAGTAAAACGATATGCTGCTCGCATGGGAGCAACGGTATGTGAACTTGAAGGCCCTACACCGATTTTAAAAAGATCAAAGACGCTCAATGTCATATATTATTATCCTCCTGTATCCAGTTTTCACTTTATTCTAAATCATGATCAACATGTGAAAAATATAATAAATTACGCATAAAAAAAAACCACAACCGTCATCACGATTGTGGTTTTAAAACTTTCCAGTGCTTAAATGCTTAACAAGCTATTCAAAGTCTCTGAAACATTCTTCGATTTCACTTTCGGTTGCAAGGCTTTTAAAGCTTGTTGCACCTGACCTCGTTGCGGTTCAGCCAAGGTATACCAACGCGAAAGCACCTGTAATAAACGAGAACCCAAAATTGGGTTTTTCTCATCTAAATATGCAGCGAGCTGAATAAAATGATCTACACCAAAACTCCATGTATTGACTGGATTATTGGCCAAACCACCGCTGACTGAACGAATACGATTCGGAGTGGTTAAATCATAATCTGCATGTTGAGTGAGATATTCAATCGTTTTCGTTGTCGCACAAGGATTGGATGCTTGAATCGTAAACCATTGATCTAAAGATAAGGCTTCATCTTTAAAGCGATTATAGAAATCGTCCAATGCGGCTTGTGCTTGTGGCGCATCATTCCATACCAGTACGCGTAATGCACCTAAACGTTCTGACATATTCCGCGTGTTTTTATATTGTGCATCCGCCAACTCAAATACCGAAGCATCCCCTTGACGTGCCAACATACTTAACATGATATTTTTCAATGCGCGGACACCCATTGCCAAAGAAAATTCTTTTTGCATATCTGGGTCTAAAGCTAAATAAGTATCTTTCCAGAAAGCACCTAGTTCTCGTGCTAAACGATTCAATACTGCTTCACGTTTCTCACGGATGAGTTCAGGTTCGTAGTCTTGATCAATACGGCTACCTAAATAGTTTTCACTTGGTACATCAAACAAACGTGATGCGAGCAATGGATCTTTGTTTACCAATTCAGGCAAGGTGTTTTTAATCGCCTGAATATAAGTATCCACCTGATGATCTTCTAACAGAATACGCTCTAACAAGGTTTGAGTCGCTTGCCATTGGTTAAAACCATTGGTTTCGTGTTGAATCAAAAATGCAAGATCATCATTTGAATAGTCAAATACCAAATTGACTGGCGCAGAGAAATTACGCAACAACGATGCGACAGGTTGTTCAGTCACTCCAGTAAATTCGATCGTTGCTTCATCTTGATCAAACAAATACACGCCATCTTTGAAATCATTTACAAACAGATCAGCACTATGCAAAGTGTATTGTTCGCCTGTTTTGGCATTGAACAAAGCCAAAGCCACAGGAATTGGCACTGCTTTTAAGTTCGGATATTTAGGATGTGCTTTAAGGCTTTGTTTTAAGCTCAAACGATAGGTCTGTTTCGCCGCATCATATTCACCTTTGGCATCCAACTTTGGTGTCCCCGGTTGATTATACCAAGTAAGGAAGTTAAATAAATCAACACCAGAACCCGCACTTAATGCAGCAACCCAATCTTCAACTGTCACAGCTTGACCATCATGACGGCGGAAGTATTCGTCTGTACCCTGACGGTATTTTTCTTTGCCTAATAGGGTCGCCATCATGCGGTTAATTTCCGCGCCTTTTTCATAGACCGTAGCGGTATAGAAATTATTAATTTCTACAAAATGATCTGGACGTGGCGGATGTGACAATGGTCCTGCATCTTCAGGGAATTGGTGAGATTTTAATACCGCTACATCATCAATCCTTTGTACCGCTGCTGATTGTAAATCTTCAGAGAAGGATTGGTCACGGAACACCGTTAAGCCCTCTTTTAGACACAACTGGAACCAGTCACGACAGGTAATACGGTTGCCTGTCCAGTTATGGAAATATTCATGCGCAATCACAGATTGTACACGCATGATCGCGGCATCTGTGGTGAACTCTTCATCAGCAAGTACACACGAAGTATTAAAGATATTTAATCCTTTGTTTTCCATGGCACCCATGTTGAACTGACTCACCGCCACAATCATATAATTGTCGAGATCATAAGGACGACCATAATGTTCTTCATCCCAACGCATCGAATGCTTCAATGCTTCCATCGCAATGTGACATTTTGGAATATCTTTTTCGATCGCATAAATTTCCAAAGCGACATCACGACCTTCTGAAGTGGTGTAACGATCTTTTAAGACCGCTAAATCACCAATCACACATGCAAATAAGTAACTTGGCTTCTTGGTTGGATCTTGCCAAATCGCATAGTGGCGACCTTCGCCCGCCTCACCTGTTTCAAGCAAGTTGCCGTTGGCAAGCAACACAGGATATTTCTTATCAGCTTCCACTCGGGTGGTAAATTCAGCCAAAACGTCTGGACGATCTGGATAGAAGGTGATTTTACGGAATCCTTCAGGTTCATTCTGCGTAACAAATAAATCACCCGCTTTATACAGTCCTTCAAGCTGCGTATTCGATTCAGGATGAATGATCACTTGTGCTTGAAGAATGACCTCATCTGGTGCATCAGCGATCACTAATTGTTCTTCATCTAACTGATATTGATCAGCACTGAGTAATTGTCCATTCAGTTGAATCGACTTCAGCTCTAAATCTCGACCCAATAGCACCATTGCACCTGCTGCTTGACGCTTCATCACAAGTGTTGAATCAACAATGGTCTGGTCGCTATAAACTTGAATATCTAAATGAATTGATTCAACCAAGAATGATGGCTTTTGATAGTCTTTTAAATAAATAGTTTGATCTGTTTGAACAGGAGGTTGAGCCGCGATATTCATCAGTATTCCTTATCTTTCATGATTTCATGTACATGGTCTTGTTGACAAGACTTCTTGAAGCGTCTTTTACTAGCATAAATTATGCCGTTTGGTCTAAAAATATCGCATTCAAAACAATTGTGGTTGCGATTATCTCAGATATCTACACAAATCATACGCCAACAAATATAAGCTGTCTGTAAGACCTGTCATGCGTTTAAAATTTTTATTGGGTTGAGAGCAAGTATTTTCAAATAGAACTTGAAGAATCAGTCTATCGTTTAGACAAAATTACAACATCGTTTTCTACTATTAAATAAAAATGACAAAATCGATGATCTTTATCTATTCAACTTACATTCTTTGCTTAAGTCATACATTTTGTGCACGGTTATTGCTTATGTATTTATGCCAATCTAGGTGAATAAAATAAAAGCGAGGGCTATAACGATGGAATTAAAAGCACATTTGTATCGTCTAGAAAACATTAAAGCAATCCATGATCTTGCAACCGCAGGTGTTGATCATCATGTGATCTCTGTTTTTCTGTCCGCAGAAGGGATTGAACTCACCACCTTAGAAGTAACCAATATTGTAAATACCTATGACGCACTTGGGAAAGAAAAAGTGCCGAGTAAAAAAGTACAAGCACTCATCGCTGCCAAGAAAATCAGTCAGGAGGATGAAAACTTACCATGCCCTGTTTAACATTTCCGTTCTGACTCAATAAAAAAACCTCAAATCAACGTCTGATTTGAGGTTTTTTCCAAGAATAACTTATGGATTTGCGCTGTTGGTCCGAATCCAAACTACAGTACGTCCTAAAGCGGACACGCCCATATAACCACGCATACGGAGACGCTTACCTTCACCAGACACCACACCTTTGCCTTTGTATACACGGCCACTGGTTGCTTCCAATACAAGACCATCAATATATGCATTTGGATCATTTGGATCTTGTCTAAACCCTGACAAAATTTCTAAACCAACAAGTGGCTTATTCGTGTGAGGTGCTGGACATTTAGTACAATTGCTCAACGAGATCCCATGCGCATTTGGATAACGATACACAATCTTGCCATTAAATCGCCCATTGTCACCTTTTCGAATTTCGATAATTGAAAGCTGTTGACCCGTTCTCTCTTCGATGCTTTTCCAATAACCCTCGATAGCGGCAGCGAAAGTCGTTGTACTTGCGAAAGCAATACAAAGCCCCATGAAGACATGCTTATACATATTAACCCCGTTAAAAAGTAACCTATTTATATTTATAGATTTAATGATTAAAAAAATAGCATATTTAAAGAGAGCTTACACTGTACGCCCCAGTACTTGACTATATAAATTTTCTAACAATCAAATACGTACAGTGTAATTTTAAAATTATAATTTAAGGGTTAGCACTATCTGTTCGAATCCAAACCTGAGTACGTCCAAGTGCTGAAATCCCCATATATCCACGCATACGCATACGTTTACCATCCACACTTAGCTGCGCTTTGCCCTTATAAATATTACCTGTTTTGGGTTCAAGTATTCGACCATCAATATATTGATGTGGATTTTGTGGGTCTTGTTTCAAGCCCCAAGCGATTTGTAATCCCAATATGGGTTTATTTTTAAAAGGCTCAGGACATTTAACACAGTTCGCTAGAATGGTGCCACCACCAGGGACCGGATAGCGATAGGCAATTGTGCCCGTGTAAGTTCCATCCGTTTTCTTTTTGACTTCAATAATCGAAAGTAGCTCACCACTACGGTCATCAATACTTTTCCAGAAACCTTCTGGCGTTGCAGCATGACCTATTGCGGTAAATAACATCAAAGAGATCCCCATGATTCCATTCATGAGTAATTTTTTTTGCATACATTGCTCCATTATGCGACACAGATCCATCTGTTCTATATTTTCATGCCAATGCTTAGATTCAGTCAACCAAATATAAAAATATTTAACGGCTTAAATCCAAGATAAACATTAATTAATTCACACATTTATAGACAAACAACCATAGGTTTACATTCTACCATTCAATGCAAACAGCAAAGTGCCAACACTTATATCGCAATATAATCTTTGCATCACTTCTGCTGTCAGCAATGTATAATCTGGTTTTTACAAATTGCAAGTTGAGTATCAATGGAGTTACAGATTCTACAAAAACAGTTAGATGAAAGTAGCCCTTGCCCTTTATGTCAAGCATCTATGTTTTGGATAGAGGCAGAACAATATACCCAAGAATTCCAATTTCATGAGTGTAGTCATTGTCAACATCGGGTTTTTAGCAGCGATAGTAAATTAAATTGTCACTGTGCCCACTGCACAGCTCAGCGTAAAAAACAAACGCAACAGACCCTGCTACAAGAAAAGCGTAAATACAAAATAAAAGATGACGTTATTTATGGCCTCAATCAGCTTAGTTTTTTACAAAAATTGTTCTTGTTGAGCTTATTGGATAATTATGCCCGTGAAGATGTTCAGCATGATGAACTCATCTACTGGAAGAAGATTAAATATCAGCACTTTACGCCCAATTACTTATTTCAACATCAGATCGTTCAAGAGTTACTCAAACTCGGTGTTTTAAGACCCCAAGATTCAGATATAGAAACAGAACACTTTTACTTAAATCTTCGTTTAGATGGTTATTCAGACCCAAGCCTGTTTAGTGTGGCACAACAATTACGCTATTGGTTTTATGAAAATCTGAGCTCAGGCATCCCCTTTAAAAGCACGGATGAGGTGAAAGATGCACTCTATACGGTGCTATATCAGGAGATCATTCAGTTCATGCAGTTCTATTGCCGAACGTGGGGAATTCAGATTGCAGGCAATCGTCCTTTCCAAAGCTTCTGTTTTCGTTTGATGGAAGGACTCGCCGTGGGGCAGATTTATTATCTGATTCAAACTGCACTGGAATACCTTTATAAGCAAAAAGTGTTACAAGCTCGTAATGATAAATTTATTAACACCAATTTATTAAAAAAAACCTTAGAGCAGTATCGAGAACGTGCTTTAACCGAGCACTGGGAAACCTCAACATTACCAAGACCACATAACATTCCATTGAGTAAAATGAGTGAAATTTTATTATTTAAATTCTTGGGTTATGATGAAAGTGTCTTTTTTCAACCTGTTTGGAAGTCTTGGCGAAAAATAGAACCTCGTTTAAATTTCTATTCGGTAAAGCGTTGCATGTATTGTGGTTCAAATGATCTGATTGTGGATTACGATGCTGAAGAGTATGTATCCCTCATCTGTCGTCAGTGTAAACATCAAGATCATTATTTTACACGTTAAAAAATCAGGATTTACTATGTCACAAAAACAACAACTCATTGATCAAGTCATTCAAGCTTGGCACGCTTTACAGCAACAATCTCCATTGGTTCAATGTATTACCAATAGCGTAGCCAACAATTATGTGGCAAATGTGCTGTTGGCTGCGGGTGCATCACCAGCCATGATTGACAATCCTTTTGAGGCAGAAAGTTTTACCCAAATCAGTTCAGCGTTAAATATTAATGTCGGCACACCCACCACAGAACAAACCCAAGCAATGCTGATTTCAGCTAAAACAGCCCAGCAACATCAAGTGCCATGGGTGCTTGATCCTGTCGGTTATGGTGAGATTTTAAAATGGCGTAGCGAAACCGTGGATCAACTTCTCCAGTTTCAACCGACTATCATTCGCGGTAATGCCTCAGAAATGAGTGCACTCGCAGGTAATTTAACCCAATCAAAAGGTGTAGACAGCACGCTCAATAGTCAAGATGTGTATGCTCAAGCACAAAGTTTGCTCCAACATACTGAGTGTATCGCGATCTCAGGTGAATCTGACTATATTATTTCTAAGGAACTCGGCATAGTGATTCAGGTGAATGGTGGCTGCCATTTACAGCCGAAGATTACCGCAACTGGCTGTGCTTTAGGTGCCTTAACAGCGGCTTACGGTGCTGTAAGTTCACCAACCATTGCAGCTCTTGCCTCACATATTCATTTCTCCATTGCTGGTCGGCTGGCCTATGATCAAGCACAAAACGTGGGGAGTTTTAATGTGATGTTTTTGGATTATGTTCATATGTTAGATGAAAACTTAATACGCCAATATCATAGTATCCAATGTCTTAAATCCGTGTAATTCGCGTAATTCGCGTAGACATTTACAGATTGATATCACTTGAATAGAGGAATTTTATCCATGATGATTCATTTGATTATTCAACATTAATATTTTTGAATTATGAAACCATTTCTCACTCGAGTTGAACTTCTCAATACCATTCCAGATGACTTTCCTTTTTTACATCTTTATCCAATAGAATTTAAGAAAAATATCACCGTCATCACGGGTGAAAATGGAAGTGGGAAATCAACTATTTTGGAGGCATTAGCGCTAAAATTTGGTTGTGCAGCAGAAGGTGGAAGTATCAATTTTAATTATAAAACTGAAGATACACATTTTGATTATAGCCCCCACCTGCGTATCCATAAATCTGCACGCAGGATCAAAGATATCTTTTTCTATCGATCAGAAACGTACTATAACTTTCTCACAGAAATGCGCCAACTCGATGCAGCAGCCAGTTTTAGTCCACCTATACGAAATGCTTATGGTGGTAAAGATTTACACATGATGTCCCATGGCGAAGCAATGAAAGCGCTGATTGATCATCGTTTTCGAGCAGAGGGTTTATATATCTTAGATGAACCCGAGGCTGCTCTTTCGATTAGTAATCAAATCAATTTTATTGAAAAAGTGATCCAACTCAGTCAAGCAGGTGCGCAATTTATCATTGCAACACATTCACCAATCATCATGCTAATGCCAAATATTCAACTGCTGCAACTCACTGAGAATAGCTTTAGAGAGGTCAATTTCAGTGATACGCATATTGCTTATATGTATAAAGAAATCCTGAACTCAAACGGCGAATTTATTAAGCAGATCATTGATATTGATTGATTTTATATTTAAAAAACATTCATTCTTCAAGGCTTGTTGCTGCTACAAGTGGAAGCGATCATCGCTGTTGCATAATGCAGCCTAGAATCTTCAAAACTAGGCTGTTGCCTTGAAATAATGTTCTCTTGGCATATCAATGACTTCAACGCAAAGCTGAATCAGATATCCAATCTCAGCTTTCATATAGGTTTTTTGTTCAAGAATCGCCAACAGCGTATCACCTAGAGTTTTCTTCTGTTGTTCAGTTCGACCACTTAGCAAATAGAGTTTCAAATGGATATAAGCTTCTTGAGTTTCACCCAAGCCAATCAAGAAAACTTCATCTTTGAAAATACGAGACTTGATATCATTTGCACTAAATAATGCTGTCTCAGACAAAACTGTATTGACTTGTTTAAGTAATTTTTGCTGATCTAAATTTGTTAAATTTGCTGAATAATTTGCAATGATATGTGGCATTTTTCGATCCTACTCTACAAACAACAACGCCAAACGCACTTGATCATACGCCATTCTAGGACTCGTTGCTTCCACGATTGGACGTAGTTTGATAGAACCATCATCGGTAAAATGCTCTGGATTCTTTCTTTTATGCAAACGTTTATAAATCTTACGCACTTCTTCAATCACTTCTTCCCCAGGGCTCGCCACAGAAATATCTAAGCTCTGCTCTTTATGTAATCGCGCCAAATGATTGATAATCGTGGCAGGTGTTAAACCACGTTCATGTGCAATATCTTCAATCTCATAGCCTTCTTCAAATAAAGCACGTGTTTCATCTAAAGTGGCTGCGGCATAACTTTGTTTACTGCCTTTTGAAAGTTTCTTTTCATTGCGATTGATTTCGGTCGCGTTTAATGTACCGCCGCAATGCCGAATAAATGCATTGTGCTGAGTAGTCAGATCCTCATTTGCAAAGTTTGTTTCAGCTTCATCAGACAATTCCTGAAAACGGCGGTCTGCTTTGATTGCCAAGCTATCCAGTGCTAAAGCCTGCTCATTAAAACCCAGCAGCCGAAGACCCGTGAGCGATTTTAATCGAGATAATGCAACATAGCCCTGACCTTTTTCAAAGGTATTGGTGAGGTTAATTTCTGCCGCTTCTAGGGTCATGCCCTGACTTTTATGAATGGTAATCGCCCAAGCTAAACGCAAAGGGATTTGCTGAAAACTAGCAATGGCTTTACCTGCCTCATTTTCAATCGACCAAGTTTCTGGTTCAACCAACAAAGTCGTGCCATCGGTGAGTTTAACTTTAGGCAACAAGCCTTGTTTATCGTCATCTTCAAAACCAATCACTTCACCTAAACTGCCATTGATATATCCCATATCAAAGTTGTTTTTTACAAACATGACTTTGGCGTGTTTTTTCAAGGTGAGTTCTTCAGGTGCACGTACAGAAGATTTTAAGGTTTCGATCAGTTTTTCATTACCATCAATAACTGCATTGAATTGGTGACTTTCGTTCTCGATACCATTTAAATGTTGATAGTTGATATTATCAACATCCATATTGTGCGTATATAAACGAGTAAAGGTGTCGCCAATATCCTGCTGGCGTGATTGTTGTAAAGCCGTAATATGATCTGGCTGAATATTTTGTGCACGAATGGCATTCAAAATCTGATTCAGAATTTCATCGTCCTGACGATGTTGTTCGGTTAAATAGCATACTCGAAACTTTGCCTCTACCCATGCATCAGACATAAAGCAAAATTTATCTCGATTTGCTTCACCATTACGTCCGACTGGAGGTAACTGAAAGAAGTCACCCGCAACAATCACTTGTATGCCACCAAAGGCTTCATCACTTTCTTTAAAGTACTTTAGAACCTGATTGACTAAATTAAGTTGTTTGGCATGCAACATTGAAATTTCATCAATAATCAGCACTTGGGCATTTTCTAAATGTTCTTTTAGATATTTTCGTTCTTTCATTCGTTTGAGGTCATCATCACTCAAACGATCTTTAATACCAATTCCAGCCCAAGTATGAATGGTCATACCGTTCATATGTGTTGCAGCAATACCCGTTGAAGCAGTGATTGCAACAGGGACTTTACGTGCTTTCAAATAATGAATGTATTGATTCAATGTATAGGTTTTACCTGCACCCGCCGAACCAGTTAAAAATACATTTTCACCTGCTTTTAAAAGTTTCAGTGCAGTCTCTTGTTTCATAATTACCTACCTTCTCGCAGCACATAGCTTAACGAGTTTCAATAAAAAGTGAAACGGCGAAGCCAAATTTTATAGAAAACATCACTCAAACCGTACGGATAAATCAGGAATATTCTTTGGTAGGTCTTTGGTAGGTAGCAAAAATTTGATGCAATCACAATACTGGGTTCATGGTGCAACGCACCATCTATAACAAACAATGGACTTATGGAAGAAGGATTCACTCCATGGCTTTTAAAAATATTGCAGATCAAACAAACGGTTTTTATATTCCTTGCGTATCACTCTTTGGACCAGGTTGCGCCAAAGAAATTGGAAGCAAAGCACGAGATTTAGATGCCAAGAAAGCGTTAATTGTAACCGATGAAGGTTTATTCAAATTTGGTGTCGCAGATACTATTGCACAGTATCTCACCGAGGCTGGTATAGAAAGCCACATTTTTGCTGGCGCAGAACCGAACCCAACGGACATCAATGTTCATAATGGCGTAGCAGCGTATGTAAATAATCAATGTGATTTCATTGTGTCATTGGGTGGTGGTTCATCGCATGACTGTGCAAAAGGGGTTGGTTTGGTCACCGCAGGTGGCGGACATATCCGCGACTACGAAGGTATCGACAAAAGCAAAGTACCGATGACCCCTTTAATTGCAATCAATACAACTGCTGGAACAGCATCAGAAATGACTCGGTTCTGCATCATCACCAACACAGACACCCACGTGAAGATGGCGATTGTCGACTGGCGTTGTACACCGCTGATTGCTATTGATGACCCTAAACTTATGGTGGCAAAACCTGCGGGTTTAACGGCAGCAACGGGAATGGATGCTTTGACCCATGCAATTGAAGCCTATGTGTCTACAGCAGCCAATCCGATTACAGATGCCTGCGCAGAGAAAGCCATCAGTATGATTAGCCAATGGCTACAACCTGCCGTTGCAAACGGCGAAAATATTGAAGCGCGTGATGCGATGAGCTATGCCCAATATCTTGCAGGTATGGCATTTAACAACGCATCTTTAGGCTATGTTCACGCTATGGCACACCAGTTAGGTGGTTTCTACAACTTACCGCATGGCGTATGTAATGCGATTTTATTACCCCATGTAAGCCAGTTTAATCTGATTGCCTGCCAAGATCGTTATGCCAAGATTGCAGAATTAATGGGTGTTAATATTCAAGGTTTAACCGTTTCTGAAGCAGCATACGCCGCAATTGATGCCATTCAGGAGCTTTCAAGTTCTATTGGTATTCCCTCTGGTTTAACTGAACTTGGCGTTAAACCTGAAGATCTACCGATCATGGCTGAAAATGCCCAAAAAGATGCCTGCATGTTAACGAATCCGCGTAAAGCGACCCATGCTCAAGTCGTGGAGATTTTCAAAGCTGCCCTATAACCAAAACATACTCAAGCCATAAAACCACTTTATGGTAAGTCAAACCTCTCCGACCATTGACTTACTTTTTGGGGAATGTACTTCCTAGCATTCCCCACTTTTTTTATCACCCAATAGCCACAACAAAACAAAATTGATTGACAATTCGCCGATTTCATTAAAGGATACTCAGCATGTCTTAATATAAAGTCTCAATAAAAATGAACACAACCCAGCTTTCTTCAAACCCATATACTCCTGATCTATTAGGAGATGACTATGAACAACAAGTCCTAAATTATCCTGATGATTATGAAGGCAAAGTCATCGCCACGCTGATCCGTAAAAAATCAAAACAACCAACCACCAAAGCAGTGCTCTACATTCACGGATTCTTAGATTATTTCTTTCAGACGGAAATGGCGGCACAGTTTAATGCACAGGGTTATGACTTTTATGCATTAGATCTAAGAAAATACGGGCGTTCTAAATTAGCGCATCAAATTTTTTATAATGTATTAGACCTACATGAATATGATGCTGAGATTAGCCAAGCCTTAGATATTATTTCCCAAGAAAAACATGACAAAGTTTTACTCGCTGGACATTCAACAGGTGGCTTAACCGCTACACTTTATGCTGCACATCACCCGAACCATCCTTTGATTAAAGGTCTATGGGCAAATAGTCCTTTTTATGATTTTAATTTGAGTCTGGTAGAAAGAAAATTTGGTATCCCGATGCTTAGTCGTATCGGAAAAAAACTACCCAAAGTAAAATTTCCAAGCCAGCTCAATCGTTGGTATACCACAAGTTTGCATAAAGACCTCAAAGGTGAATGGGATTTCAATTTAGACTGGAAACCGACCAGCGCACCAACAGTACAGCTCAGTTTTGTACATGCAATTCATACCGCACAAAAAGAGATTCATCGTGGCGTAAAACTGAATATTCCAGCATTAATCATGCATTCGCATCAAACCAAGAACCCGAAAAAATGGGGGGTAGATGCAACTCAAAGTGATGTCATTTTAGATGTTAAACACATTAAAAAATATGCGAAGAAAATGAAAGGAGATATTTCTATTGTCTCAATTCACAATGGCTTGCATGATTTAGTCCTTTCCTCTCTACCCGTGCGTAAACAAGTTTATCAAGAACTCTTTCAATGGCTAGAGCAGAAAATCAACTAACTTCTTTTTAGTTGTTCATCATATTTAGCAAGTAATTGGTGTGCAGGATGCTCGATGGGTAATAATTCCATTAAACGTTCCACCGCATCAATTGCTTCTGGAAAATGCGCCAAATGTTTAAGCAACAAATCTGTTTCTTGCGTCTTAAAAATTGCATCACTCAACCGAGATTCGAGACAATCACGCCAAGCACAAAGAAACGGACTTTCTGTTTTCGCTAGAAACACCCCACTATACAATTGTAACGCTGAACTGAGATATCCAGCATCCAAGGCTTGCTCCACTTGCAAAAAGTCAGCCTCAATATGAACCAGTAAGCGGTATGGACGTGAACCTAATAAACCACCTAAAACATCTCTTAATTGCGACATTTCTGCCTTCAACGTTCCCATACTCACCTTACGTTCGCCATAAAGCGCCTGATATAAATGTTCAAGCGTTAGCCCATGAGGACATAGGGCCAAAATCGCCAAGATTTCAATTTGGCGAGGCGTTAATAACAGACTTTTACCATTGAATTTGACTTGTGGTGTTGCAAACGCACGAATATATAAATGCTGGCGTTGTTGCTCAAGTAAAGCGGACTGAATAATAGATGCACAGCGTTCAGCCGCTAAAATCCCAAACGTATTATGATTCTTCCACGTGGTAGATAAATCAACCACACCTAGTGTTTGTTTTGAATATGGGTCAATAATTGGTGCGGCATAACATACCCAATCATGCACCGATTCCATATAGTGCTCGTTAGAAAAAACACAGCTTGATTGCTGTGTTTTGAGTGACAGTGCCAAGGCATTGGTACCAACTAATTCTTCACGCCATTGTCCACCCTTCACAAAATGAACCTGTTCTGCGGCACTTTGCATTTGAACGCTTGGCGCAGTCCAAATAATGGTACTGCCAATATCTCCCACTGCAATGACCATAGAAGATTGTTCTGCAATATGACGTAAATCATCAGCACAACGTTGTAATGCTAAATCTAAGCTGTTTTTTGAGGTTGATTTTTTCTCGAGTAATAATGGTGCTGCCACACGTTCTTTCGGAATATCTGCCGATACAGAACGCTCCCATGAGCTGGCTATACTTTGACCGAGTTTGGCAGCGTTTTGAGGAGAGAGACTATTTTGCGCGCGCAATTGATCAATCAATGCCCTTTGCTGCACTAAATCCTTTTTTGTGAACATTTGTAAGTTCCTTATATATCCACATTGGTATTCCAACCTTTCTCCAACCTTCTTATTTATATACTAAATACATAGAGTACGAAAGTACCTACTAACAGGGTTCTTGTTAGTCTTTAGTCCTAAAAAGCAAAGGAATACATATATGCGCTATATCGATCCGAACCAAGCTGGTTCAAAAATTCAATTCAAATCTCAATATGAAAATTTTATTGGTGGTCAATGGATTGCGCCTGTAAAAGGTCAATACTTTGACAATATTTCACCTGTTGATGGTCAAACTTTTACCCGCATTCCTCGTTCATCGGCAGAGGATATTGAATTGGCTTTAGATGCCGCTCATAAAGCCAAAATCGAATGGAACAAATCATCTCCAACTACACGCTCTAACCTACTTCTTAAAATAGCAGATCGTTTAGAAGCTCACTTAGAAATGCTTGCTGTTGCAGAAACTTGGGACAATGGCAAACCTGTTCGCGAAACACTTGCTGCCGACATTCCATTAGCCATAGATCATTTCCGCTATTTCGCTGGCTGTATCCGTGCTCAAGAAGGCGGTATTTCTGAAATCGATGAAGATACCATTGCCTATCATTTCCATGAACCACTCGGTGTTGTTGGACAAATTATTCCTTGGAACTTCCCAATCTTAATGGCAGCTTGGAAACTTGCGCCTGCTTTAGCTGCGGGTAACTGTGTGGTGCTCAAGCCTGCTGAACAAACGCCAGTGGGTATTTTGTTGGTGGCTGAACTTATTCAAGATATTTTACCTGCAGGTGTGCTCAATATCGTCAATGGTTATGGTGCTGAAGTAGGTCGTCCACTGGCAACCAGTCCTCGTATTGCCAAAATTGCATTTACAGGGTCGACCCAAGTTGGCCAGTTGGTGATGCAATATGCAACTGAAAATATCATCCCGGTTACTTTAGAGCTTGGAGGTAAATCACCGAACCTATTCTTTGAAGACGTAATGGATAAAGACGATGACTTTTTAGAGAAAACGCTTGAAGGCTTTGCTATGTTTGCCTTAAACCAAGGTGAAGTCTGTACATGTCCATCTCGAGCACTGGTACAAGAAAGTATCGCAGATCAGTTCCTCGAAAAAGCCATTGAGCGAGTCAAACGGATTAAAACAGGTCATCCGCTTAATACAGAAACCATGATTGGTGCTCAAGCCTCACAGGAACAACAAGAGAAAATCTTACGCTGTATCGACACTGGGCGACAAGAAGGTGCCGAGATTTTAGTGGGTGGCGGTGATCGAAAAGAAGTGGGCAACGGTTTTTATATTGAACCGACCATATTCAAAGGTCATAACAGTATGCAGATTTTCCAAGAAGAAATTTTTGGCCCTGTTCTCTCCGTTACCACCTTTAAAGATTTCGATGATGCAATCAAAATTGCGAATGACACCATGTATGGTTTAGGTGCTGGTGTATGGTCACGCTCCGCACACACCTCTTATCGTGCTGGACGTGCGATAGAGTCAGGCCGTGTTTGGACCAATTGTTATCATATTTATCCTGCACACGCCGCTTTCGGTGGATATAAAAAGTCAGGTATAGGCCGAGAAAATCATCGCATGATGCTCGATCATTACCAACAAACCAAAAATCTGTTGGTGAGTTATTCAACCAAACCAATGGGCTTCTTCTAACATGTTGCACTAAAATGGAACATATCAAATTAAGATAATGATCCATTCTGATTTCTCTTAGACAGAAAGCAAGTAGGTAATCCTGCTTGCTTTTCCATTTTTATGGCTATTTCATTTTTAAACCTGTAACACATGAGTATTTTTACCATTTGGAATAAAAATAAGGCAGAAAATTAAAACCAAACACATTTCGGCATTGCTTTTGCATTGATTCATTCAAACCAACTCATTGGAGTTTTGCATGAGTCATTCAGAATCCACCGCTATCACGCCCCCATCCTCTGATGTTGCATCTACCGAATATTTTGCTCAAAGGCAACTCAAACAAGGTTCCGTTGGCTGGCTACTTTTGATCGGGTTAGGTGTTGCTTATGTCATTTCAGGAGACTTTGCTGGCTGGAATTATGGAATCGCCCAAGGTGGATGGGGTGGCATGTTTGTCGCAACGATATTGGTCGCGATCATGTACCTCTGCTTATGTCTGTCCATGTCTGAAATGGCGACCATGCTTCCCACAGCGGGAGGTGGATACAGTTTTGCCCGTGTGGCTTTTGGCCCTCTAGGTGGATATTTGACAGGTACGGCGATTCTAATCGAATACGCAATCGCGCCAGCAGCGATTGCTGTTTTTATTGGTAGTTATTGTGAATCCTTATTTGGCATGAATGGTTGGCAAGTTTATCTCATCTGTTATTTGCTTTTTATGGCGATTCATTTAAAAGGTGCAGGTGAAGCACTCAAACTCATGTTTGCGATTACTTTGATTGCGGTCATGGCGCTATTGGTTTTTATCATTGCGATGCTGCCCCATTTTCAATTGCAAAATTTATTTGATATCGCAGCAGGTACTCAAACAGGTGCAAGCTTATTTCTTCCACAAGGTTATATGGGGATTTGGGCTGCCGTGCCTTTTGCGATTTGGTTTTTTCTCGCTGTTGAAGGTGTGCCACTTGCAGCAGAGGAAGCTAAAAATCCTGCAAAGTCACTACCTCGTGGCTTGATTGGGTCAATGTTGATTTTGACTTGTTTCGCATTGCTGGTACTTTTTTTAAGTGCGGGTGCAGTGGGTGCAAGCACCATGCAAAATGCAGCGGCACCATTGGTAGAAGGTTTGGCGATTATCTATGGACAAAATAGCTGGATTACCAGTTTTGTTAATTTCGTTGGCTTGGCAGGTTTGATTGCCAGTTTCTTTTCAATTATCTACGCCTATTCACGTCAAATGTTTGCACTATCTAGAGCGGGTTATCTACCAAGGATCTTATCACTCACCAATAAGAATAAAGCCCCATATTTGGCAATCATTGTGCCGGGCGTTATCGGTTTTCTACTCTCACTTAGCAAAGAGGGTGACATGCTGATTCTGATTGCTGTGTTTGGCGCAACCATTTCGTATGTATTGATGATGGCAGCACATATCAAATTGCGTCGCAGCAAAGCAAATTTGCAACGCCCGTATAAAACCCCCGGTGGTATTCTAACCTCAAGTATTGCATTGGCTTTTGCATTGCTTGCGGTACTGGCAGGGTTTTTAGTCAATCCTAAAGTTTGGTTAATAGCGGCGGGTATTTATGCCCTATTTATTGCATATTTTATGCTATATAGCCGACATCACTTGGTTTCAGGAACACCTGAAGAAGAGTTTGCCAAAGTAAAAACCTCTCAACAAGAATTACAATGATTGAGGAAATCTGATGCGTTATAAAAATATCATCGCCAACCAACAATACGTTTTTGCTGATCTCAAAAGTGTCATGGCTAAAGCGACACCCTTGAGATCAGGTGATGAGCTTGCAGGTGTCGCTGCTCACGATGCCACTGAGCGTGTGGCTGCTCAAATGACTTTGGCTGATATTCCCCTCAAGAACTTTTTAAATGAAGTCTTGATCGACTATGATCTCGATGAAATCACACGACTGATCATTGATGAGCATGACAAAAATGCCTTTGCGCCTATTGCTCATTTTACCGTAGGTGATTTGCGTAACTGGTTATTGAGCGATGATGCCAACACGGAAAAACTACGTTTTGTCGCCAAAGGTCTAACCCCAGAAATGGTTGCCGCGGTGAGTAAAATTATGCGGAATCAAGATCTGATTTTAGTCGCGAGCAAATGTGAGGTGGTGACTCAGTTTCGCAATACCATTGGTTTGAAAGGACATCTCTCAACGCGCTTGCAACCCAATCATCCTACAGATGATATTTTAGGAATATCTGCCAGTATTTTAGATGGACTGATGTATGCAAATGGTGATGCAGTGATTGGGATTAACCCTGCAACCGACAATTTGCACAATTTGGCTGAGCTGTTAAAGCTGCTCGATCACGTCATTCAAGAATATCAAATTCCGACTCAGTCTTGCGTGCTTACGCATATCAGTTCTGCCATCCAACTCGCGGAACGGAATATTCCGATTGATCTCATGTTTCAGTCGATTGCTGGAACACAAGCGGCAAATACAGGATTTGGTATTTCTTTGGCGCTGTTACAAGAAGGTTATGAGGCCACACTCGCCTTGAAGCGAGGCACAGTAGGTCAAAATGTTATGTATTTTGAAACTGGGCAAGGCAGTGCCTTATCCAGTAATGCTCATCATGGTGTTGACCAGCAAACACTTGAAACACGAGCTTATGCCGTTGCGCGAAAATTCAACCCGTTACTGGTCAATACCGTGGTTGGTTTTATTGGACCTGAATATTTATACGATGGAAAACAAATCATTCGGGCAGGTTTAGAAGACCATTTTTGTGGCAAGTTGCTTGGCTTACCGATGGGATGCGATATTTGTTATACCAATCATGCTGATGCCGATCAAAATGATATGGATAATTTACTCACCCTATTTGGAACAGCCGGTATCAATTTTATTATGGGGATTCCGGGATCAGATGACATCATGTTGAATTATCAAACCACTTCTTTTCATGATGCTCTGTATTTAAGGCAACTGTTGGGTTTGAAACCTGCACCTGAGTTTTCTATCTGGCTAGAACAACAAGGCATTTTACGGCAACAACAGCATCACATTCAGTGGGCACAACATATGCCTGAACAATTTGCCAAACTACTCATGCACTAGGAGCTTTGGATGAAACTGAAGAAAGATCAAACTTTTCCAGCTCAACCCCATCTTGATATATGGCAAAAGCTCAAGCAATTTACTGATGCGAGAATCGCACTTGGGCGAACAGGTTGTAGTGTTCCAACCAAAGCACTGCTTGAATTTCAACTCTCTCATGCGCAAGCCAAAGATGCTGTTTATCAATCACTCAATATTGATCACATTTCGAGTCAATTAAAACAGCTTGGTTTTGAAACCACACATGTTGAAAGCTGTGCCAACAACAAAGAAATATTCCTTAAACGACCTGACTTAGGTCGTCAACTCAGTGAAACGTCTCGTCAAAAATTAAAAAATATTCAACTCAACTCAAGCTTTGATGTTTGTATCGTCATTGGTGATGGTTTGTCTGCACGTGCGATTGAAGAAAATGCCATTCCTTTTGTTCATCAATTACACACCTATATGAAACAAGCGAATTGGACACTTGCCCCCATTTCAATTGCAACAGGCAGTCGTGTTGCGCTAGGCGATGAAGTAGCACAAATTTTTAACGCACCAATGCTTATTATGCTGATTGGCGAGCGCCCTGGCCTAAGCTCCCCCGACAGCATGGGCATTTATTATACTTGGCAAGCCCATGTCGGCAGCATCGATTCGGAACGCAATTGTATTTCTAATGTGCGTACAGCAGGCTTAAGTATTGAGATCGCTGCACAACGCTTGTTCGCGCTGATGAAAATGTCAAAGCAGATACAACGCTCTGGTGTTACGTTAAAAGATGAACATCAAATTCCAGTTGTAGAACAGCATCAAAAAAAGCAACTCTTTTTCCGTGACTCAAGCAATGATTAGCGCAGCATCGATATTCAAAAATGCGATAGATACTTTATTTCTCACACACTTTTCTTTGAGTATAGAATGTTTATACTTGCATTGATGTTAATCATGACTAGATAAAACTCGATGATAAATACTGAATCCTTACCTAAAACTATTTATGCCATCCAACATCTTGCCTTTGAAGATTTAGGCTCATTGGAAGATACCTTTTACCAACTTGGTTTCCGAGTCCGCTATTTTGAGGCGGGTGTAGATGATCTTAGCCCCGCGCTAAATTATGAGGGTCTAACCATCATTTTAGGTGGGCCGATTGGGGTGTATGAAACCGAAGACTACCCTTTTTTAGTCGATGAAATTGCAGGACTCAAACAACGTTTGACTGCAAATAGACCAACGATTGGTATTTGCTTAGGTGCTCAGTTGATTGCTCATGCGCTAGGTGCCAAAGTTTATGCTGGACATCAAAAAGAAATTGGTTGGGGTCTACTCGAAATTAAAACTGTTGAGCCTAATATTCTATCGCCACTGAAAGATACTCACGTGCTACATTGGCATGGTGATACTTTTGATTTGCCTGAGAACGCCACTTTACTTGCAAGTTCTGACATTTATCCCAATCAGGCTTTTTCGATTGGGAATAATATATTAGCTTTACAATTTCACTTAGAAATTGCAGAGCAGAGTTTTGAAAAATGGCTCATTGGTCATACCTGCGAAATACGTCATGCTGGCCTATCTATTCCGCAACTCCGACAAGATAACCTATGCTATGCCGCACAGTCAGAACAACAATCTCATAAAATTATGCAAAATTTTGTAGAGAATATTCGCCTTTAAAGATAAAACGTGGTCAAAAAATCACAGGTCTAAGTCATGTAGGCTTAACCTGTGAAAGATCAAGCGATTAAGTGAGTAAGCAAAATTAGCCCCTTTGAGAAAAACCTGAAAAACATTAAATCTTCAATGTAGGCCTTACAAAAGGTAAACATTAAACTCATCAACAATCTACAAGATAATTTGGAAAAAGTCTCAAACAAACAATAGAATATAAATAATAGACTTCCTTCATAAATCATTTTTCAATCAATTTAATTGTTTATCTTTCACCCAATCTAAATTGTATATGCCAGCAAGTAAATTAAACCGCAGGTTTAATCTTTTACGACGATTTCTATATACACAAGATAAAATCTTAAAACATTTCATCCTTCCAAATACATGCTCTACTTGAATTCGTCTACGACCAATCTCTTTATTTAACTTTTTTAATTCAGAATCTAGTTTTTCAGTTTTCTTTGCTTTAGATGGCATGAGGCATCCAAAACCCAATTTCTTTATCCCTAAATAACCCTTATCAACGATAAAAAAGGGCTTAAATTTTAATTTCCTCATGCTTTTTTTAAATATTTTAAAATCATGCATGCTTCCATGACTTCCACATACACTCAGTATTTCACCTGTTATATAGTGCATAGATAGCTGAAATTTAAAGGTATGTCGCTTTTTTTTACCGCTATACCATTTCTTCTGTTTTTTTTGGACGTTGAACTAATATTTCAGTGGCATCAATCACAACAACTTCCCAATCCACTTCATCTCGATTAGGAAGTTGTTTTGGCAAGTTGAATTTTCCAGAACGGATTAAGGTATCTTCAATAACACGTGTGATACGAATTGCACTCGTTTCAGATACACCGTAACTCATACCAAGATGGAAAAATGTTCGATATTCTCTCCAATATTCTATACATAAGAGCAAACGATCTTCCAACGGTAATTTATGCGGTCGTCCTTTACCAATATGACGAGGTAAATGCTTATTTAGCTCGGCCAACATGAGGTTAAATGTAGCCCAACTAACACCGGTAAGCCTACGAAACTTAACGTTTGATAATTTTTGAATATCTTTGAATTTCATCCAAGGATTATCTCTTGAATTAAATAATTTTGCTGATTAATTTAAGATCAAATAAATTGTACGTTTTTTGATTTATGACGGAAGTCTAATATATATTTTTACATTTTGTTTTTTTTTGAAGGTGGGTGCCGTTATGCTAAAGTTTATAAAGAGTTTTCATACGATTAATACTTATTTAATTTCAGCTACGATATTACTCATTTTTATTGCTGTCTACTTCTATATCAACCCATGAAAAAGTGCATAAAAGATTCGTAAAAAGCCCAATTGTTTAATTGGGCTTTTTTTTATTGCTATGGTGTTTCGTCCTAAAAAGTAGTCTGCATTTCAGGACGAAATAAACGCTCAAAACTAACCAAGTAGCCCTTCATCACGCATTGCGATTTGAACCGATTGACGTTCGGCAACTTTATTGCGTAAAGCGATAATGTTGATATAAGGGCTTAAGTCATGTTCGATATGATTTGACCAATTGGTCAGCACAAACAAATATGCATCTGCTGGGCCAAAATTATCATCTACTAAATAGTCGTATTCAGATTCAGCTAAATAGTGATCGATAAATTTAAGTAAACGATTCACTTCAGCATAGGCTTTGGTCTTTTCATCTTCAGTTAATTTACCCCCGAAAAATACAGCGTAAGCATCATGCAGTTCAGAGTTCAAATATCCTAACCATTCGAGGACTTTGGCACGTCCCATACCAGATGGCGGAATTAAATCTTGTTTAGGGTCATATTGAGCCAAGAAAGGTAGAATCGCCACATTTTCAGTTAAGATTAAACCTGGATTAATTTCTAAGGCTGGAACATAACCTTTTGGATTAATCTCGTAATAATCTGCACCTTTCTCAGTTTTATGAGTTTTTAAATCAACGCGTTCTAAATCAAAATCTACATTAATTTCATTTAAAATAATATGTGCTGCCAATGAGCAAGCACCAGGTGAATAATACAACTTCATATTTGATCCTTGTTATCTAACTCTTCTGTTCTAAAACGCTTTATCAAAATTTGCAAAATCTGTTTTTACAAATTTGTCAGTAAAAGTAAAAATACCGAATAATTTGACTATTAGTGAAATTTCATTATTTTGCAAGTGCTCTTATGTCAAATTTTTATAGGGATCGTATACGCCCTGTTCAAATAGATTTCTTTCAGAAAAAGAGCAGCTTAATTTCTGCTCTTTTTCTCGCTTAGATTAAAGTTTTGCTTTTCTTGATCGTGTCGAATAGCTAGCAAGACCCAATAGTCCAAGTATCGATAACCAACCAAAGCTACCCGATGAGCTTTTGTCAGTAGATGCTTTGACCTCATCATCCCGCAAATCTAAATCCACAATCACAGGATCATGATCAGAAGAGCGATAAGGGTCATCAGCGAAAAATAAAGCTTTTTGCTCATCCGTTTTATATTCTTCGTTGTAATCCAATACCGTTGGCTCGTCAGCATTAATATGCCAAGCAAAGGCTTTTTTCACTTTGCTATACAAAGTCGCATCCGCAACGGCATGATCTAAATTACCCGCACCACCATAACCATCAGTATTGCTCGACACACCAAATACATAACTATAGGCTTGCTCACCCTGCCCTATATTTTTGTCATTGAGTAGCACTTTATAGTTGGCTTTTTCTAGCGCTAAGATTGGATCTTCTTTGGCATAACTGTTTAGATCCCCTAAAAGCAACATGTTCGGTGTTTCAACTTGCGTTGGGTTTTTCGCCATCCATTGAATCAATTGCTCAACAGCTTTAATACGTGTTGGATTCCAACAACCTTGACCATCTTTTTGATCAGCATCTAAAGATGTTGAACTCACACCTGAGCAACTTTTAGATTTAAGGTGGTTAGGAATCACAGTAAACATCTGTTTTCCTGAAAGTGGCTGGAACGTCTGTGCAATCGTGGTTCTGTTTTTATCGCCCAAATCGAAGACCACTGGTTTATTGACAGGTTTTACCCGCTTACTGTTGTAAATAATAGCAACAGCAATCGCGTCAGTACCTAAACGATCTATATTTTCAGGGATCACATATTTCCAATCAGCACCTAAAGCACGGGTCAAATACGCGATAGCGCTATCCTCAGCATAACCATTGTTGGCGATTTCCATCAAAGCATAAACATCAGCGTCGATTGCACGTAATGCACTCACAATCTTGCGGTGCTGCTTTTCAAATTCTACTTGTGTTGTTGCACCGCGCTCAGTCGGAAAGCCATTTTTGCCATTATCGTAGTTCAACACATTGAATGCGGCTGCACGGATCAATTTATCATCTTTGGCAATCACGCTTGGTCGTTCGGGTGTAGGCTTTACAATAGTTGGGAGATTCCGTCCCTGAATCGGTTGAATACGCCAACCATTAAAACGATATTCTAAAATCCCCTCAACATTTTGTAGTTGATCACCAACACGTAGCGTATTAGTTGCACTAAAGTTCTGTGGCAGCCAAGGTGTTCTATTTTGATTGCTATAGCCATCATCCAAAATGACTTTTGATAATAAGTTCTTCTGTGCTAAGGCTTTTGCTTCTGTGGACAATGATGGATATAGGTTTGTTGGTATAAATAATCGTCCCAGACTAACTGATAACTCACCATATCGACCATAATTATAATTTTCACTGATCGTTAATGTTTGGGGTAACTTAACCAACATGCCTTGATACTGCTCTGGCGAATGTGCAGTTCCAGTCAAAGCACTAAATGGTAAATCAATTGATTTCGGCTGAATGTGACTCAGCATATTGGTACTACAAACTTGAATATCTTGTTGTAACTGATCGATTTGGAGTTGATTTTGATAAGCTGCTAAACGACCACGTAAGATGACTTCCTCACCAACCTGACCACCTTTAACGGTGCTACTTGCTGGAATATAAACAAAGATCGCATTACTCATATTTGCTTTTGCTTTGCTGTCAGGTGTCTGCACATAGAAACCTGAAAAACCATTGCTATAGCGGTAGTCTGCCGTAATTACACCGCGTACCGTATAATTTTGATCTTGAGTGGCTGTATTTAGATCAGCGATCGTCGTATTTGAACTAGAACAACTGACAGTCTCATTTACAGGTGGTGTGGTAGTAGAACCTGATAAGTTAGAGAAGTCATTACGATCAGTCCATGCTTTCCATGCACTGTCTAAATCAAAACTCGTCGTCGGGTCAATTTCTGTCACTGGGTTCGTACTTTGGATTCGAGTAAAACTATTCCCTTTACTTTGAACTGTTGTCCCCCAACCATTCTCAGGCTGCTCCCCGACTCGCCCAAAACGATCAACCACTTTGCCTTTGTGTAGCAGCACTATCGCATCATCACCATTGAATGACAGTGAAGCCACCTGATTGACCTGTGACCCGAGCACGGCTTGTAACTCTGTGCGCCCAACTAAAAATTTCGCTTTACTGGCCAAGTTACCCTGTAATTGGAAAGCAACCGTTTTTGTCAATGCACCATTATTAAATTGCTGTATTTCATAGTCTGCGAGATTCGCACTGGTCGCATCTGGATTGTAAATTTCCAAGCCTTTTTTATTACTACTACCATCCACATATTGGCTAAACATCAATTGTGCGTGTGCGATAGAAAATGTCGTCGAAGCTCCGATTAAGCCCAAACAAATCGCGATAGAGTGAAATTTAAATGTTTTCATAACTTTTTTACTTAATGTTCAAATCGCCACCAGCCTATTCAATCTCTGTGACAGTGCGATGAAGAATTTCTTACAAGTTTTAGCTCATCGACCAGAAGATCCACCAAATAAAATCATTTAAAGGTTTGACTTGCCCCCATGAACACTTAAAATACGGCATTTCTATATTTATATCTCCAGAATCATGTCAAACGATCAGTTAGAAACGCAAATTACGGAACTCGAAAATTTGTCTGAGCACCGCGAAATTGTGACGTTTATGCGTCGTTCAGCTCCGCTCAACACTTCACAACGTACTGCGTTGGAAGATTATCGTGATTTAATTTTGGAATATCCTGTTGGTGATTTACGCCAGCATTTTGAACATCCTGAACGTCCATTAACCGTAGAAATCGGTTTCGGCATGGGACGTTCTTTAGTTCTTATGGCAAAAGCAAATCCTGAACGTAATTTTATCGGAATTGAAGTACACATTCCCGGTATTGCTCAATGTGTATTTGAAGCGGGCATGGCGGGTCTTAAAAATCTATTTGTGCTTGATGCTGATGCAATTCAAGTACTGCGTGAAATGCCTGACAACAGTATCGACTGCATACAACTTTACTTCCCTGATCCTTGGCAAAAGAAGCGCCATTTTAAACGTCGTTTCGTGATTCATGAGCGTATGCAATTGGTTGAGCAAAAGTTAGTACTGGGTGGTACTTTCCATGCCGCGACTGACTGGGAACCGTATGCTGAATGGATGCTTGATGTTTTGGATAATCGTCCAGATCTGGAAAACTTAGCAGGTAAAGGCAATAGCTACCCTCGCCCTGAATGGCGTCCAGTGACTAAGTTTGAACGTCGTGGGATTGAATCTGGTCATAAGATTAATGATTTTATTTTTAAGAAAATAAAATGATAATCCAAGCACTTCCGATCTTTTACAACACAATCTAAAAACAACTCAATAGCATTAAATATCATTTATTTAATGCTATTTATTTTTCCAAAAGTACCCAAGATATTCCAATAAGTACTAAACTTTTTTAGTCTCAAAATGGCCACAAGTCGAATTATTTTTGGGGCTTTAGTAGATTCACACTGTGATAATCTACTTTTAGATCCTTTTATTTTTAGGGGGATTGCCAAATAAGCATTCTAAGAATTAAAAAAAGGACTGAGGGTACGGCTTCTTCATACTGCAATGTTGTACCTCAAGTCAGGTTTATGCAACAAAGTCAGCTACTAAGGATAAAAAGCCCTGACACAAAATATGGGGGCTTTTCGTATATGGTAACTAGGACCAACTCTTGCCGCCCCACACGATCCTGATGAAGTTTCGAGCTGTTTACAGAATTTCGAAAATCTTTCCACTTAAGATACTTTGAAAATACATTTCAAACCCAGGACGAATATCTTCATCATCAACTGTAATATGTTTTATATTTGAAAATGATTTCGTATTTTCAAAATTATTATTAACTGTAGCCTGAATAAAGTGCTTAACACCAAATTGATCTATTACACTGATACTTTGTTTAAGCATTAATATACCTTGATAAAATTATAAGAGATAAATAATTGATTTAATTACTCAGAATCTACAACTCTGTTTAAGCAACTCTATGGTTTAACTTAAATAATTTATTCAATGAGGTGTAAAAAGTACGACCATCTAGGTTCAAATCAACTTCAACACCAGACTGAAGAAGAACTTTTTTGCCCACTTCAATTGTTTTTAAACCTTGACGTGTATTTTTCATCTTATTGACTGGAATTAACGATACTATAATTTCTGTACCATTAGGAGATTTTGCGATTAAATCATTTATTTTTAACAATTTGTATCCTATTTTTTAAGTTTTTTCATATCAGAAAAACAATTTTAAACTAAATTTTGAAGTATAAAAAAGTACTAATAAATAGTACTTTTTTATCAATGCTTGTTATTGCTTAGATAGCAATAATATTTACAGCATTCGGTCCTTTTTGACCTTGAGCTACGCTAAATTCAACCATTTGACCTTCAAGTAAGGTTTTAAAACCAGAACTAGAAATTTCGCTAAAATGAGCAAAAACATCTGGACCTGATTCTTGTTGAATGAAACCAAAGCCTTTAGTTTCGTTGAACCACTTTACAGTACCTTTAACAACATTCGAGTTTGACATAATATATCCTATTAATTTTTAATAATTTATTGAGTTTAACGTTGAAAATAATAAATAATGAAACTTAAAATCTGAAAAAACGAAGGATTATTACTAAAACTGCGATACTTAAAGAAGATTTACCGAAACAAAACTTTTTTCTAGTTAAGTTAACTATACACTAAAAATGAAAATAATCAAGTTTTCTGATATATATATTTACTTTTCTTATAAAAGTAACGGCAATCGTAGAAAAATGGCTCGGCTTTTCCATGAATGATAACCCCCAAATAAATAGTTTAAACTTAAGCACAGGTAACACTTTCCATCACGACAGGTGTATTGGCTTCTGTAGCAATGACCGAGGCCGCAATTGCTTCGACAACCTGACTCAGTGACTGCCGTGAAATATTGACAATATCAACAATTTTATTGCCATCCGTACGGACAGAATTGGTAAATGCCATTCGACAACTGAGCTGACGGTTAGGCGCAACAGTATTCTGTACGCCTGTTGGTTGATTCAACGGTCTTGCGGGATCATCACGTTTAATAATCCAAGCCACAGCCACCTCAATATCCCGATTCATCGCGCCCATTAAAGAACGCGTGTTCGAGCGTTCAAGAATATCGAAACGGGAAAAATCTGTTGCAATACGATAGGATACTTTGCCACCCGTCATACCACTGCTATAACGATCCACAGCACCCAATTTCTGTTGTAGCCCCGCAGATAACCCATCCCGTAGTTCAGCCCCCAAAGTGGAAGTCCAGCGTTCATTGCCCAATACATGAGATTTACCATTGCTGTCCTGCAAGACCATTGGTGCCCTGTTTAAACGGTCTGGCAATCCCACAGGCAGTACTTCAATCACCCGTACATTTGAACTCACCAACGGTTTAACTGTTGGGGTCAAGCTATAATAGTTTGGTGTAGGAGAACTGGAACATCCTGCTAAACCTACAACCGCCAGTAGCAGGCCGTAACCTGCTCTACTAAACTGCGGAAAATAGGACAAAAAATGTGAGCTATTTTTTTTATTTACCATTCTGAACCTCAGGCGTTTTCCCACGAATGAGTGATTCTGGGTGTTGTTCAATATAGTCTGCCATTAACTGTAAAGATGCGGCAGCACGTGTCATTTGCTGTAAAGCACGGCGTACATCCTGTTGCATTGGTGCGTCACTCGATAGAATGGTTTCAGTAGAGCGCATGGTCTGACGTACATCATCCAATGTCGCCTGTAGTCCTGGCGCAACTTTACCATCCAACTGCTTCACTAATTTATCTGTAGAGCTAATCGCTGAATTCATATTATCGAGTGTTTTACGGACATCCTGCCCAATTTCCACCAATGGGAATTTATTCAGTTTATCCGCAATTTGTGATACTTGTGCTTGTAAACCTTTCAACTCCGTTGGTGTTGTTGGCACCTCAATCACACCGTTTGATCTGACAATTAAGTCTGCTGGTTTTGCTTTAGGGAATAAATCAAAGGCGATATAGTTCTGCCCTGTCAGTAGGTTTCCTGTACGCATCTGAGCACGCCAGCCCCTTTCGATGAAGCGTTCAAAAATTACACCGTCAGGATCGAGTTCTTTGCCATTGGCTAAACGAGATGGATAAATTACCCCCTCAGCCCGCATACGGATCTGAGTATAATTTGCATTAAACTCAGCATTAATCGACTGTATATTTCCAATTTCAATACCCATAAAGTCAATCGGCGCGCCTGCCGACAAACCACGTAGAGACTGATCAAAATACATGATGATGCGATGGGATTTTCCATCTGGCTCTTTCAATGCTTCAGTACGAGAATCCCATAAATTAAAACGACTTTGATCAGCAGCAGCGGCAGCATGTGAATTTTCAGGATAACCAAAGGCAATTCCGCCAGCGATAATACTCACCAGTGATTGTGTATCCAGCTTAAATCCTGATGCACTTAAGCTTACATCAACACCACTAGCCTGCCAGAAACGTGCATCTGTCGTCACGAACTTATCATAGGGTGCTTGAATAAAAGTTTGTAGCTCCACACTCTTACCATCTTTGGCCAACTGATAAGCGGTGATTTGCCCCACATTGATCTGACGATAATAAATAGGAGAACCAATATCCAGTGAACCTAAATTATTGGCTTTTAGAAAAAAGATTTTACCCGGTACATCAGATGAGATGACTGGCGGCACCTCCAGACCAGTAAATTCGTCCTGCTTTTGTTCTGCCTTACCACCATCAACCTCAATATAAGCACCCGACAATAAGGTATCAATTCCTGAAACACCACTCGTACCTATTCGTGGACGAACCACCCAGAATCGTGAGTCTTTTGCAGCAAAATTACTGGCATCCTTACGCAGTTCAATTTTTGCAATCACATGTGAACGATCATCTGCAAGGTCAATCTGACGCACAAGACCGATGTCTACTTGTTTAAAACGAACTGTCGTCTTCCCTGCAACCAATCCTTCAGCAGTTCTAAAGGAAACATTAATGGTCGGACCAGTATCTAATACCGCTTTGACTGCCAACGACAGACCAATCAGAAGTGCGACAAATGGAACCAGCCAGATCAGCGATGGCCGCCATCGTCCTTTATTTTTCTCAGGCTCAGGCAAAACCTGGTGCGTTTCCTGTACAGCATTAGGATCCTGATGATCTGAGCTTTCGTTGTTCGTTTTATTTTCAGACATACACACCCATCATTGTTTTATTGGCTGGAATTAGATAAATCATGATTCAAAGGAGGATGATCCACTTGAATCACGTCTGAGCCTTGCAGGGAAGGCCCATTTTTGTTGCGCGTACTCTGAGCAGCAGAATAATTATCCCAAATAATACGCGGATCAAAACTAAGTGAAGCAAACATGGTTAAAACCACAACTGCACCAAAAGCAACTGCGCCCGGCCCAGCGAGAATAGTTGCCAGTGACTGAATCTGAATAAGGGCTGTCAATAAAGCCACCACAAAAACATCAATCATCGACCATCGACCGATAAACTCAACAATTCGATAAAGCATTGAGCAATGCTCGGGAGAAAAGTGCAATCGCTCAGAAGACTGCAGTTTTACAACAATCAATAGAAAACACAAAATCAAAAGTTTTAACATGGGAATAAAAATACTGGCCATAAAAATAACAGTAGAGACCAGATAATCCCCATTCTGCCAAAAATAGATCACACCACTCATGATCGTATCTTGCTGCATCCCTAACAGAGAATCCGTTACGGTCATAGGAAGAACATTGGCTGGAATATATAAAATACTCGCAGCAATCACCAAAGCGAGGGTTCTGTCTAAACTCTTTGGTTTTCGTTGATGCAGCACACTATGACATTTCAAGCAATGTGAAGCGTGTTTTTCTTCAGCCCCTGCAACCCATTTATTGAGCGTTCCACAGCAATGACAAAGCACCAAAGACAAATCTTTGGCTCTTGGATATTGCAGCGGATTACCAGTGGCTGCTTCAGAGGAATATTCTGAAAAATTGCGCTGAGACGGATCTGTTTTCATGGAAGAGTCCTGTCGATCTCGTCCCAAAGATCCTTAACTTTCACTGAAGCAATATAAACCAGTAATATACTCAGTATGGCGAACCCCCACAGTGCAACACCTGGAATCACCACGACCATACCGACCAGTTTAACTAAGGTCACCAGTACGCCAATCAGAAATACTTCAACCATTCCCCATGTTCTAAATAAAAACAAGGTACGCAATGCTGCAACTAAATAACGGGGCCGAACTTTAAAAAAATGAACGGATGAAAGTACATAGAGCAGCAATAGCAGATCCAGTAAAGGCACTACAAAAGTTGTGATGAGAATCAGAACACCTACTGGCCCTTGCCCTGCATGAAACATGGCCCATGCTGCACCAAGTAAAGTCGTCTGGGAATCGTTACCCTGCAATTCCACCTTAACAATAGGAAAACTATTTGCAATCACAAATACGATCAATGCTGTTGTTACCATTGCCAGTAAAACACTAAACGGTTTACTTTGCCGATAAAGCTCAGCACCACAGCAAAGACAATAAGCGCGTTCACCTTGTGTCAGCTGAATTCGATGATATACCGTGTCACATTCCTCACAGGCAACCAGTATTTTCGGTGAAATATCACCATTTCGAATTAACACTTGTTGATTCATAGGCGCAGAAACTGGAAAAAAGGAGGAAGGCTCGCTCATAGAACATAAACACCATTTTATAAATTTTTTTTAGACTGAAGCTCATTTTGCTATATTTTACTGAGATGTATACAGATAAATTGTGATACTTTTTTGATGATATCCTGTTGGTTTTATATAAACAATTCATCTAATGAAATATGGTCAGCGTTCTCCATTAGATTATGAAAAGGCCTATCAATGGACTGCTCCCGGTATCCTAGGCATGAGGTACGCATTTATTAAGGACAACCAGCAGTTTTGGTCTGTTCGAAGAATGTGTCCGCAATGGCTAAAACAACCATCGAGTGCCACAGCCAAATGCACGACCAATCCGACCTTGTTGGTTATCCAACATTTTCGCAGTGATCTGTAGCTTTTGTCCACTAACTTGTTGAAGTTGCCCTTTTTCATTCAGTAGATTTTAAAAAAAAAATAAGTAAATCAATCCGAATGATGGCGTTTATAAATACCATCACTCATCAATCTATATACCTCTTCCAAATCTGGCCGATGAGATTGGGCCAATAATCCTTGATGCATCTTTAAAATATTTTGATCGCCCCGCATTGCTGGCCCTGTTTGCATTTTCTTTGGGTTAGTACGGGTTGCTTTATTCGCTGTTTCCAAGATCAATGGAAATAGTAAACTGAAATCAACGTGTTCTGCATCTACAACTTGTTGTGCCATATCATAACAATAATTACTAAAATTACATGCAAACACCGCAGCCAAATGTAAGGTTTGACGCTGTTGTGAATTATATTGATAGACTCGATTACTTAGGCTATTTGCTAAGGTGGTGAGCAAAAGTAAATCTTCATGCGTTACAGCTTCTACAAAAAGTGGGGTTTCCAACCAATCCACTTCCCGTTCAAAACTAAAGGTCTGTAATGGATAGAAAACCCCAGCACGTTGCTGCTTCCGCGCGACAACAGATAAATTTGTACTTCCCGAAGTATGCACGATAAGACATTGCGGCAAAAATGTTGCAATAGCTTCTACAACATCAGGTATCACGAGATCACTAACAGCAACAACCACTAAGTCTGTTTGCGGATTGAGTTGATCTACACCATCAATCGCTTGGGCATTGACCTGTGCTGCTAATCGTTGGGCGTGATGTAAATTGCGACTAAAAACTTGAACAATTTGATGCTGTGATTGAAATGCCTTTGCTAAATGTGTGGCGACTCGTCCTGCACCGACAAATGTGATTCGCATAAACTCGATCTAAAATGGTTACCTGACCGAAGCATGCCAATAAAAAATACGTAAATCAATCCACAATCTCAATGATGGCTATTTACTTATCTGATAGAGCCATAATAATGAAAAACTAGCAAATATTAAGGCAAAAAATGGAAAAGCTTTGTGCGGCTTGGTCTCTTGAGGCACAACAGGTAGGGATAAAATAGGAGGTGCTAAACGAGCTTTTACCGCAGGCTGATCCAAGGATAAAACTTCATTGATCCAGTTGGGCAATAGTGCATAAATTGATTCCTTGTGCTCTCTAAGATAGTAAATAATACTCATCGTATCATTGCCTACCTCATTTGAAAGTACTGCTAGACTTTTAGGAATGGCCCTATTTAAAGTTTTTTCAACTTCACTCGCAGGAACTCTGCCTGCAGCTAATCGTAAAAGTAGTGCATTTTTTACTTGGTCATTTTTTTCAAATAGATCAAAAACTGAAGGGGTAAGTTGTTCTTTTAGTTGATCAACAAGTTCTGGTTTAAGCAAAAATCGAGACAAAAGAATTGGGTAAAATCTTGATAAAACATCATTTTTTTCATTTACCAAGCAGGTTTGATCATTCACAATCACCGATGAAACTTTCTGTTTAAGTAACTCCATTGGATTTATAGGCATTGTATTAGCTCCAACAATTCAAATGATTTACATCTCTTTTTTATAATTTTATGCAAAACAAATCTCATTTCATCTGGTTACTTTAATATAGTTTTTATGTTTTTTATCTATTTTTAAAAATTTAAATACAATATATATACATCAATTCTTAGACAGCAGAGCAAGCCCACTAAAAGGCTTACCCTGCTCAGGATGACTTATGCTTATGCAAATGTAGTGACAACTTTACCTGTCAACTGCTGTCCAAGTAATGGAGTGTTTTTCCCTTGCGAGAGAATCGTATCCTTAGAAACAGTCCACTGTAACTCAGGATCGACCAACACCCACCCTGCTTCTTGCTGCCAACGGCCTGTTATATTGGCAACTTGTGCAGGAATCGAAGTGACTTTTTCTACCCATTCCAAAGGCTCAAATACACCTTCTTGAATAAGTTGCACACCCAATCCAACATAGGTATCGAAAGCAGTAATACCTGATTGAGTTTCCTCAAACGGTGCTATTTTCGCCGAGCTACTTAATGGTTCGTGATGAGTACAAATCGCATCAATCACCCCTTCTTTAACCGCTTGACGCAATAACAACTTATCTTGTTCAGAGCGCAAAGGTGGACGTACATGCGCCAGTGAGTTAAAACCATCAATCAGTTGTTCAGTTAAATGCAATTGATGCATGGCAACATCAGCCGTCACAGGTAAGCCTTTGGCTTTTGCTGCGCGAATCAATTCAACAGATGCGCCACAAGACAATAGACCAAAATGTGCTTTTACCCCTGTTGCTTCGATCATTAAAAGATATTTGGCGATAGCAACTGTTTCTGCGATTGCAGGAATCATTGGCAACCCTTGACGCGATGCAATAAACCCTTCGTGAACACAACCATCTTTGGCGATTTGAGGCTCTTCAGCGTAAAAGACAACGGTTAACCCTAAACCTGCCGCATATTCTAATGTACGAATAACCACATCATCATTTTCAAAGGCAGCATTGGCATTAGAAACAGCTGTACAACCGCCCTTTTTTAACCCAGCCATATTGGCAGGCTGTTTGCCATTTAGACCTTGGGTTTGTGCGCCAATGATTTGTAAATAAATACCGCCATCTAGTTGTGCTTTTTCAATTAAGCCATGAATCAAAGCACCGTTATCTTGCACGATCGGTTTTGAATCTGGTGGTGTAATGACATGCAAAATACCATTGGCACGTGCGGCTTTCCCCTCGGACTTTAATGTTCCGTGTTGTTGTTGCCCCGGTTCACGTAGACGGGCGCATAGATCCACCATGGTCGGCATCAGCCATTTACCTTGACCATTGATTGTTTCATCGACCTGTTCAACCGCATCAACCAATTTACCGTTTTCGATATAAACCGTTTTGACTTGATCAGTTTTTTGAATTGGATCGAGCACACGGACATTTTCAATTTTTACAATACTCATGTGATCTATCCCTTACAGTGAAATCGCTTCAATCAAACCTTGTTCTTGTAACTGCCCTTGCATCGCTAGTGCAAGCACCGCCATACGAACCGCAATACCATTGGTCACTTGTTTCAGGATCACGGATTGATCACCATCAGCAACGCTAGAATCAATTTCAACACCTCGATTCATAGGCCCCGGATGCATCACGATACAATCGGGTTTGGCCAAAGCAAGGCGTTCTTTATTTAGACCGTACATTTTGTAAAATTCAGATTGCGAAGCTAGCGCTGGTGAATCAATACGTTCATTTTGAATACGCAATGCGATGATCACATCACAATCGGTAACACCTGCATTCATTTGGTTAAATAAACGTACATGTTCACCATATTCGTTAAAAGCGACAGGCAATAATGTATTCGGTGCAATTACACGAATATCTTTACACCCTAAAGTTTGCAATGCTGCAACATTAGAACGTGCCACACGAGAATGCTTAATATCACCAATAATCGCCACACTCAACTGATCAAAAGGCTTTTTAGTCTCACGGCGAATGGTTAACATATCCAACATCGCTTGAGTTGGGTGTGCATGACGACCATCACCTGCATTGATGATGGCAACATTTGGGCAAACATCTTTGGCAATAAAATGCGCCGCACCCGAAGACGAATGACGTACCACAAAAATGTCCGCAGCCATCGCTTCTAAGTTCCAAAGCGTGTCACGAAGAGTTTCACCTTTTGAGGTGCTTGAACGTGCAATATCAATATTCAAAACATTGGCAGACAAACGTTTTGCTGCGGCTTCAAAAGTGGTACGCGTACGAGTCGAATTTTCAAAGAAAAGATTCATCACCGTCAGCCCTTCTAATAGCGGACGGTTGATCAAATTATTATTGTCATCTAAAAAGCTTTGCGCTGTATCTAGAATTTTGGTCAGGCTTTCCTTGGAAAGACCCTCAATGGTTAAAAAGTGCTTTAAATTTCCTTGTTGATTCAATTGAACCTGACTTGGTTGATGCAGGGCTGCAATATGCATAAAGGATTCCTATGGGTCGAATCACCAAAACTTGCATAGTGTAGCCCAATTCTTGGGTTTTAGCAGAACAACTTTTCACCCTTATGTTGCCATTAATTAGGGAGTTGCGATAAATTCTATCTATCTCAATGCACCAATATAGTGATGTGAAACCTGAGCCTGATAAATTTCCTCAGCAGTTACTTCATTAGAATAGACGTCCGATGCATCAACCCACTCATTTTCCAACCTACCTTTCTGCTCTGCAATCACAACTGCTTTTGGTTCAGGATATAAATCTATGAGTGGACTTAACCGAGCAACATAGCGCTCCAATTCAGCATCTTGAGTTGCCAAAGCGATATCAACAATATGTTTGGCATATGCTTTGTTGCTGACCAGATACATCACATCTATCACGCGACTCGATACACGTCTCAAACGAACATACATTTGAGTTGCAATCGTAAAAGCTTCAGCATTGACCAACACGTCATTATTTACATTCTCTTTCATAGATCCCCCCACAAGTTCCCTATTAAACTACTTAAATTTCATCAGCTTTCAGAAAAATAAGTCGCTGATGATCTTCAAATTAATTAGCAAAATATGTACCAACAATTAAAATATTGTATAAATATGAAATCGATCGCCTAAAGCATCCTCGCGAGGCCAAATTCAAAAAATAGCTTTTAATCGATGATAAAGCTGACAATCACACAAATATGCACCGACAGAACCGATAAAAATCAGTTAAAATATGCGATTGCTAAAATCGCTTTTGGAAATTTGAATGAATTCAACACAACGTCTTACAAGCTACTGGGTAACCTGTGCGGATGGACTTGAAACCCTACTTCAACAAGAACTGGAAAGTTTAGGTGTTCAAGACATCCAACGTTTTGCTGGACGTTTAATTTTCCAAGGTACGCTCGAGCAGGCTTATCGTATTTGCATGTGGTCTCGCCTAGCCTCTCGTGTATTGTTACCGATTCATAAACATGAGCTTGAATTTACTCACGATGCGCGCGATGTGGCAGAAGAACTCTTTGAAGGTGCGATTAGCTTCGATTGGTCTTTAATTTTTGCACCACAAAGTACCTTCGCGGTGCGTCTGCATGTTGAACGAGATATCAAGGTCAATACCCAATTTGCGACTTTACGTGTGAAAGATGGCGTGGTGGATTCCTTTATGGAAGCCGTCGGGAAACGCCCAAGTATTGACATTAAGCAGCCTGAAATTACGCTTTATGTTTTAGCAGGGAAAACTGAACATACCTTCTGCCTCGATTTATCGGGCGATTCTTTGCACAAACGTGGCTATCGTCACTTTATGACTGATGCACCGATCAAAGAAAACTTAGCAGCAGCGATTTTACAAAAAGCACAATTATTACAATATCAACCCGATATCATTCTTGACCCCATGTGTGGTTCAGGGACATTTATTATTGAATCATTGATGATTTTAACGGATCGTGCACCAGGTTTGGTTCGTCGTTTCGGTTTTAATGGCTGGCATGGACATGATCGTGAACTGTGGATGTCGATCAAAAACGAAGCAACTGAACGCCATGAAAAGGCTTTGGCACATCCACTGCCAAAACTCTATGCTTATGATGCAGACTGGGAAGCAGTCAAAGCGACACGTCTAAATATCATTGCCGCAGGCTTTGAAAGTGTCCTTGATCAAATTCAAATCGAAGAACGTACTTTAGCCGATTGGGATGATTTTCATGCTGAAGGTAAGAAAGCCTTTATCGTCACAAATCCGCCTTATGGTGAGCGCTTAGGTGATAAAGCTTCTAGCCGTTCATTCTACTTAGGCTTATCTGGATTATTACAAAAGAATTTCCCAAATCAGCCTGCTGCAGTGATTGCGGCACAAATCGAACAAGCAGATGTACTTGCTATCAATGATCCGCAAACTTTACGTTTGATGAACGGTAAGCTGCCGATTTACATTCGTTTTGGTATGATCAAACCAGCAAGCGTTGCACAACCATTTTTAGCAAATTGGCAACCGCTACAATTTGAAAAGATTGAAGGTGCCGAAGACTTTACCAATCGTTTGCAAAAAAATATGCAAGCATTGAAAAAATGGGCTGTCAAAGAAAATATCTATTGCTTGCGTCTTTATGATGCTGATCTACCAGATTTTAATATTGCCGTTGATTTGTATGGTGATAGATTGCATGTACAAGAATATGCACCACCTAAAACCATCGACCCTGAAAAAGCCAAAAAACGTTTTAATCTTGGGCTTGCAGCCATTCGCGCTGTAACAGGACTCAATCGTGATGCCATTTTCATCAAAACACGTGCAAGACAAGCTGGAACGACCCAATACAGCAAGCAAAGTACCGCGTCTAAACGTTTTATCGTACAAGAAGGTAATGCACGAATTTTGGTGAATCTGACCGATTATTTGGATACAGGCTTGTTCTTAGATCATCGTCAAATGCGTTTAAGAATTGCCAAAGAAGCACGTGGTAAACACTTCCTAAACCTGTATAGCTACACCTCAACAGCAAGCTTACATGCGGCTCTAGGCGGCGCGGCAAGTACCACCAGTGTTGATTTATCTAATACTTACCTCAACTGGTCTAAAGAAAACTTTGTATTGAATGGTTTAACGGTTGATCATGCAGATGAACAGCACATGTTCTTTTCCAGCGATTGCTTTGAGTGGTTAAAAGAAGGTCATGAACAATACGATTTGATCTTTATTGATCCACCGACCTTCTCTAACTCGAAAAAGTTTTACGGTACATTTGATGTACAACGCGATCATCTCTCGCTGTTAAAGCGTGCCATGAACCGCCTAACCACTGAAGGTACTTTGTATTTTTCTAACAACTATCGTGGTTTTGAACTGGATGAAGAAATCGAGGCGATGTATGACATTGAAGAAATCACATCTGAAACTATCGGCTTAGATTTCAAACGCAATCAGAAAATCCATCGCGCATGGAAAATCAAACATCCTGCAGTATAAATAATACTTACCGTCACTGTTCTTTGACATGAATGGTGACGGTTCCATGAACATTATCATTGGAATCAAACTCATACACCACAAAACGATCAGAGGGTTGTGTATGCGGCTTTATGCTCGCATCTTTTTTCTCTCGCGGATCAGTGACTTTGGTTTTCTTTTGCTCTTCATGCGGCGATAGCACACTATCGAGTAATGTACTAATCCTGACTTCACGCAAATAGCGATCACTTAAGGCACGTTGAACTCTCCAACGTTCTTGCTCAGGTTTCATCGCATCTTGTTCGGCTTTGATAATAATATTCGGCAAAGTATTATTTGCTAACCCTGTTTGCAGTGCGAGCGTTCCCTCTGACATCGGTTGAGCAGCCCACCCGATTGAAGGTAGACCCATCATGCACAAAATTACACAGAGACTTGCGTAATGATGTCGCTTATTTTCCATTGCAATTCATCCTGAATCTTTTTCTTATTTACTTTGAAACTAGCAAGTTTTTCATCAAGTCGCAATGTTATTGTAAACATTCCTTAAAAAATCAGATAAGTTGCACCAAAACAAAAAAAGATGGTGATTTTCATCACCATCTTTTAACTGATTTGTAAAATTTTAACTTAACTCAATTTCATTTTATCAAAGACAAGATGATCATTTTCAGCTTTGATCAAAATGTTATCTCCTGCTTGGAACTCACCTGATAAAATTTTCTGAGCCAAACTATTTTCCACTTGTTGCTGGATCGCTCGTTTCAATGGACGTGCGCCATAGATTGGGTCAAATCCAGCATCGATCAACAGATCAAAAGCAGTATCATCTACAGTTAAATCCATATCACGATCACTCAAGCGTGAACGTAAGCGATCCAATTGAATATCTGCAATACCACGAATCTGCGATTTTTGTAGTGAATGGAAAATCACCAATTCATCAATACGGTTAATAAACTCTGGGCGGAAATGCTGACTCACTGCACTCATCACCACAGCACGCAGCTCATCGTCAGTTGCTCCCTCACCCAGTTCGCGTACATCCTGCGAGCCTAAGTTCGAGGTCATTACGATCACCGTATTTTTAAAATCGATGACTCGACCTTGTGAGTCAGTTAAACGGCCATCATCCAAGACTTGCAATAAGATATTGAAAACATCTGGATGTGCTTTTTCAACCTCGTCAAATAACACCACGCTATATGGTTTACGACGCACTGCTTCTGTTAACACACCACCTTCTTCATAACCGACATAGCCCGGAGGTGCACCGACTAAACGACTGACTGAATGTTTTTCCATGAATTCACTCATATCAATACGAATCATGGCATCATCACTATCGAACAAGAAGTTTGCCAATGCTTTGGTCAACTCAGTTTTACCGACACCTGTCGGTCCAAGGAACAAGAACGAACCACTTGGACGATTCGGATCAGACAGCCCTGCACGCGAACGACGAACAGCATTGGATACAGCCACTACCGCTTCATCTTGACCAACCACACGATTATGTAAGAATGATTCCATATTCAGTAGTTTTTCACGTTCACCTTGCAACATTTTGGAGACAGGAATCCCCGTTGCAGCACTCACGACTTCAGCAATTTCATTTTCTGTCACTTTGGTACGAATCAACTTCGGTTCTTCGGTTTCCTCAGCAACTTCAGCTTGCTCCAAACGTTTCTGTAACTCTGGAATCACACCATATTGCAAACGTGCAGCTTCTGCCAAATCGCCTTCACGTTTGGCTTTTTCCAACGCCATTCGAGCTTGATCTAATTCGACCTGCGCTTTTTTATCACCTTCAACCAGTGTTTTTTCAGCTTTCCAAATCTCTTCTAGATCATTGTACTCTTTCTGCTTTTCAGCGATTTGCTGCTCAAGATGATTCACTTCAGCTTTACTTCCCGCATCTTGATCTTTTTTCACTGCTTCCAATTGCATTTTCAATTGAATCAAACGACGATCAAGTTTATCTAAAGCTTCAGGTTTGGAGTCGATCTCCATTTTGATCCGTGAAGCAGCCTCATCAATCAAATCAATCGCTTTATCGGGCAACTGACGATCTGTAATATAACGATGTGACATTTTCGCGGCTGCAATAATCGCCGAGTCTAAAATCTGCACACCGTGATGGGTGGCATACTTCTCTTTCAAACCACGTAAAATCGCAATGGTATCTTCAACACTCGGTTCATCAACCAGCACTTTTTGGAAACGACGTTCCAGCGCAGCATCTTTTTCAATGAATTGACGATATTCATCTAAAGTGGTCGCACCAACACAACGTAATTCACCACGTGCCAAGGCAGGTTTCAACATATTCCCCGCATCCATTGCACCATCGCCTTTACCTGCACCAACCAAGGTATGCAATTCGTCGATGAATAAAATAATTTCACCGTCATGCTTGGCAAGGTCTTTGAGTACAGCTTTGAGACGTTCCTCAAATTCACCACGATATTTTGCACCCGCAAGCAATGACCCCAAGTCCAAAGAAAGCACACGCTTATTCTTTAAACTTTCAGGGACTTCGCCATTGACGATACGTTGTGCCAAACCTTCAACAATGGCTGTTTTACCCACACCAGGCTCACCGATGAGTACAGGATTGTTTTTGGTACGACGTGACAATACTTGAATGGTACGGCGAATTTCATCATCACGACCAATCACTGGGTCTAACTTTCCAGCTAACGCACGCTCATTTAAATCAATGGTATATTTATTTAGTGAGTCACGTTGATCTTCGTGATTATTACTCATGACCTTGTCACTTCCTCGAATATTTTCAATAACTTTACGTAAACTTTCTGGAGTTACACCAACACTATTTAAAATGGTTTTGGTTTCGCCTGTTTCTGCTAAACCCAACAGCACCCAATCCGTTGATAAAAATTCATCACCTGCCTTTTGCGCATAGCGGTCAGCCAAATTCAGCGCTTTTACCGCTTCAGGGTTGAGATTAAGATCACCTGTAGGATTTGCCAAAGTCGGGGCATTTTGTATTGCTTGCTCAAGCTTTTGCTTTAACTCAGGTAAACGAGCACCCGCTTGTTGCAACAAACTCAAATTGGCTGGCTCTTCGAGTAAAGTCGTTAGGATATGGATCCCAGCGATTGCTGTATGGTCTTTACCCATGGCCAATGATTGTGCATCTGAGAGTGCTTGCTGTAAGCGGTTTGTAAATTTTTCAAAACGCATTCTTGTTATTCCTCACAACAATTTTTTAACTTATCACTTAGATGGGAACGCTTTTTTAAATTTCAAATAAAAAATTATATATTTTTCAATGTTTTAAAAATAACAAAAAACATAAAACTCAGTGATAATATGGGTGTGTTGGTATTCTTTTTCAAGTCTGTTTTGTATCCTTTTTCTGTCAGTACTGATTCACACAAAATCCTTATTGTGATTTTGCGGCTAACGTTTTAGCTTAAGTCTTTTACTTTCATTAAAATGTTCATTATGTCTCTAAAAAAAATCTACCTTGCAGCCGCTTGCCTACTCCCAATTCACTTTGCCTTCGCTCAACTTCCACAAGATTCAAGACGGGCGGGCGGAATCGCAGTTATTCCACTAACAGCAAACACCACGCAAGTTTATTATGAACAAAAACCTGTGTTGATCAGCCAAGAAAATGGCCAACACTATGCTATTTTTGGGATTCCGCTTTCTGCACAGGTTGGTACTTTGACCTTAAATACCAATAACTCGCCAATTCAAATTGACATTAAGCCATACAAATACGCGGAACAACGTTTAACCGTCAAAAATCAAGATCATGTCAATCCAAATCCAAGCCAATTAGAACGCTATGCGCGCGAAGCCAAAGAACAAAATGCGGTTTATAGCTCATTTAGTCAAAGCACATGGCGAAGCTTTCCCAAATTTATCGTCCCTACCACAGGTAAGTTTAGTAACTCATTCGGACGAAAACGGTTTTTCAATGGTGAAGAGCGTGCACCACACTCGGGCTTAGATATCCCTGCTCCCGTCGGACAAAAAGTTGTTGCTCCTGCCGATGGTATCGTTGTGCAAACTGGCAATTATTTTTTTAATGGCAATACCGTACTGATTGATCATGGTCAGGGACTCATTAGTATGTTCTGCCATCTCAGTAAAATCGATGTGGAAAAAGGTCAAACCATTCGTCAAGGTGAATTACTCGGTCTAGTTGGGAAAACAGGACGTGTAACAGGTGCACATTTACATTGGGGAATGAGTCTAAATAATGCACGCGTAGACCCACAATTATTTCTTAAATAAAAATAAAAAAAGTGATCTATAAAAATAGATCACTTTTTAGAAAAACTTAAAAATAAAACTTTATGCAGCTTCAATAATTTCAAAATCGTGGGTAATCTCAACTCCACCATCAGATAGCATTTTACTGGCTGAACAGTATTTTTCTGCTGAAAGCTCCACGGCTTTTTCAACTTGTTTGGCTTTTACAGCATTACCTGTCACAATGAAATGCAAATGGATTTTAGTAAAGACTGCTGGAATCGTGTTCGCTCTCTCAGCTTTTAACTCACACACGACATCCGTCACTGATCCTAGACAGTATCGTGGACAACCAGCCCCTCTAAACTTTTAATATATTTCTGTTCAAAGGCTTCTGGACTTAACCAGCCGTTTGCAGAATGTCTTCTGATCCGATTGTAATAAATTTCAATATAGTCAAACAAGACAGCATTCGCTTCTTTTCGAGTCGAAAACACACTGCCATGTACCACATGACCTTTTAATGTATGAAAGAAGCTTTCAGTCACTGCATTATCCCAACAGTTTCCACGTCTAGACATACTCTGAGTACAATCATTTGTCAGTAACAGCGCTCTAAAATCACGACTACAGTACTGTGAACCTTGGTCTGAATGTACCATAACACCAGTTGGATAACCCTGACGAGCCATTGCATAGTTAAACGTATCACACACCAACTGGCGGTCTATTCGATGGCTGGTTTGCCACCCCACGATACGACGGCTAAATAAATCTAGCATCACACATAAATACAGCCAACCTTGCTTAGTACGGATATAGGTAATATCCGTTGTCCAGATCTTATTGGGTTCATTGACCGTAAATTGACGATCCAACAAGTTAGGCGCTGTAGGCAAACGATGGTTTGAATCAGTCGTATGCTTGTATTTACGTGCAATCCTGCTACGTAAACCAAGCTTTTTAAGCATTCTTCCAACGGTTCGTTCGCTCATGCTGTAACCTAAATCATGCATGTCATGTACCAATGAAGGTGCACCCAATCGTGCATGATGCTGCCAATATACGGCTTTTAAATCATTATATTTCTGCGCTGGATTGGCCTGGCGTTTTCGCCAGGCATAATAGCCTGAAGTGCTGACACCCAGGCATTTACAGGCAGAAGATACATTGACTTCATTCACATCCAGATCTTGAATTACCGTGTACTTTTCTTGGCATGATCTGTCAGAAAGTACACATGCGCTTTTTTTAAGATGTCATTGGCTTCCCTGAGCTGTTTGACTTCTTTCTCTAATTCCAAGATCCGCTGTTGTTCTGGTGAAAGTTGACGTTTGCTTGAACCTGCCGGATTGGTTTCACGAATCCATTTATCTAATGTTGAATAACCCACACCTAATTTCTGGGCGATTGCAGCTACAGACTCGTGTGAGTTTGAAAGTGCATAATCAATCGCTTGCTGTTTAAATTCAGGACTAAAACGTTTAGCCATTTCTTGAATCTCCAAAGATTAAAGTTACGTTATCTTTAGAGGGACGTGCTGTCCATTATTTTGTCTAGGATCATCCAGATGTCTGGGCCTATCCAGATACTGTTCAACAAAACATTCTCCTCGACCAAAAGCCGCTTGCGCTTCTCGCACTGCCGAAGAATAAGAGTCGGCGACTTCATCTAGCTGCCTAACCACTTTTAAACCACGTCCACCACCGCCATATGCAGCCTTAATCGCAATAGGCAATCCGTATGTTTGTGCAAATGTCACCGCTTCATTGGCAGAACGAAGTGGCTGTTCAGTACCATGAACCAACGGTGCTCCAACAGCTTGTGCAAGCTTACGCGCTTCGATTTTATCGCCTAGTCTAATCATGCTTTGAGGAGTTGGTCCGATCCAAATCAACCCTGCATCTATAACAGCTTGTGCAAAATCAGCACGTTCAGACAGAAAGCCATAACCTGGATGAATCATAGTCGCTTGGCTTTGCTTGGCAATATTCAAAACTTTATCAATATCGAGATAGCTCTCTTTCGCGGTTTGACCAGATAAAGCCCAAGCCTCATCTGCCAGTGTTACATATAAGCTTCCCATGTCATCGTCGGCATAAACCGCCACAGTATGAATACCTAAATCTTTACATGCTTGAATAACACGAACAGCAATTTCACCACGATTGGCGATCAACAGCTTATGTTGCTTATACATTTTTTTTTGATATCCATAAAGTCAGATATTTTGCGAAACTGGATATAACATCCTGCTGCAACTTGAGCGATCAAATCAAGATGATATGGTGCTACAGCCGCAATGACTGGATAACCTCCAGTAATCGGATGATCATTCATAAACAAAACGGGCTGCCCATTTGGTGGAATTTGTATCGCACCAGTGCAACATCCTTCACTCGGCAATTCCTGCTTGATCTGACGTTGTAAGGGCTTATCGCCAACGAGCCTTAATCCTATACGATTACTGTCCGCAGTCACCAACCAAGATTGAGCAAGCAGTAAATCCATACTTTCTGGCGTAAACCAATCCATTCGAGGCCCCAACACAATATCAACTACAATCTGATCTCCCACTTTGGGTAAAGCATTTGCCGATTGATCTAAATCGACACATTCTGTTTTCAAGTGTGCTGATCGTATCTCATCTCCAACCTTTAGGGGCACTGTTCCTAGTTCAGCCAAACTGTCATAACTGGCACTATTTAATACCTGTTCGACGGCTATACCACCACGAACTGCCACATAGTTACGGATCCCAGCCTGAGCTTTGGTCAGATAAATTTCATCGCCCTGATCCAATGCAATCGGTTGATATAATGGTTGCTTGACTGTATAGCCGTTCGCGTATGTCACCCATAGCTCCGTTTCAGCTCCCGTTACTGCAATAACAGTCTCTTTCATCACTTTTAAGCGTAAACCACCATTATATATTTCTAGTGCAGCAGCATTTTTAGGATTACCCACACATGCATTGGCGCAGTGAAATGCGCTCCGATCCATCGCACCTGCCTGTCCAACGCCTAGTTGAGCGACATTTTTACGTCCCTCATCTTGTATTAATACTTGCAAACCAACATTTAACACAGTGAATACGATCGGATTTTCCAGTCTTTGTCTTGGAAAAAGTTTAGTGCAAGGAACCGTAACTTGAGTCGGATGCTTGCTTATATCTTTAAAAACCACCTGATCACTTGGCAATAGTAAAGCAGCTTGCTCTCGGTAGACATCCCACACCGTTTGATCTGTACGCCCTATTAATTGCCATCCGCCAGGACTCTCTTTCGGATAAATACCACTATATTCGCCTGCCAATCCTACAGAACCTGATGCTATTTTTTTGCGTGGTGAGACTAAACGTGGAATGCTTCCAAAAGGATGATCTGGACTGATCAAATAAGCAAAACCAGGAGCAAAACCAATAAAGGCAACTTGCCAACGACTATGCGTATGTTTATGGATAACCTCATCCACCTCGATACCCAAATATTCAGCGACATGCGCAAGATCCGCACCGTCATAGCAGACATTGATGACGACTTCTTTACCCATATTCAGAAGATTTTGTTCTAATTTTTGAGCTGAAATCCACTGAATCAGATTCTTTTCATCAATAAAGATAGGATCAAAATAAACCAATATAGTACGTGCAGCAGGTATAAGCTCCTGAATATCAGGATGTGCTGTACGCTTTAAACAATGATAAAGCGCAACGGTTTCCTCTAAACTGGACAACTCAATCAAAAAGCAATTCAAATTAACCGATAAAAATCTCATTTCATCACTCGTTAAAGCATTCCTGCAAAGTATTTAATGGGTAAACGCTCGAACTTCGATGTGTTGTTCTGCTAATTTTTGACGAATTATTTGAGCTATTTGCACAGCTCCCATCGTATCACCATGCAAACAAATCGTATCTGCTTGGATAGACGTAAAGTTTCCTTCAATGGATTCCACGCCGCCTTTTAGGATCATATCAAGAACACGTTGAGCCACAATCTCTGCATCATGTAAAACAGCCCCAGTTTCAAGACGAGAAACTAAAGTGCCGTCATCGTGATAAGCTCTATCGGCAAAAGCTTCTGATACAACTGTCAAACCTTGCTTTTGAGCAAAATCAATCAATGGTGAGCCAGCCAAAGCCACCAACGTTAAGTCTGCATCAAATTGTAGAATCGCATCAATCACCGCTTGGGCTTGCGTTAAATCTGTCGCGATAGTGTTATATAAAGCACCGTGCGGTTTGACATAGCTTACTCTGGTTCCCGCAACATGCGCCAAACCGTGTAAAGCTGAAATTTGATAAAGTACATCGGCAAGTAGTTCATCATAAGATAAGGTCATTTTGCGCCGACCAAAACCAACTAAGTCAGGATACGATACATGTGCCCCGACATTTATACGAAGTTTAGCTGCTTGTTTTAATGTTTTAAGAATATGGAGCGGGTCGCCTGCGTGAAAGCCACATGCAATATTTGCACTACTCACAATAGGAAGAATTTGCTCATCATTGCCCATGCTCCATGAGCCATAGCTTTCGCCTAAATCGCTATTTAAATCAATACGCATAATGACCTTATATTTTTAATTTTCCGAAAAAGCAGATCGTTTCTACCTACCGTCTAAAATGCTAACAGAAAACTCGGTTGAAAATCTTTAGGTCCTGATAGATTTTGCAGTCAATAGCGCTCTTTCATAATTATTGAGCCGCTTTGTATTTCCCATAGATAGAAACAAAGAGAATTTGTGAAGGTAGCTAATGAATACTTAATCTACATCATTTCACTTAACTAAAATTTATTTTTAAAGCATTAAATCGCAGTTGTTGTCATTTTAAATTATCTACATTTTATTAAAAAAACCCACCAAAATAAGGTGGGTTTAAGGCTTAATTTTTAATACAGCTTTTCTTGACCTTTCAATCTGGTTTTAAAACGACGATGAAACCACATATATTGGGTCGGCTGCGTTCTGATTTGATTTTCGAGAATCAAATTCACTCGTGTTGCATCTTCCACCTCATCAAGACCCGGAAAATGATCTAACGTTGGTTCCAATAAAATGTGATATTGGGGATCTCGAATATCGCCTTCACGATAAAAGAATAAAGGAATGGCTGATGCTTTGGTAATTTTCATCAATCGGCGATGTGCGGTTAATGTTGCGGCCTGTACACCAAAAAACGGTGCCATAACGCCTTGTTTCAAGCCAAAATCTTGATCAGGGCTGTACCAAATTGCATTGCCATTTTTCAAACTATGAATTAATCCTTTCATATCATCTTTCGAAATTTGATTCTTATAAATCGTCGCTCGACATCTACGGATCAACATATCTAATAAAGGATTGTTTTGTGGACGATAAACAACATCAAAATCAAAAAAGCAACTGCTTACATAACCGCCAGCATCCAACAATGTGGTATGGCTACTGAGCAATAAAACCCCCTTACCCTGTGCTTGCTGAAGATGCTCTAATCCATGAATATGTATGCGCTTTTTAAACCAACTCGGACAATACCAAGCATTCAATGCTTCAAAGACACCGAGCATCATATTAAAAAAGACTTGTTTAGCATCTTCTTGGATTTCAAGTTCACTTTTCTCTGGAAAACACAGTTCGAGATTTCTAATTGTCGTTTTACGTCTAGATTTTAGATATTTCCATCCTAGTTTAGACAAACCTTCTGCTAATCGCCATTGGATGGCCCAAGGAAGTATTGCAAATATCATCAAAACCAGTATAGCTATCCATATCCCCCAATATTTAGGCAATAGAAAAGACCACTGAAACTTACTTGCCTCATGGTGTCGCTCAACATTCATAGCGGATAGCTTATTAGGAAAATCCAGCAAGACTAGCACATGTAATTTCTTAATGTTTTTAATTCTCGTATCCGTAGTCATCCATATTCACAATTTTTTGCCAAGTCATTCCTATAAATCACGATAAGCATAACCATATAAAAATCGTCTACTATATGCTAAATAAAATATTTGTGTTCTTTGTGTACAGCCATTGCGAATATTAAGCTGGTCTTTCTTGAATTAAACCATAAGATTCAATGGATAATATATATATGATTTTATTGATGAAATATGATGTCGATATAAACACTATTCAGCGCACATATCTCCACATATCGTGCTCATAACTACCTTAGTGTAATCGCTGAAAACCTGTAGCATGAAATCTCAATAACGAAGGAAGATAATAATGTCAGGTTTCAAAAGTTTTTCTGAAAAGACCACCAAAAATGAAAATACTAAACAAGTTCAAGCGAATGAACATTCACAAGTAAATCCATCTCCCGAAACAAAACCTGATAAGACGCCTACCCCAGAAAGCGAACAGAGTGAAAAAGCGGATCCAAATAACAAATAATTGAACATCGTCAAAGTCTAAAGCTCATTAGGCCTTGCCCACAGAAAATGAACCCCACCTAAATTTGATAAATTTCAAACTCAACTTGAGATGAAATTTGTGTGATGGCGTGGGGTTTATTAATATGCCAAGTTCATCATGTTTGCTGCAAGCGAAGATGTAACATATGTGTTGCGATGGTATGACGTATTCGATCAGGACGATCTTGGAAATATCGTTCGCTTAAACCGTCTCCTGATAAATCCTCAACCACGTCATAGCCCATTTGTATCACGGTTTGATGAAGTCGTTTAGGTCTAAACTGTCCTAACAAAGGTTCTTTTAGAAAGCGGGTAAATTGAGAAACAAATAAACTGCCAAAACGTTCAACGCCCTGCAACTCGCGATAATCAATTGAATAATCCAAGACAATTTCACTGTTTGACGCTGCGATTTTTGCAATACTTTTTAATGTATTCAAAGTTGTTTTTGGTTCAAGGTAATGGGTTGTACCCAACCATGAAAAAAATGCAGGCCGATCTTGTTGGAATCCACTTCGCTCTAATGCTTCAGCGATTGATTCCTTTTCAAAATCAATTGCGACAAACTCAACATTGGTTGGGATCTCACCAAACTCAGATAATTTTTTCTGTTTAGCGACTTGTGTATCAGGATGATCAACTTCAAAAATTTTTAAATTGGGATACTGCCCTGTTTGACGGAGAGTAAAAGAATCCAATCCCGCACCAACTAAAACATATTGTTGAATACCTTGCTCAATCGCTTGTTGAAGCAAATCTTCTGCATAGCGGGAACGACCGACGACTTGTCCAGTTAATAATCCTAACGTTCTGTTAAATATCGATGAGTTCATTACTTTGGCTGTCAATGATGTGGTCAATAACTTTTTCCAAGCTGAACTGGTTAATTCAAATGCATAAGGATCTGAAAATATTGGATGAGATGCATACAAAAAATGATTGGCTCTTAATGCTGCAGCAGCCTCAGCCGTGCGACTTGATTGTCCTTTTTTCATATTTTCCTTCCTATTTTAAATAATCAAAAAAATAAGCAGCAAATTCCATCCTCAGATAAAATTTACTGCCCGTTTACTTATCTAAAATTATTTAGTTTTTTCAGTTTGATAAGTCACTTCATAATCATTCAAATCCATATGCTTTAAACGTTGTTTCAGTTTCTTCAATGACCAAGGCCAAGCAGCAAAGTTACGTCCATTGGCATCTAAATAATAGCTCTTACAACCGCCAGCATTGAACACAGTGGTTTTTAGATGCTTTTGTACCAATTCATTATGCTTTTTGATCACGTCAGACTTAATGTTTAATTTACCAATATTTTGCTCTTTGATTTTCAATAAACCATCGACAATATAATCAAGCTGCGCTTCTGCCAAACCAATAAACGAATCATAAACCAGAACATTTGGTCCTAATACTAAGAACGCATTAGGTACGTTTTCAATGCTGGTACCCAAATATGCTTCTGGAGAAGTGCTTTTCCATAAGTCATTTAGGCACTCACCTTTTTCATTAGAAACACGCTTACCAATCGGCGGATGCGAAACTTCAAAGCCTGTTCCCCAAATAATCACATCTACTTCTTGACGTTCACCATTTGCTGAAATAACAGTATTGCCTTCTACTTTCACTAACCCATGTGGAATCAGTTTGACATTCTCTTGCTGTAATGCTGGGTAATAGTTATTTGCGAACAATAACCGCTTACAACCAATCGTGAAGTTTGGCGTTACATTTTTACGTAATTCAGGATCTTCGATCTGGAATTTTAAAATCAGTTTAGCCAGTTCACCTACAGGTTTTAACACCGCTGGATTACGTAGCCCGAAGTTGATCGCATTGAGCGATTGAGCAACAGCTTTACGCCATGTTTTTTGAATCAGTGGATATTTTGCAATCAGTGATTTGCTCACTTCACCTAAATCAGTATCAGGCTTCGGTACGACCCACGGCGCTGTACGTTGGTAAACATACAATTCCTTCGCTAAAGGCTGAATCTGGGGCACAAATTGAATTGCAGATGCACCCGTACCAATCACAGCGATACGCTTACCCGTCAAATCATAATCATGATTCCATTTAGCTGAATGGAACATTTCACCTTTAAATGTTTCTAAACCATCTAATTTTGGAATCTGTGCTTCGGTAATCGGTCCAGTGGCAAAAACCACAGTTCTAGACAAATATTGACCTTTGTTGGTATCAATCACCCATAAATTACGTTGGTTATCCCAAGCTGCATTGGTCAGCTCAGTACCAAATTCAATTTTTGAACTGACATTGAAGTTTTCGCTGACTTCTTCTAGATAGCTTAGAATCTCAGGCTGACGTGCGAATAAGTGACTCCATTTTGCACTTGGCGCAAATGAATATGAATACAATGCTGATGGCACATCACATCCACAACCCGGATAAGTGTTTTCACGCCATGTACCACCTACACGATTGGCTTTTTCAATAATTTTGTAATTTGTATAGCCCACTTGATCAAGTCGAATCGCGGTGGCAATCCCTGAAATACCAGCACCTACAATAAAGCTGTCATAGATATGTGCGGGTAATGCTTTTTTCTCAGCTGAGTTTAATTTTTTTGCTTGAGCTGTCATTTAAAAAATCCTATCCATCGTTTAGATTCACGGCGGCGTCTTGCCGAGTTCTCATCTAAATTTCGTAATTAGCCTTCGGCTCGACCTACTTTTCTTTCGGGAAAAGTAGGCAAAACCATTTGTCATCCACAAAACCTGTTCACTTGTTTCATATATTTAATTCCTTCGTAAATACAAAACCTTATACTCTTCTGATACTACGCAGGTTGCGGATGACATTTCCGTGTATCAAATTCTGGCAAAAGTTTTGGTATTTACTTGGGTTACTTCATAAATCTGTAGGAGTTGCCTAAGAATTTCGCATATAAATTCGGTGCTGTACGTTTCATTAGCCAGAAAAGCTTAGCGTCAATCTGAGGAATGGTATAAAGCTGATCTTTATCCAAACGGTTTAAAGTCAGTTTCGCAACCTTATCACTGGTGGTAAACGCCAGATTGGTCAAGGCATAATCCAATATACCTTTATGCGGTACTTTGCCATTTTTAATGATGTTGGTCGGAACCAGCGTTGGACACAGGACATTAACCTTAATGTTGAACTTTCTAAGCTCAGCAGAAAGCGTCTCGGATAACGCACGAACACCGGCCTTACTGACGTTATAGACCGCCATTTCAGGTGCAGCGGTATAAGAAGCAGCAGATGCGACATTGATTATGGCACCATGCCCAAGTTGTTTAAACTTAGGTACGAAAGTACGGCAACCATGAATTACGCCCCACAAATTGACATCCATACACCATTGCCAATCTTCTGTGGTCATCTCATCAAACTTGCCACCCAATCCAATACCAGCATTGTTAATCACAAGCGTGACAGGGTTCTGCATCACCTGTTCTGCTTGCTCTGCCAATTGTGTAACTTGTTCAGCCTTACTGACATCACATTGGATAGCAAAGGCTTTTTGACCCAGTTGCTCGATCAAAGAAACCGTTTCATTGGCTGCATCCAGATTGATATCTGAACACACTACAGTTCCGCCGCGCTTTGCCAGTTCAAGCGCAAAACTTCTTCCAATCCCACTACCCGCACCCGTCACAACAGCAAATGCTTTTTGACTGGGCTTTGGTTTTTTAGCAAATAATTTCATATATACAATCCAACAATCAGGTTTTTATGCGCCGAGCTTATGCAGAGGCTGCACGTACTGGCGGTACAAATTCTTTAAGAAAATATGGCGTCAATAAACCTGTTTCTGGGTCTAATAATCGCTGTTTGTAATATTCCATATAAGCTGTGGTGTCATGATCATTCGGATGAAAGCTTGGACGTAAATATTCCAAAATGTGCATGAAGCTACTACCAAATACCCCACGCTCACTACCAAACAATAAAGCAGTGCTTTCTAACATATCTTTCATATAACGTGGGTTGATCAAATTACTTGGTTTACGAATAAAGGGAATGAGATAACCACCCAACGAAACTCCGCCAAGGATGGTCAAACTTGCCAATAAGAAACCTGTCACTCTGACCCAGTAATCACCCGATAATTCTAAAAATACATCATAGGCAATATCTTTATGCTCAGACTCTTCTAGCATGTGCCACATCCACATGGCTCGCTGTCTTTCATCTTGAGAACCAAGAATATAGTCCTCATGCTGCATCATAAATTCAGCTAAAACAGCGGTATAGTGTTCAATACCTGCCATCAAAGACAGTTGTAATGAATGCGGAAGTTTATAAATGCCGTACTCAAAAACCTTATCCGCAATCGCACGAAGCAATTCAACTGGGTAGTTATTTTCTTTCAGCACTTCATCATTAAACTGATTGTGTACTTTAGAATGGATGGCTTCTTGTCCAATTAAAGAGGTTAGTCTCTGCTTTAAAATAGGGTCTGTTATAAAGTCTCGATGATAACGTGCTGTTTCAATAACGACATCTTCGCCAAACGTTAAAAAAATTGATAACGCATGGAAATAAGACGTTGCCAACTCTTTATTTAAGAAGAACTTTTCATCAAGTTCTGTAGGGTTGAATTTAAAATCAAAATGACGAATCGGAATTGGCGATTTGTTCACGAAGTTCTGAACAATCCCCTGATATTTGGTACTTAATTTGTCATTAAAGACATTTCGGATAATTTGAGCAACCATTTTCGATTCCCATAAAATAGTGAAAAATTTAAATAAAACAGCAATGTATCAATTGAAACAGTAAAATTGGTTATAAGATTATTTCTACAATTTTGACTGTCTCAATGCCTCAACAATTGGATTAGATTGTTCAATCAAATCATTAAGCTGCTTGAACTTTAGGCGTGAACTCTTTCACAAAGAAAGGATGTAATGCCCCGCCTTCTGATAGTAGTTTTTGCTTATAGTATTCAAGATACTTCGATGTATCATGATCATTTGGATGGAAGTCTTTGCGTAAATAATCAAAGATTTGTCCTTGCGTACTGCCAAACACGCCATCTTTAGGACTAAAGATCAGCTTTACACCTCGTTTTGCATCTTTCCAGAATTTAGCCGTCAACATCTCTTGTGGTTTACGGAAAACGGGCACCAGTGAGGCTGAAAGTGGAATCAGTCCTAAAATCGTAAAGTAAGCAAGCGCAAAACCACTGATACGCAAGGCGTAATTACCATTCAAAACTTCATAGACATCATAAGCAACATCTTTATGCTCAGACTCTTCCAACATGTGCCACATCCATAGCGCACGAGTTTTAGCGTCCTCTGAGAAATAGAAGTTTTGTTCATGCTTCATCATGTATTCAGCAAGTACAGCAGTAAAATGCTCAATACCTGCCATCATCGACAGTTTTAATGGTTGCGGAAATTGAAGAAAGATATATTTAAAAAAGTTTGAACCTAAGAAACGATACAAAGTCACTGGATAACCGAGTTCTACGATCGCATCGTTAAATTCATTATGTAGTTTAGAATGAATCGCTTCCTGACCAATCAATGAAGTGACACGTTGCTTTAAAATCGGATCTTTAAGTAAATCTCGATGATGACGTGCGGTTTCAATGACAAGATCTTCGCCATAGGTCAAAAACACAGAAAGCGTAGCAAAAAAAAGCGTAGCGAATTGGTTGTTCATATAAAATGAGAGATCAACCTTCTCACCTTCAAATCCGATTGCTAGGTGACGAATTGGGATAGAATCTTTACTCGCAAAATCAATTTGCTTAGCAAGTGGGTTTGGCTTAAATAGACTAAAGGTCTTTTTCACTGTGTTCGCAATCATAGCAACACCCTACATTCAGTTGAGCGGAGTTAGCTCGTGATATGACACTCCATTAAGCTCATTAACCATGGTTCTTGGAGCATCTCTATCTTTTAAACAGTGGATAGCTCATTGAAGAATCATTCGGGAAGATATTTCTGAACTTAATATTCGATAGGTCTACTGTAGACTGATCTTATGTTCGGATTCAATTCGGGTAATTTTCAGTTTTACACGCTTATCAACAAACGATAATTTGCTCATTTTCTAATGAAACAGTGAGTGTTTTAAATCACTCAAAAATATTATATTTTTCATAAATATCAATATATTATCTAAATAAAAATTAAAAACAACGTTATAAAATCTTGGAGTAAAATGTCTATCCAATATTTTTATTACAAATTTGAAATGAATATTAAAATTTTAGTAATTTTATTTGTTCGGATTAGAAACCCTGATCTTCTATAATATTCATCAGCATGTTAATCTGACACTATGTTCGGATTTTAGTAAAACCACCATGGCTACACGTAAACCTCGTCAAGCACGCTCAAAAGTGACCGTAGATACTATTATTGAAGCAGGTTTTATTGCTGTCGCAATGCATGGTACCAGTGGAACCACCACAAGACACATTGCAGATATCGCAGGTGTCAGCGTCGGCTCGTTGTACGAGTATTTTAAAAACAAAGAAGAAATCTACGATGCGATGGCCAAAACTTTCGTCAAAGAAGTTTTAGATATGGTCAAAGAACTCACGCCTATCATCATTGAACAAGAGTTAGAACCTTTGTTTGAAATGATTTTTTATACTTTCCGAGATTTGTTAACGCGGGATGATGATCGCTACTTAATTTGCTTAAGATATGCAACTGAACTTAAATATGAAAGATATATCAGTCAGATTGAATATGCATTGATGGATGTATTGATGAAATACATGATCCGTCATCCTCGATATTTAAAAGTAAACAATCTTAGCGTGACAGCTTATATTAGTATTAATAGCAGTATTTTTAACGTGGCACGCCATCTGATTTTACCAAACCCACAAATTAGCTTTGATGAAATGGTCAGAGGATTGAGTACCATGATCATTAGCTATATCGAGGCAGAATTGGCAAAAGCTGAAGGTTGATTTAGGTTATTTTTAAATAGATTCCTTCATTGCCAAACGTGATGCATGCGGTGTTTTCCCATACCAGCGCTTATAGGCATGGATAAAGCTGGTCGCTTCCGCGTAGCCGAGCCATTCAGTAATCTGTTCAATCGAAGTTTGCGGTAAAGATAAATAGTAATCTGCCAAAATTTTCCGAACATCCTCTCTAATCTTAATAAAAGTTGTGCCTTCATTAACCAAGTGACGGCGCAAAGTTCTTGAATTGAGATGCAACCGATCAGCCACGATTTCCATTGAAGGTATCTCTCCTTTGGTATGCATCAAGACTTGTTGTACATGGTGTGAATATTTTTTTTGTGATTGTCGCTTTTCTAAAATTTGACGGCATTGTTGTTCTGCATGCTGCAAAGCCAATTCATTTGCCATACGCAGTTTTTGGTTTACTTTTTCAACATCGAGAATAATATAGTTCTTGATCTCACCAAACTCTGGGACGATACCGAATAAATCAATATAGGTTTGTACATCCCCCTTAGGCTGAAAAGAAAATGCCAAAGCTAAGCAGAAATTTTCTGGTATCAAATCTCTTTGAACAGTCACTAAAGCGGCGATATCTCGCTCAATAATAAATTGAGAAAGCGATTGGGGAATCCCCTCATCGACTGCGATCTCAATTCGAATACCTCGTTCTTCCTCAGAAACAATAAACTGGGTAAACGCAAAAGTTAATGGGAAATATGCCAAAGCAAAATCGAGTGCTTCACGAATATTGGCAGCACTCATTAGTGCTAAACCCAACGAGCCAAAAGTAGTGAAATGGTAGCGTGTACCAACCTCTAAGCCCAACATCGGCCGATGACAAAGCTGTTCAACCAAATTACCAATCAGTTGTAATTCCTGTTGTGCTGTTACAGCCATATTCGGATCAAGTAAGTGCTGTTGATCTAAGCCCGTTCCTTTTAATATGAGCTGATAATCAACACCCAATTCTGCTGCAAAATCAGCCATCAATCGAACACTATGTATACTTCGATCAAATGCCCATGCGTACGTCAATGTACATTTCCAAATGTCCTCGAATCACAATATTTTGTCCGCATCCATCCTCTAAATCAATAGCTTTAACCACTATTCTATATTCTTTTATCGATTGCCCCTCTTTCCCAATCGTGCGAGCAGACCATGTCAAAACCATCATCCAATTCAAATAAAAATATCCGTATCGCCATTATAGGAACAGGCTTTGGTGGATTAGGGCTTGCTATCCGCCTAAAACAAGCGGGTTTCAATCAGTTTACTTTATTTGAAAAAGCTGGGGATGTGGGTGGCGTTTGGCGTGATAACACGTATCCAGGTGCGGCCTGTGACGTACCCTCGCATTTATATTCGTTTTCCTTTGAACAGGAACTCGGCTGGAAAAACCGTTACGGGACTTCGCAAGAAATCCATCAATATTTACGTCATTGTGCTGATAAATATAAAATTCGCCCTCATGTTCAGTTTAATACTGAGATTGCAAGTGCAGACTTTGATGCAGAGCAAGGGCTATGGCAGATTCAAAGTACAACAGGTGAAAAATTTGAAGCAGAGTTTCTGATTGCGGCAGTCGGTCAACTGAATCGACCTGCTTATCCAAAAATTAAAGGCATTGAACATTTCAAAGGCAAAGCATTTCATTCTGCACGTTGGGAACATGACTATGATTTAAGTCATAAACGTGTCGCCGTGATTGGTACAGGTGCTAGTGCCATTCAGTTTGTGCCGGAGATCGCTAAACAAGTCGCGCATTTAGATGTATACCAACGTTCTGCACCCTATGTTATTCCAAAACCAGACCGCATTTACTCTCCGCTTACTCGCAAAGCTTTTCAAAAGCTACCGATCTTGCAAAGCCTTGATCGTATGTATCAGTATAGTTATAACGAAAGTGTTCTTAAGGGCTTTACCATTACCCTCAATGAAATCCCGCTCGTGGAATATATGTTTCAACGCCATATTCGCAAGCAAATCAAAGACCCTCATTTCCGCCATCAATTAATGCCTGATTATCCAATTGGTTGTAAGCGTATTCTGATTTCTAATTATTGGTATGAAAGCTTAATTCGACCCAATGTAGAAGTCATCAACAACGATATTGGAGAAATCACAGAAACAGGGATCGTCGATAAAAATGGTACTTTGCGTGAAGTTGATGCCATTATTTATGGGACTGGATTTGCTGCAACTGATTTTATGGCACCCATGCAAATTACAGGTTTAAAAGGCACAACCTTAAAAGAACAATGGCAAGACGGTGCCGAAGCATATTTAGGCTTAACGGTGAGTGGCTTCCCCAATTTCTTTATGTTGTATGGACCCAATACCAACCTTGGACACAATTCAATTGTGTATATGATTGAAAGTCAGGTGAATTATATTATTGATGCAATTCAAACCCATATTCAAAAGAACTTGTTATTTACAGATTTAAAAGCCGATAGACAACAAAACTTTAACCAAGAAATTCAAGAAAGAATGAAAAGCACCATGTGGTCGCAAGGCTGCAACAGTTGGTACCAAACTGCGGCAGGAAAAAACACCAATAATTGGCCCGGTTTCACTTTTGAATATCGTCAACGAACGCGTCGCTTTGATCTTGAACATTATGTTCAAGTTCCAGTGGTTTCCAATTAAGGCACGATCATAAAAACAAAGGATAGATGAAATGAAAACATTTAAAGATAAAGTTGCAGCGATCACGGGTGCAGGATCAGGTATTGGTCAAGCATTGGCAATTGCTTTGGCTAAACAAGGATGTAACCTTGCACTCTCGGATGTCAGTGAAACAGGCTTGGCGAATACAGTGGCACTGCTACAAGCATTTCCAGTCAAAGTCACAACACAGAAAGTAGATGTAGCAACACGTGATGAAATCGCAGCTTGGGCAAAAACTGTGGTAGAACAACATGGCAAAGTGAATTTAATTTTTAACAATGCAGGTGTTGCACTTGGCAGTACCGCAGAAGGTGTAAGTTATGAAGACCTTGAATGGTTGATTGGAATAAATTTTTGGGGTGTGGTTTATGGCACCAAAGAATTTTTACCTTATCTAAAACAAAGTGGTGATGGACATATCGTCAATATTTCCAGTATGTTTGGATTGACTGCGCAACCGACCCAAAGTGCTTACAATGCCAGTAAATTTGCAGTTCGTGGTTTCACTGAGTCACTGCGTCAAGAACTGGATATCGAAAATTCAGGTGTGAGTGCAACCTGTATCCACCCGGGTGGTATTCGTACCAATATTGCCAAAGCAGCGCGTATGAATAACAGTGTCACCAGTCTAGGGATGGATCCTGCCAAGAGTCAGGACGCTTTTGATAAATTGCTACGTACACCTGCCGATGAAGCTGCAAATTTAATTTTAAATGCGGTACAAAAAAATCGTCGTCGTTTACTGATCGGTGCAGATGCGAAAGCGGTTGATGCCATTCAGCGTTTATTTCCTCAGGGTTATCAAAAACTTTTTGCGACTGCAACCGCATTGCAAGCGCGTTTTATGAAATAACACTTTTGTTGCTTAAATTCACCGTTGGCTTAACAACGGTGAATTTCCCTACTGTTTTATTCAGCCAAATCTTCCAAGAAATCGAAAGTAGGTACAAAGAATAAACTACCTGAAACAGGTGTACTGAAATCAAGTAAACGATCTACATGACCATTTTCTTTTCCGAGAAACATATTCTCTAACATGGCCTTGGTGATATTGAATGAACGAGAGTATCCGATAAAGAAAGTACCCGACTCTCCTTCAGATGGATTGGAAAATGGCATATTTGCTCTGAGAATTTTTAACTCATTGCCATCAGCATCATGTGCTTTACTCACGACATTATGTGCATTTTGTGGTTTCACATCATCACTTAGTTCAACATCATCATATTTCTTTCGACCAATTACTTTCTCTTGTTCTTCGGTACTTAGTCCTTTCCACATCTCCATGTTATGTAAATATTTTTGGATAAAGACATAGCTGCCACCAAGAAACTCAATATCTTCTTCACCGACATAAGCAATCTCTTTAGCGATTTCATGTTCAGGATTTTCTGTACCATCCACGAATCCTAAAATTGCACGACCATCAAAGTACCTAAAACCTTTGGTTTCACTGATTGGATAGCTGCTCTCTTTGAGTTGATCATGAATAATGGAAGCCAGCTCATAGCAAATCGCCATTTGATTGGCACGTATATGGAAAAATAAATCACCGGAAGTGGCAACTGCCGTGTACTTGGAACCTTTGATCTCTTGGAATGGTTGCAGTTCTTTAGGTTTATTCAAATCTGGAAATAGAAGATCCCACGCATGAGAGCCAATCCCGACTGAGGCGCTAAACTGACTATTTGGGAAGCGATTAGCCATACTTCGGACTAAAGCTGAAAAATTGGCGAGAAAGTCGATAATTCCTGAATGATCAGGATTACTATTGATGCCGAGAACAATAAATAATGCATTTTCGCCAGCAAGATTGTTAATAACAGGCTGTGGTCTTAAAGGTATATTCATAATTTTTAGGAATAGTAGAACGCAAACCTCTATCCTACACAAATCAATGCCTTAGATACCAAATTCATCACAAATTTTTACTATTTATATAAAACAAAACTATCACCACGACAGAAACTAGCCAATGTTAAATTTGACTGTTTCGCCATCTCAATCGCCATACTGGTCGGGGCTGAAATCGTCGCCAATAAAGCAATATTGTATTGAGCACATTTACGGATCAACTCATAACTAGCACGACTGGTCATGACCACAAAGCCCTCCGCGACATCCATGTTTTGCTCTGCTAAATAACCCAATAATTTGTCTAGAGCGTTATGCCGGCCAACATCTTCAAACAAAGCAATGATCTGACCTTTCACCACCCAAGCCGCAGCATGTGCACCTCCCGTCAATGCACTGATTTTTTGTCTGACTTTGAGTTGAGCAATGGCGTGAGGAATTTGATTGAACCATGTCGTGCAAACTTGTGTACTGACCACAGGTAGATTCGAATAAAGCTGTTTTAAACTTTCAATGCCACACAAACCACATCCCGTTTGCCCAACCATCATGCGACGCTGCTGCTTTAATCCCATAAAGGCTCTAGCTGAAATGTCCATATCAACTTGGATACCCAGTTCATTTTGACTAATTTCTAGCGAATACAATTCCGTTAAACTTTGTAAGATGCCTTCGGACAAACTAAAACCTTTGGCAAAATTCTCAATGTCAGAAGGTGTTGCCATCATCACCGCATGAGAAATTCCGTTGTAGATGAGTGCCACAGGGTATTCTTGAACAATATAATCCAGTTGATCTTCAGAAACATCATGATGAAATCTATGCACTTGCATTGTTTCATAACCTAATTTTTGTGCTTCCACTCTATTACTCTCTTTTCCATATCACTGGATAAAATGTCTTTATAAATCTAGAAAGTTATGCACCGCTGACTCTTTCGTTGGCATGTTCTGGATCGACTTCAACTGCCAAATTGAAATGTTCAGGAGCTTGTCCTGCATGCAAAATAACGGGAACACTTTTCGACGCAGGAATCTTGGCATATTTATCATGGCTACCCAAAGCCACCAGTGGATTGGTTTCAGGATAGTACGCAGCCAAACTTCCTTTTGGAATGTTATAAGGCACGATACGGAAACTCTGCACGATCCGCTTCACCCCATCGGAGAATACACTTTCAATATCCACCCATTGATCTGCTTCAAAACCAGCCTCATCAATATCAGTTTGATTCATGAACAGGACACGTCGCTGCCCATACACACCACGATAGCGATCATCTAAACCATATAAAGTCGTGTTGTACTGATCATGCGAACGTGTGGTCATCAAGGTATAAACCTGTTGTTCACTATATGCAGCAGCATATTGATTTTCTTTGTCTTCATAAACTTCCGTCAACGGCATAATCAAGAACTGCGCCTTACCACTTGGTGTATTCCAAACATGTTGATTGGCTGGATGCTCTAAATGAAAACCGCTCGGTTGATAGACCCGTTGATTAAAATCATGAAATTCATCAAACACGTCTGCAATCGAATCACGAATACGATCATAGCTCTCGATATACCATTTCCATTTGACTTTACTATCAAGCAAAGTTGCTTCAGCCATTCGTGCCACAATATCAGGTTCAGATAAGATATTCTCTGAGATTGGCGGGTTTCGTCCTGCCGAAAGATGGACATTGCTCATTGAGTCTTCAACGGAAATTGCCTGAGCGCCATGAAGTTGCATGTCTACCTCGGTACGCCCGAGACAAGGTAAAATTAAAGCATCCTTACCGTAAACCAAATGGCTTCGATTCATTTTAGTGGCAATATGTACTGTTAAATTGCAACGCTTTAACGCTTCTTGCGTATAAGGTGTATCGGGTGTTGCAACGGCAAAATTCCCACCTAAGCCAATGAATACTTTTACCCTATTGTCATACATTGCCTTAATGGTATCGACTACACCAAAACCATGTTTGCGTGGTGATTGAATGCCAAACACGCGATCAATGCTATCCAGCAATTTATCACTCGGATTTTCATTAATTCCCATGGTACGGTCACCCTGCACATTACTATGTCCACGTACTGGGCATAAACCGGCTCCGGGACGACCAATATGTCCTCTTGCCAACATTAAATTGGCGAGCATGTGGATATTGGCGGTACCATGACGATGCTGAGTAATCCCCATACCCCAACAGAAAATAGCTTTCTTCGCATCAAGAAACATTTGAGCTATGGATTCTAAATGTTCAGGTGAAAGTCCTGTATGTTTATGAATTTGTGACCATTCAGTGCGATCAATCTCTGCTAGCATTTCCTCAAAACCAATCGTATTCATCTCGATGAAGCTACGGTCAAATACACTTGCCTTACCTTTGGCTATAGCTTTTTTGTCCCATTCAGACAAATGTTTAAGTACACCAAATAATAAAGCGTAATCCCCACCGATTTTAGGCTGGAAATAATAACGGCTAATCGGCGTACTACCATTGGTCATCATTTCCAAAGGAGCCTGAGGATCTTGGAAACGCTCTAAACCACGCTCTTTGATTGGATTAATCGCAATAATATTGCCTCCACGTTTGGAGACTTCTCTAAGCGTTGCCAACATACGGGGGTGATTGGTTCCCGGATTATGTCCAAAACTAAAAATCGCATCGGCTTGATCGAAATCATCCAAAGTGACTGTGCCTTTGCCTAAACCAATCGCATCTTTCAAGCCAACGCTGGTGGTTTCATGGCACATATTGGAACAGTCTGGAAAATTATTGGTTCCAAAACTTCGTACAAACAGTTGATATAAAAAAGCTGCTTCATTACTGGTACGGCCAGAGGTATAAAATGCAGCTTGATCAGGATGATCTAAAGCATGTAAATGTTTGGCGATCAATTGGAATGCATCATCCCAAGAAATTGGCACGTATTTATCTAATGCGGGATCGTAACGCATTGGATCAGTTAAACGTCCTAAGTCCTCAAGATAAAAATCACTCTGCTCAGTCAACCAACTGACAGTATGTTGAGCAAAAAACTCAGGTGTCACGGTTTTACTGGTTGCTTCAAAGGCAACTGCTTTCGCACCGTTCTCACAAAAGTTAAAAGCATGTGCATCTTTCTTTTCAGGCCATGCACAACCCGGACAGTCAAAACCCGTTGGTTGATTAATGTTGAGTAAAGTGATTGACCCTTTTTTCAAAATATCTTGACGTTTGAGATTGCGAGCAACGCTTAATAATGCTCCCCACCCACCTGCGGGTTGGGTATAAGGCTCAATTCGGGCATATCCTGTATCTTCTTGTTTATGTTTAGCTTGTTCTAACTCATTCATCGAATTGCCCTCATTTGAGCTATTTTAAATTTCAATCTTAGATAGGATTAACATGATTTTTTGTTTTTTTCTATTCTTGATTTGTCTAATTACGCTATATAACAATAAAGCCTAGACGATCTAGGCTTTATTTAACATTGAGTAAAATATGGTTTTTTTATTATTCCCCATCTAAAGAACATTCGAAGTTTGCTTTATCAACTGAACAACGTGCTTTCTTTAATACGGACATCATACCAGCATCGTAGATCCCTCGTTGAGTCAACTCAATGCGACCATCACGCATCATTTTTTGATATTTCAATTTATCTTCAGGTGTTAAATCCATTTTATATTTTGCAGGGATTTCAGCTTCTAATCGTTTGATGGTTGCAAATATCCTTGGTAGCTGTTTAACAGACCAATCCCGGGATTTCTGACCAAAACCGACTGGAAATTTTTCAGGTCGTATGACCAAATTTGCTGTCACTTGTAATACAGGAAAATTATACATCACACCATTAGTACCCAAGCCTTTACTTAACTCAAGTGGTTTATAGGCATAGGCTGGCGCACCAATCATATCCACTTGACCATTATTAAACTTCGCTGCAAAGTTTGAAATATCAGAAAGAACTGCTTGAGCCCCCACACGTTGTACAATCAGCTTTTGTGCATCGTCATATCCCAGTACTGCAAATTTCTTACCTGCGGCTTTTTCAATTGAATTAATACTTTTATCTCGAACAAAAATATAAGCCGACCCTAACGGAGAAATCCCAACAACTTCATATTTATTACCACCAAGATTTGTCGTCATTTTAGCAGCGTTACGCGGATCAGAGACAAAAGTTATTGCCCGTCTCGCAATCTCATCGCTTGGTACTCCACCCAAAGAATCAATAGAACCAACAAACTTATTATAAGGTCGTGCACGCATAGAGGTCATCGCGGCCCCTGCACATTTACCTGCTTTAAAATTATTGTTTGCAACTTGTTCATCAGTGATCGCAATAAGATTAATATCAGCTCCCCAAGCTTTTGCAGCAAGTGACCAATCTTGCATCATTTTGTAAGCTTCACCTGACTTACCTAAAATATCAAAGACACATACATCAACCGCTGCTTGAGTTGAATGCGATATGCTCATGATTGAAGCTGATACAAGTGCAAATGAGAACTTTTTCATAATTTTTCCTGTGACAAACTTAAAGTTTGATTTCCACATCATTGTTAAAATAGTTTTATAAATAATTGATATCTACTTGATGCTTGACTCATTGATATAGATTGATAATAAAACACCATACTTAATCTCATCATTTACTGAGCATTTGCACTGCTGGAGAACGTGCTAAATAATCTAAAGCTTGTTGTGTGTTTCCCTCAGTTTCGGGATGAAATTTGGGTGAAATCCAACGTACTGTTGTTTTAAATAAGAAGCTAAGTGTAGGACCATTATCCGTTTGTTTTGCTTGTCGATGATATTTCGTTAGTAATCCTACTAGTGTGCGTTTCGCAATCTTCTGAACAGCTTGATCTGGATCTTGCTTGCCGAGTTTACGACCAACATCTGCGAGTACATAAATAAAAATAGGAAATACCAGTGCCATTAAGAACTGACGATATAAATAAAAAAGAACATTATTTGGAATCATTTCTTTAAATAAATCAAATGCTACACAGCGATGCTCAACTTCTTCAGCCAAATGCCAACGGAACATATCCGTAATCACTGGATCTGCTTTATCCCATGACTTATTGTCCAGACACCACTGACCAAGCGCACCTGTAAAATGTTCGATTGCAGCAACGATTCCCACTCTAGTAACCAACCAAAATTGTTCTAGTGGCTTTAACTCTAATGCTTTAATTCCTAAAGGGCTTTCACCAAGTAGAGTGCTAAAAATCCAATTAATTTTTTTCAATGCAGGATCAAGATTATAGCCGTGCTGGATAAGAAATTCTTGCGCACTCTGATGTGCACGTGCATGTGTTGCTTCTTGACGAATGAACCCTTTTACATCATCTATTAAAATTGAGCTTTTAATATAAGGTAAGGTCTTGTTATAGACACGACAAAACCAAAACTCACCTGCAGGCAAAATCAGTTAATTCCATTAATCAAATGAGAGCAAACAGGATCATTTGGAATCCACTGCACAGGGGAACTTGAAAAATCAAACTTTACTTGCCTTGCAACAAGTTTGTGATGAACAACCGCATTCATATTGACCTCTACTTACAATCTAGGTTTATATCGTCTAAACATTTAGAATCAGAAAAATTAATTCACGATTCTGCACTTAAAGAGCGTTCAAAAATCTGTTCTCTCAGCCGTACAACGCGCATGTTTTAAAACGCCCATTATTTAAGGATCATAAATGTCTAATTTTGTGAGTTCGATTCGTCCATCGCTCAACATTTATTAAGGCTATTTTTAAATAAAAAAAAATGTTGTAATAGTTCTTAGCAAGCCATTTTGGTATCATTTCCCGACGTTAATTTTTATGAAACTGAATAAAGAAATAGAAAAAACAGTTCCAGGTACCTACATTGCTTTAATGGTTGATGTGGTATCACGTTGGGATATTTCAGGAGATGAACTTTTAAAAGGGTCTGGTCTTAATACAAACCAATTGCTCCAGCCCTTATGGCGGGCAGATGCCAAAATTGTCATGGGAATCCTACGACGAGCACTCGAACTCACCCAAGTACCTGCTTTAGAGTTTGGTTTTTATCTCGGTATTCAAATGACCATTACATGTCATGGCCTTATGGGTATGACTGCAATGTTGGCCCGCGATGTTAGAGAAGCGTTGAATATTGCCCAAGAGTTTATTTCGCTTCAATCCAGCATACATACCATCAAACTCGAAGTTTTAGATGATCACGCAATAATTATCTTTCAGCAGACTGAAGCTTATTATCTTGATGAGGTTATTCAAATTGCGTTATTGCTTGGTTTTGCCCAAATGGGAAAAAGCATTTCTGGGCATGAATTAACTGGTTTTGCAGATGTTCAATTTAGTAAACCTACTTATTTTGATAAATTACTGCCCTTACTTCCTGGTGAAATAAGATTTAATCGCCCCATAACACGTCTAGAATTTAAAAAAGAAATTTTAGATATTCCTTTGCTACACTCGGACCCAATTGCTGAGCGTCTCGCTCGAGAAGAATGTAAATTACAGTTACGTAAGTTATTAAAACAAAATAGCTTTAATCATATTATCCAAGATTTGATTTATGATGAAAGTATGGGAATTAGTCCATTAACAGAAATACTTAAAAAATTGAAAATTTCAGAACGCACTTTACAACGAAAATTAGAAAGTGAAGGAACTAACTTTAGAGAGCTTGTCGACAAAATACGATGTGAAAAAGCGATCCAGCTCCTTAAAAATCCTAATTTATCTCTTGAAAATATTGCTACCCACCTTGGGTATACAAGTGCCAAAAACTTCTCTCGCGCATTTAAACGCTGGACAGGATCAACACCTCGAAAACATTAATTCACTAAGTTTTAAAAATCTATTTAAAATAATATCATTTCTGACGTTACTCCATTGCAAATGAATTTATCAAACTTACAACTCAAAGGCCAAGACTTCTCACCTAACTGTTATGGTAATTTAAAATTCTGTTAGCACAATCCATTGTGCAATCAGTATTAAAGCAAAGTCGTTGCTAGCGAGCACTCTGTTCACCAGTAAAAGTGATAAAACAGCATCATGATGATACCTACTCGATCTACTTATTATGTTGAATCGAATGCTGCACTTGGGTCGCAGTTTGCTTTTGCTGAGAAGGCATATAATCAGGCTGATGACTCACGGCAAGAAAGAAGAAAACTAAAAATAAACAACCGAATAAAATACTCATCCCAACCGTAATATATGGGAACTTTTGTGGCTTCTGAGACATATCATCTGCTCCTAAAATCATAAATTTCAAATTTTGAAAACTAAACCGTGATCAGTGCTCTATAACCTGCACCATTTTGAATACGGGTTTGCATGTATTCGGCATAGACCGATAATTTTTCAAAAATATGTTCTGAATAAAACATATCTTCAATGAGATGGATGGCTTGGCTTCTGTTGAACTGACCAATTTGCGAAACAAGATTTGCATTTAAATCTGAAAACAACATACAAAGCGTTTTATGCCATTCATCTTTATTTTTGAACAATAATTTTCTGGTATTAATCAGATCATCATTGACTATACTTTTTGCTACATCTGCATGAATCACATCAATTTTTATATCGAAATACGCTTGCAGTATGTTGCGTTGTTGATCATCTATAACTAAATGGGTAATCAAGAAAATATGAGATATATCTGTTCGACATAGTGCTTTGACCAAGCTTCGATAAAGGAAGTCTTCTTCGCTTGTCATGTGATCAACCAGATCAAGATGGAGTTTGAGGCTCTGAATTACATCTTCAACCTTTAGATTGATACTTCTTTCGGCCTGATAGTATTGATTCAAAATTGAGAACACCGATGACGCAACAGGCGTGGTATAGATCACAGCTTGATTTAGATTCGCGATAATAAATGGTGCAAATAAATAAGCCAGATTATTATCGTTTTGCCCAATTTTTGCTTGTGCGATATACGCTATTTTCTCTTTAGAGAAATCTCTAAGCACCTTTGCACGTAACAAGGTCGCCTCTAGATTTACATATTCAAGCGCGAGCTGTTTTTGCATCGATTGCGAAGGTGTTGTCTCTTTAAAAAACCGAGTCATCGCATTTAATTGCTTCGTCACAAACATCGTCATACGCCCTTAAGTCCAAATCAAATTTTGAGCGACCATGCAATTATTGTAGTAGATACCAAATAAGTTGCTTCGTTCATGCTGTTATTGTGAAGGAAAGAGCAATAGGTGAATAGCGACAGAGTTTGACTAAAAAAATATAACAGATTATTAATTTCTCTAGATTCTGTTATAAAATTAAAGCACTTAATGCTGCATTCTCATAAACAGAGTAAATTTGGACGCGTGACCTTATGTATAAATCAGAACAGTTGGCGCATAAGCTTAAACTTCTCATCGAGAATGGTACGTGGCAAGCGCATAGCAAATTACCTTCGTTACGCGAGCAAGTACAAATCTCGGGTTTTAGTTTAATTACAGTGATGAATGCTTACCAAGAACTAGAAGCACAGGGACTGATTTATTCAAAAGAAAAATCGGGTTATTTTGTCGCGGAACAAAGCAATCCAAATATTCCCCAAGCATATTCTGTGGTTTCTTTAAATCCTAAAATTGAAATTAACTCGTTGGTTTTTAAATACCTGAAATCTATTCAGTCCAAACAAGTCAGCCCTTTAGGTTCAGCCTTTCCAGAGAGTCAATTGCTCTATCCGCCCAAGCTCATTCAAATTATGGGACAACTGGCACGTAATCGGCATAGTTACGATCAAACCTCAAACCTACCACCGGGAAACTTAGCCTTAAGAAAACTGATTGCCCAACGCTATTGTATGCAAGGGATCCCAACCGAAGCAGATGATATCGTTATTACATCAGGTGGTTTAGATGCACTTAACCTTTCTCTGCAAGCGATTACGCAACCGGGAGATTATATTTTATTGCAACAAACCATTTTTTATGGTGCTTGGCAAGCGGCTGAACGTTTGGGTTTAAAAGTCATTACCATTCCCGAACACCCTCAGCATGGTTTTGATCTTGAAGCATTTGAGCAAGTGATTCGAGATTATCCAATTAAAGTATGTTGGTTCATGCTGAATGCACATAACCCAATTGGATTTACCGTAAGCGAAGAAATTAAATATAAAATCGCAAAGCTTTTACATGAGCATCAAATTCATTTGATTGAAGATGATGTCTATGAAGAACTATTTTATGGTCACCAAAAACCGCTACCGATGAAGTACTTTGATCAGCAAAATTTAGTATTACACTGCTCTTCTTTTTCAAAAACCTTGGGTTCAGGTTTTCGTGTAGGCTGGGTTTATGCAGGAAAATTCTCAGAGCATATCCAACATTTGCAACTGATGAGTACCATTTCAGCGAATGCATTGATTCAAAATGCACTGGTTGAGTTTCTTTCACATCATCATTATGAAAAGCACTTAAGAACACTTCGACGCACTTTAGAAAAAAATAAAAAGCAATTTTTTCATTATCTGAAACAGCATTTACCCCAAGGCTGCAAAGTTTATAACTATCCAAGTGGTTTTTTTCTTTGGATTCAACTGCCTGACAAGGTCAGTAGTATGCAAGTGTATGAACAATTGATTCAGCGTCAAGTCGGTGTTGCCCCTAGTCCATTATTTAATGTTTTGCCCTCTCATCAACAATTCATCCGTATGAATTGTTCTTTTGATTGGACTGAGCAGATTCAACACGCCGTTGAACTATTTATTGCGGTTATTCAGGATGGAATGTAATTTACTGCACTAGGCTTTGTTGCACAAAGATTTGAAATGCAAAGCGCCCCTAATTGAGCCAAATTTAAGGCGTAACTTGGGTAAGTGGTCGACCTAATTCCGTAAATCTGTTAAGGACTGCCACACGTGCATGGATCTCATTGACTTGGCTATCAAAACTCCTTGCACTGAGTTTATCTCCTAATAATTTGATGCAATGCATCTTAGTTTCAACCAAACTTCGCCGATGATAGCCTGACCATTTTTTCCATAGTGTCCTGCCTAAACGTTTAATTGTTCGAAGTAATTCATTTCGCTCTAGCGAGCTACTCTTTGTATCTTTCCATGGTTTCGCATTTTTTCTAGGTGGAATCACCGCATGCGCTTGCCGATCTGCAATGACCTGACGGCATTGCTTGGTGTCATAAGCTCCATCGGTATAAACAGAGTTAATCTGCTCATCTTGTGGAATCTGATTAAGTAAATCACCAAGCACCTGTGAATCACTGACATTATTGGTTGTAAGCTGAACTGCTCGTATTTGTAGGGTTTTAGCATCTATACCAATATGAAGTTTACGCCATTGGCGACGATATTCAGGTCCATGTTTCTTGCGTTTCCATTCGCCCTCACCTAGAAACTTCATGCCTGTAGAGTCCATGAGTAGATGCAGCCCATCGCTACTTTTTTGGTAGCTGATTACAATATCAATATGCTTTTGTCTTCTACAAAGCGTGGTGTAATCTGGAGCTATCCAATTTAATCCGCAAAGTTTAATCAGACTTTGCACAAAGCCAGTGACCATACGTAAAGACAGACGGAATAAGGATTTAATCATTAAGCAGCATTGGATGGCTGCGTCGGAGTAGGTTTGATTTCGCCCTTGTTTACCGATGGACGGAGCATACCATTGCGTAGCAGGATCAAACCAAATGGCAATATTTCCGCGACTCATGAGTGCTCGGTTATATGCGGGCCAATTGGTTGTGCGGTAGATTTTGTGTGCAGGCTTCTTCATTTGAAAATTATATCGCTGAAAAACCCTTTACAGATAGGTTTGTGCAACAAAGCCACTGCACTATAAAAAAACGATCTTAAAGCACTCGCTCTAAGATCGTTTTGATTCACCCAGTTAAAGTTAACCTGGGAAAATTCCGCGTTCCATACGTGCTTTCAGGATGCGCTCACAACCCAAAATAAAGGCCGCAGTTCTGAGGCTACATGCTTTTTCACTTGCGGTATGCCATACATCGTTGATCGCTTGGATCATCAACTTATCTAGTCTTTGATTAATTTCATCTTCTGACCAGAAATAACTCGCCATATCCTGAACCCATTCAAAATAACTTACGGTTACACCGCCCGCGTTACAAATTACGTCTGGCACAATAGTGACACCACGTTTGATCAACATGTCATCTGCATCAGGATATGTTGGACCGTTTGCACCTTCGAGAACCAATTTCGCAGTGATTTTTTCAGCACGTTCAACAGTGATTTGTCCTTCCAATGCTGCTGGAATCAAAATATCCATCTCAACAGACCAGAAATCTTCATCGCTAATTGCTTGCGCGCCAGCAAAGCCACCTACACCTTGGTTTTTCTCAAAATAAACTTTTAGATCTTCTAAGTTAATTCCTTCAGGATTGTAAATAGTGCCTGTATGATCCTGAATCGTCACAATTTTCGATCCCGATTCAACAAACAAGTAAGCCGCTTCGCTACCCACGTTACCAAAACCTTGAACCGCAATTTTTGCGCCTTCTAAAGGAAGTTTGATTTTGTCTGCAACTTGCTGACCTGTGATAAACACTCCACGACCAGTCGCTTTGACACGACCTAATGAACCACCTAAATGTACAGGTTTACCTGTCACAACACCTGTTACGGTATGACCTTGACCAGATGAATAGGTATCCATAATCCAACCCATTACATTTGCATTGGTACCTACATCAGGTGCTGGAATATCTTTTTGTGGCCCAATGATATGACTGATTTCACTGGTATAACGACGTGTTAAACGCTCTAACTCACGTGGTGAAAGTTTACGTGGATCTACACGCACACCACCTTTTGCTCCACCGAATGGAAGATTTAATACCGCAGTTTTAATGGTCATCCATGCAGACAGTGCCATTACTTCATTCAAATCTACATCTGGATGATAGCGAATACCGCCCTTACCCGGTCCACGCGATAAGTTGTGTTGAACACGATAGCCTTCAAAGTGTTGGATCGTACCATCATCCATCACAATCGGCACATCCACAATCAAAGCGCGTTTAGGGCGCTTGAGCGTATCGATATAATCTGCTAAATGCTCTAGATAAGGAGTAACACGATCAATTTGTTCGAGATAGGTTGACCATGGACCGTTATTTTGAGAGATATAAGATAAATTAGACATTGTCTATCCTCATAAAATTAAAAATTGATGGCGCGACCACTTGCGCAGCCGATCCATCAATCGAATATGTAATTAAAAATAATATATGCAGCTAATTTGGATGTTCGATTATCCAAATCAAACCGTGGATTACATTCCGCCACGTCAAAAACACGGATTTTCCCTGTTTCCTTGATGGCTTGGAACAGCGGATCAAAGATTGATAAATCAATTCCTTTCACTGCTGGTGCGCTCACACCTGGAGCAATGCTGGCACTAAATACATCCAGATCTACTGTAATGTATAAGTGGTCAACTTTTTCGATAAAACCGTTAATTTTCGCAATCAAATGATCAATTTTTGAGGGTTGTAATTGTTGATCGTATATATATTCGCAATTTAAGCGATCTGCTGTTTCAAACAGCACTTTAGTATTGGAATGTTTCGCAACGCCGATACATAGATAATGAAATTCTTGATCATGTTGTGATGATAGTTGTGCTGCATTTAAAAATGGCGTACCTGAACTGACACGCTCTGCTTCACGCAAATCAAAATGTGCATCAAAGTTGATAATGCCAATTTTGTTATCTGGTTGATGCTTTTGAATATAGTGAAATAGTCCAGAGAAGCTCCCAAAAGCAACCTCATGACCACCGCCTAAAACAATCGGCTTCATGCCTTGTTTTAAACTTCTTTCCACCTGTTCAGCCAACTCTGCCTGTGCTTTTTCTAACTGACCTTGATCACAAACAACGGTACCAACATCTGCGATCGTAACAGGCTGATGCACAGGTAAATTTGCCAATTGAGCACGAATCATATCAGGTGCGTCTGCTGCGCCTAAGCGACCTTTATTACGTTTCACCCCCTCATCCGAACTAAAACCAATCAAGGCAAAAGCGGCATGTTGGCTGGTATTGACCACTTGATGGATGCGTAAATGCCCGTCACCCTCACCATCTTGTCGTCCTTGCCACGTAAATGAATGATTCATAATCAATGTCACTCTTTAAAAAATAATTTTGATGCTAAAAAACGATTTCATTGCCATGTTGAACAATCCGTTTCGGTAAATCACCACCGAGCCAGTACACAATTTCAGATGGATGCTCAATATCCCAAGCAATAAAGTCGGCAACTTTGCCTTGTTCTAAACTTCCATGCGTATCCTGTAGACCGAGTGCATGTGCAGCATGAATAGTCACACCTGCCAACGCTTGTTCTGGGGTTAAACGAAATAAGGTGCTGCCCATATTGAGCATCAAACGCAAAGACAATGCTGGTGAAGTACCCGGGTTTAAATCACTCGACAATGCAATCCGAACACCATGCTTATGTAAACTTTCGAGTGGTGGAAGCTGCGTTTCTCTTAGGAAATAAAATGCACCGGGTAATAGCACAGCGACGGTTCCCGCTTCTGCCATTGCCTTGACATCATCTTCAGTCATAAATTCCAAATGATCTGCTGATAATGCATGGTAACGTGCCGCTAAGCTTGATCCACCCAATGATGACAATTGCTCTGCATGTAATTTAATCGGCAAATTCAAAGCTTGTGCCGTTTTAAATACACGTTCGACTTGCTCAGGTGAAAATGCTAGATACTCACAAAAAGCATCCACTGCGTCGACAAGACCTTCTTGATGTAATTTTGGCAGCATGTCAGTACAGATATGCTCAATATACGCATCACTTTGATCTTGATATTCAGGAGGTAAAGCATGTGCTGCTAAGCAGGTACTTTTCACGGTCAGGGGTAAAGTTTGCTCGATCTGACGAATCACACGCAGCATTTTCCGTTCATTTTCATAATCCAAGCCATAACCAGACTTGATTTCAATGGTGGTCACACCTTCTTTCTGCATACAACGAATACGTTTGAGTGCCGATGCAAGTAACTGCTCTTCAGTTGCCTCACGTGTTGCACGCACTGTACTTGCAATCCCACCGCCACTTGCAGCGATCTCTGCGTAACTGATGCCTTGCAAACGTTGTTCAAATTCGACACTACGGTTACCCCCAAAAACACTATGAGTATGACAATCAATCATACCCGGTGTCACCCACGCGCCTTTGAGATCAATAGATTCCACATAATCATCAGCAGGCGCATCTTTTTCTGCACCAATCCAATGAATGTGCTGCCCAAGCGTCACCATGGCAGCATTTTCAATACTGGAATATTGTCCATCTTGCATGGTGGCAATATGACAGTTTTTCCAAAGCTTTTTCATGCATATATCCTCAAAAAGCCCAAGCATCAGATGCTTAGGCTATTTTGTATTTAGCGTTCCATTCCAATATTCTGCGGCAGACGGTGGTTACTCCATGTGACCATTTTTTTCATTATCAGCCTTTAACTAAACTCGGTAAGAGATTTGGAATAATTAACTCGTTCAAACATCCACTTGCAAGCAATTCACTTGCTTGTTCAATATCAGGTGCAAAGAAGCGATCTTCACTATAATAAGGCACTTGATCACGCAAGATTTTACGCGCGAGCTCAAGTTTTGGAGAGCTTTTCAAGCCTTCACGGAAATCAAGACCCTGACATGCACCTAACCATTCAACAGCCAAAATGCCACGGACATTATCTGCCATATACCACAAACGTTTACCCGCATTCGGTGCCATAGAAACATGGTCTTCTTGGTTTGCTGAAGTTGGCAAACTATCGACACTGGCAGGATGTGCCAATGCTTTGTTATCACTCGCCAAAGCAGCAGCCGTAACTTGTGCAATCATAAAGCCTGAGTTCACACCACCATTGGCCACCAAGAATGGTGGAAGTTGTGACATATGACGATCCATCATCATAGAAATACGACGCTCTGACAGTGCGCCAATTTCTGCAATTGCCAATGCCAAATTGTCAGCCGCCATTGCAACAGGTTCAGCATGGAAGTTACCGCCTGAAATCACGTCGCCTTCTGCTGCGAAAACCAATGGGTTATCCGAAACTGCATTTGATTCAATCGCCAACACTTCTGCCGCTTGACGAATTTGAGTTAAACAAGCACCCATGACCTGTGGCTGACAGCGGAGTGAATACGGATCTTGAACCTTGCTACAATCTTCATGCGAATGTGCAATTTCACTTGAATCTGTCAATAAGTCACGATATGCAACAGCAACATCAATTTGACCACGTTGACCACGTACCTCATGAATACGTGCATCGAAAGGCGCACGCGAACCAAGCATGGCCTCAACACTCAAACCACCACAAACCGTTGCAGCAGCAAACAGATCTTCTGCTTCAAATAAACCACGCAATGCGTAAGCGGTTGAAACTTGTGTACCATTTAACAGTGCCAAACCTTCTTTTGCTGCTAAAGAAATCGGTTCTAAGCCCGCGATTTTGAGTGCGTCAACAGCAGGCAACCATTCACCTTTATAACGTGCTTTACTTTCACCGAGTAAAATTAAAGACATATGTGCAAGTGGTGCCAAATCACCAGAAGCACCCACTGAACCCTTTAATGGAATATGTGGATAAACCTCAGCATTGATCAGCGCCATAATCGCATCAATCACTTTACGGCGGATACCCGAAAAACCACGTGCTAAGCTATTGACCTTTAACAGCATGATTAGGCGAACCATGGCATCATCAAGCGGCTCGCCCACACCTGCAGCGTGAGAAAGCACTAAAGAACGTTGTAGCTTTTCTAAATCTTCAGGTGCGATCTTGGTCGAAGCCAATAAACCAAAACCAGTATTAATACCGTAAGCCGTACGCCCTTCATTGACGATTTGCTCAACGCAAGCAACGCTGGCATTAATCGCAGCAGCTGCACTGTCATCAAGTTTGACTTTGATTGGGTTTAAGTATGCGTGGCGCAGATCTGCTAACGTAAGTTTGCCGGGTTGAATTAAGAGTTCCATTTTGGCGTCCTGTTTTGCACTATATTATTTTCTTACGGCGCTTGTTACACAATTGCAAAAAACGCCGTAATCGTTGTTGTGATGTTTTTTATTGAGTGATCATCGGCAAGTTCAAACCCTGCTCTTTAGCACAATCAATCGCGATGTCATAGCCAGCATCTGCATGACGCATCACACCTGTTGCAGGGTCATTGGTCAATACACGTGCAATACGTGCTGCTGCTTCATCTGTACCATCACAGACGATGACCACACCTGAGTGTTGCGAGAAGCCCATGCCAACACCACCACCGTGATGCAATGACACCCACGTTGCGCCACCTGCGGTATTTAGCAATGCATTGAGTAACGGCCAATCTGAAACTGCATCTGAACCGTCTTGCATCGCTTCAGTTTCACGGTTAGGACTTGATACTGAACCAGAATCTAAATGGTCACGACCAATCACGATTGGCGCTGAAAGTTCACCACTACGCACCATCTCATTAAATGCCAAACCGAGTTTTGCACGTAAACCTAAACCTACCCAGCAGATACGTGCTGGTAAGCCTTGGAAGCTAATACGCTCACGTGCCATGTCTAACCAGCGATGTAAATGTTCATCATCTGGAATTAATTCTTTGACTTTGGCATCCGTTTTATAAATATCTTCTGGATCACCTGAAAGTGCGACCCAACGGAACGGTCCCACGCCACGGCAGAATAATGGACGGATGTAGGCTGGAACAAAACCTGGGAAATCAAAGGCATTTGCAATGCCTTCTTCTTGTGCCATTTGACGAATGTTATTGCCATAGTCAAATGTTGGAACGCCAATTTTTTGGAAATCTAGCATCGCTTGAACATGCTTCGCCATAGATTGCTTTGCCGCTTTCACCACAACTTCAGGTTCAGTTTTGGCACGTTGACGATATTCTTCCCACGTCCAACCCAGTGGTAAATAACCATTCAATGGGTCATGTGCGCTGGTTTGGTCTGTAACCATATCTGGGTGTACACCACGACGAACCAACTCAGGTAAAATCTCAGCAGCATTGCCATGTAATGCAATCGAAACCGCTTTACCTTCTTTGGTGTATTTATCAATACGCGCGAGCGCATCATCCAAGTCTGTTGCTTGCTCATCGATATATCGTGTACGTAAACGGAAATCAATACTGGCTTGTTGGCATTCGATATTTAAAGAACAAGCACCAGCAAGTGTTGCTGCTAATGGTTGCGCACCGCCCATACCACCTAAACCAGCAGTGAGTACCCAACGACCTTTTAAATCACCATTGTAATGTTGGCGACCTGCTTCCACAAAAGTCTCGTATGTGCCTTGTACAATTCCCTGACTACCGATATAGATCCAAGAACCAGCGGTCATTTGACCGTACATTGCTAAGCCTTTTGCATCTAACTCATTAAAGTGTTCCCAGTTCGCCCAATGTGGAACAAGGTTTGAGTTGGCAATAAGTACACGTGGTGCATCTTTATGGGTTTTGAACACGCCAACTGGTTTGCCTGATTGAACCAATAGGGTCTCATCAAGCTCTAAGTTTTTTAGTGTTTCAACAATTTTGTCATAACATTCCCAATTGCGAGCAGCACGACCAATCCCACCGTAAACCACGAGTTCTTTCGGATTTTCTGCAACATCAGGATCAAGATTATTCATCAACATACGTAATGGTGCTTCAGTCAACCAACTTTTGGCATTGAGCTGTGTACCGCGCGGTGCGCGAATTTCTACGTCACGAAATTTTGTGGTCGTTGTCACAATGAGACTCCTTTCAATCGAATATGGTCTGCAAATTAAACTGCTTTTACGATACAGCATGTATTAACTTGTATATACATCCATATACTACACAAATCTTTTCTCTTGAAAAGATGCATTTCATTCCATTTCTAAAAATAAATTTTAAGCCAATGAAATAAAATAATTTATTTTTTATCGAATAAGAAAAAACCCATACAACTACAATTTGTATGGGTTTTAAAAAAAGCAACTAATTTAGATTTTTGTGAGTTCGATTAGACAAGTTTGTTTCAAAAGCGACTCTCTTAATACAATAAATCTCAACAATTTTTCATACTGAATTTTTAGACTTTCTTGATGCTTCAAATGAAAAACCTGTTGATCAATTTCAATTTCTAACAATTCAAGGCTTTGATTAAAAATAAAGATTAAATCGGCGGAACTAAATATTTCTGATGATTTAGGTTCACATATCCACTGATATCTGGCATTTACCTTTTGAGGATCATAGATCAGATTAAAGTCTTGAATTTGCCCATGAGGTAATTCACAACTCACATCACGCTCACCGCTAAATTGGACAGACTGCAAAGTTTTTAGATGCCGATGATCATCATCGACATTCAATACAATGCCTTGACCATCTAACACTGTCAGAATCCGTTGCATCCCATGAAACTTGGAAAACTCACCAGCTGATTTCACATCGGCCATAGAAATACGCCAATCAAATACATCTAAACTTTCGCCCTCGCTACGTGCAAGTTCGACAGTGTAGCCAGCGCCATTTTTCCATCGCATTTTTTTATAATGTGCTGTCGTTAACTGCTCAATCATTGCGTAAATTTACCTTCCAGATAATAACGACTACCCGGATAAATCAAACGCGCACTGGAAATCAATTGTTTATTTGACCAAGTTCTACGGCGAATCAATAAGCAAGGCTCGGTCTTATTGATCTTCAACCATTTACATTCTTGTGCTGAACCAAGTACCGCTGTTACTACGTGCTCACCTTCTGTTACAGGTGCTTTTGACATCAAATAAGCGTTTGGTGTAATGCTGCTAAAGTCTTGAGCTAAATAATCTGGAATCAGTATAGGATCAACCAAACGGTCTTCAATTTGTACAGGCACATCATTTTCATAATGTACGATAATCGAATGAAAAAGCTTTTGCCCTTCCCGCATTTGCATGAGTGCACTTTGTTCAGCATTTGCTTGAATCTGTTCTAATACCAATACTTCAGCACGATGTTTATGATTCCGAGCAAGAATTTCTTCTGCAATATTATTGACATGAAAAAGTGCGGTACGACCTTGCCCTTCTGCTACAAACGAACCGACCCCTTGTATACGCACTAATAAACCTTCACTGGTCAACTCTCGTAAAGCTCGGTTAATAGTCATACGGCTACAACCGAGCAAATTCACCAATTCACTTTCTGAAGGAATTTTTTTATTCACCGTCCATGTGCCTTCATAGATTTTTTGTGAAATCATTTGTTTTACACGCAAATATAAAGGGACAGGACTATCTTCTGCGAGTGATAAATCCAAATCTTGTTGCTTGGACGTTCTTGACATTGGCTAAAACTCATACACAATACTTTGAGCTATTGTATATAGATTAACGCCAATTTGTATATACAAGCTTATACAATTAAACTTCTAAAATTAAATTAATGTTGAATTTCATTTGCTTGATTTTTCAAAATTCTATACTTGTATAACCCTAAACTGTATACCGCTTACTCAAACCCCAATCTGCTAATATACGACGATACATGGTCGAAGAACGATCTGCTTCAAAATGTGCTTCCATCGTAATATCTAAGGGTAACTCTTCGGGTTTCTGAGACTCCACCATCTCCTGATCTTCGGCAAAAATCTGCGCATTGAAATCATATACTCCTTGTAAATCACCCGTCGTATCAAAGTTTCGAGTTAAAGGCACAAACAAACGGGTTTTGTTATGCGAAGTTGGGCAACAGGCATTGAGGATTTTCAACACACCAGCATTCGGAAAATGGATGGTGAGTACTGCTGAAAATGGTGGGTAGACATCAAAAATACGTTCCCAAAGAAAATCATCAGGCGCTAAATGCTGCATCCCATGTGGGTAATTACTGACGTTACTCACATATTCAGTGTGTAAACCATAATCAGTGCGTTCAGTTAAATATTTTGGAACAACAGGATTTTCTCGATCTGCAAATGCGTTGTGATGCACCCAAGCAAAATGAGCGACATCAATGAACCCTTCCAATTGACGACCACTTGAACCCGCAATATCCACATACGGCGGCAAGATCGCTTGATGCTGTTCTGCATCCCACGTATCCAAAACAGGGAAATTAGCCAAGCTTTCATCTCGTCCTAAAATACTAGTCCACACCAAACCATATTTTAAAACCACAGGAAATTTGGTTAAAGAAAAACGATCCGAAATTTTGATTAAATCAGGTTGCGCAGGAATTTTGGTGCATTTGCCATCTTCATTGAAATGCAAACCATGATAAGGGCAAATAATCGTTTCACCTTCGACCCATCCCTTGCTTATCGGTACACCGCGATGTGGGCAAATATCACGCACCAAATGAATATTTCCCTTTTCAGTTTTATAAATCGCCATATTCAAATCAAGTAAAGTGACTTGCTGAGGGTTTGTAGTTACATCTTCAACTCGTGCAACGGGATACCAATGTTGCGCCAGTATTTCCCAATCTCGATCATCAAACTGGCTATGACAAGGTTTATTCGGCACATTAATTAAAGGGATTGCATTCATTGTTTGCTCTCAATTTTCTGCTATAGATCGAGGATCTGTATTGCTTAAAAGCAGTTTGGAGCAGAACAAAAACCTCGTCTATTAGAATGAATTTGATCAATCATTCTAAAAATTAGAACACTTGGGCACTAAAATTGCTTTTGCATAAATACTCATTTTATTCAGCGTGTTTGCAATGGCATTACCTTTTTCCCGTTTTGCAGAATATTTTATTGCTGTCGCCAAAACAGGTAGTTTGCGAAAAGCGGCAGATCAACTTTATATTTCTGTCTCTGCAGTGCATCGTCAGATTGCTTTGGCTGAAGAAGAACTCGGCGTTGCACTATTTGAACGTCTGCCAAATGGACTAAAACTGACTTTAGCGGGTGAGTTGCTATATGCTGATTTACGCAATTGGCAAAAAGACTTTCAAATGACACAAAAGCGCTTAAATGAGATTCAAGGTTTACAGCGTGGGGCAATTGATTTTGGAATGATTTCAGCACTCTGCGAAGGTTTCGTCACTCAAGTGATCCAATCTATCCATCAAGATTATCCTTGGATTAATTTTAATATTTATGTGCTCGATAGTGAAAGTGTGGCAGAGATGATCATTAATGCTGAGCTGGATTTTGGCTTGATTCTCAATCCTAAACATCGGCATCAATTGCAAATCAGTTCTTTTATTGAAGTACCGCTCGGTTTTGTCATTCCCAAACAACATCCCTTAGCAAATAAAGAAAAAATCTATTTCTCAGACACCATAGAATGCAACCATATCAGCCCTGCTGCACCTTTAATAATTCACGATCATGTTACCGCTTTATACAAGAAACATGATTTTAACCCGCCACATAAAATCGAATGCAACGACATTCGTATGATGATTTCCTTGCTGAGACAGAATTTAGGCATTGGCATCATGAGTTATTTGGATGCCTATCCTTTTATTGAAAATGATGCGTTCGAGTTTAGAGTAATCCATGAAAATGGACTGCATCCCATTACCCTTGCCTTATGTGTTGCACCAAAACGGCAACTCTCTCGAATATCACAAATCATGATGAATCAAGTCATTGAAGAGATGGAAGCACTAAAATTGCGCGTGACTGAAATTTATCAATAAATAAATTCAATTAATGCACCAAAATAAGACAACAAGTATTTGATTTATATTGTTTTATAATTTGACACCAAGTTATAACATCAAGTAATTTGATGTGAAGTTTCACATTTTAATGATTCAGACAAACTCATGACCATCTCAGATCAAGCTAATCATTTTTCAACAGACTATCCTCGAGATATGTTGGGTTATGCCAATCATCCTCCTCACGCCCAATGGCCAAATCAAGCCAAAATTGCCGTTCAGTTTGTATTGAATTATGAAGAAGGTGGTGAAAAACATATCCTGCATGGCGATGAGGGTTCGGAACAATTTCTATCTGAAATTAGCGGTGCGGAAAGTTATCCCGATCGTCATTTGTCGATGGATTCGATTTATGAATATGGTTCACGAGTCGGATTTTGGCGTATCCAGCAAGAGTTTGCCAAACGTCATTTGCCAATGAGCATTTTTGCGGTAGCGATGGCATTACAACGAAATCCATTGGTCGTGGAGACAATCAAACAACATCATTATGATGTGGTTTCGCATGGTTTACGTTGGATTCATTATCAAAATGTAGATGTTGAAACCGAGAAAGCACATATGGCTGAAGCCATGCAGATTTTAAAAGATTTATTTGGCGAATACCCTACAGGTTGGTACACAGGGCGTGATAGTCCAAATACACGTCGACTCTTGGCTGACTATGATCAGATTCAATATGACAGTGATTACTATGGTGATGATCTACCCTTTTGGACCTCGCTAACCAAAGTGAATGGCGAAACTCGTCCTCATTTAATTATTCCGTATACGCTTGATACCAATGACATGAAGTTCGCTTCACCAACGGGCTTTAACCGCAGTGAGGATTTTTTTGAATATTTAAAAGATGCATTTGATGTGTTGTATGCAGAAGGTGCCACATCACCGAAAATGTTATCCATCGGGATGCATTGTCGAATTCTAGGTCGTCCAGCGCGTTTTAAAGCATTACAACGCTTTTTGGATTATGTTCAGAATCATGATCGAGTTTGGGTCTGTACTCGTCAGCAGATTGCTGAGCATTGGTATAGACATCATCCTTATCAGGAGGAGTAAACCCCAAAATATAAGACCAAGAGCTAGGGTCTGTGAAATATCAACAGACCCTAATTTAGTTTATATCTTTTTATAAATGCTATCCCTTTTATCTACATCAATCACAAGGATCACGACCCTTTCATCAATGACTTGATATACCAGTCTATAACCTGCTGACCTAAGCTTAATTTTGTATAAATCACTAGATCCATTCAATTTATTTTTAGGTATCTTTGGATTTTCAATAATTGCTTCCAACTTACGAATCAATTGGTCAGCAATTTGAGGGTTTAATTTATCAAACTTTTTCAGAGCTGTTTTTGTGAACTCTAGCTCGTAAATCATTCATTGATACCTTTACTGTCTCTTCAGTATCGACCTGTTCAGCGAGTTTGATAAGCTCCTGATCTTCAATTAAATCCATCAGCTTTTCGTACATATCGGCTGGAACACAGTAAAAAGCAGGGTTATTCCTATTCAGAATAGCGACAGCTTCACCGAATCCATTATTTACGACTTGCATCGGATTCTTTTTAAGCTCAGAAACACTAGCCACAAATCGACTGTGAATGATGTGATTCATGCTTATTGCACCTTCTAAACATAGAAGAAAAGAATAAGATAAATTGATATCTTATTATCCAATTAAAAGAATAGCCAACTGATTGACTACTTTTCTTTATTCTCAGGTTTTTTATTGCAACCAGAGTTGTTCATCTGCAAACCACCAGATATGTAATTAATATAATCCAATAAAAGACCTAATACAAGCCCTTTAAAAGACACCCTTAACAAGTCATAAAATAATAAAAATTCGTATGTCTGATTTTACATCATCTTTCTTGCTTAGGCTATTTTAGCCATTTCCATACTCCGCTGCTGCAACACTTTTACGGATTGCTTCGCTTGCCAAGCCAATTCCATCATATCTAGATCTGGAATTTGATCATTTTCAATCACTATTTTCCCTGCAACAAACATCGCTTTAATACGTGCTCGCCCACCGCTCGCCACAGGACCAATCGCCATATCATGTAATCCAAAATAGCGTGGATCATCTAACTCATACACAACTAAATCGGCTTGTTGCCCAACTTCAATGGTTCCAACTTGATCTAAACCTAAGATTTTGGCACCACCAGCAGTGCCCCAGTGGATAATATCTTCAATACTGGCAGCATCTGCACCACCCTCAAACAGTCCACCTTCATACTGTGGTTTTGCCAACATCCCTTTTCTGGCACGTTGCAATAACCATGCAGCATGGGTTTCTGACAGCATGTCGGCGGCTTCATTAGAGCCTGCACCATCAACCCCAATCGAAATCGTCATGCCTGCATTTTCTAAACTGACCAGATCGGCAATCCCACTGCCCAAACGCGCATTACTTTGAGGACAGTGAGCAATGCCTGTTTGGGTTTGACCTAATAACTGGATTTCTTCTGGTAATAATTTCACAAGATGCGCAAACCAAACATCATTGCCAATCCAATCATGTTCAGCACAATACTGCACTGGAGTCATGTTAAATTTAGCTTTGGCGGCATCCAAATAATCGACTGTTTCTGATAAATGACTGTGCATCCGAATGCCGAGTTGCCGAGCGATACGAGCACTTTCCCTAAGTTGTTGAGGTGTCGTCGAATGTAAAGTTGATGTCGGCGCCATAACAATCTTTCGGAATGCAGTTCCACTTGACTGATGATATCGAGCGACCAGACGTTCAATATCTATCATATAGTCATCAAATTTTTCAGGTCGCAAGGCTTGTGGCAGCTCACTTTCCAAACCACGTGTTAGGGTCGCACCACCACGACACAGCACAAAACGCATGCCTAGCTTTTCCGCTTCATCAAATAAAATGGCTGCGCCATCAAAAGGCATCTTCGGCCAGTATAGATAATGATGATCTGCAACTGTGGCACAACCAGAACGTAATAGTTCAATCAAACCAATTCGTACAGCGACCCGAAATGTGGCTTCATCGAAAGCGCCACGAAACCGATATGGCGTACTCGCAAGCCATGACGTTAAGTTCTGATTTAAACCTTGTGGCTCGCCTTTTAATAAAGATTGGAACAAATGATGATGAGTATTCACCCATGCCGGATAGATAACGCAGTCTTTGGCATCAATCACCTGTTCATCCGCATGTTGTGTAAGTGCCCCTAGCTCGGTAATTTTTCCATCTTGTATCCGAATCGCTGTAGCTGACGAACGTGGGGTATCCTTAGATAAACCAGTCAAAATGGCATGGGCATTTTTAATTAAATAACGTTTACTCAAAGAATCTTGGCTCATGCTTGTTCACTCTCATGCCATTTACTTAAAAAGATACGGCTTAACAAAGACATCAATACAAACAGTCCCAAGCCAGTGCAGGTAATTAAAAAAAGTGCTGCAAACATGAGCGGTAAATCAAGTTGAAATCCTGCCTGTAAAATCTGATAAGCCAACCCCGCACTCGTTCCACCTGCACCTGCAACAAACTCAGACACGACTGCACCAATCAGCGCTAAACCACATGAAATCCGCAATCCACCAAAGAAATAAGGTAAGGCATTGGGTACACGTAAATGCATGAGAATTTGCCAGCGACTGGCTTTATTGATCTGAAAAAGATTGAGTAAACCCTTATTGACACTACGCAAACCTAAAGTGGTATTGGTTAAGATTGGAAATACTGCCACCAACATCGCACATACGACTAATGCCAAAGTGGTGTTTTGAATCCAGATAATCACCAAAGGTGCAATCGCCACAATTGGCGTTACCTGAAATAAAATTGCATAGGGCATAAAACACGCTTCTAGCACACGACTTTGCACAAATACAAATGCAATTAAAGTTCCGATGACCACCGCACAAGTAAAAGCCAATAAGGTGATTTTTAGCGTCACTAGCAAACTACCAAACAGCAATGAAGATTGATTGATCATCGCCATCACAATATCACTTGGCTTCGGCACGACATAAACAGGCACTTCTAATTGCTGAAAGCTCAATTGCCAAAACAATAACAATAAAAAACCAAGCATCATGGGTGCTGCTATTCGCTGTATCGCAGGATTATTTATTAATGGTTTAATCATGATTATGCTCCCCACTTGCTTTAGCCAATAACGCTGAAAATTGTGCACATTGTTGAATAAAAACATCAGATGTTCTGAAGGACTCATCGCGCAGATAAGGACCTTCAATTTCCAAATCAGCAATCACACGCCCCGGACGCGCCCCCATCACAATCACCCTTGAGGACAAATACACCGCTTCATAAATACTGTGGGTGACAAAAACAACGGTTAAATCTCGCTCAGACCAAAGTTTTCGGATATCACGATCTAATTTATGACGGGTAAATTCATCCAATGCCCCAAAAGGCTCATCCATCAATAACAAATCAGGTTCTGTGACCAGTGCGCGAGCCAAAGAAGCACGCATCTGCATCCCACCTGAAAGTTCCCGTGGATAGGCTTTGCTAAATTTATCTAAACCCACTGCTTTTAGTGCATCTAAAACTTTGGGAGTGCTCACAGCTTTGGAAATATGCTGTAAATCTAAAGGTAGACGAACATTGTCTTCAATATTTGCCCACGGCATTAAGGTCGCTTCCTGAAACACCATTGCCATTTTACATTGCGATTGAATATCAGCCTTGCCATTCCAACGCACTTGCCCAGCTGATGGTTGTTCAAGATCAGCAAACATTTTCAATAAAGTACTTTTGCCACATCCAGATGGTCCAAGTAATGAAATAATTTCACCCCGTGCAATATCTAAATCGAGCCGTTGTAATGCATGGGTACCATTGGGATAGGTTTTTTCTACCCCTCTCACCATGAGCATTGGTGTTACAAAATTTGATGATGTATTTACTGGAAGATCGACAGATAAAACTGAATTCATGTGGTTTCCCCTTGGTGCGATTGCCCTATTTTCTTAACCGTTAAATACAGCTTTTATTTCTTCACAGGACTGACAAACTGTGTGGTATAAGCCGATTTCCAGTTGGTTTTAGCATCTAACAATTTTGCATTCACCATGAAATCACGCGTCGCTTTCCAGCGTGCATCGGTCATAACTCCGACACCTTGTGTTTTGGCATCGCCACCATCAATTAGTTGTAATTTTTTCATTTGACTGCCTGCAAAAGCGAGCAGCTCATCATTCATATTTGGATTTTCTTTTTTGATAATGGCATTGCCGAGCTTGGGATCAGCCAAATAGTTTTTCCATCCCTCCATAGATGCTTGCACAAAACGGCGGACCACATCAGGCTTGGTCTGGATCACATCATTGCGTGTCACTAAAATGCCACCATAAGCTGGATAACCCGCCTCAGCAAATAAGAAGAAGTTGCTGGATGGTGCTGCTTTTTTTGCTTGAAAAACTTCAGAGGTTGCATAGGCTTGTTGGGCGACATTTTTGCCCGCTAAAAATGGCTGCATATTGAAAGTATAAGGACGCGCCTGAGCTGGATTTAAACTGTATTTTTTTCTTAACCAAGGCCACCAGCTTGCTTGTCCACTGGTTGAAACCAAGATGGTTTTGCCTTTTAGATCAGCCAAGGACTTTACATCGCTATGCGTTAATACACCTTGAGGATCGAACTGAAATGGTGCTGCAATCGCTTTGATTGGAAACTTACTTTCAATTCCTTTTAAAACCTGCAAATCATAATTAATAATAATGTCGGCACGTTTAGACAATAATAAAGACATATTATTGACTTGTGGCCCACCGATTTTAATCTCGACATCTAATCCATATTTTTTATAAATACCCTGTGCCAGAGCTTGATAATAACCACCCTGCTCTGCTTGCGCATACCATGTGGTTTGTAATACCAGTTTATCGGCAGCATGGGTAAATGAACCAAAGAATAATGCGCCAGCAATAACAGTGAACCGTGCTTTGCCTACATAGTGCTGAATTTTCATAAGTAAACCCCTAAATATATAAGAACTCATCTCGCTATTCTTTTAGGGGAATAAAAACCAAATGTATAAGTACATAGATTCTCTCAAAGCCAAACATTGGCTTTGTCCCCAAAAGAGGAACAGCAAACGCTGTAGAGCAATGTCCCGTGTGAAAGTACACACTGACCGCTTATACTCAGTAAAGATTTAGCAAACACCATGCCAGTATTTATTTAATCTTTATTTTTCAATAAAATAATCCAAAATAATTTATTTTAGGTTGTCATCCATCACCTATTTTTAATCGAATACTATTTTCAAGTAGAGATAATTTTTAATCAAACTCAAAAACGCACCATTCTAAAACATCATAATGCGCAAAAAAGAATCATAAAATCAAATTTTGATTTTTCATTCACCATTTAGCTTTATTTCTATCCATTAAATATCTTCACAACAGCATATTTTAAATTTGGTATAAAAAATGCTTATATCAATGAGGCAGAGTAGAAGCGTTCAGCATATATAGTTGATTCGACATATATGTGGGTCATTGCTCAGAAATAAGCTCATTTTCTATTGATTTAGAAAGTGCTGCTCTTTTTTGAAAAAATGATCCAGTCTCTTTCATTCAATTTGATTGGGTCATGGTTTATCCAAAAATTGAGGTGAAATATGAATAGCGCAAATATGACCAACTTAACTGACGATCACTACAACTTAGAAGAGTTACAAAAAGAAGTGCGTATGGGTGCTTTAGGTCAAGAAACCTTTGAAAGAGAAATTCGGGTGATTGATTTATCAGACTTTGAAAAGCGTAAATATGAAATTGCAGAGCAACTTTGGAGTGCTGCAACAGATATAGGTTTCTTTCAAGTCTCTAATCACGGTATTGATCTTGCCCAAATTCACAATGCTTTTGACATGACAAAAAAGTTCTTTGATCTTCCTGAACACATCAAAGCACAATATCCTCTAAATCGAAATGCAGGCTGGGAAAGCAAAGCACAAATTCGCCCATCGACCAGTACGCCCGATCAAAAAGAATCCTATCAAATTACGCGCCCACGTATGGCAGGGTTGTATCCTAGCGAACAGGAATTACCAGCATTTAAGACCACAATGCTTGAGTTTGAAAAAGCATGCTGGCAAGTGGGTATGAAAATTCTATCTTGCTTCGCTTACAAACTCGGTTTTGCAGATGATTTCTTTGCACTCGCCCACGAGCCTGATCAAGAAAGCTATCAAAGTACCTTACGCATGTTGCATTACTATGCGCTTGATCCTGCTTTGAAAGATCAACTCGGTTTATGGCGAGCAGGCGCACATACTGATTTTGATTGCTTAACCTTACTGTTTCAACGTAAAGGTCAAGGTGGTTTACAGGTTTGTCCAGGTAAAGACATGGAACAACAGCAATGGACCAGTATTGAACCACGTGATGATGTGATTACTTGTAATATTGGTGATATGTTGATGCGTTGGAGCGATGATCAACTTCCATCTAATTTTCACCGCGTTAAAAACCCTAAAGCCAATGAATATCAAGGTGCGCGATATAGTTTGGCATTCTTCTGTCAGGCGAATGAAGATGTAATCATTGAAAGTCCAAAGAAAAAATACCCAGTAATCACTGCAAAGGAATATTTAAAACAACGAATTAGTGCGAATTTTGAAGGGAAATATTAAACACTGATACAGTCAGAGATTCACAATCTCTGACTGTTGCTACTCGACAACCCATTTCGATTGAGTCAAATGATACACATCGCAGTTCTTTCCCTCACCAATACGATCCACCACTAAAAAATCACTTTCAGCTTCTAATGTAATCAATGGATGATGCCAAACCCCTTGGCGATAAGTAACTCCCTGCTTACCATTAGTTATAAATGCATAGATTTGCTGTTCATCTGGTTGTGTTTGATCCATAGGCAAAGCCACAATAATGATAAATTTTTGCTGTTGTAATGGAATGAACGACTGTGAACCACAAGGATGACGCTCAAGCATATCAATTTTAAATGGAACTTCTGTTGCACATAAATTATGAAAAATACTCATACCTACCGCAGCATTTTCACCTGACACTTGTGCGAGAGAAAGTGCATGATAGCGCTCAGTTAAACCTTGGTTAATCGGAAAAAAATCATGGTTGTCTTTTTCAATCACATCACCAAAAGGTGCGAAGTTGGCTTGAGTTAAAGGCTGAATCTGGATGTTTTTTCTCATATATTGAACTTCACTTTATTTTAGCAGAACGAAACTTCGTAGATTTTGCCTCTCTAATTCAATGCATAATGAACATTTGCTATCGAGCTAGACGGCATGGATGCCGCCCGTTAGGCTGTGGCATCAAGGATGTGCCATCAGCCTAACGAAAGATTTTTGTTACTTTTGATCTTTCAAAAGTAAGCAAATACCAATACAAAAATGATCTGTTTTATCAAAACTTATATGACTCTGCTCATTACTGAAAAAACAATTTTATTCTGTGATTTTGCCCCACAAGCGAATCCGACTAATCCCCCCATCTGGAATCATATTGACACGGATATAGTTCACTTTCTGATGCCGCAAAATCTCAGCAATATATGCATGAATGGCATCCATCGATAATGGTTGCTGCTCCAATAAGAAAGACCAAAACATACTTTGAGGAATCAATTGAGCATCCGTTGCATCCTCAACATACGCTGCTTGTATCGAACAAAATGCAGGATAATTGCCTTTAAAATGCGCTGTATCAATTTCGATTTTTTCTACTTGTCCAGCTTGACCTAAAGCAATAATGCACCAGTCAAAACCAGGTTCACGGCGACGCTTGGTTTCCCAACCATCTCCCATATTGATGCCGCGATCTGGGCTGAGTAAATTATTTGGATGACCGTAATGCGCATCGCTAAATGCCACAATACGTCCACCATTTTTCAAAGCAATCAGATCAATTTGTTGAGTTGAATCTATATTTTCAAGGACGACATTTCCATACACGCGTAAGCGAGCAATCCCACCATCAGGGAAAATATTAATGCGAATATGAGTAATTTTTTGTGCTTCGCAATTAAAAAAATGATGATGGTCTGGAGATAAAACTGAATTTTCTAACAATGGAGTCCAAGTGATATTTTCCAATTGATCATCAGGTGCATAACACCCCTCTATTGAGGCGGAAGCAGGATAATTCCCTGTAAAAAAAGAAGTATCAATATCAAAGCCAGAGACTGTTCCTGTTACACCTAAACGAACGATGCACCAATCATAACCAGCTTCACGCTTACGACGTGTCTCCCAGCCATCCATCCATTTACCATGATCATCAAATTTACCTTCAATAAACTTGGCGGGTTCAGTTTGCAACATTCTTTCCGCACATGCGAAAAACTCATCAGAACAAGACACTATGCTCGCGCCAATACGCGCATCAGCTAAATTGGTTAAACCCTGTAAGTTATCTGGCAAAGTCACTGCTTTGGCAATATGCACCGTCATTGATCAATCCTAAAACATTTTATATGATTCATTATATGCAAAATCCAGTCCAACTGGTCTGACCTGTTATAAAAAATTTGCTTAATTTCAGTTTGAGTCAATCTAAAATTATGAATTTTGTGTAGAATCAAATTGATTATTTTATTTAGGTTAGACCACTGATGAGCCCACAAGCAATGCTCAATGGAAAATCATCTCAAGTGACTGAGCAAGCTGTGGAAGTCATCCATCAACGCATTCAACAAGGGACTTATGCGATTGGTTCGACATTACCCTCTCAACGTGATTTAGCGCTCCAACTCGGAATAAGTCGTGCTTCTTTGCGTGAAGCTTTGACACGTCTTGCCGCTTTGGGATTGTTGGAAATCAAGGCTGGTAAAGGGGTTTATGTCATTTCACAACACAGTAAAGCCGCTGAACAATGGGAAGGTGAACACCGCATTTCCTTAAAAGATTTCTATCAATTACGCTACGTACTCGAAGGATTTTGCGCCCTACTCGCCTGTGAATATCTAACAGAACAAGATAAATCGATTCTAAAACAGCATTATGAAGCACTCGCAAATGCAATCTCGGAACAGAATTGGCAAGCAGCTTCCGAATTTGATTATGCCTTTCATCAACATATTATCGAATTAAGTCATAATCAGTCGATTATTCAGACACTTAAAATGCACACTGCATGGATGAAAAAAAGCCAGATCCTCCCTTTTGTCCAACCTAATCTTGCCTTTAAAACCATTCAAGAACATGATGTGATTTTACAAGCGTTATTTAAACAAGATGCTGTAGCGGCTGAGAAAGCCATGCAAGCGCATATCATTGGTGCTGCTCAACGTGCGGGTGTCTATTTTTCTCGGCATGAGCAATGATCTGATTCATTTAAGATAAATATAAAGCTATTTCTAAAACTAAATAATTCAAATTTTATTTGCGCACCACTTTGCCTCAAACTTTGAACCACAGCAACACACTCACCCCATTTCTGCTTTTTAATGAAGCACAATAACTGGTATGACCAGTAAAACCACATAGTAAAACTGGCATGCTTCTCGCTTAAGACTGTTTAGAAATTTTATATTTTTAACAATCAGGGTCTAAACGATGAATATTGCGATTATAGGCGCAGGTATGGGCGGTTTAACTGCTGGTATCGCTTTAAAAAAATTTGGCCATCAGGTTACGATCTACGAACAAGCAGCAGAAATTCTACCTGTAGGTGCAGCGATTTCGCTATGGTCAAATGGGGTGAAATGCTTAAACTACCTTGGCTTGACTGATCAAATCCAAGCTTTGGGTGGACAAATGGAGTCGCTGGCATATGTCGATGGAATCGCGCATCAGACCATGACTCAATTTAGCTTAACACCTTTATACAAAGAAGTAGGACAACGTGCCTACCCTGTCGCTCGTGCAGATTTACAACAGCTCCTCATGCAACAGTTTGGTTTAGACGATATTAAACTCGGCATGAAAATGACCGAAATTGAAAATCATCCTGATCATGTCAACATTCATTTTGCAGATGGCTCTCAAATAACGGCCGATTTATTGATTGGTGCAGATGGCACCCACTCCGCCACCCGTAAGTTTGTATTGGGTCATCAAGTCGAACGACGATATGCAGGCTATGTCAACTGGAATGGTTTAGTCGAAATCGACGAAAACATCGCTCCAGCGCAACAATGGACGACCTATGTGGGTGAAGGAAAAAGAGTTTCTCTCATGCCCGTTGCCCAAAATCGCTTTTACTTCTTTTTCGATGTACCTATAGAAATAGGTCTACCAAATCAACGTGATCAATATAAAACTGAGCTGAAAAAATATTTTAAAGACTGGTGCTCACCTGTACATCAACTGATTGATTGCTTAGATGAACAAAAAACCAATCGAGTTGAAATCCATGATATTGAGCCTTTTATGAATTTTTATAAAGGTCGGGTGGTTTTACTCGGTGATGCAGCACACAGTACCACACCTGATATTGGTCAAGGCGGTTGCCAAGCTATGGAGGATGCCATTTACTTGGCACGTGCTTTGCAGATAAATACTTTTGGTTTAACTGATGCACTAGAACGATACCAAAACAAACGTAATGATCGTACTAGGGAAATGGTTTTTCGTGCGCGTAAACGTTGTGATGTGACCCACATGAAAGATCAAAAAGTGACTGAGGAATGGTATCAATCACTTTATCAAGAACAAGGTTCACACATCATGCAAGGAATTATTAGCAATATTGTTGGAAATCCATTAGATTAATAAAAGAAAGTTTTAACTCCCCCCTTAATTGGGGGCTTTTTTTATCTCAACGCTTTTCAAGCAATCGCCAAAAAGACCATAAAAAAGCCCATTTCATATCTGAAATAGGCAATTGGGATAAGCAGACTTTAAAACTTATAGCTCAATGTAAATCGATTTTGTAGAAAGTCTTTTTCATAGCGTGGTGAAGTTTGGATACCAAAGAAATTACTAACGCTAAAACCTTGTAATGCGCCAGTAAAATTATAAATACCAAAGATCATATATTCAGACTGATTACGACTCGCAACCTTGTTAGACTCTTTTAAATCCATAAAAGAATATCGAGCACCAGCAATCACTTGATCTGTAAGCTTTCCTTCCAAAGAAGTCATGAAAGCATTTCCTGCGCCTAGGTCTTGGGTACTGGTAAAAAATGGCTGAGCAAAAATTTCACCTGATGAGGTTTTAGTCGCATAAGGCGTTAGCAGAGCACCGTTTAAATAACGATCTGTATGCGGTTTAATATAGTTATATGCAACTTTTAGATTGGCTTTTGGCAAAATTTTAAACGCCGCCTGAACACCAAAAATTTGGCTATCTACCTCTCCAGCTAAAGCTTTACCTTGATCTTTTCCTGAAATATATTGCAGTGAAAGTTCAGGTGTATATTTGAGTTTAGGCAATGAAAGATCTGCTTGTGTATAAATTAAACGGGTATAGTCATCATAGTGTTGATACCAAATCTGCGCTTTAAGTTTTTGATCTTCAGCCAAATCAAAACGCTTCCCTATACCAACTGACCATACGCCATCGGTTTCAATATTCGCATTTTGACGGGTACTTTTGCTAAATTCATCATCAGCATAACTTTTGAATTTATTCACTTTGGTGAGACGCAAGAAATCAGTATTGTTACCCACCTGAACATCGGCGGCTTGATACAAAGCCATCAAAATTCGTCGGTCTGCATAATCCCCCATAAACGGTAAATTAAGACGCTGATTCCCGATCGTAACGCGTGCTAAATCATTCTTCCATGTGATGTAAGCTTCAGCCAAACCATCACGATCTTCTTTTAATTCAGAAACTTCATCATTGTTGTTTTTCTCGTCTAAACGGCGTTGTAGATCATAACCAATTGCAGCTTGCACCCCATACAATGGCGCTGTTTCATATTTAAGATAGCCTCCAATTGCGACAGTATCTTGGTTTAAATTATTGACAAAATATCCATTATTTAAAGAATAATAAGCTGATTTCACAACGCCATGCACTGCCCCACAGCCAAACATTTGTTGCACAGTTTTGACTGAATTGTCCTGAACGCTACAGTCCTGATCCAATTGAAACAGCCCATTTAAACTAGTATCTGCTGCCCCGCTTTGCATCGCTGCACTCATTGCGAACACCAATATTGCAGATTTTAAAGTCAAATTTCTCATAAAATTTCCCCGATAATGTCATTCAAACAGTGATTTAAATCTATTCAAATAAATTTTGTTGTGTTTTAACTTTTGCAAAGCCAAAACTCCCCTAGACCTATTCAAAAATGAATAAGCGACGTTGAATGGTGAATGATTAAAAAATGTTACGGTTTTGGAAAATAAATAAAACCTGCCATCAATGCCCTGAGTTGACAGGCAATGTAGCGTCCTCAACTGATTTTTTGGTAAAAGGTAAATGGTGAAATAAAATATTCAACAAAATGGCAGTAATACATGCCGAGCTAATTCCTGAATGTAATAAGGTCCCGACCCATTTTGGAAATTGTGCATAGAACTCATGGTTTGCAATTGGGATCATGCCGATTGCCAATGACGTTGCGACAATAATGAGATTCTTGTGATCGTTATAATCTACTTTTGCTAGAGTACGGATACCACTGGCTGCCACAGTGCCAAACAAGACAATACCAGCACCACCTAAAACAGGCATTGGAATCGCTGCCACTAAACGCCCGACAATCGGTAATAAACCAAGTACCACCAGAATCCCACCTGCTGTTGCCACCACAAAACGACTTTTTACCCCTGTGATCGCGACTAACCCTACATTTTGCGCAAATGCGGTTTGCATAAATGAACCAAAGATTGGGGCAACTGCACTAGACAACATATCTGCTCGTAAACCATCACCGATACGTTTTGCATCCACTTTGGTTCCAACGATTTCCCCAATCGCAATAATATCGGCTGTGGTTTCCGTCATAATCACTAAAGTTACAATCACCATCGAAAGAATGGCGGTAAATTCAAACACTGGCATGCCAAAATGAAAGAAATGAGGAAAAGCGAACATTGAACCGTTAGCGACTTTGGAAAAATCTGCAAATCCAGCCAATGAAGCGAGTACTGTACCTAAAACAATCGCAATTAAAATCGCCAGACGACGCATGAGCTGACTCTTTAACATACTGAAAATAATCACAATCGCTAAAGTCATAGCAGCTAAACCAATATTTACTGGATCTCCCCAATTTTCAGCTTTCTGGTTTCCCCCCATCATCCAGCGAATCGCAACTGGTAATAACGAAATACCAATCATGGTAATCACACAACCTGTCACCACAGGTGGAAAAAAACGAATAATTTTTGAAAAGAATGGTGCGAGTAATAAACCAATCAATGAAGCAACAATCACCGCGCCAAACGCTGAGGCTAATCCCCCACCTGTGGTGACAATGGCTAAAATCGTTGCAACGCCTGCAAAAGATACACCTTGGACAATCGGAAGTTTTGCGCCAAAATGTTTAAAACCTAAGGTTTGCAACATGGTTGCGATACCACCAACAAAAAGTGCGGCAGCAACCAATAGTCCTATTTCCGAAGCCTGTAACCCTGCGGCAGCACCAATAATAAGTGGTGGTGCAATGATCCCACCATACATGGTCAGCACATGTTGCAAGCCATAAATGACGTTTTTATTCATTCCTAAATATTGGTGTTCTGCAGAAACGGTTGCACCCGTATCTCTGTGCTTTTTATCGTCGTGCATGGTGGTCTTTCCTCAATCAAAATTTATATTTTCTTCATTGCTTGTATTAACTGCCGCGATAGGTGGAATAAGAAAATGGGCTGATCAATAAAGGCACGTGATAATGTTGTTGAATGTCGTTTACCTTAAAATCGATACACACTCTGGGATAAAAGCTTTCAACCTCTAGAGATTGAAAATAATCATCAATGTGGAAAATGAGTTGATACTTGCCGTGTGTAAATGAATCAATATCAAATGCTTTAATACGACCATCAACATCTGTGAGTTGTTGATCCATCAAAACATAGCCGAGAGACGTTTCCTGCAATAATTCAACGACAACACCCGCAGCAGGCTTTCCCAGTGATGCATTTAAAATATGTGTACTAATACCCGCCATTATTGAATCTCCTGCTTTAAGCGAATTAATGCGATTTCACTGAGTTGTTGTTTGACTTCAAGCTGTTCTTGCTCGGTTGTGTTTTCTAAGCGGCGGTTGAGTTCTGCTAACATTTCCGAACCTGAACGTCCTGCGGCCCGAATTAAAAAGATATGACCAAATTTGTGCTCATACGCTAAATTGCCCTGATACAGTGCCTGTTGAAAATCATGCTCCGTATCAAGCTGAGCTTGTTCTTTTTGCGAAAACTGTTGCTCTTTTTCAGATAATGTCATGGCAGCTTTTTTCTCACCAATTCTTGGATGCTGTGCAAGCGACTCTGAGATTTCAGACCATTGCCATGTTTGGGCATGTAAGGCAGCGGTTTGATATAATTCATCTGCTGAAACAAAAGGACGTTGCATAACAATACTTTGAATCCAAGATGGGATAAGCACACACGGCTTTAATGCGTCCATCGCTTGCTCAACTTTTAATTGATTGAATTGATCTAAATCCATGTTTGCTCCAATTTGTGACACTGTCTGACTGGTCTGACCAGATAAAACATATGAAGCAATGAACATGCCAATTCAAAAGGCTTCGTTCATAAATCCTTTTATTTCTCTCAATGGAAAAAATACGAAGAAAGTGCCCTTAATGATGAAAGGGTCTAAAGAAAATATTTTTGAACAATAAAAAAGCTGCAATAGAAAATCTATTGCAGCTTTTTAAAGATTAAATTGAACTTAATCTAGGCTATATGCAATCACATAATCACCATGATCAGGGGATTGACGAGCACCACCCGCGGTAATCATCACGTACTGTTTACCATTTTTAGGTGAAACATAACTAATCGGTGTGCCTTGGCTACCCACTGGCATCCGTGACTTCCACAACTCTTTCCCTGTAGACGAATCAAGTGCACGCAGATAGTAGTCTTGCGTTGCAGCAAAGAATACTAAACCACCTTGTGTCGCCATTGGCCCGCCAATCGTCGGCATACCAATCGGTACTTTCAGCCCCATTTTGATCCCCATAGGTCCAGTATCTTCTACTGTCCCCATCGGTACTTGCCAAGCAATTTGACGTGTACGCATATCAATTGCGGTCATCGTACCGTAAGGTGGTTTTTGACATGGGATATTGAACTTCGACCAAAAGCGATCTTTGTTTACTTTATATGGTGTACCTTTCATCGGTACTGCACCCATACCTGTATTGACCTTTTCACCGCCACTTGCTTCCAGCGCTAAATCTTCTGGTGTTTGCTGAATTAACTGAATCCATAAACCCAAGCGCATATCATTAACAAACATGTATTGATGGCTAGGATCAAAAGCGATGCTACCCCAGTTCATCCCACCCAAAGAACCCGGAAAACTTAAAGATACATCTGTTCCTGGTGCAGTAAACAAACCTTCATAGCGCATCGACTTAAAGTTAATACGACACATCAGTTGATCAAATGGTGTCGCGCCCCACATATCCGATTCAGTAATTGTTTGATTACCAATTTGCGGCATTTCTACTGAACGAGGTTGCGTCGGGCTATATTGCTCATTAGGAATATCGGCAGGTTTAACAGGCTGCTCAATCACTTTTGTTAAAGGTTTTCCTGTTAGCCGATCAAGTACAAAGAACTGACCTGATTTTGTTCCAATTACCACCGCAGGCTTATTTGTTCCGTCCGTCATTGGGAAATCAACAAGACTCGGTTGCATCGGCAAATCAAAATCCCATAAATCATTATGGACGGTTTGATAAACCCATTTCTCTTTACCTGTGGTTGCATCTAAAGCCAATACTGATGAATTGTATTTATGATCCAAAGGTTGGCGATTACCTCCCCAGACATCAACAGATGAGCTACCCATTGGCAAAAATACGGTATTCATCTCAGGATCATAAGATAATGCAGCCCATGCGTTAGCAGAACTCCGCTTATATATTTCACCTTCTTTAAGCATATAATTTGGATCAGGATTACGTGGATCAAATACCCAACGCAATTCACCTGTAATGACATCGTATGCACGGATTACCCCACCCGGCATGTCTGCAGCAAAGTTATCAGCAATACGGCTACCAACGACCAAGACAGACCCTGCCACAGTGGGTGCTGAGGTGACTTGGAAACGTGGTGCTTTAGTGCCCTCACCTAAACCTTTATGCAAATCAACCGTGCCATCGACACCAAAATCTTTACAACGCTCTCCCGTATCCGCATTCACCGCGATTAAACGTCCATCAGGAGTATTGGTATAAACACGACGTAAACATGCAGTATTGGTTGCAACCGTTTGTACAGGTGTAGCACCCGCTAAACTTGGTTGTTGAATGGGTTGAGTTGTATCGAAATAAGCAACACCGCGACAACGTTCCCAAGCATCCGCCTTGGAGTTAACCTCTGCCTTCCAGATTTGTTTACCAGAATCTGCTTCTAAAGCAAAAATATTGTTATGTGGTGTACATAAAAAGACTTTATTTCCAACTTGCAACGGCGTCATTTGATCTTCTGCACCATTGCCCGAACCCGTTGTAAAGTCACCTGTGCGAAAGCGCCACGCTTCTTTTAACTGATGGACATTGTCACGGGTAATTTGATCTAAAGCTGCGAAGCGACTCCCTCCTGCATCTTGACCATAATGTTGCCAATTGGTTTGCTTCATATCTGTTTGAACAGGCACCAACGGTAATTGTTGTCCCGATGCAGCAACGGTTGGATGGGGTTGGAACATTTGATAAAAACCAATGATCATACCAACAACAGTCAATGTTCCTACAGCATAAGCTGGTAAATCAGCACCCGATTGAAATTGATAACGGCGAATTGATGGCAGGGTAAACATCAATGCAGCAAAAATACCTGCTGGGAACATTAGGCGCGAGAATAGCGGCCAAAACTCCCAACCTGCATCAATCAAAGACCAAATAACCGTACCGACAAAAACGATCGCAAATAACCAAACACCCAAGACTTTACGCTTAAAAATGAACAGTGCAGATGCCAATGTTAATAGCCCTGCAATCATGAAATACCATGAACCGCCGAGAGCAATCAGCTTTCCACCACCAATGGTGAAAAATAGTCCGGTAAGCAATAAGGCGAGACCTAAAATAAAACACCATATTTTTAATATGGTATGACTGTTGGTAGATTCTGACATGGGGTCATACTCCTAAATTAAAAATTCACTCGCATGCTCAATCCAGCAACCCAAGCATCATCCACCTCTTTCACACCCGCAGGTTGATGGATATATTGTAGATTTGGTCGTAACATAATTGCTGGTGACCATTGATAGGTATAGTTCAATTCAACATTGAGCTCATCTCGTTGAACAGGAACATAATCTGCTGCGAATGCATCATATTGGTCGTAACCACGACTATGATTGATATCGATTTGACGATCTTTATAACGATCATTGACTATGTAATTTGCGACCCCCAAACCAATCGAGTCATTTGGTCGTTGATCAAAAGCACCCTTGTACCAAAGGGCAAGTTGTTGTGTACTTCGCACAGCAGTCGTGTCTTTATCGTTTACGACGACATTAACACTGGTATACAAACCACGTTTTGGATCATCGCCCTTCTGTATCAATTGTTGTTGCGCATTAAGCCAAAAGCTATGTTTGCTATCATGCACTTTATCTGCAATCGCGATGTTATTTGCCTCAGCAGTCGAATATAGTGCGCCAACTTTATATTCACCTGCCAAACCATTAAATGCCGCCAATTTAGGTTTCCAAGCCAGCTCTACTGGTATAGTTGCCCCTTTGACGTTATTCATATCCAAGTTAAAACCATCACTATTTTTATCGGTTTTAACGTTATCAGGATTAACTTCATAAACACCGACACCGAGCGTCCACTCAGGTGCAAACTGGTATTTCACATTTGCACCCCACAGACCGACTGGTAGGTTGTACCAAATTGAGCCAATCGATTTACCGAGTTGGCTTCCACATAACAATAAATTTTGGAATTCACATTGAGAACCATTAAAGTCCTCAGACATGCCCATACGACCAATTTTGAATTGAACCGTATTATCAACAAAACCTGTTTTAATCCATGCCTGCGATAAACGCCAGATTTTGCCGCGACCATAGATTTCTTGCGAGTTGCTTAATGCACTTGAGCGTGGGTCTTTAATCCTTTCCAAAGTCAGAGCATTACCATCACGCTTGGTAATTAAAATATTTGCCGTGGTATCTTCCCAACCGAGTATTTTATTTAAATCAAAATTTGCACCTAAAGAAAGTTGTGCCGCATTCTCAAAACTATTGCTATCGTTATAACCACCATCCAAATTGGTTGCTGCTTGACTCATGATCGATGCGGTAAACTTATAACCCTCTTGTTCCAGTTGTTGGCGTTGACCATTCCAATTACCCAATAACCATTGACGATCTTGCGACCACGGTTGATCTGCAAAAACCTGCTGTACAGACAAAATTGAAAATGCCAGTACCGTCGTTTTAAATAAAAGTGAATGCTGTTTCATCGATAAATTCCTTGTCTTTCTAATCTAAGTAGCACCCCATGAAAGGTGCTACTTTTATTGTTATTTGACTCGCACGGCTGAACTCAGTTCAGATGTAGCGCCTAAATGATCCGTCACATTGGCAGTTATGGAGGCAACTTGAGCAGTTGGTTTCCATGAAACTGTTGCTACACCTTGAGCATTGGTAACAGCAATCGCTGAACCTAAATAAAGTTCGGCTTCATTTGAACTAGCGATCGAGTTTCCAAAAAATTCGACTTGATAACGCTGATTTGGTTGTCCTTTTACTTCAACAGCAAGTTGACCTTTTGAGAGTGTCAGTTTTGGTGCTTGAATGGCTTGGTTTGGTTGTGGATTACAGCCTTGTTGATTTGGTTGCTGACAAGTTTTTTGTAAGTTTTCAGGATCAATCTTGACACCATGCCCACGAGAACCAACAAAATGTGCATGCTCTAATCCCGGAATATCAAAAGTGATCGCACCTAAACGTTGGTTTGGTTCACAGCTTCCGCCTGCTTCACAGCGTTTAATATCCTTCGCATTATTCCAAATTTGATTTTTTGTTAATGTAATACGTGCATTAGCTTCTTTTTCAGAGCGAATCGCAATTCCAATGCGATTACCATGAATTTTGTTGCTATCTAAAATATTACCATCACCTGTTAGGTTAAATCCTAATGAGTTATTGGTCAGTTCGTTATAAGCAATGTAATTGCGTTTACCCCAATTAATCTGCAAACCATCTGAATAATTTTCAAACTTATTACCTACCACTGCATTGTCATTGCCCCAAAGGATTTCAATCCCTTGTGATGGCTCTGGATTTGCTGAAGTTGAAATAAAATGGTTATTTGCCACTAAGTTGAATGCAGCACCACGTGTTAGCTCTAAGCCATCACCATTGTCTTGGAAATAGTTATTGAGGACTTTGTTGTTATTGGTAGTGGTTGCAGTTGGATTGCCTTTACCATCATCACCTGTCAACATCACCCCCGCGCCACCATAGTTGTGCATAATGCGGTTATGTTGAATCAAGTTGTTGCTGGCACGATTCATCAAAATACCAATACAGAAGTGACGAATTTCTAAACCTTGGATGGTCACACCATTGATGTCACGTAACACAATTCCCGGTAAAGTGGTTGTACGTACATTGGTTCCGAACTGCCCTTCTACAGCGCCAGGACAGGCCTCAACGCCACGACCTTTAATATAGTTTGAACCATCAATGGCAATATGCTCGCCTGTTTTCGTCCATTGCGTACCAATGATTTTGACTGGTGCTTTAATTTCAGGAAGTGGGCTATTTACCTTGATTGCATACGGTGCTTCCCCTACCGCCTGAATCAGAATCTCGCTGGCTTCTGTCGGCTTGCTATTGACTTGTTCAATCGCCCAACGTAGTGAACCTTTTTCAGTGTCGTCCTGATAACGGTCTACGATGTAAGTTTCAGCTACTGCCAAACCTGATACTGCTAAACCGATTGCGAGCGCGCTTAAACGTAAAGAAATAACTTTCATTTTAAAAATCCTTTTCAATTATTCTGTCGGCTGAACTGTTTTTAACAACTGTTTCAGTTGGGTCACATCAATTTGACCCGGCGCTGATGCTTCACCAATCATGCCGAAGCTAAAACTGCCCCCCATATTGGCTGTCGCAATACGTGAAATTGTGCCTAGTTTGCCCATCGACATGGTCAACAATGGTTTATTTGAAAGTTGGCTAACTTTTAAGGTGGCATTCATCAAGGTAAAAACATCTTGTTTGTTTTGCGGCATCACTGCAATTTTTAAAATATCCGCACCAAGTTCATCTTGTTTCAATAAACGTTTAACGATTTCATCTTCACTTGGTGTTTTCTTAAAATCATGATTCGACATCACGATCAGCACTTTTTTATCATGTGCCAGTTGAACTGTATTTTTGACGATCTGCTGATCACGGAACATTTCAACATCCAGCATGTCCATAAAAGGCTGTTTTAAATAGGCTTGATAGGTCTTACCATAATCAGCATCGCTAATAGTGAGTTGACCACCTTCGTTATGGGTACGAATGGTAGCGATCACTGGTTTATTGCCTAATACCTTTTTTAATTCATGTCCTAAAGCAATTACCTGTTTGGTATCAGCAGCAAAATCGAGCAAATCAATACGAAATTCTGCTAGATCTGCATCTTGATTGGCTGCAATCACTTTAGCTTGAGCGATCGCTTGTTCTTTGGTTTTTGCAGTAATCGGTACAATAGTTTTAACTGGTGACTTGGCAAGCTCAGCCAATTGAACTGGGCTATGAACATTTTCTTGAGCCTGCACCATTTGAACCGTAAATAAAGGGCTAACAAGCAGTGTTAATGCTGCCAGTGTTTTCATTTTCATCATCATCGTCCTTAATGGATTGCCTGTCTTTCACAAGAACAAGCAATCATTGGTTATTGAGTTAAAATTTAAAAACTTTAAATATCAAAAAACACAGTTTCATCTTCGCCTTGGATACGAATGTCAAAGCGATACACCACTTCACCATCCACTTCTGTGCGTTTTGCAATTAAGGTTTGACGACGTGTTGCCCATTCAATACTGTTTAAAACTGGGTCGTTGGCATTTGCTTCAACTTCATCATCAAAGTAAATACGAGTATGCAAACCGAGATTGATACCACGCGCAAATACAACTACCGCAATATGCGGCGCTTGTATTGTGCCTTTACGGCCTGCTACTGCACCCGGTTTGATGGTGTTGAAACTCCAGAAACCTGTTTCAAAGTTTGCACCCGTGCGTCCCCAACCTAAAAAGTTTGGATCAACGGCCTTACCTTGCGTATCGGCTTGACTTGGGTAACCACCATTGGCATCGGCTTGCCAAATTTCTAACAACACATCTCTTAAAGGTAAACCAAGCCCATCAAAGACTTGCCCCTCAAGACGAATGCGCTGACCTTGCGTTTTTTCATTGACCAATTGGTGATTAAAATTGTGTTCAAACACTTCGATATTGGCTTGCTGAGGTAACAAACCGATATGCACATAAGGACCACCCGTTTGTGATGGGGTTTCCTTCAACTCCTGAAAATTCCACGCTTTCATTGTGTTACTCCATTAAGTCAAATCATTTTCAAAATAAGTCGCACGACGACCACGAAGATGAATATCAAAGCGGTAACAACGGCTATCAGCTTCAATGAAATTGTTTTTATCTTCCAATGCGATCAAAGCACGGCGTTGATCTTCAGATGGAATCGTTTTCAAGATTGGGCATGAGTCAATTAAAGTATCGCCTTCAAAATAAAACTGCGAAATCAAACGTTGCGCCCAACCGTCTGCAATTAATGAGAAATGGATATGTGCAGGACGCCATTCATTGATACGGTTACGCCATGGATATGGGCCTGGTTTAATGGTGCGGAAAATATAGAAACCATTTTCATCTGTTAAAGTACGACCACAACCACCAAAATTCGAATCCATCGCACCAATAAATTTGTCATTTGGATGACGGTAACGACCTGAAGCATTCGCTTGCCATACTTCTAATAAGGCATTTTTAACAGGACGACCAAACTGATCACGCACATAGCCATGCACGATGATGCGTTCTCCAACAGGCAAACCCTCTTTGGCATAGTTCAAAATCAAATCATTGTCTTTAGGGCCAAAGATGCTGGGTGAAAAATGTGGTGATGTCACCTCGGTTAAAGTTTCATTGATCGAAATCAACGCATTTTTTGGCGAGCGTAATACACTGGTTTTATACCCCGGTGTATAAGCTGGTGGGTGATCATCAGTATTCCGTTGCGGATATGCACCCAAAGTATGATTAAACATGCTCATCTCCTTAATCCTGTTGTTGTGCTGAAATGGGTAGCACCTCTATTCCAAGTTCTTTGAAAACCTCTTCTGCCATGTGCATTGCAGCATTTGCCGCTGGTAAGCCTGCATACAGTGAACTATGTAAAATCAGTTCTTTGAGCTCATCCTTGGTCACACCGTTGTTAAAACAAGCACGTAAATGCATTCTGAGTTCGTCTTCGCGTCCCAAAGCCAACAAAATAGCGATGGTAACTAAGCTACGGGTATGACGTGGCAAACCTTCACGTGACCACACTTCACCCCAAGCAAAACGGCTAATAAAATTCTGAAAATCTTGGTTAAAGTCATTTAGGTTCTCTAGAGAACGCCCGACATGCTTTTCACCCAGTACTTCAGTACGGACTTTCAGACCTTGTTGATAACGTTGTTCATCATTCATTGACGTTGTCCCGAATTGAAAGAAAGTTAGGTTGCATCCGTGTGCGCAACGATCGATTTAATAAAGATCGCCACAGCAGCAGCCGTTGCAGGAATAAACAACATGCTTAAGATCATGGTGAATGACCAATTATTCCCAAGTAAAACAGCCCCGATCCACGCACCAAATACAGCACCGAAACGACCGATACCTGTCATCCATGCAATTCCTGTTGCACGACATTGGGTTGGATAGAAACGAGCACTCAATGCTGGCATAGCAGACTGCGCGCCATTGATGGCGATACCAGCGCATAGAACTAAAACAGCAAGTAAAGTTGGATTTGCTAAGCTTTGACCGACTGCAATCGCAAATAGCCCTGCAACAAAGTAGAAACCTGCAATAATTCGATTTGGGTTGAAACGATCCATTGCCCAACCAATAAATAAGGCACTGAGCACGCCACCAAATTGGAACAGACCACCGATAAATGCAGCACGCTCCATGGTTGCGCCAGTTTCACGCATTAAAGTTGGTAACCAACTGGTCAGTAGATAAATCACCACTAAACCCATGAAGTAGGTTGACCACAATAAAACGGTACCTTTGGAATATTGTTTAGAGAACAACATGCCAAACACATTTTTCTTTTGCGCTACCGCAGACTGTTCTTCTGGGATATGAAACTCGGTTATCCCTTGAACTTTTGATGGTGCGATACGGGTTAAAATTTTGCGTACTTTTTCAGGATTCTTGCCTTTCACAATCAAATAACGATAAGACTCAGGTAAGAAAAAGATCACCAGCAGCATCAAGATCAGTGGCGACCATCCACCCAATAAAAATAGGCTATGCCATCCAAAGGTCGGAATCAGCCAACTACTGATAAAACCACCTGTTGCCATACCCAAGTTATAGCCACAGAACATACAGGTCACTAGTAATGAACGAATACGATGTGGACAATACTCTGAGAACAATGTCGTCGCATTCGGCATCGCCGCGCCTAAACCAATACCTGTTAAGAAACGTAATAGCACCAAACTATCTAAATTGGTGGCGTAGGCAGAAGCCAAAGTAAAACCACCAAAAATCAGCATGGAAATCGTTAAAACAATCTTACGGCCAAAACGATCGGCTGTAGGCCCTGAGACCAATGCCCCAATGATCATGCCGCCAAGTGCAGCACTCATCACAGGACCAAGTTGCGAACGGTCAATGCCCCAATCTTGCGCCAAAGCAGGTGCGATAAAACCCATCGCCGCAGTATCAATTCCATCTACAAATACGATGAGAAAACAAATGATTGCAATCATCCACTGATACTTACTAAGCGGTGCATCATTAATCAGCGCCTGTGCATCCATACTTTTTTTTGGGGCAGCAAATTCCTGTGCCATAGTTGCCTCCTTGTAGGCGAATTCCTTTCTAACCCGAAACGGTTATATTTTCTGAATAAACGTTGACAATGCTTGATTGAAAACCTGAGGTTGCTCAATATTCGATAAATGTGAAGCTGCCAAGATTTCAAGCTGACTGTGTGAAATAGACTGATGCATAAATGTTGCATCATGAACCGTGGTAACAGGGTCAAACTGACCTGCAATAATGCACGTCGGGATTTGGATCTGTTGAAGTTGATCTCGTAGATCTGCATCCGCTAAAGCTCGACAGGCATGTGCATAACCTTGCACAGGTGTCACCGCTAAACTTTGAATGGTTTTCTGTGCCAGCACATCATGGGCATAATCAAAGTGTTCGCTAAACCACCTCGTATGGGTGGTTTTGACGATATCCGCTAGACCTTGCTGCTCAACACTATCAGCACGTGCATTCCAACCTTCTGCTGTCCAAATCTTTGCAGCTGAATTTGCCACCGTAATGCTATGCAAACGTTCGGGAAACTGGATCGCTAAAGCCAGTGCAGTAATGCCCCCCATTGAAATGCCACAAAAATGTGCCTTTTCAATTTTGAGTGCATCTAAAATATCAACAACATCTTCGGCAAGGTTTTGCAAAGTGCTACTCTCAATAACACTACTCGCACCGTGACCACGGCTATCGTAAGTTACGATTTGATATTGTTCTGACAATGCTTCAACCTGTGCTTGCCACATACCCTGATCTGTTCCAAGCGAGTTAGAAAACATAATCACTGGCGCATCTTTCTGACCCTGCACTTGCACTGCAAGTTGATATCCTTGACGATTATGAATATTGATCATCATTTTGAGTCTCCTTGCGCTGCTTGTAGTACTGCATCAATTTGCGCCTGAATATTGCCCAAATAAGACTCGGGCTGGAAAAGCTGATCCAATGCTTCAGCTGAGAAATGAGCATTCACTTCATCTAAGTTGGATAAAATATTTTTCAAATGTGTATCTTGTTCAACTGCTTGCTGACATGCTTGCTCAACCACATGATGTGCATTTAAGCGTCCAATCTTGCTAGCAAGTGCCATCATGACTGCTTCTGCCATAATCAAACCTTGTGTCGTTTCAAGATTCCGTTGCATTGCATCTGCATTGACTTCTATGCCTTGTAAAACCTCATTACTGCGCTCTAATGCGCCCGCACATAACTGAAAAATCTCAGGTATTGCTAACCATTCCGCATGCCATGCACCTAAAGCACGTTCGTGGTCTTGAACCATGCTTTGATAAACACTAGCCATCAGCGCTGGAACGCGATTTGCAGCTGCAAGAATTGAAGCGGCTGCAACAGGATTTCGCTTGTGAGGCATTGTCGATGAACCACCACGCCCTTTTGCTGTTGGTTCATAAACTTCAGCGATTTCAGTCTGCATCAATAGGGACCAATCTTTTGCCATCTTGCCAACATTGCCCACAATCATGGCAAGTAGACTAGCAATCTCAACCATACGATCACGCTCGCCATGCCAAGTGCATTCAGGTGTTGAGAGCCCTAATTCAGCTGAAAAGGCTTGAACCACAGCAGAACCTTGATTTTGCAAAGATGCTAATGAACCTACAGCACCACCCAGTTGTGCAGTGAGTACTCTGGTTTTCATTGCTTGCAAACGATCAAGATCACGTTTTAATGCAGCCGCATAACGTGCAAACTTATGCCCTAATGTAATTGGCAAAGCTTGCTGCAACCATGTACGCCCAATCATCACTTGGTCACGATAACGCTCAGCCTGTTGTAGAGAAATTTGATATGCAGATTGAAGTTGCTTTGCGATCAATCCCAAGGCATCACGACACTGTAAAATCGTCGCAGTATCAATGATGTCTTGACTGGTCGCCCCCCAGTGCACATAGCGAGAAGCATCTTCATCATGCTGCTTCACAATCGCTGTAAATTGCTTCACAAACGGAATCGCAATATTTCCAGCTAAACCCGTTGCTACTGCCAAAGCATCGAAATCAATTTTTTCTGATGCGGATTGACCAACCTGTTCAATCATCGTTGCGGCTGCTATAGGAATGACATAGACCTGAGCCTGAGCTTTAGCCAAAGCCACTTCGGCTTGCATCATATAATTCAATAAAGCTTGATCACTAAATATGGTAGTGACATCAGGCTGATAAAATAAGCTGGCGTATAACTGACTCATAGCAGTCCTCACTCAACTCGCTGAATAATCAAAGCGATGCCTTGACCGACCCCAATACACATTGAACATAAGGCATAACTACCGCCTGTTTGCTCAAGCTGATTCAAGGCTGTGGTGACCAGTCGTGCACCCGATGCACCGAGTGGATGACCTAAGGCAATCGCACCACCATTTGGATTGATACGCGCATCATCATCTGCCAAACCTAAATCACGCGTTACTGCCAAAGCTTGAGCTGCAAATGCTTCATTCAACTCAATCACATCCATCTGAGCTAAAGTCAGGTTGGCTTGTTTCAGTAACTTTTTGATCGCAGGTGCAGGTGCAAAACCCATAATGCGTGGTTCAACACCCACCGTAGTTGCTGCAATGATTTTGGCACGTGGCTTAAGTTGGTATTGAGCAACCGCTTCATCTGAGGCGATCAACAGTGCTGCCGCACCATCATTAATCCCCGAAGCGTTACCCGCGGTGACGGTACCTTCTGCCTTCACTACAGCTTTGAGTTTGGTCAGTGCTTCGATGGTGGTCGATGCACGAGGATGTTCATCAGTATCGATAACGACCGCATCACCTTTACGTTGCGGAATCGTGACTGGGACGATCTCTTGTTTAAAAAAGCCTTTGGCTTGCGCTGCAGCAGTGCGTTGTTGGCTCACCAAGGCAAACTGGTCTTGATCGGTACGATTGATATTGAATTGTTCCGCTACGTTTTCAGCGGTTTGTGGCATGGTGTCTACACCATACATTTCTTTGAGCTTTGGATTGATAAAACGCCAACCCATAGTCGTGTCTTCAATCTTTTGGCTACGCCCAAAAGCACTGTCTGATTTCCCCATCACATACGGTGCACGGCTCATGCTTTCGACACCACCCGCAATGATCAGATTTGCTTCACCCGCTTTAATCGCACGCGCTGCCATGGCAATCGCATCTAAAGATGAACCACAAAGACGGTTTACTGTGGTTGCAGGGACTTGATAGGGCAAGCCAGCTAATAATGCGGACATACGCCCCACATTACGGTTATCTTCACCCGCTTGATTGGCACAGCCGTAAATCACATCATCCACCTGTTGCCAATCGACCGTTGGATTACGTTGCATTAAGGCTTGAATCGGAACTGCACCCAGATCATCAGCACGTACAGGCGCTAAACCACCTGCATAACGTCCAAAGGGGGTGCGAATCGCATCAATGATATAAGCGTTTTTCATATGTTTTTCCCTATAATCCTCCCTTAATCCCTCCTTTAAAAGGAGGGAGACTTCACTCTATTGTTTTGGTGAAGTCCCCCTTAACAAAGGGGGATTTTGGGGGATTTCAATCCTTATACTTGCGTCGCATCAATCAATTGAGCACCCGTCAAAGCCTGTAGTTCTTCAAAGCTAAGACCAACCACTTTCTCAATCACTTTTAAACCTTCTGTGGTCACATCAATCACACACAGATCGGTATAAATACGATCAACACATTTCAAACCTGTGGCTGGATACGAAAGCTCTTCAACGATCTTAGGTTCACCTTGTTTGGTGACATGATCGGTAGTGATAAAGACTTTCTTTGCACCTACGGCTAAGTCCATTGCACCACCCACAGCAGGAATCGCATCGGCTGCACCTGTATGCCAATTGGCAAGATCACCGTTGGCTGCAACTTGAAATGCACCCAGTACCGCGATATCTAAATGACCCCCACGCATCATGGCAAAGGAATCACCATGATGGAAAAAGCATCCCCCTGTGAGCATGGTCACATATTCTTTACCTGCATTAATCAGCTCAGGGTCTTCTTCACCTTTGGCTGGTGGTGGGCCAAATGCCAATAAACCATTTTCAGAATGCAGAAAAACATCTTTATCCGCAGGTAAGTAATTTGAAATCTTAGTGGGTAAGCCAATACCTAAATTGACATAGGCACCATCAGGAATATCTTGTGCCACACGTGCTGCAATCTGGTCACGGCTGAGTTTTTGATAGCTCATTGTTATTCTCCTTATTGCGCAGTGACAGGTGTTGTTGCGTCAACCGCAACCACATGCTGAACAAAAATCCCAGGGGTAACGATGTGTTCAGGATCAAGCTGACCGAGTTCAACCACTTCAGAGACTTGAGCAATGGTGACATCAGCAGCCATGGCCATAATCGGACCAAAGTTACGCGCAGATTTGTTATAGACAAGGTTGCCCCAACGATCGCCCTTATAGGCTTTGATCAAAGCAAAGTCCGCTTTGATTGGATATTCAAGGACATAGTCTTTCCCATCGATATGACGGGTTTCTTTGCCTTCTGCCAATAATGTTCCGAAGCCAGTCGGCGTAAATACAGCACCTAAACCCATACCCGCAGCTTGGATACGGCAAGCGAGATTGCCTTGTGGGACAAGTTCTAATTCGATTTTTCCTGCATGGTAGAGTTCATCGAACACCCATGAATCAGATTGGCGTGGGAAAGAGCAGATGATTTTACGGACTGCGCCTGTTTTTAGAAGTTTGGCAAGACCATAATCGCCATTGCCAGCATTGTTATTGACGATCACCAGATCTTTGACACCGAGTTCAATGAGGCCATCGATCAGTTCAGCGGGTTGTCCTGCGGTGCCAAAACCACCAATCATAATGGTTGAACCGTCTTTTATTTGGGATAAAACCTCGGTCAATGAGGTGCTACTCTTATCAATCATCTGCCTACTTCCTGTACGATAAGTCACTCAATCTTTCAGGCCGAAAAGCGAGCCAATGAAGTTGAGTGTTCTGTTCGGATTGCTTGTATTTATTCTTGATAAATTTTGAACGTACTTCTATGCTTTAAAGTGTATTTTGTTCGATATATGATTTTTATGTTCGATGATCGAACATTATCCAAGTAAAACAGTCGCCTTTTGATTAGACTAATAACGAGAGATTAAAAAGACGAATCGGAGTTTCGCCATATGGATCGTGATCAAGAAAAAACTGTTCGATTTATTCATCACAGTGAAAATAAAAAATCAATTCGGCATGAGGACTTTATTGCAGGCATTGCGAAAGGTTTAACCATTTTGGAATGTTTTGGTCCAGAACGACACCGCTTAAACATTAGTACCGCGGCGGAAAAAACAGGCATGACACGTGCCGCTGCTCGACGCCATTTACTTACTTTAGAATACTTAGGCTATTTAGAATTTGATGGCCATTATTATTTTTTAGCCCCTAAAATCCTTAAATTTTCAGGTGCTTACTTAGATGGTTCGCCACTACCTAAGATCTGTCAGCCTTTACTCAATTTGCTCACCAATCAGACTTCATTGATTTATTCGGTTATGGTTTTAGATGGCTATGAAGCCATTACGATTGCACGTAGTGCGGCACATCAACAAACCGATCGAGTGAATCCATACGGTCTGCATCTTGGTAATCGACTCCCTGCACATGCCACTTCAGCAGGTAAAATTTTACTTGCGCATCTTGATTTGGATGCACAAAAACAATGGTTGGAAAAATATCCACTCAAACGATTGACCAAATATACACATACCGATAGTGAGGAATTTTTAGCACTTCTACATGAAATTAAAGAACAAGATTGGTGCTACTCATGTGAGGAACATGAGCTTGGCGTACATGCTGTTGCTGTGCCGATCTATGACTCGAATGCAGATGTTGTTGCGGCGTTAAATATCGTCTCGCCCACCATGCGTACAACAAAAGATTATTTAATCACTCATATTTTGCCTTTACTGATGGAAACCTCACGTGATTTACGCCAAGTGATCTGATCAATCGTCTCCCGCTCCTTCCAAAGTCACGCACAGCTTTGGGAGCGAGTTTCAAATTTTTATAAAAAACGCTTTTATTTTTATCGAACTTGTTCACATCCTGTTCACATCAACACTTTTAGTATAGATCTTAAAGTGGAATTGGATATTAGATATGGCTCTCTTCAGAACATTAGCAGTTTCAACGCTGACCTTGATTTCATTAGTCGGATGTAAAAGTGTTCCAAGTTATACATCTGATTATCAAAATGCAGATAAACAAATAACAGGGATCACGCTAGACAATGAAAAAGCTCAAATAATTGGTCAACGCTTCGTTACCGCTTTTAATACGTTAGGAACAGATGATTTCGTAAAAAATGCAAGTCAACTGTATGCAGATCAGCTTTTTATAAATGACACACTTTCTCAATTTTCCAATAAACAAGATTTAATACAACATTTTGAAGGTATGAATAAGCGTGTGAGTAATGTGACTGTAAAACTGGTCAGTGCCACACATCAAAGTGATTCAGCTTATATACATTGGTATATGGCCTATGATTTTAAAATGTTTGGTCGTACTAAATCGATGGCATCCTATGGCATCACCCAAATCAAGATCAATGGTTCAAATCAGATCGTTTTCCAACAAGATTACTGGGATCCTGCCGATGGACTTTTTCGTTCTCTGCCTTATGTCGGCAAAGCTTACTCAATGATTTTACCTTTTAAAAATAACTTAAAATCCAGCTCACCCCAGTAGAAAATCATGGAAATAAATTGAGCACCTTCATGATTAAAGCGAAGGATAGATAGACAACTTAACTTTTAAATATTGAGGTCTGAGATGCATGGCTATTACAGAAATTTATTACTGCTATCGAGTACACTTTTTTTATTAACGACTGCCTCTCAGAGTTCTGCGAATACGCAATTGTGTAAAAATGCCGCCCTTATCGTCACCAAAAAAGAGGTCGGTAATGTGAGCTACTATGCAGCAGACTGTACACAAAAATGGGAAACGCAAGATATTCAATTAGATTTCTTCTACACTCGTGACATTCCTGAATGGGCATTCAAACGTGCAGCAACACATTTCCTCAAGAAAAATATTCCTGACTTTTCAGAAAACTCACCTTTAAATCGAATTACAGCACTGTATAAACCTGTACGAAAAGGTGATCTATATTCATTAAAATATACTCAATCCAATCAAACCCTTTCATTATCTTTAAATCAAAAGCCACTGGGAAAAATCACTGACAATCAAGCCAATCAGTATTTCAAAATTTGGTTTGGAAGTTCGCCATTCAATGCTAAATTAAAGCAACAACTACTAAATCAATAACTTGAATCTAATTATGAACAATCAATTTATTCTGATGGTCGAAGATCACTATGAGCTTGCTGCAACTGTATGCGAGTTTTTAGAAGAACATGGCTTTGTGATCGACCATGCGCGGAATCTAGATGCTGCAAGAAATTTTCTAAAGCATCAACCCTATCATTTGTTATTGCTTGATATTAATTTACCTGATGGATCAGGTTATGATTTATGTGAATGGTTGCGGAATGATCAAGGCAAAGATATTCCGGTGTTGATGCTGACTGCGAGAGATACGCTAGATGATAAATTAAAAGGATTTACTGCTGGTACAGATGACTATCTGGTTAAACCTTTTGATTTTAATGAATTGGTCATGCGCATACGTGCTTTAATCAAACGCTCTCTTGGCGAAGTTTCTTCAAACAAAATTCAGATCCACGATCTTATTTTAGACAGTTCCACTCAGACCGTAACTCGTGCTGGTCAACAAATCGATTTGGCACGCATTCAATTTAAATTATTAAAAATTTTGATGAGAAACTCGCCCAAAGTCATTACCAAACAAGAAATTATTATTGAGCTTTGGGGCGATGAAGAACCAGAAAGTGATGCCTTACGTAGTCATATTTATAATTTACGTAAAATGGTTGATAAACCGTTTCAACAAAAGCTGATTCACACCGTTTCAGGTGTTGGATTAAAGGTCGCATTAGAAGATCACTCAAGTTAGTTCATATAAACAACAACAATTAGACCTGTTGTATTCTCGAGTTGAAGGTGCGGGTGTGTGTTTAAATAGTATTGTCGATCAAACAACTCTACACGCCACCCCAATTGATTACAGAGTTTCTGCACCAGTTGTAATCCAATACCATGCCCTTTTGCTTTAATTTGAAGCTGACTTGCGTTTAACTCTTGTACTTTAGAATCATTTGGCATGTTGATTCCGATACCATTATCAGCGATCACAATACTATTCTTGCGTTGAATAATATGAATATGTGTCCCTTGTGAGTAATTCAATGCATTGCGTAAAATATTGCTCAGCACCATCTTGGTCATCGAAGGATAGATAAGTCTTGGAAATTCGTGCGGATCATATTGAACCAAGATTTCAATGCCCTTAGTTTGGCCGACGGACTCGAGATCACCAACCAATTCACTGATAATATTCGATAGACAAATTTGCTCTGCCGTTAAAGTGTTGGTCGTATTCCGCGCGATTGCCAATAAAGTATCAACAAGTAGTTGCATATCCTCGATGGTATTCGAAATACGACTTAAAGATTTGTCATTGCCATAACGAGACTGACACAGTTGCACATTTCCCTTTAGGATCGTAAGCGGAGTGCGTAACTCATGGCTCACATCACCAGTAAACTCGCGTTCTCGGTTGATAAAGTCATTCAGCACTTGGTGATATTTTTCTAATGCTTGCTTCAGATATTCAGCCTCCATATTGCCATTGGTACTGATCCCTTGAAATGGAGATGCTTCTTTATTTTGATGCGCCCAGTCAATATGTTCTAAAGCATTTGCCAATCGTGTGATCGGTGAAAAATATCGTCGCGCTCGACGGTTAGACCACCATAAAAAACTATACAACACGATGAGGCTAAACATCAAAGGCGCGAGACCGAACATCCAAACGATTTTATTGACGTTGCTTTCGCCAAAAACCAGCAGCACATGCTGCCCTTTTTGTTCGCCATACACCGTCATTCGCTCTTTACCATCAACAAATATTCGATGCACTCCTGCTTTTAAAACTTGATGTTTAAATGCCATTGGTGGTGTTTCAGTTTCCCAACGATAGCCATATAAATTTTTTGTATCAGGCAGATCAGTATTGGGATTACGCTCAATTCGCATCCAATAGTGATCCATTTCTTGTTCAAGGGCCGTTTTTAACAATGAGCCCTTGATGACCCAAGCACTACAGGCTATTCCGATAATAATCGAAAGTGCGATCAGCCCAATTTGCAACCAATAATGGCGATTAAACATCTCACTGAGTGGATGCGTATTTGCATCATTTTTATTGCGTCTAAACATAGGCTGATCTACTAGCAGATTCTCATTTCATTATACGGCTTTCTTTTTGAACAGGAAGTGACCAACCACCCATTCTTGACCTTGCTCAAAACCAAATAACTCTGCGCAAGCCATGAAGAATATACGCCAACGTTGCCACCATGCCTCAGCATCTTGTACATACACTTTTGCAAAAAGTGGTTTTAATTGTTCAGCGTTGCGATCCATATTTTCCAGCCAAGCATTGGCAGTTTTTTCATAATGAGTACCTGACCATTGCCAATGCTGTGCAAGTTCTAAATGATCTTGGAAGTGTAAAAAAGTTGAACTTGCCGGCATCAATCCACCTGAGAAAAAGTATCTCGACATCCAGTCATATTCACTTTTGATTTCAAAAGGATAATGTAAAAAACGATGACAAAAAATGTGACACCATAACAATCCATCCGTTTTAAGCCATGATTGAATTTTCTCAAACAGCTTGTGATAGTTTCTGACATGCTCAAACATTTCCACGGAAACCACGCGATCAAATGAATTCTTTGTTAATTCAATGACATTGACATCACAAGTCATCACTTCAATATTATTTAAATGACGCTTTTCGGCTTCCGCCAAAATATGTTTACGTTGAGTTGCGGAGTTAGATACGGCAGTAATTTTTGCATTGGGATAGCGTTCTGCCATCCATAATGTAAATGAACCCCAACCACATCCAAGCTCCAAGATGTGTTGACCATCCTGCAATTGCGCCCGCTCACTATAAATGTGCAGCGAAAATTCCTCTGCATCATCCAACGTGGTTTTTTCATGTGGAAAGAAACATGCACTGTATTTTAACCTTTTTCCTAAAACAGCCTGAAAAAAAGCAGTTGGCAATTCATAATGTTGCTCGTTGGCTTTGTCCGTTTCGATTGCAATTTCACTGTGCTTCAGCATGTTCAGCACATCCATATAACGTTGAGCACCTTGTTCAGGGTCATAGCGCCCTTCTTGAATCAAGCGCTTTTTGCTCAATGCACGGATTGCAGCACGAATCGCCTGATCAGGTACTAGACCGCTCTCAACGAGTTTTAATGATTTTTGAATAATAAAGTCCATGCGCGTACCTACTCTTTGGGTTTCCACGGAATAAACATAGAAGTTCGTTTTTGATAATCGAGATAATTTTGACCTCGATTCTTTAAAGCCTGTTGTTCGCTAAATGGAATACCTGTGATGTAGTACAAGAACAACCACATCAACACTGGATATATCCACAAGCTATATAAACCAGCTGCCAATCCTAAAACTGGATAAGCAAACCAATGTATCCATTCAAAGAAATAATTTGGATGACGTGAATAACGCCATAGCCCTTGATCCATGGTTTTGTCATGATTTTGCGTGTTTTGCTTAAACCGATAAAGTTGTTGATCTGCGATCACCTCACCGATAAAAGCAACTGCCATGATCATGCCCGCAATAATCAGAAAATCATTGCTTTGAACACTCCATACGGCGCTTGGAACATTGAGCAAACTCCACATTGGAATCGTAAACAACATCGCCAAGCCTGCTTGAAACATAAAGAAAGCGAAAAAACCAAGATGTTGATATTTCCCCATCGCACGACGCATATTGGCATAGCGTCGATCTTCTTCATGCTCTGCTAAATAACGGCGTAACAAATGCCAACTCAAACGCAAGAACCAGATTGAACTGAATATTCCAATGAATAACTGGACATTGACTGGGGCAACGTCAACCAACCATGCTGTCATGACGATATTAAGAACAATACAAAAACTCCATGCCACATCAACGATGCCTGCACGATGATTGTATGTTGCCCATAACCAACAAACGGTCATCACCACTGCATCAAGTAAAAACAATTGCCACAACATACTGCCTCCTTAATGCATCAAATAAGTGACTTATTAATACGGACTTGCTTCAAATAAGAGATGCACATCACTGATCACCCCTTCTTTAAAGCCGCCTTCGCAATAACAAAGATAGAAATCCCACATTCGAATAAAGTTTTCATCAAAACCTAGCGCTAAAACTTGCGCTTTGGCATTTAAAAACCGCTCCCGCCATTGATGAATGGTTTCCGCATAGCTCAAACCAATATCTTCAAGATGTTTTAAACGTAACTGTTGTTCAGATGCAGCTTGGGTCAACACACTGATACACGGAATAAAACTGCCAGGGAAAATATAGCGTTTAATATAATCCACGGTATGCAACGCTTTTTTATAACGTGCGTCTTCAATCGTGATCGCTTGAATCAAGCCCAAGCCATTGGGTTTTAATAAAGATCTACATTTATTAAAATAGGTCGATAAATATTGCTCGCCCACCGCTTCGATCATCTCGATAGAGACTAATTTGTCGAACTTACCTTCCAATAAACGATAGTCTTTAAGTTGAACATCTACACGGTGGCTCAAGCCAGCATCTGCAATGCGTTTGGTTGCTTCGTCATATTGAGCTTGTGAAATAGTAATGGTGGTGACTTTACAACCGTAGTTTTGCGCGGCATAAATTGCAAAACCACCCCAACCACTTCCAATCTCAACCAAATGATCCATCGGCTTGAGTTGTAGTTTTTGGCAGATCAACTCTTTTTTATAGTCTGAAGCTTGTTCTAAAGTCATGTCCTTGTGCTGATACACTGCACTGGAATACATCATTGAAGAATCGAGAAATAACTTAAAGAAATCATTGCTCAGATCATAGTGTTCAGCAATATTTTTACGGCTGCCTGTGAGTGAGTTTTTACGGGTTTTGTACCACGCTTTTAACGCCAGTTGACTCACTTGAGAAATGACATTTTGGTTGATTTTGTCTAGCACATGACGATTTCTCGCCAATATCTGAATCACTTCCACTAGATGCTCACTGCTCCAATAGCCTTGAATATAACCTTCAGCCGCGCCGAGCACACCATTTTTAAAAATGAGATTGATTAACTCTTTATTATGAACCTCTATCGTCGCTTCTAAATCTGAAACCTCACCAACAGTGCCATTCCATTCTCCACGAAAATGAATTTGACCATGACGAAGTTTAAGCAAGCTTCGTAGAACCAAAGGCAGTGAATCGTGTTCACCGAAAATTAGCGTTTTCATCATGTTGTTTTAAATCCTTATCTTTTTTAGGATGCCGATAAAAAGGAACTTTCTTTCGCCACAGATGAAATGCTTGTATATAAATTGAAGCTAACATCTTGAAAGGTTCGAAGGCATGATGAATAGCATATCGATTGAGCTGTGAAGGAAGTGTGATGTTCACCAAGTTGAAGCGCATCGTTGCATCAAAAATCATTTTTTGCGACTGATACAGTTGCATATGAATGACATGCTGCACGTCAGAAAAACTAAACTTCCATTTATATTGAATGTCCATTGGCATAAATGGGGAAACATGGAAACTTTTCTCAAACTCGAACTCTACCGCCTCATATTGGCTATGGTTTTGGAATTTATGTCGGCAATCATGTACATAGACTTTCCGTTCATTCCACGGCGTATTGCTAATCTCAGTTAATATAAAAATAGGTTGTTGCTGCTGATTGAGAACAAAATAAAACACCACCGAATTAAAACTAAAACCAAGCGTTCGCGGTAAAGCCAATACACGAATTTCTGCTTGAGCTGACAAAATGGTATCGGCTTGCTGCAACAGGATTTTTTTTATTTTCTGTCTGATTGTCCCTGTGTGCTCTCGAAGAAAATCATCTTCATAAATATTTAAGATATTCCAGCGACGTGTAGAACACAGCCATGATTTGCCCAAATTTTCCGTTATTTGATCGGGATCAAAGCATAGATAACTCAACGATGCCTCGAAGTGATGTAGTTTGGGCGCAAAACGGCGATGCCTGATTTTTGCTTTTGCGATAGAAAGTGAATCATTAAACATATCATCACTCCCAATATCAATCAGATATCTTCAGTAAAGGTTCGACTACACGTTCAGCACTACTTGCTCCGTCCTCATGGAATCCCCATCCCCAATACGCACCACAAAAGGAACTGCGATTTTTGCCATTTAGTTCATACCAACGCGCTTGTGCTTGGATTGCTTTTTTGTCAAATACAGGATGTCGATAATGACGTTCGACATAAATCTTGTTTTTTGCAATTGGCATATTCGGATTGAGTGTCGAGAATACCTGTGTTTTGCACGGCAGCTTCTGCAAACTGTTCATCCAATAGGTAAATCCATAATGCACATTATTCACTTTAGATTTTGTATTAGACTGATCTTGAGCTGTCACATGCACATGCCAACTCGCCCACTGTGATCGACGTTTTGGCATGATCGAGCTGTCACTGTGCACGACCATAAAATTATCTTGATAATCGAAACAGCCTAATATATCTCGCTCAATTGCCGAAGGATTTCGGATCAGCTTTAAAGTGTCATCCGCGTGACTAGCAAACACAACCCAGTCAAAAGTTTCCTGATCTTTTTCGGTAATAATCGTAACGGAATCATCAGCACGTATTACCTGTTGCACTGGGGCATTCTTCCACTGTATGGAAGGACAAGCCGCTCGAATTGCGTGAATATAAGATGCCGACCCACCTTTTACCGTCTGCCATTGCGGTCGATCTTTTAATTGCAACATACGGTGGTGTTGAAAAAAACTCACCACAAACTTATAAGGGATTTTGCCCACTTGATCGACAGGACTTGACCAAAGTGCGCCACACATTGGATATAGATGTTCGTGTCTAAACACCTGCGAATAATCATTTCTATTTAAATAGTCTTCAATTGTTAAATCAGCATCACACTCATCTACCGAAACATCTTTATTGTCCTGATAAAAACGAATTAAATCAGACAACATGATCCGAAAGTTTTTATTTAAAAAGTTGTGTGGTCTGGTCAATAGTGACCATTTTTTTGAAGGGTTGTACTGTAGCCCTGTCACCTGATTATTAACTGAAAAACTCATATCACTGCTTTGAGCTTTTACTTGCAATTCAGCAATCATGGCACTGAATAAGGGATAGTTATAATCATTAAACACAATAAAACCGCTATCAACCGCCACGTTTTTATCATCAATCGATAAATCATGCGTATCAGTATGACCACCAAAATAATTTTCTTTCTCAAAGATAGTGACTTGATGCTGTTTAGATAATTTCCACGCAGCATACATGCCTGAAATACCAGAGCCTACGATTGCAATCTTCATCAAGACTCCTTGCTATGAATTTTATTTGAGTTCATTTTGAATTTTTTGAGTTGGCTTTTACGTGCAGTGTAAATACGTTGTGGCACAGGCTTTATTCCCCATATCAGTCCCAGCCAAGACATGACTTTTAAAAGATAATAGGTAATATCTATTTGCCACCAAAAGAAACCCTGTCTGGTACTACCTGCATAATAGTGGTGGTTGTTATGCCATCCCTCACCTAATGTGATAATGGATAAGAATAGATTATTTCGACTATTGTCTGGGGTTTCAAAGTCCCGACTGCCATAGAGGTGCGCAAGCGAATTGATACATAAAGTCGCATGGATCAACAAAACAGTTGAAACAACAAAACCCCAAACCAGCAACTGTAAACCCGATGTACCGAAGCTTGGATAAGCACCGGCTAACCACTCACCAAAACCGTAAATGGCCAAAGCCGTGATCAACACCACAGGCAAACTAAACCGATCTAGCCACACAATCTCAGGAAATTTAAGCCAGTCTTTGATCACTTCTTTACGGGTAGAAAAATTCTGCTCATTTAAAAACCAACCCACATGACTGTACCAAAACCCATGTTTTGATGAATGTGGATCATGATCCGTATCGGTATATCGATGGTGATAACGATGATGTGCCGCCCACCATAGTGGACCACGTTGAGCGCTCATTGTGCCAATCAGCACAAAAATAAATTGTACAACTCGAGAGGTTTGAAATGTCTTATGCGATAGATAACGATGGAAGAATGCGGTAATCGCAAACATTCGAATAAAATAAAATATCAGCATGAAAAACACAGCAAACCATGAGACGCCGACCCAAAATACGGCTAAACACGCAAGATGCAATATGATAAATGGTAGAATTCTGAGCCACTGAATTTTCGGATCTTTTGAGGTTTTTGAAGTATCAAACTCATTTGTCTCGGAAGTATGCGTTATCGACCAACTGTCTATCCATCGCAGAAAAAATTTAAGCATTGATTCTTCCTGACCCATCTCTTTTTTATAGTTTTGATTTTAGTTAATTTGACATGAAATTTATGTGAAGCTCGAACGCAATTGATTAAGCTACTCAATGCATCATAGTATAAAATTATTGAATAAGCATATATTTTTGTTGATTTTTTATAAGAACAAACAAGATTGATTTAGACGAAGTATTGAAAAAACAGAATTGGTAAATAAAAAAGCGAGTCATACATAACTCGCTTTTCTACACTTCTATCTTTTATTAACTTTTTAGATGAGGATTTTCTGGGATCAAATCATTTTCTAAATGCTCATCAAAGATATCGGTCAGCATGCTGTCATAGCGTTTTGCGTTGTATTGCAAGAGCTTTTCTGCTTCGCCTGAGTCAATGAAACCAACCGATACTGCATCCGCAATGTGCTCTTCGAAAGTAAGCCCTTTAAACTGATCTTTGGATTCAGCTTTTTTAAACTTATTCCATAGGGGTTGCACAGTGAGCAGCATTTGGAATGTTGACTCCATTCTTCCCATCACATCATTTTCTTCAGTTGTATAATAAACATGTTTTTTCAACTCTTCTCGGAACGCATGTTCCTGTAAAAGTAATTGAGCAACATCTTGTTTAAGTTGATCAGAAGGTTTTGAAATAGGTCGACCAAATGGGAAACAAATCAATTTCACCAACTGAGCTGCTATCTTGACTGGAAAATTCTCGTAAAATCCGAAAAATGCTTCTTGTGCATTATATAACGCTTTATTTAGTGCCAATTCTGCATGCTTCTGTTCAGCCTCAGTTCGTTGACCATTTTCATAATATTTTAAAATCGCAGTTGCGATGAATAAATAAGAATGGATATCAGCCAAACGTCCTGAAAGCATTTCTTTACGTTTTAAATCCCCCGCCAAAATACCGAGAGCCATATCTGCTGTCAAGGCAAAATCTGCACTCATACGGTTGATGATGCTGTAGTAAGGTTTTGAAAATTGATCAGACTGTTTAGAACCATGATCTGAGCCACCTGTGATGCCAAATGCAACTGCTTTTGCTGCACGGTTGAATGTATAAGCAAGGTGTTTAAACAATAGTGGATTAAATTGTTTTAAGGCAGATGCTTTATCTTCCGATTGCAACAGCTGTAACTCTTCGAATAAATAGGGATGACAGCGCATCGAACCTTGACCAAAAATCATCAAAGAACGTGTCAGAATATTGGCGCCCTCAACTGTAATCGCAACTGGAATTGATTGATAAGTCAACGCAAGGAAATTACGCGGCCCAAGTTGAATTGCACGTCCACCTACAACGTCCATGCCATGATTAATGACTTTTCTCATCGCTTCAGTGGCATAGTACTTCGCCATCGCGGTCATTACTGCGGGTGTTCCGCCTTGGTTCAAACCACAGGTTACTAAGTAGCGGAATGACTCCAGCATATAAGCATCACTGGCGATATCGCTGGTCGCTTCTTGCACACCTTCGAACTGCCCAACAGACACTTTGAACTGCTGACGAACACTGGCAAAAGCACCGACCAACAGATAACTCATTTCACCCGCAGCCGTTGCCAATGCAGGCAGTGAAATACCACGACCGACACCTAAACATTCCATCAGCATGCGCCAGCCTTTACCTGCATTTTGCTGACCACCAATAATCCAATCAATCGGGATAAAAATATCTGTCCCTTCAACCGTACCATTCATAAATGGTGCACCGGGATTGTGTCTTGCTCCAATTTTTATGCCTTCGTGACTTGCAGGAATTAAGGCACAGGTAATGCCATATTCGCCTTTGCTTTTGTCCCCTAACAAGCCATCTGGATCATGGAGTTTAAACGCCAAACCAATAACAGTTGCAATCGGTGCAAGTGTGATCCAGCGCTTGGAAAAATTCATTTTCAGACCAAGGACTTCTTGACCTTGATATGTTCCATAACACACCACACCTGTATCTGGAATCGCGCCCGCATCTGAACCCGCTTCTGGACTGGTTAAACCAAAACATGGTACTTCCGTTCCGTTTGCTAAACCGGGCAAATAACGCTGCTTCTGTGCTTCAGTTCCATAATGCAGCAACAACTCACCGGGACCCAGTGAATTTGGAACCATACAACTCACGGCAGCAGTCAATGAACGCGAAGCAATTTTGCTCATAATTCGGCTTTGTGCAAAAGGTGAGAATTCTTTGCCCCCAAATGACTTGGGAATAATTAACCCTAAAAAACCTTTATCTTTGACGAATTGCCAAACTTCAGGCGGCAAGTCTTTATCATGGTGATGAATTTTCCATTCATCTAGCATTGAGCACAATTGCTGCACTTCATTATCTATAAATGATTGTTCTTCTACTGAGAGCTGAGGATAAGGATACTCATCAAATTTTTCCCAGTCGGGAGAACCCATGAATAATTCCTTTTCCCACCAGCTTGTGCCTGCTTCTAACGCCTCTCTTTCTGTGCTGCTCATACTTGGCATCGCCTTGGAGAGTATGTTGAAAGCGGGACGACTAATAAGGGCTTCACACAAGGGAGGAATGAGTAAAATCACACTCATTATGATGATCGGTAATCCAATCAATAAACTCCACGGTGTGATAAAAACACTACACAGGATAGCGATGAGAATAGAAAGAATACTACCGGTTGTTCGATTGAGTTCGAAATAAAATACAGCCCACAGTATAACAAACTGAATCAACAAGCTAAGCAATATCAATAGTAGAGTCATGGTTGCTCCTTTGCCTTGAACTTGAACTGAGAAAAATGAAGTCTAATTAATTAACGTTATGTTTGAATCTGGTCTTAAATGAGTAAAATCGAATTTAGTCTTAAGTGAGTGAAGAAAGAGTGAAATTTTATTGTACAGAGAGTTTTTTTATTTTCCCTATAAGCTACCAAACATTACATAATTCTTGCAAAACAAAACCTAAGTAAAAAATAGTGATTATTTTAATAATTCATCTGTGATGTAATTTGAAATCAACAGATTTATTTAAAGCACAAACAAAAAAATATAATAAATAGATAGATGAACAATAACTGAAACCTATAGGTTCACTGGCGATAGCAATGAGAAATATCAACAAATAGCGACCGTTTGGAGCACGTCTCGCATCAATAAGGTCAATCACATTTAAAAAAAAATTATTATTTTCACAATAAATTATTCTATGACTAAATATATAATTTTTTTATTTAAAGAAAATACCAATAGAATTTTTTAGCCACCGTGAGCATATAAGTTAAATGAGATCATGTTATCCCAGTGCTTGATTTAAAGATCTAGGCATTGCCTACTACAAAATAGGGCAGAGTAAAACTTGAAGTGCGACATAAACCACCTAATTAATTTAAAGGGTTTATGGAGTATATAAAATTGTCATACCATCATCTTAACTTTGAAGATCGTACTGCATTAATGCTTGAGTCAAGAAAAGAAGGCTTTTCAGCCAGAAAATTTGCTGAACTCATTAAAAGACATCCTAGTACGATCTATCGTGAGCTTAAAAGAAATAGCATCAATGACGTTTATCAAGCTCGATATGCTTCTGATAACACCTTCGCTAGACGTAGACGTGGTCACAGAAAACTCAAAATCGATTCAATCCTCTGGAAATTTATTGTTGAAGCGATCCGTTGTTTATGGTCTCCTCAGCAAATAGCAAAGCGTTTAAAGACATTTCCTGATTTGGATCAAACAATGAATGTAAGCCATACAACGATTTATTCAACGATACGAGCATTACCAAAGGGTGAGTTGAAAAAAGACTTATTATCCTGTCTGCGTCATGAAAATAAAAAGCGAAAAGCTAACGGTGAACCTAAAAAAGATTCTATATTACAGGATATTAAAACTATTCATGAGCGCCCAGCCGAAGTTCAAGAAAGAAAAATACCGGGTCATTGGGAAGCTGATTTAATTAAAGGTAAAGACAATAAAAGTTCGATAGCAACACTTATTGAACGAAATACACGGCTCTGTATCTTGGCAACATTACCTGATGCAAAGGCAGAATCAGTGCGCAAGGCTTTAACTGAAGCTCTGAAATATTTACCTGCAGAACTGCGTAAAACGTTGACCTATGACCGTGGACGCGAGATGGCAGAACATAAAATACTTGAAGAAGATTTAGGCATAGATGTATATTTCTGTGACCCACATTCACCCTGGCAAAAAGGCACATGCGAAAATATGAATGGTTTAATTAGGCAATATTTACCTAAAGGGATTGATTTAAATCAGGCAGATCAGCATTATTTAAATCAAGTTGCCATGTCACTGAATACTCGTCCTAGAAAAGCGTTAGATTGGCTTACACCATTAGAGAAATTTGCTCAGCTTGTTGATTATCATAAGACTTTTCAAACTGTCGCACCTCATGTTTGAATTCGCCTAGCTTAAAACCTATCTGACTGCTCAGATAACCATTAAAACTTTAACACTGAGATATCACTATAGCTGGATAATAAAAACTAGAGTTCCCTATTTATGCAATTACATCTTTTAGAAAACTCTAGCTCGCAAACAGTTATAGATCGTAAACCACTTTCATCACTATTCAGACTCTTTGTATTTACTTAACGATCATATCCGCCCATTCAACAAACGGGTTATCAAACTTTTCCCATTCTTCTGCACCTAATGCCATTTCGTCATCAGTTAATAAACAAGCATCGAATTGTTGGATTAAATTTGATTCATCCATATCCATGCCAATCAATACGATTTCTTGACGTGCATCACCCGTTAACTCATCCCAGTTTTTCTCTATGGCTTCACGACTGGGTTGATCTTCAGGCCAATGCTCATCACCTACAGCCGCCCACCAATAACCTGCGACACCATGTCGCGCCATCGCGCCTGCCTGAGACCAAGTGCCTGCAAACTCAGGATTGGATGCCAACCAAAAGAAGCCTTTTGAGCGAATAACGCCTTTCCATTCTGAGTTTACAAAATCAAAAAAACGCTGTGGATGAAAAGGTTTTCTGGCACGATAAACAAAACTGCGAATGCCATATTCTTCTGTTTCAGGAGTATGCTCACCACTGAGCTCTTTTAGCCAACCCGGCGCTTGCGCCGCTTCATTAAAATCAAAGAGATTGGTATTTAATATACGATCTAAATTTACTTGGCCAAAAGCTGAAATTTCAATTTTTGCTCTCGGATTAAGTGAATGCAAAATTCCAAATAACTGTTCTTTTTCTTGAGCATTAATTAAATCAACTTTATTTAATACGATCACATCACAAAACTCGATTTGATCAATCAAAAGGTCAACCACATTTCGCCCATCTTCTTCACCCAGTGATTCACCACGCGATTGCAAACTGTCGAGTGAACTATAATCCTTTAAAAAATTATAAGCATCGACCACCGTGACCATGGTATCTAGACGAGCAAACTCACTCAGTGAAACGCCATTTTCATCTTCAAAAGTAAAAGTTTCAGCAACAGGTAATGGCTCGGAAATTCCTGTAGATTCAATTACCAGTTGATCGAAACGATTATCTTCAGCTAAGCGACGCACTTCAATAAGCAAATCTTCTCGCAAGGTACAACAGATACAACCATTACTCATTTCAACGAGCTTTTCATCAGTACGAGATAACTCTGCCCCGCCTTCACGAACTAAAGCGGCATCAATATTGACTTCTGACATATCATTCACGATCACGGCGATTTTTCTCCCTTCACGATTATTCAATATATGATTGAGTAACGTGGTTTTTCCTGCGCCTAAAAATCCTGATAATACGGTGACAGGAAGTTTAGATGGAGTGGCTAAAGAATGATTCATTGGCTTTCTCACTTTTTAAATTTGCTGGGCTTCATGTTTGGAAATACATGAAAAACATTGACCTAATACTTCTAAATATGGGTATTTAGGATTGAATCTTTTGGCTTTGATAGATGATTCCACGCAGTTTTTTAGTTGTGGAATAGCAAGGGTTTGTACTTTTTGGCATTCGGTACACACGGTAAATAATTGATAACTTGCTGTGAGTTCAGCTTGATTCAGAACATACATATTTAATGTATTGAGTTTTACGATGAGACATTGATCAGTGAGCTTTTTAAGAATTCGATAGATTTGGATGGGGGCTTGAAAACCATAGGGTTTTGCCTTTTCCAACAACTCGTAAGCACTCATGGCTTTGTTTTCTGCTTTTAATATCGCTAAAATATTTTGCTGAGCTATGGTTAATTTCATTGCGATTTACTCATTGTTATTATTAGAGAAATTATTGACACATGGCGATGAGGTATAACGATGATCGACACCCCATGTCCGATATCCCGATGCATCAATATGGATTTGTCCTGATGCATAAACACCTAAACCCATATTCAGTGCTGCGCCTTGATCTCGCCAAAACTGGCAAAGTTTAGTTTTTGTTTTCTCGATACGGATTTGTTCAATCGAATCTGGACTTTCACTGCCAATACGAAAATCGAGTGCCGCATTAAAGACGTGTTTAGATGCGCCCGCTCCGCCAGCACACTGATTTAAAGCATAGCTTCGATACACTGATGTCACCGTGAACTGATCAATCAGCTTTTGTTCTATCAATTGATTAAGAATATTCAAAGTTGGAACAATGTTCCTCCATAGTTCTCTCGGTGGAACTTCATATTCAGCATAATTGCATTTCTGCCAATCTCTCGCTGTCTGGAAAAATTCAAAATTTGGAATATAAGAAGAAATGCCCTGACGGTTTAAAAAACTCTTGTATGCCAAAATTTGTTGTTGATGATTCGCTTGGGCGATCCATTGGAGGTAAGAAGATGGAATACGCTTTTCTTGTAGAATAATTTTTGAAATAGCATGTTTCTGTTCAGTCTTTAATTCTGGATTCAACTGAGCAGCTTTATTCGGGTAATGACATGCAGAAAGACAGCAAATGAATCCGAGAAGATAGATTTTGTTCATTTTGATTCTTCAGAGTCTCTCAAGTTAAATTAACTACGCAGCGATCTTGTAGATGCTTGCTGTAATGTTATAACATAACAACAAGCATTACAACGTAAGCAAACAAACAAATGAATCTTGTTCTTCCAGATATATCTGCTGAATCTACCTTACCAAAAGCATATAGCCATTCCCTTGACTGGGTCGGTATGGAAAACATTGCGCTACCAGTACATATCGAAAATACACGTTGCCCAAGCCAAATCAACGCCTTTGTCAGCCTAGATGATCCTTTCACCAAAGGGATCCACATGTCACGCCTATATACCCGACTTTTAGAACTAACCAAAATCAGCAATCTCAGCCTATTTGATATCAAACATGTTTTAAAAGACTTCTTAGAAAGCCACAAAGCTTTATCTGAACATGCCAAAATCGAAATTCATAGTGAGCTTTATATCGAAAGACCCGCATTGATTAGTAATTTATCAGGCTGGAAAAGTTATCCTTTTGTGCTGTCTTGTCAACTTCTAAAGGATCAATTTGAAGCGAGATTAAAAGTCGAGATTCCTTATTCTTCGACTTGTCCTTGTTCCGCGGCGCTCGCTAGAAATATTATTCAACAACGATTTCAAACGGCATTGGCTAATCAAGAAATCAGTTTAGATCAGCAACAAATCGTGGACTGGCTCAATACCACGGACGCGATCGCAGCGACACCGCATAGCCAAAGAAGCTTTGCCATTCTAAATTTCAAACTCGATCAAAATATTAAACACATCCCTTTAATTTTATTCATTAATCAAGCTGAACAGTCACTCATGACAGCCGTGCAAACTGCGGTAAAACGTATTGATGAACAAGCATTTGCAGTCGCTAATGGTCAAAACCTTATGTTTTGTGAAGATGCATTAAGACGTTTATATAGCACATTTCTAAATCATCAAAATATCAAAGGCTTCAATTTTAAAGTCATTCATGCCGAAAGCCTGCATGCACATGACGCGGTGGCTCGGGGTTCATGGCAATGGTAAAACTGCCAATTTTTGAGCGCATGGAATACGGTGCCTTAGGACAAAAGTTTGATTTCAACAGTGTTTTTGAGCAGATCAAGTGGAATCAAGATGGCCTCATCCCTGCCATCACACAAGATCACCATACCAAAGATGTACTGATGATGGCTTGGGTCAATGCCGAATCTTTAATCGAAACATTGACAACAAACCAAGTGTGTTACTGGTCGCGCTCACGTAAATGTTTGTGGCGAAAAGGTGAAAGTTCAGGTCATCGGCAGCATTTGATTGAAGCCAGACTTGATTGTGATGGCGATAGCCTTTTGTTTCTGGTTAATCAAATCGGCCCTGCTTGCCACACCCAACGCCCCAACTGTTTTTATCTTGGTCTGAAAGATGATCAGGTCGAGATTTTAACCCAACCGATGATTTAACTTTTTTAAAGTGGTAATTCTATGCTTCGTAAAAATCCATCTGGTCATCTTCCTGTCATTGATCAATCTGCTTATGTCGATCAAACCGCGATTATTTGTGGGAAAGTGATTGTTCATGCCAATGTGTTTATTGGACCCTATGCGGTGATTCGAGCAGATGAAACTGATGAAAATGGAGAAATGGAACCGATTATTATCGGCGCAAACTCCAATATTCAAGATGGCGTTGTGATTCACTCCAAAGCTGGTGCAGCAGTGACAATTGGAGAAAACTCATCGATTGCACATCGTTCGATTATTCATGGTCCTTGTGAAATTGGTCACCATGTTTTTGTTGGTTTTAATAGCGTTTTATTCAACTGCAAAGTCGGTGATCATAGTGCGATTCGACACAATGCAGTGGTCGATGGGCGTGATTTACCGAGTCACTTTTATGTTCCTGCCATGAGCTATATCAATCCTAAAACCGATTTAAGCCAATATCCTCCTGTTGATGTTTCGATCAGTGAGTTTTCTGAAAGTGTGGTCAGCACCAATATCCATTTAGTCAAAGGTTATAAGGCGTTGCACAATGAGTTTTAAACAATTTCCCAAGATCATTATTCGCAATGCCAATCTAGTGAATGAAGATAAACAGTATATTGCAGACGTGCTGATTCAAGATGGACGAATCGAGAAAATCGCTAGCAATATCACAGGTATTTTCAATGCGAAAACCATTGATGCCAATGGTGCTTGGCTGATTCCTGGCATGATTGATGATCAAGTTCATTTTAGAGATCCTGGCTCACCGCAAAAAGGCTGTATCGCATCGGAATCTATGGCAGCAACGATTGGGGGCATTACCAGTTATATGGATATGCCCAATACCAATCCCGCGACATTGAACTTAGAAACCTTAGCGCAAAAAAAGCAGATTGCTGCACAACACAGCATGGCCAATTATGCATTTCATTTTGGTGTGAGTTCTGACAATTTAGACATTATTGAACAACTTGATCCAAAATTGGTCAGTGGCGTCAAAGTGTTTATGGGTGCATCAACTGGCAATATGCTAGTCGATGATCCTCAAATCCTTGAACGGTTGTTTGCCAATGTACCGACTATCTTATTGACCCATTGTGAATATACGCCTCGGATTAAAGAACAGGAAAAACTATATTTAGAAAAATATGGCGAAAATATTCCAGCAGCAATGCATCCTGAAATTCGAGATAAACAGGCCTGTTATGAAAGTTCACGACTGGCTGTTTCATTGGCTGAAAAATATGGAACGAAACTGCATGTTTTACATATTACAACTGCCAAAGAACTTTGCTTATTTAAAGACTTACCCTTGAATTTAAAGCATATTTCTGCTGAAGTTTGTATTCATCATCTCAGTTTTGATGATTCTGACTATGCTGCACTTGGACATTTAATTAAATGTAATCCAGCAATCAAAACCCAACAAGATAAAGAAGCGCTGATCAATGCAATATCAAACAGCAACCGTTTGGATATTATTGGGACAGACCATGCACCCCATACTTGGAATGAAAAACAGCAATCCTATATGAATGCGCCTTCAGGTCTGCCACTAGTGCAACATGCTGTGCCCTCATTGATGGAACTGGTTGCAGATGGATTGCTCAGCATCGAAACGATGGTGCGTAAGACATCTCATCAAGTTGCCGATTTATTCAAGATCAAAGACCGTGGTTATATTCGTGAAGGCTATTGGGCTGATCTCGTTTTACTTAGAGAAAATACGCAACGTATCGCTGTGAAAGATCAACGAAATTACATGAAGTGCAATTGGAGTCCTTTCCAGGATAAAACTTTCCGTTATGAGGTTGATACCACGATTGTTTCAGGACAACTTGCGTGGCATCAACAACAATTGTTTTTAAGTTGTCGAGGAAAAGCGCTAGAAATTGATCGATAGAAAGGATATTTGATTAAATTCCTAACTCGCTTGCTCTACAACTTTTAGTCCTGTTTCGGTCTGCTCAACGGCGTAAGTATTATATTGCCCCGTTGAAATTAGACCAAATTGAAGTTGGGTTCTTATAATTAAGAAAATCTCATTTCTCTCATCGATCAATACGGGATTGATGATTTGTAAGTTTTCTACAAATTGTTGTGCAAAAAAAGGATTATTTAGCTTTTCAGGGCGATTTATTTGAATATCAAAGAACTGAAATTCGTATCAGAAATTTGTTTAATATGAAGAATTTCTGGTTGCGTATTTTTGAGTTGCATATTCGTCATCTCATTATTCTGCTTTTTAGAGACAGCCGAAGATATTCCACTCACTAAACAAACAAGTACCGTTAAATAATATAAAAATCTTAATTTTTTTTCTTCAAATAATCCTCTTCGTCCATAATCTCCCATTTACTATTTGGGTCATCTACCGCAATTTTTATATTTCCCCCATTCTTTAAAATTCGAATATTTGCTTTAGCAACTTTTCCATCTAGTTCAAATAGTTTGCTTTGAGCTATCTCTAATCCAAGTTCACTTGCTAAAGTATAATAAGCATATGCAAGATTAAAATCCTGTTCTACTCCATCACCTTTTTCATATAATGAAGCTAAATTGTAAGCAGCGCGACGCTCTCTATTTTCTATTGCTTTTTTATACCAATATTCAGCTTGTATTTTATCTTTTTTTATATACACACCTTGCTCAAAGAAAACCCCTAAATTATATTGGGCTTCAGGATTACCCAGTTCAGCAGATTTTTCAGAAAAAACAAATGCTTTTTCATAGTTTTCTTGATCCAAATACATTTTTGACAAACCCTCATATGCCCGTGAAGGATTATCTTGGACTCCTAATAAATACCAACTCTCTGCTTTTTCAAAATCTGGTGATCGACCAAAATCCTTAATTCTATATAATTCTGCTAAGTTCAATTTAGCATCTTTGTTACCATACTTATTTGCTTCTAAAAAATATTCCTCAGCCTTCTGAAAATCCTTATATTTTCCTAAACCAGCAAAGTAAATCATGCCTAATGAGTTTATAGCTTCATGGTTATTGGATTTTTCAGCCTTTTCAAACCAATAGTAGGCTTTATCATAATTAGGCTTGATATTATCTAAACCATTTAGATAGACCCATCCCATTAGATTCTCTTTTTCATCTAAAGATAGATCTTTTAAATTCAAAATTTCACACTGCTTACTGCTACTTCCTGCTAATTTACACTCTTCCTCGAGCGTAGGGAACTTGTCCTGTTTATTCAAATTTGTACAAGCAATTAAGCTACATACGACAACGCTTATAGCGGAAATAAACAGAACTTTATTTTTGAGCATTATTATGCTATCTCTTATAAATTACAGAAAATTATTTGAATACTTACTAGACTTCCGTCATAAATCAAAAAACGTACAATTTATTTGATCTTAAATTAATCAGCAAAATTATTTAATTCAAGAGATAATCCTTGGATGAAATTCAAAGATATTCAAAAATTATCAAACGTTAA
>NZ_KB849202.1:1465764-1565100 GCF_000367985.1 Acinetobacter sp. CIP-A165
CAAGTCAATGAGATCCATGCACGTGTGGCAGTCCTTAACAGATTTACGGAATTAGGTCGACCACTTACCCAAGTTACGCCTTAAATTTGGCTCAATTAGGGGCGCTTTGCATTTCAAATCTTTGTGCAACAAAGCCGTCTTGTTTAACAACCACACCTTCGCAATATATCAACCCTAACTCAAATAGGGAAAGAGCATCATTTTTTTCGGCTGCTCTTTTTAAATAATTTAACCCTTCTTCAACATTTCCTTCTTCAATATAAATAGAGCCTATAGAGCCCATTGCATCAACATCATTCAACTTAGCAGCTTTAAGATAATATTTTTTTGCATTTTCTATACTTTTTTTAACTCCAGTTCCAGTATAGTACTTAAAACTAGCATTATACATAGCGGAGACATTTCCATTATCTGCCGATTTTTTTGTCCACTCAAATGATTTTTTAGCATCATAAGTTCCACTCAGCGCTTTAAAATAAATATCAGCCAATATTAGTTGAGCATCACTATTACCCTCTTTTGCCAAATTTTCATAAATAGGTTCGAGTCTTTTATAATATTCTTTCTTTTCATCTGAGTTTGATAGCGCAGCTTCTGCTTGTGATCTTAACTGCTCAGCTTGTTCAAATGTCATATTTAAATCAGATGATGCATTTGAAGCATTACAAGCAGTAATACATATACTTACAGCGAGACTCACCAATAATTTCTTTTTCAGCATTCTTATGCAATCTCTTAAAATTTCATTTTGAATGACTAATATCTCTCAAAACACTTATTTGATAATTAAACAAGTAATTTAACTAATCTCATCGGATCTCTCATTAGGTTAGACCATTAGCATATTTATCAACAGGCTAAAAAGCCCCAAGCTATATAGAATACGCTTCATAGGGGCAAAGTCAGTTTGAGTAAATAGACCAAACTACTTATCATTCTCCATAAGAAGTTTTATATCATCTGGTATTGATGCATCTGGTATTTCATTATTCTTTATTTGACGTAAATAATTTTTAGCAATTTCTTCATTATTACTTGCAGCAAGTGTTAGCCACTTTTCCGCTTTTACCAAATCTTGAGTTACTCCATTAGTTCCAAAAAAATAGGCTGTGCCTAAATTCAGCTGAGCAAGCGAATATCCTTTTGATGCAGCTAACTCCGACCAATAAATGAATTTCTCTCCACTTTTTGGTACTCCATCACCAAATGCATATAATCCAGCCAATTCATTTTGGGCAATTACATCCCCACTTTCAGCAGACGTTTCTAAAAGTTTTAAATAATTTTCCTTATCGCCAGCTTCAGAATATTTCTGTATTTTTTGATATGAATCTTGCTCCGTTGATGTAATCTTTTCTGAATCAGGAAGTGTATTCGTTGATGTACCATTACTACAACCACTTACCATCAATAGGGGCTTTGTTGCACAAAGATTTGAAATGCAAAGCGCCCCTAATTGAGCCAAATTTAAGGCGTAACTTGGGTAAGTGGGCGACCTAATTCCGTAAATCTGTTAAGGACTGCTACACGTGCATGGATCTCATTCACTTGGCTATCAAAACTCCTTGCACTGAGTTTATCTCCTAATAATTTGATGCAATGCATCTTAGTTTCAACCAAACTTCGCCGATGATAGCCTGACCATTTTTTCCATAGTGTCCTGCCTAAACGTTTAATTGTTCGAAGTAATTCATTTCGCTCTAGCGAGCTACTCTTTGTATCTTTCCATGGTTTCGCATTTTTTCTAGGTGGAATCACCGCATGCGCTTGCCGATCTGCAATGACCTGACGGCATTGCTTGGTGTCATAAGCTCCATCGGTATAAACAGAGTTAATCTGCTCATCTTGTGGAATCTGATTAAGTAAATCACCAAGCACCTGTGAATCACTGACATTATTGGTTGTAAGCTGAACTGCTCGTATTTGTAGGGTTTTAGCATCTATACCAATATGAAGTTTACGCCATTGGCGACGATATTCAGGTCTATGTTTCTTGCGTTTCCATTCGCCCTCACCTAGAAACTTCATGCCTGTAGAGTCCATGAGTAGATGCAGCCCATCGCTACTTTTTTGGTAGCTGATTACAATATCAATATGCTTTTGTCTTCTACAAAGCGTACTGTAATCTGGTGCGGTCCAATTTAATCCGCAAAGTTTAATCAGACTTTGCACAAAGCCAGTGACCATACGTAAAGATAGACGGAATAAGGATTTAATCATTAAGCAGCATTGGATGGCTGCGTCGGAGTAGGTTTGATTTCGCCCTTGTTTGCCTTTTGATGGAGCATACCATTGCGTAGCAGGATCAAACCAAAGGGCAATATTTCCGCGATTAATGAGTGCTCGGTTATATGCGGGCCAATTGGTTGTGCGGTAGATTTTGTGTGTAGGCTTCTTCATTTGAAAATTATATCGCTGAAAAAGCCTTTACAGATAGGTTTGTGCAACAAAGCCTGTTTGAACTACAATCCCTTGTATTAAAAATTGACATAAACCAACCCACTCTATCTGAATATTCAAAAGATTATCTCTTATTTGATCATAATCTTTCAGAAATCATAAAGATCGTCAAAAGCACACAAGAGCAAAGCAATGTCATAGCTGTATTTTCTAAATGGGAAGCAGTTACGGCAACTCGTATTCATCTTCGCTTAATCTTTATGGTTAAAAAAGAATTTTCTGATACAAGACCTCTTGAACAGTTAGAATTATATGTGTCCTTGCAGCACTTGATTGATCCCACAGGTATTATCCAAACAACTTGGTCAAATTTGCCAGAGTTTTTAGGCGGACCGGAATATCACTGCAATGAGTTTAATTTTGGAAAGCGTCTTGAAATTCTTGAATCTTATCTTGTTAGTACTGATTTATATTGTCGCATTGTGGATGAAAAACCTTCATTTGAGGTGCAATTTCTTCAAAATTCCAAATGAATTGAGGAGTATCTAGCGTATATGTTAATCGCTAGTTACTCCACGAACCAGATTGATGATTGTGAGCATATGAAATGAAGTGAGATTTCGAAAATGATCGAAAAATACTATCGAGTGAAAGATTTAGTAAATTACCCTGAACGCCCTGCTAAAGATTATGTGGATCGTAGTGGTCGTCGCCGAAGACTTTCACATAAACCCGCAAGCACTGGCTTATTAAATATCGCAGAATCGACTTTTTGGAAAATGATTCGTCGTGGTGACTTCCCGGAACCGACATACTTAACCGCAAGTATGCCAACTTGGAAAGAAAGTCAGATTAAACAGTGGCTTGAACAAAAAGGGAAACAAGTCGCATAAGTATAACCAGCCTATCATCGATAGGCTGGTTTTTTATATAGACACTTAAAGTGTAGATTCCATAAGAAATTGCTATCTTAATTACAGTGTTTTCTCCCATCAGTATATTATGTACAAAATATTGTCTGTACAGAATATTGACACTTAAATAAAAGAGACTTATAGTTAGTATGCTTAGTCGCAATTGTAAGAGTAATAAGCTAACTAGTGTCTACCTAAGTATCTAAATTTAATGCCCAGAAGTGAATGACAAAAATACAGCCAGCCATAGTGTCCAAATGTAATGATCAATGTATCTAAAGAAGTGACCAAAATAGTGCTAAATGAAATGTCAAAATATAGTGGCGAATATCCTACAGATCGTAATTAATGACTTGTAATGCTTGAGTAATAGGAAAATTAAGACTATGCAAATTTTCACTTATACCGATGCTCGCAATAATCTGAAAACGGTTTTAGATCGTGTTATTGATGATTCAGATGTTGCAGTAATTACGAGGAAAGAAGGTCAACATGCCGTTGTAATGGGACAAGACTATTACAACAGTATAATGGAAACATTATACCTCATGTCTTCTCCAAGTAACGCAGCACACCTAGCGAAATCAATTGCAGAATTACGGGCATCTAAAGCAATCGAAAGAGAACTTTTAGATGAAACGGAAGACTAGTTTTACTCCAACAGCTTGGGAAGATTATGTGTACTGGCAAAGCCAAGACAAAAAAACGCTTAAGCGCATCAATACATTAATCAAAGAATGTTTACGTACTCCATTTGAAGGTATTGGTAAGCCAGAACCATTGCTTGGTGATTTAGCAGGTTTTTGGAGCAGGCGAATAGATGAGAAAAATAGATTAGTCTATGAAGTAACTGATGTGGCAATCACAATAATTTCTTGTCGTTATCACTATGAATAAAAGACAAGCCCTGACTGAATGTTGGGGCTTCTATCATTTACTACATAGCCCACTTTACAGCAACACGCTTACTTGGGCTGAAAGTCAAATTACTGCTTGGCATGAGCGTAAAGCAGCGTAATTTAAAAAGCAACTTGTGATAAACCAAATTACTTTATTCTCTTTATTTCAAGTATTACCCTTTATATAAATTTTGAGAAAAACATATACCGCATAACATAATGCCCCTAAAAAAAAGCACATATATTGCCCTAGACGCTTTCTTTCATTACTTTTAACAAGCTCTCTTAATTGCCCACCTAGTGGAAGTTTCCTAGTAGGATTTTGAAAAGCCTCAATATATCGACGGTTAAGATCATATCGCTCGGCTTGATTATATAAGTATAATGAACCACAAATAAAACTTAGCCCAAGTAAAACTAAGGCTGCCATCGGAAAGTAAATTAGACTACTCCAATATTCTTCTTTAATTTGAGTTAAAATATAACCAATTGAAGCAGTCGTAGCAGTTAATACCATAAATGCAGTTTTTTCTAGCGTATCAGCATTAAGTTTATGCAGATCACGAATCGCTTGAGCATCTTCTGACATATATATTTCCAAAACCTAATTACGGTTAATTATCAAGTAAAGACTCCAAATAGTCAGCCCATTCCTGCATCATTTCTCGACGGTTATTCAGAAACTTAGTTCGGTTGTAGGCTGTACCATTATTGTCTTTGACCTTATGTGCCAGTTGATGCTCAATAAAGTCCACACGCTGCTCTAGAATCTCATCTAGCATAGTGCGAGCAGTTGCCCTAAAGCCATGTGCCGTTTGCTCACCACCGTAACCTAGACGCTTTAAAGCTGAATTGATGGTATTGTCAGAAATAATGGTTTTGCCATCTCGACCAACAAAAATATGTTCCCTGTAAGGATGCAAATCAATGATGGATTCTATTAGATCAAAAGCCTGATCTGACAAAGGTACAATATGAAGTTGCTTAGTCTTGCTTGCGGTAAATTTGAAGCACCTCTCCTCACGATAGAAATACTCTTTTTTCAATTTACGAATCTCTCCTGGTCTTTGAAAGGTCAGTACAGAGATTTTTAACGCAACTTGGGTGGTCAGTAGGCAGCGTGGATAAAGTTTGGAATAGTTCCAGATTTTATTCAGCATAGGCGCTAGATCTTGCTCTTCTGTCACCGCAGCAAAATTCCCACCCTGTGGCTTTGGTAATTCAATATCCTCAATGGGATTATACTGAATCAGCTTTTTCTTACGCGCTGACTTAAAGATTTGGTTAAGGTCTGATTTAAGGCGCTTGGCAACTGACAAGGCACCACGCTCAATGATTCGTTTAAATACCTTAGCCTCTAGTATCTCTAATGTGAGTTGTGGAAAAGTTAAATCACCAATATAAGGATAGGCATCATGTTTTAAGCGACGAATTGTTTCTTCATCTTGCTTTTGTTCTAACTCACGTTTATACAACCATGCTTGTGTAACAATACGAAAAGTATTTTCGGCTTCTTTTTGTTTTTGAGATTTGGTTTCAATCCGCTCCATTGCTGGATCAATACCCTGCTTGATGAGTTTCTTATATTCATCACGAATAGTGCGAGCATCGTCTAACGAAACTTCTGGGTAAGTACCTAAAGATAAATCATTACGCTTACCTAAGAATGGACGTGTGTAATTGAATATCCAGTATTTGCTACCGCCCTGATCAATACGCAGATAAAGATTTCCACCATCTGACAGCTTATACATCTTATCAGGGTCAGGTTTGGCTTTTTTAACTTGTAAAGCACTAAGCTTATTGATTCCACGAGTTGCCATAGTTCACACATAAAAAAAATGCAGTAAGAAATAATCTTACTGCATTTTTTACTACTTTATAACACCCGATTGGCGTAGTGCGTCACGGCTTGTCATATTGTATATTTCTAACTTTAAACTTATAAATCATAAACTTATATAGTGTTAAACAGTGTCAGAAACTTGAATTTGGCGGAAGCGGTGAGATTCGAACTCACGGAGGGGTATAAGCCCTCGTCGGTTTTCAAGACCGGTGCATTAAACCGCTCTGCCACGCTTCCATGTGCGTAAGAATACAAAGCTTGTTTGCTTTATTCAAGGAATATTTAACTACAATGTATTCAAATGCATATTGTTTCATCAATTGTTAAAGTCGAGCAGCCAACTCTGCGCCATCACGAATCGCACGCTTGGCATCAAGTTCAGCAGCTAACTTAGCACCACCGATAATATGGTAGTTTGCAAAAGTCTGTTCACCCTCTTTAGGCATTAAATCTTTTACCGACTCTTGCCCTGCACAAACCACAATCGTATCAACACGTAATAGCTGATCGTGTCCGTTATGCTCAACCCATAAACCTTCATCCGTTACGGCTTTATATTGCACGCCACGAAGCATGCGCACAGCATGTTTTTTCAATTGTGCACGATGTACCCAACCTGAGGTTTTGCCTAAACCAATACCAAGGGGGGTAGTCTTACGTTGCAATAAAAAGATTTGACGTACAGGCATCTCAACTTCTGGACGCTGCATACCACCTTCAGAAATATAATTCGGGTTTGGATCAACACCCCATTCCCGCTGCCAATCTGCAAGCGGTTGTGGCTGAGGTTGATGTGCTGGTTTTAATAAAAACTCTGATACGTCAAAACCGATGCCCCCCGCACCAATCACTGCAACTTTATGACCGACTTCTGCCCCTCTTAATACTTCTGCATAAGATAGAACTTGTGGAGCGCTACTACCTTGGATTTTTAAAGCGCGAGGAACAACACCCGTTGCCACAATCACTTCATCAAAACCTTCACGCTCTAGTTGTTCACGACTGACTTGGCTATTCAAACGTAAATCAACGCCTGTTTGTTTGAGCTGTACTTTAAAATAACGAATGGTTTCGTGAAATTCTTCCTTACCCGGAACAACTTTAGCCAAATTAAACTGACCGCCGACATCGTTATTTGCTTCAAACAAAGTTACTGCATGTCCACGACTGGCTGCAACAGTTGCCGCTGACATCCCCGCAACACCACCACCAACAACTGCGATACGTTTTGGTTTTTGAGTTTTGATATAGACCAGCTCTGTTTCAAAAGCAGCACGAGGATTGACTAAACAGGTTGCACGTTGATTTTTAAAAGTATGATCTAAACATGCTTGGTTACATGCAATACAGGTATTAATTTCATCAACACGATTGGTCGCGGTTTTATTGACCCAATACGCATCCGCTAAAAATGGACGTGCCATTTGCACCATATCGGCTTTACCAGAAGCGATAATATCTTCTGCGACATCTGGCATATTGATACGGTTTGACGCGATCACGGGAATAGAAACGTGCTGTTTAACAAATGCGGTATAATCCACAAATGCGGCACGAGGAACAGAAGTCACAATGGTCGGAATACGTGCTTCATGCCAACCAATCCCCGTATTTAATAAAGTAACACCAGCTTTCTCTAATGCTTTCGCAACTAGAATAACCTCTTGCATGGTATTACCGTCATGTACTAAATCCAGTAGAGATAGACGGAAAGCAATAATGAATTTTTCACCAACTTTTGCACGAATTGATTTAACAATTTCCACCGCAAAACGCATACGATTTTCAATATCACCACCCCAACGATCAGTACGTTGGTTGACATGACGACTTAAAAATTGATTCAGTAAATATCCTTCCGAACCCATAATTTCAACGCCATCATAGCCTGCTTTCTTCGCTAAACTGGCACAACGCGCATAATCATCAATGGTATCTAAAATATTTTTATTGCTCATTCCACGCGGTTTAAACGGTGAAATGGGTGATTTCACAGAACTTGAAGACACTACAAAAGGCTGATAACCATAACGACCCGAATGCAAAATTTGCATTAAAATTTTAGCACCATGCTTATGTACGGCATGCGTTACCAGACGATGATGCGGAATATCGACTAAGCTATTCATGGTACCACCAGCAGGTAACAACCAACCTTGACGGTTTGGAGAAATACCACCTGTGATGATTAAGCCAACACCACCCTTCGCTCTTTCTTCAAAATAAGCAGCAAGTTTAGGGTAGTTAAAGAAACGATCTTCCAAACCTGTGTGCATAGAGCCCATCACCACACGGTTCTTAATGGTGGTAAAGCCTAAATGTAATGGTTTTAAAATATTTGCATAGCTAGTCATGGTATTCCTTCTCTATTTTTTGGCTTTGCAACTTGTTGCATAGTACTTTAATACTTTTTTTGCATTTTGGGATGACTCTTTTTCATATTTTCGGTGTTGAAAGTGTCAATTTTGCATGAGTATCTCAACAATTTTTATTTAAATAACAAAGCAGAATAATGATTTACAAATAGACTTCTTTCATAAATACCTTTTTGATTATCGCTATGGGAGAAACATAAAGAGATGTAAGTCATTATGAATGGGATCTCATGCATACAATGCTTATGCAATCCTTTGAATAAATTAAAATAAAAATCAGCCATGTACAACATAACTGATTTTTTTGATAAAAAGTCGAAGGACTATATACAGGTCAATTAAGTAATGGCACGATTTTTCGATATTTTGATTTTCAAAGCACTGATAAAAATTCCTAAGCAAATAAACGCCGCGCCAATTAAAATATTGACTGTTAATGGTTCATGCCAAACTAAATAGCCAAATAACAAACTTAAGATTGGAATACACATAATTGAAATTGAAGCAATAAAAGTATCGACCTGACTCACAATCCAATTCCATAACACAAAGGCAAAACCTGTCCCAATCACTGCGATATAGAAAAGCATCGACTCATTCAAAGGATTCAGCCAAACTTTAAAATCAATCGGTTCAAAGATTAAAGCGCCTATCAAAATCGCGCTGCCACCCATCAATAATTGCCAAATGGTCAGTTTTATTTTGTCATAAGTGGCAAAATTCTTTTTGATATAGACCGTTGCCATAGCCCAAAAAAAACCAGAGCCAATTAAAAGTACTTGCCCCATCAAGGATACATTCATGTGTAAATGATGGAGTTGTGGCCAAAGTATCGCGATCAGCCCCAAACTGCCGAACACTAATCCCAAAATTTTCTGAGCATTTAAACGTTCATTTAAAAAATAATGCGCTAAAACCCCAATAAAAATTGGCATGGTAAAAACCAGAACAGCAGATAAACCAGAGTCAACAAATTGCATCGCAAAAGTCTGTGTCGCATAGAATCCGAAACAAATCAATAAACTTGAAATGATCAATGACCTCCATTCCCCCTGTTTCGGCAAAATCGATTTTCTGAGAATGAATTGCAACACCATTAATGTCAAAGCAGCAAGAATCAATCGCGTAGAAATAAATAAGAATGGCGGGAAGACCAGTAAGCTATGTTTAACCAGTCCCCACAACGATCCCCAAACCAGACACAGTAACGCGATTGCGCTGATGACTCTAATATTCACGAGTTCTACTCAACAGATAGAAAGTGTGACCAGTTTAAATAATAAATGACATCATGAATAATGCTATGTTTTAATACATACATCATTTTTTATGATGTCACTTTGAAAAATGATTATGTCCATTTTTTGGAAATAGAGTTCTTTCATAAGCATTCAACCCCGCTGTGTATTTCTTCCATCTGGAGAATGAGCAACGATTGAAGTTCCGCAAGGGATTTATGCAAGCGCTCTAATGAATGAATTGTAATATTGAGGATAGAGCGTGAATATTGACATTAACGATATCAGATCATTTGTCACCGTTGCTGAACTGAAAAGCATTACGGCAGCGGCAAATAAGCTTAATTATTTACAATCCAATATGACCGCTAAAATTAAAAAAATTGAAAATCATTATAAACGGCAGCTGTTTATTCGTAAGCCCAAAGGTGTGGAGTTGACTGAGTCTGGAATGAATTTATATGCTCAATATAAAAAAATGATTTTCACTTGGGAAGAAACTGAAAATAAACTGTATCAGCAAGAAAACTGCTTACGTTTCGGCACCAATACCAGCTTAGGTGGCATGCGATTTTATCCCTCTTTTAGTCAGCTCTATTCAGCCTATCCTGACCTTTCAATCACCATGAAAACAGGTGCTACGGGTTTTATTGAAGATGAAATTTTACGAGGAAATCTTGATATTGCTTATGTACTCGGTCACCCCACACAAAAAAGCCTTCAATACATTCAGAAAGCCGATGATCAACTTGTGATCATTGGTAAAAATGTCATCAATCACGATAATCTTGAGGATTGCCTCAATCATCAGAATATTCTGCTTGCTTCAGAGGAATGTTGTTATGCCACCACACTGAATAATATTTATGCAGACTATCAACTCAGCAAAGGTGAGTTAACTCATATTTATGACCATGAAGCTTTAGTTCATTTTAGCCAATTGGGTATGGGCGTCTCGATGATTGCCAAATCTCTAATTAAAAAATTTAATATCCAATATTATATGGAAACACCTGAACCCTATCGGAATATTGGTTTATATTTGATCGCTCGTCATGATCATGTATTCACCCCGATTGAAAAACAATTGATCGGCTTGAATGATTCACTTTAAGTTAGGTCGATGATTTCGAGAAATCAAAATGCATATTAAACCTAAACTTTTATTCCACGGTTCATCTCAACATCTTGAACGACTGCAACCCACTCAAGCAGTGGGCGATGGACTAAAAGATAATGCTTTTGGTATATATGCAATCGAAAATAAATTGATCGCTCAGTTATTCTCAATTCAATATATCAGCCTAGCTAAAGACGCTAGATTCGCGATTAAGCTTGAGAATGATCAAGTGTTCGTGGAACTAGATCGGTGTACTGTCAATTGGGAGCGTGTGGGTTATGTCTATACCCTGCCGTCTGATCACTTTGTTAAAATTGATGATCTGCAATGGCTATCGACAAAAAGTGTGGTGCCACTGAAGATTGAACAAATTAATCCTTTCGATTTTAAAAAATACATACGCCAGTTGTAAAAATGAAAATATCTGTCCTCACATCCAATGGATATCGCATTTTTTAGCGATCTGATTTGCTTGGTGTGGGTTACTTGAAAATTGCGATTAAGATTAAAGCAATGTAACCTCTAAAAAGGTTTAAATTTTCCTTAAGATCAACTCGATTTTACAAAACCATGACGCACGAAAAGTGTTACAATAGTTCCGATTTTTGATTATCCAAGACCACCTGTTCGGGGTCTTATTTATAATGTTAGGACAAGCAATGACTGATAATGCAACTATCTTGCAGCACGTACCTGTAGGCAAAAAAGTTGGGATTGCCTTCTCTGGTGGTCTCGATACTTCAGCGGCTTTATTGTGGATGAAACAGAAAGGCTCAGAGCCTTATGCTTATACCGCAAACTTAGGTCAACCTGATGAAGATGACTATGATGCGATTCCAAAAAAAGCAGAAGCTTATGGTGCAGTCAAAGCTCGATTAATCGATTGTCGTTTACAACTTGCCTTAGAAGGTATTGCTGCGATTCAATGTGGTGCATTCCACATTAGCACTGGCGGTGTTCCTTATTTCAATACCACGCCTTTAGGTCGTGCAGTGACAGGTACGATGCTTGTAACTGCAATGAAAGAAGATGACGTCAACATTTGGGGTGATGGCTCTACTTATAAAGGTAACGATATTGAACGTTTCTATCGTTATGGTTTGTTGACCAACCCAGATTTGAAAATTTATAAGCCTTGGTTAGACCAAAACTTTATTGATGAGTTAGGCGGCCGTGCCGAAATGTCGCAATTCTTAATCGACAACGGCTTTGACTATAAGATGTCGAAAGAAAAAGCTTACTCAACTGATTCAAACATGTTGGGTGCGACGCACGAAGCTAAAGATTTAGAATATCTCGATGCTGGTATTAAAATCGTTGATCCAATCATGGGCGTAGCGTTCTGGAAAGATGATGTCGAAGTTCTGCCAGAACAAGTGAGCGTGACTTTTGAAGCGGGTACTCCTGTTGCTTTGAATGGCAAACGTATTGATGATCCTGTTGAGCTTATTTTAGAAGCCAACCGTATCGGTGGTCGTCATGGTCTAGGTATGTCTGACCAAATTGAAAACCGTATCATCGAAGCAAAATCTCGTGGCATCTATGAAGCACCGGGCATGGCGTTATTACACATCGCTTACGAGCGTTTAGTGACGGGCATTCATAACGAAGACACCATCGAACAATACCGTATTAATGGTTTACGTTTAGGTCGTTTATTGTACCAAGGACGTTGGTTTGACTCGCAAGCACTGATGTTACGTGAAACAGCTCAACGTTGGGTTGCAAAAGTAATTACAGGTACTGTGACTTTAGAATTGCGTCGTGGTAATGACTACACCATTATGAACACTGAATCTCCTAACCTCACTTATGAAGCTGAGCGTTTAACCATGGAGAAAGGTGATTCTATGTTTACGCCGATGGATCGTATTGGTCAGTTAACGATGCGTAACCTAGATATTACCGATACTCGCGCTAAACTCGGTCTTTATACAGAAACAGGTTTACTTGCTGTGGCGCAAGGTTCAGGTTCTGCGATTCCTCAACTTGAGAATAAATCAAAATAAGTGATTGATAAATAATTTTATCTTACTTGAAAAGGCTGAATAATTCATTCAGCCTTTTTTATTCACCATAAGAAAGATACATAAAACAAAATCATTCTATTTATAGAACAATATGTCGCATTAAAACACTATTAAGCATCATTATGAATCGATAATATGATGTTTAAGCAAAACATAATAATTTGGAGATGAAAGATGAATGCTTATCTACATCGTAGTGAAAACCGTGGCCATGTCAAAGCAGGCTGGTTAGATACTTATCATAGTTTTTCATTTGGTAGCTGGTATGACCCTAAATATATGGGCGTCAGTGCGCTACGTGTGATTAATGACGATACGGTTGCCGCACATAATGGTTTTGGTACCCACCCCCATGACAATATGGAAATCCTAACCTGTGTACTTGATGGTACGATTTCACATAAAGACAGCATGGGAAATGAAGGACAAATCAATGCTGGTGAATGGCAGTTAATGAGTGCGGGTACAGGTGTGACCCATAGTGAAATGAATAAGCATGATAAAGCCGTGCATTTATTACAGATTTGGATTCAACCCAATGTGCAAGATGCTGAGCCAACTTATCAGCAAATTTTGCTCAATCCTAAAGATCATCCAAACCAATGGCATTTAATTGCTGGCGATGAATCTGCACCCATGTTGATTCGTCAAGATGCTGAAGTGAAAACTGCGGTGATTGAAAAAGATCAACATTTAGAGATTGCAGCACAGAAGAAAGTAAATTATGTGCATGTGATTTCGGGTGAAGTAATGATTGCTGATCATTTGGTTAAAGCGGGCGATGCTTTGCTGTTTGATGAAACTGCAACTGTTACCGCACTACAAGACAGCCAAATGATTTGGTTTGATTTACCATAACCCACTATAAGTTGTAGACATTAAAAAAGCCCGATTTACGGGCTTTTCTACAACCTTGAACATTTTTAAAAAAGATCAGAATCGTTTCGTTCGTTGTTAGCTGTTATATACGGGTTTATCATATCTTTGTTCATTTAGGCAAGATCGCTCTTGAATCCCAAATAGTATATGACTTCCGTATTGTTTAAATTATCACCATTTTTAATTCGGGTCAAGGGGTTTGGAATATCACTGACATTCTAAAAAAGCTAAGCAATAAAAAGATTGATAAGATTTGACTTATCAGTCTTTTTTAAATCTTGGTAGGTATATCCAGACTCGAACTGGAGACCTCTACGATGTCAAGATTGCGTCAAAAGCGATCTAATCAATTGAATATTAATAAAATAATGCTCTTTTTTCACCTAAAATTCAGGTCAAAAACTGCTTACCTAACTTCAATAAAATCAGTCATTTAGAAATTCATTCCCCGAAAGTTTTTCGAGCACTTTTTAATCAAACACGAAAGTTTTCACTATAAAATTCGGGGATAAAATTACAGTAATCTTAACCTTTCATTTATGGTTAAATTCCATTGATGAGCATCCAACTTTCTGCGTAATGCTGCTTTCTCAGATTCATCTACATAACCCCAAGCGACGAATGAACCATCTATGAAATAGTCGTGTACGGATGAGGCAATATTCGGGTTAATTTTACGGATAGCATCACCGTACTCCTTCCACCACTGGCGACACCAAATCATGCAATGTGCTAAAGCAATCGTATTCATGTCTGCCGTTCTATGTTCTCTAAAGCTAAATAAAGCAATCAGATGATGGACGTATTCAACCGCTACAGGGATCTGATCAAGTGAGATCTCATCTATGCCTTTCACACTAAAACGTTGGTGAATGAGTTTGTAGGCATCAGAAAAGTTAAGATGTTTTGACTTTGCCACAAGCATATTCACAGCATCGTTTAAAACCACACGTTCCGTTTTATGGTTCTTGGTTTTAGGCTGTACTTCCCTATCCAGAATGTCTAAAACCCATTTTCGGAATTCTTTTGCGACTGCTGTCTTTGCAAACATAGCAATCAAATGACATCCACGTAATGAAAAAACTCTAACTTCTCGCTGTTGACCCTGCAACGTCATTTTGACGTTACGGGACATATGGTAGGAGAACTCATCTAAATTACGCTCGTATATTTTGTTTACTGCATCATCTCTCGCATATCCTAAAGCTTGACCAAGCTCACGAGAAGTAATCCATGCTTGCTGATCACACTCTACAATATTAAAAGTTGTTTCATCGAAAGTTAGTGCTAAACTAGCCATATCAATATCCTCATAGGTATTGGTAAGTGCCCCGCGATCCGCCAAGATTCTTCGGGGCATTTTTCTAAATAATGTCCACTGGACATATTGCAAATATATATGTCCACTTGATACTATGTCAACAGAATTTATTAGGACGATGTCATGGGTAAACATTTAGGTGTTGCTTATAATTTGCGTTTACAGCAAGAACTAAAAGATAAAATTGCAGAATCAGCCAAAGAGTTGAATCGCTCTATGAATGCGGACATTGTAGCGAGGCTGGAAGATAGCTTTGAGCAAAAGTTTGGATTTTTAGAAAGTGTGCCTACTGAGGAGCTTATGAAAGAGTTAGCGAAACGATTAAACGGGTTTAGCATAGTCGTAGATTAGTCTTACGAAATTATATTTTCTATTCAATAGATATATGTAAACATTATTTAAAATTATTTTTTAACGGGGCTTTATTTTGATTATTGGTATTTTTTTGCGTCATATAAAAACATATAAAGGAATTACATTTATCCCTCTTAGTGATGGAAGTAGTTTTTGTGGTATGGTTGGTGAAAATGGTATAGGAAAAAGTGCTGTTTTAGAATCATTAGAAACTTTTTTCCACAATAGTGAATGGAATATAAATAATGAGCATATTGCTAAAACAAAATCCAATATTCCCTATATTATTCCAATTTTTTTAATTGAAAAAGATAAATTAAAACTCTCATCAGATGAGAAAATTTTTATAGAAAAAATTGACTCTACTTTACGTAACAAAAGTACTACTGATATACCTTCAAAATCAATAGAGGTTGGCCAATTTGCCATTAATCATATTCAAGCAGTTATTAATAACTTAGATGATGAATCTAATTATTATTTTGTTGCCTTAGGTTTAAATAGCGATACATCGAAAAGCTTTGGAATTTTTAATAAAATTATTACTAATCAATTTTATGAGTCAAGCTCTTTAGAAGCGGATAAGGATTTTTCAGATACACAACCAAATAAAACTAAAGTTAGTGAAAATTTAAAAACTGAAGGTAATTTAGAAGAAGTAGATGAAGACCATTTAGAAGATGAAGACCATTTAGAAGATGAAGACCATTTAGAAGATGAAGACCATTTAGAAGATGAAGACCATTTAGAAGATGAAGACCATTTAGAAGATGAAGACCATTTAGAAGATGAAGAAGAGTTTAAGGATAATGATTCAGAAAACGAGGATAGTTCATTATCTAATAAAATATTAAAAAGCAATGTATTAGCTAAATTATTTAAAAAAATTATAGATCTTTATGATTATATCTATATACCTAAAGAATTAAGTGCTGAAGAGTTTACAAAATTACATAATCGTGAATTTGAAATTTTAATGGGTAAAACTTTTAATCAGTCGCTAAAAAGCTTTATTGATAAAAAGGTGGTAGATGATATTAATGGAAAACTTGAGAGTTTAATTTCAGATGTAACAAAGGATTTGGAACAATATACTTATAAGTCTCTACATACACGACAACAAAATCTAAAAACCACTGATGTTCATAAATTAATTACAGATGCATACTTTGGTAAAAGAGTAATTCATCTTCAAGTTGATAATAAAAAACCAATCCCTATCACCAAACTTAGTTCTGGAGAAAAGCAGAAAGCCATATTAAATATTGCCAGTACACTTTTAAATAAAAATGGTTCAAATCTTAAAGGTAAGTATGTAATATTTGCTTTTGATGAACCAGAATCGTCTTTACACATTTCTGCTTGTTTTGATATTTTTCAACAATTACATAAAACCAGTACATATTGCAATCAAGTAATTTTCACAACACACTGGTATGGCTATTTACCTGCAATTTTAGATGGTTGCACTGTTATTATTTCCAAAGATATTAGACTTCCGTCATAAATCAAAAAACGTACAATTTATTTGATCTTAAATTAATCAGCAAAATTATTTAATTCAAGAGATAATCCTTGGATGAAATTCAAAGATATTCAAAAATTATCAAACGTTAAGTTTCGTAGGCTTACCGGTGTTAGTTGGGCTACATTTAACCTCATGTTGGCCGAGCTAAATAAGCATTTACCTCGTCATATTGGTAAAGGACGACCGCATAAATTACCGTTGGAAGATCGTTTGCTCTTATGTATAGAATATTGGAGAGAATATCGAACATTTTTCCATCTTGGTATGAGTTACGGTGTATCTGAAACGAGTGCAATTCGTATCACACGTGTTATTGAAGATACCTTAATCCGTTCTGGAAAATTCAACTTGCCAAAACAACTTCCTAATCGAGATGAAGTGGATTGGGAAGTTGTTGTGATTGATGCCACTGAAATATTAGTTCAACGTCCAAAAAAAACAGAAGAAATGGTATAGCGGTAAAAAAAAGCGACATACCTTTAAATTTCAGCTATCTATGCACTATATAACAGGTGAAATACTGAGTGTATGTGGAAGTCATGGAAGCATGCATGATTTTAAAATATTTAAAAAAAGCATGAGGAAATTAAAATTTAAGCCCTTTTTTATCGTTGATAAGGGTTATTTAGGGATAAAGAAATTGGGTTTTGGATGCCTCATGCCATCTAAAGCAAAGAAAACTGAAAAACTAGATTCTGAATTAAAAAAGTTAAATAAAGAGATTGGTCGTAGACGAATTCAAGTAGAGCATGTATTTGGAAGGATGAAATGTTTTAAGATTTTATCTTGTGTATATAGAAATCGTCGTAAAAGATTAAACCTGCGGTTTAATTTACTTGCTGGCATATACAATTTAGATTGGGTGAAAGATAAACAATTAAATTGATTGAAAAATGATTTATGAAGGAAGTCTATTAATAGAGATCATCAGTTTGATTTTATTAATCTTTACAAATATAGAGAAGAAACTAAACAGTTGAGAAAACAATCTACTAAAGAAAAGCAGCTCCCTACTAGTATTCAGCTGAAAAGTATTAATGATTTAGTACAGTCTATTGTATGCGGAAGTATGTCAGACAATCCATTAAATTGGATAATATGTGAAGGGTCTTCAGAAAAAATTTATTTATCTTATTTTTTAAAAGACATTATTGAAAAGTATAATTTAAGAATTCTACCAATGGGTGGGCAACCAGAATTATTAAAACTTTACAGGCACTTATCAATTGCATTTAAAGATTTTGATGCAGAATTATCTGGAAAAGTATTTATGTTTTGTGATACGGATGAAATACCTAGAGATACGTTTCCTAAAGAAACGGAACATAAAAAACTAAAACTTACGCGTCTAATTAATAATGAAAATACAATGAAAACAGAATTAGTTCATATGAATAATAATATATCCTCATCAAAATCTGAACTTGAGAATGTTTTAAATGCAAAAACTTTTATTAAAACATTAGAAAATTTTAAGGATAATTACCCAGATGAACTAGTTGATTTAATCCCAGAAAACTATGCAAAATTTGAAAGTGGTAAATTTCTTCCCTCTCAGTGGGCATTAAGACTTACCCCTATTGAGAGTAAAAAAATATGGAGTTTTTTTGATTTAACACCTACTATAAAAAATGAGTTTGCTTACCAATATCTTAAAAATATAGAAAACGATAACGATTTGCCTTGGATTGATGAAATAAAAAAATTTTTTACAAGTTAAATCATCTAGTAAAAGAAAGCGCCTTTAGGCGCTTTCTTTTACCAGTATTGAACTTATGCTGCAGCGTCAACTTCACTATCATTTTTTTCCTCACTGCTCTTTATCTTAAACGCAACTGTATAAAAGTCATGTAGAAAGATGCCACAGCTTGCATATTTTTCCGTATATCTTAGACATAAATATCCAACGACTAAAAATAACGCTGGAATTGCGATCATTAATACAATTACTAATGGCATACCTTTTCCATAAAAATCCACCATAATTTGAAAATATTTATTCATAATTACAAATGGAATTAATCCAATAGATACGCAAGCACAGTAACCTATAAAATTAAATATAAAATAAATCCAATGAGATTTTCGCTTAAGCCCTATTACTGTCCCATCATCATCTCTTTCAAGCTTCAACATCCCTCTACTCTTTACGAACTCCTTTACCCAAAAATCCGCGTCTTCGTAGTCAACGAAAAATTTAGCTTCGCTATAGGTAAGTGCATCATTATTGAAAAGTGATTTAGCTAATCTATCTTTGTACAAAGTTGAACGATTTTCTAATCCCTCAGCTTCGAACTCATCTGCTAACTTTAAGGCTTCAGCCTTACTTTCTTTGGTATGCTTTAAATGAGCTAATCTGTTATTTAAAATTGACAATAAGATCGGCACAACAAGAACAGCTAATACCCCACCAATTTTTAATAAAGTTTCCATATCTAAAAATGCTATTTTATATAATTAAGTTTAAGAGTTATCCATTTATTGGTTTTTCTGAGCTTTGTCAACTAAATAGGAAAATAAAATGCTCTATCCGTGTTTATGTTGTGGTTACTTAACCAGAGGTGAACCATCAAACGGCGACTATGACATTTGCTCTGTATGCTTTTGGGAGGATGATCCTGTACAAGCGGAACATCATGATTCGGCTGGAGGAGCAAATGTGCCTTCACTTAATCAAGCCCGTGAAAACTTTAAAAAATATGGCGCGATTGAAGAATGCTTTGTTAAGAATGTGAGAAAGCCGAGAGATGAGGAGATTCCAAAGAGCTAATCATTTGTGATTAGTTTTGATTTTATCTTTGCAATTACCGCAATTTCAAATAGGAGATAAACCATTAAATATTACATTTTTATGACAGGCAGTCCTTATAAAAATGTTTAAATTCATGTAGATATTCTACTTAATTTGCCCTATTCTTCAATGAACTCTTAAAAGTGAAGCATTTTTGAAATGAGTGAAACAAGTCTTCTAAATGAATTAAATGCAACTATTGAATACTATGTCAATAGAAATGGATACCAACCCACGCGGATTATTTTAGGATATAAAGCGTATTCAAGCCTTATGAAAGACAAGACCTTTGCAGATGAATTAAACAATTCTGCAGTTAATCCAAACAAACGCAAATATAAAAAAATAAAAATAAAAGTGACCAAAGATGACCATCAACTAGAACTTGAATGATCATAGATACAAATAAAGCCCTCACTAGAGGGCTTTGACACATATCCCAACATGAACATTGCTATTGATCGTATGGGCTGAACATCCTGACAGGAAGCACAAAACTAAAACGCTCACATTCAATGATGACCATGAGCGTTTACAGTGATGAACTACTTTATTATGCGATTCGATTGTTGATCCAGCCATAGAAGAATTGCTCCTGTGTAGGGTTACGTTCGCATATTTCGATATAGCGTTGACCTTGCATGATGTTGAGCACTCGAATTAAGACCTTTTCACCCTCTTTACCACGTTTGGCCATAAAGGTTTTCAGTGCATTCAAAGTGGCTGGTCCATAGATTCCATCAATTACTAAATCTGGCCATCCACCTTTACCTTGATTGTTTAAAAGATTTAAAGCACGTTGCAGTAATGGTTTGGCAAAGCCCGTCCCACAGTTGACACCTGTATCCAGTAACTCTTCAGCAACGGCGTTACTAATCAGATTGACTTGATCAAATCGTGGCGAGATCCAATACTGTTTCCGATAAATGCCTTTGGCCACATCCAATGGCAAATCTCGCATGTGACCTTTAAAGCCACTCGCACGTGCGACCACTTCAGTGATACCAAACTTGGTCGCTCCTCCTCGGTCAGCAGGATTATTTACATACCCACCTTCACGTTTAATCAATTCATTAAGATATTGTTCGATGTTCATTTTTACTTTCCTTTAGGCGTAAAAAAACCGACCTAGTAGGTCGGTAGATTTTAAAAATTGTTAATTAAAACTATAGAATGGCTACAAAAAACCCCTCAAGATTTAACTTGAGGGGTTTTTCTTATAATCAAAGTTTAATCGATATGATTACTTTTGATTTTTAAGTTTCTTTTTCAATTTAGCTAATTTGCCTTCGTGTTTAGAGATTTTCTTAAGGCGCGCTTTAATTTGTTTCTTAAGGGATTTTACTTGTTTAGCCACGATGTTACTCCTTGGTTTGTTTATCCGCTGACTGATTTTTTTTTATAAAACTACGGATATATTTTCTTAACTCTCTAGCTGCACTTGTGTCCAAGCTATCACATAAGTGAATAAACTCATCACGCTCAGCTATATTAATGCGAATTAAGAGTTGACCATCTTTCTTATTAACCTTAGTTTTTTTGGGTAACTCAGTCATATCGTTTTAATTCCCAAAAGGTAACAAGAAAATGTATATACAATGTATATGCCATATCAATGAATGTCAACACCCCTAGTCTTTCGATAAAGCTATTGGTTATTAGCAATAAGGTGTGTAAACCTTGCCACACTAACAGTTGAACAGAATAAACCTCCCGAAAAAATCAGTGCATTAGTGGAACTATTAAAAGTTATCTTTATAGTTTTTCATTTCTTTAGCTACATCAAAGATGGTTGCATCCTCTCTTGCATTGACATAGTTGAACGTCCAGCGAATGATGGCCCAAAATGGCAAACCTGCAGCAAAGAAAATGCCCCCTATTGCACATAGACCCGACCAAGTTAAAAGATAATCATGCAATTCGAAGTGCTGAATTAAGAATCCACCACCGGCAATACTCCCCACCACCGTAGTGATTAAACTCACGACCCATTCACTGCGTGTACGAGGCATTCGAGTCATAATGACAACCAAATAACCCAAAACCACAGCTATAGCCGCAATGGCCATCAAAACCCACATACCATAAACTTTAATTACAGTTGCAACCCCAACACCGCTACTCATTGGCTCTGCCATTTTTCATTTCTCCAGATGTAAAAAAACCGCCTTTTGGCGGCTATTGATTCAGACATAATCTTTATCGTTTAAATAATATTGATCAGTGTAGTTTATTGCAGTGATTGAAGATCATCTCACCAAGCAATTCCAAAAGTATCGCGATTTGTCGGGCGCATGTGATCACTTAGAGCCGAGACAAAGACCATCTTTTCATGATCTACGTGCGTTGGTTATTTTCAATATTACCGAGAAATATGGCAAAGCTTATGCTCAGGCATTGGCTGGTCATGCCACTGAAAAAATGACGGATCACTACCTACAAGGACATGAAGAACCGAAGCCGCAACGAGTCAGTTTTAGATGATTTTTTAAATTCTAAATACGGCGATTTATTGTACTTATTCACATTAAAACCGAACGGAGTTCCCCGAAAATACCCCTAAAAGTCCCCGAAAATAAAAAAGCCCACTTTTTAAGTGGGCTTTAATATACTGTTTTCACAGTGAATTTTGGTAGGTATATCCAGACTCGAACTGGAGACCTCTACGATGTCAACGTAGCGCTCTAACCAACTGAGCTATACACCTAGAATGAAAAGCATGATATTCATTTTTTTGCATGATCACAAGTTTTTTTGACCTTGTTTGATCACAACCGCACAGTCTTTAAGCAACTTTTTAAATTGTTGTAGATCAACGCGATTTATTTGCTCTAAAAATACGATTTTCTGATACAGCACAATCACTTGTTTAAATGGTTGTTGATTTTCAACAGTTAAAGATAAACGCTGCATCCACGTTTGGAACGTTTCAGTGGGTATTTTCTGCAAATGCTTAGGAAGTTGCTTTTGAAATTTTAAAATCATCCGCTGATATACCGCTTGTTGCTTACGGTGTCGCCACCAAGCAAAAAACAAAAACGAAATTAAGATTCCACTTATACCGATGATTAACACCACAACATAACCATAAGTTGAATCAAGCCCGAGTTTAGATAGCCAGTTTTTCTGTTTTTCAGCGTCGTAGCCTACAACTTTGCTTTGCCATTGATAGCTTAAATAATCATTCCAAACACGTACATTTTTTAGAAATTTAAACTGTTGTAAGCGCCAAGCCTTCGCTTGCTGATCGCCCCAAATACGTTGGTCTTGCGCCAAATAATCCTGCATACCAGTATCAATACGTTGCGGCGCAATCATTGCGGTTGGGTCTATCCTTTTCCATTTTCCATCTAGATAAACCTCACTCCATGCATGCGCATCCAGTTGACGAACCTCCCAACTTTTCGCATCAAATGCTGGCTGCCCTCCTTGGTAACCCGTCACTACTCGAGCAGGAATTCCGACATAACGCATCAGCATCACGAAGCTAGATGCATAATGTTCACAAAAGCCTTTACGACTGGAAAATAGGAACTGATCTATACGATCGCCACCCAACGTTCCCGGACTTAATGTGTAGACAAAACCATTTTTACGATACCACCCTAAAACAGCTTGCACATATTTTTCAGGATGTTGATGGCTTTGCTCAAACAGCTTGCTCGCTAATTGTTGGGCTTTTTGATCTCGTGTTTCATCAAATCGAGTGTTTAATTCAAACTGACGTTCAGCGAGTACACTTGGCTCAGCGGTGCTTCGTCCTAACCAGTACATTTGTATCGGTTGGTTTCGTTTGATCAATTTTGTAGGACGAATACTATCGTCCTGATAGAGTTGTAAATATCGCTCTTGGGGAATAGAATACTCTAAGCCCATAATCCAATTGGCTTGTTCATCAGCAGGCAAATACTGATATGGCACAATCCGCCCAGTGCTTTGCGTGTTTTTTGCATGTTGATTAAAAATACTACTGGTCCATGTCACACCATCATATTCATCTAGAACTAAAGCACGCCAATACAGCTCTTTACGGTTTGGAAATTCATACATGTCAGCTACAACACGAAAAGCCAAAGCTGTGGACTGAGACAAACGTGCAATATCCCCGGGTGACATTCGATCGCTCATACCCGTAACAGCCCGATCATTCTGAATCGGAATGGCCCAAAGTGGTGGTAAGCGTGGGAAGAAAATAAACAACAAAATAAAAAATGGCGTTGCTATACCAATGAACTTAAAAATTTGTCTAACATCTTGTTTTAATTGATTGGAAGACAACGTATTTTGATTAAACAAAGCCGTTTGAATACGATACAAGCCCATTAAACACATAACAAATGTCATGAAGACAATCATTGCCATCCAAAAAGCTTGGCTATGTAAAAGTAAACTTGCACCTACGAATAAGGCAAAATTGAAAACAATCAATAAATCTCGGGTATTTTTAGCTTCAAGACTCTTGGCAAATAAACAGGTACTTAGTAAAGCGACACCCGGTTCAACGCCAAGCAGACTTTGATAGTGGAAATAGATCAGCGCAAATGAGACCAAGACAAAAATAATCAGTATCGGTTTCGGGAACGGGTTTAAATTTTGTTTGTGATAACGCCAAACTAAGATCAGCCACACAATTCCCCATAAACCACTCAAGGAAATTGGAACAAAGCCAACCTGCCCGAGTAGTACACACCCGAGCACAGCCAAGATAGTGAAAAAAATTGGTTTGTTCATGCTTAGGCCTGCGCAAGTAAGCGTTTTGCTTGAATCAACTGAGATGATCCTTGCCCACTTTCCAACCGAGCATGTGGCAGAATCAAGGCATAATCATCTCCAAACTGTTCACACTGCTCAATCAATCCCATCATAAAGCTTAATTTTTCTTCATGACTTTGTACGGGTATCTGCTGATAATCAATCTCTAAATGTTGATGATTGGCTTGAGCTTCAAACATTTTGATAAAAAAGCCTTGTCCCCGTGCGACTTGTTTCCATGCCACATTTTGATAAGAATCCCCTTGCTGAAAAGTTCTTAGCTCACGAAATTCATCCAGACTATCGTTGGTATGTGATGGTTGATTTTTATGTTCTTTTTGCCAATCATAAGCCTTAGGTGCAATCCATACCTTTTGCTTTAGATTTAAATAGGTCCAAGCGCGAACCAATCCCAAAGGATAGGTCGAATAGATTTTAATCGTATCAAAAGCATATTCGCCACGTTGTTGCGGAAAAAAACCCAGTTCAAGACTTTGCTGTGCTTGGTCTAAATAAAAAATTTGTTCCTGATCGTGCCATTGAACTCGTAAATATCGAGCTACATTTGATTTCTGTTTCAGAAAAAGTTTAAGTGTTAATACCTGCCCCACTTGTCCGACTTCAGTGTTCACGACTTCAATATGTAAAGCGTGCAACTGTTTAAAGGTTAAATAAAAACTAATACATAAAATCGCACTTAACAAGAAGCAAAACCCTAAAATCAGATTATTGCCATAGTTAATGCCAGCGATAAAAGTAATTAGAATCAGAGCAAGATATAAAAAACCATGTGTATGAATAAAAACCAAAATATCTTTTTGCAACAGCGTTTTGCTGCGATCAACCCGAAAGCGCTTTGCAATCCACTGCCGAACTTGCTGTTTGAATCGGCTTTGCATGCATCTATCCTCAACTACAACACATCGACCAATTGCAAAATTTGTTTCACGTCCACTTCTGCTATGCTTAAACGATGCGCAACTACAGCCACGAAAACAGTCTGCACATCATCTGTGGTGACAAAGCTACGACCTTCAACCAATGCATACGCTTGTGCTGCCGCTTTAAGTGCCAAAACACCACGCGTTGACAGACCATGCCGTTGTTTACGTGTTTCAGCAGCCAAATCTAAAATATAATTTAAGACGGCATTGCTTAAAAATACCTGCTGAGCCAATGAACGCAAATGTAATATATCGGCTTGATCAAATGCAGCCGCTAGCTGATGAATCAAGACATGACGGGAACTTTGCTGTAAGAGTAATTTCTCAGCTTGGCGTGATGGATAACCGAGAGACAAGCGCATTAAAAAGCGATCCAATTGCGACTCTGGCAATGCATAAGTACCACTTTGAAATAATGGGTTTTGTGTGGCGAGGACCCAGAAAGGCTGTGGCAATTCATAATGTACACCATCGACAGTGACCGCCCCTTCTTCCATTGCTTCCAGCAAGGCACTTTGGGTTTTTGGGCTACAGCGATTGATTTCATCTGCCAGCAAAATTTGAGTGAAAATAGGCCCTTTTTTAAACTCAAATAAATGTTCTTTCTGGTTAAACATATTAATCCCAATCACATCACTTGCCAGCATGTCATTGGTAAATTGAATCCGTTGAAACTGCAAACCTGTTAAACGTGCCAATGCACTGGCTAAGGTTGTTTTTCCAAGTCCGGGTAAATCCTCAAACAGCACATGACCACCAGCTAATAAACACGTCAGCGCCAATTTGGTTTGCTGTGGTTTATCCAAAATAAGCTGATTCACTTCGAGCAAAAAACTTTCGATCTTATGCCCATAATGATGAATATCTTGTTGTATTTTTTGATTTTGCTGATTGTTTTCTTGAACTGAAACTTTTTCCAGACCCCACATTATTCTATCCCCCAAAAATAAAACAGTGTATGAATCAACATACACTGTTTTAGATTTTTTTCAAAGAAATCAAATAATTTCTATTTCTAACAAGGGCATTTCTTCATCCCACCGCCCGCACTTGGATAGCGCGAATCTACACAGTGACGATAAAAAGTTTTAGCATCCATTGGGGTTAAATCTGGATGGTGTGTTTTCATATGTTGCACATAATTTTCATAGTCAGGTACACCGACCATTAAACGAAAACTCTGTTGCAAATGCTGCCATAAAACCGCGATTTTCGACCAGTTTCTTGGTGACAATAACAAATGTTTTTGCGACATGATGGTGAATTTAATGATCTTCACAATCACTGCACTTCCTTTACGAGCAATTTTAAAATCCATCATCACTCTCCTTTGATACTATTTGCAGTCATCGGCGTTTCGGTATAGACCGCAGGTGCTTCATTGGCTGTTGGTGTTGGACTTGCCAAGGCTCTACGAATCGCGCCAATCGAGGCAATAATCATCACAATTGCAACAATCATAAAGAACGCGCACAACCCTGCATTAATCTGATTTGACAATACAATAGTCTGCATCTCAGCCACAGATTTTGCTGGAGCAAGTACTTCACCACGTGCAATCGCATCCGAAAAACGATTGGCTTGAGCAAGGAAACCAATTTTAGGATTGTCATGGAAAATCTTTTGCCATCCAGCGGTCATTGAAGTAATGATCAAGAAAACAGTCGGTACAATCGTAACCCAAACATATTTTTCTTTTTTCATTTTAAATAGAATAACCGTACCTAAAATCAATGCCATCGATGCAAGGATCTGGTTACCGATACCAAATAAAGGCCATAAAGAATTGATACCACCTAGAGGGTCGACCACACCTTGATAGACAAAGTATCCCCAACCTGCAACCGCAACAAACGTTCCGATTAAGTTCCCAACGAATGAACTTGAGTTTTTCACTGCTGGAACAACGATACCCACCGTATCTTGCACCATGAAACGACATGCACGTGTACCGGCATCTACCGCTGTTAAAATAAATAAAGCTTCAAATAAAATCGCAAAGTGATACCAAAATGCCATCATCGAACGATTATTAAAAATTTCCGAGATGATATGCGCCATACCAATTGCAAAGGTTGGTGCACCACCTGTACGCGATAAAATCGAGCTTTCCCCCACTTCATGTGCCAAAACAGTCAACATTTCAGGGGTTACCACAAAACCTAGATTTCGTACTGCTTCCGCAGCAGTTTCAACACTTGTTCCCAAAACTGCTGCTGGTGCATTAATCGCAAAATAAATACCCGGATCTAAAACAGTGGCACAAATCATCGCCATAATACCGACGAATGATTCCATCAACATACCACCATAGCCAATCACACGAATATTGACTTCGTTATCCACCAGTTTTGGGGTTGTGCCTGACGCAACCAAGGCATGGAAACCTGAAATCGCACCACAAGCAATGGTAATAAATAAGAAAGGAAATAAACTTCCAGAAAAAACAGGACCTGTTCCATCAACAAAATGCGTCACTGCTGGCATTTTTAACTCAGGCATCGCAAATAAAATACCGACTGCAAGACCTGCGATCACACCAATTTTAAGGAATGTAGAGAGATAATCACGCGGTGCCAGTAACAACCAAACGGGTAACACTGAGGCAATAAAGCCATAGATTATCAGTCCCCACGTTAGTTGCGTTCCAGTTAAGGTAAAAAACTCACCCCAATAAGGATGTTTGGCAACATCGCCACCAAATACAATTGCCGCCATCATCAGGACAAAGCCGATAATCGAAACCTCTGCAATTTTACCGGGGCGCAGATAGCGCATGTATATGCCCATGAACAGTGCGATTGGAATGGTTGCCGCAATACTAAATACCCCCCATGGACTTTCGGCCAGTGCTTTGACCACGACTAAGGCCAATACAGCAAGGATAATCACCATCACGCCTAACGTACCCAGCATGACAATCACACCAGCAAAGGTGCCCAATTCCTGTTTTGCCATTTCACCCAATGAGCGACCGTCGCGTCTGGTAGAGATGAATAACACCAAGAAATCTTGTACTGCACCTGCGATGACCACACCCACTAACAGCCAAATTGTTCCGGGTAAATATCCCATTTGTGCAGCTAGAATAGGTCCAACTAATGGTCCTGCACCTGCAATTGCGGCAAAGTGATGACCAAATAAAACGTATTTATTGGTTGGCACATAGTCCAGACCATCATTCAAGCGATGCGCTGGGGTCAACCGTTTAGGGTTTAACTCAAAAACTTTAGTCGCGATAAATAAACTATAGAACCGATAAGCAATGCTATACACACAGACCGCAGCAAGGACCAGCCAAACTGCATTGACATGTTCACCTCGACTCACTGCGAGTATCCCAAATGAGATAGCGCCTACAATGGCAACCAAACTCCATAAAAGTTTGGAGGGAAGTGATGATTTTGTTTGTGTTGTTTCCATTCAGAACCTCTCAAATACATAACTTTTCGTTAGTTGTTACATGGCTTTCCATACCTATATTTTCTCTTCGGAAATATCTTCGTAAGTTTATCGTTTTTAAAAGTTGATTTATCTAATACTTTGGCATAAAAAAAGGGATGATTTTCATCATCCCCTCGATAATCTTATCGTTAGATTCGATTATGCACGTTCTAAATAATCACCGGTACGGGTGTCTACACGAACGCTTTCTTCTTGCTGTACGAATAACGGAACACGTACCACAGCACCTGTTTCTAATTTAGCAGGTTTACCACCACCGCCAGAAGTATCACCACGTACACCTGGATCAGTTTCAATGATTTTAAGAACCACGAAGTTAGGTGGGCTTACGGTCAAAGGTACGCCATTAAATAACATAATGGTACATTTTTCATTTGAGTCGTCTTTTAACCATTTCGCAGCATCACCCATCGCAGTTTTATCTGCAGCGATTTGCTCGAAAGAGACAGGATCCATGAAATTCCAAAGTTCGCCATCGTTGTAGAGGTATTCCATTTCAACTTCTACAATATCAGCCGCTTCCAAAGAGTCACCTGACTTAAACGTTTTTTCTAATACTTTACCAGAACGTAAATTACGCAATTTTACGCGGTTAAATGCTTGACCTTTACCTGGTTTCACATATTCATTTTCCATGATTGAACATGGGTTGCCATCAAGCATGACCTTAAGGCCTGCTTTAAAATCATTTGTAGAATAATAGGCCATGAAAGGCGCACTCCAAACTTAAAACTCAAATCTATTAATGCTAGACTAGGCACACAGCTGCGGCTAACACTATTTTTACGTATGGCATGATAAACTATTTACATCAAGAGAAAAACTGGCAATCACAACTCAGTGATCTAATTACCGATCCTTTAGAGCTGTTAAATCTGCTTGAGCTATCTACCGAACAGTTATTATCTGGGGCAATCCTCGCCTCTGAGCAGTTCAAATTACGTGTTCCTCGTGCATTCGTAGGGAAAATGAACATTGGCGATCCTTTAGACCCGTTATTACTGCAAGTTTTACCACACCATTTAGAACTTGAAGAACATCCAGCCTTCGTTACCGACCCATTAGGTGAAGAAGCCGCCAACCAAATGGCAGGTGTTTTACACAAATACCAATCACGGTTTTTACTCACTTTAACGGGCGCATGTGCGATTCACTGTCGCTATTGTTTTCGCCGTCATTTTCCATATCAAGAAAATCTGCCTAAGAATGATGATTGGATAAATATTAAGCAGTACATTGAGCAAAATCCGAAGATCAATGAAGTCATTTTAAGTGGCGGTGATCCACTCACCCTCAGCAACCGAAAACTCGCTTTATGGCTAGAACGTCTAGCATCTCTCCCTCAAATTAAAATACTGAGAATTCATTCACGCGTTCCGATTGTTATCCCCAACCGTGTCGATAAAGAGCTGATTTCTATTTTAAAAAACAGTAGGCTACGCATAATAGTAGTGGTACACTCAAATCACGCAGCTGAGCTTGATGATTACACTTGCTCAAAGTTATTACAGTTATCATTACATCATATTACCGTGTTAAATCAGGCGGTTTTACTCAAAGGTGTGAATGATTCTGCAAAAACGTTGACTGAGTTGAGTAGCCGTTTATTTGAAGCAAGAGTAATGCCGTATTACCTGCATGTTTTAGATAAAGTCAAAGGTGCTCAACATTTTGATTTAAGGTCTTCAGAGATAGACCATATATACAGTGATATATTAGCAAGTTTACCGGGATATTTAGTTCCAAAACTTGTGAGGGAAATTGCGGGCGAAAAAAATAAAACACCGCTTTTTGGGGCTCAAACATTCTGAGATTGATAACACAATGATGAACACAGCTTTTTCGGATATTTTTCAAATTCCAACTGTACTAAGACGGGACAAACTGAGTTTTTGTGACACAAACACCAAAAGTTTGAATGAATGGATTTCCAATCTATCCATCATGCAATTGGGCGATACATCCAAAGCACTCTTTGCCGCTTTATTAGAACTCAGCGAGTTAGAATGTTCGGAAACCTTGCGTTTTGACTTAGTCCAAGTGTTACACCCGACCATCGAAAATGTTTTAGGCAGTTTAGAAAAGAATTTTTTCAATCAAGGTGTGATTAGCTCTGATCGCAATGAACATATCATTGAACTCGCGATGCTATTACGCTGCTACTTTGCAGCGGTTTATATCAATATTGTTCGTCGTAGCAATGAACAGCTAGACCAGCAGAAATTCTCGATATTTGCACTCAATCAAAAGAAGAATTTGCAGACCGCAAGAACACTGGCAACCTTCCAATCTTTACAACAACTGACCCAACTCTTATACCAACAACATATGTTGTACAGTGAACCCGTTGCAGGACAATGGCTCATCGCACATCAACTCTATGATGCCGCTGTTACACATAGATATCACCATACCAACTTAGATCAAGTTCACGGCACATCGAGTTCATTGGGCAATATTTCTCAAGCCTACGCCCAACTCATTTTGATGGATATTTTTAATACCAATCAAATTCGCCAATCTGAAATACAAGCACTGTTCCAATGTAGTTTTGATTGGGCGAAGATGGTTCAAATTCTACCCAAAGAAACAGACTTAACCAAATATGTGGTCGACACAAGTAAAGATCACCCACCGATTTATAATAAAAAGCAAAGTTCAGGTTTTCTACCGAACATTTTTATTAGTACGCATAGCCTATTGGATCATGTCACGGCCACCCTACATAAAAATGCGGAATACGTGTCCAAAAACGAAAAAGTCTATCTCACCCCTGCTTTAAAATTTCATGTGCAGACAATTCTAGGAACGATCGCTGAGCGTCGCCATGAGCGTTATGAATATAATGCTCAGCTGCATATTTGTTTTGGTCTTTTGACCGCACATTTTTACCTGTCCAAAGCGAAGAACTTTTCAGAAACATTATTTCTAGATCATAGTTATGGGCTACAGAATGAATCAAGGTTCATGTCAGCTTGGGATAAAAAGAACACAACAGAAAATCAAGAGTCTGCGATTCAACGCTTAAACCGTGAGAGCAAAACGGTATATCAAGCAGATATATTGGATATTAGTGTCAATGGTTATCGTATTAAGTGGTCTGGAGATGCACCCAAGAACTTAAGAACAGGTGAATATATTCTCGTCAAAGAAACCTCACATGGACATTGGCGTGGTGGTGTGATTCGCTGGCTCAAACAGTCCTCTGAGAAAAGCTTAGAACTAGGCTTGGAAATACTAGCGCAAGAAATTTTCCCTTGTGCCGCACGTATCCAAGCCGATCTACATATTAGTAATTATCATCCAGTACTTTTATTAAAAAACCAAAATTTGGATGAAACCAAAACAACTTTAATATTACCAGGTTCGCAAATTTTTCGGGAACACCAAGCTGTTCATTTAAGATTGGGGAAAGAGGAAGTCAAAGTGTATTTATTAAACGCGCAACTCATTACCCAAAGTTTTGTTCAGTTCGAATTTGAACTACTGAATGATGAAGAACAACCTGTTCTTCGTCGATTTATGGCACAAAAAAATCTAGATAAAATTGATCAAGACTTATGGGAAGCATTGAAGTGAGAAATTCTTTACTCTCTAAAAAACTAAAACGGACTGAAACTCGTTTACTCATCATTGATGATAATCAATTACGGTATAATCAAATTTCGGCATTATTTGCGGCTCAAGATCATCAAATTCAAGCAACCCTACTTGATGACCTTAAAGCATTTGAAAAGCAACTGAACTTAGCTTGGGATATTGTGATTTTTGGTCGTGCATACGATCTGAAAATTGAACAAACCCTATCGCTCATTCAGGCCTCAGCACAGCCTAGCTTACCGGTTTTATTACTTGAACCAGATGATTATCAGGCTGAGCAATATCAGACTTATATTCATAAAGGTATTTATGATGTATTGAATCTCGAATCGCCAGAAAAATTTTACATCAACATCGTTCGCACACTTTCCTACAGTCGTTTGGTTCAAGCTGAGCATCGTTTATTAAGTGAATTAGAAGCAGCTCAAACCCAAGCCCAATCTCTAGTTGCCGAGAGCCATAAACCCGTTGCGATCTTACAAGAAGGCATTCATATCGAAGTAAATACCGAATATGCAACGCTATTTGGTTTTGACAGTGCCGACGATTTGGTTGGTTTACCGATTCTCGATGTTTTACAGCCTGAAGATTTAAGTCAGTTTAAGTTACGTTTCAAGAAGATCTCACAGGGTCAATTTGAGCAAGCACGCTTTGAACTACTTACTCAGAATCCCATCATAAAAAATAATCCGCTACACGTTGAGTTCCTCCCTTCTGGCAATGAAGATGAAATCCAACTCAATATTGAATGTGAGACAATACAACAATCTGTAGCTGCTGCGGCTCCAAGCACTACAGTAACTGAAAAGAGTTCGAGCTTATTTACGGCGTTACAGCAAATTAACCGACAACTCGCAAATCAGCCAGCCAATGCCAATGCACTGGTGTTGTTTAGTCTAAACAACTGCCCAAATGAAGTTTTTCAAAAGGATTGGCACGCGACAAAAGCCTATTTCTCCAATATTCCAAACTTTATTAAGGAACAAGTGAGTGTTCCTGTATATCAAGTTGATACCGCACTTTATGTCGCTTTATTCCAAGCAGAATCTAAAGTGGGGCAGAGTAAAACTTGAAGTGCGACATAAACCACCTAATTAATTTAAAGGGTTTATGGAGTATATAAAATTGTCATACCATCATCTTAACTTTGAAGATCGTACTGCATTAATGCTTGAGTCAAGAAAAGAAGGCTTTTCAGCCAGAAAATTTGCTGAACTCATTAAAAGACATCCTAGTACGATCTATCGTGAGCTTAAAAGAAATAGCATCAATGACGTTTATCAAGCTCAATATGCTTCTGATAACACCTTCGCTAGACGTAGACGTGGTCACAGAAAACTCAAAATCGATTCAATCCTCTGGAAATTTATTGTTGAAGCGATCCGTTGTTTATGGTCTCCTCAGCAAATAGCAAAGCGTTTAAAGACATTTCCTGATTTGGATCAAACAATGAATGTAAGCCATACAACGATTTATTCAACGATACGAGCATTACCAAAGGGTGAGTTGAAAAAAGACTTATTATCCTGTCTGCGTCATGAAAATAAAAAGCGAAAAGCTAACGGTGAACCTAAAAAAGATTCTATATTACAGGATATTAAAACTATTCATGAGCGCCCAGCCGAAGTTCAAGAAAGAAAAATACCGGGTCATTGGGAAGCTGATTTAATTAAAGGTAAAGACAATAAAAGTTCGATAGCAACACTTATTGAACGAAATACACGGCTCTGTATCTTGGCAACATTACCTGATGCAAAGGCAGAATCAGTGCGCAAGGCTTTAACTGAAGCTCTGAAATATTTACCTGCAGAACTGCGTAAAACGTTGACCTATGACCGTGGACGCGAGATGGCAGAACATAAAATACTTGAAGAAGATTTAGGCATAGATGTATATTTCTGTGACCCACATTCACCCTGGCAAAAAGGCACATGCGAAAATATGAATGGTTTAATTAGGCAATATTTACCTAAAGGGATTGATTTAAATCAGGCAGATCAGCATTATTTAAATCAAGTTGCCATGTCACTGAATACTCGTCCTAGAAAAGCGTTAGATTGGCTTACACCATTAGAGAAATTTGCTCAGCTTGTTGATTATCATAAGACTTTTCAAACTGTCGCACCTCATGTTTGAATTCGCCTGGTATTGAACTCATTATTGATTAGTTTGAACGGTCTGCAAAAGCCACAACTACTGATCACTGAACAATACAACTTCCCATTACATTTAAAACTGGGCTATTGTGAACTGACCAAACAGATTCCTGACGAAGCTCATTTTGAACGCATACTTTCTAAAGCATTCTTACTGGCGCTACCTGTCTTTAATACGCCTAAGATTGATACCAATATCGGTTTAACCACCGAACATATTCCAAAAACAGTTCAAATCAGCCTATTACAAGAGCTGAAACAGAAGTTAGATACAGGTGATATTCATCTAAAATATCAGCAAACTTATGACAAACAAGACCAATATACCCATACCTATGAAGTTTCTAGTGGGTTTATACATAACAACCAATGGCAGGATTTAAGTGATCTTGCTGATTTAAAAGATGATCCTGAGCTATCCGTTCAATTAGACCGCTGGATATTGGTAGAGGCATGTAAACAATTACATAATTTCATTACCCAATATCCAAAAGCAAAACTGATTATTAATCTCAACCATCACATCCTATTAAGTGATAAAAAGCTTCCTGAATTGGTTGCAAAATTACTGACCATTATTGGAAGTAAACAAGCCCATCCAATTATTTTGCAGTTCTCAGAGCAAGCACTGCAACAGAACCTAACACAGGCACAGCCTCAAATTGCTTTACTTCGCCAATATGGCGCTGAAGTTGCTATTCGTGATTTTGGTAACTCTATTTATAGCGATACGATTCTTCAGCAAATCGACACCCAATACGTCAGTTTTCACCCGACATTATCGAAAATGCTTGCATCAGATAAAGAGATGGTCGCTTTGCAAGAAAAGGTACTGCATTTCATTGCCCAGAAACCTGTTGAAATATTCTTAAATGAATTGAATGACATGAACTTATTTGCAAATGCATGGAATGTAGAGAGTCGTTTCTTACAAGGCAATTACTTTCAGAAGAAACTTGATCGCTTAACGGACGTACAAGATCAATAAACACAATATATGTAAGAAAATGATCATCGGGCGTAGTTAATACGCCCCTACATCAAATTTATGATCATAAAAAAACGGGCATATTGCCCGTTTTTTTTGTTTTCTTGATATTAACGTTTGATAGAACGTGACATACCAGAAAAACGTTGTTTGAATTTGTCGATACGGCCGCCTGTATCCACATTCTTTTGTTTACCAGTATAGAATGGGTGGCAAGCTGAACATACGTCAAGATAAAGAGTTTCTTTACCTAAAGCAGATTTAGTTTCAATAACGTTACCACATGAACAAGTAGCAACTAAAGTTTGGTATTTTGGATGAATATCGGCGCGCATGCTCGATGCTCCTAATTAGTAAGAAAGGCTTAAGCTGTTATCGCAATTGATCACTCTCAATATGAGGAAAGCAAAGTGTTTTACACTTGCAGATCAACACCACAACAGACCATTTCTTTTGACTCACCGAGACTCTAAAGGTCAGAGCAAAGCCAACAAGTGCCGAGCATTATACGCCAACAAAACAGATTTAGCGAATTATTCTTGTCTTGTTTTCGACCAATGATTGGCAATTATCCCACAAACCATCAACTGGATTTGATGAAAGATCATAATTGGTAAAACAATCATGCCTAAAGGTTGTCCTATAAATAAAATTTGCGCCATAGGCACCCCACTCGCCAAAGTCTTCTTTGAACTGCAAAAGAAAATTGTCGCTTGATCCGCTTGATTAAAACCAAGCCACTTTGGTAGATAGAAAGCCAATAGCATCACAATGGTAAGCAAGACTGAACACGCAAGGATTAAATACAATAAGGTTAAACCACTGACTTGCTGCCATAGACCAGCAACTACGGCACTGCTGAACGCCCCATAAACCACCATTAAAATAGAGCCTTGATCAAAGACCTTGACCAGACTTGGTCGTTTGAGCATTGCAGGAAAGATATAAGGGCGCAATATTTGACCTAATATAAATGGAACCAATAATAATAGTGTGATTTGAATAATTGACTGGGTTGGATCAAAACCATGTTGGCTTTGTCCAAGAATAAAATAGCTGACTAAAATAGGCGTAATAATCATACCAATGATATTGGAAAATGATGCACTACACACAGCACCTGCGACATTGCCTTTGGCCATCGAGGTAAATGCAATCGAAGATTGTACTGTTGATGGCAGAAAGCACATAAACAGAAAACCCCAATACAACTGCTGTCCCAAAAGCGGCTCTAAGATTGGTCGGGCCATGAGGCCGATTGCAGGGAAAAGTAGAAAGGTAAACGCAAAGACGAGAGCATGCATTTTCCAATGCAGCATGCCTTCAACCACAGCTTCACGCGACAACTTTGCACCGTGTAAGAAGAAAAGTATCGCGATAGCAACGGTTGTGAGAATATTAAAATAAGATGCAATCTGGCCTGAAACTGGTAAAAATGTTGCAAGTACAACCATCGCAACCAAGAGTAATGTAAAACGATCCAGTGCCAAAATTTTGAACATATCTTATTCCTACTCACCCACTAAGTACAATAAAGCCCAATACAATATTGTTGACCATTTGATCGACATATCATACTGGGCTATATAAATAATGCTAGCGCTTTTAAATGAGAAATCTTCAGCTTAAGATGAATTCAAATTAGTTATTACGTGCATTTTGATCCTGTTGAATTAACTCAATCTTATAACCATCTGGGTCTTCAACAAAAGCGATAACCGTCACACCACCCTTCATCGGACCTGCTTCACGAACCACTTTTCCACCACGCGCTTTGATGTCGTCACATGCCTTATAAGCATCTTCTACACCAATTGCAATGTGTCCATAAGCATTACCAAGCTCATAGCTCGAAGTATCCCAATTGTGAGTTAACTCAAGTACGGTATTGTTTTCTTCATCGCCATAGCCAACAAAAGCAAGGGTAAAACGCCCTTCTTCATAATCGCGTTGGCGTAGCAATTTCATACCAAGTACCTCAGTGTAGAACTTTAAAGATTGTTCTAAATTACCTACACGTAGCATCGTATGTAACATGCGCATCGTTATTCACCTGTCTGTTGTGTTGATGGTTTTTCATGCTCGCGTAACAGCTTTGCAACCCAAACCACGAGGATTAAGATTGGAACACCAATCAAAGTCGTCATTAAAAAGAAATTCGGGTAGCCCATATTGCTGACCATTGTGCCAGAGTAGCCACCCAATAATTTCGGTGTTAATGTCATTAATGAACTAAAAATAGCATATTGAACCGCAGTAAAAGAAACACTGGTTAAGCTCGATAAGAACGCAATAAATGCTGCGCCAGCCAAACCAGCAGCAAGATTATCCACCACAATCGCAAAATACAACCACAAGGAACTATACTGTTTGATGACTTTACCCTTGATCTCGACATCCCGAGTAGACTGAGGATTGATCAGTGGTAAAGGATCAATATTCACATCCAGTTCATTCCCTATGGTGAGGTTGGTATTCGACTGATAACGATGCGATATCGATAATATCGACTGATCGCCATCGAACACCGCAACATCAAGTTGCTTAGATGGCGAAGAAAGCAATTGTTTCGCTTCAATCACGCTGCTAAAAACACCATTTCGATCTAGTTTTGCATCAAAATTTTGACCATCCAAATCAACCACAATTTTTTGTGTCGCGGTTAATGGTTCACCAAAATACTGTCCTCTCACCACGATACTACCCGATTGTTCATGTAGGGTGATTTCATTATTACTGGTGATAGGCAACATCTGAATTTGTGGTTTTTGTGCATCTCCAACCAAATAAGGTTGTGAAATCGAGATCGGCTTTTCATGCACTTTATCGAGATAAGATGCAGTGACTTCAACTTTGTTCGCTTCACTCAAAACAGCGGGCGGCACTTGTAATTTCCAGAAACCCACTTCATCTGTAGGTACGTGATAAGACTGATTGCCAACTTGGACATGAACCTGATCTAATGGTTTTCCAGATTTTACTAAGCCAATAAAAATCAAATTGGTTGAACTCGCCAGCACTGCACCGATAAACATCAGCTTCATGATATTCATTCGTTGTGCCAGCAAACCACCCAAGAAACCACCAACCAAACTAAACAAGACACCATAAACTTTAACTGCTTCAGCAATTTGCTCTTTACTAAAGTTCAAATCTTGATAGAACACATTGGAAATCACCCCTGCGATAATGTCAGAGATTCGGAAGAAGCCGATCAGCAACAACAGCACCAACGCGAGTTTCACGCCATAGCGTTTAAAGAAATCTAGAATCGGTGCAACCCATGTTTCTTTCGCCATCTGTTGATTTACAACACCCATTTTGACCAGTCCAAAACCAATCAATAAAGCACAGGCAGTGGCTGTTAAAAACCGCAACGCTTCTAAGCCAAATAATGCTGCTGTGTCTTTAATCGCTGTTGCTTGAATCAACGCCTGTGTAAGTTGACCCGAATAGATATAAGTCAGCACAAACGTGGCGACTGCGATAAAAAAGACAAACACCAAACGGTAATAATCTGTTTTTTTGTAATTTTTATAAATACGATTAACTATAGGCTCACGGACGACCAGTGTGGTTACAATCCCGATCACCATGACAGCTGCCATGGTCAAATAGGTATATTTCCAAGCTTCGTAGATATAGTTGCCTTTAGCTGTACCTAAATAGGCAGCCAAGAATAAAGCACCTGCACCTGCAACGATCATCCCAATGCGATAGCCTGCATTATACGTCGATGCCAAAACCGTTTGCATTTCTGTTTCAGCCAACTCAATACGATATGCATCAATCACAATATCTTGAGTTGCCGCAGAGAAGCCCAGCAGTACCGCACCTGCTGCCATTTGAATTAAATAGCTTTGCCCCAGTGCAGGGTCAGAAAAAGCCATAATACAAATCGCACAAATAATCAGGCATTGTGCGATCAACAGCCAAGCACGGCGACGACCTAATGTTTTGGTCAAAAATGGAACTGGCAACTCATCAATCAATGGCGCCCAAACAAATTTAAATGAGTAGCCCAATGCCGCCCAACTAAAAAACGTCACCGCAGTTTTATCAATACCAGCCTCTCCTAGCCATAAAGATAAGCTAGAAAAAATTAAAAGGATCGGTATACCTGCTGAAAAACCAAGAAAAAACATAATCAGCGCACGGCGATCTAAAAATGCTTTAAATGCAGCCGCCCAACCAGAGGCTTGAGTCGTCATTGCTTATTATTTTCCAAAATGTTCAAATGTGCCTATTCAATCGTTTCTTGCCTCAGCTTGCAAGTTGCTTTATGCAATAATTAGGGTCTGTTGATATTTCAGCCATGCATTGCGTTATTGGCTAAAACCACTCAAACAAGGCATGAAACGTAGGCAATGGCAACTCCCTTGTCAAGTTTCATAACGAAGTTTGAGGCAGTTCTAGCCATAACCCTCCGGGACATGGACATTTTTTGCCGTTACTGCGTTATGCTTCGCTTATTTAGAATGACTAAATTTCACAAAACATGCCTTGCACCGCCTAAAAAATGTCCGCTGTCGCAAGCATCTGTGAAATGTCAACAGACCCTATTCTGTTTTGTCGATAAAAAACACAAGTTCGCTTGATCTTTAGACCCAAAACTGTATACCTTTAATTACTTAACTTTCGTTTCTTTGTTGGATAGCAATAGTGACCCAAAAACTCGACCAAATGACTGCAACAACTTTATCTCTAACACCAACAAACACGATTAAAGCAAATACCAATATTTTTCCAAATGCTTTTGAACAACCCGATATACAACCAACACTGACAAATACAGCTTTGCGCGCTGACCAACTAACGCATATTCCAGATTTAGCTAAAATCCCAAGCTCGACTAAACGCATTAAACCGCTGAATAACTTTTTAGGTCAAGATCGCGCCCGTGCTTCCGTTGAGGCTGGGATTTCACTCCCTTATTCTGGCTATAACATTTTTGCAGTGGGCACAGCAGGACTGGGTAAACGTACCATGATTAAACGTTTACTCCAGCAATACGCCAAAACCATGCCGACTCCTGATGATTGGGTCTATGTTAATAATTTCAAAAACCCAAGACAGCCAATTGCTTTGCGTTTTCCTGCGGGTCAAGGTACAAAGTTCCAAAATGCACTACAACAAGCATGGCAAATCAGCTTAAAGCAATTGGAACGTCGCTTTAGCGCAGAGAGTTATCACAATCGTATTGAACGCATTCGCCAAGACACAGGTGAGGTACAACAACAGGCATTGGTTGAACTCACCAAAGAAGGTGAAGAACTCGATTTAAAGCTCATTTCTCGTAATGACAAACATGTCTTTATTCCGATGTTACTCAAGAATGATGAATATCACGAGTTAACTCAAGATGACCTAAACACACTCACTAGCCAAGAACGAGCTGATATCAAATCAAATCTCCGCTATATGGAGAAAAAACTAGAACGTTTAGGTCTACACTTAGGCGATTTAGAGGATGACGCACGGGATCAAGTTTCGACCTTAAATCGTGACATTGCAGCGCAAGTAGTAATGCCAAGGATCAACCAGATTCTAAGCCGACATAAAGAGGTCGAACATCTCGAACAATACTTAAAACAATATGCTGATGACATTATTAATAATGTCGAACTTATTTTAGAACAAGAAGAAGATGATTTTACCCCTGCTTTATTCAATCGCGTGCCTGCGCGTTATCAAGCAAATGTAATTACATCAAACAAGCCAAACAGTGGTGCACCTGTCATTTTTGAAGACTTCCCAACTCATTACAATTTATTGGGTCATGTCGAACAGTTAACCCATAATGGCACCATTACCACAGACTTCACTTTGATTCGTCCTGGTTCACTACATCGCGCCAATGGTGGTTTTCTATTACTCGAAGCTGAGCATTTACTTGAACAACCTTACGCATGGCAAGGTTTAAAACGTGCCTTAAAATCAGGAAAACTCAAGCTTTCGTCTTTGGAACACATGCTGACTTTAACAGGTAGCATTTCGATTGAACCAGCGGCAGTTCCTTTAGATATTAAAGTGGTTTTACTGGCAGAGCCTGAAATTTATTATGAAATTTTAGAAATAGAACCTGAGCTTGGTAGTGTCTTTAAGATTCGTGCCGACTTTACCGATACATTACAACGTAATGACAGTAACGAACAGGCCTACATGCAATTGATCGCCGACTATGTGCAAGCAGATAAGCTATTGCCCTTTGATCGTTCCGCATTAGCCGCTTTGCTGACGGACTCTAGTCGCCAAGCTGAAGATCAAAGCTCTTTGTCATTACACGCTTCGACACTTGGTGATCTCATTCGAGAAGCCCATCATCATGCCTTTAAAGCGGATGACAAGCTGGTCACCAATCATCACGTCAATCAAGCCCTGCATCATCGCCAATATCGCTTGGGCTATCTCCGTGAGCTGTACTGGCAAGATTTATCGCGTGGCACACAATTGATCGAAACCTCAGGACATCGTCTAGGTCAAATCAATGCCCTCTCCGTGATTCACTACGCTGATGTTGAATTTGGCTTGCCTTCTCGCCTCACTGCTTCAGTTTACCAAGGTGGTGGCGATATTCTTGATATTGAACGTAGCGTAGAGTTAGGTGGCTCACTTCATGCCAAAGGTGTGTTGCTAATGTCTAGTTTCCTCAAAGCACATTTTGGGCGTGAGCAAATTCTACATTTCTCTGCGGCACTCGCTTTTGAACAAAGCTATGGACAAGTCGATGGTGACAGTGCCACCGTTGCAGAATTGTCAGCTTTAATCTCAGCAATCTGTCAGATCCCAATTGATCAATCTTGGGCAATTACAGGGTCGATGAACCAACTGGGTCAAGTTCAACCCATTGGTGGTGTCAATGCCAAAATTGAAGGTTTCTATGATGCATGTAAGTTGCAAGGTCTAACTGGCAAACAAGGGGTGATTATTCCACGCCAAAACATGCAACATCTGATGCTACGTCAAGACGTAAGTGAGGCTGTTCAAGCGGGACAATTCCATGTACATGCGATTGATACCATTGATCAAGCCTTAGAAATCTTAATGGCGCGCCCAGTGGGTACATTAGACAAAAAAGGAAGGTATAGTAAAAACTCTATCTATGCTGCCGTAATGGAACAACTGGAATATTGGCAAGCGATCGAAGATGGTGATGCCGTTGAGGATGAAACGCCAAAGAAAAAGAAAAAGCGGAAAAAAAGTAAGAAAGACACCAGTACAACTAAAGCATCTGAGGAGGTTTTAGCCGAGACTAAAACACTCAAACCCTTCACTAAAAAGCGACGTAAATAAAGAAAAAGCCATGTTCCGTTGAGGAGCATGGCTTTTTTTAAATCTTGAAGCTATGCAATTTCAATCGCCTTAAGCAACACCCTGTAAGGAACGTCCACCGGGTAGTTGAGCAAAATACTGTTTAAGTGCATCAATACAACGATGTACTTTTACTGGATATTGTTCACGCTTGGATGTGAGTGCTTGTAAGGTATAAACAGGCAGTTGCCAATCTGGTAAGACTTCAACCAACGAACCGCTGATCAGTTCTTTTTGAACATCCATATATAAAATACGTGCGATCCCAAGCCCCTGTTGACACAGTGATTTCGCTACAAAAACATTATTTGTGCCCAAACGTGTCTTCATATCAACATTCACGACATCACCACTTAAACCATGACGAAATGAAAAGTGCTGAAAGTTTTGCATCAAAGTGATGGGCAATAATTCATGATGACATAAATCTTGCGGATGAGTAATTGAGGGTGCTTGGTTCAAATAGCTAGGCGATGCAACTAAAACCTGATCGACACGCGCTAAAGGAACAATCGTTAGTTGGGGATCATCAACTTTTAAACTCATACGTATCGCAATATCAATACGTTCTTCAATCAAATCAATATAGCGATGGTCTGCTTCAAAATGAACAGCTAACCCCTTATGCGCTGACATCCAGTGAGAAAGTGCTGGAACGACATGTAATGCACCGAGTTCAGGCGTAGTTGCAATACGCAAATCGCCGACCAAATCATCACGCAACTCATTGATTCTAATTTTGCCACGCTCAGCCGCAGCCAGCATTTCTTGGCAACTAAAAAAAAATGCCTGCCCAGCCTCTGTAAGACTGAGTTTTCGTGTTGAGCGATGAAGTAATGTGACATCCATTTCTTGTTCTAATGAACGGATTTGTTGACTGACCGCACTTGTTGTTATTCCTAAATCCCGAGCGGCTCCGCTAAAAGAGCTTTTTTCTACAACGCAAGCAAAAACCCCCATTGCACGCAATTGATCTAACATAAACTTCCCTCTCAATTTATTAATATGCTTATTGTTCTAATAAAAGCAAACATAATAAGTATACAGAGAAGTCTATTGTTAGACTAGAGATTATTAACAATTTGTTGAGGGTTTGTTCACGTTATGAAACTAGTTAGGGAGTACTGTTGTTGGGTTAACTGGCTTACCATCCAACCGCACTTGGAACTCCAACATGACACGTGATGCCCCTGAAGAACCCATCTCTGCAATTTTTTGTCCAGCAGTCACGTTGTCTCCGCTCTTGACCAACATTTTGCTGTTGTGCGCGTAAGCAGTAATATAGCCATCAACATGTTTAACCAAGACCAAATTGCCATATTCTTTCAAGCCATCCGCAGCATAAACAACCTGCCCGTTTGCAGCAGCAAAGATTGGATCGCCAACATTGCCGCCATAACGCGTACCTTTAACATTACTTGCCAAATTGAAGGTTTGAATAATCGCACCATTTGATGGTTTAACCCAGCGTAGGCCTGAGGCCAAAGTAGATGATGAAGGATTCACAGGCACGACGGGAACAACAGGTCGTTGAGTCGGCGTGGTGACGGTCTGAGTTGGTGGAGTAACTGGTCGCTGTGTTGGTAAATTGACACTTTGACGCTGAATTGGAGCTGTTTGCGCCATCGCTTGTGTTGATGTTGTTCGCTGTGCAGCGGAACCTTTTAAGCGCAATGATTGGTTGACATAAATTCGATATGGCGGCGCAATATCATTGAGTGCTGCGATATCTAAATAGTTCATCCCATAACGATTTGCAATACGACTCAAAGTATCACCAGAACGAACTGTGTAATAGTTTGGTACGTGTGCATAACTTGCACCACCGCTCACCTGTGGTTTAGATGCACAACCTGTTACAACAGCCGCTGTTGCAACCGCCATAGACAATACGATTGTTTTGATCATTTTTTGTGAATGAAAAATCGAGACATGGTTTAAGTGCATCTTCGCCCTCATCGAAAAATCCTTAATCTATTTGCGCCTTAGAGTACCAAAAAAGTGAGAAAAAACGAGCATTCACGCACGATCTTCACAAAGTTATAACATTCAAGTTATTTACCATTCACATGATTATGCAAATTGTCTAACACAGTGTAATTGGTTGCATCCATTTGAATCGGTGTGATACTGACATATCCACTTGAAACAGCAAAGAAGTCTGACTGGATCTGGCTCGAGGCTTGTTGAGGATCAGTCACGGCCTCACCTGCAAGACCGATCCAATAGACTTGACGCCCTCGTGGGTCAACATGACTACTAATCGGTTTAGACTGCGCCCTGCGCCCTTGATAGGTGATTTGAGTCCCTTTGATCAGTTCAACATCAGGAATATTAATATTGAAAATATGACGTGGTGGCAAAATTGGCAAGCCTTGAGCAATGAAATCATGCACCCACTGTGCTGCTTGTGCATATTGTTGAGGGTGGTCGTATGCGCGTACATTTGCTCCTGCGAGTGATACCGCAATAGCAGGATGCTTCATTAATCGCCCTTCAAACGCTGCGCCCACAGTGCCTGAATATAAAACATCATCACCCAAATTCGCTCCATTATTGATACCACTAACCACAAGATCAAATTCGAAATCAAAAAGCCCATTGGTCGATAAATAAACACAATCCGCAGGTGTGCCATTTACCGCCCAAACATCTTCGGAAATCTGAATAGGACGTAAAGGACGATCTAAGGTTAATGCACTTGAGTAACCACTCCGCTCACTTTCAGGGGCAACCACAACAACTCGACCCAAAGGTTTTAATGCTAAAGCCAAAGCTTGGAGCCCAGGTGCGAATACACCATCATCATTTGCAATTAAAATATTCACTAAAATCCAGTCTCTCTCATTCGCGCTTGCTGCTACTTCAACCATGTATTGATAACATGTCAATAGCCCGTCTACTACACAGTTTTTTCAATTGAATTATTCATTGAATTATATATATTTATTACTTCATAGTATTAGAAATTTATACAATCATGAGACATTTATCTAAATTTATTCGAGTTTTTGGGGTTGCTTTCTCACTTTTAACAGCACAAGCAATTTATGCAAATGAAGCCGTTTCAGTTCAAGAAGCAAATGCATTGATCAAAGATGATATCGCCAATGCGCAAGTACTGATCGAAATGTGTCCAAAATTGATCGGTAAAAATGCCCAGTTCGACCAAAACATTAAAACAATCATAGCGTCTTATTTAAGTGGCTATTCAGACAAATCAGCTTCACTTGAAAGCTTGCAGCAAGATGCCGAGTTCAAAGCTTTGCTCAAAGATGCTCATGAGGCTGCAAAAGAAGTTGACCGAGCTGAGCAAAAGACAGTGTGCCAAGAAGTCGTAGATTTTGAAGCGTAATTAAAAGTATCGTCTATTTGTGGTTTTAAATATTAAACTTCTTTCATAGATCCCTTTTGTTTCAGCTCATAGGAGAAATACAAAAGGGCAAATAATGATGATAGAGGTCTGTTTAAAACCACATTTATTTCAACTCTGGCAACTTAAAAATACAATGAAATTACCAAGCATCTGGCTCACGAACCATATGGATAATGTTGGCTGGATTTGTAATCCATCCCCCTCGAAAGCCCTCTGGCAATGGTTCAATTGCATCGCAACGAACAACACCAGCATCACTAAGATGTTTAGCAGCCTTAGCAAAATCATCCGTAAATAATTCGAGCCAAATCTCGGCTTGGCTCATCTCTGGCGCGATATCAATCCATAATTTAACTTGACCGAATTCGAAGCCTACTTCCGCGCCCTTTTCTGTAATCTGCTTTAGACCGATAACATCACGATAGAAAGCAACAGTCGCTTCGAATTGATGTGGTGGTAGCTTCAATGCGATATCAATACCGCCTTCAAATTTGGTCGTCATATCCTGCTCCTTTTCCATTCACATTTCGATGATCGCAAACAGGCTTACTTTTGTTTAATTATAAAAGAAGGACTCGGCTTGCTCAGATTGACCGTAACTTCAACAATTTATTATTTAGATTGCTCATCTACTGAAACATTCTGAAAAGTTAGTCTCATCAGACATGATGTTTTGATTGTTTTTTAAAAATGTCTTAGAACAAATCGCAAGTCAAGTCAAGACCAAAAGCCACTCAACCTAGCGATTAAACTCTTTAATTTTTGAAGATGAATCAATTATTAAAGTGCCACAGTGGTTTAACTCGCGGGGTCTTTAAAACCACATTTCCTCCACTTTCCCTACAGCAAATATACAATTTTATTTTTCTTCTATGCTATAAGTTATTCAAATCGTTTAAGTCTTAATTTGAGTTTGGTTTGTTATGAAGAAAAATGTTTTTAAAACACTAGGTTTATCATTGCTTATTGCCTCGAGTGCTTTAACACCGGTTGCATATGCAGCAAATGCAAAACATGAGTCAGAAAACATTGAAGTGACTCCAATGTCACAAACAACAACACAAGAAGAGTTAGCCGCAATTTATGTGCTCTCTGAAATTTGTCCAAGTTTAATTGACGAAGATAAAAAGTTTACACAAGGCTACGAACGCTTGGTAAAAGAATATTTACCGAAAGAATCCAAAGCCGTTGATGTCCTAAATAAACGCGCAAAAGCAAAAGATTTCCAAAATGTCCTCGTTGAAGCACGCAAAGATGCTAAAGCTGCTTCTGATGAGAAGAATCGTCAAATTTGCGAAGATGTTCGAAATTATTAATTCAGTAACCACAAGAATGTATCAGGTATGACCAAATAAAAGTCATCGATATCTCTTAGTTACAATACTGTATGAAAAAGCCGACTTCTCCCATAGAAGTCGGCTTTGCTTTGTCCTAAAATGCTAGGCTCATCCCGTACCATACAAGATATTGGAACCACCTCGAATGACTAGAAAAAGCGCTATTGCTGCATTACTACTTTTGCCAAGCTTTTCATATGCAGCAACTGTCCTATCTGCTCCACCAGAATTAAACAATAAATCCTACGTATTAATGGATTATGAAACAGGTCAGATTCTCGCTGCAAAAAATGAAAATGAAAAACTTGCGCCTGCCTCTATGACCAAAATGATGACCAGCTTCATCATTGAACAAAAATTACTACAAGGCAAACTGACTGAAGAAGAGCAAGTCCGCATGAACGAATCGGCGTGGTGCCGTGGTAGTAGCGCTGAGTCGTGTATGTATGTTCCATTAAATAGTTCCGCAACTGTCCTTGATATGCTACGTGGCATCATTGTTCAATCTGGTAACGATGCATCAAAAGCAATGGCTGAGCATATCGCGGGCAATGAAGGTACATTTGCTCATATGATGAACCAAGAAGCTAAACGTCTTGGCATGACCAATACCAACTTTATCAACTCAACAGGTATGCCTGCTGAAGGTCATTACTCGACTGCAAAAGATATGGCAATCTTGGCGCAACATATCATTAAGGACAGCTCAAAATACTATCCAATTTATTCAGAAAAAGAATTTACCTTTAATGGCATTAAACAAGGTAATCGTAATGCTTTACTTTACACTGACCCAAGTGTGGATGGTTTAAAAACAGGTCATACAAATGAAGCAGGTTATTGTTTAACCACCTCAAGTAAACGTGGTCCAATGCGTTTGATCTCGGTGATCTTCGGAACACCAAGCATGAATGAACGTGCCAGTCAAACGCGTGCGCTCCTCGCTTGGGGCTTTGCAAACTTTGAGACTGCAAATGTCCAACCTGCTAACCAAGCCATTGCCAAAGCAAAAGTTTGGTTTGGTAAAGAAGATGACGTTCAAATTGGCTTAGCTGAAAACTTCAATGTCACCATGCCAAAAGGACAAGCTGATAAAATCAAAACTCAGCTCGTGGTACAACCACAACTCAATGCACCTTTGGCTCAAGGTCAAGTCATTGGAAAGTTGGTTGCTAGCCTTGATGGTAAAGTGATTGCTGAAAAACCACTTGTTGCGTTAAAACCGATCGAAGAAGCAGGTTTCTTTGCACGTATGATTGATCATATTAAATTATTCTTTGGTAACTTATTCTAAATCCTCATTTTTGAATAAGTGAATTAAGCACTCTGACTATTTAGTCCGAGTGCTTTTTTATTTTATAATTCCGCTATCTTTTATGTTGATGCCCCTTATGACCAAGAACATTCGCGCTTATTTAGACCAAACACCTAATATTGATTCAAGCTGTTATATCGATGACATGGCTGTCGTGATTGGTGATGTCAAATTAGCTGAGAATGTTTCAGTATGGCCATTTGCCGTGATTCGTGGTGATGTGAATTCGATTCAGATTGGCAAAAACAGTAATGTACAAGATCATTGTATGTTGCATGTCAGCCATAAAAATCAATCTAAACCAAACGGTTCGCCTTTAGTGATTGGTGAAGATGTGACTGTTGGGCATCATGTGACTTTACATGGCTGTACTATTGGTAATCGCGTCCTGATTGGGATTAATACCGTAGTGTTAGATGACGTGATTATTGAAGATGATGTGATGATCGGTGCAGGTAGTTTAGTTCCACCCCGTAAAGTCTTAAAAAGCGGTTATCTGTATGTTGGTAGCCCAGTTCAGCAAGTCCGCCCTCTCACAGATAAAGAAAAAGCATTTTTACCTTATTCGGCGCAGAACTATGTGAAAGTGAAAAATGATTATAAAAATCAAGTAATCACATAATTAAGAGATAACAATGATCAAAGTATCTAAAAAACTCTTATATTTGGGTTTTATTTTACCTTCATTAGTAACTTCATTCTTATTTCTGGTAATTGCGATATTTTCCACTTTCAGTGAGATATATCGTTATATTTCCAGTATTACTGTATTAGAAGCAATATGGTTTATCTTCAGAGCGATAGGTGTGTACTTGATGATACTACTATCTTGTGGTGTTCAATCCATCATCTATTCTTTTTTGATGAACTATATCATTTTCCCCAAAGTAAAAAGTCACTTTAGAATAGTTTTAATCAGTGGTGTACTCGGTGGGCTATCAACAACTCTACCAGTATTGTCCCTTTGTTTTTATTCTGCTTTAAATGGAACAAGTGATTCTTCAAACATTTATAAGAATGAAATTTTAATCATGCTTGGTCCCATATTTGGTTTTGGATTCGTAATTGGTCTGTTTTCAGGTTATTTTTTATTAAAAGCATACAAGTCACAAGAAAAGGCTTTAACCTAGCCATCTTGCCCCAAATTTTGTAGAATACATTTTTTAAAATCATGGTGCTTTCTATGACCGCTTGGACACCTCATGTCACAGTCGCCACTGTAGTCGAAAAAGACGGACGTTTTCTGTTTGTCGAAGAACACAGCGAGGGCTATGTACATACCGTGTTTAATCAACCTGCTGGTCATGTTGAATGTGATGAAACCATTATCCAGGCAGCAATTCGTGAGACCTTAGAAGAAACAGGTCATCATGTTGAAGTTGATCACTTACTCGGTATTTATACCTATACGCCACCGATGTTTCCTGATCGTACCTATTACCGTTTTTGCTTCTTGGCACATGTCACTTCAGTTGAAGAAAATGCGCAACTCGATACAGGCATCGTTGCTGCGGTATGGATGAATGTAGATGAACTACAAGAATCAGCACGTGCGCGTAGCCCATTGGTTTTAAAAGCTGTTCAAGATGCCCTCGCTGGCAAGAAATATCCTTTATCGCTTATTTATGAGCACCCTTTCTCTCCCTCATTAACCCCTCATTTGGATGCTTAATCCTATGCAACAACGTGTCATCGTCGGTATGTCTGGTGGTGTAGATTCCTCTGTTTCTGCCGCGCTTTTACTTCAACAAGGATATCAAGTTGAAGGTCTTTTCATGAAGAACTGGGAAGAAGATGATGGTACGGAATATTGCACAGCACTAGAAGACTTGGCTGATGCTCAAGCCGTTGCAGATAAGATTGGGATCAAACTACATACCGCGAACTTTGCGATGGAGTATTGGGATCGTGTGTTTGAGCACTTCTTAGCAGAATATGCGGCTGGACGTACGCCTAACCCAGATATTCTCTGTAATAAAGAAATTAAATTCCGTGCTTTCCTCGATCACGCGATGACTCTTGGCGCAGATTTTATTGCAACTGGTCACTATGCGCGTCGCGGTGCAACGATGCAAAACTCACGTGGTGAAACGTATGCACCGTTATTACGTGGTGTAGATAATAATAAAGATCAGACTTATTTCCTCCATGCAGTTCATGGTCGTGAAATTAATAAAACCTTGTTCCCTGTCGGTGAAATTGAAAAACCTCAGGTACGCAAAATCGCAGAAGAACTAGATCTCGCTACAGCCAAGAAAAAAGATTCAACAGGGATCTGTTTTATTGGTGAGCGTCGTTTTAGTGATTTCTTAAAACAATACCTCCCTGCTCAAGCTGGAAAAATTGTCTTAGACAATGGTAAAGAAGTTGGTGAACATCACGGCTTAATGTACTATACGCTGGGTCAGCGCGGTGGTATCGGGATTGGTGGTATGAAGGGTGCACAAGAAGGTGCATGGTTCGTATTACACAAAGATATTGCCAATAACCGACTGGTGATTGGACAGGGACACGAACATCCACTCATGCAAAGTACACAACTTTGGAGTGAGTCGATTGATTGGGTTGCTGGCGAACAAGAAATTCCGAGCACTGGTTTCCGATGTACTGCTAAAACACGTTATCGTCAGTCGGATCAAGCATGTACAATTTACCGCGATGAACAGACAGAAAATGGAATTCGTGTTGAATTTGATGAACCACAAAGAGCCGTTACTCCTGGGCAAAGTGTGGTGTTTTATTCAGGAGAGGTCTGCTTAGGCGGTGGTGTTATTCACCATACCAATGCACCTCAGCCAGATTTTATTTAAGGATATTGGAAGCGAAGCATGGCGGAGTTCCCCTTTCAGCCCACTCAAGCGTTGAATGTTAGACAAAACCGTGCTTTGGCATTGGCAGCTGTCTTTCAGGCAACTCAGCTTACGCATATGACGGCGATGGCAGGTCAACAAAGTATTGGTGACAGTGGTAATTTCTATTTAGAACTACTGATCAAAGCCAGTTTAAATATTCGTCCCGCCAGTAATAGTGCAACGCAGACTTTAGATTTTTTTAATCAACTCGCTGATATTTCATTGGGCTTAAAAACCCTAGAAGGCTGTATTACTCAGCCTTTTAATACCGCGCCGAAATCAAGAGTTCCTAAACTGGGCACTGCCAAACTTCCAATGTCTTATGCAATGGCACTATTGCAGTTAGAAAAGAAAGTTTATAGCAACCCAGAATATGTAAAAATCATTGAAAAAGCACAACAAAAAATCTTAAAACAGTTGTCTTTTTTCGATAATAACTATTTACACCCAAGTATTATTGCCAGTTTAGCGCAAACTTATGTTGAAACTGCGGGTCAAATTAATCCACGCATTTTAGTCCGTGGCAATGCTGAAGCTTTCAAAGATATGAACCATACCAATCGCATTCGAGCTTGCCTGTTTACCGGCATACAGCTTGCCCATTTATGGCGACAACTCGGTGGCAGTTCATGGGGTATGATTTTTAGCAAACGTAAGTTATTGCACGATATTCAAGCTCTCGCTCGTTTGCAGTATCAGGTGGTTTAAACCGATGCTACAACGAATTTATTTTTATGTTTATTCCAAGATTAAGGAATCTGTATGAATGCTTTAACCGCACTCTCACCACTTGATGGACGTTATGCAAGCAAATGCGATGCACTACGCCCTTTTTTGTCTGAGTTTGGTTTAATCCACGCTCGTGTCACAGTTGAAGTGCGTTGGTTACAAGCACTGGCAAATCGTGCAGAAATCATCGAAGTTCCAGCATTCTCTGCTGAAACCAATGCCGCTTTAGATGCGATTGTTGCAGACTTCTCTGAGCAAGATGCCAACCGCATTAAAGAGATCGAACGCACAACTAACCACGATGTAAAAGCAGTTGAATATTTCCTTAAAGAAAAAATTGCCAACATTGATGAATTAAAAAATGCAGGTGAATTTATTCACTTTGCATGCACATCAGAAGACATCAACAACTTGTCTCATGCATTGATGCTTAAAAATGGTCGTGAAGTTTTAGTTTCAAGTATGAAGCAACTTTTAAATGCGATTTCAGCTTTGGCAACCACCCATGCTGAACAACCAATGTTGTCTCGTACTCATGGTCAAACTGCTAGCCCTACTACGTTGGGTAAAGAAATGGCTAACGTTGCTTATCGTTTAGCACGTCAGATCAAGCAATTTGAAAATGTTGAATTACTTGGCAAGATCAATGGCGCGGTTGGTAACTACAATGCTCACCTTTCTGCTTATCCAGAAATTGATTGGGCTGCTCATGCGCAAGCATTTGTTGAGTCTTTAGGCCTAAGCTTCAACCCATACACCACGCAAATCGAACCGCATGATTACATGGCTGAATTGTTTGATGCATTACGTCGTTATAACACCATCTTGATCGACTTTAACCGTGACGTTTGGGGTTATATCTCGCTTGGTTACTTCAAACAAAAGTTAAAAGATGGCGAAGTGGGTTCTTCAACGATGCCACACAAAGTGAATCCAATTGACTTTGAAAACTCTGAAGGTAACTTAGGTATTGCCAATGCAGTATTGAGTCACCTCGGTGAAAAACTTCCTGTTTCTCGTTGGCAGCGTGACTTAACTGACTCAACTGTACTCCGTAACATGGGTGTTGGTTTTGCCCAAAGCTTGATTGCTTTTGATGCATGCCTAAAAGGCGTTGGTAAACTTGAGCTGAATGCACAACGTATTAATGAAGATCTAGACCAAGCGCAAGAAGTGCTTGCCGAGCCAATTCAAACCGTTATGCGTCGTTATAATGTTGAAAAACCATACGAAAAATTAAAAGCATTGACGCGTGGTCAAGCAATGACACGTGACATGATGGTTGATTTTGTGAATGGTGATGAACTATTACAAGTACCAGCAGATGAACGCGCGCGTTTAGCAGAGCTTACACCTGCTACATATACAGGTAATGCTGCTGAACAAGCAAAACAAATCAACGATTTGATCAACAAAATCTAAGCTGGCAATTCAATCACAAAAAAGCAAAGCCTCGGCTTTGCTTTTTTGTTTGTGATCAAATTTTAAAAACTAAATCCAATATTCAAATTAATACGATAAAGCCATTTGTCACTATTTGGAGAGACGGTTGAAGTAAAGCCTGTGGCATTGGTTGCACCACCAATGATATTGGCGTTTTTTCCCCATGTATAATCAGTCCACACCATAAATGGCGAAGCAATAAACATCATCCCTGTGGTATTCATTTGCGAATCAGACCAATCATCCCTTTTTTTGTCTAAATAACTATAATCATTGTAGAAACGGATTGCTTTGAGTTTCCCCATGTCTTGAACGGGTAAGGTATAAGCCAAATTTAAACTGGCTACTGTAGCCTCAGAAGCAATAAAATAAGCAGGGGTAAAACCATTCGCGCCCATCAGTGTCATATCATTGTTTACACCATCTGGATTTTTCGCATCATATTGATAATGTATTACCGAGCTTTGTAAATTAAAGCGTTTGTAATTGTTATCTGTATGCAAACCAACAGCATAATACTTACCATCTTTATCAGTAATTTTATTGTGTAGCTGAGCAATAGCACCTGAAACACCAAATTCTTGCTTGCCAAATTCGGTTTCTAACTTACGAACAATCCGTGTATTCACTTGATGACGTTTTTCATTTTGATAGCCTTGTTGTGTTGGGAATGCATTTTCAGCCAAATCATCATAGGTGGCACTTTCAGGAGAATAACGAAGATTGGTTGCGAGCATTTCAGGATAATAGCCCAGCTTCATGTCCCATTCTTTATTCTGAAAATTCCAATTCAAACCTGGAGCAATGTTATTACCATAACCCAAGAAAAATGGAATGTGATAAGTCCAACCATTTTGTGGATAAGGATAAATTGCAAAAGGTTTATAGACAAAACCAGCTTCTATGCTGTTATTTTCATCCAGATGATAACCCACATAGGCTTTTTCTATCGAGCGTTTACCTTGATCTTGAAAGAGGTAACTGGCGTTAAAATAGGCATCATCAAACTTACCTTTCAGATCAACTCGGAAAATATCAAAATAGAGTTTTCCAAAACCACCATTTGGTCCCTCCCAATTTTCGTAACGTTGATTGAGTCGAACCACACCACCCAGTTTGACAGAATCCGTCCCATCTTCACTTTTCCATTCTAGTGCTGAACTTTGTGCAAATGCATGAGATGCTGTACCCAAATAACATGCAGCAAGCATCGCGACCATCACTGTCTTTTTCATATCATATTCCTTCGCTTTGATACCAACCATCCTGTTGGCTCTGTTTTTTGTTTTACCTATAAAACATAGTTTTTATTGATTTGTAGACAAAAAATTTTGCCTACAAATCATTCTTTATCAGCCCTACCTAGCAATGCTGAGATGGATTAATACAATTTCTTTTGTGGCGGACCTGCAAAATTCAGTGGCCCAATTGAATGCATATCCAATTCGATGACGCTTGGTCCTTGGAAATCAACGGCCTGCTGAATGACTGTTTTAAAATCCTCTGCACTGCCAACTTTCCAGCTTTTCACGCCCATCGCCTCACCTAGAACTTTGTAGTCAGGTGTATGTAATTCATTGAAATATTGACGACCACCAAAGTAATTTTTTTGGATGCCACGCATCACCCCATAACCACCATCATTCATGATCATCAGTACCATATTGGTATTTTCTTGCGCCATAGTGGCAATTTCACCAATCCCGAGCATCAGACCACCATCACCGACCAAACCAATCACTTTCTTGTCTGGATTGGCAATCGAAGCGCCTATTGCGGTTGCTAAACCTAAACCAATTGCGCCTGCTAAAGAGTGAATATTTTGGTTTGGTGCTTGTACTGGGAATAAACGACTGCCCCACGTACTGCCTGACATGGTGATATCACGCACAAAGATGCCATCTTGTGGCAGTGCTGCACGAAGGTGATCACAGATCAAAGCATATTGATCAAGTTGTATACGTAAGGCATCAATTGCAGCCTGTTTTGCTTGAACCACGGCTGCATCATATTCCACATCGACTTTTGATACACCTTGTAAGCCAGTCAATACACGTTGTAATACATCTTTGGCATCGCCACAGATAAAGTTGCGAATTTTGTAATTACGTTGCTGTGCGACAGGGTTGGCATCGACCTGAATAATATTTTCAGGGAACTGCACTGAATAGGTTTTGGTTTCATTACTGCGTAAACGCGAACCGACCACAACCAACAAATCAGCATCTTTGAGCAGCTGCTCAACCCCTGCTGAGTTATGGAATGCACCTAGACTACGTGGATGATCATCTGTCAATACACCACGTGCATGGGTTGAAGATACTACTGGAATACCGAGATCAGCAATAGCTTTGACTTCATCAACACTATTGAGCGTACCACCGCCGATCCAAAAAATTGGACGTTTGGCTTTTTTGATTTCATCAACGATTAAATCAACTTCAACTTGATCTGCTTGTGGCAATTCGAGTGCTTTGACTGGACCTAGATTCAGTGGTAAGTCAATTTCAGCTGCTTGAACATCAATCGGTAGCTCCACACTGACCGGCCCCATGGGTACTGTAGTGGCTACGCGAATCGCTTCACGAATTACGCCTACAGCATTGTCAGGGCTGGTAATACGAAAAGCGGCTTTGCTTGATGCACGTAAGAAGGTGAGCTGATCTTTGGTTTCATGAATGAAACTTGCATCACGATCTAAATATTCACGTTCAACTTGACCAGTTAGATGTAACACTGGGCTACATGCATTCACCGCTTCAATCAATGAACCGACCGCATTCCCTGCACCTGCGCCAGTACTGGTTAAAGCGACACCTAAACCTTTAAAGCGTGAATGACCATCTGCCATAGTGACCGCACCCGCCTCACCGCGTGCGGCCACAAAACGGATTTTTTCACGGCGACCGACTGCATCAGCAATCGGTAAGTTATGAATCGAGATCACGCCATAAATACTATCCACTTGATGTGCTTCTAAAACACGCGCGATGGCTTCGCCTACATTTACACGTTCTGTCATTGGTTTATTCCTCAAAAACTATTCATTCCATGAATTTATTAATCACACCAAGGATTTGGCTGCTCGCTCAATCCCATATAAATACTTTTTTGCTGCATGTAAGATAAAATGCCTAAACGCCCTTTTTCACGTCCGATACCACTTTCTTTAAAGCCACCAAATGGCGCAGAAATCGAGAATTTTTTATAGGTATTAATCCAGACTGTTCCGACTTCTAAAGCACGGGCAAGTTGCCATGCCTTACGGTAATTTTCAGTCCAAATCCCTGCTGCCAAACCAAAACAACTATCATTGGCTTGAGCAATCAGATCAGCTTCATCGTCATATTTCATGACGACTAATACAGGCCCAAAAATTTCTTCCTGACAAGTTTGTGCTGAATTATTGAGACCCGTGATAATGGTCGGTAAATAAAAACTACCCTTTGCCAACTCACCCTCAGTCAACGCATGACCACCAACAAGGATTTGCCCTCCTTCTTTTTTGGCTAATTGGACATAAGCATCCACTGATGCTAAGTGTTTAGGGTTAATCAAAGAACCGAGATGCACACCTGCTGTTTCGGGATGTCCAACCCGCAAGCTTTTGGTAATTTCAACCAAGCGATTTAGGAATTGCTCATAAATACTGCTATGCACAAACAAGCGAGCGCCTGCAATACATGCCTGTCCTGCTGAACTAAAAATGCCATAAGCCACACCTTTCGCAGCAAGCTCAATATCCGCATCTGCTAGTACAATCGTTGGTGATTTTCCGCCAAGTTCTAAAGACGTTGTAATGAGTTTATCTGCTGCGATATGTGCCAAATGGCGACCTGTACTGGTTCCACCTGTAAATGAAATTTTGCGTATCAATGGATGCTTCGCAATTGCATCACCAATCACAGAACCACGACCAACCAACACGCTGAGTAAGCCTTTAGGCAAACCTGCTTCTTCAAAGATTTTGGCAAGTTCTAAAGCAACCAAAGAAGTCACTTCTGCTGGTTTTAAAATCACAGCATTTCCGCCCGCAATGGCTGGTGCAAGTTTTTGTACTTCACTGGCAATCGGTGAATTCCATGGGGTAATTGCCGCAACTACCCCCACAGGTTCATGCACACTCATCGTCATGAAATCTGCTGCACGTTGCGTGGTCAATTCATCATTCATCGTTTCACAAGCTGCTGCGACATAACGTGCAGTTGCTGCGGCACTCATGGTCAAGGCACGTGTTTCCATCAATGGTTTACCATTATCACGGGTTTGTAGTTTTGAAAGTTCATCCACACGCGCTTCAATGATGTCTGCCACTTTATATAAAATCCGCGCACGCTCATGCGGTAAACTGTTGCGCCACTCTGCTTTTCGCCATGCCAAATCCGCTTTTTCAATCGCTTCATTGACATCATCTAAACTCGCAGTTGAAATCTCAGCATTCACAGATTGATCTGCTGGAAACAGACTTTGAATCGTACCGCCCTTGCCTAATCGCCATTCACCTGCGATATAAATTTCTTTTATCATGATCAAATCCTTTTAAATCTGAATCGCTTGAACACTATTGCGACACGCCCGTATCACACTCAGCGCTGCCAAAGTTGAGGTTTTGGGATTGCTCGCCAAAGGCACACCAACTAATTCAATGGTCATTTCACCAAACACACCTTCTGCCACGATGGTGTGTTTGTTTTTATTGATGTTTGGATCAACCGTCAGTTCAACCATCGTTTCATCCATACCTAAACCTGCAAGGGCAATGGTTGCCGCAACATTGGCATTGGCTGGAAACTTCAGTGCAGCTTCACGCGCTGTACCACGAAAGAAAACGGTTGCTTCACTGACTTGATCAAGATCTACCAATTGTTCGGCATAGCTGCCACTCCAACTCTTTGGGCTTTTACAACCTTTATAGGTGACTCTTTCTAAACCACCTTCTTTCGCCGCTGAGATTCCATCAATTCCTGCAATCGCACCTGCTAAAAGGTGCAGATGTGCATCATGTTGTTCCGCTGTATTTTTCAATTGAATAAAAAAGTCGTTGTCCGCAAGAGTCCCCACAGAAATCAGACCAATCGTCCAACCTTTTGCCAATACCTTTTGCGCGTGCTCTTTCACCGCGGCTTGGCCAGCAACTTCAATCACATAATCAGGTGTGCCCTGACACTCATCAATTGATGAAATGACCTGAACATCTGGAGCAACTTGTGCCTGAACTTTTTCAACACTCCGTGCGGGTACCACAATCCATTTAAGTTGTAGGTCATGTGGCATATGCGTATAAACCTCTGCTGCCATCGCGCCAAAACCGATCATCATCAACTGTTTCATGTGCACACCTTATAAATGTTTATTAAATCCACCAGAGACATCTAATGTTGAACCTGTGGTATAGGATGCCAATGGCGATGCCAAGAACACCAAAGCACGTGCAGGTTCTTCAGGCTTACCTAAACGTTGCATCGGAATACCGCGACTCTTTGCAATATTTCCCGTCCACTGCTCCCACGACAAATTTGGGTCTGAACGTGTTTCAAAACGGCGTTTCCATTGTGCTGACTCCACCATACCCAGCAAAATCGAGTTCACTCGGACACCATATTGGGTAAATTCATGTGCCAGTGAATGGGTAAGATTCAATAATGCCGCACGTGCAGATGAGGTTGCGATCATGTGCGGCTCAGGTTGCAATGCTAATAATGAGTTCACATTGGTGATTGAGCCACAAGCTGATTGCTTTAAATCATTTAAAAATGCACGGATGGGATGCAATACACTGAAATACTTGAGTTCAATTTCTTTCATCCAATCTTCGTCTTGGGTATTTTCAAAATTCGACACACGACCTTGACCCGCGTTATTGATCAACATGTCGACATTGCCTAAATTTTGATTCACTTGTTGTGCGAATCGTTTTACATCTTCTTTGTCTAAGACATTGCAAATACTGGTGTAAATATTGGCGTGCGGATATTTCTCTAAAATATAAAGTTTCGATGCCGCTAAACGCTGCTCATCTCGACCACACCACGCAACCTTGGCACCTTCTGCAACTAAAATTTCAACAGCAGCCAAACCAATGCCTGACGAGCCACCTGTTACCACTGCTACTTTTCCTTCAACTTGGAAGCTCATATCCATATCTCTCGTTTAAATCTTAATTTGCCGATAAAACAATGTCGTTAAACTGTTCAGGTTGATCGACATAACTCAGATGACCTGCATCTGTGATGAGATGACATCGGCTCAATTGCATTTCGATAGCAAGTTCCTTGATTGCTTGCGCAGGGGTGATTTCATCCTTGTCACCTGCAATCACCACACAAGAAACGTTAATATTCTTTAAATAATTTCTGATTTCGTCATACGCCAGCAAATATGATGCTCGGGTAAAACCGTCTAAAGTTAAATGGCTCATGACCTCGTTCACCAAAGCAAGGGCCTGAGCTTCTTGTTTATAAATTAAATGTGGACCACGGCTTGCCGCCATGCCCGCATTGCCCAAGCTTTTCAGCATATGTGGACGTTTTTGATAGACCTGTGCTTTGGTTTCATCATCTGCACGCTGGTAACCTTGTGCCACATTGGCAATGATTAAGGTCTGAACACGTTCAGGATAAAGATGGGCAAAGGCACTGGCTTGTAATGCGCCGAGCGAATGTCCCACTACAATGGCTTTTTGAATCGCTAAAGCGTCCATTAAACCCAATACACGTTGTGCATAATCTGCTGCATTGGGCTGTTCCATATTTAAGCCAGTTGATATGCCATAACCCGGTGCATCCCAAGCAATGACATGAAAATGATGACTGAGCATATCTAACTGATTCACCCAAGAGGCTGAACCTGAGCTAATCCCATGTAAAAGGATCAGTGCTTGTCCCTGCCCAGCTTCACGGTAGGCTTGCACTTGACCATTGACCTCAATAGTTTTCACTGGATATTTGGCTAATGTGTCGATCAAAGTCATCATTTCACTCCTCAAATACTTTTATCCATCGAATTAACGTTTAATTTGAGACAATGGATGCTCAGGTGGATAGTTCGGAATGGTTGGTTTTCCAGCACCTAACATCACACACATCAATGCATCTTCTTGACCAGGGTTAAACAAACCACGATAGATACCCGGTGGAATTGAAATCAGATCGCGCTCTTTGAGTTTGGTTTGGAATTTTTCACCGTTATGCTCAATGAATAATTCAATCTCACCACGTAACATGAAAAACACTTCTTCCACATCGTGATGAATATGCAAAGGACCTTCACACTGTGCAGGCAGTACCATGGTTGAAAAAGTGAAGTTTTCTGCTGGTACAGTGTTGCCATCATTGACTACCCCAGTTGCCCCAGTTCCCATATAACGCATTTGAGCACGACGATATTTCGGGTCATAATCTGCTTGGAACTTCAACGCATCAAAGTCATATTTACGTGTTTCAAAACGTGCGATACGTGTGTTTAACCAATCATTTAAACTCATGCCTTCTGGCTGTTTCCATGATTCAAATTGTTGAGTAGTCATGTTTTAACTCCTAGATCTCTTTGATTAATAGCGTTTCAATAAAGGAAGCAAGAAGAACGACCCAATAACGGCGACTGCTGCCAAGAAGGTAATTCCTAGATTAAAACTATGTGTTTGCATTACGATGTAACCGATCAAAACAGGTGCGATTGCACTGGCGAAATTACCCATTCCATTAAAGATCCCACCTGCTGTTGCACCGACGTCAGCAGTAGTCACTCGGGCGAGCAAAGCGAATACGGATGCCACACCAAAGCCCCAAGCCATTGCACTGAAAGACATCGCAGCAATTACCAAAATTGGATCAGTCATGAGTACCATCACATACATGAAAATACCTGCGACCAATAAACCACCAAAAACTTGAATTGCACGTCGCCCTGTCTTATCAGAAAGGAATGCACCGACGATTTCACCAATCAACATGGCAATGAATGGCAAGCTTGAATACATTCCAAACTCTTTAAGATTGAAGCCTTTGTCTTGGATTAAATAAGAAGGTACCCAACTGTTTAATCCCCACAAATACGTCATCAAAGCAATGTTGAAGATACAGACCAACCAAAATGAACGGTTCTGCAATAACACTTTGGTGTTCTGAAGATGACCTTTAAAATTGACGCGTTTACTGGTGGATTGCAGTTCAATGGTTTTCTTAAGCTTTAAATCACGTAAACCAATGATGATCGCAAACAAAGCAACAAGCGTTAGAGCGGCCATCACAAAGAATGTGGTATGCCAATCGTATTTTGCTAATACCGCAGCAGTGATCGGAAAGCCAAGAAAAGCCCCAATCGGTGTTCCTAACAAAAACATGGTCGAAGCACGTGCTTGTTGACGATCGGTATAGGTTTGTTTCACGATGGTATAAGCCAAAGCGAATAAAGGCCCTTCAGCCAAACCGAGCAAAATACGTAAGAACAACATCCCTGCATAACTGGTGGTAAAGCCCATGCACAACATCAGCACACCCCAAGATGCAACACTCCAAAACAGCATTTTCTTTGGGTCGAAAATATCGCCTAGGAAACTGAGGAATACAGATGAAAAACCGTAAGCCAGCAAGAAACTGGTCATTAACCATCCGAGTTTGGCTTTGTTCTCAGCAATCTCCATTGCACCTTGGAAGGTTGGATCCGCAAACAAAACTGCAATACTGATTTTGTCGAAAAATGCGAGAACAACACATACCATCAGAACGAAAGCAGGAACCCAATGCTTCCATCCACTTTTCACTTCATTACTCATACTTCATTCCTTCGATTGAGTCATGAACCGGATTTAATGTTTATGGTTTTAATTTCATGACATTAAATTCAGGGTCTGCTAATAATTTTGGGTCTAAAATGGTATTGGACTGCATCCAACGTTTAGCCAATTTGACCAGTTTCGAATCATTGATTGCGATCATATTGATTAAGCAATTTTGATTATCTAAATAAAGATAGCTACATTGATCATCTGTACTTTTACGTACGACGATCTGTTTGGTTCTTTCAGGTTGATAAGTTCCTAATATTTGAATATTGAAGTGGTATTGATCGGACCAGAGCCAAGGAATATCGGCATATTCGGTATCCATACCTAACATCGACTTTGCTGCTGCAATCGCTTGGTTCTGCGCATTTGCCCAAGACTGAATGCAATATCCAAGCATCGGATGAGTTGCAACATCGCCTGCTGCATAAATATCTTGGTCAGAGGTTTGCCCAAAACAATTCACCACGATGCCATCTTTGACATCCAAGCCTGCATTGACACCTAGTTCTTTGGCAATATCAGCCCCAGCACCCACCACCACACAATCAAACAATACACTTACATTTGGATGATTCACCACTTCAACTTTCTGATGACCAGCTTCAATCAAATGCAAATTTTTACTATTCAAATGAATCTGAGTGCCTTGTTGTTCATGCATCTGTTTCAAGAAATCAGATACATCAGGACTTACACTACGGGCACAGAGCCGATCACCATATTCAAAAATATGAACCTCTTTGCCTTGTTTCCGTGCCGTTGCTGCAATTTCAAGACCAATCCAGCCACCGCCAATCACCGCTAGTTTTTGCGCATGCTGTAAGATTTCAGCAAGACGCTCACAATCTTGCACATTACGTAAAGTCACCACATTCGGGATAAATTGCCATGTATTGACTGGAATACGGGCACGACTTCCGGTTGCGATCAACAACTTGTCATAAGGTAAAATTTGACCGCTTGCTAAGACCACATGTTTCAGCTGGCGATCGACTTGAGTCGCCACAGCAGGCTTATGCCACTGAATATTAAATTCTTGCACTTGCTCTGGAGAAAACAGATGCAAACTTTCATAACTGGCTTCTTTTGATAGCACCTGTTTAGAAAGTGGTGGACGCTCGTAAAACACTTGATCTTCATTGGATACCACATGAATCTCACCTAAGTATCCATTTTGACGTAGCGTGCTTACCGCCCAACCTGCTGCCTGACCTGCACCAACAATTACGATTCTTTCCATAGCTTGATCTCCCTGCCCGATTGAGTCTTACGCAGGTTTGACTTGACGACGGGTATGATCATCTAGACCGCCTTCAATCGCCCATTCAGTGAATAGTTCTAAACAGTGTTCTTCAACACGTGGCTGCCATTCCTCAGTCAAATAATCATCATTGGTGTAATACTCAAATGCACCGCCTAATGGCGAGTTGACATACCAAAAGTAAGCTGAAGAAATTGGATGCCGACCTGGACCGATAAAAGTCGACCATTCGGAACGATTCATATTTAATCCACCACCAATGACTTCATGAATATCACGCACCACAAAGGCAACATGGTTTAGACCTGCGGGTTTATTGGGTACTGAAAGTAAGAACAAATCATGATGATAACCCTTGCCTCGGCAGCGCAAAAATGCACCACGATTACGATAAGCATCTGATAAGTAGAACCCCAGTTTTTCAATATAGAACTGTTCGGTTTTTTCCAAATCTGGGGTGAAGAACACCACATGACCAATCGCAACAGGTTGACCTTTCTCATAAACAGGACTGGCAGCATTGATACGATTGACTGTTCCGTACTGATTGATCCCTTCGGTTCTTAACGCAGGTATTTCGTGGGTAAAACTTTTCTGAAAGCGAATGGTCATCCTATTAGGATCAATACATTGCACACTTTCTTCTGTTGCCTCAAAACCATTTACATCTTGCAATCGAACAGCTAAATCCGGTAAATCATGTGCTATATCATCTAAACCCCATATGACTTCGCGTAAAGTCGAACCTGATTCGATTGCTTGAGGTAAACGCGCATCATCACAATCAAATAAATAAATTTTGCTGCCGTTTTGGGTTTGATAGAGATCAGCACCTTCAATGTCTGAATGAGTGTGCGTTAATCCGAAGTCTGCTAAAAACTTATTTGAAGCAGCTCTGTCCTCGACGCCAAACTTTAAAATCTCAATCCCTGTAATCATGTGATCACTCCTTAATTAAAGACAAAACCACCATTTACGGGAATATTTTGACCCGTCACAAATGAGGACAATTCCGACAGTAAATACAAGGCTGTTCCGTTTAAATCCTGAGGTAACTGCTGCCGTTGAATCGCACGACCATTGACATATAAATCATGGCGTTCTTGCGGTACATATTCGGTTGCTTCGACCAGAGTCAATCCTGGTGAAAGCGTATTGATACAAATATTGAACGGCCCTAACTCTCTCGCCATTGAACGCGTCATCGCCAACAAAGCACCTTTACTTGCCACATAAGCCATCAGATTTGGGGCGCCCCAAAGTGCTGTATCCGATGCCACATTAATGACTTTTGCTGCCTCAGACTCTTTAAGATAAGGCACACAGGCCTTTGTCACTAACCACGTCCCTTTGACATTGATGTTCATCACACGATCCCAAAGATCAGCGTCATAATCCATCATGCTTTTGCCACCAACATTGGTTGCAAGGGCCGCACAATTCACCAAGCCATCGATCCCACCCAAGTATTCAACGGTTTGCTGAACAGCTAGTTCAATCGAATCTGCATTCGCCAAGTCGATCGTTACCGCCTCAACATTTAGACCTTGCGCCTGTAAGGCAACTATTTCTTGCTGCACCAGATCAGTTAAAATATCCGCCATGACAACGTGCGCACCTGCTTCTGCAATTGCTTGTGCAAAATCGCGTCCCAAGCCTCTTGCCGCGCCTGTGACAAGGACTTTTTTACCTTGTAACAATGCGACATTAGCCATGCGCTTCTTCCTGCATTTCAATCCGGTTTGAGCTATTCAACGCTGCAATTTTCTTTAATTGCTTTTCTGCCTCTTTTTTCATTAAACGACGTAAACGAGACAAACCGACATCATGTTGATAGAGGAATTCTTGTTGACGTGCATTCGGAGCAAGGTTTTCTAAAATAATGCGATCTTGTTCCAATACATCCCAATGCAATTTTTCCAAGTGATTACGATAGAGGAAACGCCACACATTACGCTGCCAGCCGCTGACTTTACGACAACGCCAGAAAAACACACGAGTGTTATTGGCATCAATCGGTGTTGCATAACCCACAATCCAGAACTCACCACCCGGTCCAAAATCTTTACGATATGGGATCGAAAGACGCAACCAGCTTGCACCCGTATTGGCATATTCAACCCAGTCAAAGTTGACACCGATTTGACCTTCTTTTTCAAAAACAAAACCATGCTCAGTTGAACGATGTTTCATTTCCGCGGTGCGATCACCTTCTGCCATTGAGTGAGATGTGCAATGCAAATAACTACCATGCATTGGGTCCATCACATTATCGATCGCATATTGATGATTCACTTTCCAATCCGCTTGGCAAAGGAATGAACTCCAGTCTTCACTCGCAAGTTGTTCAGGAAACTCAAGTGCTTTAGGCTCTTCACTTGGATCAATCCCAAACCACATGAAAATCGCACCGTGCGCTTCGATCACTGGATAACTTTTTATACATTTTGTGCCTTTCATTGGGCAGTCATGTACAGCGGGTACATCTTCAACCACACCATCGTGGCGAACTTCTACACCGTGATACCAACAAGCAACGCGATTTCCAAGATTCCAACCCAAAGAAAGACGTGCGCCACGATGCGGGCAGCGATCTTCTAAGGCATGGACTTGACCTTGGTCATCACGCCAAACCACAATATTTTCACCTAAACGAGTGATCCCCACTGGATTTGCTGCAACTTCCCAGCTTGCAAGCACTGGATGCCATTGATCACGTAAACCTAAATCTAAATACTCTTCGACACTTGGCGTGGCTAATACTGCTGCGTTCATCACTATTCTTCCTTGAATCAATAACCTAAACGTTGCATTTCTTCTGAGAACGACTCAGAAGTCCAAAGTTCACCAGACTCACAACGAAAACCTTGTTGGTTTAAAGACTGAACTAAATCTGCAAGCTCAGTTACACCTGATGAAAATGCGCTGATTAAGTGCTGAACAAAGTCTTGCTCATAAACCGTTGGCGCTTTATAACGCGTTTGCCAAACCAAAAGTTCTGGCTGTCCTGGAACCTGAATATTGTTAATCCCTGCTTCTTTCGCTGGCGTGGCGTGAATCCAGTTCGCGAGCTTCTCATTAAATGTTTTCATGAGATTCCATCCTTATAAATTTGACTTATAGTTGAATTTGAACGTCCTGCCCTTCAACACGTACGGGATAAGTACACAGATTTCGGCATCCCGGACCACTTTTCAATTCACCTGTTTGAATATCAAAAATTGCTTCATGCAATGGGCATTCCACGGTTTGATCTTCAATAAAACCTTCTGTTAATAAGGCGTAGGCGTGTGGGCATACATTTTCAATAGCGAAGTAATTTTCATCGATGAAAAATACTCCAATTTTCTTACCGTCGACTTCTATGGCTTTCGGCTCATCTTCGGTGATGTCGTCTTGCTGACAAACTGAGATCCAACTCATCCTTGCATCCTCATTTGTTTTATATATAAAACATAATTTGATATAACAAACTTTAATTAAGAATACTCCTATGATGTTTTCCATGTCAAACTATATATATTATTAAAATTCATACACTTGATATTTATTACACATTCTTTTACGTTTTACTTAAAAAATATAGTTTCATATATAAAACTATATTCCATAAATCTATTTGCAGTTACAATAGGATTCAAATAAAGCTGAATGTACTGATTTGTGCTTTTAAATAGGAAAATTGAACAGATGAACTCAACACTTGAAACAGACTCTCAAGAATCTGACGTAATAAAAAATGATGACCGTTATTTAGTCCCTGGCTTAGTTCGTGGTTTGGCAATTTTGCAGGCCTTTAATCAGCAAACCCAAGAAATGACCATCACTGAAATTGCAGAGATTTTAGACGTGAATCGCTCAAGCGCATTTCGACTGATTTACACCTTAGAATCCTGTGGTTTTCTCAGAAAAGCTTCACAAAAGACCTATGCTTTAGATTCAAAAGTAATGGAACTCGGTTTCAATAGCTTATCCAAACAATCTTTATTGGATTTAGCTACACCGTTGATGAAAGAACTCCGCGATCAAACCCAGTTGGCAGTCCATTTATCAATCCTAGAAGGTACGCATATTGTCTTTATCAATAACATTCAATCCAATGGAACATTTAGCAGTAATATTGGTTTAGGTACACGATGGCCTGCCCATGCAACAGTCATCGGGCAAATGTTACTGGCAGATTTATCCGAAACAGAAATCCGAGAACGATATAAAAACTTTAATAAGTGGGAAACTTTTTCAGAGCTGACGCCGAAAAGTCTTAAAGAGTTATTACAACGTTTAAGCTATGTCAAAACACAACGATCTATGGTGAGCTGGGGTCATTACAATCACGATATGGCCGCCTGTGCTGTGCCCATTTTTAAACAATCCACGGGTAAAGTAACAGCCGTATTATCCGTCAGCTGCCCATTAGGTACGTATGAGGAAGATTATTTTAGAAATGAAATTGCAGATGCAGTTCTTGAAAGTGCGGAGAAAATTTCAAAATTTATTTATTAAATAGAAGCCATATCCACTACTTTTAGGTCTTGCTCTTTAGTGAATTAAAACCTTATATCTTGAGCAAGATTCAAATGTTGCAACCTATCTACATAAAATTTAGGCAATAAAAAGCCCTTGTAAAAACAAGGGCTTTTTAAGATATTTGGCAGAGGATCAAGGACTCGAACCTTGACGAACGGTTTTGGAGACCGTCATGCTACCATTACACCAATCCTCTAGAACATGCATGATTAAATCATATCAGACTTAACCATAAAAAAAGCAAGATACGCTTGCTCTTTAAATTTGGTGGGGGCGAAGAGACTCGAACTCTTACACCTTGCGGCGCTGGAACCTAAATCCAGTGCGTCTACCAATTTCGCCACGCCCCCGATGGATGTGTATATTAGTGATAAACCTTTCTGCTGACAAGCCCTTTTTATAAAAAAACCATGCATCTGAAAGCTAATGCTTTTTTAATATACAGATAAAAACAACAGAAATAAAAAAAGGGACTTTGAATAAGTCCCTTTTCTAATTTGGCAGAGGATCAAGGACTCGAACCTTGACGAACGGTTTTGGAGACCGTCATGCTACCATTACACCAATCCTCTAGAACATGCATGATTAAATCATATCAGACCTAACCATAAAAAAAGCAAGACATGCTTGCTTTTTAAATTTGGTGGGGGCGAAGAGACTCGAACTCTTACACCTTGCGGCGCTGGAACCTAAATCCAGTGCGTCTACCAATTTCGCCACGCCCCCGATGGGTATGCATATTAGTGAGAAACACTAATTCTGACAAGTCTTTCTGATAAAAAAACCATTCAAATGAACATATAATATTCAAATCAAGTATTTATATTTACAACAAGCCAATCGCGTTTAGACAACCTTTGGCATCAAGAACTGACCTAAATCGCTGTTCAACTCGCTTTTGCAGTAAACCATTTAAAAGTGGAAAAAAACATTCAAGCGCTTTAGGCAGCTGAATGTGCAGTTGTTGGCAATGCAGTACTGCCCAATCATAATAAGTATCAGCGTTTAATTTAGTGTTCGTTAACCATTCATACAAAATAATGCCCAAAGCATATAAATCACTTTGAATACTTTTCGCTTCACCATGAAAAAGCTCAGGCGCCATATAATGTGGTGTCGCATTCATGCGCGTAATTGAACATTGAGACTTAAAACTTTGCTCAAAATCGATCAGCCGACAAGACCCATGATATAAACGGAAATGTGCTGGCTTTAGATCACCATGAACCCAACCCATTTCGTGCATGTAGTCGAGTGTTTCCAAGGCATCTAAGATTTTTTTTTGAATAATCTCAAGATCGGTGGTGGGTAAAATATCCGTGAAGAACTTTTCTGCATCAAACAATATCAAGCCTCTACCCTTCGCTTCAAGGTGAAGGCACTGCGGTGTCTGTTCTAAGATAATGATATGATGCGGCAATAGAAAATGCTGAGAATGTATTGATTCAAGCTGATAAAAATCCAATTCACCTTGAAAAGCTGGCTCTATCACCGGATCTGTATCGGCAACATGAAATTTAAGCCAATACTTCTGATTTTCAACTTGAAACGTATATAAACGCCGCCCAAAATCATAACTTCGCTTTTTCGTTTCTAACGACCAATTATTCCATTGAACAGTTGGATCAGAGATCCACGTAATAAAACTCATTCTGCTGCTTTTCTTCCTGCTTACGTAATGATGCTAAACAATGTTCAATGGTTTTACCAATACGTGCATGTGTTTCAATCGAAGCAATTTTAGACCAAGTTGCTCGCTCACCTTCTTGTTGCAATATTTTAAATAATTTTGGACGTGGGTTTTTCAACATGTAGCTATAATGTTTTAAACCATATTTCGCAATGATATTCACATCACCATAATACCGCTGCCCTAAAATTCCATAACCATGATCGAGCGCACGTCGAATCGGGAAGAAACCGCCCATTGAATTGCGAATTAAATCCATGACATCCATTGCAATCGCTTTTCCTTGATGACGCACAACCCGTTCTGGCCAACTCAATACATCACGGCGGAATCGCTTATTATCACTTTGCATAAATGGGACGATATGCGGATTCACCTGACTGGCAATGGTGTAATTAATATTATAAAGCCTTGCCATTTTTTCCTGAGGAAAATCACTGCGCATACTGCCATCCACCCATTTCGTGTTGGCAAGATACGGCGTATGCTGACCATCATAACGTTTACTGGTTAATTTCACTGGCGGAAATAACACCGGGACGGCACATGAAGCCAGCACAGCACTCCAAACCAAAACATTTGGCGCAGTTAAAGCATTTAATACTCGAGGGTTTTGTGCGGTGTTATAGGGTGCAACCGCAATATTAATATGCAATCCTGAACGTTGGAAGGCTTCAGCAAAAGTGACATCGCCCATATTACGTATCAAGAACTTTTTAAGATACATCACATCAGCAATGCCACCATGCCCTTTAATCAACTCCATGACACGTCTAAAGCGAAAGGCTTCATGGAAAAAGTGCTCACCAGAAAGTAAGCCAGGAATCTGATCAGCAGATGAAACGCCGAGCATCCCTGTCATGATGGCACCTGCACTCGAACCTGAAATTACCTTTGGTAATAGATCACGTTCCAACAATGCCTTGCATACTCCAGTATGAAACAAGCCCAATGTCGCACCACCTGATAGCATTAAAGCAGGTTGTCCATAAGCCTTTTGACATTCTTCAAAAAACTTTATTTTTTCTTTCAATTGGAAAGTAATACATTCACTGGAAGCTAAATAACCAAAACACTCACTGACTTCTTCAACATAATTTTCTATAATTTTTTTAGTGCCGCAGTAGGTCTCAGCAAACAACATGGGATGGCCAATATTGGCAAAATCATAAGATAAACCTTCTCTTAATACATAGATCAAATCTAGAGTTCGATGTTGTGTACGATATTTTTTTAATAAGTTATGCCGTTTAGATAAAATTTCAGCATCAAAATAAGGCGAATCATTGTCATATTTCCATGCTTCAGTACCTGCTTCTTGGTCTAGTTTGAGTGCAATGGACTTCCATTCAGCATACCCATTTGCATGGCGTAAGTGCTCTTGTAACACACCGACCCTATATGCCTGATATGTATTCTTTTTTTCTTGAAGTCTATTTGACATTCGTGTTTCCAGTTTTGATGATTTTTTTCTCATTCTGCACCTATACAATGCAAAAAGTGGCTGCAACAATCAAGGGGAAAATCGACATATTACAATCTTTTTAATGAGATCTTCTTTATTTCAACAACAGCAATGATAGTATCCCTATTCATTGATCACTGTGTTTGGTTTGTATTTATGGCTCTCATTGATTTACCGGAATCTATTCTCCATTCATTATCCAGTGTTTTGACACAATTACAGCAAGTTCTCCCTGCACCAAAACAACCCACTGATTTTTCAGCTATCGCTTTTCGATGGGAAAATCAACAACTGCTCGCCATTCAACAACCCAAAAAAATGCATTTGGAAGACCTAAAAGGGATTGAGCGTCAAAAAGATAAAATTATTCAAAATACCTTACAGTTCTTAAATGGCTTGCCTGCCAATGATGTTTTGCTCACTGGTTCACGGGGTACTGGAAAATCATCGATAGTCCGCGCCCTACTGACGGAATATTCATCACAAGGTTTACGTCTCATAGAAATCGAACGGGATGATTTATCTGATTTACCCAAGATTCAAAAGATAATTGAAAACCGCCCTGAGAAATTTATTGTTTATTGTGACGATTTAGCCTTTAACGCAGAAGATGAAAATTATCGTAGCTTGAAAAGTGTATTAGATGGTTCACTACAGTCTGGTTCAAGCAATTTCATTATCTATGCCACCAGTAACCGCCGCCATTTATTGCCAGAATTTATGCACGAAAATACGCCTGTTCGTAAAGTTGATGTTCCGCAATATACTGAGCTACACCCACAAGAAGCCATTGAAGAAAAGATTTCCCTTTCTGATCGTTTTGGTCTGTGGCTGTCATTCTATCCGATGGATCAACAGCTTTATTTAGAAATTGTGGAACACTATATCGTTCAAGCAGGTTTGCAATATAACGATCTGGTTCGTGGTGAAAGTTTGAAATGGTGTCAGGCACGCGGTCAACGCTCTGGTCGAGCGGCCTATCAGTTTTCAAAACATTGGATTGGTTCGCAAAACCTAGAGAAATTGTCAAACACTATAAAAGGGTAAATGTCCTCAAAAGCCGTGGCATTGTCCTTATTTAGGCTTAGCACGGGCAGTTGTTTTTCTTAATCTAAGATCTAGCATAGACTGAGTTTAGGGAAAAAGATGAAAAAACAACTGCCGCCAATCTCTCTGACGAGCAAAATTTTGGGTAAAAGCTTATTGCTCGCACAAAGCACACTAGATCAGGCTATAAAATATTCAACCATTCCTTTTTCTGAACCAGAGATCATCCGTCCAAGAACAACAGAAAAATTTTATACGTGGACACATTATGGAATCTTTTTTCCACTGCTGCCTGAACCACATCGTTATCTAAATATCATGATTTTGTTAGGTACCCCTGGGGCGCTTGCCTTCGATCATGATGACATAACACTGAGTGACCCAAGACATACTGCAACATTGTTCTCTAGTACAGCCGCATTAGACCAACACTTATTAAAAGCTTACATCATCCCAGATGAGACAAATATTCAAGAAAATGGCACACAAATTGAATTAGGCGAAGACGTTTCCATTACAGGCACTTTGCCCAATATTCATTTGAAAGGTGCTTATCATGGTTTAAATTTTGAATTTGATTTAGATGTGACCGATCAAGTTTCATGGTTTATCAAAACTCCGATCTATGATCATTTTAGTCTATTAGCCACATTCAAAGGTCAACTTGAATATCAAGGTCAAGCTACGCCAGCGGAAGGTTTATGCACCTATGAATATGCGCGTGCAACAGGTGCGCATGGTGTGGTAAAAAAACTCCTCGCCGAATCTTATAAATTACCGCTTGATTTCTTCACCTATCAAATTATTAATCTGACTGAAACAACGCAACTATTGTTAACCAAAGCCGATATTTTAGGTCAACCCGTAGCTTATTCTCTGCATATTAGACATACCGACAAACCTGCTGAAATCTATGCCAATGTTGAGTTTAAGGTGATAGCGCATCAAATCGATGATTATATTTCGCCAAGTGGAAAGAAAATGCGCTTGCCACAATTCTTTTCTTGGACGGTGAAAGATGATACGGGTCAAAAAGTATTAGAAATCTTTGCTGAAATTGATAGTCCATTCCGCTACGGTCATGGAATTGGTTATGCCAGCGCCTATACTTTCACAGGTGAATATTTGAATAATGAAGTTCAAGGGCGTGGTTATATTGAGTATATCGATGTAGAAAACCAAAACTATTTTATAGATTAAGCCTATTCACTTCACTGTTGAAATAAAAACATTTTTATTTTTCCAATCAAGCATAAGCCGTTGATATATTTTCAACGGCTTAATTATTTAGAAGCTTGCTTCATCGCCCCCTATCCTTTCAATGAAACTCCTAACTAAAAATCTCAACCATACGGTTCATCGATTTTTTAATCTCATCTGCAACTTTTGCATCATATCCTTCTACCAAAAAGCGGCTAATCAACCCTTCAATCAAGGTATAAATAATTTCAACCAATGCATCTGCATGGGGGGCTGATTCAAGACATTTTGCAATTAATGCGCGAATCCAAATCTTATGTTCTTTAGAGACTGTAATGATGTCTTGATCACCACAATGAGATTCAGCAACCGCTCTGACAAATAAGCATCCTTTAAAATTGTCTTCTTGAAACCACAACAAATGCCAATCAATGAGCTGATTGAGTGCCTGTGCTCCTGTTGCATTGCCAATATAAGCAATTAGACTCTGTCTAAACTTCGTATCTCTGGCCTCAAGCACCGATCTCACTAACTGATTTTTATTTTTAAAATGAGTGTACATTGTTGTTTTTGAACAGCCGGACTCATCTCGAATTAAATCAACACCAACACCGACAAAACTATTTTCATAAAATAATTTTTCTGCGGTATTCAAAATTTTATTTGCTGACTTTGACATACAAGTTTACTCAATTAAAAACAATACAGATCTGTACTATTTTTAATTTTAGTCTTATTATTGACTGAATACAATGATCCTGTGAGATTAAAATGTTATCGCTATTTCATGGCAAAGAGCATCTTGCTCCACGCCCCCAATCCATTGATATTTTCAGAAGCTTAATTGGCGGGACATTCAGTATTCTGATCTTAGTTCTCTTGAGCAAATGGACCCAAAATTTATTTATCATGGCACCTTTCGGCGCAAGTTGTGTCATATTATATGCCGTTGCTCAATCCCCTTTAGCCCAACCTCGTAATGTGATTCTTGGGCACTTTGTTTCAGCTTTGATTGGCTTAGTCTTTCTTAAAACTTTAGGAACTTCAGCATTGAGTATTGCGCTTTCCGTGGGTTGCGCTATTGCGGCAATGCAACTGTTACGTTGTGTTCATCCACCTGCTGGGGCAAATCCATTAGTCATCTTGCTCACAGTAAATACCATTCAATACCATTGGAGCTTTTTATTTTTTCCTGTGTTATTGGGATCAATCGCGCTGGTACTTGTGGCTTGGTTGGTCAATAACATTAAGACCGATAAGAAATGGCCTACTTATGGACTCGCCTTGGTCCACAGCAAAAAAACCAAATAAGCGATTTGATTAAAGAGAACATCCACTCTCTTTAATCATATTTACACCTAAATAAAAACTTATGCTCAATGAATAAAAACAGCGTCTCCTATTGCGAATTTCCTTAATCCACCCTAATATTAGGTAGAACAGTTTACCCAATATTTTTCATTATGAGCACTAAATCTGCAAAACAAAGAATTTTAGAAACCGCTTCAATGCTGTTTTATCAAGATGGAATCAACAGTACAGGGATCAATAGCATCATTGATCAAGCCAACGTTGCAAAAATGTCCTTATACAATAACTTTCGGACTAAATCTGAATTGGTCACTTGTTATATCGAAGCACGTCATCAAGAGTGGTTAGGCTTATACCAAAATAGAAAAGCCCAAATCCAAACACCAATTGATGGCGTATTGGCTGTTTTCGATGCTTATCAAGATCATGCCGAGTTTGCCTATGAAAATGGTTTCCGCGGTTGCGGACTCCTCAATGCAGCAGCAGAATTTCCTGCGCATAGTCCAGAACGTTTGGCGGTGAAAAAACATAAAGATGAAGTTGAAAACATTTTGGCAGATCATTTAAATCAGCTGATAAATGATCCTGAAAAAGTTAAACAACTCGCGCTGCTGCTCTCTTTTATTTTGGAAGGTTCTATCGTTCGAGCAGGTTTAGAAAGTTCAAGTGCTAAAGTTTTTGCTGCCAGACAAATGGCTCAGTCCTTATTAGAACAAGAGATTAGGAATTGAATAACACGATCAAACTCAGTCCACATTATGGGTTTATTGCGGTTTTAGTTGCATCAGTTCTTTGGGGTACGACTGGTACTGCGGCTTCTTATGCCCCAAATTTAAGTCCATTAGCCATAGGTGCGATTGCGATGGGTGGCGGTGGGCTTTTACAAGCGTTACTCGCTCATAAAAACATCCTCAGTCATTTACCGCAGATCCGTTCATATTTCCCTTTACTGTTGGTTGGGATGATTTCTGTTGCCATATATCCACTGGCCTTCTACTCGTCTATGCGAATGGCAGGGATCACCATTGGCACTGTGGTTTCTATTGGTTCAGCACCATTATTTACAGCGCTACTTGAAAAGTTTTTTGATCAAAAAGCACTCTCGCTAAAATGGTTTATCAGTTTTATTTTTGGTGTTGCTGGAGTATTACTTTTATCCATCGGTGAGTCACACTCTCAAGGCTCGTCATCAGCAATAAGTGCTGATCAGAAAAGCATAGGAATTATTCTTGGGCTTATTGCAGCCTTAACCTACTCGTTATATTCATGGGCTGCCAAGAAAATGATTGATCAGGGTGTCGACTCTAGAGCCTCGATGGGTTTAATTTTTGGATTCGGCGCTTTAATTTTATTGCCAACTTTATTTTTTACTGGTTCGAATTTATTTGATGAACCCGTCAACCTATATGTTGTCGGCTATATGATGCTGATCCCGATGTTTCTCGGTTATCTGTTATTTGGTTATGCTTTAAAAACAATTTCTGCCAGTACCGCCACGACCCTCACTTTATTTGAACCATTAGTTGCCGCACTTTTTGCGGTATTGCTGGTGGGTGAGAGATTAGCGCCGATTGGTTGGATCGGTATGGTTTTGATTTTTGTCTGTTTGGCTGTGCTATCCAAAGCAGATAAGTCAAATTAATTTTTGAACCTGAAATGTATTTCAATATGCTTCATCACAAGCGAAATAATTATCTAATTTTTATTTATTCAGAAAAATGGAATCGATGCAGAAAATAGATTTCCTCTGCATCGTTTTCGCTCTGCTATAGAACGTTAATATCAATACTCTTTTGCTAATTTTTCCAGTGTGGATAGCATTTTTTTCACCACACTTCTTTTATGATTTAACATATTCTTAATGTTGGTCGGATTAAAACCCGTCAGTTTAGCAATACCTCGACTGGTCATATATTCACCTGTCTTTTCAAAGTGCTTTTGACTCAAAGCTGTTTTAGCATCAGAAAATCTAATGGCTAACTTATAATCACTAAATTCAGACCATGCACCCGTCTTATATTCATCCAAATCAAATTTGTTTTGATGTGGTGGTTTATCTCGAAGAATATTATTCAAGCGATTAATGACGATTTTTTCCTCACTCTTTTCTATCCGCTGATAAAGTTCAGTTTCCTCAAAAGTTCGCCCTAAAGTAATATCCTTTCTGAATTGCTCAATTATTTTTTTATCTTCAGATGTGTCATGCCCCTCACCCTGTTGGATGAGACATAGAATCTTAAATAAAGACTCTAATCTGCCACATGTAAAAACATAAGAAATTTTCAACTTCTGTACTCCGCTATGAGCCTTAGCTCATCAAAATAAATAATTTATCCGACACTTTAACACGATAGGGTTGACTCCAACCCCTCGCCATGCATATAAATGAATCATTTGATTTTTAAATAAAATAATAATGTAGCTTCGCAGAAGCTTAGCATCCCATAAAAATGATCAGTTTCATTCTAGGTCGGTTCTAATTCCGTCATCGGCCATCTTGGTGTCGTGGTTACTGCGAGACCATCCTGCTGCCCAGCTTTTAAACGTTGATAGCCTGCAAACGCAATCATGGCACCATTATCTGTACATAAAGCTAGTTCAGCATAATAGACTTGTGCATTGATCTTTTTCAGCGATGTCTCTAATTGCTCACGTAAGCGGAGATTGGCACTGACACCACCAGCAATGACCAAGCGTTTTAAACCTGTTTGTTTTAAAGCCTTTACTGATTTTTTAGCCAGTGTATCAACCACTGCTTCTTGGAAAGAAGCTGCAATATCCGCATCACGATTTTCTTCGCCAAGTTTTTTCAGTTGAACAGAAACCGCTGTTTTCAAACCGCTAAACGAAAAATCTAAGCCTTGATGCAAGATTGGCCTTGGAAAAGCAAATGCTTGAGCATCACCTTGTAGCGCCAGTTTTGCGATATTCGGCCCACCGGGATAAGGAAGTTTCATCATTTTTGCGACTTTATCGAACGCCTCGCCAGCCGCATCATCAATCGACTCACCGAGTAACTCATACTGACCAATACCATGTGCAGCCATCAGTTGCGTATGTCCACCTGAAACCAACAAAGCGACAAACGGAAACTCCGGTGGCGTATCTGAAAGTAATGGCGCAAGCATATGACCTTCCATATGATGCACACCAATCGCAGGTTTATTGAACGCAAACGCCAAAGTACGACCAAATAATGCACCTGTCATCAATGCACCCATCAAACCCGGACCGCGTGTATAAGCAACTGCATCGATTTCGTGTTTTTTCACACCGCTTTGTTCAAGCAATTGATTAATTAAAGGAATCATTTTACGAACATGATCCCGTGACGCCAGTTCAGGTACGACACCACCATATTCTGCATGCAGTTTGATCTGACTATATAGAACCTGCCCCCGTAAGCCGAGCTCGCTATCATAGAGTGCTAACCCAGTTTCATCACACGAAGTTTCTAAGCCCAAAACAATCATTAAACTGCCTTTACAACGATCAAAAATAGTATCAGCGCTATTATAGACTTGTGATCTGAGTTGTAAATGAGTAAAATACTGACCTTCACTTGCGATCTAGTGCAATCGTGCGTTAGATCTTATCCATCATCTTAGAGGATTTTACATGCCACAAGTTAAGTTGAAAGAAGGCGAACCAGTAGACGTAGCTATCCGCCGTTTCAAACGTTCATGCGAAAAAGCTGGTGTTTTAGCTGACGTTCGTAAGCGCGAATTCTATGAAAAACCAACTCAAGAACGTAAGCGTAAAAAAGCTGCAGCAGTTAAGCGTTATCAAAAGAAATTGACTCGCGAATCTGTACGTACTACTCGCCTTTACTAATTAATTTGTGATTGACTGCTGAAAAGACTATGACGACTTTAAAAAACCAAATTACTGACGTGTTAAAAAATTCTATGCGTGCCAAAGAAATGGCAACAGTAACGGTTATTCGTGGTCTACAGGCAGCAATTAAGCAAATCGAAATTGATGAGCGCATTGAGCTTGACGATGCTCAGGTTCTTGCGGTCATTGAAAAGCAAATTAAACAACGTAAAGAATCGATCAAGGCCTTTTCAGGTGCTGGTCGAGAAGATTTAGCTAGTAAAGAACAAGCCGAAGTTGAGGTTATCTCTCAATTTCTACCAGCCGCTATGACTGAGGAAGAACTTGATTCTCTCATTGAGCAAACGATTTCTGCTCAAGGAGCTACTAGCATGAAAGATATGGGTAAGGTGATGAATTCTCTACGTCCGATCATAGCCGGGCGTGCCGATCCTGCACAAGTTTCTTCTAAAATTAAAGCAAAATTAAGCTAATCAGCTCAGTTCGGCTTTATACCTCTCTTTTTATATATTTAATAATAAATTGGATTCATCTCAACAATGAACCCACGCATATTATTTATTTAAAATCACACTGAATATTATATTTAGTCAGCATTTGCATTTCTTTTGACTCAGTCACTTGATGAATTACATCTTGCTTGGTCATCGTGGCGTATTGTCCTGTTAAATGAGATCTATTCTTTTCGATCGCCCCATAAGAGTCCTGCACATATTGATTTACAATAGCGCAATATTTTGCCTGCTGCTCAGGTGTGAAATGTGAGAGTTGCGGGTCTAAACTACGTAAAAAACTGCGCATGTCTTGCGCATAGGTTGCTGTTATCTTTTCTACAGCACGTACATATTGCTCAACTGAAGCCGCTGAACTCGCCCCCACAAACCCAACCGCAAAAATAAAACCAATAATTTTCTTCATCAATTTTTAACTTCTTTACTACTCAAGCCAGCCATCTTATCTTAATTCAATAAATTTTGGTTTATGCTCGGTAAAAAATTCTTCTGTAGGTGCAGGAATCAGTCCTTCAGTCACCGTACCCAAACGTAAGCGAATGATATTTGGCAAATCTGTACGATATGAATAAATCGGGCTTGCACAATGTTGACAGAATACTCGTGCTTTATTGGGTGTATGAAAATATTCGTTTAGTTGATCTTGCCCTGAGATAAATTCAAATTTTGTTTGATCAAGTGGACTATTCCAACCCGCGATTGTACCTTGTGCCTGCTGACAGTGTTGGCAATAACATAGAATACTATTTTCAATTTCACCATGATATTGATATTGCACAGCCCCACATAAACATTGTCCCTTGATCATAATAAACCCTCCTCTCAATTAATTTTTATTTATGCTACAGCAATTATACTTACTCTTTTATTATTGATGACTTAAATTAATTTTTTAATTCCAGTATTTCACCTGCTAATCCATCGTAGTCTTTAAATGCTTTATGTTTAAAACCCTGACGCGTTAGAATCTTGCGTGAGGCAAGATTTTTAGGATCAATAATCGCAAATATTTGATTAATTGAATTCTCTTTTTTTGAAATATTAAGCAAAAGTTCACTGACTCTACTCGCAATACCTCTACCCCAATAATTTGGCAAAAGCATATAACCTAATTCAAGCTCGTCAGCATCTATTTCTTTAATTTCTAGCTTTGCCAAACCAATAAATTCATTCGTATCAGCATCAAGAATTTTAAAATTACCAAAATTTTCACATAACTGATTACTTATTATAAGTTGCTGAAAATTATGTTCTGCTTCATCTAAAGGAATAGCTCTTTCTGTAATCATAGCCATTACCTCTGTATTACTAACCAATTGAAAATATTAATCAAAATCTTGTATGTTGAATTTTTCTAATTTAATTTCCATGTAATTACTCTCAAATTTTCAGCAAGCTAATTCCACCACATCAAATTAAGAATTAAATTTTCCTACGGTAGTCATCTTGCATTTGCTTTAAACGAGATTCAATTTTCGCTGACATTGCCATATTCCCTTTTGCAAGTCGTTGCGCATGTAACATCGATTTAATCGCGTTTTCTTCATAGCCTGACCAATACTCAACCTCTGCACGATAGCATAAGACATTCACAGCTTGTAATGGTGAGCTTTTGTCTAAGTTTGCTGCTTGTTGCAACAGTTGCCATCCTCGAATATCACGTTGGTTCTTATGAATAAATCGTTGAACTAAGGTTTGCGCTTGTGCAACTTGTCCTTGTCGAATTAAGACTTCAGCGAATTTATAAGATAAGGCGCGATTTTCAGGCATCGTTCTTTGAATCGGTGCAATCGCATTCTCTGCCAACTCAAGTTTATTTTGTCCCAAATAAATATCCGTTTGAATGAGTGGAACCAATATATGAGATTTTAATTTTACTTTCACCAAATCAAGATTTGACTGTGCTTGAGCATAATCACCTTGCTCTAAATAAAACTTACTGAGCGCCAGTTGTGCTGCAACATTCTTCTGCGAGGCAAGAGATTGTATTTGGATTTCTGTGGCTTGATTTGAAGTGACGTAGGTATACCATTTCAATATGTCAAAATTGAGATCATAAATCTTTGATTTCACTTTAGGCAGTTGATTGGCACGTAATCTTGCCTCACTCATCCGTTCAGTGGTTAATGGATGAGTTAACCAAAAATCTGGTAAAAAGCTGACTCGACTGGTCGCCCGATGCATGGTTTCAAAATAATCCGCCATACTTTGCGGATTGTACCCTGCTGAATACATAAACTGCATGCCGATACGATCTGCTTCACGCTCTTGATTACGACTATAGCTCAGTTGTTTATCAATTAAAGCAGCTTGCGTTCCCAACATTACCGCTGAGCCGACATCACCATCTGCCTGTGAAGCAATCGCAGCACCGACGAGGATCCCAGCCAAAGCCAATAATCCTTGCCCCTTAAATGCTTCTTGTGATCGGCTGTAATGTCGTTGCGTGACATGGGCGATTTCATGCGCCATCACCCCAGCGATTTCATCTAAATTTTTAGCGGACGTAATCAAACCTGTATTTATTGCAAATAAACCGCCAGGAACAGCAAAGGCATTAATTTGGGGATCTTTGATCACGATCAAACCAATCGGCTGCCCCAGTTGGGTTTGACTTAAAATGCCTGAGAAAACTTGTAAAAATTGATCTTCCAACCAAGCGTCTTGCACAGTAGGCATTTGTCGATGAACTTGACGATAAACTTTTTCACCGATGAATTTTTCTTTTTGTTGATCAAGCAACCCTATTCCACCGCCAATTTCAGGGACTTCAGTTGCCCCCATCACCTGTGTAGGCAAAAGGACTTGAGTATGACTCAGTTGGGTCGTGGCAAATAAGCCACATGCAAGCAGCAGCGGTCTCAAGGGGGTTTCTCTATGATTCTAATGGAGAAATTTAATATAGCACTGAAAATGAGAGGAATTTGCAACAAAGTGTTATAGAAGACAGCTTTTACTGTCTTCTTTTATATTTTTTGAGGTTATTTCTTCGCGCTGTAGCGTTGGTCTACGCTAAATTTTTCTGGAAACTTTGCATGAATCTCTGCATAAAAAGCCATGATTTCAGTCATATCTTTTTCATAGTCGCCTGATGGATAAATAATCTTACCTACGCCTGTTTTTTTCTTGGCATAGTCCATATACGCCAATGCAATTGGCACGCCTGCCGCAACCGCTATATGGTAAAAACCTGTTTTCCATTGTTCTTGTTTGGCGCGCGTTCCTTCTGGGGTCACCAACATCACCAGTTTCGGATGAGTTTTAAACAAGTCACTCATCAATTGAACCATACTTGGTCGCTCCTGACCTTCTTGTTTCGCACCACGATCGATACCAATACCGCCCATCGCACGTACAAAAGGCCCAAAAGGAAGTTTCATATAGCTGTCTTTAATGGTGAGGCGAACATTTACCCCCAACGCTTTCAAAGCCAAACGGGCATATAAAGCATCCCAGTTACTGGTATGTGGTGCGGCAATCATCACACATTGGTCAATATCTAAATCCCAATGATTATCGATTTCCCACCCCATCAAGCCCAAACTTTGCTCAGCTAATTTCTCGAACACAAACACCCCAAGTCCAAATTACAAAGGGCGCAAGTGTAGCAATATTAATCAGCGTTAAAACATAGATTAGAGCAATTATTCAGCAATCAACATGTAAGAATTTATTCAAATTTTGGATTGACCAAATAACGTGGCGTTCGATCTTCTAAGGCATCAATCAGGTTTTGATAAGCGAGATTGGCCATTTTATTCCGTGTTTCAGCCGTTGCTGAACCAATATGAGGTGCTGTCACCACATTTGGCAGCTCAAATAAGGGAGATGCCTGTAATGGCTCTTTGGCATAAACATCTAAACCCGCAGCAAAGATTTTATTTTGTTGTAATGCCTCAAGCAGTGCATTCTCATCAACAACAGAACCACGTGCGATATTGATAAATACAGCATGTTTCTGCATGAGCTCAAATTGAGCCTCTCCGATCAGCGCCTGTGACTGGCTATTTAAATCAACAGCAACCACAATGAAGTCAGATTGCTGTAATAACTGATCGAGGTCACGATATTGGGCATTGAATGCTTGTGCGACCTCTATTTTTTCACGGCGATTATGGTACAAGATATTCATATTGAAGCCATAAAAAGCTCGACGAGCGATTGCTGCGCCAATATGACCTAGACCAATAATCCCCAAAGTCTTACCAAACACATCTACGCCAAATTGCTCAGTCGAAACTGTTCGCTTCCATTGACCTTGTTTAGTCCAAGCATCCAGTTGTGGAATTTTTCGTGCTGCGCTCAGCAATAAACTAAAAGCTAAATCCGCTGTGGTTTCTGTTAATACATGTGGCGTGTTCGCGAGCCAAATTTTTCTTTGATTCAGATAACCGATATCGTAATTATCATAGCCCACTGAAACAGTAGAAATAATTTTAAGTTTTTGTGCAGGTGCTAAGTTACTTTGATTGAGTAAACGCCCAGCACCAATCATGGCATCTGCATCCACAACTTCAGCTCGGATTTGCGCATTGATATCACCCAACTTTGGGTTGAGTACCACTACCTGATAATCTTGCTGTAACCGTGCTAAAACGTCTTGATTAATTTGACTAAATACAACAACTTTCTTCATTATGAAACATCCACTCTTTTATTGCATCAATTGCCACAATCGTCTTTTTAATAAGGGTTGAGCAATCATTTCTTCTAAACTGGCTAAATGCAATATATTAGAATGCTGAATAAAATCTAGATGACCTAAGCATAAAATCTTTTTATTGGTAGCGGTCGCATCCAAGAAACCTTGAATATATGAAGACAATCCACGGCTTTCCTGAAAAGCTGCCAATGGAAATGGCCATTTCAACTCAGCATATTGTCCCAATCTGGCTTTCTGAATATTCTGCCACAACTGTCTTTGAGCATCGCTCAGTTGACTGCTTTCTAGCAAAATTGCACAGCTTTCTAAAACGTACATTTGCAACTCAAACGCTTGAACTTGTGTCGTTATAACGACCTGCTCTTTTTCAACAACAACGTCTTTTTCAATAGGATTTACGACAACTTCAGTTGCTTGAGGAACGTCTGTTTCAATTATCGGCGGCGTTACTACTGGTGCGACTTGGATGTTTTCAGAAATTGGCGCTGTATCAAATGTAAGCATAGGAGATTGCGGGGTTTCTTCGACAACTTGATCTCGCCATAGATTCGGTGCAGTATTTTTTTGACATACAACCTCTCTAGGAATCCAAATATCTATTCCTAAAGTTGCTAATATGTTTCTCTGCTGCCCAATCATTTTACCTACTCGTTCTGCTAACGCACAGCCATTTTCAATACTGTTATTTGCCTATAGTCTAGCATAAACCACAGCCCTCTAAATGGCTTCCTTTTGCTCAATCACACCAATACCAACACGATCGCTTGATCAAAATACCTTTCTCCTTCGCTTAGACAAATATTAAATAAGAATAGATGATTTTTCATTCGTCGACTTTAGACAATATTTCATCATTTTGTCGCTTTTACTTTTTATTAATGTTGACTATCAACTGCCCAAATAAAAAGGGAATGCGATTTATGCTTATTGTTTTCACCCTCACTCTCGTCCTGCTTATTTTTATCTGCGTCTTATATTTACAGCATCCTCTTTTTGGCAAAAGCCCCTCTGGTGAACGACTGCAACGTATCAAAAACTCTCCCAACTACCAACAAGGTCAATTTCGCAATCTCACTGAAAAATTAGGCATGGCTGATTGCTCTCATACTTTTCTTGAACTTTATAGAACATTTATCAAAACCATCCCTCATCGTAGACCCAAAGATATTATTCCCTCGATTAAAACTAATCTCAAAACACTAGATCCTCAGCAAGATGTCATGATCTGGTTCGGACATTCTTCCGTATTTATGCAACTACACGGCAAAAAATTTTTAATCGATCCTGTCATGAGTGGCAAGGTTTCTCCCTTGCCGTGGGGAACACGCGCTTATCGAGGAACCGATATATACACCGTCGAAGAATTACCGGAGATTGATTATTTACTGATTTCACATGATCACTATGATCATTTGGATTATAAAACCATTCTTAAATTAAAGAACAAAGTAAAATATGTGATCACGGGCTTAGGTGTTGGCGAACACTTTGAATATTGGGGCTATCCCAAAAGCATGCTGATTGAAAAAGATTGGGGAGATCGCATTGAGTTTGACGATGGCATTACCATTATCACCGAAACCACCCATCATGATTCAAGACGTGCTTTCGATGGCGGAAAAAATTTGTGGATTTCATTCATTATTCAATCACCAAACAAAAAGATTTTTTATACAGGCGACGGCGGTTACAACAAGCACTTTGTCGAAATCGGTCAAAAATACGGGCCTTTTGATTGGGCATTGATGGAAAATGGGCAATATGATGCCGCTTGGCATGCTGTACATTGTCATCCAAATGAAGTGGCACAAGCGACTGAAGAACTAAAAGCGCGCAATATGATTCCCGTTCATCATTCCAAATTTAGTTTAGCTAAACACCCTTGGTATGAACCGATCACAAGAATTGCTGAGTATTCAAAATCGAGGAAGTATCGTCTTGCAACTCCGATGATTGGTGAATTAGTGGAACTGGATAATGATCGGCAAAGCTTTAAGCAATGGTGGGAAAATATTCGATAAGCTGTACTAGCTCAACAATCAGAGCACATCGTACATATTCCACGCGAATGCCTTTGGTAATGCTGATTTAAAAAATCTACCCAACTCTCAATACTTCATCCCACTTGGTCAGATAACTGGGTGATTTATGATTTTGAGTCATTCCCCAAGTTCGTCCTTGCGGAGTAATCAATCGCCCGAATGTCATCATATCTCGCCCAAATCGTTCATTAATTTCATCAAAAGCGACCGAAAGATTCTGACGAGCAATCAGTTCATCCGTATCATGGAATAAATCAACCGCATGGCTGTGTCGCGGAATGATGTCTAACAAAATGACCTCTGCTTTTTTATAACGATGCCCTGCTAGATAGATTCGGTCTAAGCCTTGTTGTACCGCTTTTATAATTTCCAAACGATCATCACTATAATCAGCCAAATACACCATGGTAAATGGACGATAATATTGTTGTTTATTAAATCGATTGGTTCGGATACTGACGCCAACCGCCTTGCATAATAAGTTTTGTTTGCGAAGCCGCTCTACTGCCCGCAAGCTAAACTCAGTTAAAGCACCACTTAGGCTATTTTTATCTTCAATTGGCTGACCAAATGAACGACTGCTTAACACTTGCCGACGATCTGAAATCACATCTTCAATTTCCAAACATGCCATTCCTTGTAGTTCTTTGACTGTATTTTCCATCACTACAGAAAATTGCTTCCCAATCATTTTAGGATCTGCTTGAACTAAATCCATCACTGAACAAATATTCATTTTTTCTAAGCGCTGTCGAATCTTTCGTCCGACACCCCACACCTCTCCTACGGGTGTATAAAGAAGTAAGTCTTCAATAATACAAGGATCTTCATCAACGATATTACAAACACTATCGAAACAGGCATGCGTTTTAGCTAAGTTATTCGCAAGTTTTGCTTGTGTTTTGGAGTATCCGATACCAATACAGCATGGCAACCCCAACCAGTTTTTGACTGTCGCTAAAATCTGACGTGCATATTCACTCAAATCATAACTTTGTTGATGGGCAGTCAACTCTAAAAAGCATTCATCAATCGAATAGACTTCTTGCTCACAAGGATCAACAAAACTCCCCAGTATATTCATGAAACGCCGCGACATTTCTGCATACAAGGCATAATTGCTTGAAAGTACTTCGACCTGATGCTGGCGAATAATCTCTTCAATTTGAAACAATGGAACAGCCATTTTTATGCCAAGTTTTTTTGCTTCATAAGAACGAGAAACCACACAGCCGTCATTATTTGAAAGCACCACCACAGGACGTTTTTCTAACTTTGGATTAAATACACGCTCACAACTGACATAAGCGTTATTTACATCGATCAAAGCAAAAATACGTTGTGGTACATTCATTTACAACTACCTCATCGGCTTCAAGTTATATGTCACCACCCCCCAAATCACCAATTCTTGCCCCTCATGAATATAGATATTCTGAAAATCAGGGTTTTCAGCCTTTAGCCAGACTTTTGGTGGGTTAAAATGATGATCAATCATCAAGCGTTTCACGGTAAAATCATTGTCAATCAATGCAATCACAATATCACCCGACTTCGCTGGAATACTCCGATCAACGACCAAGGGATCATCAATGTCAATTCCGACATCTAACATCGACAGTGAATTGGCTTTCACAATAAAAGTAGAGTTTTCATTTCGAATTAAAAACTGATTTAAATCCAATGCTTGCTCTACATGATCTTGTGCAGGTGATGGAAATCCCGCAGCAACACGTTCCGTTGCCAGTGGAATGTGGTAAATTCGATCATTGTTCGCTTGAACATTCTGAATTTTCATTGAAGAGGTCAAATCTGTATGCGTGCCCGTTTTGACATTATTCAGTAACCAATTTTTGATGAAATCCACTTGGGATTCAGGAACACGAATCACTTTGGTCGGTTCACTGAATTGCGCCTTTCGCCCAGCATTTGCTCTCGCACCGCCATGCTCAAATTCATTTTTTTTGGACATCATTCCCCCCAACCCAAGTGATTAACAACAGTAATTCAATTTAACTTGAAAAAGTTACAAATTCAAGTTGACGTGCAATTAATTTTGCATAACAATAAATTTCATAGATCAGACCCTCATTTGTTTAACTTGGACAAGGATGTAAAACAAAGTGAGATTAATGTTTGAAATGAATCACTTATGATGCTTTCCACTTCTATATGGCATTTAAGTTATTGATCTCATTCACGAATAAATCTGATCTATCAGCCGTTAGGTTTTATTCAAATATTTTTGATGTGGAGACATGAAAAATGGACAGTCGACGTGATGCAATTCTTGGCTATGCTGATGAACAACATGCTTACTTTATTCGTCTTATTGAAAACAACACTGTACTAGGCAATAGCTATGGACTGTTTTGTGAAAGCCAGAATAGTGAAGCAGCAGAAAGTATTATGACTACCCTCTTCTTAAAGAAATCTTTTTGGTTAAATGGTTCTGAATTTAATGATATTGTTAAAGGTCTCAACCCAATTACTTGATAGCGATAAACAATAAATATAATTCCATTACAAAGAGCTTGCTTACATACAATCAGCAAGTTCTTTTCTTGATTTTTAATATTTTAACTGAATAAACTGAGATTCATACAATATTTTGATTACTTCTCCATACTTTTAAATCGTTATTTTATTATTTAATCTTTTAAAATATTTATCTTTATAAAACAAAGCCCACTTAATGGATTTAAATAAGTGGGCTATTTATTTACAATAATTTAAGCACCTGAATAATTTAAATAAATCTTTTATCATTAACAAGAGAAATTATTTTATAGGTTTTTCCATCTAATTCATCTTCAAAAATAAAATCCATATTCGGAAAAATATCCCGCCCCTCAACCTCAATATGTTCTATTCTTTTAAAGATGGGAACTTCGTGATCCTCTATGTCATTCAGCTGCGCAACGACTATAGATTCATTTTCTTCCTGATCTTTAATCATCACAGTGATCTTGTTCATGATAATTCTCCCAAATAATATAGCCTACTATGTAAAAAATTTGTGGCGTTGTCGACTAAATGGTTGTAACAAGAGTTATAAGTATTATATTTTTTTTAATTCAATAGTTAAGTATTTGAAATAACCCACCTATTTAGTAATTTTATATACATATTTTTAACCATTAGGTTACAAAGTACCTAGAAAGATTTCAAGACAATTCAAAAAGTACGCTGTTCCATAAAATATCAACATCCCACAACACCCTTCTTTTTAAGCATCCCAAGCTTAGAAAATGCTTTTTTATAAGTATACCGCTTAAAATTAACACGAGGTATAAATTCTTATTGATTGAAGTTGTTGATGAGCACACAGCATTTTTAGCTACACTTCAATCTGAATTATTTATTTTAGAACAACTCTATTTAAAACTTACTTATCAGACAGCATTAATTCTATAAATTTAATTTATATTTAATCACCGCTCTCTACGCAATAAATACAAATACAACCAATCTAAATATAGTCTTTACTCAAAATAACATTTTTTTAAAAGATTATAGAATGTATCTATTTTAAGGACGTCCAAAGATGAACAATACATCCCATGAATATCCTGCTTCAGCCCCCCGCACAAGAGCAACAGCATCAACCTGGTAAACAAACACTGATGCACCCTATCCCAGAGGTTATCAAAGCAACACATCAGGGAAGTGATAAGCTTAAAGACAAGGTCGCTTTAATTAGCGGTGGAGATAGTGGCATAGGTCGCTCTATTGCTGTTTTATTTGCAAGAGAAGGTGCAGACGTTGCTATTGTTTACTTAGAGGAACAAGAGGATGCAGAGGAGACAAAGCAGTTAGTAGAAAAAGAAGGTCAACAATGTTTGTTAATTAAAGCGGATATCACCGATCCAAATGTTGCCATTGAGAGTGTCGACAAAGTGATCAATGAGTTCGGCAAAATAAATATTTTAATCAATAATGCAGCGGTACAATTTCAACAAAGCGATATAGTGAATATCAGCGATGAACAACTAGAAACAACTTTTAGAACCAATATTTTTTCCATGTTTTATTTCACCAAAGCGGTACTTCCTCATTTAAATGAAGGAGATAGCATCATTAACACCACCAGTATTACCAGTTATCAGGGTCATGATGAATTAATTGATTACGCCAGCACCAAAGGTGCGATTACAACCTTTACTCGGAGCTTATCCAATAACTTGATGAAACAGAAAAAAGGAATTCGCGTAAATGGGGTTGCACCTGGTCCGATTTGGACACCATTGATCCCGAGTAGTTTTGACTCAGAAACTGTGGCAGAGTTTGGTAAAAATACGCCAATGGGAAGAATGGGACAACCCAGTGAAGTCGCCCCTGCTTTTCTATTTCTAGCTTCAGATGATGCCAGCTATATTACGGGACAAGTGATCCACGTCAATGGTGGTGAAATCGTCAATGGTTAAGTAAACAATCAACCTCGGCTCAGAAGTTTTTATAAAAATAAGAGACCTACAATGAAACAACACCTTGATACATCGCTTCTCCAGCAACATGCTTTGCTCTTTTTATTAAAATTTTTAAAAGAGCAAAATTATCGATTTACAGTAATTACTCCACTAACCCATGAACGTATTATAAAAAGAAAGGAAGGGTTAACATCAAGGTTTACAACACTTAGAGATATTTTTGGATGGAATCTGCCTTTCGCTCATGAAGATTTAGACCCTCAACTCTTTGTCCTCTTAGAAAAAGCAGATCTTATCCGCATTGAGAACAACCAGTGTTTCAGTAAAATCCGTGTTGCATCATTAGAAGATGAATTATTTATTCATTCTGCTTTTCCAACCGTAGAAAATGATGCCGTGTTTTTTGGCCCTGACACCTATCGATTTTATTATCATCTTAAGCAATATTTACTCACTCAATCTCCATCCTGCCAACGAGCTGTGGAGTTATGCTGTGGAACATCAGCTGTCGCGATTTCAATTGCAAAACGCTTTCCCTCAATTTCTGAGATATTTACTGCGGACATTAACCCTAAGGCCTTGTTTTATAGTCAGCTAAACCAACAATTTAATGGCTTAGAAAATATTTATCCTATTCATAGCAATTTATTTTCTAATTTAGAGGGGAATTTTGATCTTATATTTGCCAATCCCCCTTATTTGATGGATATCCAAGAACGGCAGTATCGGCATGGTGGAAACAATTTAGATGGCACAGAATTGTCCTTCAACATTCTAAGGGAGGCAGTAAAAAGGCTTGCCCCGAATGGTAGCATTTTTCTATATACAGGAATTTCAATCAGCCAATACGGCAATAAATTTTTGGAAGCCATTCAAAGTTGGATCATCAATTATCCAACTTTGAAATGTACCTATGAGGAAATCGATCCTGATGTATTTGGCGAAGAGTTAGAACAACCGAACTACCAACACATCGAAAGGATTGCAGTCGTTCTAGTCAAAATAACTGCAACCTAGTGTTTGTCCATGCTAAATCCAAAAAAGTATATGTTCAATCGCACTTATTGGAATTTTTGGCGATCTACTTACGGTCGGCTAGAAAATAAAAAGTTTTGATGAATCGTTATCGGTTAAGTGAACTTGTTAAATAAGGAAATAAAAGTTCCGTATATTTTTGCGTACTCCATAACCCAATAGTTTTGTGATGAGTATCTGGAGCTAAAAAAGGTGTCAACTTTGAAAGCTTAAGGGCCAGATTACTGGTCTGACTGACTCTTGTTTGCAAGTTTTCCAGTTCACCATCTGAGATATAACTAAACAAAAAATCATGGATCGGCTGTTCTTTATCAACATGTTGGTGATAAGAAAGAAAAGTAGACGCGTACTGTTCTCCTGCAATCCAATCATGAATAATTTGTTTTTCTGTAGGATTAAATACCCCATACATCTTGCCATCTTCATGACTAATCAATTTCCAGAACAAACTTTCTTCAGGGACTCTATTAAGTTTAATCCATTTTTTATCAATCAATTGATTGATAAAACTTCCAATTTCAGCAGGATTAGAAAGCCATTGATTGATAGATTTACACCCGATTTGCTGCTTCTCGTTATGCACTAACTGCCCAATCAAAGCTTTCCGCTTTAAAATTTTATGAACAAAATCTTCTAAGTTGAGATTGTTGATAATTTGCAGTGAGGTAATTCCATGTTGATTTAGCGCATAACCACGTTTTAACTTATTGATAAAGACTTCTTTATCTTTGTACTTTTTATAAAAATTTTCCAAAGATTTTAAAGATTTATGAGCATGTCCATTATCCAGATTATCAATCGTAATATGTAAGTTAAAATATTTTGAATCAATCCCTAATTCTTTAAGCTCATAATTAGTGATGGCTTTGTTGCATAAATATATAAGACTATGATTTTATTTAATTTATTTTTGGATTGAAATTTAAACAAATCCTTAAAAATCAGTATCTTGAAGAATTTTTATGCAACAAAGCCATTAGTGATCAGAAGATGCAAAGGCAATTTCTCATAACCGAAGTTAAATCCTACGATTTCTGGAATAAAATCTGGGGGTGCATACCCTAAAGCCAATTGAATTGCGGCATGGTGATAGTATTCATCATCGAGAAAAAGCTCAAAATCATCTAAACCTAGAACTCTTAAAAGATCATCATAAATACATACGTGATTGGATTTAGCTGAACCCAGCCCCAATTCCTCCAAATAAATCAAAATAAGATCATGAAATGCAGGATCATTCCAATAATTCACAATACTATATAACCAAGAGCCATCAACTTTTTTTATCGGTGAGACTTTAATCAGAAATTCAAAGGCTTGACCTATATTTTTAAAATATTCTCGCTGACCACTTAATTGTCTTCGGCTTATATAATCTTGATAGGCATTACCTGTTTTTTTATTTTCCTCTAAATACCAGTGCTTTATATCACCAATTTGATCGGGAAAATCAACATCATCTAAACATACTTGTTCAAGTTCCTTTTTTAATAAATTGATAGACTTCTTCTCTTTTTCAATGTTAGCAATATTCCCGTCAAGGAAAAAAGAAACTAACTCATAATAATTTTGATGATCATCCTGTATCAAATCAAGTAACCTTTTTTTGACGACAACTGGCATTTTCACTCTCCAAGTTGAAAATATAAAACAAGCTTACGACTATCAAACTTTATTCATACCAACTTTTTGTTAAAGCACGTTAACAGGAAAACATATTATTTTAAAAAATGCCTTTTATTCAAACATATATAAAATGAAAGAATTACAATCCAATATCTTGAATTATTTAAAATGAAAACAAATAAACTAAATACTCAATAATTTAATCAATCGTTAAAAAAGATGATCGAATAATGTTAAAAACTACATGTAACATATTGGCTAAGAAAAAATTAACAATATTTTTCCTTGAGAGTGCTTCTGCCGGTTATTTGTCTTACAAGTTCTCACTCAACCCACTTTCTGGAAATATCTTAGTAGGCAGCTTGGTCTGCTATGATTTAAGTGTAAAAGAAGACTTACTTAAAATTTCATCCAAGTTAATTCAAAGGCATACCGCTGAATCAATGCAAGTAAGTAAAGAAATGATTAAAAAAGGGAAGAAAAAAATTAAAGCCGACATTTATGTTTCATGTACGGGCTTATTGAAAAAAGGTGGATCTGAATCAAAGGAAAAACCTGTAGGTACATTCTTCTATTGCATTGATTAGGCTTTGTTGCACAAAGATTTGAAATGCAAAGCGCCCCTAATTGAGCCAAATTTAAGGCGTAACTTGGGTAAGTGGGCGACCTAATTCCGTAAATCTGTTAAGGACTGCTACACGTGCATGGATCTCATTCACTTGGCTATCAAAACTCCTTGCACTGAGTTTATCTCCTAATAATTTGATGCAATGCATCTTAGTTTCAACCAAACTTCGCCGATGATAGCCTGACCATTTTTTCCATAGTGTCCTGCCTAAACGTTTAATTGCTCGAAGTAATTCATTTCGCTCTAGCGAGCTACTCTTTGTATCTTTCCATGGTTTCGCATTTTTTCTAGGTGGAATCACCGCATGCGCTTGCCGATCTGCAATGACCTGACGGCATTGCTTGGTGTCATAAGCTCCATCGGTATAAACAGAGTTAATCTGCTCATCTTGTGGAATCTGATTAAGTAAATCACCAAGCACCTGTGAATCACTGACATTATTGGTTGTAAGCTGAACTGCTCGTATTTGTAGGGTTTTAGCATCTATACCAATATGAAGTTTACGCCATTGGCGACGATATTCAGGTCTATGTTTCTTGCGTTTCCATTCGCCCTCACCTAGAAACTTCATGCCTGTAGAGTCCATGAGTAGATGCAGCCCATCGCTACTTTTTTGGTAGCTGATTACAATATCAATATGCTTTTGTCTTCTACAAAGCGTACTGTAATCTGGTGCGGTCCAATTTAATCCGCAAAGTTTAATCAGACTTTGCACAAAGCCAGTGACCATACGTAAAGATAGACGGAATAAGGATTTAATCATTAAGCAGCATTGGATGGCTGCGTCGGAGTAGGTTTGATTTCGCCCTTGTTTGCCTTTTGATGGAGCATACCATTGCGTAGCAGGATCAAACCAAAGGGCAATATTTCCGCGATTAATGAGTGCTCGGTTATATGCGGGCCAATTGGTTGTGCGGTAGATTTTGTGTGTAGGCTTCTTCATTTGAAAATTATATCGCTGAAAAAGCCTTTACAGATAGGTTTGTGCAACAAAGCCCATTGATTATAAAAACAAGATTTATAGTTTTAGAGCTGAATATAAAGGAAAACCAGAAATAAAACTACAGAAACTTTTGATAGATATATGTAAAAAAATTGAAAATATCATAAGCTGAGAATATATTTTTTGGTTTGTTTCATCCTGTAGTACATACATGAACTTATATTAAATAATGTTTTTGTATCTAAGACTGTTATATCTACAAGTCCCTATTAATTAATTAGTTAATATAAAAAAACAATTACATTTAAATATAGTGAAACATGCTACTCAACCTCAAAATAAAAAAATATGTTTTACTAAAACCATCTGATGTACTCAGATAATTTTATTATAGTTAAATGAGGTATACGATCATGAGTAATACAAATAATCAACCGAATGAAGAACGTAACAATCAGCAAAGAAAACAACCAAATGATGATAATCGCCAGCAACAACATCAGCAACAGCAAGACAAGCGCGATTCTCAACAACAAGGTTCAAACCAAAAAGACGCTAATCGTCAAGGATCGAATCAAAATAATCAACAAAAGTAATATTTGATTATTTTTAGATCCGAAGAGATTTAGGAGAATAGTTAAATATTCTCCTAAATTTTATATTCATTCGATTAGTGATTCGGAGAATTCTAATGAAAGAAGTAGATATTACAAATCAAAATCAGCAAAATCCACGTGTTACTATTGATCCAAATGATCATTGGCGTAATAGCTATGTCACCCGTCCCTATTATCAAGAAGCTCAACTTGATACACCAGATTTAGATTATGACCGAGATTTTTCAAAAGCTTATGAACTTGGTAGTCGAGCACGCTCTGAATACGACCGTGATACTCAGTTCGAAGATGTCGAAGGTAGTTTAGAGAAATCATGGGAAGAGCTAAAAGCTGAATCTAGACTAAAATGGGAACATGCTAAACAAGCAGTTAAAGATGCTTGGGATAAATTATAAAACTGACATGCTGTAAAAAATGAGCTTATTTTTTAATAAGCTCATTTTTTTATGTAATATAATAATATCTATAATAAGAATGGTAATTAAAAATGGACGCAGCCTATCCATAACGGGAAATCTACAGCGAGTCGCTTTAGCATATTGTTTGGAGTTCGACTGGCTAATTATATAAGATAATTTACACAAAGTTATTACAAGCCTGGCTAATTCCTTATCTACATCCCATCTTCATTAACCCATTTTATGTTGTAGTTTCTTTATATTTAAAATATAAAACTATCGCATCTTCATCTGTTTTTGTTTTATCTACAATATTCCCTAAGTCATCATAGCAATAGCTAGGTTGAATAACTTTATCCTTTATAGGTTGTTTTATTTTTTTAGTGGGGATCGTGACTTTTTCTACAAAACTCGCAAGCCACAATATATATTCATCTTTATTTTTACTCTTTGGTAAAATACTTATATCAATATTAATAGGCGCATTCTGTGAGTTCATTAATAATTCTTCAAAATCGATATAATGATGAAGCATCTTAAAATTTGTATCTTTTACTGTATTTCTTAACTCAATCATCAAATTATTAAGATCCTCAACTGGATCATCAGAGAATCCTTTTGATATTTTTAAATTACTATAAATTTTCTCTGCTAATTTTAAGTACTGAGGCATTTGTTAATTCCTTTATTTTATCCTTCAGAAATTTTCGCAGAAATAAAAGTAACCCATTGTTAATATTAGACTTCCGTCATAAATCAAAAAACGTACAATTTATTTGATCTTAAATTAATCAGCAAAATTATTTAATTCAAGAGATAATCCTTGGATGAAATTCAAAGATATTCAAAAATTATCAAACGTTAAGTTTCGTAGGCTTACCGGTGTTAGTTGGGCTACATTTAACCTCATGTTGGCCGAGCTAAATAAGCATTTACCTCGTCATATTGGTAAAGGACGACCGCATAAATTACCGTTGGAAGATCGTTTGCTCTTATGTATAGAATATTGGAGAGAATATCGAACATTTTTCCATCTTGGTATGAGTTACGGTGTATCTGAAACGAGTGCAATTCGTATCACACGTGTTATTGAAGATACCTTAATCCGTTCTGGAAAATTCAACTTGCCAAAACAACTTCCTAATCGAGATGAAGTGGATTGGGAAGTTGTTGTGATTGATGCCACTGAAATATTAGTTCAACGTCCAAAAAAAACAGAAGAAATGGTATAGCGGTAAAAAAAAGCGACATACCTTTAAATTTCAGCTATCTATGCACTATATAACAGGTGAAATACTGAGTGTATGTGGAAGTCATGGAAGCATGCATGATTTTAAAATATTTAAAAAAAGCATGAGGAAATTAAAATTTAAGCCCTTTTTTATCGTTGATAAGGGTTATTTAGGGATAAAGAAATTGGGTTTTGGATGCCTCATGCCATCTAAAGCAAAGAAAACTGAAAAACTAGATTCTGAATTAAAAAAGTTAAATAAAGAGATTGGTCGTAGACGAATTCAAGTAGAGCATGTATTTGGAAGGATGAAATGTTTTAAGATTTTATCTTGTGTATATAGAAATCGTCGTAAAAGATTAAACCTGCGGTTTAATTTACTTGCTGGCATATACAATTTAGATTGGGTGAAAGATAAACAATTAAATTGATTGAAAAATGATTTATGAAGGAAGTCTATTGTTTTAAATTATGAAATTAAATCTCGTAAAAAAAACATAGAAAGTACATTAGAAAAAATTCTAGGTATCACAAATAAGGTTTTTTGTGACAAAGTTCACAAGTTATAAATTTATATAAAGATATTGAATTAATTTTTATCTCCAAGCACAAAGATCATAAATTAATTGTGGTTAAAAACTTCATAGAAAATTCTTAACCACAACATCCTTAAAATTCTTAGTTTTTAATTAGAAGGAGTTCTACTTGATAAGTTTGTTTGAGTATTATCATTTGTTAAACCTGCCTCATCATTTTCATTCATAACAGGAGCAGAACTACCATGTTGTAAATCATCATGTAACTGAGCCTCTCTAGAATGATCTATTTCTACTGGTTCCGTTTCTAAAGCATGGGGAGTCGTTGTCTCCTCTCGACTCATTGTATCAGCGTCTTTATTTTTTTCGCATCCAGCTACACTGAATACAAAACATAATGTTAAAATTTTTAATAATAGATTATTCATCACTTTGTACCTCTATTTTTTCTTAGTTAATAGATAATAGGTTCTATACTTTTATAACCCTGACTATTTTCCATAACCTGAGCTGGTATATTGTTTTACTTCACAAATAAAAACTTTAGCCAGTTTATTTCAAGCTATCTTATTCTGGAGTTACTTTTATCATCTACCATCACCTCCAACTTTTGCCGATAAGAACCCTCGTCATCAGTAATTTTAATATGTTTTTGAAGGTTCTTGACCTACGCTCTATGAAATGAACCATTTTTAATTCTGTTACTTCATATAACTTAAAAAAGTATATGTCTATATCCGAAAATCACCAAGATAGGAATTCATTAAAAAAGAAGCTTGATTTAAGCTTCTTTTTTAATCTATATTTATTTCATAAATTTACTCAAAACTTTTTTCCCTTTAACCTCTTCATTTAAACCATGAGCATCACTTTTTTTATCATCAGACAATCTACTCTTATCCTTGTGAGATTTATAATAACAACCCAAAGCGACACCTGTACCCAAAGTAATAATCGTTTTTAACATGAGATACCTCTTTAATGTATTTGAACACTTATATTAGTAGCATTTTTATTGTAATCTTTAAGCCCTTCTTCTATAGCTTTTCTTTAAATAATGAAAACTTATGTAAAAAGCATTATTATTAAAAATAAATATTAATACAAATCAAAATCTTAAATTTAATTTAAATTATTTCTAAACATTACTAAACACTTTTTTATATTAAAAAATTTACAAATAAAAAGTATTACAAAAATTTAACGATCTAATCTATTTATCAGACAGGTGAGCTTAGTAAATTTCCAAAATAAAATTTTTTAAAGCTAAATCAATTCAAGATTTAAAAGACTCCATTAACAAATGGCTAAGAGAAGAGATCACCAACTATAATCATAAAGTAAATATTAAGAATATAAGTCATTGTCACAGCAACAATTCATTAAACCCTCTCTTTACTACGCTGATTGTCTATAAATATGAATAGTTTATTTTAAATTAAATAGTTATTAAATCAGAGAACAGAAACACAACATTATATTTTATAATTATATAATAGACTTCCTTCATAAATCATTTTTCAATCAATTTAATTGTTTATCTTTCACCCAATCTAAATTGTATATGCCAGCAAGTAAATTAAACCGCA
>NZ_KB849203.1:0-72230 GCF_000367985.1 Acinetobacter sp. CIP-A165
CTTCGAGTAATTTCTACCATCTAATCAATGAAAATAATTTCGATCGATTAACCAGTAAAAATCCACACAAGTTGTTCTTCTTCAATTCTTAATGAATTTTTCACCACCTCATCAGTGGCAAATCAACGCAATAAATACTCACAAACTTAACCAGTAAAGCTAAGTTCTATTTGCTTCATCGCGTCGGGATGTGTGCATTATAGGAGATTTTTTTTGGTGCGCAAGTCTTTTTAAACATATGATTTATTGAGTGTTGCTTTTTTAGACCAAAGCCTGCACAACAAACCATCGAAAACACCACAAACCAATGATATTAAGGAAGAAATTTTTAATTTTATATTTCTTCCTTATTTTTTACTTTTTGCTCTTTATCTGAACACTTATGATTTTAACCGGTTGTTTTGGTACATTTTGATGCATTCCTTGGTTTCCTGTAGGTACATTGACGATTTTATCAATCACCTCCATACCCTTAGTCACTTTACCAAACACTGCATAGCCAGCATCTCTTTGTGAACGATTGAGGAAACTGTTATCAGCAACATTTATAAAAAATTGACTCGTTGCAGAGTTAGGGTTATTGGTTCGAGCCATCGCTAATGTGCCACGGGTATTCTTCAGACCATTATCTGCTTCATTCACAATAGGTGCTTTTGTTTTCTTCTCAACCATATTCTCATCTAAACCACCGCCCTGAACCATAAATCCAGGAATCACACGATGGAAGATCGTACCTGTATAGAAGTTGCTTTTAACATAGCTTTCAAAATTCTTCGCTGACACAGGAGCTTTATCATCAAAAAGCTCTATTTCAACATTCCCCATGCTGGTTTTCATTTCAACCATTGTATTTGCAAATAAATGACCACTGGCCAAAAGTAAACTTGTTGTAATGAACAACGTTTTCATCATTGCTTTTCTCAACTTGAAAATAGGTTTTTTGTGGACATTCATCTTAGTTTTACAAATTCATTTTTGCTATTTTTATTTGTTACGCTAAACAACACCTATGTTTCACGTGAAACATAGGTTCATCGGCAAATTAACTATGTTTATCCCAAAATTTTCTAAAGTTTCTCGCAAGCTCAATCGTATTACGTTTAGCTTTGCTTGAAATTGGGGTTAGGTTGATAAAACCATGAGTCTGATCAACATAATTGACATATTGAACTTTGACGCCGCTTTGTCTGAGTTTATGACTATAGATTTCCCCTTCATCATGGAGTAAGTCGTGCCCAGCCGTAAGTACGTATGCAGGTGCAAGCTTGCGAAGGTTGCCATAGGTAGGTGAAACAAGCGGATCATCTAAAGCAACGTTGTGCTGGGTCACATAATAGTCTGTCACATAATCCACATCCTTACTGGTCAGCACTAAACCTTGACCATACGCATAGAATGATGGGTGTCTACTTTTAAAATCTACAGTTGGATAAATTAACAGTTGTGCTTGTGGTGCGTATGCCTTGCCCACTGTGTGCTGTGCCACAACGGTACTGATATTGCCACCAGCACTGTCGCCAGCAACCGCAATACGATTTTTATAGATCTTGAGTTGGCGACGATTCTGATAAACCCAAGCCAAAGCATCTTCACATGATTTAATCAGTAGTTGCGGTGAGGCTTCTGGTGCAAGCGGATAATCAATACTCAAGACTTGTACTTTTGCGTATTTCGCGATTAAACGGCATGCTTCATCATGTGTGTCCAAACCACCTACGACAAAACCACCGCCATGATAAAAAACAATCATCGGTAGTTTTTTATTTGGCGCTGGGTGAAAGTGACGGGCAAAAACCGTTCCACTTTGCAAAGGTAATCGAATATCTTCAACCGATTCAATCGAAGTCGGCTTATTTAATATTGCCAACATCTGTGCATCAAATTGGCGTCTTGACTCGATCGGATCGTCACTCAAAAAACCAATACGCCCTTGTTTAATTTGGACGGCCATCAAACATTTGGTAAATGCATCCAAATCTGGGTACTGATATGCATAGCCTAAAACCTTCGCGAGAGACTCTTGTACGATTTTAGGCAGCTTATCCAGCACTCGTGCAGCAGGACCTTGTCCATTATCTAAAATTGTTTGAATTTTTTGAGGTAATGCTGTCACGTTTTTCCCCTTCTCATGTTGTCCATCATTCTTGTTCTATCCGACTATATGCCCTTATAAAGTCATAGATCAAGAATTTAAAAATAAAATCTAAGCTAAATGGCTGATCTGCAAAAGTCATTACCCATTCTGCTTATCTATATACTATTTTTAGGTCAATCAATGTTTTTGCGTTGAAGAGAAATAAAAAACTCAAAAAACAAAATTCCGCTTTTTGAGTTTTTATCACGTCTATATTTTTATTAACGACCAGCCGATGCTGAACCTGAGACATTAACTCCAACTTGTCCTGGTTGGACTTGTGCCTTTACGCCAGCACCTGTTTTAACACCATGAGAACCAACACCCACATTTGTAGAACCAGTTGCCTCCACAGAAACACAACCAACCATTGGGCTTAACGCAATACACAGTACCGAGATTATAGTGAACTGTTTCATAAATTTTTCTCTCAATTAGATCAATACAAACAATTTGGTTTGTGAAATATCATCATTGCTGTTTTGTCTATCAATCTACAAGTCCACATGACTTATTTTTACTGTCAGTTTGGCAAATCTTTATGCGTTTTAAATTCGCTCTAAAAGTAAAAAACTAGAATCATTTTATTGATTCTAGTTTTTATTTATCAATTAATCTGTATCACTTAAGGGCATCATATATAGCAGTATATGTTTAGATTGATCTGCTGGCATCAACAGACAATCTATTGCCCGACTAAGTTTAGATTATTGTACTGATGCCTCAGCATCAACCGCACCAGATACGTCAGCAGATGGGCTAGCTGATTCAACACCCATAGAAGTATCCGCTTGTATGCCTACACCGCCTTGCACGCCAGTTGGGCTTGCGCTGGTTTGAGCAGAACCAGAAGCTTCTACACCACCTTGAGATGTACAACCTACCGCTGTGAATGCTACACCTGTTACAACCATTGAAATCAATGCTAATTTTTTCATTGCTTACTTCCTTTCATTATGACAAAAAGCAAAGTCGCCTTTGCGTTGCCTATGATTCACAATTTTTTTCTCAGACGTGATGCGGATTGGTTGTAGTTTGTAGTGGAAGCTGCATTATTTTGCAATTTTTCTTAAATCAGTCGTTTTCACAATTCACATGTCTTTTCATTTAAACAGCCTTACTAAATAACTATTAATACAGCATTTTTTTATTTTTATTTTGGCTCTATATCGCAAATTGTTGTTTATATTATGTTTTTATAATTCATAGAACACTGCATAACTGTCTTATAAGATTACAATTGCGTAGTTTTTATTGAAAATGAATTAAGCAGCAATAAAAAACCGTGGTTTTAGTCCACGGTTTTTAGCCTTTTTTACTGTGATTTTAAGGCCACTGCATCTCACCCTATACTACTTTTGCACCCAAATCCAAACTATCAGACTCACCTAAAGCTGGATATTGTTTTTGCATGGATTGTATTAACTGGGCTGAATCCTTGGTGACTTTCACTGCTTTCTCATATTGCTTTAAATAGTCTATCGAGAAGTTCACTGCGTCTAAACCTTCAGCCGCCCCTGCTTTCATATGGGCTGGTACCACAGTTGTCGGTTTTAATGCTTTGATACTTTCTAAAGCCTGAATCACCTCAGCACGGTCTTTTGTGGTCGGAGTATCTGCCATCCATAAATGGATGCCTGAGGATACTGGAATCCCACCTACGACCGCTTTAGCACTTGGGATCCACAAATAAGTCAGCTCCTTTTTACCCTTAATTTCAATGCTTTCATTTTCAAACTTTAAGGTTTTCGCTGTATAGGCTTGAGGAATAATAATTTGAGTCGGTGCATTGGCGCCCATTTTAGGTCCCCAATACTGCACTTTCAAAGCTTGTGTATCTTGAATATGTTTAACGGTTTCAGGCGTTGCAATGATTTGTACATTTGGGAAGTATTGCTTAAATACATCTAAACCAAAATAAAAGTCTGGATCACCATAACTCACAAAAATCGTTTTTAACGTTTTACCGCTATCAAGGATGTCAGCCGCGATACGCAAAGCTTCTGATTTAGAAAATTGTGCATTGACCAATAACACTTCTTTATCACCTTCTATTAAAGTTGACGTGACTCCAAAGTGCTCAGGTTTCGCCAGAAAATTTTGAATTTTTAATTCTTGTGCGAAGGTGTTTGATGCTGCCGCGACTGTTGATAATGCAGTGAATGCAATTGCATAAGGTTTTAAGTTCATTTTTTCATCTCCAATCTGATAGAAAACACTATAAATTGCATTTACTACTGAATAAACAGCCTAAATTAAGATAAAATGTTGCATATCTTGCAACAATCAAAAATAAATATGGATACATTAAAAGCCATTCAGGTCTTTGTTTGCATTGCACATCAAGGCAATCTCAGTAAAGCTGCAGAACATTTAGATTATTCTAAAGCGATGGTGTCTCGTTATCTGGAACACCTCGAACAAACCTTTTCAACTCGACTGTTTCAACGTAACACGCGTAAAGTATCACTGACACCTGCTGGCGAAAAAGCACTGGTGTATTGCGAAAATATTTTACAGCAGCAACAACTATTAGCCGGCCTGGCTGCTCCAGAGCAACATACGGGTACGATCCGCTTTACCTGTGGCTTATTTTTATTTCAGCTCGGGGTGAATGAATGTATTAGACAGTTTAAAAAGCGCTATCCTCATATCCAATTTGATGTGTATTTGACTGAAAATACCGTTGATTTGATCGATGCACAGGTTGATCTGGCACTCCGCATTACTCAAAAAGTCGCGGATGGACTAATTGCACGTCCCGTCTGTCAAATTGGCTCTATTTTTTGTGCTCATCCACATTATCTAAAAGATCATACGGCCCTTTCACACCCCAGCCAATTGATTCAGCATGAATGTATTGCCCACTATACTCATAATCAATATTGGACTTTGTTTGATCAAGATCAACAACCTCAGAACTATCCCTTAAATGTGACCTTTAAAAGCAATGACGTGATTGCGCTGTATCAAATGTGCCTCGCAGCGCAAGGGATCGCCATGTTGCCGACGTTCCTCGTCCGTCAAGATATCACAGCTAACCGTCTGCAACAGGTGTTTACAGATTTTTCTGCACCCGATCTGACTTTGTCTTTAGTCTATGCATCTAGACAACATTTACCAAAAATAACCCAAGAATTTATTGCTTTCGTGATCGAAAACTTAAATTTTTACCTAGATCAGCAAAATTAAAAGATTTAAATCGACCTGAACGCTTGAATTTTGTCGGGTTGCCCATACTTCATCCATATCTATGAATGACCAATATGTGGCAGTTCGGGTTTGATCCTATGAGCATTCACGCCAAAAGGACTGTACATGTTTAAGAACTTTTTTAAACGGAGATCATCAATGGCTAATGAGCACAATGAGCAAGCTCAAGACATTCAAAATGAGCAACAACCTGAACAAACTCAAACTGAAGGTGTAGAGCAAGCAACAAACGAGCTTAGCGTTGAAGATTTACAAGCGCAAATCACCACACTAGCAGAAGGTTTAAAACTAGAAAAAGCACGTGCAGCGAATGCAACCTATGAAGCAGAAAAAGTGAAAGAACGTTTAGAACGTGAAGCTGAAACTGCGAAAAAATTTGCTTTAGAAAAATTTGCCAAAGATTTACTCGACTCGGTCGACAACCTTGAGCGCGCGATTCAAGCTGCGGGCGATGAGCAGTCGCCTTTACTTGAAGGTGTACAACTGACCTTGAAATCATTGCTCACCACGCTAGAAAAATTTGATGTGGTTGCAGTAGATACTACCAATGGCTTCAATGCAGATCATCACCAAGCAGTCGGTCTTGACCCAAATGCCAAAGCAGGTGAAATCGGCACGGTACTACAAAAAGGTTATACCTTGTCTGGTCGTCTCTTACGTCCAGCGATGGTCATGGTTGGTCAATAAAGCACAAGAGCAACGTGTAAATTTGCTCAAAGTACAAAGAATTTGAGAGTTTTTTGATTTTTTTTCATAAAAATGCTTGAAAAAAACCGAATGACTCTCATATCGAATAACAAGCAAATCCCCTTTCGGAAGCAACGCTTTTCAGCCCCTTAATTTAGGGGGGAAATAAGGGGATTCAAAAAATTTTAGAGGAACACACCAAATGGCGAAAATTATTGGTATTGACTTAGGTACTACCAACTCATGTGTTGCTGTACTTGAAGGCGATAAAGTAAAAGTAATCGATAATGCAGAAGGCGCACGTACAACTCCATCAATCATTGCCTATAAAGATGGCGAGATCTTGGTTGGTCAAAGTGCAAAACGTCAGGCTGTAACCAACCCAAAAAATACATTATTCGCAATCAAGCGTTTAATTGGTCGTCGCTATGAAGATGCTGCGGTACAAAAAGACATCGGTCTTGTACCTTACAAAATCATCAAAGCTGATAACGGTGATGCTTGGGTTGAAGTGAATGATAAAAAATTAGCACCTCAACAAATTTCTGCTGAAATCTTGAAAAAGATGAAAAAAACTGCAGAAGATTATTTAGGTGAAACTGTAACAGAAGCGGTTATTACTGTTCCTGCTTACTTCAACGATGCACAACGTCAAGCAACTAAAGATGCGGGTCGTATTGCGGGTCTTGATGTTAAACGTATCATTAACGAACCAACTGCTGCTGCACTTGCGTTCGGTATGGACAAAAAAGAAGGCGATCGTAAAATCGCGGTTTATGACTTAGGTGGCGGTACGTTTGACGTATCAATCATCGAAATCGCAGACCTTGATGGCGACCAACAAATCGAAGTTCTTTCAACCAATGGTGATACTTTCCTTGGTGGTGAAGACTTTGATAACGCATTGATCGAATTCTTAGTTGAAGAATTTAAGAAAGAACAAAGTGTGAATCTGAAAAATGATCCACTTGCGTTACAACGTTTAAAAGAAGCAGCTGAGAAAGCAAAAATCGAGCTTTCTTCATCAAACGCAACTGAAATCAACCTTCCATACATCACTGCTGATGCGACTGGTCCTAAGCACTTAGTGATCAACGTTACTCGTGCAAAACTTGAAGGTTTAGTTGCAGACTTAGTTGCTCGTACGATTGAACCTTGCCGTATCGCACTTAAAGATGCTGGACTTTCAACCTCTGAAATTTCAGACGTGATCTTGGTGGGTGGTCAGTCTCGTATGCCACTTGTACAACAAAAAGTACAAGAATTCTTTGGCAAAGAGCCACGTAAAGACGTGAACCCTGACGAAGCTGTGGCAATGGGTGCTGCGATTCAAGGTGCGGTATTGTCTGGTGACAAGAATGACGTACTTTTACTCGACGTAACACCATTAACCCTTGGTATCGAAACAATGGGTGGCGTGTTAACTGCAATTATTGAGAAAAACACCACGATTCCTGCGAAGAAATCACAAGTGTTCTCAACTGCTGCTGACAACCAACCTGCTGTAGACATTTCTGTGTTCCAAGGTGAACGTAAAATGGCTCAGCAAAACAAATTATTAGGTAACTTCCAACTCGGCGACATCCCACCTGCTCCACGTGGTGTGCCGCAAATTGAAGTTTCATTCGATATCAACGCTGACGGTATCTTAAAAGTATCTGCGAAAGACAAGAGCACAGGTAAAGAGCAATCGATCCAGATTAAAGCAAACTCAGGTTTGTCTGATGCTGAAATCGAAGCAATGATCAAAGATGCTGAAATCAATGCAGAAGAAGACCGTAAGTTTGAAGAGCTTGCGAAAGCACGTAATGAAGCAGACGCTTTAATTACTAGCTCAAACAAAGCAGTGAAAGATCTTGGTGAACAAGTGACTGCTGATGAAAAAACTGCGATTGAAACTGCGGTTTCTGAACTTGAAGCTTCAACAAAAGAAAATGATGTTGAAGATATCAAAGCAAAAACTGAAGCTTTACAAAACATCTTGATGCCAATCACACAACGTGCTTATGAACAAGCACAAGGTGCTGCGGGCGGTGCTGAAGGTTTTGATCCAAATGCATTCCAAGGTGGCGATGCGGGTCAACAACAAAAAGCGGACGATGGCGTTGTAGATGCTGAGTTCACAGAAGTAAAAGACGACAAAAAATAATTTGTCGCTCTAAAAAAGACCGCGCGAAAGCGCGGTTTTTTTGCATTAAATTTTTATATCAATACTTAAATTCAAATTAGTTTTAGCTACAGTGAGGCTGTGACTTTCATAAATGAATTAAATCTTATTTCTAGAAAGTAACTATTAGGTAGATTTAGATTGATCAAAATACAGTTCACCTAAGATCGGCATAAATAACGGAATCACGCCACAATCCCTAATTTCTTCTATAAACTCAGGTATATTCACATCAGGTAATAACTGCGGTGTCTCATCAATCGGCGTCACCATACTATCCCAATGGCATGGGATAATATATTTTGGCTTGAGCAGTTGCACCACATCTCTGACGTAATTTGGTCGGTATTTACGTCCAATTGCACACAAACAAACGATATCCGCCCGCCGCCCTTGCAATTCTTGTTCGATAAAATCCGCTGAATCGATATGTACCACGCTCAGTTTGCCAGTATCAATCCACCAATTAAAGACTTGTCCATGCTTTAGCTGATGAAATTTGGGTGGATAAGGTGGTGGTGTAGTCATGTCTCCGGGTAGTGGCACACGTCCAAACAGTGCTTTGCCATGAATCGAAGGTAGCCCAACAACTTGCCATTGCCCACACGCAATAATCTCTCGTCCTATTGTTTCTAGCATTTGCTGTTCAGACAAACCTGCCGATCGCCCATACATGAGACTCGCTTGAGAACCAACTAACCGTGCGCCTGTTTGCTTACACACTTCAGGGGCATCCAAAATATGATCATAATGTGCATGTCCAATCAGCACATCATCTGCCTGTGGAATGTATTGTTTAACCAATTCTGGATCACTGAGCAAAGGTTGAGTGAGTGTATGCCATAGGCTTGGACGACTAATAAATGGATCCAAAACCAACGTACGATATTGATCTGATAGGATAAAACCTGCCGTGCCTAAATATTTAATTTTTAAATTTTCGTTTTTCGCTTGGGCTGGAGAGCAAGCTGTCCATGTCGGATCAGGTGTTTTGAGTAAATATTTCAGCATTTAGATTCCCTTTCATTTTATTTTACTTATCCGTTTTTGCTTAGAATAGCTTAAATATGGCAGCTGTACTCATACATAACAAGTGCAATGTTAACGCTCAAGGAGCGGTATCACAGATCACCAACTTGATACACACAAACTTTATGTATAATTCAAAATGTTAAAATGATGATATAAATAAAAGATGAAAGCTGATCTTGTTATTGCCAAGCCTCTATCAACCTTTATTTTCAAAAATGTTAAATGATACGAATCGTTTTTATATGTCTTACACTCTTTATTTTATGGTCTGGCTATCAAAGCTACCAGCATCCTCAGCTCAAATTTAACTCGCTTTTGGATCGGATCACCCACCCTTTCGATACACGGCTTCGCTATCGTATAGCAGAAGTTGACCCCCGCTTTAAACTCAGTGTTGAACAAGTGAAAGAGATTAGCCAACAAGCCACACAAATTTGGAATGATGGGACAGGAAAAGAATATTTTGTATATGATCCTAACGCTCAACTGAGTATCCATTTAATTTATGATGAACGTCAAATTGAAAGTGAACTACGTCGACAACATTTGACTGAGCTAGATGCAAACCAACAACAATGGCGAAATAAGAAGAAACAGCTTGATCAAATCGAACAAGAAATGATGCAAAACAAACAATCTCTAAACTTAAAACGACAACAACTCGATCAGCAAATTCAACACTACAATCAAGAGCAACACGCTGCCCGACTCAAGCCGTCATCGACTGCGCATCAGCAATATTTCCAACAACGGCAACAGGTTTTACAACAAAATATTGAATTATTAAAACAAGAAATAGCGCAATACAATCAAAAGGTTATTGAGCTAAATCAAAAAGTTGATGAGCTGAATGCACTGGATCAACAATTAAATACCTCAGTCAGTCAGTATAAACAACGTTTTCAGCCCCATTTATTTCATAAAGGCTTATTTAACGGAAAACAGATTCTCATTTATGAGCTTGAATCCAAGGATGACCTAAAGTTAACACTGGCGCATGAGTTTGGACATGCTCTAGGGCTAAAACACAGTGATGACCCGCATGCTCTCATGCATCCGATTATGAAAGATCAAGATGCTGCTAATTTTCGTTTAACACCAGCCGACCTGAATTTATTGTTGGCACGTTAATCCAAACAACCTGTTGAAATCTGATCAAGCAAGAATCTAATCAAAATTCTATTCAAGGTTAAGCATGGTGATTTATAGCTACGAGGCAGCGCATGACAAAAATACCAGTAGACCATTCATGTCACTAATAAACAATTTTTGTCCAAAGGGAAAAAACTTTTCAGTTTGCGATGATTCTTACAAAAGTTAACAATTTGATCATTTTACAGCCAGTTTTACTTTTATTTTAGTCATATAAAGCTTAATCCTTTGATATTTTTCGACTTATGATAAAAAAACAACCTGTTTTTTGATTTATTTATTGTGTATATCATTCGTTTCTTTGTTCGCTTTATTAGAACAAAATCACAATTTTTAGCTTTATTTATTAAATAGATAGCACTTTGACCTAAGCAAAAAATTACTCAAGAATAAATTTTATTTTTGGGGACTTTACATGCGTGATCAAGGTTTAATGATCGTCATTGCGACATGCTTATACATGGGCGTGCCTCATGCAAGTTATGCTCAAAATCATTCGCATGGTGCAGCTCCCCATAACCACCATACGGTTGAAACACCAATACATTACCGTATTGCAGAGATCGACCCAAGATTCAACTTAAGCAGCCAGCAGGTGCTTGAGCTAACCCAACAAGCTGCAAATATCTGGACACAAGAAACGGGAAAACAACATTTTATTTATGATCCACACGCCAAATTTAGCATTCACTTGGTTTATGATGAACGTCAACAACAGAGCACTCATCGTGTTCAAAGCTTGGATCAAATCTCACAACAACAAAAACAATGGGAAAATCAGCATCAGCAGCTACAACACGTCAAAGATGAAATCGAAAAAACCACAGCCTTGCTCACCAATAAACAAGCGCAGCTCACCGCCCAATTTCAACAATATAACGCAGATGTACAGCAGTTTAATCAACAACGTTCATCGTCAAAAAATTTAGCGAATCAGCTCGCCCAGCGCCAAAAAATACTGCAACAACAAGCCGCTACACTACAGCATGACATGCTACTGCATAACCAAAAAACACAGCAAATTAATCAGGAAATTAAAAACTTAAATCAAAAAAACCAGCAACTTGTTGCCGCAGCGAATCAATTTAATCAAGTCTTTCAACCTCGTTTATTTCATAAAGGTCATTTTAATGGCAAGCAGATTGTTATTTATGAGTTTACGACTGCAGATGATTTACGTTTAACGCTCGCACATGAGTTTGGACATGCTTTGGGATTGGCACATACAGATGATCCTAAGTCGCTAATGTATCCCGTTATTCAACAGCAAAATTTGCAAAGATTTTCTCTTACTGATTCTGATCGAAACTTGGTAAAAGCAATATACTGAGCATAAAAATACCTCCAGCGCTGAACTATACAACCAGACAGGCAGTCTATTTTTTAGACAAATAGATTTTTAATTTTACATGATATAGATCGTATTTTATTAAGTTAATTATCGCTATTTATACTGATTATTTTTGCTAATACTATCATTTTTTTCATTCGAGAATAAAAAATAAATAATTGTTGCTACATTAATTTTAGCTAAACCAACCTTAAAACTAGAGAATTTTGGCTCAATTAAGCATTTATTTTCTACAAATGTATTTTTATTCATTGTCTATAAATATTTTTCAACCCCGTGAATTTAAATACATTTCATCAAATTGACTAATCATAAAAGCTGATTAAAATACAGCCCTTTTCAAGCTTTATCTCCTACTATGCGTTTATGTTCCCTCCTATTGGCCGCATGTTTTTTTATGCTGGCTCAAGCATCGGCTTTTGCTCAAATTTCCTCAAATTCTACCCAGAGCCAAGTCCGCTATAATACAGAGCGCCCTTTGCACTACCGTATTGCCAATTTCGATCCTCGCTTAAAGATTAGTCAGCAGCAAATGATTGATTTGAGCAAACAGGCGGCAGCAATTTGGGAAAAAGACACAGGACAGCATTATTTTGTTTATGATCCTGAAGCTGAGTTTTCCATTCATTTAGTCTTTGATCAGCGTCAAATTCGTAGTATGAAACGCGCTGAAAGTTTGAATCAATTAGAACATGAACAACAAATTTGGCTAAATGAAAATCAACAATTACAACAGCTCAAACAAAATGTAGCGCAATCAAAACTGCAACTTGAATTGCAGAAAACTGAATATCAAACCCGTGTTGAGAATCAGCAACAACATAAACAGCGAAGCTCGATTAAAACCTTATTTACGTCAATTCAAAAACAACAACAAGATCTTGAACAACAGTCTGTACAGCTACAAAATCGTATTGCTAAACATCAGCAGTTGGTTCAGCAACTTGACCTACAAACAGAAAAGTCTAAACAACTTTACCAACAATTAACCCAATCAATTGCTGAATTTAATCAAACCTTTAAGCCTCAGACTCTACACAAAGGTCAATTTGATGGGGACAAAATTTTTATCTATGAGTTTTCTTCAATCGATGACCTACGGCTAACTTTAGCGCATGAATTTGGACATGCCTTAGGACTAAAGCATACCCAAGATCCAAAATCTTTGATGTACCCGCGCATCAAAGCACAAGATGCCAAAGATTTTAAACTCACCAATACAGATTTGGAGCTATTGGGTTTTTCTCGCTAAGGCTTGAGCTGTACAGGCTAACGGACATTTATAAGCTGATGTTTTTGTAAGATGATAAGAATGGGTCGATTGTTTTGATTTATTCATGTTATTGTGGAGTGAAAACATCATCTTAGCCTAAATGGAGATCAGCATGAGTTATTATCATATCTTAATTGAAGTGAATGACCACATCAGTACGATTGAGCAGACTCGTGATATCGAAATCTTGGATATTCAAAATATTAGTCCCTATCTTCATTCGATTTTGATTCCTTATTTCAATGAGCAAATCCTCGAGCTTGAAGATGAAAATATTGCGCATGATGAAATTCTACATTTAGAGGTAAAACAGACCTTATTACCGATTGAGCATTTAATCGAAGAAGAACAAAAACAATTGCCGAGTGATACTGATGTCACCATTACCGCTTATGAAATTTTTAATGATCGTGATTTAAGCCAAGATGTGACTGCGGTGATTTTTGATATTTTAGAAGCTGTAAAATTAGATGCCGCACCATAAATAAAAAAAGGTCTGCTATTCAATGAGCAGACCTTTTTTATTACTACGATTTACTGCATCATTTTTTTGGCTTGTTCTTGACGGAATGCAGCTAAAATCTGCTGTCCAGCACGGCCTGTTGGATTAAGTCCCAAACGCGTTTGTTCTTGACGAATCGCTTGACGACTTTTGTCTCCAATTAATCCGTCTACAGCACCAATATCATGACCACGTTGAATCAAAAATTGTTGAATTTCACGACGTTCTGCTCTTGATGTTCCCGCATCATCTGTCGGCCATGTCGTTAAAAATGGCGTCCCACCTCGCAGACGGTCAGACAAATGTGCGATGGCTAAACCATAACTTTCAGCTGCATTATAGCTATAAATCGCATCGAAATTTTTAAACACCAAGAACACAGGACCATTGGCACCTGAAGGTGCAATCAAACCTGCAGGCGTACTGCCTGATAAATTTCCTTGCACCAAAGCCCGACCATCCGCACGCGTTACGCCCTGAGCAATCCAACTATTCAGTGACTTTTTATTACGACGGCTTTCACCAGAAATCGACATGCCTTGTGGAATTTTCACTTCAAAGCCCCAAGGCATCCCTGTTTGCCAACCCGCACGTTTTAGAAAGTTTGCTGTTGATGCCAAAGCATCTGGAATACTGGAAACAAGGTCACGGCGACCATCACCATCAAAATCTACAGCTAAACGCTCGTAGGTAGATGGCATAAATTGGGTATGCCCAAACGCGCCTGCCCAAGAACCAAAGAGCTGATCTTGGGTGACATCACCACGTTGTAAAATACGCATGGTGGCAAAAAACTCACCACGGAAATAACTCTGACGGCGGCCTTCACAGCTCAATGTCCCTAATGCTTGTAATAAAGGATAGCGTCCAGAAATATCACCAAAATTACTTTCCACACCCCATACCGCGACAACGGTTTCGGCGGGAACGCCATAAGCTTGCTCTACTCGTCTTAATACATCACGATGTTGCGCTAATTTTTGCTGTCCCGCTTGGACTCGCTCGTTATCGACCAAACCCGATAAATAATCCCAAATCGGTGTTGAAAACTCAGGTTGATAGTTCAGTCGATCAATCACCGAATAATCCGCAGTCAAATTTTGGGTATAGCGGTCATAATTCGCGGCTGAAACACCAGCAGCAACAGCTGAAGATCGTAAACTCGCCAGACAACTCTGAAAATTTCGAGTCGGCGTAAAACTGCTGTTATTTGCAGCTGTTGGCGTTGTTGTAGTGGTCGTAACTTTTGCGCCATTGATGATCAGCTCAGCATGGGCACTATAAGATAAGGTCAACAAGGCAGAGCCTAGAAAAAAAGGGAAATAATGTTTCATGTCTTAACCATAATTTTTGAATTCAAATTTCTTGTTCACCTTAACACGCTCTATCAAGATGTATAGTTTGGAAACGTAACTTTGAATTCATTCTTCCTCGTTTAAATTTAAAGTTCTCTTTTTAAATTCAAAACACAGACACTATTTAAATTTAAAAAACTCAAGCGCCATGTTTTGAATTTAAAATAAGCTTAACTCAACACATCAACTTTGAATTTAAAACACAACCAGAACGTCGCATCAGTTTTAAATTCAAAAACAACATAAGCAACTTCTCATGTTTTAAATTCAAAAAAAACACTCCGATTTAAATTCATTTTAACAACCCAACCGATGAGATCAGAAGAGAAAATTGCTAATTTATAGCTATTTATTCACCTCAAAACACTTATAACCCAAGAAAATAGATACCCACAGGCCCATCATTTAAATTCAAAGCAACGATACTCACCACTTTTAAATTTAAAACTTGAGCGCTTTTTTAAATTCAAAAACAACATAAGCAACTTCTCATGTTTTGAATTCAAATTAAACCCTATAATTTAAATTCAAAAGTCAGAAATAAAGTTATCCACACCTCAGCATAAATCCAACAGCATTCATTTTTTGAATTTAAAAAATAACGGGCATAAAAAAGCGATCCGAAGATCGCTCAATTGTGGATAAATATTTTAAATTTAAATACTCATTTCATCCGTCAAGGCCAAAGGCACAGGTAAAATCTGAGCAAGTTGACGACATAAAACAGTTAAATCATCGCGATTATTCGGCATCAAAGTAATATGACCCAACTTACGACCTGCACGCTCAGACTTATTATAAAGATGTAAATGCGCACCGTTGAGTGCTAACACATCTTCAGATTTTGGATGCTGACCAATAATATTGATCATTACCGTAGGACGAATCACCTCAGTTGAACCAAGCGGTAATCCAGCAACTGCACGAATATGGTTTTCAAATTGCGAGCAAATTGAGCCTTCAATCGACCAGTGACCTGAATTGTGTACGCGACATGCCATTTCATTGGCATATAAACCTTGTTCAGTCACAAACAATTCAAGCGTCAGCACACCCACATAATTGAGGTGATTCAACAAACGGGTAATATAGTCTTGCGCAACAGGTTGTAAATCAGTGCTATTTGGCGCAGGCACAATGGAGTGTGACAAGATACCATTGTGATGGTGGTTTTCAGCCAATGCCCATGTTTTAACATCGCCATCTTGACCACGAGCCGCAATAATCGATACTTCACGGCTGAATTTTACGAAACTTTCAGCGATCAAGCTTTTGGCAGGGCCAAGTTCAGCCCAAGCGGTATCAATTTGATCTTCTGAACGTAATACGAATTGACCTTTGCCATCATAGCCGCCTGTCACGGTTTTCAGTACGATAGGCAAACCTAAGTCGGTTACAGCTTGTTTTAAGCTATCTAAGCTGTCTACCGCACGATACGGCGCAACTGGAATACCTAATTCATCGAATAAGCTTTTTTCAGCTAAACGATTTTGTGCAGTTGCCAAAGCAAGGCGAGGAGGGTGCAATGTCTTGGTTTGGGTCAAAACATCGACATCCGCGACAGGGGTATTTTCAAACTCAAGGCTAAATACATCTGCACTGGCAATAAAATCCTGCAAAGCATGCTCATTTTTGCTTGAGAACACAGGCCCTAAAATCGCCGCAGGGCAATCTGTTTCTGCTTCAAAAAAGCTACATTGAATATTCAGTGGGAGGGCTGCTTGCGCCATCATGCGTCCAAGTTGCCCGCCGCCAAAAATACCGATGGTTTTATTCATTTATATGACTCTCTTGCTCAGACAAAGTCTTCGCCTTCTTGCGGAGCAAATCCTTAAAGCAATGCTTTAAGTTTGCTTGTCCTCATTCATGACCAGGAATGTTTTTGCTCGACACTTTTTCAGTTTGTGCAGTACGGAAATCCGCAACATTTTTTGCGATCTCAGGACGGGTTAAACCGAGAATTTGAGCTGCCATGATTGCTGCATTGGTCGCACCAGCTTGACCAATCGCCAATGTTCCCACCGCAATGCCCGCTGGCATTTGTACGATTGAAAGCAATGAGTCGACACCATTTAAAATAGAAGATTTAACAGGTACGCCGAGTACCGGTAAATCAGTCTTGGCTGCACACATCCCCGGTAAATGCGCTGCACCACCAGCTCCCGCAATAATCACTTGGATACCACGATCACGGGCTGTTTCAGCATATTCAAATAAACGGTCTGGGGTACGGTGCGCAGAAACCACTTCAGCTTCAAATGCAACACCCAATTGTTTGAGCATATTTGCTGTATGTTCAAGCGTTGCCCAATCTGATTGAGAACCCATGATAATCCCGACTAAAGGTTGGCTATCTGTTGCGACCGCATTCATTGGCTTTTCCAAAACTTGATAAAAATAGAGCAGTGTCTCGACTTACGCCAAGCACAAAGGAATAAATTGGCAGATATTATAGCGGTTTTTTCAAGCATCCCCAACTAAAGAACGCTTTTATAACCCGCCCAAAATTTAGCTTTGATTGCGAAAAACGAAATAGACACAACCAAGTAAACACAACATTGCCCAAACATAATCCAGCTTAAAAGGCTGTTTAAACATAAACAGTAAAAATGGGACAAAGACCAATAAGGTCACCACTTCCTGAGTAATTTTCATTTCCCCCAAACCCCAGCCATTTTGACTCAATAGTTTGGTGGCAGGAATCATAAAACTGTATTCGAGTAGGGCAATACACCAACTCAGTAAAATCGCCTGCCATATCGGTGCATCATGTAAGTATTTTAAATGGCCGTACCATGCCAAGGTCATAAAACAATTGGAAATCACCAATAGACAAAGCGCTAAAAGAGTAGGGCTCAATTGTATTTACTCTAAGAATTTTGCAATAATTTTATATTAAAATTAGTTCTTAGATAAGATTTGAAAAACATAAGGATGCTATGAAAAAATTATTTTTAATGACTATTTTATTTTTCTCAATCAGTACGAGCCATTCTATGGAATTAGATTTAGACAATCAAAATGAGGCACTATCTGATTTAGCCGTCATGTTTTATAGTGAAAAAAATGACCCTGTATATCAGTTTGAGACTTTAAACCCTGAAAAATTAGACTATTCTATTGAAAGTTTAAAACTCATTGATACTTATTTATCTGGTTTCAGAAAAACCAATTTAGATCAAATCTCACATGATCAAAGATTTAAGACCATTTTACGCACAGGTGCTTATGTTGGGGAAGTAATAAGAAAAAATGATAAAAATAGACAATGGTATTGGGTCGACTATGAGACAGCAAAAGAAATAAACCCTGATTTTTTTAAAGACAAAGACCATTCCATTGGACTTGCCGCTGTACTTACGGATGGTGAAAGTTTTATATTCCCGTTGAATAAAGTTGTTAAATTTCTGCAAAATGGTGAAGAGGATAGTGTGCATTTTTTTGCAACTGTAACGTTGAAATCTTAACACTTCTTGCTTTAATTTTAAGTAAACAACAACAACGAATTTTGACTATCTTTTCCATATCAGCCTTGCTATCTTTTGAGGCAAATTTTTAATTGCATTACACACGTTTATTGCGTGATTGGATAAAGAGAGAAGCATGATGCATCTGCATATTTTGGGTATTTGTGGCACATTTATGGGGTCTTTGGCTCTATTAGCACGAGATTTAGGACATAAAGTCACAGGCTCAGATGCCAATGTTTATCCACCGATGTCAACTCAATTGGAAAATGCAGGCATTGAGCTGATGCAAGGCTATGACCGTAGCCATTTGCAACCGCATCCAGATCTAGTCATCGTGGGCAATGCCATGAAACGTGGCATTGATGCGATTGAATACATGCTCAATGAAGGTTTGCCGTATATATCAGGTCCACAATTCTTAGCAGATCACGTGTTGCAAGGTAAACATGTACTGGGGGTCGCGGGGACACATGGTAAAACCACGACCACGACTATGCTCGCTTGGGTACTCGATCAAGCAGGTTTAAACCCCGGCTTCTTGATCGGTGGTGTGCCACTTGGTTTTAGTGAAAGCGCGCGTTTAGGCGGTGGCAAATATTTCTGTGTTGAAGCAGATGAATATGACTCGGCTTTCTTTGATAAACGTTCTAAGTTCGTTCACTATCACCCTAAAACGGCGATTTTAAATAACCTTGAATTTGACCATGCTGACATCTTTGATGATCTTGCTGCGATTCAAAAACAGTTCCACCATCTCGTGCGCACCATTCCAAGCGAAGGGCGTATTATTGCACCGATTACCGAAACCAATATTGATGAAGTGTTGGAACAAGGCTGCTGGACACCTGTGGTTCGTACCAGCCTAAAGCCTAATACTCAAGTCGCTTTATCTGCTGAATTGATCAATACAGATGGCAGTCATTTTAAAGTGCTTGAACACGGTAACGTGATCGGTGAAGTAAAATGGAGCATGACAGGACAGCATAGCGTTGCCAATGCTTTAGCGACTATTGCTGCCGCGCAACATGTTGGTGTCAGCCTTGAACAAGCCTGCGATGCATTATCGAATTTTGGTGGTGTAAAACGTCGTATGGAATTGTTAGGTACTATACGGGGCATCGAAGTCTATGATGACTTTGCACATCACCCAACCGCGATTGAAACCACACTGGACGGCGCACGAAAGCGTCTAGGTGAGCGTAAACTTTGGGCGATCATTGAGCCACGATCAAACACCATGCGTATGGGTAGCCACAAAGATGGTTTAGCGCATTCAGCACGTTTAGCGGATGAAGTGATCTGGTATCAACCAGAAGGTTTGGATTGGGATTTACAACCCATCATTTCTGCATCATCAAACAACGCCGAGGTCAGCCGTTCTTTGGATGACATCATTGCCCGTGTAGTGAATGAAGCAGGTGAGGGCGATGCTGTGGTGATCATGTCGAATGGTGGCTTTGGTGGTTTACATCAAAAATTGATTACGGCTTTATCGTGATCTTTAAACGACATTTAACCTAAGTGAAACTTCAATATTTTCTCTCACTTATTGAAAAAATTGTATTTCAACGGAGTCTTACAAGTTCTCATCCAATTTCAGGATCAGCCTGCGGCTCGCCCTACTTTTCTTTCGGGAAAAGTAGGCAAAACCATTGTCATCTGCAAAACCTGAGGTACGAATAGCAAAGATTAATAATCTTTGCCGTACCGCAAGGTGAAAGCTCTGCTTGAACAACAAACTACGCACTTTGTTTGTCTTGCACTACACCAAAGCTTCAAACGCTTTGGCTAGTTCAGGTTGCAGATGACATTTCCGAGTATCATATTTCATCGAAGTCATGTTAATTCAGTATCGTGACAGGCGGCATGGATGCCGCCAGTTGGACTGTGGTATAAGGATATACCATCAGTCCAACAAAGGATTTTTGTTACTTTTCATCCCTGAAAAGTAAGGAAACGCCTATACCCAAACAAGTCAATGATTCAGCCTATATGAGGCTGTCAAACTTTCCAAATAGAGATATCTCCGTTCTATTTTGAATGGCAATTAACTCAATTTATTCACTAATTTCAACGGCAAAATCTTCATTGCAATCCCCACAGGCAACCACGGCCACTGTGGTACATACGCTTTTACAGGTGCTTTCTCAATTGCTTTCACTAAAGCTCGACAACCCGTTTTCTCATCCACTTCAAACGGCAATTTTTTTGCGCCCTCATTCAACTCAGTCCGAATATAACCAGGGAAAATCGTTGAAACTTTGATTGGTGTATCCAGCAACTCAGCACGAATCCCTTCGGCCAAATGTGCAACTGCGGCTTTGCTCGCAGCATAGGTCGATAAATGCTTCGGTAAGCCACGCATTGCACTCATCGAAGAAATCACCACCAAATGCCCTTGATTCTGCGCTCTAAAGATTTCAACCGCCGCTTCACATTGCGCCAATGCGGAAATAAAGTTGGTTTCTGCCGTGGCGCGATTAATTTCAAAATGACCTTTGCCTATACGGCGTCCTTCACCGACACCTGCATTGACAATAATACGGTCAATGGTGCCAAATTCTTGCTGAAAGGCTTTAAACACTGTAAAGACATCATCATAACGAGTGACATCCAAAACTTTAATTTTGACCTGAACCGAAAATTGGTTTTCTAGCTCTTTTTTGAGGGTTTCTAACCGCTCTAAACGTCGTGCACAAAGCGCAAGGTTGTAGCCTTTGGCAGCAAACTCACGCGCCATACCTGCACCTAAACCTGAACTTGCACCTGTAATTAAAATCGTCTTTGCCATGTCTGCCACCTATTCTTGTTTAAATCCATGTTAAAAGTTCTGCATCTTGTGCTTTTAAATAATGATGCTCATTAAAACTAAGTAATTGCAAATGACCATTGTTCCAACGCAACGTCGTGATACTGGCATTGGCAAGTGACCAATTCAGTGCAAAAATTTGTTTGGCATTTAGCCCCAACACCTTGCCCACCGCCACTGAAATCACACCACCAGAGCTAAATACCACCGCTTGACGATGTTGTGTGGCGTCCATGCTTTCACACAGTCCTTGCAACGCTATTTCCACTCGTGATTGAAATCCTAACCATGTTTCATGATATTCATGGTCATATTGCTCTCCAATCCAACGATCAATCGCACCATCAAAGATTTTAGCCAGATAAGCACGCGGGTTTGCCACTTGTGCAATATCCTGTTTGAGCAATTCAGGTTGCTTAAAACGCGGTTCGTATTGTGCAAATACCTGCTGATGATCAAACTCGTTCCATGCAGACTCAGTCTGAATCAGCACATTCTGAAAACTTTGCGATAAAGCCAATTGTGCTGTTTGTTGATGACGTTGCATTGACCCAGCCACCACTAAGGGTGAAGATTTCAAAGTCTTGTTGAGAAACTCACCCGCTACTTGTGCCTGTTGCTCGCCTTTGGCTGAGAGCTGGTCATAACTGGCTGCACCAAAGGACGCTTGCCCATGTCGCACCAAATATATTGTGCTCATGGCTTTAAAATATCCTGTAATTTCGCCACACATTCAGGAATAAGTTGCTGCGCCGCTGTATTGTCTTGAGCAATCAGTTTTAAGGCCCGAATATGCAAAGCATGAATCATGATCCAGAAATCTTTAAAGGCTGGATTATCGGTTTGTTGATGGTAGTAGCGATAATAAATTTGTTGCGCAATCACGGCTAAACGGAACAGACCAAACACTTCATAGAAAGCCCAATTTTCAGGTTGTAAGCCTGTTTTCTCAAGATAATAATTCACCACTTGTTGACGCGTCAGCATGCCTTTTAGATTGGTGGGCTGACGTCGAGTGGACTTCATCAAAGCATCATCATCATCCTGAATCCAATAGGCGAGGGCGCTACCTAAATCCATCAACGGATCGCCCAAGGTCGCCATTTCCCAGTCCAAAATACCAATCACTTCAGTCGGTTGATTTGGATTTAAAATCACATTATCAAAACGCCAATCATTATGAATCACACAGGTTTTCACGTCGTTAGGGATATGCACTTGCAACCATTGACGCACAAAAGCAAAATCAGGCACGTTCGGGGTCAGTACTTTGCTATACCGCGCATCCCAGCCCTCCACCTGACGTCGACAATAGCCGTCACCTTTACCGATTTTTTCTAACTCAGTGCCCTGATAAGGGACTTGATGTAGTTCAATCAATTTATCTAAGACATTCAGACAAAGTTGCTGTACCTGTTGCTCATCGAGTTGTAATTCTTTGGGTAAATTGGCACGCGGAATAATACCCTCAATCCGCTTCATCACATAAAAATCACAACCGATGACACGCTCGTCTTGGCATAGCGCAACCATTTCGGGCAGTATTGGATAGAACGGGGCGAGGTGCTTTTGCACATTGTATTCACGGGCCATATCATGCGCGGATTTGGCTTTGGTGCCTTTGGGTGGGCGGCGTAGAATCAGATCTGCATTGTCATATTGCACACGGTAAGTCCAATTGGAAGCACCGCCTGAATATTGGGTCACGTGCGCTTGCCCTTGTAGCACCACAGCTTGTTTTTTTAACCATGTTTCCACTGCGGAAATATCCAGTTCTTCACCATGACGAACCTGTCCACCCACATCAATCACTGTCATTTTCTTATATCCTTATTTACGACCATAGCCACGTTTTTTTAGTTCTAATTTGGCAATCATGCCCTTATGAACTTCATCAGGTCCATCAGCTAAACGTAAACTACGGGCTTGATTAAAGAATGCCGTGAGTGGGGTATCTCGTGAAACACCTTCACCACCGTGGATCTGAATCGCCATATCCACCACATTTTGCAATACCGTTGGAGCAACCACTTTAATCGCAGAAATTTCAGTCAGTGCAGCCATATTACCCATGGTATCCATCTTATAAGCGGCATACAGCGTCAATAAACGGGCTTGGTCGATTTGTACACGTGCTTCAGCCACGCGCTCTAAATTTCCACCCAATTTCAGGATTTCTTGACCAAAAGCTTTACGTGACATGCCACGATCAATCATCAGCTCCAAGGCTTTTTCTGCTGCGCCAATGCAACGCATACAATGGTGAATCCGCCCAGGCCCTAAACGACCTTGTGCAATTTCAAAGCCTTGCCCTGCACCACCAATAAAACTACTGACAGGGACACGGACATTGTCAAAGCTGACTTGGCCATGACCATGTGGCGCATCGTAATCACCAAATACAGGCAACATTCGCTCAATCGTTACGCCTTGCGTATCAATCGGCACCAATACCATAGAGTGTTGATGATGACGGTCTTTACTCGAATCAGGCGTATAGGCCATGAAAATGATCACTTTAGCGTTGGGATCACCCAAACCAGATGACCACCATTTACGCCCATTTAACACAATCTCATCGCCATCAATCACCGCTGTGGCTTGCATATTGGTCGCATCACTAGAGGCAACCGCAGGTTCCGTCATACAAAAGACCGAGCGAATCTCTCCATTCAATAAAGGTTGCAGCCATTGTTGCTTTTGCGCATCACTCCCATAACGCCACAATACTTCCATATTGCCGCTATCAGGCGCATTACAGTTAAATACCGTCGGTGCAAGTAAGCTACGTCCTGTAAGTTCAGCAATACGAGCATATTCCTGTACCGATAAACCAGCACCTAGCTCGGCATCAGGCAAAAACATATTCCATAAACCCGCGGCTTTGGCTTTGCTTTTCAGTTGTTGTAATTGTTCAGGCCATTGCCATTTGGTCCAATCGCCATCGACATTGAGTTGATGTACCTCATCCCAAAACGCTTTTTCAATCGGTTCTATTTCTTGTTGAATAAAGGCTTGCGTTCGTGCAATAAAATCCTGTGCGCGTTCAGATAATGCAAACATCATCAGCTTCCTCAAGGTAAAAATGTGGCGAAAGATCATTCGCTGCTTTACATCACCATAAGCGAAATTTTATTATGAATGAAATGATTTTATTTTATTTAGAACTATGAACAATATTCATAATACAACCCCCTTAGAAGTAGGGCATTTCCATCGTATTGATATCAATTTATACCCGCTTTTTATTGCGATTTTTGAACAAAAAAGTATTTCTAAAGCCGCACAACTGCTGTGTATTAGTCAATCCGCAGTGAGCCATGCCTTACAACGCTTACGTACGCAATTGAATGATGAACTGTTTGTGCGTAGCGGCCAAAAAATGTTGCCTACACCCTTTGCCGAGCAGATTTATCAACCCATTCAAACGGCTTTGCTGAGTATTCAAAGTATTGCCATGCCGCAACAAACATTTGTACCAAGTATGCTACAAAGCCTTAAAATTGCCATTCACGATGAAATCGAGCCGATTATTTTTCCACAATTGGTCAATCACTTTGCAGCGTTGAATCTCGATATTCAGTTTCTCAGCTCTAAACTGGATCGTAAAAATATGCTGGCTGATCTGTCCGCCCAACAAATCGATTTTGTGATTGATTTAGTGCAACCCTATCAAGCGAATTTACAATTTGAAAACCTGATTGAAGATCACTTTGTCGTATGTACTCAACAAATGGAAATGGATTTATCACTGTATTTATCTTCACCGCATATCGGGGTTTCCTCACGGCGCACTGGCATACTGTTGGAGGATATTTATCTCAATCGCCAACAACTGTCTCGCCAAATTTTTCTGCGTTGTCAGCATTATTCAACTGCTTTACAAGTCCTCTCACAATACCCGAATTCGATTTTGACCATTCCACAAAGCATTTTAAAGCACCTCAATTATGCAGAAAATCTGCATATTCATGCCTTACCGATCGAATTGCCGAAAATCAGCATGGGCATGTATTGGCATGACCATGTGAAACAAAATCCACGTCATCAGTTTTTACGTCAAGAGATCTTAAAAATTTTTAATTAAGCTCATAAGCACTATGCACACAAGCCACAGAGATGGAGGATATCGGCGATTCGAGCCTTAGACACAATCATTTGCGGTTCATCTAAAAATATGTAATGCTACGCGCAGATTTGGATGTCACCATCCATACGAAATTCGTTTGACAAGGGGAGTAGCCTCCTCCAAACCGAAGCGCTGAAATTAAAATGCTTCGGTGTCAGAGCTCCGTCATTACACTTTGCAAAAAGTCGGACTCTGAGCATCATCCTCATCGGTGATGTAGGCAAGACCTTGATCATGTTGAAACAGATGTTTTTTTAATTCATCTGGCAACTGGTCAAGGTTTTTTTATGCCGCTTCCATTTGCCAGATCGGGAGTGGTAATGGAATCTATCGGCAACTTATGGTTGTATCTTGTATTCTTTGGCATCGTCACTGTGATGCTATTGATCGATTTTTTAGGCTTTAAACAGAAACAAAACCAAGACGTGCCGATTCGGCAAGCCGCTTATTGGAGTGTGGCATGGGTCACTGCGGCCATCCTATTTGGTGGAGGCCTATGGCTGTATTTACAGCAAACCATCGGAACAAATATCGCCAATCAAAAAACCATGGAATACTTCGCTGGTTATCTGCTTGAGAAATCATTGGCGATTGATAATGTCTTCGTTTGGCTGATGATTTTTGCCGCGTTTGCCATTCCACCGGCCTTACAACGTAAAATTTTGCTCTATGGTGTACTCGGTGCGATTGTGCTGAGAACGATCTTCATTTTCATCGGTGCTTGGTTCGTTCAAGAGTTCTCTTGGGTACTGTATATTTTCGGCGCATTCCTTGTGTATACAGGCTTTAAATTCCTGAAAGGACAAGAGCAAGAAAGCAATATTGAAGACAATTTTTTACTCAAATGGTTACGCAAGCATATCCGTATCACCCCTCAACTTGAAGGTAACAAATTCTTCGTCCGACAAAACGGACTTTTGTGGGCGACGCCATTATTTTTGGTGTTGGTATTGGTAGAAGCGTCCGATGTAATTTTTGCGGTGGATTCGATTCCTGCAATATTCGCCGTGACCACTGACCCATTTATTGTCCTCACAGCAAACTTAATGGCGATTTTAGGCTTACGTGCGATGTTCTTTTTACTGGCAGGTGCTGCAACGAAATTACATTATTTACCTTATGGCTTGGGCATTATCTTGTTGTTCATTGGGACAAAAATGCTGTTGCTGGATGTGTTCCACATGCCGATTTGGATCTCACTCGGTTTTATCATCATAGTATTAAGTATTACGGCGTATCTATCGTTACGTCACAACAAGCGTCAAGCGCAATAATACGCTGAACATGAACAAAGGGACTTCAATCAAGTCCCTTTTTTCCATTTAAGCATCATGTGTTTCCATTGGATCAACCCATTTTAATTTAGGCCATTGTTGCAACCATTTTTTAGACTCAACACGATTTTTGAAGGTGGTATAGCTGACCAGTGCAGGATTCCAACAGAGTCGTAATTCAAATAAATCTTGTAAACCAAATGGTGCAATCAGCTCCAGCTCTCCAGATGAGTTCAAACGAAGCGCGATAGCGGTTGCCGTTTCAGGCCATAATGATAAAGCATGTTCGATAGATGCTAAGGGCTGAATTTGTTCGCCATTTTCCCTACGATACCATGTATGCACCAAAGCTTGATTCACCACATCCCATTGCTGCTGAGGGAATAAGTCTTCTAATGTTTGTTTCACTCGCTGCTGTACATCGTTATTGCGTTCCTGCCCATCATAATAAATCACGTCAATTTCGCTATCTTTTAAATCAAAAGTCTGACCATGCAAAAATGCCCAAACCGTATTGCGAATCACACCTGCACTTAAATATGCACGTGGTTCGATCCGTGCAAGTTGTTTTATCATTGCATAGAGTTCGGGGGTATTTAGGATCAAATCGAAAAGAATTTTTCGATGGTGTATTTGATACAGTGTCATTGTTGTTTAAATCCTTAAATTATCCAAACAGCTTCCCCATATTCACCAAAAAAGTAGAGTGAATTGACTCAAAAGATTACTCACATTTATACACTTTTTAGCCGCTTAATTTAGGCGAATATTCCAGTAACTTGGGCAAAATCAGGTACAATCAACCGAAAAAAGTAAAACTGTAGGTTGTTATGACGTTGGCTACTCAGATCACGGTTGTTCGTGGTCGCTTCTTAGATATTCAAAAAACCGTTTCCCAAGCAGCAGAAATCGCCGATCAAGTGCGTTATATCGAAGACGGTGTCCTGATCACAGAAAATGGTAAAATTCACTGGTTTGGCGCTTGGAATGAAGCCCAAGATCATCTTCCTACAGGCATTGACATTCAGCATTATCCTGAACAATTAATCATTCCAGGAATGATTGACACCCACATCCATTTTCCACAAACCGAAATGGTCGGTGCCTACGGCGAACAACTCCTCAGTTGGTTAAATACCTATACTTTCCCAACCGAAATCCAATTTAAAGACCAAGCTTATGCCCAAGAAATTGCCGCATTCTTTGTCAATGAACTGCTCAAAAACGGTACTACCACCGCATTGGTGTTCTGTACCGTCCATCCTGAATCAGTTGATGCCTTATTTGAAGCCGCACAACAGCACCAGATGCGTTTAATTGCAGGTAAGGTAATGATGGACCGTCATGCACCTGAAGCCCTTTGTGATACAGCAGAGAGCGCCTATGACGATTCTAAAGCATTGATTCAGAAGTGGCATGGTCAGGGTCGTGCCTTGTATGCGATTACGCCACGTTTTGCGCCCACCTCTACACCAGAACAATTAGAAAAAGCAGGACAACTTAAAGCAGAGTTTCCTGATGTCTATGTGCATACGCATTTAAGTGAAAATAAAGATGAGATTGCATGGGTCAAAGATTTGTTCCCAGCGCAAAATGGCTATCTCGATGTCTATCATCACTATGGTCTAACAGGTCAGCGCTCGGTATTCGCACACTGTGTGCATTTGGAAGATGCTGAATGGCAATGTATGCATGACACAGACTCCGCAATTGCATTCTGCCCAACCTCGAACTTGTTTTTGGGCAGTGGATTATTTCCATTGAAAAAAACATGGGATCAACAAGTCAAAGTTGGTTTAGGTACGGATGTCGGGGCGGGGACTTCATTTAGCTTATTGCAAACGGTCAATGAAGCCTACAAAGTACAACAGTTACAAGGCGACAAACTCTCCGCTTTTGAATCGCTTTATCATGCTACTTTGGGTGGAGCAAAAGCACTCGATTTGGATGATAAATTAGGGAACTTCAATGTCGGCAAAGAAGCGGATTTTGTGGTGCTAAATCTGCAAGCAACCGCTTTACAACAACTGCGTCAGTCACGGTCAAAATCCATTGATGACAGCTTATTTGCACTGTTTACCATGGGCGATGACCGCAATATTGAGGCCACTTATATCTATGGACAAAAAGCCTATAGCCAAAACTAAAGCCTCAAACAAACAAAAACTTGGTTTGATATTGTTGGCGATTGGAACTGCGATCTTGCTGAAACGAGATAGCACTTCTCAGCAAAATGGCAGATATTCATCATCAAAAGATGCATGAAAACTCATTTTGTTTTAAAATTCTCCCATTCGCTCAAATTTTCGAGGTGTTGCAGGTCAACACCTTTTTTATTTTCCCATATTTAATGTTTTAGGAATCTGCCGATGACCATTGCAATGCGCATTATGATTTCAAGTGAAGAGATTCAAGCCAAAGTGAAAGAGCTTGGCGAAAAAATCAATGCACACTATGCTCAAAGTGATAAAGAACTGGTATTGATTGGTTTACTGCGTGGTTCCGTCATTTTTATGGCAGATTTATGTCGTGCCATTGAAAAACCACACGAACTCGATTTTATGACCGTTTCTAGCTATGGCGGTGGTACAACCTCTAGCCGTGATGTCAAAATCCTGAAGGACCTGGATGGTGAAATTCACGGTAAAGATGTGTTGGTGGTCGAAGATATTATTGATTCGGGTAATACACTCAACAAAGTAATGCAAATGCTGCAAACGCGTAAACCAAATTCAATTGAACTGTGTACGCTGGTGAGCAAACCATCACGCCGTGAGATTGATTTAGACGTAAAATTCTTAGGTTTTGAAGTCGAAGATCGCTTTATTGTCGGTTATGGTCTCGATTTCGATCAGAAATATCGTCATTTACCTTTTATTGGTGAGATTGGTCTTTAAACGATAAGTTAAGGCGCTATTAAGCGCCTTTTTTATAACTGTATTCATCAGAGACCGCTAAATCTTGCACAAAAATACGACATAAATAAGCAATCTACTACAGACAGCACGCGCTTGATCTAGCAGGATAAAAAAATAAATCGCTTTATGAAACAAGGAGAAAAACTATGTGGACGCTGATTGTTGCAATTGTCGTAGGTTTTTTTGCAGGTCTAATCGCCAGAGCCCTACATCCAGGGGATGATAAAGCAGGTTTTATCGTCACCACTTTACTCGGTATTGCGGGTTCTTTATTGGCGACCTATGGGGGGCGATTACTCGGTTTATACGGGGAAAACTCAGCAGCAGGATTTATTGCATCCGTGATCGGTGCAGTGATTATTTTATTTGTTTATAACCTCGCCACCAAGAAAAGTTAAAATCGTTGGATCACGCCCAATTCATCCAAAATAATGAATTGGGCGTATTATTTTTATAGTCCTAATTCCTTCCAAATCATTTGAATGTCTTCAGCACTGCGTCCACCGACCATTTTCAAACCATTTGAAAAGATTAACGTTGGTGTACCACTCACCCCTAATTTACGTCCTAACTCTAGATTTCGATCTATCGGATTGGCACAGATTTTGGCTTTAGGTTGAACATTCTTCTGCAGTAAATTTTTCCATGCGTACGATGGATTAGCTTCACACCAAACTTGCTTAGAAACAGCGATAGATTGCGGTTTTAAAGCATAGATAAAGGTATAAATCGTCACATCATTGAGCTTGTCTAATTCAGCTTCTAATTGCTTGCAGTATGGGCAGTTTGGGTCTGAAAAAATAGCGAGCTGACGTTTGCCATTGCCTTTGACTGTTTTGATCGCATCCTGTAAGGGAAGTTGTTTCCAATCAATTGAATTTTGTTTTAATACTAAATCCTTGGTGAGATTTTTCTGATCTTTTAAGCGCACCATTGATCCAATAAACATATGCTCTGCATTGTCATCGAGATAGATGATTTGATTATCCAGACTTGCACTGTATAAACCTGCCATTTCAGTGCTTTGAATATTGGTCACTTGGATATTGGGATAGTTTTTATTTAAATTACTTTTGAGCGTTTCCACATTGGCTAAACTCAGAGCAGAAACACAGCTCAATAATGAGAATATCCCAATTTTTTTTAACATGACTGATACTCGAATCAAAAATCAGCAGCTATTGTAATCCGTCTCTCATCGCTAAACAGCTCGACTTACTGAGTCGCAACCAAAATCAAACCAATTCTCGCGATGTTTCACGTGGAACATCTATTTCGAATTGGCATTCAAGTTTTATCTTTGGTACAACATCATATTCCTTGCTGTTTACGGTATTGACTCAGGGATAAACCTGTTTGACGCTTAAAAAAGCGATTTAAATAAGATGGATCAACAAAATTCATCTCACTAGCAATACTTTCAATACTATTGTTAGTCGTGCTGAGTAGAACCTTTATCTCTAAAATTACCTGACGATAAATTAAATCTTTAGGTGAATCATTAAATACAGCCTTGCAGATTTGTGAAAGATAAAATGGCGTAATTGCTAACTGTCCTGCATAGTAACTGACACTACGATGTTGCTTACTCTGATGTTGTAGTAATTTCCAAAACCGCCAACAAAGCTGCTCCTGACGGCTAAACTGCTGTGCTTTGCGTTGTAAAGCAGTAGGCATGTGGGCTGTAATTTTTAGAAAAAAGTTCTGCAAGTGATTTTTTAGCATCAACATACGGTAAGCATGAGCTTCCTGATTAATCAAGTTACATTGCTTTAGCCATAGACTTAACCAGACATGATGGTCTTGATCGAGACGTAAACGTGGTACATCATTTAAAAATGAAAATAACTGATGAGGTAACTGGAAAGCAATATCTGCTGCCAAACTACGATCAATCAAACAGTATGTGACCTCAAACTGTCTCGACTTTTTTAGGACTAATGCAAAGGAATCATCAGATAACACCAAAACATCATGTATCTTCACAGTATAAGTTTGCATATTGATATTGATCAGTGCACTACCTTTATGACAAATCAAAATCACCAAATAACTTAAAGGCAATGGATAACCAAGGCTTTCCTTAAAATCACTTTGTCCTATGACGATCGGCGCATGATCGTGCATCATCTGCTGTAAGATCGTCTCTATATTACTTTCCATATTGACGGATTATCTCTTATTTAGCTGCTAAAAATATAATTTTGTTTTCATAATTACCGAACATACCAAGTTTTTGCTCTCACTCCAATGTAAAACCAAAACCTAAAATACCCCCACCACAGGGTAGTGATCCATATTTGATTGGATCATCATTTTATTGAGAATATTGACCTATGTCACAAACATTAACTACTGAACGTCTTGTTCTACGCGCTTGGCAACTAACTGACTCTGAAGACTTATATTTATACGCTAAAGACCCACGTGTCGGCCCCATCGCTGGTTGGCCAGTACACCAAAATATGGAAGAGAGTGCTGAAATCATCAAAAATGTATTTCAACAAGACCACGTCTTTGCTATTGAACTTAAGGAAACTAAACAAGTTGTTGGTTGCATCGGTTTATTAATCGGCGAGAACAGTAATTTTGACTTATCTGATCAAGAAGGTGAGCTCGCTTATTGGATTGGAGTACCCCATTGGGGTAAGGGATTTATACCAGAAGCTATCCATGAAGTTATGCGTTACGCTTTTCAAGATATTCACTTAACTCAACTTTGGTGTGGCTACTTTGATGGCAATATACAATCTAAAATCGCCCAGGAAAAATGTGGTTTTCGCTATGACCACAGCACTGACCTACAGTATATCGAGCTCGTTGATGAACACCGTATTGAACACTTGAGCCGTATCGATCAAGCCACATGGCAAGTTCAATTCGCTACGCAGACCTAATAGTGCCCTGAGCTTTATTATCAGCGTCTTGAGTCTTATCTCAATTGATTAGACTCAAGTCCGATAAATCTGATGCGAAGGTATCACTTCCCAATACAGAATGTAATTCCAATTATATTTTTAATATAAATTAATAACTTATAAATTTAATTAAAACATAGTGACTAATAGGTGACTGATTGTGTCATCACTAGGCGTTTTTATTCTGTGCCTGATCTGCTTTTTTCTTTTTGGTGGAGCGCAAAAACTAAATATTCGATCTGCTCCTCTTATTTGTGGCTCAGGTGGGGGGTAGATTTAGAATCTTATCCTTTGTGAGTGACTTTGAGGTACTCACTAACTATCTTTGAGCTGGTCACTTGCATGGGTTTCGGTGATTACCGAAACGATAACGTAATCCTAAATTAACTTAGTCGTCCAAGTGGTTGATTAAGTAGCTAGGTTGTTTAGATGCGCTCAAATTTGAGCATATCCCCCAATGGGGGTAGCCCTATGTTCAGGCTATTTGCAGAAGTAAACCGCCCGAATAATCACGCTGTAATTCTATTGGGATTTTAAGCCTTAAAACCACATTTCCGCACATCCCTCGTGCGCGTGTTTGTTGACTGAGTGACTTTAAGGTACTCACTTGGTCGCATTTGAAATGCTCCCAAGTTTGGATATATCCCCCAATGGGGGTAGCCCTATGTTCAGGCTATTTGCAGAAGTAAACCGCCCGAATAATCACGCTGTAATTCTATTGGGATTTTAAGCCTTAAAACCACATTTCCGCACATCCCTCGTGCGCGTGTTTGTTGACTGAGTGACTTTAAGGTACTCACTTGGTCGCATTTGAAATGCTCCCAAGTTTGGATATATCCCCCAATGGGGTAAATGTTTCCGATCCGTCCGCCATTGGCGGTTATACCTGATCTGCTACTACACTTTAAATGTAGTTAAGAGATGCCCCCAAAGTTGGGGTTATCTTTGTGAGTGACTGATAGGCACATGCAAAACTCACTTTTGAGGTCTATCCATATTTGGATGCACCCACTCAACGCAATTTTTCGCTCAGTGAATGCCGTTGCTCACTTTTGAGCATGGGCATAGCGATAGCGGAAATCTGCTATCGGTATCGGTACAGGAAATCCTGTATCGGGGTGGTCATCTTGACCATACCCACACTGTGTGACTGTACGAAAGTTTCGTAGTTCATTAACCAACGCAATTTTCCGCTGGTCTACTATAGAAAACTTCAGTCTTTCGGACTGCTTTGAAAAAAATTAAACTTAGTATTCAAAACGGCGTACCTGTTGACATTTGTTGACATTTAAAACGCTGCGTTTGTTAAGAAATGATAAGGTTCGGACTTATCAAAACCCATGGTTATAGACCGCGTAAATCCTAAGTAATCCTAAGGTCACAACCTGACATTCACCTAATGCCCATCCGATTTAAATAGACAATAAACATTTGCAGCCGTTCCTGCTCTCTTTTTTCCAGCTCTCGTACAAGTGCGGCAAATTTTCTGTAGTGCATGTTTTTAGGCTTTTGATATATCGGCCACTCCCTAAGGTCCTGTGACCATTGCAAGCGACTCCTTAGCTGTCTGACACGTAGTAGAGGTATATCTGACTTACTCCATTGTTGTGACATGTAATTGAGTTGCTGGCATTGTCTGCAAGCGTACGTACTGCATCTAAAATATAGTTTGGTACAGCGTTTACCGCATGAGCATAAAAACCAAAATCTTACACCGCCGTAGTTGCAAGGTGAATGAGTTAAGCTCAGGTTAAAACTACCGTAGTCGTTGCTTGCTGTGATGCTGATATTTTTATATTTTTTCAGGTGGTCAGTACTGAATAAACTTTTTAGATTAAGCTGCTTAATGCTTATAAAACCATAATTCTCTACGCTACCTTTCGACATAAAGCACACTAATTTCCCTAATTATTTAGGCTTTAAAATAATGATATTGATTGTATCTGCTTTAACATTATTTTAACTTTTTAACTCAAACGGAATTTTTTGCTGGTGCGGTTTTTTTATGCAGCAACGAATATTAAATCTGTAGCCTTCAATATTGATGGAAATATAACTGAATTTAATGTTGATATTCTTTCTAATAAAGTGAGCAGACAGGGGCGTCTATCCAATACTACGGCGTTAGCGATAATTCCAGTCGATTACCTGCAACAATTAGTACAGGCGAAAAATGCTAAATATCGTGTATTAACTATCTCGGATGGATATAGAGAAGGGTCTTTTTATTCTGTAAAAGGGGTAGCTTCTGAGCCTATTACTACACTGAAAGCTTTGCTTGATAAGATTCAATAAAAAAATCTTGGGGTAATTTTCAAGGCTTAGCTTTTAGACTGGTCCTTATTAATTAGATACTGCCCTCACTACTAAAGAGTAAATAGAAAAATGGAAAATAAAAGTTCTTTAAAGGAAGGATTTAGTTTCAAGCTAATTGGATTTGATCAATCATTAGTAGACCAACTCAGTCCATTTTTTAATAAATCTATTTTTGAGCTTTCGAAACTTATCGATATCTCAACTCTAGAAGGCCTTTCCTTTGCAATAGGGGATGAAGAGTACCTACAAGAACTGGAATCCTTTAATGACTATCTCACTCCGTCTAGTGGCGCTGCGGTGGGAGTTGCAATGACACTTACTCACATTGATAGGGATTACAGTCGAAATTACATTATTGTGAACTGCAGGTATCTTGGACTCGAATACTTTTTAAAAGAATATACTGGACCAGTTTCTCAAGATGATATGAATAGGGTAATGAGTGATTTCCTTCATACTTTATTTCATGAGTTTTGTCATGTGTTTGGGTACCAAGAAATGCTTGAAAATTCTCCCGGGTTGTTGACTAGGGATGGTTTTGAAAATGACTGGGAAGGGTTTATGCACTTAGTATCCCTTACATGCTGGGACGAATACCAAGTATGCGGTTGGGCAAATATGATCGGATCCGATCAGCAGGATAGATATGAGCCTATTCTTTTAAATGTAATGAATCAATTTGAGGGTTCCATAGAGCGAGTATTCAAGGAATATTTAGAAAGTACAGAGAATTCAAGATTCCTTACCTTATTCAATAATACGGCAATATTAATCTTAGACTTATTTAAATACTCCTCCTACTATTTGGGCGATTTGTCCAGCAAGGAGGATGCCATTATTAGCGATGAAGTAAGCTCACATAAGCTTTATGGTGTGATAAGCACTTTGAATGAAATGCTATCTTCATTAAAAAGCAAGGTAGATACAGGCAAAGTAGAGAACACTGATTTCTACAAAATCGGTGAATATGCTCAACAGGTCGCTGCAGACTTGGGATTGATCGTAGAACCAGTTGATAAGAACAATATGCTTGTTAATCTAAGCAGGTCTGCTCAAACAAGAATCCTATACGCCTAATCAGTCTAGCTGTCTTTAAATTTGCCCCTAAATAGGGGCATTTTTGTTTTACGTAGTTTTACGAGACAGGTATTTACAAAACACGGCGTAAACCTTGCTGTGCCTATATTTGAGTATGGTTTTAATGGTCTTTTAATGTGGTGCTGTAAAACAAGAAATTCTTTACGTAGCTATACAAAATAGGGGGTCTTTCCTTGATGTACCTTGATGAAATTGGATTTCTTCAAAATAGCGATAAAGCTTACTGTACTTAGCTTATAGCCAATTTTCACCCTATTTAAGGGAGCAACTCATCAAGGAAAATATCAAGTTTTCCATGGTGGGATTAGAAAAAATTACCCTTACGTAGTCTTACGAAACACCTTATCGTTAGAATTTACGTAAAGCTTGCGCCGTGTAGGTTTAAGCTTGCTTTTATGCCATTTAAACTTGAGTGGCGTAAGGGTAAATGTGATGCTCTAAGCAATCGTACTGGTTCAGTTGATTTATATTTATCTTGTGATACGTAGTGATACAAAATTAAAGATCAAAAATCGCCGTGTCCCTTGTAGTGCTTGGCATACATACTAATTTTAGTAAGTGAGCTGTATCACACAAAATAAGCCGTCCTCGTATCTCTAAATTTGTGCCTATCTTGTACGACGTAGCACGACAAAACAGACTTTTTTTGTTTGACGTAGCATGACAAAACGCACTTTTAATAAAAGCTCTAAAACCCTTGTATAGCCCAGCTTTGAGTGTATTTTTAAGGGTGATTTTAAAGGCATCTTGTCAAACAAAAGATAGATACCCTGTCGTACAAGATTTAAAGCCTTTTTGAGATACGTAGCGACACAGATCGGTAATATGCCAGTGCGATTAAACCCTCATAGATTTGAAATCTATAAGGGGGTATTTCAGATACTAATCCCTGAATTTGTTATACGTAGTCATACGAATTTACCTTGACGTACCTTGACGAAACGCCACTTTTAAAAACTCACTTAAAACGGCTGTAATTTAATAATGGCAAGGCTTTCAATTGAATATACATGCTGTTTTATACATGGGGCTGTCAAAGTAAATTGCCTGTGTCTTGTATGACAGGATTTAATCTCTTTTTTACTTATTTTGTTGTACGTAGCTGTACGGATTTACTTGGACGTACTTGGACAAAACGCTACTCTCAATAATCCACATGAAAGAGCTGTGATGCTTTATTTGTAAGGCTCTCAATGGGTTTTCAATGTGGTTTGAAACATAGAGCCGTCCAAGTAAATTGCACCAGTGTTGTACAACAAAATACACGGCGTTTTTCACTCTACGTTGATGGAATGGTGGAAATGACAAATAACTTGATGGGATTTAGAATATGACCAAGTTTTTGCTATACGTAGCTATACGAAAGGCACTTTTTTAGGTTGACGTACGTTGACAGAATGAGGATTTACTAAAAAGGCGTAAATCCTTTATATACATAGGTTTGAGTGGTATTTATTGCCTAATTTCTATCGTGTGCCGTCAACCTAAATTTAAGTGTCTTGTATAGCTAAATTCATGGCATTTTTTATCAAAAAAAACTTAAAATGATGTATATTGCCAGCATAAGAAATAACTAAAAGTGATACGGTTTGACGTGTAAGCCTGCTTATCTTGGGAGAGTGAGTAGGCTTTTTTATGCATGGACATGGTTGACTAGAATCATCATATTGTCATGGTTACCTGTTATATGTTGAAAAAATCTAAGAGGCTGTATGAAATGGGAATTAGTGTAAAAGATATAAACAAGCAAATAGATCGATTTGCTGAAACTGGAGCAAAACCGCAATTATTAATTATTGGCTATCGCACCTATGCAGCGTTGATGAGCGAAGATAAGTTCACAGATAAAATCACAAAGGACAACAAGGATCCAATGGTTCGCTATTACAAGGGTATTAAAATTCAAATGGTCACAGAAAAGCATCATTTTGATATTCAATAACATCAATTAACATTCAATTAGCTGATATTGCAGCAAGACCTAGCTTACAGCAGGTCTTTTTTTATTTTAAATTTATGTTTTCTGTCAGTCAAAATGTCAAAGCAATTGAGTTGTTTTTTAGTATGTTATGGCTATATGAGTACAGTTAAATGTCAAAGGTTTTGTCGAACCAGGAAGTAATCCTTCTGTGTTTAATCAGCCAATAAAAAGCCCCCAGTGAAGGAGGCTATTTATTAATTTGCTGTTTGTTGTATTTGTTCAGCGGCTTGTTTCTTAAATTCAGGGTTATCTTTAACTTGATATAACCATATCCCAATTTGAAAAAGAGTGACAATACCTGCACCAATAATACCTGCCAGTACATTCTCACTCACGCCATGCAAAAAGCCTTTCTTACTTGCATTGGCTAAACTATTGGTAGATTGAATAATGGCATCATCGCGAAGCCTTGTCTTGTATTCAGTCAATTCTGCTATCGTCGCACTATCGATGAAATCATTAACTCTATCTTCAGCTAAATCTCTAAAATGCTGAATTTTAAGTTCTGAATCCGTTGAAAGATTAAATTGTTCAATCTCATTAGCATTCGGTTCACGTTGATTTTTTTCTTTGAACTTACCAATCCAATCTAATTTCTCATTTTTATAAATTGTATATGCGACCATGCCGACAAAATCAGTGTCGGAGGTCACGAGTTTAGTAAAAGTTTGGTGTTTACTCATTGAATATTTAGCCCTTACTAACAGCTCGGGCATAGGCACTATTAATTTCTTGCGCAGAATAACGACGATTCAAAATATCTTGTTGGATACTTACCGGTAAGCCTGAAGCATCAGACTTTTTACCGTCAATCATGTTTTGATTTGCTTTGCGGATAGATGCAAGGCTCACACTTCTAAACATCATTTTCATATTAAGCACCCTCACTCCAAACTAGCACCCTACTTTTCTTTAGAGGCTAAAAAAGCCCATCTATTAAGCAGGGCTAAATATTAAAAAATATTAACAGTGTCACAGTGTTAAACTTTTAATCTATTTTATTCTCTTGCGAATAATTTGCAATTGATAGATACAAAAATATGCACCGATATGGACTAATACGGATTGATACGGCCTAATTAAATCAACTGCAACACATCTGCCCGAATCTCTGTTACCTCTCGATCTACGCCGTTTTGGTCTTTCCATTTCCGTGTACGCAATGAACCCTCTATATACACCTTACCGCCTTTCTTAAGGTACTTACTGGCAACATCCGCTAAACGTCCGTTGGTGGTGATTCTATGCCACTCTGTAGCCTCTTTACGCTCTCCAGTTGTCTTGTCTTTCCAAAACTCAGAAGTTGCTACGCTGAAAGTGGTAACGCTTCCACCATTGGGAAATTGTTTAGTTTCAGGGTTACGACCCAGCACACCCATGACAGTGACTTTGTTTACGTTTGGCATCTTTTACCTATCAAATTTATATATTTTCTTAGAGAGCTTGGCTTAATGGCTTAATTGGTCTGTAATGCCTATCTAGCAAGGGTTTCCACTTAGCCAACACCCTAAAAAGCCATTGGCATAATGGCTTAATCAGGATAATTTATTTACTCATTAAGCCACTATGCCACTACACAAAACCCTATCATGCTTAATGGAAAGCCTTTTATAGCAAGGCTTTCAAGGTGATTAAGCCATTAAGCCACTTAGTCACGCTTCTAGTAATAAAGGGTTAATTAAGATGTATCGAGTTCTCCCTACTGATTCAACTTTTATATATTTCCCTAGAAGTCTTGCGATTCTGCGATTTCACCCTCTAGCCCTTGTATAGCAAGGCTTTCAATATCGCAATCATGTGATTTGCGGTTTTGCGTTTTGCGATTCCTTGTATCAATCGCAAAGGAATCGCAACTTATCGCAGTGCTATCGCAACCTATATTGCGATTCTCAAACCCTTATGTAGTAAGGCATACAGCTTGAAATCGCAAAAACGCAGTCATTCTAGTAATAAAGGGTTTAATTCAATGTATGTGGATTTGTTGATAGTGACCAATCGAACATAATTAAATTCGATCAATTCATTGATACAAGGGTCAAACTCTTTGGCTTTTCTAAGGTGTGATGGAGCGCCTTTCATAGCCAATGTTTTAGAAAGGCTACTGGTCTTTTGTTCAATACATTTACGTATAAGCCACTTAATCAATCGCTCAGCATCACTTTCCGTTTTGACCTCAATATCTGCATACATCGCCCATTCATTGAGTGAGTGCTTAACGACTTCACAAGCCCCTGTTAATGTTTTGGCATCAATCCGCTGTAAACCCTCAAAATAAGCGAATACAGTAGCCAAACGCCGTGCTAATTGGCTTGCTCTACTGGCAAACGCCTGTAAATATTCATAGCGTTTACCTTTGCCCTGTAGTTCCTCAAACATGTTGTAGAACGATGCATCTATTTCCCTTGCTTCATCATTCATAGGAATGACATAGCGCCCATTGTAAAGTTCTTGCCCTCCTTGTGGTCTAGGACAGTCATCCAGTAAATATTCACAACGTGTCCAATAAGCAATAAGCCTATGGTCATGATTGGCGTTTTTAGATCGGTAGATGGCATCTTGTAGGCGTGTACCTGCCAAGTTTTCAGGGATGGTTAAAATGAAGCGTGGTAAAAAGCCTTGCCCCCTTAACACTGGGTCTTTCAAAGCATCCGATAAAACCTCATGTTGTCCCTGTAGGTTAAAGGTCAATCGAACATCATAAGCCCGACCACTGCCGTTTAAATTGGATTTGGAGCGAGTGCGTTCCACAAAACCATCATCAAATAGCTTGGCATAGCCTCCTATGGCTTGGGTACGTGTATCTCCTTTCATGGTATAGCCACCAAAGAATTGACCCGCCTCATCACTGGCAATGGATGCATTATTTAATATGCCATCCACATATAGCCCTGCAATAGATTCTAAAGTGATGTCACTGTATAGGGTGCTAGGGTCATGTGGTGGGGGATTCTCTGCGCTATAGGCTTCTTTATCCTTTTTATTCAAAGAGGCTTGACCGCTTTTCCATTGTTCTAAGTCACGGCGGTATAGCTCATATTGTTTACGCTCATGCTGAATAATGGCCTTGTCTGCCATATTACGACTGGTACTTTTACGGCTTCCGCTTTGCCCCTCAGTGAGTAGATATAAACTACATGGCTCACCTTGAGGGTTGAATGGGTGCGGTGCATTTACGTGGGCTTGAGCGATATGTGACATAGCACCTATGACGCATTGAGCTGTCATGCCGATTGGCGCTTGCACATGCTCAGCAATAGCAATAACGGCATCCCTTGCCAGTGGCGGTAATGCATGGATTGGATAAGTGCTATTTACGGACGTTTCAGGTTGAGCCAATGGTAATAGTTCACCCCATTGACCAGAGGATGATAAACGCTTGATAGATTCATCAATGAAGATGGCCACATCCTCTATGCCATCATCCTTGTACAGCTCAATAAGGTAATCGGTTTTAATGCCTTGCTCATCAATCACGATATGTTGATTTAACAAACGAAGCGCCGTGTCCTGTTCTAACTTTTGAAATCCTTCGAGCTGGACATGCTCGGGGCGTACTGGCATATAGAGCTTGGTGTATCCTGCCTTTGAAAGCTGATTAATCGCGTACTGCATTTGCTCAAAATCAAAGGGCTTAAACTCGGTATGTTGAGCATCACATAGGCTCGGTAATATGACCAATGCCACGGCGTAGCCTGTCTGTGCAATCTTAAAGAATGCCTCTAGGTTATAGGTGACGATGATAGGCTCTGCATGGTCAAAATGACCATACCTTGCAAAGCCTTGAGCCAGTCCATCAGGCATGACCTGTACACGTTGGCCATCCTGTAATACGGCACATTGCACAAGATTTAATTGCCCATCATAGATAGGCAGAATTAAAGGATTGTCATAGCTCACGCCGTTTATATCTACATTGCATTGGTCCACATAGATCGGCTGTGATGGACTACCAAAACGCTCAATGATGGGATGATTTAGATATGTTTCATCCGATGGATCTAGCAAGGTGCAATTTGCTAAGATGGTATCGGGTTTGATGGAGGTGGTGATATTCATAGTGTCACCGCCTTTTTATCTGCTTTCCATTCAGCTTCGTATGCTTCCGTTTCATTGGAATAATGACTTAAGCGGTTTTCAGCAATGTATTGGTACATATCTACAATATTTTCTAAGGCATGAAAGCCAATAATATTTTGATGGCCAGCTTCTTTTTTTATGTCCTTCAAGCGCTTTTTAATATCTGTAATTGCAACACTCATCCACTGCATATCGCACTCAGCTAATGAATAAGCATCAACCATATCGCCAGCATCATAGTTCTTAGATGTGTTTTGAGCGTTATTTGAATTAGACATAATCACACTCCCCATACTTTTTTAAGCATTGAAGAGATGCGTTTGCTTAGACTTGGCTTATGTGCAAAGTCGGCAGATTGAATGCGTTGACGTGTAATTTGATGGATATTTTTAGGCATGAGAATGCGCTCCTGAGTTTGGAGCTCTGCCAATTACGACCAAGTAATTTAGGTGGCAAAGCTGAAAGGGGTTGGTCGACCAGTAACTCAGGTGACTGGCAAGCGCGAACGCTTCCCCCTCCAGCTCCGCCATAACATGCGAACGCATAGAGATATTACGCATACAAAAAAAGCCCGTTAAGCGGACTGTATGCGCTGAGTATTCATAGCCGACCAAAGCTAACTTTGAGATTTTGCTCAAAGCCTGATTAATATAACCATACTTTGGTATGTTAGCAAGATCCTTCAATCGATTTTTCATGCTTCAAACCCCTCTATAAGCGTGTCACAAATACGTTGTAAGCTACCGGCATGAAGAACCAATACATCCTTCGCTCTGGGATTCTTCATAAGCTGGTCCATACCCTCATTAATCGCCTGTACCCCAACCCCAATAGAGATTAATTCGACAAAGCTACAGGCCTCACCAGTTACGATTAAGTCCGCTTCAGTATCCATTTCATCATTGATCCGGTAAGAGACCATTACGATATCTTTCATGTTTTAGGCCTCCAGGACATTTGTTTGATGAGACAATACAGGGCGACTAGATCTAAAGTTCTGAGCAAATAGATTTAATGCTGTTTTACGCTGTTCATAGGTACATTGGGAGCCAATTAAAATTAGATCCTGTGCTTCCAACTCAGCCAGTAAGTCCAGCTCATCATATGAGAGTGCGTCACGATCTAACCCGGTGAATTGACCTGTTATGGCCCAATTAATCAATCGGGCTTCATTCATGTAGTGATGGGGTTTTGTTTCTTTACCTTGTTGCTGTCTAGACAATTGCAATACTGCTGATACTGCCTTATAGGTTGCAGCAGCTTGGTGACGCAAACGGCGTTTATCAAATATTGGATGGCTGCCGCGAAGTAAATGATCGATCTGCTCATCACACCAAAGAGCGAAATCAATATCGAGCCATTGGGCAAAGCGTACTGCTAACTTGGGATGAAGCCATGTACCTTGGGTAAAAGAACTAGAATTACCCTTCTTGGTTTTTATAAAATTTGTGATACCAGATAATCCCGTATCACTTTTTTGCTTTTCTCTTTTAACTAATGCCTCAATATATCGCTGAGTGTCAGGCAAATTAATCCAATCGTTAGGACGTTTGTTGAATCGCTTTGCTGCTTCTGTAGCATTAAACCAGCCATTTTCATTGAAGCTGAGTGGTTGGCCATTGTATTGAGAGATGATTAAACCTTTCATGCTCTAGCCCTCACTGCACACGGTTGATATGGATATTTGAATCAATCAAAACGCCGTCATTTGATAATCCGACCTGCTGGCGGTTGTCCATCATTTGCAATAAACGCTGTTCCGCTTCTTCAAAAGTAATGCCGAAATGCTTTGCAATGTCCTCTAACTGGTACATAGGTTCGCCATCATCCGTATAACCGCTTACTGGTGGCAATAGGTTTAACTCTTTTGCCTTTTGGTGCATCTCTGCTTTGATATGTTCAGGCGTGTAATGCAGTGTGAGCATGAGTGCTTGCTCAGTGATGGGGTGGTCATCGCCGTACTGTTTAACCATATTTTTATAGTGGTCAAAGGCTTGGAAAAATTCAGGGGGTGTATGAGTTTTCACTGTACTACCCCCTCAAAAGTAAGTTGTAAATTGGCTTTGCATGTGTCGATACGCACGGCGTTTAAATGCTTTTCATGTTTACGGCGGTGCATACCAAGACTGTGAAATGTGCCTTTTTCCTTGGATACTTTTTCTTGCATACAAAGTCGGTTTAATTCATCAAAAGCAGTTTGTCTTGCTGAATATGAGCCTGTCTTGCGAATAGTCGGCAGTACCTCTGCAAATACCCAGTTTTGGAAGTTGAGAGCTTCCTTTTTATTAGATCGGAAGATAACTCGATATAAATTCGGCTCATTAATAAATTTGAGTTTTTGAATACCGCCATTGGTAGGGGTGTGGTAATCCGCCACACCCTTTGGATCTAATGCGCCATTTCGCTTAGGGGTTTCGTTTTTAACGTACCCCCTTTGAATCTGTAATAAGTCCGATGATCTTGAAATGTCTAAAACCTTACATACATCAGTTAAACAAAACCACGGTTCTTGATTATCATCTAGGACAACTCGAACGCCGTGTTCATTGAAATTAAAAATAGATGGATTCATGCCTGCACCTCTTTTAGCTCATAACGTGCATGTGTGCCTTTGTTATTCAGGTTTGGCTCTTGATGGGTCACGATGTCGTAACCTTGCTTGCGTAGGCGCTCTACAACGGCACTGAGGCGGAAACAATCAAAATGGTGAATCGCCTCTGCCTGTGAAAGGGTCTTACCTTGTTTGAGGTGGTTTAAGATTTGGGTTTGATGATTTGTATTCATGCCTTGCCCCCTATAGTGATGTCATCGAGTAGGGTTGAGAGGTGGTGCATTGCCTGTTGTTCTGTATCCAACATTTGCACGATCTGCTTAGGTGAAATATGGACTGCTTTTAGGCGTGTAGGTCGGATGTACTCGGCAAGGGCATCAATGCCAGCTTTCATACTGCGCTGATAATTGGTATCCAATACGCCGTATAGGTCATTTAAAGTGGCTGAGGTTTCTTTTAACTGGTCATGATTAATCGTAGTCACTAAATCACGGTTATAGACATCCTTTGCCACGGCGTTTAATTGCCGACCGGCATTTAGGGCAATAGCTTTTATTTGGGTCTTAGTCATGAATTAAGCCTCCAAAGTTGCATTGGTGGCTCTGTGATTCGCTACACGTTCAGCAATCCATTTATCAATATCAGATTCAATCCATGCCACACGGCGCTCAGAAAGATTCAAGCATTGTGGAAATTCACCTGATTTCATCATGGCATAGATAGATGAAGCCCCAAGCCCTGTTTTGGCTTGTACTTCTTTACGGCGGATTAGACGTTGATTTTCGTTTTGTTGATTTTTAGATGTAGTCATCTAAACATTCTCCAGTAATGGAAATGCCTAGACACAAAAAGAAAAATAGAAATGTTTTAGGGTTTTAAACCAAGTCTTATCAGATAGATATAGCTTTTAGTCACTATTCAATACGTTCATTGACTAACAATGAATGCTTCTCAGACTATACAAAGTGTTTACTTTGCGTCAAAGGTTAACTATAGTTTTACCTATAGGGTAAGTCCGCTTACCTGTATCGGAGTTCCGATAAAACTTGTTTTTAAGCTGTTTTTACATTCCTAAGTTCTCTTAGTTTTGTGTCGTGGTAGACAAAGGTTTAAAAACAATTGGCAATAGGAAAGGTCGAAGATTCCTAAAGCCACCAGTTCCAAAAAAAGGGTCAAGTAGGTCGAATTGCTTGGCTCTTTTTCTTTATTGAATCAATTAGAACGTATTATTCCTAGTTGATTTCTATAATTACTTTATAAGAGTTATGCTTAAATGGCTACCTCTTTCCCCAACAACTGCGTTAAATCTTGTCGTGTAGCACCATCTATTTGCTGTTTATCGACTTTTATATATACGAACCTAGCAATACCAAGCTATACCTAGCTATACCCAACAATACTGATCAATAATTTTTCCATATTACAAATAGATACAATTAAGCCCCTTTAGCCTCATTAAAAAAGATCAAGTTTTGTTCATAAATCACGCTAAAAATATAATCACTCCACTGTGACATCATCAGTACACGCTCTTTCTCATATTTCGCCTTGTTATAAACACCACGAACGCCTCTCATGGTATGGTTTAAACAAGCCTCAATTGCATCACTATTAAAACCCTGCTCATTTAAGTGTGTACTGGCTGTACGGCGTAAATCATGCACTGTGAAATCAGGTATATCTGTTAATGCTAGAGCCGACTTTTGCGCCGTGTTAAATGCATTACTGCTGATATGAGTACCTGACTTTCTACCAACAAATACATAAGGCTCATCGCCTGCAATGGTCTTTAATTCTTTAAATATCTCGATGACTTGATCTGACATATAAACGACCATTTCACGGCTATGACCTGTCGCACTGTCAGCCTTTGTTTCAGGGATAAGCCATATACGGCTATCAAAGTCGATATGCTCCCACTTGGCCCTCAATAGCTCTGACTTTCTAACCAATGTAAGCAATGACAGCAATAAACCTAATTTACGTGGGCGGTAAATACGTGAGTTTAAAAGGGTAGTGTAGTAAGTACGAATTTCACTGGTACTTAAATATCTATTTCTAGGTACTGCTTTATAAATATGCCGTGATGGGATTGCTTGAACGACATTGTATTGCACAAGGCCTAATGTCATAGCGTAATCAAGCATACGCTTTAATAAGCCTCTAACTTGATTAGCAGAAGCATCATAACCTTGATCTTTCTTGCGCCATATCACACGGCGTACATCATCAACATTGATTTGATCTAAGGCGATATGCCCAATCATCGGATAAATATCATTATTTAAACATAAGATCATGTTGTATGGGTTCTTACGCTCTTTTTTGATTACTTCATTTAAATAGCGTTCGCCGTAATCACTGAATAAAACACTGGTGACTTTATCTTTATTTTGTTTTGGTGAGATGCCTTTAGCGACCAATAGGGCTGATTCATCACGCAACTGTCTAGCATCTTTAAGCGATAGATCGGGATAACGGCCTAAAACAAGCCGTTCTTGCTTTCCATTTAATGAATAACGATACCACCATGACTTAGCGCCAGTCGTTGTTATGTCTAAGAACAAGCCGTTCGCTACTGCATCTTTAGCTGTATATCTTTTTTCACCAGTCTTGAGATTTTTGACCTCTCTATCGGTAGAAAAAAGAATCTTGTCTGCTTTTGCCATAACTTAGTCACCATATAAAAATACAGTCACTTTTTAAGACTGTGACTTATTAGTGACTAAAAAAATCATAGCACTGTATGAATATATTGAACACTATTGAATAACCATAAGGTATATAAAAAGCATTAAGTATCTATTAATTAATACTTTTTATATACATATTGGAATCTATTAGAACTTATTGAATAATGTTATAAATTGAAATTACTTTCCAATACAAAACGAACCAAAGATCTTACCCAATAAATCATCGGCACTAAAATCACCCGTGATTTCACCGAGGGCATTTTGTGCTAATCGTAATGACTCTGCCACTAGCTCACCCGCATTAAACACCACCAGTTGCTCACGTGCCTCGGCCAAATAACGCTGAGTGCGCTTCATTGCATCTAAATGGCGTGTTCGAGCAATAAAGGTATCTTCTTCTGGTTGGAAGCCTGCATGCGCTGTGATCGCATCTATGAGCGCCTGAACGCCCATTTCTTGCTTGGCAGAAACACAGATCTGGCGGAAACCTTGATAATCGCTTAGTTCAGCACGTTGCCCCGTTAAATCGCATTTATTTCCAATCAACAATAAGCGTTTCGGCTCCAAATGGTCCGCAAAATATTCACGCGCCAATTGTAACGGTTCATCTGCTTGATTTAGGTCATATACCAATAACAAAAGATCTGCTTGTTCAATCTCTTTGATGGCACGACGAATACCTTCTCGCTCAACAATATCACCTGTTTCACGTAAACCAGCGGTATCGGTCAAGGTCATCGGTAAACCATTCAAACTGATCTTTTCATGCAACACATCACGGGTTGTTCCTGCGATATCAGTCACAATGGCGCGTTCATGCCCCGCCAATGCGTTTAATAGGCTGGATTTGCCTGCATTCGGTTTACCTGCGATCACCACCTGCAAACCTTCACGTAACAACTGCCCTTGACGCGCAGATTGCTGTACAGCGTGAACAGAACTTTGCACATCATCCAATAACGCTAAAATTTTACCATCCGCCAAGAAATCAATTTCTTCTTCAGGAAAATCAATTGCAGCTTCAACATGCAACCGTAAGTGAATGAGTTTTTCTAAAACGGTATTAATTTTGGTTGAAAATGCACCCTGTAATGAGCGTACTGCTGAACGTGCTGCCGCTTGAGACGTGGCATCAATCAAATCCGCAATCGCTTCAGCTTGAACCAAATCCATTTTGCCATTTTCAAAAGCGCGCATGGAGAACTCACCCGCTTTGGCTGCAATTGCACCTAAATCAAGTAAGCGTGCCAGCAATGCATTTTGAATCACAGGACCACCATGTCCTTGGATTTCAACCACATCCTCACCAGTAAAAGAATGCGGATTTGGAAAACACAAGATAATGCCTTCATCCATCACTGAACCATCCGCATCATAAAACTTGCGAAAGCCAGCCATACGTGCAGCAGGTAATGTTTTTTGTGTAAGTTGTTCAGCAATCACATAGGCTTTCGGTCCAGACAGACGAATCACCCCCACACCACCACGACCTAAAGGTGTAGCGATCGCAGTAATTGTGGTTTGATGTTGCATATTATTCACCTAACAACCCTAATATTCAGCCAAAAAAAATCCGCTTAAGATTACCATCTTAAGCGGATTTATTCAGTAAAAGTTCGAGATTAAGAGGTGGTCTCAACCTTGTTGAGACGATCTTTCTCTACGCTTTTATTGATAAATGACTGTTGCAGGATCGTAATACTGTTGTTGACGATCCAGTACAGCACTAAACCTGCAGGGAAGAACAACATGAAGACCGTAAACATGATTGGCATGATACGGAATACTTTCGCTTGCATTGGATCAGTCGGTTGTGGGTTTAACATTTGCTGCACGTACATGGTAACACCCATGATCAACGGCAAAATAAACCAAGGATCCATCGCAGATAAATCTTGAATCCAAGCCAACCATGGCGCATGACGGAGTTCAACCGATTCCATCAATACCCAGTACAAAGCTAAGAAAATTGGCATTTGCAGCAATAACGGCAAACATCCAGACAATGGATTGACTTGCTCGCGCTTATACAACGCCATCATTTCTTGCGAAAAACGCATGCGATCTTCGCCAAACTCTTCTTTCATGCGTTGCATTTCAGGTGCAATCACACGCATTTTCGCCATAGAGCGATAACTTTTCGAAGAAAGTGGCCATAAAATCAATTTCACCAAGATCGTCAATAAGATAATTGACCAACCCCAGTTACCCACGATGTTATGGAAGAACTGTAAGCCTAAGAACAATAATTTAGCAATTGGCCATAACCAACCATAATCCACTGTTTGATTTAAACCAACAGCAAGATCTTTCAACTCAGATTGGATTTTTGGGCCAGAATAAAATTTAGCATCGACTTCCATTGATGTACCTGCAGGTACATTAATCACTGGAGAAGTGAAACCAATAATATTCATTTTATCAGCAGACTGACGTGATTCTAGCTTAGCAACATAAGGTTGACCATCTGCTTGAGTCAGCTTTAAATGACCTGGAATCCAAGCACTGACAAAATAATGTTGCACCATCGCAACCCAAGCATCTTTCGCATCAAGACTCAATTTCTCATCAGAGAAATTAGCAAACTTTAACTTATTATAATTTGCTTCAGGTGTACCCCATGCGCCACCCAAGAAAGTCCCTAAAGTGAAAATACCTTGGTCAGATTTGCCTGGATCATCAGAATTATCACGCTTTAATTGACCAAACATCTGACCTTGCCAGTTTTGCTGACTGCGGTTGATGACTTGGTGTTTAACCGTAATCGGATACTCACCTTGGCTAAAAGTGAAGGTCTTAATCACTTCAACGCCTTCAGGCGTTTTAAAGACCAATGGAACCGTCAAGACTTGACTGGTTGCTCCATCTTTGGTCGCCACACTTTTCGCATCTGCCAAGGTATAAGTTGTTTTTTCAACATCATACATTGGACGACCGCTACGACTACTGTCCGGTCCGTTTAAACCAATTAAACCAGATTGAGCGACGTAAGTACGGTTCGCATCATTTTCAAGCATCACAAACGGCTGATCACCGTTTTTGCTTTGATCGTGGCTTAATAGCTCAATACGAACAATATCGCCACCTTTAGGATTGATCCAAAGATGGTAGAGGTCTGTCTGTACTGAAATCAGTTGCTGACTCACAGAAGGACTTTCTGTGGCTTGTGATGCAGTCACATTTGCTTGTGGCAAGTCTGAAGCCGCGGTTGCATTTTGAGCATTTGGCAAATCTGCAGATACTTCATGCGTGGTGACAACAGCCGCTTGTTGTTGCGGTGCTGTTGCAGCATGACCATAATCTTTTTGCCAAGCCAAAATAAGCAAATATGCGGTAACAAACATGGCTCCAAGAATTGCAAATCTGGCCCATTGTTGCATATCTAATATCCCAAATGATTAGAGAAATTTTGCTTAAATAAACGATCACGAAAGGGTACAGCAACGTGATGCATTTGAGAATCTATTTGATGAAACGAAATGAAACGAAGTGCTTTGCGTGGCACGGGATCATAGCCTGAACCACCCCAAGGATGACAACGGCAAACGCGCTTGGTCGATAGCCATACACCTTTTACAGCACCATGGGTCTGTAAAGCTTCAATTGCATATTGAGAGCAAGTTGGAATATAGCGGCAACGCGGCCCCAATAATGGACTAATTGCGATTTGGTAGCATCTTATCAACCAATGCAGTAAACGTACCATTAGAGATCTCTAATTTTGGAGGGGTGTTACAACGACTTTGGAATGCTTTTTAGCTAAACGCTGTAATTTTTGCCAAGCTAAATCTAATTGTTGATGTAATTCTTGATTTGAAATTGCTTCTATACCTACTTTAGGCATTACGACAATATCGATATCAGCATTAAATTGAGCTTGATGTAAACGAAAGCTCTCCCGAGCAAGGCGTTTTATTCTATTTCGCTCATGTGCGCGACGTACCTTTTTTTTAGCAACGACAATACCCAAACGGCTATTCGGCTGTTCGGTTAATTTTGCTAAAAAAAGGAAATGGGGCTGATGCACTTTAAAAAGCGCACCATCAAACACACTTTTATAATCTGCAGCACAACGAATACGGAATTCAGTGCTAAAACTGTAAAGTGACATCACCCAAATCTGGTCAGCTTAACAGTATTAAACAGTTAAGCTATGACGACCTTTTGCACGACGACGAGCTAAAACTTGACGACCAGCTTTAGTTGCCATACGAGCACGGAAACCATGAACACGCTTGCGCTTTAATTCAGATGGTTGGAAAGTACGTTTCATATTGAAACTCCCAAAATTGATCTTTCTGTAAGGTCCGCGATTTTATGGGGCAAAGGGTCCGCTGTCAATCAAAAAGCTAAAACTTTACATATTGTTTTTATTGTTTGGCATAAAGCGAACAATTCTAATTTTATACAAAAACATCGAAAACAAAAAACATACACAAGCTATCTATTTAAATTATATCAGTATTGCGTTATATTCACAGCTTATCGACAAGCTTATACACACTTCAATTGCTGTTTTAAATTTAAACCTTGGATTTTGAATTTAAATTTCGATATGCTCAGTTATCCACATTCGCAGTGATCCTTATAAGTAAATTCAAATTTTAAAATTTAAGTTTATTATTATTAGTAAGGCTTTTTTCTGTGGAAAGTCGAGTATTTCTTAAGACAAACATAAAGTTACTCTGTGGATAACCATGTTTCTATTGATTTTATACATTGTGGATAACTTTGGACTTAAAACTATCCACAGGATGTGCTAAAAGTTATGCACAATCGGTTTAAATTTGAATTTAATTCACGAATGTTTTTTTTTCAGCGAAACTCGCCTGAATGTGCCTGACAGATGTGGATAACTTGGTTAGAATGGCGACCCCTTTGAAAGTGAAGGGGCGGTTTTTGTTTTTTTAAATTTAAAATGGATATATAGGGGATGCACATGCTCTGGACGGACTGCTTAACTCGCTTGCGACAAGAGCTATCTGATAACGTCTTTGCGATGTGGATTCGTCCCTTGGTTGCTGAAGAAGTTGATGATGTAATGCGTTTATATGCGCCGAACCCTTATTGGACGCGTTATATTCAAGACAATCATTTAGAGCTGATTTCAATACTGGCAGAACAATTGTCTGAAGGGCGGATACGTCAGGTCGAGATTTTAGTTGATTCGCGTCCAGGGACCATTTTGTCTTCGAGTGAACAACGTGAACAACCTGCCACCACGACGGCCGCGTTAAGCAGCCAACCCACACCTATTAAAATCAAAAAAGAATCTGATTTAGCCCAACCGAGTCAAAATCCAACCAAAATAGCGAAGAAAAGACAATTAAATCCGTTGTTTAGCTTCTCACTATTTGTTGAGGGGCGCTCTAACCAAATGGCGGCAGAAACCTGTCGTAAAGTGCTCACACAATTAGGTGCTTCACAGCACAATCCTCTATTTTTATATGGTCCAACGGGTTTGGGTAAAACGCATTTGATGCAAGCCGTTGGCAACGCATTATTGCAAGCAAAACCCAATGCACGTGTCATGTACATGACCTCTGAAAGTTTTGTACAAGACTTTGTGAGTTCTTTGCAAAAAGGCAAAGTTGAAGAATTTAAGAAAAATTGTCGCTCTTTAGATTTATTGTTGGTCGATGATATTCATTTATTGGCGGGTAAAGAAGCGAGTTTGGTTGAATTCTTTTATACTTTCAATGCTTTGCTCGATGAGTCTAAGCAAATTATTTTGACTTCTGATCGCTATCCAAAAGAGTTAACCGAATTGGATCCACGTTTGGTTTCTCGTTTTTCTTGGGGATTATCGGTTGGTGTCGAGCCGCCTGATATCGAAACGCGTATCGAAATTTTACTGAAAAAAGCTGAAAACAGTGGTGTTGATTTACCAAGAAACTGTGCTTTGTTTATCGCTCAACAAGTTGTTGCCAACGTGCGTGAGCTGGAAGGTGCATTGAATAAAGTGGTGGCAATTTCACGTTTTAAAGGCACCGTCATTGATTTAGATGTGGTGCGTGAATCTTTAAAAGATGTGTTGGCAATTCGTGCACGGACCATTAGTGTCGAAAATATCCAACGCGTCGTGAGTGAATATTTCCGTATCCCATTAAAAGAATTGGTTGGGCCGAAACGGACGCGTATTTATGCGCGTCCTCGTCAGTTGGCGATGGGCTTAGCGCGTGAACTAACAGGCGATAGCTTTCCTGAAATTGGAATGGCTTTCGGTGGCCGGGATCATAGTACGGTGATGCATGCCTGTGAAAAAGTGAATAGCCTACGTCAAGAAGATCCAATTTTTAATGAAGACTATAAAAACTTAATGCGTCTATTACAAAGTTAATCGCGGGTTTAATGACAATAGACCCTACTTTCAGAGTTGCAAACTGCTTTTAAGTGCAGCATAGTACACTGCTAACATTCATATCGGCTTCTGTTGTAAGAGGAATAAAATCGTGCGTTTGAAAATCGCTAAAGAAAGTTTACTCAATGTTTTATCACATGTGGTAGGAGCTGTTGAACGCCGTCATACCTTGAATATTCTTTCAAATGTCAAAATTCAAACCACGCAACATGCCTTAACCATTATTGGCTCAGATCTAGAAGTTGAATTGGTGGCGAGTACCACACTGGCGGAAGGCGCTTGTTTAGAAGCAGGGGAAACGACTGTTCCAGCACGTAAACTGGTCGAGATTTGTAAATCACTTCCGAGCGCAGCACTGATTGATCTACAAATTACCGAAGATCAACGCTGTATTTTAAAATCGGGAAATAGTCGTTTTGTTTTGGGAACGCTTCCTGCTGAAGATTATCCATTGCTCACCACTGAAAATAGTCAAGGCACGCAAGTGCATGTTACCCAACGCGAATTAAAACGTCTTTTTGAAAAAACAGCCTTTGCGATGGCGGTGCAAGATGTTCGTTTTTATCTAACAGGAACTTTACTTGAAATTGATCAAAATCAATTACGTACCGTAACAACAGATGGGCATCGTTTAGCTTTGTGTGAAGTGTTGGCATCGTCAACAGCATCTTCACCTATTCAGGCGATTGTGCCGCGTAAAGCCGTAGGTGAGTTGCAACGTTTACTCAGTATTGAAGATGAACAACTGACGTTGTTGATTGGACGTGAATTACTCAATGTCACCATTAATACGCCGAGTCGAGATAAAGAGCAGGGCGATATTATTGTCCGTTTTACCACCAAATTGATTGATGGTAAGTTCCCGGATTATCGCCGTGTGATTCCTCGTGGTGGTGATAAACACGTATTTATTGGACAAGACGTGTTTAAACAATCATTGCAACGCGTGGCGATTTTAAGTAATGAAAAATTACGTGGTGTGTTCTTGAACTTTAATCAAGATTCATTGCAGTTGCGCGCCAACAATCCTGAACAAGATGAGGCGGTAGAAGATATTGCCATTCAATATCAGGATGTACCTTTGGAAATGTCATTTAATGCACAATATATTCTCGAAGTTCTCAGCGTATTGGATGGTGATGATGTCAAGATGACCATGACTGAAGCGAATCAGTCTGTTCTTGTACAAGATCCAGCACACCCAGATCAAACTTATGTTGTAATGCCAATGCGAGTTTAATTTGCATTGATCATTTGAGTTTTAAATCATGCAAATCACGCGTTTAAATATCGAACGTGTACGGAATTTAAAAGCGGTTGCACTGAATGAGTTGCAACCGTTTAATATTTTTTACGGGGCAAATGGCTCAGGTAAAACCTCTATTTTAGAAGCAATTCACTTATTGGCCACAGGACGGTCATTTCGCACCCATATTCCTAAGCACTATATTCAGTATGAAGCAGCTGACTCAATCGTATTTGCTCAATCAATCAATGAACGGATTGGGATGCAAAAGCTGGCTTCTGGTGAGCAACTGATCAAAGTCAATGGCGACACCATTGCCACGCAAGGACAGTTGGCAAAACTATTGCCTTTGCAGCATATTGATCCACAAAGTACCGATATTATTGATCATGGGGCGAAACCACGGCGACAGCTATTAGATTGGCTGATGTTCCACGTGGAACCTGAGTTTTATTTTGCATGGCAATATTACTCGCGTGCATTAAAACAGCGGAATAGCTTGCTAAAGACACGGCGTAATTTAACTTTGGCTGATTTAGAGCCATGGAATAAAATGCTGAGCGATTATGGTGAGATTTTGCACTCACAACGGGTAGGTATTATTGAGCAATGGAATCAATTTTTTAAAGAAGATCTACAGCAACTGTTGCCTGATGTTCAGATCGAACTTGAGTACAGTGCAGGTTTTCATACCGAGCAAGGTTTGATGCAAGATCTGATTTCTCAACATCACCGAGACCTTGAGCGACGCTATACCGAGTATGGTCCGCATCGTGCAGATTTACGCTTAAAAACAGGGGGCGATGCCTTGCGCAGCGATGCTGTTCATGTGTTATCGCGTGGACAAAAAAAGTTGTTAATCATGGCATTAAAACTGTCACAAATTGCAATGCTACATGCGAGTAATAAGGAAACTGTGGTATTATTAGATGATCTGACAGCAGAGTTAGATTTAGCTGCACAACAACGTTTAATTGAGCGATTGAGTCAGTTGGGGAGTCAAGTTTTTATGACCACCTTAGACCATACGTCGGTATTAAAACACTTGCATGATTTGTCGATTTCTTTTCAATTATTCCATGTTGTTCACGGTCAAGTCAGCCTTGCTGCGCCATAATTTTATTTCCTCATCTTTTTTGATAGATTAATTTTTACTAGGGAGTAACCATGAGTTCAGAGTCTCAATCCGTCTCTCAAACAGAACAAACAAATGAAAAGGCTTATGATTCCTCTAGTATCAAAGTATTACGTGGATTAGACGCAGTTCGTAAACGTCCTGGTATGTATATCGGTGACACTGACGATGGTACTGGTTTGCACCATATGGTGTTCGAGGTGGTGGATAATGCCATCGATGAAGCACTTGCTGGACATTGTGATGAGATTGTCGTCACCATTCATGAAGACGAATCTGTCAGTGTTTCAGACAATGGTCGTGGTATTCCGACGGATATCCATCCAGAAGAAGGAATATCCGCTGCCGAAGTTATTCTAACGATTCTGCATGCTGGTGGTAAATTCGACGATAATAGCTATAAAGTATCGGGTGGTTTGCATGGGGTCGGGGTATCCGTCGTCAATGCTTTGTCGAAAAAATTACATCTGATTATTCATCGTGCAGGACAGACCCATGAGCAGGAATATTGTCATGGTGATTCACAATATCCATTAAAAGTAATTGGTGAAACGGATAAGTCCGGTACAGTCATTCGTTTTTGGCCAAGTGAGTTGACGTTTAGCCAAACCATTTTTAGCGTTGAAATTTTAGCGCGTCGTCTACGAGAGTTGTCGTTCTTAAATGCTGGTGTACGTATTGTACTGCGTGATGAGCGAGTCAACTTTGAACACGTCTATGATTACGAAGGTGGTTTATCTGAGTTCGTTAAATATATTAATGAAGGCAAAACCCATTTAAATGAGATTTTCCATTTCACTACGGATACCGATAGTGGGATTGCAGTGGAAGTTGCATTGCAATGGAATGAAAGTTATCAGGAAAATGTTCGTTGTTTTACCAATAATATTCCGCAAAAAGATGGTGGTACGCACCTTGCTGGTTTCCGCGCAGCTTTAACGCGTGGTTTAAACCAGTATCTTGAAAGCGAAAATATCCTCAAGAAAGAAAAAGTTGCGGTCACGGGTGATGATGCCCGTGAAGGTCTAACGGCGATCATTTCGGTTAAAGTTCCTGATCCAAAATTCTCATCGCAAACCAAAGAAAAATTAGTTTCAAGTGAAGTGAAGCCTGCGGTTGAACAGGCGATGAACAAGGAATTTTCTGCTTATTTGCTTGAAAATCCTCAAGCAGCGAAATCAATTGCTGGCAAGATTATTGATGCGGCACGTGCGCGTGATGCGGCACGTAAAGCACGTGAAATGACACGTCGCAAGAGCGCACTTGATATTGCGGGCTTGCCAGGTAAATTGGCAGATTGTCAGGAAAAAGATCCTGCACTTTCTGAACTCTATCTGGTCGAGGGTGACTCTGCTGGTGGTAGTGCTAAGCAAGGTCGTAACCGTAAAATGCAGGCGATCTTACCGTTAAAAGGTAAAATTTTAAACGTTGAGCGTGCACGTTTTGACAAGATGATTTCGAGTCAGGAAGTAGGTACGCTGATCACGGCTTTGGGCTGTGGTATTGGGCGTGAAGAGTATAATCCAGACAAGTTACGCTATCATAAAATCATTATTATGACCGATGCGGACGTGGATGGTTCACATATTCGTACCTTGCTGCTGACCTTCTTCTTCCGTCAAATGCCAGAGTTGGTTGAGCGCGGTTATATTTATATTGCACAGCCGCCTTTGTACAAGTTGAAAAAAGGCAAGCATGAGCAGTACATGAAAGACAATGATGCATTGGAAACCTTCTTGATCTCCAATGCGATTGATGAACTTTCATTACATGTCAGTGCAGATGCACCTGCTATCACAGGCGCAGCATTGGCAAGTGTGATTGCTGATTATCAAGTATCGCAAAAAAGTTTGCTGCGTTTAACCCAGCGCTATCCAGCAAGTTTATTGGATGCTTTACTTGAGCTAGATGCATTTAAGATTGATCACACGCATGAACGTGAATATGTCGAAGCATGGGCTGAGCAATTACGTGGCGCGATTGTGAAGTTGCAACCAAGTTTGCGTCCTGAAATTACACTTGAAGCGTTTGATCGTGAAAATGCACAAGGTGAAAAATCAGCACATTACTGGCCGCGTGTAACGGTTTATGTGCATAACTTACCGACCTCTTATTTATTGGATGCTGGTCTGTTAAATTCTGCTGAATATGCGCGTTTACTTAAAAACTCGAAGAGCTGGTTTACCTTGCTTGAAGAAGGTGCTTACTTACAAAAAGGCGAGCGTCGTATTCAGGTCAATACATTCCACCAAGTATGGCAGCATATTTTACAAGACTCGCGTCGTGGCATGATGATCCAACGCTACAAAGGTCTGGGTGAAATGAATGCTGAACAGCTTTGGGAAACCACGATGGATCCTGAAAACCGCCACATGCTGCAAGTCACCATTGATGATATGATTGAAGCAGATCGTATGTTCTCTTGCTTGATGGGTGATGACGTAGAACCACGTCGAGCATTCATTGAGGAAAATGCGCTAAATGCGGACATTGATGCTTAATTGAATATTTATCTCATGATGATCTAGCTCTGCTTTTATATCCTGAGCGAAAAAAAGGCGATACCAAGATGGGTATCGCCTTTTTTTTAATTGCTTTACGTTCCACGTGAAACGTTATTCTTAATTAGCTTTCTACTAAATCGCTGACTTGGATAATTGCATGCCCAAATAAATAACCAGCGGTGACTAAGACACTGATCCACAGCAAAGCACCTAAAATATTATAGATGACAAAGTGGCTGTAATTCATGTTGCTTGAACCTGCCGCTAAAGGGGCAAATGAACGCGCAAAGGGAATGAAGCGAGCAAGCAGAATGGTTTTTCCACCGTGCTTTAAAAAGAAGGTATTGGTTTTCTGTAGATAGGCTTGCTTAATAAAGCGCGATTCGGTATTGAAGATACGATCGCCAAAGTGGCGACCAATATGATAATTCACCATATAGCCGAGCGCAGCAGCAAAAAAGAGTAAGCTGATCATATAGCCGAGATGCATAATCTCAACCACAGAACACAGCGCACCAACTGCGAGTAATAGGCTATCCCCAGGTAAAAAGAACATAAAAACAAAAGCTGTTTCCGAAAAAATAATCAGAAATAAAATAGCGTAAATCCATAAACCATATTCTTGAACTAAAATTGGCAGGAAGTGCTCGAAATTAAAAATAAAGTCTAAAGAATTCATTCAGTTTGCGTTGTCCCAAATAGCGTACTCACCACATTGGAGTACAAAAATATTAAATGAATCACACCCTCAGGATTCATTTGTAAGAGATAACTTTACAATAATAGGGGCTTGAGTATATCGAGCCTGAAGCCAAAGCTCAATTTTTTGGGAATATTCCAACAGTTACTGTAACTGAGCTTGTTGAAAAAATCATGACATCTTAAATGGTTTTTCTTAATGATGAAGCACTTGAGAGATTGTTTAAGTTTTATGCTTGGCGATGAAAATGTAGTATCCACAGACGCGCTTAGATTCGAGCATGAGACTGTAAATAAAACTGTGTAAACGCTTAAACTATCCCTCAACGCTGTTGGGGGGCAACACAGGTGTTTACCATGAAAGATGAAGCAATGCTGGCATTGGCAAAAGAATTTGCTAAGAACTTAAAAACAGAAGCTGACCTGAATAATTTCAGTAAAGCTTTAAAGAAACTCACCGTTGAAACTGCACTCAATGCTGAACTGACTGAACATTTAGGCTATGAGAAGAATAGTCCTCGTATAGGCAAAAATACACGTAATGGCTATACAACCAAACGGCTATTTACTGATGATGGTGAATTTGAACTAGACACGCCTAGAGATCGTGATGGCACTTTTGAGCCCCAGCTGATCAAGAAGAGTCAAACCCGTATCACACAAATGGATAGCCAAATCCTATCCCTATACGCCAAAGGCATGACGACACGAGATATCGTTGCCACATTCAAGGAAATGTACGATGCGGACGTCTCCCCAACGCTTATTTCCAAAGTGACGGATGCAGTTAAAGAACAAGTAATAGAATGGCAAAATCGACCATTGGATGCCCTTTATCCTATTGTCTATATGGATTGTATCGTCGTGAAAGTGCGTCAAGATAGTACGATTATTAACAAAGCGGTGTATCTGGCATTAGGTGTCAATACAGACGGACAGAAAGACTTATTAGGTATGTGGATGTCAGAAAACGAAGGTTCTAAATTTTGGCTCTCAGTCCTTACAGAACTGAAAAATCGTGGGTTAAAGGATATTCTGATTGCCTGCGTAGATGGACTGAAGGGCTTTCCTGATGCAATCAATACAATTTACCCTGATACGCATATTCAGTTGTGTATCATCCACATGGTACGCAACAACCTTAAATATGTGAGTTGGAAAGACTACAAAGCTGTCACAGCCGATTTAAAAAAGATATATCAAGCTGTTACAGAAGACGCAGCCTTACAGGCTTTAGATGAATTTGGACAAAAATGGGATGAGAAGTATCCTCAAATCAGCAAGTCATGGCTTGCCAACTGGTCGAATCTAAACACGTTTTTCGCTTATTCTATGGATATTCGCAAAGCGATTTACACGACGAATGCGATTGAATCATTGAACAGCGTTATCCGCCATGCAACCAAGAAAAGAAAAATCTTCCCAACTGATGATTCCGTGAAAAAGGTGGTATATTTAGCAATTATGGCAGCAAGCAAAAAATGGACGATGCCTATTCAGAATTGGAAAGCTGCCATGAATCGCTTTAGTATCATGTTTGAAGAGCGTGTAACCAAGTATTTTTAAAACTGTATTTACACAGAATTATTTACACCCTCTCGAGCATCTATGGATACTTGATTAGATTAGTCTACAAAAGCGCTTTCTAACTCTTCTAACTCCATCATGAGCGTTAACAGTTGTTCTTCATGCAGCTCAAGTTTGGCTTTCAGTTCGTTTTGCTCATTCATTAACTTGATGAGGTCATCTTTACGACTTTCTTCGTACAGTGCAGTGTCAGCTAACAAATTCTCAATTTCGGCTAAACGAGGCTGAAGTTTCTCAATTTGTCCCTCAGTTTTCTCAATATTTTTACGGATCGGTCTTGTGAGTTCACGGTGGCGTACCGCAGCTTTACGTTGCGCCTCTTTATCTAGCTTTACCGATGTCATTTGAGTGGTCGATGTTTTTTGCAAGGCCTTTTGAGCATTGATTTGTTGCTGACGCGCTTCACGTAACCATTTGGCATAGTCTTGCAAATCTCCGTCAAACTCAGTGCATTTCCCCGCATGTACCAATAATAATTCATCACAGACACTGGTAATCAATTGACGCTCATGCGAGACCAATACCACAGCACCATTAAAGTCTTGCAATGCCATGCTGAGGGCATGGCGCATATCCAAATCTAAATGGTTGGTTGGCTCATCCAGAATCAGGACATTTGGACGCTGCCAAACGATCAATGCCAATGCCAAACGCGCACGTTCACCACCAGAGAAGCTTTCACAAGGGGTGTCCATCCGTTCACCACTAAAGCCAAAGCCGCCTAAAAAGGCACGTAAAGCGGCTTCACTGATGTGTTTATCTGCGATGCGAGCCAATTGCAGCATTGGGCTGGCATTTGCATCTAAGGCATCCATTTGATGCTGTGCAAAATAACCGATATTGAGCAGTTCAGATGCTTTGTATTCACCTGCCATTAAGGGTAAATCACCCACCAGTGTTTTGATCAATGTTGATTTACCAGCACCATTCATTCCCAACAAGCCAATACGAGAGCTTGGAGTAATTTGCAGACGAATCTTCTCCGCGATCATGGTCTCACCATAACCAATGCTGGCTGCATCTAGACTGAGTAGCGGCGAGCTCATCTTGGTGGGTTCACGAAAGCTAAAGGTAAAGGGGGTGTCGACGTGTGCAGGTGCAAGTTGTTGCATCCGTTCAAGTTGTTTAATACGGCTTTGTGCTTGACGTGCTTTCGTCGCCTGGGCTTTAAAACGATCAATATATTTTTGTAAATGTGCACGCGTTTCTTGCTGCTTTTCAAACGACTGTTGTTGTTGTGCCAAGCGTTCACTGCGTGTGGTTTCAAAGGTTGAATAATTACCTGTGTATAGCGTTAATTCTTTATTTTCAATATGCAGAATACGATCGCAAATGGCATCCAAGAAATCACGGTCATGTGAAATAAGAACCAATGTTCCTTCATAGGCTTTTAACCAGTCTTCTAACCATAAAATAGCATCTAAATCTAAATGGTTGGTCGGCTCATCCAGTAAAAGTAAGTCCGAACGGCTCATCAACGTGCGCGCCAAATTTAAACGCATTCGCCATCCACCAGAAAAACTAGAGACATTTAATTGGAGTTGGTGATCGAGGAAACCTAAACCCGCCATCAGTTGAGCGGCTTTAGCAGGGGCGGCATAGCCATGAATTTCATCAAAACGACCATGCAGATGCGCTAACTCATCATTGCTGAGCTGATCTGGATCGGCCAATTTTTGTTGTATTCCCCAACACTCTTCGTCGCCAGAAAGCACAAAATCGATTGCTGCCATTTCTAAGGCTTTAATTTCTTGTGCCATATGCGCCACGGTCCAAACCGCTGGACGCGTTAGATTGCCTTCATCTGCGACGACGTCACCTAAAAATGCGGCAAATAAAGTCGATTTTCCTGCGCCATTTACACCTGTAAGACCAATCTTCCAGCCTGGATGAAGCTGCATTGACGCTTTTTGAAAGAGGACTCGCCCACCACGGCGTAATGAAACTTGGTCAAATTGGATCATGAGCATGCAAAATAGCGATAGATTGCTGCATTTTAAGGTGATCGGGCGTGAATGCAAATTTTATCTTGTAGATGTGTGGCGGCTGACATTTTACAGCGGCTAAATGAGCGCTTAAAAATGTGATGAATATGATTAAAACTGATAAGAACCCGATGTATGTATATAAAAGCACTATGATTTTGATCAAAATTTGACTATATTTATTCGGTGCTGATGGAAAAATATGCAAAATAGTAAATAAGGAAAAACAAGATGAAAAAAGGATTTTGGGCATTGAGTGCCGCGACTCTATTCGTCATGAGCACGCAAGTGCAAGCAAAACAAAAAGTTTGTGTATTCGACTTATTGGGACGAGCGGGAGAGTCATATAAGCTGATTGAGGAGTGGCGACTTTCGGCTCAAACTTGGCAAGGGGATATCGAGCTTATTCCATATCAGGATGAAGAAAAAGCTGAGCGTGATTTTGATGCGGGCAAGTGTGATGGCGTGTACATGACCTCTATGCGAGCGCGGAAATACAATAAGTTTGCAGGTTCGATTGATGCCGTTGGTGCTGTAACCAGTAATGCAATTGCGCAAAAAGCAATTTCTTTTGTACTTGATAAACGTAATCAGCACCGTCTAATCGCGACTTTAAATGGCGAAAAATTTGAGGTTGCTGGAATCATTCAAGTGGGGCTGGCTTATATTTTTGTACGCGATAAAAATATAAATACCATTGAAAAAGCCAAAGGTAAGAAATTTGCTTATTTACATTATGACCAAGCGCAAAAAACCATTGTTGAAAGTATGAATCTGATTGCTGTGCCCTCGAATATTTCAGACTTTGTGCAGAAATTTAATCGTGGACAAGTTGATGTGATTGCAGCACCTGCTTATGCCTATAAACCCTTAGAGATCAATAAAGGTTTAGCCAATGGCGCATTATTTAATTTCCCTGTCGTGAATATTACTGGTGATTTAATTATTCGTCCTGAAAAATTCCCGACCGCTTTCGCAGTTCAATCTCGACAATGGTTTGTTCGGAAGTTACCTGCCAACTTTGCAATGGTGCAACGTCTAGAAGCTGGTATGGATGCCGCAAAAATTACCTTGTCAAATGATGACAAGGTGCGTTATCAAAAAATGTTACGTGATGGGCGCATGAATTTAACCAAGCAGGGCGTGTATGATGCCACCATGATGAATGTACTGAAACGGGCACGGTGTACCGTTGAAAGAACCAATTTTGAATGTTCTTTAAGTGGTGAGTAAAATAAACTGGTTAAAAAATGACAAAAAATAGCAATACCGACACAAAAAATAGAGCATTAGCTCTATTTTTTTTCATAAAACATGATTAATATTTGCTTTGAACAAGGAGTACAGACACATTAGTTTGTAGAGGGATGAAAAAATGAAAAAAATTGCATTAGCTGCGATCACCGCATCAATCGTTGGTTTTTCTGCTTCGGCGCAAGCAAATAAAGTTGAAGTTTGTGTATTTGATCTATTGGGTAGATCTGGTGAATCATACAAAATGATGCAGGATTGGGCACTGGCAGCCAAAGGTTGGGGTGCAGATGTTAACTTGGTTGCAATGACGGATGAGGCTGTTGCGGATAACAACTTCAAAGCAGGTAAATGTGATGCAGTTGCGATGACATCGATGCGTGCTCGCCCATATAATAAATTTGCGGGTTCAATCGATTCGTTAGGTGGTGTAACCAGCAATGAGATTGCACAACGTGCAATTACCTTTGTTTTAGATACACGTAATGCTGCAAAAATGACAACCAATTTGGGTGGCAACAAATACGAAATTGGTGGTATCGCGCCACTTGGTTCTGCGTATATCTTTGTACGTGACAAGAGCATTAACTCGATTGAAAAAGCAGCAGGTAAGAAATTTGCGGTATTGGGTTATGACGATGCACAAAAAATCATGGTTCAACGCGTAGGCGCTCAAGCTGTACTTTCTGATATTTCGAACTTTGCTGCGAAATTTAATAACGGTCAGGTCGACATGGTTGGTGCGCCAGCCTATGCGTATAAGCCATTAGAGTTGAGCAAAGGTCTAGGTGCAAATGGTGCGATGTTTGATTTTCCTGTATTGCATGTGACTGCTGATCTAGTTCTTCGTCCAGAAAAATTCCCAGCTGGTTTTGGTCAAAAATCTCGTGATTGGCATGTGAAGCAATTACCGAAAGCATTTGCAATGATCAAGCGTTTAGAAGCTGAAATCCCAGCAAAATACAAAATGAAATTAAGTGATGAAGATAAACTTAAATATCAAAAATTACTCCGTGATGGCCGTATGGATTTAACCAAGCGTGGTATCTATGATGCGAGCATGATGTCTGTATTGAAGAAAGCACGTTGTTCAGTTGACAAAGCAAACTTCGAGTGTGCATTGCCGGGTGAATAATCATCGATTGCTATAGAGCATACTTAAAGCCTAGATTTATCTAGGCTTTTTGTTTTTTTGTTTGTGTCATTTCAGTCATTGTCTTTACTTAGAAAGACCGTAATCATAGAGATATAAGAATCAGATGAAATCGTGAAGATTTAAAAATATGTTTGATCAGGAAGATGAAACACCATTAAATTTAAGCCCATATTCATTTGATGAACTTCGATTCGAGACTAACTCATTGTTTGGTTTTTTGATCTCATGCAACAACAATTAGCCTCGCTGCAAAGGAAAAAATAAAATGCCATGGTTTAAAACGTTTTTACTCGCGTCAAGCGTAGCAACATTTTCTCTGAGCACACATGCAAAACAAACGCTTTGTGTATTTGATTTGGTTGGAAGGAATGGCGATGTATACGCCTTGATGAAAGACTATCAACTTGCTGCGAAAGCATGGGGTGCAGACATTGAGTTACGTGTAGGACAAAATGAAGCTGTACTTGCTGAAGACTTTAAAGCAGGTAAATGTGATGCTGTCAGTATTACAGGGATGCGTGGTCGCCAGTTTAATCAATTTACAGGTTCACTCGATGCCATTGGGGCAATTACCGATTTAAAGTTTGCAGTCAAAGTGATGCAAGGTTTGTCGAGCCAGACCTTTGCCAAAGCAATGGTCAATGGTAAATATGAAGTGGTCGGTGTCATTCCGATTGGTGATGCTTATCTGATGGTCAACGATCGCGAGATTAATACGGTTGCGAAAGCTGCAGGAAAGAAAATTGCGGTTCTGGACTATGATGAAGCCCAGAAAATTATGGCGTCTCAAGTCGGTGCTCAGGCGGTGAGTTCAGACGTCACTAACTTTGGTGCCAAATTTAATAATGGCCAAGTGGACATCATTGGTGCACCAGCAGCTGCATTTAAACCTTTGGAACTGCATAAAGGTTTGGGTACTAAAGGCGCAATTGTCAATTATCCAATTTTACAAGTGACTGGAAATATTATTATTCGCTCAGATAAATTCCCAGAAGGGTACGGGCAAAAATCAAGACAATGGGTCAGTTCACAACTGCCACGTGCGGTTGATATTTTAGGCAAAATGAAAGCAGACATTCCACAAAAATACTGGATGGAAGTCCCAGCTTCAGACAAACCGGGCTATCAAAAATTAATGCGTGAAGCGCGTATTGATTTAACCAAACGCGGTATTTATGACAAACGCATGATGAAATTGTTATGGCAGTTCCGTTGTCGTGAAGATGCCAAGAATTTTGAGTGTGGTTTACAAGATGAGAATTATAAATAATCTTGTAAAAAGTCATTAACTGCACTTTAAAACTTCAAAGACAGACCCGATATTGAGTATGCTATACTTAATATCGGGTCTTTTAATTTGTTAAAGACGTATTGAAGTCTGAGGAATATCCACCATGAACGCCCAAGCTCTCGAATTGTCAGATAATGCTGCCAAAAAAGTTCGCCAATTGCGCGAAAGTGAAGGGAATGACGACCTCATGCTACGTGTTTATGTCACGGGTGGCGGTTGTTCAGGATTCTCTTATGGCTTTAATTTTGCTGAAAGTGTCAATGAAGATGATGCTGAGTTCAGCAACGGTGATGTCAAAGTTTTGGTCGACTCGTTAAGCTATCAATACTTAGTGGGTTCAGTGGTTGATTATCTTGAAGGATTGGAAGGTTCTCGTTTTGTGATACAAAACCCGAATGCGACGACCACTTGTGGATGTGGATCATCTTTTTCGATCTAATAAATGCTTGTTCTCGAAAAAGCTTCTCCGATTGAGAAGCTTTTTTATTGCTTATACCGCCGTAATCGTGCCTAAAATACGATCGCCTGATGCGCCTGTGACGGCTGGTAAATTGCCACTGAGCTGTTCAACGAAGCGCATTGCCAGCCAAGCAAAAGCAGTTGCTTCGACCCACGTGGGCGCTAAACCAAGCACATCAGTTGTTTGCACTGACCAATTATGTTTACGTAAACGCCAGCGTAATTGTTCAAGTAGAAATGAGTTATAAGCCCCACCACCACACACATAGACCTCACCTGTCGGCATCAAATCTTTGCTTCGATAAATCGCTTTCTTGATCGCACGTGTGGTCAGTTTCATTAACGTGGCTTGGACATTTTCAGGTGTATCTTCGAGTTCTTCATATTCGAGATCATTGCGCCAATCGCTGATCTGATCATCTAACCATTCAAGATTAAAGTCTTCACGGCCCGTACTTTTTGGTGGTTCTTTAGAAAAATATTCATGTGTTTGTAAACGATCAAGTAGTGAGCGAATCGGTTGTCCATACGCGGCCCAATCGCCATTTTCATCATAGGGATGACCAGTATGGCGGTGACACCAAGCATCCATGAGAATATTGGCAGGGCCTGTATCAAAGCCATAAACAGCGTTTGGATTGTTCGCAGGCAGCATGCTGACATTGGCGATACCGCCTAAGTTCAAGATGACACGATGGATACTGTCATGTTGAAATAACGCTTGATGGAATGCTGGTACCAATGGTGCACCTTGTCCACCTGCAGCCATATCACGTCGACGAAAATCGGAAATAACAGGGAGTTGGGTGATCTCAGTAATGATGTTTGGATCACCAATTTGTAAGGTAAAACCATATTCAGGACGATGGCGAATAGTTTGCCCATGTGAACCAATTGCTTTTATTTGCGTTCGATCTAAATGATTCTTTTCAATCAGCGCATTAATGCCATGCCCAATCATTTTCGCTAAAGCAACATCCGCTTTGCCCATACGATCAATTTCATTGTCATCTGGTAGCGTTAATGCCATGAGTTCGTCACGTAACTCAGGCTCAAAAGGTACTGTTAAAGTGGCATGTACGGTTAAAGGTTCAAATGAAGTTGCAACAATATCAACACCATCCATGCTTGTGCCTGTCATTACACCAATATAGATTGCGCTCATGTACAACTTCCCCTGCAAGACGCTGAAAAAATGTTAGTATATCGCACAAATTGAATAACTGATGTGTTTAGGTTTTGTGATGTCAAATTTCTTGCCAGCCGAAGAACAGCTTGCTCTCATTCAACGAGGCACGCACGAGATTATTTCTGATGAAGATTTACTGAAAAAGCTCAAAGAGAATCGTCCACTGCGTGTAAAAGCAGGCTTTGACCCAACGGCTCCTGATTTACACTTAGGACATACGGTGCTGATTAATAAGCTTAAAACTTTTCAAGATTTGGGACACGAAGTGACCTTCTTGATCGGTGACTATACTGCGATGATCGGTGATCCATCGGGGAAAAGTGCGACCCGTCCGCCGTTGTCTCGTGAACAAGTTGAAGCCAATGCCAAAACCTATCAAGAACAGGTTTTTAAAATCTTAGATCCAAACAAAACCAAAGTACGCTTTAACTCGGAGTGGTTTAATCAAAAAACTGCGGCCGATTTAATTCAATTGGCAAGTCAACAAACCGTATCTCGTATGTTAGAACGTGATGACTTTACCAAGCGCTATAACAACCATCAGCCTATTGCGATTCATGAGTTCTTGTATCCGTTAGTCCAAGGTTATGATTCCATTGCGCTTGAAGCAGATGTGGAGTTAGGTGGAACAGACCAAACTTTTAACTTGTTGATGGGGCGTACTTTACAAAGTCGCTATGGTCAAGAATCACAAGTCTGCATCACTGTGCCGATTCTTGAAGGTTTAGATGGCGTCAATAAAATGTCTAAATCTTTGGGTAATTATATTGGTGTATTTGACACACCAGGTGCGATGTACCAAAAAATTCTATCGATGCCAGATAGCTTGATTGAACGTTACTTTGATTTACTTAGCTTTAAATCACTGGATGAAATCAAAGTTTTGCTTGATGAAATGGCAGCAGGACGAAATCCACAGGAAATTAAGCGTATCTTGGCGCTTGAACTGGTCGAACGGTTCCATGATGCGGAAGCGGCTGAAAATGCGCATAAGAGTGCAGGTAACCGTGTCACTGAAGGTGAAGTACCAGAAGATACGCCTGAAGTAACCATCTCACGTGGTGAGTTTGGTGGCGAGTTATTTATTGCAACGATTTTGCGTGTGGCAGGTTTAAACGCGAATGCGGCGGCTGCAAAAGATGCGGTTGGTCGTGGTGCAGTTAAAGTGGATTGGAATGTGGTCGATATGAGTTTCTCTGTAAAAGAGAATGTCACGTTAATTATCCAATCTGGTAAAAAAGCGATTGCACGTGTGACTTTCACTGACTAAATCGAAATAAAAACAATAAAAAGCAGGCCTTGAGCCTGCTTTTTATACATAGATAGATGATAAAAACAACGAAAGCATCAAATTAGTAGAAAAAAGAAACAAGCGAAAGGAAATGTTGGAAAAAGGGGTTGTGTGGAGTTGGAAATGCTGTAGAATGCACATCCATCGGCGGTGATGCAGATAAAAACTTGTTGAGAAACAAGGATTTGGATTGAAAGATTTAAATCTTGAGTTTGAGAATAAGTTTTAAAAATATCTAAATTGCCTGTTGACTTTTAAGAGATTGAGAGTAATATAGCCGACCTGGCTTGATGGTGACGAATCATCGAGAAGATCATTAAGAATTGAAGAAGAACAACTTGTGTGGATTTTTACTGGTTAATCGATCGAAATTATTTTCATTGATTAGATGGTAGAAATTACTCGAAGTTTATTTGAGAAATATTTGTCAGAAAATTGATGAGCCAAGATTGGTGCCCTTTAAAGGTACTACTGATTTTAAACTGAAGAGTTTGATCATGGCTCAGATTGAACGCTGGCGGCAGGCTTAACACATGCAAGTCGAGCGGGGTGATGTAGCTTGCTACATTACCTAGCGGCGGACGGGTGAGTAATGCTTAGGAATCTGCCTATTAGTGGGGGACAACATTCCGAAAGGGATGCTAATACCGCATACGTCCTACGGGAGAAAGCAGGGGACCTTCGGGCCTTGCGCTAATAGATGAGCCTAAGTCGGATTAGCTAGTTGGTGGGGTAAAGGCCTACCAAGGCGACGATCTGTAGCGGGTCTGAGAGGATGATCCGCCACACTGGGACTGAGACACGGCCCAGACTCCTACGGGAGGCAGCAGTGGGGAATATTGGACAATGGGGGGAACCCTGATCCAGCCATGCCGCGTGTGTGAAGAAGGCCTTATGGTTGTAAAGCACTTTAAGCGAGGAGGAGGCTACCTAGACTAATACTCTAGGATAGTGGACGTTACTCGCAGAATAAGCACCGGCTAACTCTGTGCCAGCAGCCGCGGTAATACAGAGGGTGCGAGCGTTAATCGGATTTACTGGGCGTAAAGCGTGCGTAGGTGGCTAATTAAGTCAAATGTGAAATCCCCGAGCTTAACTTGGGAATTGCATTCGATACTGGTTAGCTAGAGTATGGGAGAGGATGGTAGAATTCCAGGTGTAGCGGTGAAATGCGTAGAGATCTGGAGGAATACCGATGGCGAAGGCAGCCATCTGGCCTAATACTGACACTGAGGTACGAAAGCATGGGGAGCAAACAGGATTAGATACCCTGGTAGTCCATGCCGTAAACGATGTCTACTAGCCGTTGGGGTCTTTGAGACTTTAGTGGCGCAGCTAACGCGATAAGTAGACCGCCTGGGGAGTACGGTCGCAAGACTAAAACTCAAATGAATTGACGGGGGCCCGCACAAGCGGTGGAGCATGTGGTTTAATTCGATGCAACGCGAAGAACCTTACCTGGCCTTGACATAGTAGAAACTTTCCAGAGATGGATTGGTGCCTTCGGGAATCTACATACAGGTGCTGCATGGCTGTCGTCAGCTCGTGTCGTGAGATGTTGGGTTAAGTCCCGCAACGAGCGCAACCCTTTTCCTTATTTGCCAGCGGGTAATGCCGGGAACTTTAAGGATACTGCCAGTGACAAACTGGAGGAAGGCGGGGACGACGTCAAGTCATCATGGCCCTTACGGCCAGGGCTACACACGTGCTACAATGGTCGGTACAAAGGGTTGCTACCTAGCGATAGGATGCTAATCTCAAAAAGCCGATCGTAGTCCGGATTGGAGTCTGCAACTCGACTCCATGAAGTCGGAATCGCTAGTAATCGCGGATCAGAATGCCGCGGTGAATACGTTCCCGGGCCTTGTACACACCGCCCGTCACACCATGGGAGTTTGTTGCACCAGAAGTAGCTAGCCTAACTGCAAAGAGGGCGGTTACCACGGTGTGGCCGATGACTGGGGTGAAGTCGTAACAAGGTAGCCGTAGGGGAACCTGCGGCTGGATCACCTCCTTAACGAAAGATTGATGGCCGGTAAGAATCCACAACAAGTTGTTCTTCTTGAAGATATATCTGAGGGTCTGTAGCTCAGTTGGTTAGAGCACACGCTTGATAAGCGTGGGGTCACAAGTTCAAGTCTTGTCAGACCCACCAAATCTGATCGCTAAAGCTGAAAGATTTAAAGATATAGAATTCACAATGATAAGCTGGGGACTTAGCTTAGTTGGTAGAGCGCCTGCTTTGCACGCAGGAGGTCAGGAGTTCGACTCTCCTAGTCTCCACCAAATTTCAAGAACAGAAAAGCAACGCTTTTCCTTGAAATTTAAGCAAACAGCTATGCTGTGCGCAGGCACACATAGGATGGAGCTTAACGAAGTTAAAGATTATAGAGCTTAGTGAAACAGTCTGTTGACTGATTTATTAACCTCTGTGATTTATCACAGTTTAATGTAGCTGACGAGGTTACATTAATTCATTAACAGATTAGTAGAATTGAGTCTGAAATAAATTGTTCAAACTCGGTTAATTCGAAAGAATTAATACGAGAACTAGCGATTAACTGAATCAAGCGTTTTGGTATATGAATTAGATTGAAGCTGTACAGTGCTTAAGTGCACAGACAACGAACCAGTAGCAATTAAGATTGCAACGATAACACTCACTTGTATGTGTTAACGACTGTTTGGGGTTGTATAGTCAAGTAATTAAGTGCATGTGGTGGATGCCTTGGCAGTCAGAGGCGATGAAAGACGTAATAGCCTGCGATAAGCTCCGGGGAGGCGGCAAATATCCTTTGATCCGGAGATTTCTGAATGGGGGAACCCACTTACCATAAGGTAGGTATTGCATACTGAATACATAGGTATGCAAGGCGAACGAGGGGAAGTGAAACATCTCAGTACCCTTAGGAAAAGAAATCAATTGAGATTCCCTTAGTAGCGGCGAGCGAACGGGGATCAGCCCATTAAGTT
>NZ_KB849204.1:0-84128 GCF_000367985.1 Acinetobacter sp. CIP-A165
ATTTCTAACCATATAAAGGTTAGAAGCGGTTAGAAAAAAGTTATAAAAGTCAAAATATGTATATAAAACAATAATATAAAAGGTTAGAACTTCTAACCAAAATTAGAGGTTAGAACTAACCATAATCTAACCATTTTCTAACCTTTCTAAAATTGTAATTAATCTTTATAAATCATATATTTGAATACTGTTTTATAATTTCCTAACTTTTCTAACCTCTTTTTTTTCTCACCTGAAATTTTCAAAAACATAAAAATCACATTAAAAAAGCCTTTTTCAAACTTTGATTAATTTTCATGGGATATTTACTTAAATCTGATATGTTTTAATACTTCAAAGGATTCAAATAATTTTTTTATTTTGTTGGTGGGCTATGCAAAGAGTGTATTTTAATAATTTATTACGGAAACAGATTTCCAAAACTCAATATGAAAAAGTAGTGATATATCGCTATATGGATGATGAAATATATTTAGATATGTTTTGTGAAGGGAAGATCAGACTCTCTACATTAGAAACATGTAGAAATTATGAAAATCAAGAAAAAGGAGATATTCAAGAAGGTCAAGAAACTTATTCTATAACTCACATGACAGATAATGATCCAAATTGGCGTTATAAAGCGAAAAAAGCAGGTTTATCAATTGGAGAATTTTCTGGATATTGTACATTTACAAATTGTTCAAGTACGAAGAAGTTACCAGATGGTTTTCTACTATGTACAACCGCAAGAAGAGATGATGATAAATTTTCCAAAGACTTTGGAAGATTCTGTGTCAAAATAAAAGATGCGGATTTATTTTATCGACTTATCACTGACGAGATCCGTAAACAATGTGATTTGTACTGTGGATCGCATAAAAAAGTAATTTATCGGGATCAAAATTATAAAGATGATGAATTACCACCTGGTAAGATTGGTTTTGTTAAAAGACAGAAATATTCTTGGCAAGAAGAATATAGGTTTCTATGGTTGCCTAAAAATTTTGGACATTGTGAAATAATAGATATAAATATACCTGCTATAAAAGACTTGTGTGAAAGAGTGGTTTGAGCTTTTAAGATCTGATGTAATTGTGGTCTAAAAATTTGTTTAATAGATATTAAAACTTATAAAAAACCTCATTTTGAGGTTTTTTATATTGGATTTTTTGCACCTTATTTGCACTTTGTTATTTTTGTTATTAAATAAATTATTGAAAATTATTGTTTAATTTAAAGTGTTATCCCGTCCATCATCGGGGCGACACTGATTCTTGGATTACTAATGTTTTTAAGGTTTTTACTAATAGTCATTTAAAATCATGCCTTTAAATCTAGTATTTGAATCTGCGTAAACGCATGGTAACACCGATGAATGTGGGTTTTGCTGTTTGCATTTACACCATAATCCAAGAAAAGGTTTGTGGTGTAAATTATGGGTTCAGTTACAGCTAGAAAAGGTGCTGATGGTAGTTTGAGTTACCGCGTAGCTATCCGAGTCAATCGAAAAGGATATCCAGTCTATTCTGAAAGCAAAACCTTCCATTCAAAGAAAATGGCGGAAAACTGGATTAAGAAAAGAGAAGTTGAAAATCCAGATATTCTATTAGGCAAAGAACAACTCATTGACCTAACCTTGGCAGATGCCATTGATAAATATTTAGAAGAGGTTAGGAGCGAGTACGGAAGGACGAAACGCTATTCTCTACTCTTAATTAAGAAATTTCCGATAGCGCGCAATATTATCACAAAAAAAAATCAGTACATTTGGCTGATCACGTCGCATTAAGAAAAGCTGGGATTCCTCACTTGGATTTAGACCCACTTGCAACAAGTACCCAGCAACATGAGCTGCTTCATTTCTTGGCTCATGCCTCTGTGATGTGGGATATAGATATTGATTTATATAGTTTTGATAAAGCTACCGCACAACTGAGAAAAACATGTCAAATTGGAAAGTTCATGATTTGAAAAATCCTAATGGCTCGAAAGGAAACCACAAGACATTTGATGTCTTAGAACCCTGCAAAACGATGATTGAACGTTTAATAGATCATGAGGTTCGTAGCAGAATGCTTAAGTTAGGCCACAATGAAAATTTACTTTTACCTTTGAATCCTAAGAGTTTAGGCAAAGAGTTTCGTGAGGCTTGTAATATGTTAGGGATCGAGGATTTGCATTTTCACGATTTAAGGCATGAAGGATGTACTAGACTTACAGAACAAAGCTTTACGATTCCTGAAATACAAAAAGTAAGTTTGCATGATTCTTGGAGCAGTTTGCAGCGTTATGTTTTCGTAAAGGCTAGAAGGAACATTATGCAGTTGGAAGAGGTGCTACGCCTCATTGATGAAACGTAACAAAGTCTTTGGAAGCTTGTGAATACTGTTTATTTAAAACATCAGCAAAGTCATTAAGGTACACCAGAAATGGTGCACGCTTACTTTTATCTATTTTGAACACAGAGAAAGGGAACTCACAGTTGTTTGCCTTTTTCAATGCTTCAGCATTACTTAAATGAGGATAATAGTCGTTGACTGAGGTCAAAAGCGTAAGTGAGGGGAATGGTGTTATAAAATATTTTTACAATTTAAAATACTGATAAATAAGATATTTTTTATAAATAATTATACGCTGTAACTTTTTGCATCGGATTTTATTGTCATTTGAAAATTAAAATTATTAACGAATGAGAATAATTCTTGTTGACTTTTTTAATTTTTAAGGTAAATTTCACATAATTTTTAATGTATGTATTAAAGCGTAGTTTTTTAAATTTAGCTCTATTCATGCTTAAAGTAGACAATATAGATTAATTCATAAATTTAAAATTAGGGTTTTTATGGGTATTAATAGAAATAAGTTATTACTAAGTTATTTGGACGGTGATGAAACTAAGGTGTTCACATTTTATGGATGGGTTCTTGGCCTTTCGATACTCCTGCTATTTATGAATTATGGTGTTTACACGAAGAGTAATATAGGTACCTTTTTTGATGCAACATTTGCTGTATTAAACTTTATTTTTATCTTTTTAATTTTTAAGAAAGTTTTCAATCTTAGAAATAAATTATCTGAATTTAATCAAGAAGTAAAATTTGAGAAGCAAAGTTTTATTGGAAAAATAATAGGTTATTTATTTATTTTATTTATTTTTTTATTGGGTGTCTTTCTCGTTTTTTATTTTGGTAATAAATCAGCTTATGTCTATACAGTATATTCGTTAGGACTAAGCTTTATGATTATATCAATATTTTTGTATTATTTTTCAATAACTAAGAAATCTTAGTTTATAAGTTAACGAATATTTGAGAGTAAAAGTTATGAGAGAGTTATCAATTCAAGAGCTTGAATTAGTATCGGGTGGTGATGTTAAAGGAGATCTTATTCAAGGAGGAGCTGCTGGTACTGGTGCTGTTATTGGTGCAAAAGTTGGAGAGGTTGGAGGGAAAATTGGTGGAGCAGCTGCAGGAGGGGCAATAGGAGGAGCCGTTGGGGGACCACCTGGAGCTGCTCTTGGTGTAGTTGTTGGTGGAAAAGTTGGTGGTAGTGCTGGAAAAGTGGTTGGTGGTGTGGTTGGTGGTGCAATAGGTAATGCTATTGGTGGTGCCACTGGGAAAGATGATAAATCAGGAAATAATTATTGTAATGACGGTACTAATTACGGGAAAGGTGGGCCCAAAGATGGGGGAAATTACTAGTCGAACTTATCAATAGAAAACAAATTTTTTTTAATGTATTAAGCTTTTTCATGTTAGGTAGTTATGTTGTTAGATTTTGATATTAATAAAGAAACTTTCAAAAAAGATTTCATGTACAGAGAACCTTATCTTTTTAAAAATGCCGTAAATTCAGATGGTTTTACATGGAATAATCTTAATGAATTATATAGTCGAGGTGATATCTCACATCGTGACTTTAAACTGATGAATGGGTATGAAGTCGATAAGGATGAATATGTCGAGGCGTATGACAATTTGGGTGCGACAGAATATAGATGCATCAAATCAATCTTATATGAGTATTTAAGGAATGGAGCTACGCTCGTTTACAATCGGATTAAGAATGAACCATTTGTAGATCATATTAGTAAACAGATAGCTAACTTTGCAGAAGCTCATACGATTACAAGTGGTTATGCAGCTTTTAGTTCAAAATCCTCTTATAAAAGTCATTGGGATACAAGAGATGTTTATGCTGTTCAATTACTCGGCAAAAAACGTTGGATTTTAAAAAAACCTAATTTTGATTTGCCACTGTACATGCAGCAAACAAAATATTTTCCAAATATTCAAGAGCCTGAAGAGGTTTATATGGATGTGACGCTAGAAGCTGGTGACATTTTGTATATTCCACGGAGGGTGTAAATAATTCTGTGTAAATACAGTTTTAAAAATACTTGGTTACACGCTCTTCAAACATGATACTAAAGCGATTCATGGCAGCTTTCCAATTCTGAATAGGCATCGTCCATTTTTTGCTTGCTGCCATAATTGCTAAATATACCACCTTTTTCACGGAATCATCAGTTGGGAAGATTTTTCTTTTCTTGGTTGCATGGCGGATAACGCTGTTCAATGATTCAATCGCATTCGTCGTGTAAATCGCTTTGCGAATATCCATAGAATAAGCGAAAAACGTGTTTAGATTCGACCAGTTGGCAAGCCATGACTTGCTGATTTGAGGATACTTCTCATCCCATTTTTGTCCAAATTCATCTAAAGCCTGTAAGGCTGCGTCTTCTGTAACAGCTTGATATATCTTTTTTAAATCGGCTGTGACAGCTTTGTAGTCTTTCCAACTCACATATTTAAGGTTGTTGCGTACCATGTGGATGATACACAACTGAATATGCGTATCAGGGTAAATTGTATTGATTGCATCAGGAAAGCCCTTCAGTCCATCTACGCAGGCAATCAGAATATCCTTTAACCCACGATTTTTCAGTTCTGTAAGGACTGAGAGCCAAAATTTAGAACCTTCGTTTTCTGACATCCACATACCTAATAAGTCTTTCTGTCCGTCTGTATTGACACCTAATGCCAGATACACCGCTTTGTTAATAATCGTACTATCTTGACGCACTTTCACGACGATACAATCCATATAGACAATAGGATAAAGGGCATCCAATGGTCGATTTTGCCATTCTATTACTTGTTCTTTAACTGCATCCGTCACTTTGGAAATAAGCGTTGGGGAGACGTCCGCATCGTACATTTCCTTGAATGTGGCAACGATATCTCGTGTCGTCATGCCTTTGGCGTATAGGGATAGGATTTGGCTATCCATTTGTGTGATACGGGTTTGACTCTTCTTGATCAGCTGGGGCTCAAAAGTGCCATCACGATCTCTAGGCGTGTCTAGTTCAAATTCACCATCATCAGTAAATAGCCGTTTGGTTGTATAGCCATTACGTGTATTTTTGCCTATACGAGGACTATTCTTCTCATAGCCTAAATGTTCAGTCAGTTCAGCATTGAGTGCAGTTTCAACGGTGAGTTTCTTTAAAGCTTTACTGAAATTATTCAGGTCAGCTTCTGTTTTTAAGTTCTTAGCAAATTCTTTTGCCAATGCCAGCATTGCTTCATCTTTCATGGTAAACACCTGTGTTGCCCCCCAACAGCGTTGAGGGATAGTTTAAGCGTTTACACAGTTTTATTTACAGTCTCATTCCACGTGGTTGGTGGCATGATCCTTTGCCTTTAGATGGTGAAACTTTTCATTTAGCAGTAGCTTCTTTTGCTCCAACTGGTTTTGAATATGTTCAATGGCTTGAGCAAATTGCACCAAATATTTTAGCTTGTAGACAAAACTTTACTAATTTCGTTTGTGATAAAGAAATGATTGTTAATATTAGTCATGAGATTGCCGAAATTTTAAAAGATAAAGATTATTATGAAAGCTTTATGATGCATCAATTGGGACATCATCATGTTCCATCTATGTTTTCATTAGACATCTTAGGTAATGGTAAAGTTGATAAATTACAGATGGGTCAAAAGATTCGTTTGAATGTTAATTTGCTTTATTTCTTTGATAAAGGATTTGTCATCATTAATGGTAATAAAGTTAATGTTGATGAGTTGAGTTTAAAGCTTATTCAGCATTTATATGAAAATCCATATTCTTCTGTTGATCAAGTTTCAAGAGAGTTTGCAGATCATCCTGTAGAAAAAATTAACAGCCTTCTTTTTCAGCTTGCGATACAGGATGTTATTGAGCTTGTGAATATAGAATTCTAAATGAATAATCATCTATTTCGTAAAGAAGCTTTTGATGCAAAACAAACTAGATGGACTGGAAATATTATTCTTTCACGTCCATTTAGTTTTACTTTTTTTACATATTTTTCTTTATGTATCACATTAGTGATCATCACTTTCACCATCTGGGGGAGCTACACCAAACGAAGCACAGTTAAAGGACAGTTAACACCTTTATCTGGTTTGATACAGGTGTACGCTACTCAACAGGGTACTATAATGAAGAAAAATATCTATGAAGGTCAAAAAGTTCAAAAGGGTGACATTCTGTATGTTATTTCTACAACAAATTATACAGAGCATGGTGATATTGCCGCAGCTTTAGCAAAACAAACACAACTAAAGGAGCAATCTCTTCGAAATGAAATTATGCGATTACACCTTATTCATCAAAATGAAAAACAAACTGTTTTGAATCAAATAAGTTTATTAAATGAAAGCTTAATAAGAGTAAATAATTTACTCCTTAATCAAAGAAATCGTGTGAACTTAGCTAAAAATAACCAAAAACGTTATGAAATAGCTTTACAGCAAAATGCAGCATCTCATGAGGAGGTTGAAGCTAAGAAAATTGAATATTTTGATCAAGTTTCTCAGTATGAATCTTTACAAAGAGACAAAGTAACTTTAGAAAAACAGTTTAATGAACAGAAAATAGTTTTAGATGGTTTACAGAATAAGCAAAGTAATGAGGTAGAGCAATACGAACGTCTTCTATCTAGTAATGCTCAAGAACTTATTGAAATGCAAGCTCAACAGAGCCTAGCAGTTCAAGCGAATGCAGACGGAATCGTAAGCACTATCAATGCAGAGGTTGGAGAATTTGTTGATTTAACAAAACCTTTATTAACAATATTGCCGGAAAATACATCTCTTATTGCTCAGTTATATGTACCTAGCCGAGCAATAGGGTTTGTAAAAGAAGGAGATCAAGTTCTATTGCGTTATCAAGCGTATCCTTATCAAAAATTTGGACATGCTAAAGCACATGTTTTGTCTATTTCCAAAACAGCTTCAGCTGGACAAGATATGAAAACAATAGGTGTCATCTCGCCACAAGAACAAATGAATAATGAACCAGTGTATTTAGTACGAGCAAAGCTAGATAAACAAGTCGTAAAAGCATATGGAAAAGATATGCCATTACAAGCAGGTATGACCCTTGATGGCGATATTATGCATGAAACACGAAAGCTATATGAATGGGTATTAGAACCATTATTTAGTATTACAGGAAAATTTTAATTTATGCGTCATCTTGAATATCTATCTTTAGGGGTAGGTAGAAAAACTCCTGTTATTTTACAAACAGAATCTTCCGAATGTGGACTCGCCTGCTTGGCAATAGTAGCAGGTTATTATGGATATGATTCTGATTTATTAACTTTAAGACAAAGATATTCTATATCTCAAAAAGGAGCGACACTAGCAATCTTAATTAAAATTGCTAACAAACTACATTTAACAACACGTCCGCTTAAGCTAGAACTAAATGAGTTAAATAAACTTCGATTACCTTGTATTTTGCACTGGGAACTTAATCATTTTGTTGTGCTAAAAAAAGTGTCGGCAACAAAAATTACTATTATTGATCCTGCATTTGGTGAGAGAGTCTTAAGTTACAAACAGGCGTCTTTAAGCTTCACAGGCATTGCTTTAGAACTGTGGCCTGATTCTGATTTCGAAGAAAAGAAAGATAAAACAAGTATTCAGATTTTCAAATTATTTGGTGAAATTAGAGGATTATGGAAATCTCTAAGCCAAATTCTTATTTTAGCATTGGCTTTAGAAGCCTTTTCACTAATAAGCCCATTCTTTATGCAATGGGTAATAGATCATGCCATGAGGGTGTAAATAATTCTGTGTAAATACAGTTTTAAAAATACTTGGTTACACGCTCTTCAAACATGATACTAAAGCGATTCATGGCAGCTTTCCAATTCTGAATAGGCATCGTCCATTTTTTGCTTGCTGCCATAATTGCTAAATATACCACCTTTTTCACGGAATCATCAGTTGGGAAGATTTTTCTTTTCTTGGTTGCATGGCGGATAACGCTGTTCAATGATTCAATCGCATTCGTCGTGTAAATCGCTTTGCGAATATCCATAGAATAAGCGAAAAACGTGTTTAGATTCGACCAGTTGGCAAGCCATGACTTGCTGATTTGAGGATACTTCTCATCCCATTTTTGTCCAAATTCATCTAAAGCCTGTAAGGCTGCGTCTTCTGTAACAGCTTGATATATCTTTTTTAAATCGGCTGTGACAGCTTTGTAGTCTTTCCAACTCACATATTTAAGGTTGTTGCGTACCATGTGGATGATACACAACTGAATATGCGTATCAGGGTAAATTGTATTGATTGCATCAGGAAAGCCCTTCAGTCCATCTACGCAGGCAATCAGAATATCCTTTAACCCACGATTTTTCAGTTCTGTAAGGACTGAGAGCCAAAATTTAGAACCTTCGTTTTCTGACATCCACATACCTAATAAGTCTTTCTGTCCGTCTGTATTGACACCTAATGCCAGATACACCGCTTTGTTAATAATCGTACTATCTTGACGCACTTTCACGACGATACAATCCATATAGACAATAGGATAAAGGGCATCCAATGGTCGATTTTGCCATTCTATTACTTGTTCTTTAACTGCATCCGTCACTTTGGAAATAAGCGTTGGGGAGACGTCCGCATCGTACATTTCCTTGAATGTGGCAACGATATCTCGTGTCGTCATGCCTTTGGCGTATAGGGATAGGATTTGGCTATCCATTTGTGTGATACGGGTTTGACTCTTCTTGATCAGCTGGGGCTCAAAAGTGCCATCACGATCTCTAGGCGTGTCTAGTTCAAATTCACCATCATCAGTAAATAGCCGTTTGGTTGTATAGCCATTACGTGTATTTTTGCCTATACGAGGACTATTCTTCTCATAGCCTAAATGTTCAGTCAGTTCAGCATTGAGTGCAGTTTCAACGGTGAGTTTCTTTAAAGCTTTACTGAAATTATTCAGGTCAGCTTCTGTTTTTAAGTTCTTAGCAAATTCTTTTGCCAATGCCAGCATTGCTTCATCTTTCATGGTAAACACCTGTGTTGCCCCCCAACAGCGTTGAGGGATAGTTTAAGCGTTTACACAGTTTTATTTACAGTCTCCATGCCATTGTATCCGCGGATTTAAATCTTTTAACAACTTTAGCTATTGGCTTTGGTTTGTTGATGCTACTCAGTAGCATTATTGGTCTTATGCAGTCCTGGATCGTTATGCATATGGCTACAACTCTGAATGTACAGTGGAAAGCTAACATTTTTCATCATCTTGTTAATTTGCCAACCAACTTTTTCCAAAAGCGCCATTTGGGAGATATTATCTCTAGATTTTCATCGATTGATGCAATTCAGAGAACATTAACTACATCATTCTTGACAGCTATTCTTGATGGATTAATGACCGTGTTTACACTGGTTCTAATGTTCTTCTATAGTGCCCAATTGGCTTGGATAGCTGTTATTACAATCTTTTTATATTCCCTTATTCGTTGGGCTTGGTATGCGCCATTAAGGCGTGCGACAGAAGATCAAATCGTATATGCAGCAAAACAGAACACGCATTTTATGGAAACAATGCGTGGTATAAAAACAATTAAACAATTTGATAAACAGGAGCTTAGACAGGCTACATGGTTAACTTTATTTGTTGATCAAATTAATGCGGGCTTAGTATCTCAAAAGCTACAATTAATGTTTGGGTTTGTTAACACTCTACTATTTGGATTACAGAATATAATTATTCTTTGGTTAGGAGCAAGTTTGGTTATTGAAGGTGAATTCACTGTCGGCATTTTAATGGCATTTATAGCCTATAAGAGTCAGTTTGGTAGTAGGATCAGTTCTTTAATTGATAAATATGTTGAAGTTAAAATGCTAAGTCTGCACGGAGAACGACTGGCAGATATCGTTTTGACAGATCAAGATCAAGCCGATGATTATTTATTTGATCCAGAAACATGTGATCAAGAAATTAGTACAGAAATCGAAGTTAATTCATTGAAATTTAGATATTCAGAAGAAGAGCCTTGGATCATTCACCATGTCAACCTAATTATACCAGCTGGGCAGTCTGTTGCTATTGTAGGAGCTACAGGTTGTGGAAAAACAACCTTGATGAATCTATTTTTAGGCAATTTGAAGTTGGAATATGGTGATATAAAAATAGGCGGGAAAAGTATCAAAAACTTTGGGAAGAGTAACTTAAAACACTTAACCGCTTCAGTCGCTCAAGATGATGTTCTGTTTGCTGGATCAATTATTGAAAATATTAGCTTTTTTGATCATAGTATTAATCAAGAGTGGGTAGAGCAGTGTGCAAAAATGGCTGCTATACATGATGAAATCATAGCTATGCCGATGGGTTATCAGACTTTGGTTGGAGATATGGGGAGTATCCTGTCAGGTGGACAGAAACAGAGAGTTTTATTAGCCAGAGCATTGTATAGAAAACCTAAAATTTTATTTTTAGATGAAGCTACGAGCCATTTAGATGTTTTGAAAGAACAAGAAATTAATTCAATGATTAAATCACTGAACATGACGAGAGTTATTATTGCTCATCGTCCAGAAACAATTGCATCTGTTGATAGAATTGTAGCTATTAAGGGTGGCCGCGTCGTAGAGGATCAGATGATGGAATCCTTGGTATTAGAAGAAATCTAAATAGCCTAAATCTAGGCTCATTTGAAGGAAGATACTGTCTATGATTTCTTTGCTCAATCACTGAGTTTGTAGATCATGAACGCAGTGCAATGAGTACCGATCATCGTCTGGACTCTGCAAGGTTTGGTGCAGGGCTTAAACAACGAGGTCTTGAACAGGCGCTTAGAATGGTAGCTTAAATTAGCCTAAGCGGAATGAGAACAACCTTATTTTAGCTGCATCTTTGGATGTGGCTATTCAAATGGTTTGGTTCGGCGTCATTAAAAATCATACCTTTGTTTCAATGTTAAATAGCCGACAGGATTGCAATCAAGCAAAGGGAATACATGGCACATTTGTAGGCTGAATATTGAATACAATACATTGGACTGGAGAAGAGATCGAAAACTGAAGCCTATATTTGATCTTGCTGAATGATCAAATCGGCAATTTGCGCGCAATATTAGCATAAAACTAAAAGTAGTACATTTGCTTATGAATCATGTCTAAACTCCTTGAAAGGTGTGTGGGCTTTTTCCAACGCTTTATTCAATTTCAACAATAAATTCTTCTGAATAATCAGAATCTTGTGTGATTCAAAGACAGTTGTATTCTCTAAAAGACCCGATGAAAAGTGATATTGGTCACACATTTGATTTGTGCTGAATTAAAGTGTTCTTTGATTTAAGATATTGATTTATATATAAAGTTTGGTTTTAATTATTTTTGGTTACAACCATTTTGTCGACAAACCTTTATCTGTTTTGCCATATTTCGCTTGCACAATTTATCAAAGGGATTTGTCTATGGTGACATTTTTATTCTTTGGTTTGATTATTACGATCTTACTTACACCAGGTCCAACGAATACATTATTGGCTTCATCAGGAATCCAAGTAGGTATCAAACGCTCACTTAAATTAATCCCATCGGAGGTACTCGGTTATTTTATTGCAATTACTGCATGGGGGTTTTTACTTGAGTCCGTTTCTCACTATATGCCTTGGTTACCACCTCTCATAAAGTTGTTTAGCGCCGCTTTTATCATTTATTTAGCAATTAAACTATGGATAACTTCTACCAAAAAGATGGATTTAAACCAGCCATTAATTACCTCAAAGGCTTTATTTGTCGCAACTTTACTTAACCCTAAAGCTGTGTTGTTTGCTTCAGCTATTTTCCCGCATACGGTTTGGTTGAACCTCCATCAATATATAATTCATATGGGAACTTTTTTAGCACTGATTACACCAATCGCATTTTTATGGATTGCTTTTGGATCAGTCTTAATTTCAAACAAAATTACTTGGTTGAATCAGCGTAATTTACAACGTAGTGCATCATGTATTTTAACTGTCTTTGCTATGCCTTTGGCTTTTTCTGCAATTACATCATTTTAATTTTATTTATTTGTGTATTTTAAATCTGTAGAACTGGAGTTTCTAATGAAAAATATAAAAATCAAAGTTAAGAATCAATTTGACTCTGAAAAGATCGTTATTGCTAAAATTAAAGAATTAAATGATCGAGAAGTTCCTATGTTCAAATATATAGAGCAAATTGAAGTGGACGGCGATATTCTTTTACCTAACATTGATTTGCTTTTTGAAAACCCAAAAGATGGCTGCATTTATCGCTACGTAGACATCGTTGAATCAATTTAAATGGGTAATGAGCAACTGTATTCGTAATCCGTAAAATGGCGTGATCATATCGAATAAGTAATAGTGATATAGAGAAAACCACAACTTTATTGTTGTGGTTTCTTTTTTTAAGCGATTAATTTTATTTGATATATTGTTTTTGATTCAGAGCTTATGCTGTTTAGAAAGGAAAAAAGAGCGAGATGTATATTGAGTATATATGCTAATTCGTATATAAAGATATAAGCATATATAAACTAGAGTTCATTCAAATGACAACTTCATTAGACGTGAAGATTTTTCACAACCCAGCTTGTGGAACTTCAAGAAATACCTTGGCTTTAATCCGCAATACAGGGATTGAACCGACTGTGATTGAGTATCTAGTGACACCACCCACCCGTGAGGAACTGATTCAGCTCATTCATGATGCTGGTTTAACAGTTAGGGAAGCGATCCGTAAAAATGTCGATCCATATCGTGATTTGGCACTGGAGCGTGAGGATTGGACGGATGAACAACTCATCAATTTTATGCTTGAACATCCGATTTTGATCAACCGTCCTTTTGTTGTGACTGATTTGGGTACTCGCCTTAGCCGCCCTTCTGAAATCGTGTTAGATATTTTGCCATTGCCGCAAAAGGGTGCTTTCACTAAAGAAGATGGTGAACAAGTGATCGGTGAAAATGGACAACGGATAAATTAAAAAATTTAGTTCAGATATGTGATTATCTGCATATTCAAATAAACAAATAAGGTGTGAATATGGATCAAGTTAATTTTTTTAAATGCTTATCAGATGAAACCCGTCTCAATATCGTCACTTTAGTTGTAGAGAATAAAGAGTTATGTGTTTGTGATCTCACTGAAAAGTTACAACTCAGTCAACCCAAGATTTCAAGACATCTCGCTTTATTGCGTTCATCTGGATTATTACAAGACAGACGCCAAAGCCAATGGGTTTATTACAGCATAAATCCGCAATTACCGAATTGGTGCCATGACATTTTAAATGTATTGACCACACAGCAACCCAGTAATATCCCACCATTAGCAGCTCTAACAACACAGAGCTATTGCGAGTAAAACATCATGAAATTTCTTTTTTTGTGCACTGGAAATAGTTGTCGCAGTATTTTATCAGAAGTCCTTTTCAATGATCGTGCACCAGCGGGTTGGAAGGCATATAGCGCAGGCAGTAAGCCGTCTGGACAAGTCCATCCATTAACGATTGAAACCTTACAAGCTTTAAACCTTTCTACTGAGGGATTGTGGAGCAAAACCATTGATGACTGTGAACAGTACCAAGCTGATGTGGTGATTACGGTGTGTGATTCGGCGGCACAAGAAGCATGTCCGCTTTATCTTGGTGGCGCGATCAAAGCACATTGGGGTTTAACTGATCCTTCGCATTTAGAACTGCCTAAAGAGGAAAAGCTCAAAGCTTTCCAAGTCACTGTCGATCATATCAATCGTCGTCTTGATGCTTTGTTTGCACTCGATGCTGCCAATATGACGCGTCCAGAAATGATTGCAGCAATCAATCAAATCTCACATATCGATTAATTGGGTAGAACATGGCTAAATCAGGATTATCCTTTTTAGATCGTAACCTCACGCTATGGATTTTCATGGCGATGGGGTTGGGTGTTGCGATCGGTGTATTTTTCCCGCAAGCGTCGGTTGCTTTAGAGCGAATGAGTTTTGACTCAGTCAATATCCCGATTGCGATCGGTTTGATTTTGATGATGTATCCGCCGTTGGCAAAAGTCGACTATGCAACTTTACCTGAAGTGTTCAAAGACAAGAAAACGCTAATCTTGTCATTGGTACAGAACTGGTTGATTGCACCGATATTGATGTTTGCATTGGCGATTATCTTTTTACATAGCTATCCAGAATACATGACCGGTTTAATTCTGATTGGACTGGCGCGCTGTATTGCGATGGTCTTGGTCTGGAATGGTTTAGCTTGTGGTGATAACCAATACGTCGCAGCCTTGGTCGCATTCAATAGTATTTTCCAAATCTTATTTTTTAGTACCTATGCGTGGTTATTCTTAACGGTGCTGCCGCCATATTTTGGCGTGGCTGGACAGGTGATTGATGTCGATTTCTGGACGATTACCCATGCTGTGTTGGTTTATTTAGGTATTCCATTCTTCCTTGGTTTTATGACACGATTGATTTTGGTCAAGTCTAGAGGTTTGGATTGGTATCAAGATAAATTCTTACCCAAAATTAGTCCCCTAAGCTTGTTGGCATTATTGTTCACGATTGTGGCGATGTTTAGCTTAAAAGGCAGTGATGTGGTGAGTTTGCCTTTGGACGTGATTCGTATTGCGATTCCATTGACGATTTATTTTGTACTGATGTTCTTTATTAGCTTCTTTATGAGTAAGTGGATGGGGAACAATTACCCGCGTACAACCGCGATTTCGTTTACGGCGGCTGGAAATAACTTTGAGTTAGCTTTGGCTGTGGCGATTGCGACCTTTGGTTTAGCTTCTCCAGTAGCATTTACTACGGTCATTGGTCCATTGGTGGAAGTGCCTGTATTGATTGCGCTAGTGAGCGTATCACTGTGGTTAAAGAAGAAGTGTTTTCCAAATGAATAAATCTGATTCAAATGTAGCGAAGATTGATCCTGAATTACTGCCAAAGCCTGAATTTCAACAGGCTCAAGCGCTAAAGCTAGATCATCCCCCGCGCATTTTATTGCTATATGGCTCAAATCGGGAACGCTCTTATAGTCGATTGGCGGTGATGGAAGCGGGTCGTATTTTGCAGTATTTAGGGGCTGAGGTGAAAATCTTTCATCCTAAAGGACTGCCTTTACCCGAAGATGCAGATATGGAGCATCCAAAAGTCAAAGAGTTACATGAACTGTTGGCATGGTCTGAGGGAATGGTGTGGTGCTCGCCTGAGCGTCATGGTTCGATGAGTTCGATCTTTAAATCACAAATTGACTGGATTCCACTGGCTGGTGGTGCGATTCGTGCAACGCAGGGCAAAACTTTGGCCTTGATGCAGGTCAGTGGCGGATCGCAGTCATTTAATAGTGTCAATCAAATGCGTATCTTGGGCCGTTGGATGCGGATGATCACGATTCCAAATCAGTCTTCAATTCCTAAAGCATTTTTGGAGTTTGAAGAAGATGGACGTATGAAAGCCTCATCTTACTATGATCGTATCGTAGATGTGATGGAGGAGCTTTATAAGTTCACATTGCTGACGCGTGGACAAAGTCAGTATTTAACCGACCGTTATTCTGAACGCAAAGAGTCCGCTGAAGAACTTTCAAAGCGTGTCAATCAACGTAATCAGTAAAATTTCAAATCTTAGTGACGATCTAAAAATGTGTTTGTTGTCATCAGCTATCACATTTCAGATCGTCATTTTTTTAGAAGTTGAATCCGCAGATTTTGTTGAGAAACTTCAGCAATTTCCTCTGAATCATACATCGTGATAAAACAACAAAAACCGTAAAATATTGATCATGGCATGAATCTTGAATGGTTGTTTTTTATGCATTGTTTTGGCTTTACATGAATTTGATAGATTACACAAAATTACACAATTTATAATACTTTGATTTATATATATTTTTAAAAATGATTCATAGTAAAATCATTCTTATTGAAACTATTTGATATGAATTGATTTGAAGAAAAAATATTCACTACCTATAATGATTTCTACTCAAGGTATCGGGAAATAGATGTACTTGGCGTTAGGGTCAAGCGTAAAGAAATAACGCGGTGATGTTTTATTAAAATACAGACAACATCATGTACAACGTACTACAATAGTGTGTTTAGCTTTTTTTGTGCGTGATTGAGATGGATGATGCTGTTCGTGTTTTACAAAGTGTTCGGCGGATTGAGCAGTGTGTGGAGCTTTATTCCAAACGATTGTCTCAACTTCACCAAATCACGACACCGCAACTCGTTGCGCTGATGACCGTTGCAAAAATAGGCCCATGCAGTATGTCTGTCATTGGCAAAGCAATTTTTGTGAGTCCGAGTACCGTTGTTGGAATTATTGATCGTCTCGAGGAAAAAGGTTTGGTCTTGCGTGTGAGGGATACACAGGACCGTCGACATGTACATGTCAGCCTAACCGCGAAAGGCGAACAATTATTAGATCAATCACCGTCTGCGTTACCTGAAGGTTTTTCACTGGCTTTACAAGCTTTGACCAATGATGAGCGACAGCATCTGATTGTGTCATTAGAGCGGTTTGCCCAGTTACTTGAGGCAAAAGTTCCAAATTAAATTCAGTTGAAAATAGGGCAATACAGATTATCAATGTGATTGTTATTCAATGACATGCGTAGACACTATCCTGATACCACACTTATAACTTGAGTATGCCGATTATGGAAATACAAAAGGAGATAGCGTGGAAGCTTTATCAAGACAGTCAATTCGCTTGACTAAACAATCAGTGATTCATCAACTGAATCAATGCAGCGTTCGTAATTTTAAACCGAAAGATGTACGTGAAGTACATGCGCTGATTCAGTCCTGTCCATCTTTGGACCTCAACTCACTCTATGCATATGCATTACTTGCTGAACATCATACCGATACCTGTTTTGTGGCTTATAACCACAAAGGTGAAATCTCGGGTGTGGTGACAGGCTATATTTGTCCAGAAGATCCAGATACGTACTTCCTCTGGCAAATCGCGGTCTCGCCCAGTGAGCAAGGAAATGGGATCGGTTCCTTACTCCTTGATAACGTAAAAGAACAATGTTTAGAAAACCGCCAATTAAAATTCTTAAAAACAACAATTTCTCCAAGCAATAAAGCCTCTCAAAATCTTTTCCGCAGTTTTGCCTCTCGCTTTGATGTCCCTTGTAAAGTCAGTCCGTTTTTATCCAAGCAAGCGCTGCAACCTTTACAACCCGAACCATTCGATACTCAGCATGAGCCAGAAGACTTATACACCATCGGTCTTTGGGATTGGAATTGAGCAGTATTTAAGAGATTTATTCCTTTTAAAATTAACTTGGAGTTATTCATGAATATTTTCAGTCGATTGGAGTCTGAAGTACGAGGTTATATCCATTCTTTTCCAACCATATTCAAAACTGCAAAAAATGCAGTTTTGGTGGATGAGAACGATCGATCTTATATTGATTTTCTCGCGGGTGCGGGCACATTGAATTATGGGCACAATCATCCCGTGCTGAAACAGGCTGCAATTGATTATCTGATGCAAGATGGCATTGTGCATGGCTTGGATATGGCAACCTCTGCGAAAAAGGCTTTTATAGAAACCTTTGAGCAATATATTTTAAAGCCACGTACTTTAAATTATAAGTTGCAGTTTACCGGTCCAACAGGAACCAATGCCGTAGAAGCGGCGATCAAGTTGGCGCGTAATGTCACCAAGCGCCACAATATAATTGCATTTACCAACGGTTTTCATGGGGTGAGCTTAGGCGCACTTTCATTAACAGGAAATCAAAAGTTTCGTGAAGCTGCGGGTGTGGCTTTGGGCAATGTTCATCATGCAGCCTATGCAGGCTATTTTGGTGAAGATGTCGATACCATTGCGATGCTAAATAAGCTTTTAACTGATCGTAGCAGTGGCATTGATCTACCAGCCGCAATCATTGTTGAGTGTGTGCAAGGCGAAGGCGGTTTAAATTCGGCTAGTATTGATTGGCTGAAGCGACTTTCGGCCTTGTGTAAACAGCACAAGATTCTATTGATTGTCGATGATATTCAAGCAGGCTGTGGGCGTTCAGGTCACTTCTTTAGCTTTGAAACAGCGGAGATTACCCCCGATATCGTGACCTTGTCTAAATCTTTGTCGGGCTTTGGTTTGCCTATGTCTTTGGTTTTGTTTAAACCAGAATTAGATATTTGGCGTCCGGGTCAACACAATGGCACATTCCGTGGCAATAATTTAGCTTTTGTTACGGCGACTAAAGCGATTCAACACTTTTGGGCGGATCAAAGCTTCCAGACAGCGTTGGCGCAGAAATCAGAATTGGTCAGTCATCGACTACAAGAGATGGTGAAGAAATTCCCAGCGGCAGAGTTAACCCATCGTGGTCGTGGCTTGATGCAAGGTATCGCATTTAAAAACCCAGACTGGGCAGATGAAGTCACAACACAAGCCTTCCAACTTGGTTTGGTGATTGAGACTTCTGGCAGTCGTGGTGAGGTGGTGAAATTACTACCGCCATTGACGATTGAACCTGAAATCTTAGAACAAGGGATTGAGCTGTTAGAGCAGGCAATTGAACATGTGGTTCAGGTCTATACTCAAGCCAATTTACCTCAAGCGAAAATAAAATCGACAGTTAAAGTACACGGAGTTGTTTCATGATCGTACGTCAATTACAAGATATTCTAAATACTGATCGTGATGTGCAGACAGAAACGTGGGCAAGTCGCCGTTTATTATTACGTGAAGATGGTATGGGCTTTTCGATGCATGAAACCACCATTTTTGCAGGTACAGAAACGCATATTTGGTATAAGAACCATTTAGAAGCGGTGTATTGCGTCAAAGGTGAGGGCGAGATTGAGCTGATTCCGTCTGGAGAAGTCTTTAAAATCACGCCAGGAACACTCTATGCCTTAGACAAGCATGACAATCATTATCTACGTGCGACCACTGATTTGGTTTTGGTCTGTACTTTCAATCCTGCCTTGGTAGGCAATGAAGTACATGACAAAGACGGCGTGTATGCAACACCAGAACAAATGATCAAACAAACTGAGGAGGAGGTGTAATCGTGCAAATGAGTAACCCTTACCTGACTCGAAGAAGTGATGCTGCGGCAATCATTTCGCGCGCAGATCCAGTGGTTTATCAGCAAGATGTCGTTCAAGGTGCAACCGAACAGCAAAAGCAGGATTATGCAAAAAATGGCTTTTTGCAAGTTGATCAATTATTTAGTCAAGATGAAGTACAACATCTACTGAATGAGTTGCATCAAATGCGCCAAGATTTCGCCGTGCAACAACGCCCTGAAGCGATTATTGAGCGTGAAAGCCAAGAAGTGCGTTCGATTTTTAATGTACACCGTTTAAATGATGTATTTCAAAATCTAGTCTCTGATGAACGAGTATTAAACATTGCTCGATCATTACTGGGAAGTGATGTTTATATACATCAGTCGCGGATTAACTATAAACCGGGTTTGCATGGCAAAGAGTTTTTTTGGCACTCCGACTTTGAGACATGGCATAGTGAAGATGGTATGCCGAGAATGCGTGCTTTAAGTTGCTCGATTTTACTGACGGATAATGATGATCACAACGGGCCACTTTTGGTGATCCCTGGTTCACATCAACATTATATTTCTTGTCAGGGTGAGACCCCTGATGAGCACTATAAAAAGTCGCTCAAAAAGCAAGAGTATGGTGTACCTGATGGTAGCTTATTGCGCTATTTGGCCGATATGGGTGGCATACATTCGTGTACAGGGTTGGCGGGTAGTGTTGTGTTCTTTGACTGCAATTTAATGCATGGTTCAAACAGTAACATTACTCCATTCCCACGCAGTAATATTTTCTTTGTCTATAATAGTATCGACAATCAATTACAGCAGCCATTGGGTGGGCTTAAACCCCGACCTGAATTTATTGCGGCGCGAGAGGATATTGTTGCGATCGAGCCGAATAACTTAAGACTTTAAACGCTATCCTTATATAAATGCCAAGAAGATGAGTCTTCTTGGCATTTATCGTTTAGGCTGAAACGGTTTTGGATGAAACCAGCTTATCCAAGAAACTAAAGAACATACAAGCGAAAACCAAACTGAGACCAACCAAACAGGTCATGCTCCAGCCTCCATGATTCCATGAGAAAATTCCCAGTGCAGAACCGCAAGCGCCGCCAATAAAATAGGTGGTCATATAGATGGCATTGATACGTGACTTGGCATCAGGGCGTAAACGGAAAATAATGCTTTGATTGCTGGTGTGAACGAGTGCTAAAGCCAATTGGATTAGTGCGAAGCCGAGAATATAACTGAATAAATAAGTCTGACCGTAATAGAAGCAGATCCAACTCAAGATAAATAATCCGCAACCCATCCATGTCAATTGTTGGGTATAGCCTCGATCAGCATATTTACCGATATATTGTGTCGATAATGCACCAAAGATGCCGACCAATCCAACCATGCCGATCAGTAGATCAGACAGTTGATGTGCGGAAGCCAAAAGTAAAGCGATGGTAGAAAACAAGATACTGACGGCTGCAAAAGCAAATCCACCCGAAAGTGCACGCAATAAGAGTCGTTTTTCTTGTTTCAGTAGTTGTGCCATTGATGCAAACACTTGCCCATAATTCATTTTCATCCGCATCACATACGGTAAACGGCTTTTTAGGGCATAAGCCAATATCAACATCAATACACCGCTGACCGCATAAATCATTTTCCAGTGAAATAAATTGGAAAATAACCCTGCTAAACTGGTCGATAGTAAAATTCCGACCAATAGTCCACTCATCAAGAAGCCAACCACTTCGCCCGTTTTTTCAGGTTGTACCGTCATGGTTGCCAGTGGAATTAGGATTTGTGCCGCAACTGAGAATAAACCAGCCAAGACTGTTCCAAGCCATAACATCGGCAAATTCACTGAAAAAGCACTAATAAATAAACCGACCGCACAAAAACACATTAATAAGGGGATGAACTTGGTTTTATTGACCACATCGCCCATCGGCACAATAAAGAGTAAGCCCAAGGCATAAGAAACCTGTGCAAAAGTGACGGTGAGGGCAGCTTGACCCTCCGTCACAGCAAAATACTGCTGAATCGAATGGATCAACGGTTGACTATAATAGTTTGCACCTGCACACAAACCACATGCCACATGCCACAGCCATAAACCAGAGCAGGGCTTTATTTTGACTAATATCTTGGGAGGCAGACATAATTCTCTCTATAACGGGTCTAAGCGGTATATGCAGTTGCTTCAATTTCGATTTGCATGTCTTTTAATGCTAAACAGGGCACAGGAATAAGTGTGCAAACAGGGAAAACATGATTTTTCCACAAACGCTGCATGATATGAGTCAATTTTTGAAGTTTCTCAGCATCGTGATCGACAACCAGAATACGTAAAACAGCAATATCTTGAAGTTGGGCTTGAGCTGAAGTTAAAGCATGTTGGATATTATAAAAGACTTGTTGTACCTGTTGGTCAAAATCTTGTGACAGTTCACCATTTTTATTTTCACCGCCTTGACCTGCAATATGAATGGTACGCATATTGGGTTGTACGATGCTGACATGGCTATACCCATTGGCACGTGGGTCATACAGCTCATTTGGATTGATTATGGTAAATGCTTGCGTATTTGTATTATTCATTGGAAAACACCATTCGGAAAACTGAGTTATGTTAGTATCAAAGCTCAAGTTAACTAGAGGTCAAGCATATTTTGGAACAAGAACAATTACAGGCTTGGCTCACGATTGGTGAGCTTGCAAAGCGAAGTGGTGTAAGTGTTGCAACCATTCGTTTTTATGAAGAAAAAGAACTGATATGGAGCGTACGAACTTCAGGTAACCAGCGCCGTTATCAACGCGCTATATTGCGGCGAATTGCAATTATTAAAGCAGCGCAACAAGTTGGGATTAGCTTGGGGCAAATTAAAGAGACCTTTGCTTCTTTACCTAAGCAACAAATTGCCAGCAAACAAGACTGGCAAACGATGTCTCAGCAATGGCAAGGCCAACTTGATCAGCAAATCATGATGTTATTGCAATTACGTCAACAGCTCGATCAATGTATTGGTTGTGGCTGCCTGTCTTTGGCGCAATGTCCATTGCGGAATCCTGATGATTGTTTAGCAAAAGAGGCAATGGGCGCTCATTTTCAGGAAATTTTATTTTTACTCAATCAAAAAAATGATGCGACAGGCTAATTTGCTTAAAAATCGCACCAATATTGTGCAATATGCGGAAATTTGCTGCTAAAAAATAAACAAATATCACTTGAGAAAATGCCAAGCTACGTTTTTACATTTCTTTTTTAATTGTGCTTATTATTTAATCGCCAACATTACATTGAATGGAGTGAAATTTCGATTCATTCAAGCTTGGTTAAATTTAAGTGAATAACAGGGCTAATAAAAAGTAGCCGAAAAAAACAATAAAAGTTTAAATAAGCCAATCCACTCGCGTAGTCGCATGCTTATGATGCCGATTCAGGTCGTCAATCTGTAGATACCCGACGCAAGTGCCATTGATATGTAACGCATTTGAACAAGGCTTATTTATAGTGAACGCTGTGCTGTAGATTTATTTCAATAGATATCGCTTTGCTATTCAATCGCGCATGCGATACAAAGTGTAGATATGAGCAGATTTATGTGGATGATAATGGCATATCATCTTTAACGAGTATCGAAGCGTAGGTTTGCATTATAAAAATCAAACATACCAATCATACAAGTTTGAAACATTAATATGAATCATCAGTTCAAAATATAGGTATTTATTAAATAAATATTGGGTGGAATTTTAAAAAAGTTCCATTAAAATCCTAAGTCTCTACAAAGAATACTCCTGGGGGAAACATTGCGATTCGCGATGTTTACTTAAGAAAAACTAGCTTGAGGAACGCTCATGCAGATCGGAATCCCAACCGAAACTGTCGTCGGTGAAAGTCGTGTTGCTGCAACACCAGAGACAGTGAAGAAGTTGATTAACGCAGGTCATAGCGTTGTTATTGAACGTGGCGCTGGTGTTAAAGCTGCGTATATTGACAGTGCTTATGAACAAGTTGGCGCAGCCATTACGGATGATGCATATACAGGTAGCCAAATTATTTTGAAAGTACGTGCCCCGAGTGGTAACGAAATTCAAAAACTTGCGGCGAATACATCTGTGATTGCAATGTTTGACCCTTACCGAAATCCAGAATTAGACCAATTTGCTGCTCAGCAAGTGTCTGCTTTTGCTTTAGAGTTGCTTCCACGTACACTTTCACGTGCACAAAATATGGATGTACTTTCTTCTCAAGCAAACTTAGCAGGTTATAAATCTGTATTGTTGGCTGCGGCTGAATATCAACGTATGTTCCCAATGTTAATGACGGCTGCGGGTACTGTAAAACCTGCACGTGTTGTGATCATGGGTGTTGGTGTTGCTGGTCTGCAAGCGATTGCGACTGCAAAACGTTTGGGTGCAATCGTTGAAGCGACCGACTTACGTCCAACCGCTAAAGAGCAAGTTGAGTCTTTAGGTGGTAAATGGTTAGACGTGCCGATGTCTGATGAAGAAAAGCAAAAAGCTGCCGACGCTGCCAAGAATGGTTATGGTTGGATGCCGGGTGAGCAATACATTCAAGATCAAGCTGCGATTGTGGATAAAGCGGTATCAAATGCAGATATCGTGATCACCACTGCTTTGCTTCCTGGTCGTAATGCGCCGCGTTTAATTAAAGCTGAAACCGTTGCCAAAATGAAACCGGGTTCTGTCATTTTAGATATGGCAGTTGAAACGGGTGGAAACGTTGAAGGTTCTAAAGAAGGCGAAACAGTAACAACTGAAAATGGCGTGAAGATTTTGGGTATCCCAAATATTCCGGGCACAGTTGCAACTGAAGCATCTGCATTGTATGCACGTAACGTATTTAACTTCCTTGAGACATTGTTTGACAAAGACAAAGCCTTTGCGATCAATCAAGAAGATGAAATCCAAAAAGCGTTACTCGTGACACATGGCGGTCAAGTACTGCTCAAGCGTGGTTAAGGAGAGTTCTCATGGTTGAAACGATTACAATTTTCGTCCTTGCCATCTTCGTAGGTTATTACGTTGTTTGGGGTGTAACGCCAGCGTTACATACGCCATTGATGGCTGTAACAAACGCATTGTCTTCAATTATTGTTGTTGGCGCAATGATTCAAACCGTCGGTTTGCCATTTATTGGGATTGAGGGTTCGGTTTATTTTGAGACCATTAACCCGATTAGCATTTTAGGTGCAATCGCTGTGTTCCTTGCAAGTATTAACATTTTCGGTGGTTTCGCTGTAACGGCGCGTATGCTTGAAATGTTCAAACCTAAGCAAAAGAAAAAAGAGGGCGTGTGATGGAATTTATTCGAGACTATGCGGATTGGTTCTACCTGATTGGTGCTGTCCTCTTTATTTTAACTTTACGTGGTTTGTCAGGTCCTAAGACTGCGATTGCGGGTAGCCGTTACGGTATGATTGCGATGGCAATCGCGGTTGCAACGACATTCTTTGTGGCTGAAGGTCCAGTGGTTTGGATGATCGGTTTGGCAATGGTTGCTGGTGCAGCGATCGGGATCACCAAAGCGCGCGCAGTACCAATGACGCAAATGCCTGAAATGGTTGCATTGATGCACTCATTGGTCGGTTTAGCAGCAGTATTGATTGCGATTGCGACTGTATTAAAAGCGGCTCATTTTGGCCAGTTTGATGCAGCACAATTGACTTCTGTGAATGAAGCGATGTTGGCTGAAGGCTATACAGCATTTACTGGCTTTAGCAGTACCTATCGTTTTGAATTGTTTGTGGGCTGTTTCATTGGTGCGATTACCTTTACAGCATCTGTATTTGCTTACGGCAAACTTGCAGCAAAGAAATGGGCGAAAACCATTTCAGGTGCATGGGTAAAACCACTACAAGCTTTGTTGTTTATCACAATGTTAGTTTTCGGTGGTGTGTACTTCGCTACAGATAGCTTGACTGCGTTCTACATCATGACTGCATTTGCTTTGGCATTTGGTTGGATGTGGATTGCGCCAGTCGGCGGTGGTGATATGCCAGTTGTGGTATCGTTACTGAACTCATTCTCTGGTTGGGCGGCAGCAGGTATTGGTTTCACACTTGAAAACAATATGTTGATCGTTGCAGGTTCACTTGTTGGTTCTTCTGGTGCGATTCTTTCTTACATCATGTGTAAGGCGATGAACCGTTCTATCATCAATGTATTATTTGGTGGTGCAATGGGTGGTGCAGCAGTTGCAGTTGACAAAGGTGAGCAAGTACAACGTAACTATCGTTCTGGTTCTGCTGATGATGCTGGCTTCTTGATGTCAAATGCGGATAGCGTTGTGATCGTACCAGGTTATGGTATGGCGCAAGGTCGTGCACAGAATGCAGTTAAAGAATTGTGTGAAATCTTAAAAGAACAAGGTGTAAAAGTTCGCTTTGCGATTCACCCAGTTGCTGGTCGTATGCCTGGTCACATGAACGTATTGTTAGCTGAAGCTGATGTTGCGTATGAAGACATCTTAGAGATGGATGAGATTAACTCAGACTTCCCTGCAACTGATGTAGTTCTTGTTATCGGTGCAAATGACGTAGTTAACCCTGCGGCGAAAGATGATCCGACCTCACCGATTTACGGTATGCCGATTCTTGAAGCACACAAAGCTCGTACGATTATGGTGATCAAGCGTTCTATGGCAACAGGTTATGCTGGTCTAGATAATGACTTGTTCTACAATGAAAAAACCATGATGGTCTTTGGTGATGCGAAGAAAGTGGTTGAAGACATGACTAAAGCAATCAATGGTGGTGGTCACTAATCTGACCTGAATCAAGATTGTAAAAGCCACCTTCGGGTGGCTTTTTTGATTGCTACTTTTTGATTAAAGATACTTTTCTACAAGATCCATAGATTGAGCATATAAATCACGTGCAAGCTGTTGGTTTTTAGCATGAGGTGATTTCCAGTCTGGCATATGTGCACTCACATACTCGCCATTGCGATTTTCCCATTCACCGCCAATTGCCATTTCAGTTATGAGTTTGGCTGGAACAGAAGTGGGTACTAAACCAATTTTCATCACTTCATAAATGGGCTTCGGCAAATCGCGATAAATGTCAGAAGCAACACCGCCTGGGTGTAGGGCGTTGTTGGTAATGGTACTACTTGCCATCTGCTCGGCTAATGCATTACTGAATAAAAGATTCGCTAATTTAGACTGACCATAATAAAACAGCGGATTGTAAAAACCTTCTGCACGGAACTTATTGGGTTTGATTGATCCAGCCCAATGTGCAATTGAAGCGAGATGGATAATTCGAGCTTTGGGAGCTTGCTGTAAAACTGGAATAAGTTTGTGCGTCAGCAGAAAATGACCAAGATAATTGACACCAAATTGTTGCTCAAAACCATTTTGTGTTAATTGTTTGGTCTTTGAAAATAGTCCAGCGTTGTTAATTAGAACATCTAGGCTGCCATAGCGATTGGCAATTTCATCTGCTGCTTTACGTGTATTTTCGAGGCTATTTAAATCAAGTGATACTAAGTCGACTTGACCATGATCCAGTGCGCGGAGTTTGTCTTGTGCCGCTTGGGCTTTTTGCGGGTTGCGACAGGCTAAGATGACATGCTGTCCTTGTTTAACTAATTGTTCAGCGGTGGAAAAACCAATACCCGTATTTGCACCAGTAATCAGAATCTTCACTTTGTTTACTCCAGTTATGACTTTTTATAGATTGAGTGTTTAAGCATTTTTATAATACGTTAAATTTGACAATTTAGCATGTCAGTTTTAAAGCGAGGAGAGGCGATTTTCTTTTGATGTGAATAAATTTATGTAGGATTGATTGATTTTAGCTTTGGTGATGCGAAGTTAGTCGTTGAAAATTTGAGAAGGCTGCCTTAGGTCGTTTTTTGTTTTAATTAGATATTAAGGGTGGTAGTGTTCTACGGACATATTTAAATTATTTTAAGAGGTTTGGGTGATCAAAAGAACAATATTTTTCGTGATCTCATTTATCTGTTTTTCTTTTTCTTCTATGGTCTTAGCAGAGCCTCTTGAAGAGGCAAGTGAAAAATATGCAAATTGTTTAATGCAAAAAGTTGAGTCCCAGATAAAAATGAATAAAGATGAAAAAGCCATTGTTGAATATGCTTTTTATGAGTGTAGACAAGAAGAGTGGCAATTGATGGGCACGTTTGATATAAAAAACTTGGCGGGTGACAACTATAAAGATATAAGTAAAGAGCAACTAAAGTTGATTGATGAGCTAAAAAGTGGGAGGGTAGAAAAAATGAGAAAAGAAATGTCCGACATAATGCTTGAAGTTATTCGAGAGGGAAGAAAAGACACGATTGAGCAATAAAATGTGAAGATATAAAAACAAAATCTGACCTTTAAAAATTAAAAAAGCGATCTATATAAGATCGCTTTTTTACTTAAAATATTTATGCGACAGACTCAGGAGCGCGCCATAAACTTTCAAGGTCATAGAATTTACGAGCAGTAGGCAACATGACGTGTACAACGACGAAACCTAGGTCAATTAAGATCCATTCGGCGTCTCGTTCACCTTCGACACCGATTGGGCGAAAACCTGCTTTACGTGCTTCATCAGCAACATTGTCCGCGAGGGCTTTAACATGACGGGTTGAAGTGCCGCTGGCAATAACAATTGCATCAGCAACATTGCTAATAGAACTGACATCTAGTTCTAGAATATCTTTGGCTTTTACATCAGTAAGGGCTTCATGTACGACTTTTAAACAAGCCTGTACATCGGTGCTTGAAGTTTTGATTTTTAGGTCGTGAGAATTAGAAGCGCTGGGCGATGGTTCTAAATTCATGGGGCGTATATTTTCCTGACAATTGCTCATCGTCAAATATACCGTTTTTAACAAAAAAATTCAAATTTTAGCCGTAACAGATTATGTGTTCACATCATTGGAAAAATATTTCTTTTTCCATGCAAATGATTGATCTGAGTGAGTTTCTGGTCTGTATTCTGCGGCAATTAAACCTTGATAATCACTTTGTAACAACCAGTCAAAAATTTGTTTATAAGGAATATTTCCAGTATCAGGCTCATGGCGGCTCGGACAATCAGCAAATTGTATATGCCCAATATGATGAAGATTCTCTTGTAAACCGGCTAAAACATCTTCCCCCATCATCGCCATATGATAGCAATCGTATTGCATTTTAAGTGCAGGATGATTCACCGCTTCAAGCATTTCTTGCGCTTGGGCAATATTTTGTATTAAAAAACGGGGCATATCGGTGCCATTGATCATTTCAAATACAGGCTCAATATCGTGTTCTGTCAGCATATGACATGCGAGTTTCAGATTGCTTGCCAGTGTGTTTAAGCAAGGTAGTAAATCGGCATCTAAAGGTTGTTTGCCTGCGAGTATGTTTATGCGAGGTACATTCAATGCATTGGCGTAGCTGATCGCAAGTTCAAGTGCTTGATAAAATGTCGTTTCTAATCCGGGAACACCTGCCAATCCATTACCACCTTGCATCAGGTCTCCCGCAGGGGCATTAATGAGACATAGAGAGAGGTTGTATTGGTCAAGTTGGGTTTGGATATCAAAAATTTCTAATTCATAGGGAAATTGAATTTCAACATGCTGAAAACCATGTGCATGTGCTAAAGCAAAGCGCTCGATTAAAGGTACTTCAGTAAAAATCATCGATAAATTGACGGCAAGATGACTCATATTAACCTCCATGATTCATTAATTATTGTTCTATATGTTGAATGATAGTAGCTAAATCATTCTCAGCAAAGCCATTTTGTTGGTGTGCTTGTAACTGTAGTAGAGCTTTTTGTGCGACAGGTATCTGTAGGTTAAAGCTTTGTGCAAGTTGTAAAGCATTGTTTAAATCTTTAGAGAGGGTTTGGACTTTCCACTGCACTGGTTCAAAGGTGTGTGTTGCCATACGGGGAGCAAGTATTTGTAGAGGTTTAGAGTCAGCAAAACCGTCTGCAAGTGCAGGAGCGAGTAAAGTCGTATCCACACCAGCTTGGTCGGCAAGCGCAACGGCTTCAGCAATTAATGTGCTATTGGCTGCAACAATCAGTTGATTACAGATTTTTGTGGCTTGTCCTGTTCCTGAATCACCCATACGGGTTACACGTTGAGATAGGACTTGATAGATTGGGTTTAGTTGTTCGATTGTCTGAGCATTTCCACCTGCAAAGATAACCAGTGTGCCTTGTTCCGCGCCCATCGTTCCACCCGAAACAGGAGAGTCGATCCATGTGACTTGTTGTTTTTGTGCTGATCGAGCCAATTCTTGGGTTGCTGCTACCGATAAGCTAGAGAAATCAACGATAATTTGTTGTGGTTGTAGGTAAGGCTGAATTTTCATGAAAACACTTTGAACAGCTTTGTCATCCGCCAAGCAGGTCAAAATAACGGGATAGTCTGCAATCTGATCGAGTTCTAAAGCAGTTGCACCTTGTTGAATCAGTGCTTCACAAGCATGTGGGCTGCGGTTCCAAACAGCAACTGAGTATCCTGCTTGAAGGAGTCGGGCTGTCATGCGCGTACCCATTAAGCCCATACCTAAAAAAGCGATAGGTGTTTGTGGATTGATTTGCATATAAAAACTCAATAACTTAACGATTTTGATTTAAAACTTTTCGCTCAAATATGATATTTGGAAACGCCATTTGTAGCCTATGTCATATTAAGCTTTAAAATTCACGTAGCCTCATAAAGTGCGAGGAATTGAATTGTCTTTGCGTTGGCGTTGACCTTACTTTTCACGGATGAAAAGTAACAAAAACCCTTTGTTGGACAGAGGGTACGTCGATGTTACCCCTGTCCAACAGGCGACATCCATGTCGCCCCACGATAATAAATAATGGGATAGATTTGAGATTAAATTCAGCTTATTTATATTGTCTTGGCAAGAACTCAACTTCAGGGTTCTTATCTTTCTTGCGTGCAAGTGCGCTGTTTTTACCTAAAATCAGTTTAAGCTGCCACAGCTTTTCTAAGCGTAGTGCTTTTTCTGGCTGATGTTGCATTGCATCTAATACGCGTTTGGCAGCCATTAATGCATCAGGTGAACGTTGTAGCATCTCTTGGGCAATGAGATTTGCCTTTGTTAACGGATCAGCGTTCAAATGCGTGACCAAGCCGATTTCTTTGGCATATTGCGCATCAAAAATCCGTGCTGTCAGAGTCAATTCTTTTGCTAAATCAACGCCGATTAAACCCTTTAAAGAACGGGTTAAGCCCATATCAGGCACAAGCCCCCAACGACTTTCCATGATTGACATTTGAGTATCTGGCGTGGCAATACGAATGTCGGCAGCGAGTGCAAGTTGCATACCTGCGCCAAAGCAATAGCCTTCAATGGCCGCGATAACGGGAATCGGTAAGTTTTGCCAAATTAAAAACGCTTTTTGAAAAAGACTTTGTCCCGGTTTAATCAGTTCCCATGCCGCAAACACGGTATTTTTAGGGTTGTTTAGATCAGATAAGTCGATACCTGCACTAAACACCTGCGCTTCACCCGTTAAAATGACACAACGGATCGAACGATCTTTTTCAATTTTTTTGGCAGTTGCGACAAGTTCCTTTAACAACGCAAAACTCATTGCATTGCGTTTGTCTGGACGGTTGAGGTAAACCGTTGCAATGCCATTATTCTTTTCAACGCGTAAAACGGCCATCTGTCATACTCTTATTGTGTTTGATGATCGGCAGCATAGCATGAGTTTTTAAGATAAAACATGACACAACAGTCACCTTAGCTGTCATTCAAATTTAAGATTAAATTTGCTGATTGTCTGACTTGTTCAATTGCAAAGTTTAGTTCATTAAAACGATGGTTTGTTTCTTGAATAAAGCCTTCATCCGCTTTGCGACGTTCTTTACGTAGCGTGGAAACAAATTGTTCAAACTCACCTGCAACACGTTGTAAGGTTGGGGTGCCAACATAGCGCGTTGCGCCATAAAGACGGTGGAGCACGTGTTCAAGTTGTGGGAAGTCTTCCACCTCAATCAGTTGTTGCATTTCAGTGAGTTCGGTATCAAAACTATCGACTAACATACGTAATAAGTCTTGAGCTAAATCTTCTTTATTGGCAGCCAATTGGATACTTTGTTGCCAATTTAAAATCTGTGGGTCAAGCGATTCTATTGGGCGTTTGGTTTCATTTGTTACAGGCTGAGCGCTAAAGTTATTCTTGGTCCACTGCGTCAATATTTGAATAATTTGCTCCATTTGAATCGGCTTGGTGACATAGTCATTCATACCAACTTTGAGGAGTTTTTGTTTTTCATCTGCCAGCGCATGTGCAGTCAGTGCAATGATCGGCAGTTGCATACCTGAATCTAGAGTTGACTCTAATGAGCGGATCGCAAGAGTGGTATCAATGCCCGACATGACAGGCATCTGAATATCCATAAAGACCAGATCGAAAGGAGGCGATTTTTGTTCAATACGCTCTTGAATGATATCAATGGCTTTCTGTCCACTCAATGCTTTGGTGGTGGTGACATTGAGTTCACCTAACAGGGCTTCAAGTACGATCAGGTTAGGTAAATGATCATCCACCGCTAAGATATGTAGGCCTTGACCATTAAAATCCTCTGGCTCTTGCTCAAAAATAGGTTGATTGCCTAACAGTTGGATCAGTTCACGACGGCTCAAAGGTTGGTAGATTGGTCGAGCACGGTACTCATTTAACATGTTCGGATCGAGGTTCATCTGATAGCCGTAAACAGCGAGATTGCCATGATAACGTTGACGAATTTCTTTGAGCAATGCCTCGGTATCACCACTATAATCGACGATCAGCCAAGTATTTTCTTGCTGATTTAGGTGATTGAGTCGACTAAATAAATCTAAAATCGACTGCGTTTCGATATGATCAACATGATAATTTTCGAGATATAAACGGAGTACACTTGCCGTTGCTGGATGCGCTAAATAAGACACCACTTGTAAATGGTCAAATCGAGGATGTTCGATTATTGCATCTTGTTCCTCTACTTTAAATGAAGCGGTAAACCAGAACGTTGAGCCTTTTTCAGTCGGTGCGCGTTCTTGGTTGTCTTCAAAGCCGATTTGACCTCGCATCAAATGCACCAGTTGTTTGGAGATGGCTAAGCCTAGCCCTGTACCACCAAATTGACGTGTGACAGATGCATCACCTTGCGAGAAGGACTCAAACAATCTCTTGCGATCTGTGCCGCTTAAACCAATACCACTGTCTTGAACGCTAAAATGTAATAGACATTGTCCAATATCATCATCCTCCATACGCACACGAACGATGATCTCACCATCAGGTGTGAATTTAATCGCATTTGAAATGAGGTTGGTTAGGATTTGCTTAAAGCGTAATGCATCACCGACCACATGTTGTGGGATATTATCCGCATAATAAAATGCCATATTGATATGTTTTTGTGCGGCCAAAGGAGACAGCATATCCATCACATCAAAGATGGCTTCTTCTAGGTCAAATGGCGCAGTTTCAAGCTCTAGTTTTCCAGCATCAATTTTAGAAAAATCAAGAACATCATTAATAAGTGCTAAGAGGTGTGCTGAGGATTTTCGAATGGTTTGTAGGTATAAATTCTGTTCGTTGCTTAAGTTTTGCTGACGTAGTAATAAGTGAATAAAACCATCAATACTATTCAGTGGTGTTCTTAACTCATGGCTAATGTTGGCAAGAAAGACCGATTTCGATTGGTTTGATGAAATGGCTTGGTCACGTGCCTGACGATAAGTAATGTTTTGAACTTCTAAAGTATCGAGTGTTCGGCGTAAGTCTTCCTCAGTTTGCTCAGTATGTTCTTTTAATTCTAAGAAACTGAAGTGTAAGCGCTTAACCACATTGGCAATGTCTCGTTGGAGTAAACGGAGTTCCCCCGTACTGTTGACCACAATATGCTGATCCAATGTATCGGCATTGAGGCGTTGCATTTGCATACGGATCTCGTATAACGGGGCGAGCCAACGACGAGAAAAAACATTTAAGCAAAATAATAAAATTAAGAGTGTCAGCAGTCCTGTGGCAACCAATGAAAGTAAAATCTTATAGCGTGCGAGTTCAAGTGAGTGGTTGTTTAGCTCAATCATTAACCAGACTGAATTGGGGTTGCTGTTATCTAATCTTACCCCGTAAATATTATTGTCATTATGTGGGATAGGTCCAAAAAAATGACCATTTTTTGGGAAGTTTGGCCAAAAGCGATTATTTTGATAGCCAACGGTTAAGTAGGTTTGTCCTTTGTTGTCAATCAGCACTGCACGTTGTAAGTTTTTTTCATCAAACATCTTCTGCATCAGGTTTTGAGCACGATCGTACTGATCTGGATGTTCTTGTATTAGATGAAATAACTCAGTTGAGGTCTGATGGTAACGTGCCAAAATGGCAGATGCTTCCGCATTTTGTTGTTGTTTGGCGGCATTGGTTGTTTCTGATAAAACCCAGATGATTCCCACGGCTGTCAAAATGGCGATTGGCACGAAAATGAGTGCAATCAGTTGTCCGTAAGCATGATTGAGCCGTAAACGTTTAGAGATGGCTTTATTGAAATTTGACATAGTTGGGGCAGATTTATCATTCTGCAAAATATCTTAGCACGCTTTACATCGCGTGAGCGTTTAGCGGTCAATAAAAAGCAGCGGGAAAAGGTGCAGTTTCTCTGTTTTTTTCATACAATAGTCGCCACATTGATATCGGTGTCGATCATGACGAACATGCAAACTGATTTTTTAGCAAATGAATTTTTACTCGACGACTATTTGCTAGATCGTTATGTTGGTAAAACTCCTTTAGTGCGTTTACAGCGGTTAGCAAGTCATACTCAAGCCACGGTATTAGCCAAATTAGAAGGCAATAACCCAGCAGGCTCAGTTAAAGATCGTCCTGCATACAATATGATTATCCAAGCAGAAAAGCGCGGACAAATTCAGCCAGGTGATACTTTAATTGAAGCAACCAGTGGAAATACAGGGATTGCTTTAGCGATGGTCGCAGCGATGCGCGGCTATAACATGAAGTTGATCATGCCGAACAACATGAGCCAAGAACGAAAAGATGCCATGTCGGCGTATGGGGCTGAGTTAATTGAAGTGACACAGCAACAAGGCATGGAAGGTGCGCGTGACTTGGCGCTACAAATGCAAGAACAGGGCAAAGGCTTTGTACTCAACCAGTTTGGCAATCCTGATAATGTAGAAGCACACTATCTCACCACAGGTCCTGAAATCTGGAAGCAAACTGCTGGAAAAATCACGCATTTTGTCAGTTCGATGGGAACCACAGGCACGATTATGGGTGTCTCAAAATATTTAAAAGAACAAAATCCTGAGATTCAAATTATTGGTCTACAACCTTCGGATGGATCGAGTATTGCGGGCATTCGCCGTTGGCCACAAGAATATTTACCTACCATTTACGATGCTAGTCGTGTCGATCGTATTATGGATATTCCGCAGATCGAAGCGGAAAGAACCATGCGTAAACTGGCTCGTAAAGAAGGCATTAGCGCAGGTACATCTTCGGGCGGTGCAGTTTGGGCGTCGCTTAAAATCGCAGAAGAGAATCCAGATGCCGTGATTGTTTGTATTATCTGCGACCGAGGTGATCGTTACTTGTCGACTGGATTGTTTTCAGTGCAAGATGAAGACCAAGCCTAGATGAATTGTATTGAATGATGAGCTTACGTTTACCGATTTTAGTTTTTGATATTGAAACGCTGACTGATTTAAAAGCTGGTGCTCATCTTTATCACCTTGATTTACCTGAAGCCGATGTGGAACAGGCACTGACCAAGATCCGTCGTCAAGAGTCTGGTATAGACTTTCAACGTTTACCTTTACATGAAATCGTGTGTATCTCAGGTTTATGGATTGATGAAAAAGGTTTCCGATTGTTTTCATTTAGTCGAGAACAAAATTCTGAAGCGGAAATGTTGACTAAGTTTTTATCTATTTTTGATAAGAAACAACCAACTTTGGTCAGTTGGAATGGTTCACAGTTTGATTTACCTGTGATCTTATTCCGAGCCATGTATCACGGACTTACGGCACCGAGCTTATTTGATCAAGGTGAAATTGATAACCAAAAACGCTTTAATAATTACCAGAACCGTTATCATCATCGTCATGTTGATTTGATGGATGTTATGGCGATGTTTAATGGTCGTAATTTCCAAAAGCTGGATGATATTGCGTGTCTTCTTGGTTTTCCTGGTAAGCGTGGTGAGTCTGGCTATCATGTGCCTGAGTATGTTCGTACAGAGCAGTGGTTAAAACTGACCAGTTATTGTGAAGGCGATGTTTTAAATACGTGGTTGGTGTATTTGCGTTGGTTACTATTAAAAGGTCAGCTAAATCAACAGGATCATCAGCAAATGATTCAGTCAACAGTTGAATATTTACAAACGCAAACGCAACAATCAGATTTTTTACAGGTATGGCAGCGAACATCGCAATATACTGTATTCACCGCACACACTTTTGCGCCCCAAAATTAGGTTCATCTTTTGAAACATAAAGCGAAACAGCGTCCAGCCCAAAATCCCATTTATACCTTTCAAGTCGAAGCTTTTTCGCATGAGGGGCGAGGGATTGCACATTATGGAACGCATGCAGACCATCCGAAAGAAAAGCAGGGTAAAAAAGTTTTTATTCGTAATGCTTTGGTCGGTGAAACTGTTCAAGCAAGAATTACCCATCAGACCACGCGTCTAGAAGAAGCTGAAATGCTGACCCTTGAGAGTGAGGCTGCTGAACAGCGAATAGAGCCGATTTGTCCACATTATGGGGTGTGTGGTGGCTGTAGCTTACAACATATTCACCCCGATGAGCAGATTCGACTGAAGCAAAATGTGTTGCAGTCTCATCTACAGCACTTTGCTGGTTTACAGCCTGAACAGTGGCTCGATCCAATTCGTTCAGTTAAAGCGGACTATCGACGTCGTGCTAGGATTGGTGTTCGCTACATCGCAAGGCAAGATCGCCTCGTGATGGGCTTTCGAGAGCATCATAGTAATCATTTAACTGCGATTCAGCAGTGTACGGTGTTGGAACAAAGCTTATCGGAAACACTACCTGAGCTAAGAGCGCTACTTGAAAACTTAGCGGGTAAAGCACAGATTGGTCATATTGAGTTGGCGATGGGCGATACCGAGGTCGGATTGTTAATTCGTCACTTAGATGAATTAAATGTGTCGGATGTCAACCAATTACGTCAATTTGCGTTAGACAAGCGATGGCAGTTGTATTTGCAACCTAAAGGTTCGGACAGTGTACATCGCGTGGATGATCCACGAGCGCCGATGCGCCTGCATTACCGTTTAGAAGATTTTGCTGTCAACTTTGCATTTTCACCTTTGGATTTTACACAGGTAAATGGCGCTATAAATGCTAAAATGGTTCAATTGGCATGTGAATTGCTAGAATTACAGCAAGGGGAAAGGGTACTTGATCTATTCTGTGGGTTAGGTAACTTCTCTCTGCCTTTAGCACGTTGTGTTGGTGAGTCTGGTCAAGTGGTAGGTGTTGAAGCAAGTGATGAAATGGTACAACGGGCCACAGAGAATGCAAAAGCAAACGATTTGGCTCATGCTATGTTTTTTTCACAAGATTTAACAAAAGACTTTTCGCATCATTCTTGGGCAAAACAAGGATTTGATGCATTATTGATTGATCCACCTAGATCGGGTGCATTTGAGGTAATGCAATATGTACCGAACTTTGGAGCAAAAAGAATCGTTTATGTTTCATGTAATCCTTCAACACTGGCAAGGGATGCGGGTGTATTGGCGCAATATGGTTATCGGCTTAGGAAAGCCGCAGTGATGGATATGTTTACCCATACTGAACATGTTGAATCTATTGCCTTATTTGAAAAAAATCAGTTTGATAAAATCTAAGAGATAAACGATTAGAAAATGAGTTATATATCCAGAGGAGAATGGTATGGTCACAGTACGTGAACAGTTACCTGGACGATTCCAAGAATTGTCTGAGGAAGCGACTGTAGAACATGCCGCTGAAGCGCAAAGTAGTCTAGTTTCTTGGCTAGATCGAGTGTGCGATATCTTGGATAGGGATGAGCTAAAACAACTACAAAAAGTTGCAGAGCTTACCTTAGCAAAAGAGTTAGAAACTACGGTTAATCATCATACCAACACCTTTAGTACTGGGATTGGTATGGCAGATATTCTAGCGCATTTACATGTAGATGAAGATACGTTGTCAGCGGCAGTATTATATCGCAGTGTACGTGAGGGCTTAATCACTCTAGAAGATATTCAGCGTGAGTTTGGCGAGCAAGTATTGGCGCTCGTCAAAGGTACACTTGCGATGGGTAAACTGTCTGAGTTGATTGAAAAAAATAAGCGACTAGAAGATCATTTTAATAATAACCAGCGTGAACATTTAAACGGCATATACAAGATGCTCATCTCAGTGACAGAAGATGTGCGTGTTGTTTTAATCAAGCTAGCAGAACGTACTTATGCGTTGCGTGAGTTAGCCAATGCAAGTAAAGAGCGTCAAGAACGTGTCGCTCGAGAAATCTTAACCATTTACTCTCCGTTGGCACATCGCTTAGGGATTGCGCAACTTAAATGGGAGCTTGAAGACCTTGCCTTTCGTTATTTAGCGCCTGAACGTTATAAAGAAATTGCGTCGTTACTAAATGAAAAACGTTTGGAGCGAGAGCAGTACATTCAATTTGTGATTGACAAGCTCAAGACTGAACTAGATGTATATGATATTCAAGCTGAAATTACTGGGCGAGTGAAGCACATTTATTCGATCTATCGAAAAATGAAAAGCAAGAATCTCAGCTTCGATCAGCTCTATGATATACGCGCAGTGCGTGTATTGTTGAAAAGCGTACCCGATTGTTACCATGCCTTGGGGATTGTGCATCAGTTATGGCGGCATATTCCAAATCAGTTTGATGACTATGTCACCAACCCGAAAGCCAATGGTTATCGCTCTTTGCATACGGCAGTCATTGCAGAGAATAAATCTCTAGAAGTGCAAATTCGTACTTTTGAGATGCACGAAGAAGCCGAACTCGGGGTTTGCTCGCACTTTAACTATAAAGAAGGTGCAAAAAATACCGATCATTCTTTTAATGATCGTTTGCATTCATTGCGTGCAGTACTTGAGCATTATCAGGAACGTACTGAAACCACACCACATGGCGAAGATGATGAGTCAAATGGTATAGATCAGATTCAAGATTTTGAGAATTTTGAAAAGATTTATGTGTTTAGTCGTGATGGTGATATTAAGGAGTTAGCGCGTGGTTCAACGGTTCTCGACTTTGCATATCATGTGCATACTGAGGTGGGGAACAAATGCTATGCCGCACGGGTAAATCAGCGTTATGTGCCATTAACCTATACCTTAAAAACGGGTGAACAGGTTGAGATTTTAACCAAGAAAGATCGAGAGCCAAACCGTGATTGGTTGGTAAATTCCTTAGGTTATATCAAAACTTCGCGCGCACGAGACAAGCTACGTCACTGGTTTAGACAACAAGATCGTAGTAAGAATATCGAAGTGGGTCGAGAGCTGCTGAACAAGGAGCTTGCACGCCTGGCGATTCACCCAAAAAGTATTGATTTAAAAGATTATTCATCTCATTTTAATCTAAAATCTGGTGATGACATTTTGGTGGCATTGGTCAGTGGAGACATTAGTCTGCATGCGCTGATTAACCAAGTGAATCGTCAGATGCATTTGGATCAAGATGAGCCTGAGTTGGTGTTGAAGCCAGCATTGAATCCGCGTGCCAGTCATACTTTATCTGCACATGGGATCTTGATTGATGGTTTGGATAATGTGGAACTACACATTGCTCAATGTTGTCAGCCTGTTCATGGTGAGTCGATTGGCGGCTACATCACTTTAAATCGTGGTGTGAGCATCCATAAGGTCGCTTGTACGGATTATATGCGGATGACAGGGCTAGAGCCTGAGCGTGCAGTAGAAGCGGATTGGGAAATGCAGCCAACCCGTGGTCAGAGTGTTCAGATCGTGGTTGAGGCTTATGATCGCCGTGGTTTGCTCAAAGATTTAACTCAAGTGATTTTTTCTGATCAAATCAATATTCGTCAGGTTAATACCATTTCTGAATCCGATGGTATTGCCAATATGAAGTTGTTAATTGAAGTCAAAGGTTTAGCACAACTCTCTCGTTTGTTGGCTCGTTTAGAGCAACAACCGGGGATTATTAGTGCAAGACGTTTGGTTCAAGGCAGTTAAATATTGTTGAATCATAATAAAACCCGCTTAGGCGGGTTTTATTATATTTGCGATCAATAAATATGAATGATCAGATTTATCTGAACATAATATTTATATTAGATTTTGCATTTTTTGCTTTTTTGATAAGTGGCAATATTATCAATATTGGTTTGAGCCTTGGCTTTAACTGCTTCTTGAACAGAAAGGTTGTTCACATCAGAAGTATCGTCTTCACCTGCAATATTATTTGCAATTTGACTTGCTTTCGCTGTTTTCTCAGAGTTGCCGCCAAATGCAGCTAATGCACCGCCTGCAACACCAGCCCATTTGCTAATTGCTTTACCTGGTGCTTGAGCGTTAGCATTAATGTTGGCAATATTTTTTTCTGCGGCAGCGAGTTCACGTTTTGCATTAGCTTGCTCAACAGAAAGCGTTGGGCAGTCCATCGCTCTTAATTCAGTTGTAGAGAAAGGTTTACCCTCAGTTGCTGCAAAAGTAGAAAAAGAAAGGGTTGCAGCAGCAGTTAAAACTAATAGTTTTTTCATATTATAAACACTTTAAAAGTTTTCGGTTAAATGGCCAAGATGAGTATGGCGGGTGGATTCTATTTAAATTATTTTTAAATGTCACGATTTTTTAATAATTTTTTAAAGAATTGTCTGTCTACTACGTCATAAAAGTTAATTTTGTTTTTATTAATTATATCTTTTTTAAAATTTTTTTGTTTTATCTAATTGATTTATATTGTTTAAATTATTTTTTTTGAATTTTATGATTTGTTTATTATTTTTTTTAATGATGATTTTTTTGTTTTTTCTCTGGATTTTATTGGTGTTTTTTGATTTTACATGAAAGTTCAACTAAATATGGGGTGGTATTATCAAACTCTGCCTTTTTATATTTTATTTGAAATAATAAACCTCCTTCATAAATCTATTTTGCTTCTCCTGTATGGAGAAATACAAGGAGGATGCAATTAATGATGAAAGAGGTCTAATAATGTGATTAAAATGGTTTGTTTTGTCTAGATAATAATAAATTGCTGAGACGATTTAGAAATTGTGGACTAATACTAGACAGTTGATACATAAGTTTGGTTTTAATTCCGACAGGCGTATGTGTTGGGAGCAGTAAGTGATCTTTTTGTTGTGCTAAATACAGGACCTGTTTTGCAACATCGGCAGGGGTTAAATCCACGCCAATATTTTGAATACTCCCTGCATTCATGTCTTTCACCATATTGGTTTGCACAAACAAAGGCATGACATCCAAGACTCGAATATTATATTTTTGCCACTCTACATCAAGTGCTTCGGTTAAACCGCGCACTGCAAACTTACTGGCAGAATAGGATGCTAAATCCGCTTGACCATAAATTGCTGACGCTGAAGAGAGATTAATCACACGAGCAAAACGGGCATTTTTAAGATATGGAAAAGCAGTATGACAGCCGTTTAAAACCCCTTTGATATTAATATCCATCGTACGCTGATGTGATTGAATTGAAGTCTGTTCAAATGCACCAGAATATAAAATTCCAGCATTATTGATTAAAATATTCAGTTCACCTGCCCAGTGTTGAAACTCTTGTAGCGCGATTTGCCATTGTTGATCATTGCTCACATCTAGGTATCCGGCTTTAGCATTTTCCCCAAGTTCTTGAGCTAAAGCTTGGGCCTGTTGTTCATTGATATCATAGATTCCGACTTTGAAGCCTTTTTGATGAAAAAGTCGAGCGATTTCCGCACCGATTCCTTGGGCCGCTCCAGTGATAAAAACGCTATATTGCATGGCTTTCCTTTATATTGATATTTCTTGAGTGGGTGTATATTACGCATAAGCTGCTTTATGCTGCAACAATTTGGCTGTATTAGGTTTGGGAGATCATCATGGAAAAGTTATTAGAAATCATGCAACAGTTACGAGAAAAATGTCCATGGGATCAACAACAAACACCAAGCAGTTTGACGTGCTATGCCATTGAAGAGGCTTATGAGGTTGAAGCTGCGATTCGAGCGGGGGATTTAGATGAAATCCGTAATGAGCTCGGAGACTTGTTACTCCAAGTGGTGTTTCAATCACAAATGTTTAGTGAACAAGGAGCATTTGATTTTCAAGATGTTGTGGATGCGATCAGTAGTAAACTCATTCGTCGCCATCCGCATGTATTTCAGTCAGAAAAATATCAAAATTTGAATCCTGAACAAGTCAGCGAATTATGGAAACAAATCAAGCAGCAAGAGAAGCAGGGCAAAGCCCAGTCGCGTTTAGACGAGATCAAACATGCACCTGCACTGGTACAGGCTCATGAAATCCAGCACAAAGCGGCGCAACTTGGTTTTGACTTTGAAACGGTAGAAGATGCCTATGAAAAATTGGATGAGGAGTTGGCAGAGTTACAGCAAGCGATAAAAAATCAAAAAGCCGATGAAATAGAAGAAGAATTTGGTGACTGTCTATTTTCTTTGATCAATGTAGGACGTAAACTTGGGCTGTCTAGTGAGACAGCACTGTTGGCAACGATTCATAAATTTAGACATCGTTTCGCTTTTATTGAACAACAGGCACAACGACAACAGAAAGACTTGCAAGAAATGAGTTTGGCAGAAATGGATGAACTATGGGAGCAAGCAAAACGACAATTAAAACTTCAGGGGACATCCAATGAATTTGCCGCAACTCAGCAGCAAACATAATATTTTTTTGTGCATGGTTTTATGCTTGGGTTTGGTACCGAGTATTCATGCACAGCAGTTTGATCAATCCTATGAAAAATGGAAAGCGCAGCAGCAAACACGTGATCAACAATTGGCGAGTCAGCCTAACAATAACTATTATCTATCACGACCTACACAGCAGCAAACAACCAAGCCAGTTTCATCTTCTGTAAATATTCGCGGTGATAAAATTAGTTTAAATCAGGCGAACTTACAGCAGTTGCAAACTTTAGCTGGTGTCGGGGAGAAAAAGGCGCAAGCCATAGTTGAGTATCGTCAAAAGAATGGTGGTTTTAAAATGGTGGATGAACTGATGAATGTAAAAGGAATAGGACCAAAGTTACTTGAAAAGAATAAAGCAAGACTGGTGCTTTAAAAGCGCTTTTGTTATGAAATCACACATTAAACGCATCGATCTATTGAATCTTCAACAGAATAAATTGCCCTTTGTGTGTGTTAGAGCTATGATTAGCGACAAATTGTTATTTACGTCCTGACGTAGGAGACAGTGTCTTTTGCAAACTTTGCGTGCGTCAAAATGTGGTTTATCCACAACTCAACTTCCTTCCTCAATATTAGATGTGATTGATAGCCTGACTAAAGCAGGTTATGAGGCATATATTGTGGGCGGTGGTGTTCGTGACTTGATGTTAGGTCTTAATCCGAAGGATTTTGATGCAGTTACGGATGCAACACCCGCTCAAGTGAAAGAAGTTTTTGGTCGACGTTGCCGTATTATTGGGCGACGTTTCGAATTAGCACATGTTTATTCTGGTCGCGAGCTTATTGAAGTTGCGACGTTCCGTGCACCCCCTAAAAAAGCAGTCACCAGTGCATCTGGTATGATTCTTCGTGATAATAATTGGGGAACGATTGAGCAGGATTTCGCGCGTCGAGATTTCTCAATCAATACTTTGTATTATCAACCTCGACAAGGCATCGTGCTGGATTTCTGCCGTGCTGTTGAGGATGTTAAATCACGTACCTTACGTTTCCTCGGTGAACCTGCGCAGCGTTTTGAAGAAGATCCAGTACGTATGTTGCGAGCATTGCGTTTTGCAGCAAAACTGAATTTTCAAATTGATCAATCGATTCTCGATGTATTTAATCCAGACATGACGCAGCTATTGCGTGATGTTTCGCCACATCGTTTATATGATGAATCGCAAAAGCTCTTTACCATGGGTCACTTAACACGTGTGTTACCAATGTTGATTGATTTTGGGGTGTGGAAGCAGTTATTTGCCGAAATTCCACCGAATATCACCGCATTTATAGAGCGTGCGGCTCGAAATACCGATCAACGGATTCAAATTGGGAAAACCATCAATCCTGCATTCTTTTATGCAGTATTGCTATGGAAACCGTTTTTAGAGCGCTGTGACTTTTATTTAAATAAAGGGATTGTTCCTGCTGAAGCACGTGCTCAAGCTGGACTCGATGTGTTGAAGCGTCAAGCAACCCGTACCATTATTCCACGCTTTGCTGAAACTTTTATCCGTGAAGTTTGGGAAATGCAAACGCGTTTATTGAATCCTAAACCACAGCAAATAGAAGCTTTGGCTGGGCATGCACGCTTCCGTGCTGGATTTGATTTCTTGTTACTTCGTGAGAAATCTGGCGATACCCAAACTGAAGGTATGGGTGTTTGGTGGGAAAACTACCAAGAAATGTCAGCTGATCAAAAAGAAGCGGCAATTCGTCAGTACAATCGTCAGCGCACAAGAACTCGTCGCAAGGTTGCTGATGCGGATGACATTAAAGTTACTGAAATAGAACCTTTAGTCAATGAGCCAGAACCAAGAAATCGTCGTGCGAAGAAAGAACGTGTGAGAGCACCTGAATCTGCGAGTCGGTTCGCTGAAAAAGCAACGATGGATCCGCATAAGATTCATGCAGATCATCCGATTCTCAAGCGTAAGCGTGTTCAACGTGATTTGAGCCAAGTGGTATTTGGACCAACGCAATGACAATTCGCACTTTTATTGGTCTTGGAAGTAATTTAGGCGATTCGCAACAGATTTTAAAAGAAGCTCTTGCGAAACTCTCGACTTTAGGTTCTGTAAAGGTTTCCAAGCTCTATCAAAGTCCACCGATGGGGCCTCAAGATCAACCCAATTTCTTAAACGCGGTTGTTCAACTGGATACCACGCTTGCGCCTCTGGCTTTATTGGATCAATTACAACACTTTGAGCAAGAAGCAGGGCGTGTACGTTTACGTCGTTGGGGCGAGCGTACCCTTGATCTAGACTTACTGATCTATGGTCAAGAGCAAATACATAATGAACGTTTGACTGTACCTCACGCAGGGATTCTTGAGCGTGATTTTGTGGTCATTCCTTTGTTAGATTTAGATGCCGATTTACAGTTAAATGGTCATCCGTTAAAAGATTTAGAACTGGTACAGCAAGCAAACTTGATTGTAATCGCAAATCAGTCTTGGGCAACCGCTTAAGATTATTTTGTTCTGGAAATGCCTGTAGAGGACATCATCATGATTAGTCTAAGTGACTTAAGAAAGTTTAAAGCCGAAGGACGCAAGTTTTCTTGCCTAACTTGCTACGATGCAAGTATGGCGAAAGCAATGGAATTGGCTGAAATTGATACGATTTTAATCGGTGATTCTCTAGGGATGGCGATTCAAGGAAGAGATTCAACCCTTCCTGTCACAGTGGAAGATATGGCTTACCATACTGCGGCGGTACGTCGTGGCAATTCGCATGCCTTAATCATGACTGATTTGCCATTTATGAGCTATGCGACCCTTGAAGATGGTTTGAAAAATGCCAGAGCAGTCATGCAAGTTGGCGCACAAATGATCAAGATTGAAGGCGGGGCTTGGCTGAGTGAGTTGGTTCAAGTCTTGACCCGTAACGGCGTTCCTGTTTGTGTACATTTGGGCTTAACACCACAATCCGTACATGTATTTGGTGGTTATAAGCTTCAAGCGAGAACGCGTGAAGCGGCAGATCAATTGATTGCTGACTGCCAAGCGGTTGTGGATGCTGGTGCGGCTGTTTTATTACTCGAATGTGTTCCTGCACAACTCGGTAAAGAAATTGCTGAATTATTCCCAAATACACCTGTGATTGGGATTGGTGCGGGCAATGAAACCGATGGACAAGTACTCGTTGCACAAGACATGTTGGGCTTAACTTTTGGACGTGTTGCACGTTTTGTTCGTAATTTTATGAAAGAGCAGGCCGGTGAAACTGCTATTTTAGATGCATTTAAAGCGTATCATGCTGCAGTTCAAGATCAGTCTTTCCCTGCAAAAGAACATACTTTCCAAGTTGAGCTTTGATTCATGAAAACAGAAACAACCATACAAGGCTTAACTGCGTCGCTTGCACCTGCACGCAGTACAAAAAAAATGATAGGTTTCGTACCGACGATGGGAAATTTGCACGAAGGTCATTTGACTTTAGTGCGTGCTGCAAAAAAGATCTGTGATGTAGTAGTGGTCAGTATTTTTGTCAATCCCATTCAGTTTGGTGTGGGCGAAGATTTTGATAGTTATCCGCGTACTTTAGAGCAAGATAGTCGGTTATTGGCAGATGTGGGTTGCGATATTATTTTTGCACCTTCTGTTGAGCAAATGTATGGCAAGCATCCTCGTTTGACCAATATTCGTGTGAATCAAATCACCGAAGATTTATGCGGTCAGTCACGCCCAGGCCATTTTGATGGGGTCGCTGTGGTGGTCACTAAGTTGTTCAATATTGTGCAACCTGACTATGCCTTTTTTGGTGAAAAAGACTATCAGCAGTTGGCAGTGATTCGTCAGTTGGTTCAAGACTTAAACATGCCACTTGAAGTCATTGGTGTGCCGATTGTGCGCGCTGAAGATGGCTTGGCGCTAAGTTCACGCAATGGATATTTGTCTGAACAACAACGAGCTGTTGCACCTACAATTTATCAATCGTTAAAACAAGCTGAGCAACAATTGCATGAGGGACAAGCACTTTCACAAGTGTTAGCAAATGTCTCTGCTCAATTGACACACGCAGGGTTCATTGTGGATTATGTGGAAGCTCGACAAACCAACTTGCAACCTATTGAACAATTTGACCAAGATTTGGTTTTATTTATTGCTGCAAAACTAGGTTCAACGCGGTTGATTGATAATTTACAAATACATTTTAAAACTTAGAACTTGAAAAATAAAAAGGGCAAAATGCCATGAAGCGTATTCTTATCGTCACAGGACAATCTGGCTCAGGAAAATCCTCTGCATTACAAGTGCTTGAAGATCTGGGATATTATTGTATAGATAACTTACCTTTGGCATTGTTGCCTGAAATAGTGGCCAAACTGGATCGTGAAAATAATCTGGAACAACTCGCTTTAGGTGTCGATGTTCGAAGTACTCGTGCCGATATGCGAGACTTCGATCAAGTTTTTGACCAATTACAAAAACATGGTTCAGTGGATATTATTTACTTAACCACACAAGATCAAAATTTGATTGCGCGTTTTAGTGCATCACGAAGACCGCATCCATTGGCCAATCGTTTTAATAGCCTGTTGCAATGTATACAGGAAGAAAAACAACTGTTAATTCCGATACAATTCCGCTCTACAGTGCATATTGATACCTCGGATAAAAGTGTCCATGATTTAAAGCATATTTTGTTGTCTAAACTTGGGCAATCGAACAATTTGATTGTTATTTTACAGTCCTTTGGTTATAAGCACGGTATTCCACTGGATGCTGATTATGTATTTGATGTCCGTCATTTACCTAACCCGCATTGGGATTTAGAATTACGTCGTTTTTCTGGCTTGGATGAGCCAGTACGCCTTTTTTTAGAAAGTAGTCAGCAAACCAATGAAATGTTTGAAGATATTTATGCTTTCTTAGATAAATGGTTGCCTGCCTTTGCAGAGGGACATCGCCACTATATGACCATTTCAGTGGGATGTACTGGCGGGCAGCATCGTTCAGTTTATATTGTGGATAGACTCAAACAAGCCCTTGAGGCAAAATGGGCTGTCCAAATCTTACATAGAGAAATGAAGCACTGGTCATGATAGACACAACGATTGATGTAATTAATAAACTCGGCTTACACGCGCGCGCATCTGGTAAACTTATTGAGGTGACGACGAAGTTTCGTTCTTCTATCCAAATTGGTAAAGGCGATAAGTTGGTTGATGCAAAAAATATTATGTCGTTGTTGATGTTGGGCGCTGGTAAGGGCACCACATTAAGATTAGTCATTGAAGGTGCTGATGAAGACAAGGCACTGGAAGAAATTCAATCGCTGTTCGCAGCAAAATTTTATGAGGCAGAGTAATAGTGTCACGTCGTACCCAGCAGCGTTATACCGATGAAGATTTTGAGTCATTAGAAGGGCGTGCAAGTAGAACTGAGCAAAAAAAAGCAGTACAGCGCATGGCTGCTTTGGGTGAACAACTGGCTCAATTGAATCCAAAACAGATTCAAAAATTGCCTGTCGATGAGCGTTTAATTGATGCACTGCTTGATGTACAAACGATTAGTTCATATGAAGCAAAACGTCGTCAGTTTCTACGAATTGGTAAATTATTGCGCAATGAAAATGAAACAACGATTTTATCTTATCTAACCCCACAGCAAGGTGCGAAGAAACAAGCACAATTGTTACGTTGGGTTGATCGTATGATTGATCAGGGTGATCCCATTATTAATGAATTTAGTAAAGTGTATAATGCGTCTGAACGCCATACCTTACGCCAGCATGTATTGCGGATCCATCGTGATGTTAAACGAGAAGTGAGTGAAGAAGAGCTAGCAGCCTCTAAGCTTAAATTGGTGAATTATGTACAGCAAGTGGCGTTGTTATCTGAACAAGGCTAAAGACTAAAAAAGAAGTTTCATTTGAAACTTCTTTTTTTTTGGATTAATTTCCAAACTCACCTGACGCACGTTGCTTAGCCCACTCGCGTAAAATAAATTTCTGTAATTTGCCTGTCGATGTCTTTGGAATTTCAGTAATCACGATATCTTTAGGAACTTTAAAGCGAGCAAGCTCTTTGTGACAGTGGGCAATGATCTCTTCCGTTGACGTAGATGCGCCTTGTTTTAATTCAATAAATGCACATGGTACTTCTTGCCAGCGAGGATCTGGCTTTGCCACCACAGCTGCAGTGAGTACTGCTGGGTGGCGATAGAGCACATCCTCAACTTCTAAAGATGAAATATTTTCGCCACCTGAAATAATAATATCTTTAGAGCGGTCGGTAATTTTGGCATAGCCATCAGGATGACAGACGGCTAAATCACCGGTATGGAACCAGCCCCCTTTAAATGCCTCTTCCGTTGCTTGAGGGTTTTTCAAATAACCTTTCATGACGATATTGCCACGGAACATAATTTCTCCCATGGTTTGACCGTCATTCGGTACAGGTTGCATGGTCTCGGGATCAAGTACACGCATACTATCTTGCAACGGATATGGCACACCTTGACGGGAATGAAGCTGAGCTTGTTCCTGAATAGATAAATCACTCCAGCCTGCTTGCGTCGCGCAAAGTGCCGAAGGGCCATAGGTCTCGGTTAAACCATACACATGATTGACATTGATGCCGATATGATGCATCCCTTCAATGATGGCAACGGGAGGGGCGGCACCAGCGACCATGACTTCAACACGGTGTTCAAATGCTATTTTTTGTTCTTGAGGTGCATTGATCAACATGGATAACACAATCGGCGCACCACAGAAATAATCAACTTTGTGCTTTGCAATATATTTAAAGACCAGCGTTGGATCAACACGGCGTAAGCAAATATTAGTACCACCACTGGCTGCAATTGACCATGCAAAACACCAACCATTGCAGTGAAATAGGGGGAGTGTCCATAGATACACCGCGCGTGGTTTCATGCCACAAGCTAAAATATTACTTGCAGCATTGAGGTAGGCTCCTCGATGGTGATAGACCACACCTTTGGGATTACCCGTTGTGCCTGAGGTGTAATTTAGGCTGATCGCATCCCATTCATCTTGAGGTAAATGCCATTCAAACTCAGGATCACCTTGGGCGATCCAAGATTCGTATTCGTATTGTCCAATCGCAATTTGCTCACCATCGAATTCGGCATCAAATACGTCAATTACAATAATTTCTTGTGCAATAAGTGCAAGTGCTTCTTCAGCGATTGGGCGAAATTCTGGATCGACCAATAGGACTTTTGCCTCAGCATGTTCAAGCATAAAGGCAATGGTTTTTGCATCAAGGCGAGTATTTAAGGTATTTATAACCGCACCGGCCATCGGTACAGCAAAATGTGCTTCAATCATGGCCGGAATATTGGGTAATAACACCGAGACGGTATCATTTTTCTGAATGCCTAATTTTTCGAGTTGATGGGCGAATTGACGGCAGCGTTGATAGGTTTGTTTCCATGTAATATGACGTTCACCATGAATAATCGCAGCTTGATCAGGATAAATATAAGCGGCACGCTCTAAATAGCGTAGTGGTGATAGGGCTACGAAGTTTGCGGGTGTTTGTGGTAACTCATCATATGCACTAACCATGTGTATTGCTCCGTGAATGTTATTGTCATCTTTAACTAGATCAACATAGTGTTTAGTTCAATCTAAATCATTTAGGCTTTAGTCTGAGAGAAAACCTTGAATGAACTTGGGTTTTTATGACACAAAGGTTTCATCCTAGCCTAAACCTGTGTAAAATATTCGATACTTTTTATCCGCCGTTTTTTATCTTTTGGGGTTTACCTCAATACATAATCTCGCGGTGATATGCTCCTTCGTAGAGGGCATCACTCCTTAAGGATTTTATTATGCCAATCATTACTTTACCAAATGGTGATCAGAAACAATTTGATCAGCCGATATCTGTGATGGAACTTGCTCAAAGTATTGGGCCTGGTCTTGCAAAAAATACCGTTGCGGGACGTATCAATGATCGTTTGGTGGATGCTTCTGATCTCATCACAGAAGATGCAACAGTTCAAATTATTACACCTAAAGATGAAGATGGTTTAGAAATCATTCGTCATTCATGCGCACACCTCGTTGGACATGCGGTTAAGCAATTGTTCCCAGAAGCGAAAATGGTAATTGGCCCTGTTATTGAAGAAGGCTTTTACTACGATATCTGGATGCCACGTCCTTTTACTTTGGATGATATGGCTGCGATTGAAGCGCGCATGAAACAGCTCATCGATCAAGATTACGACGTTATTAAGAAAATGACGCCACGTGATGAAGTGATTGCTGAGTTCACTGCACGTGGCGAAGAATACAAATTACGCTTGATCTCAGACATGCCAAATGAAACGCAAATGGGCTTGTACTACCATCAAGATTATTTGGATATGTGCCGTGGTCCGCACGTACCAAACACTAAATTTTTAAAATCATTCAAGCTCACTAAAATCTCTGGTGCTTACTGGCGTGGTGATGCGAAAAATGAACAGCTACAACGTATCTATGGTACAGCTTGGGCTGATAAGAAACAGTTAGCTGCATATATTAAACGTATTGAAGAAGCTGAAAAGCGTGACCATCGTAAAATTGGTAAAGCTCTAGACTTGTTCCACATGCAAGAAGAAGCACCGGGTATGGTGTTCTGGCATCCGAACGGCTGGACTATTTACCAAGTGCTTGAACAATACATGCGTAAAGTTCAGCAAGACAACGGTTACCAAGAGATCAAGACACCACAAATTGTTGATTTTAGCTTGTGGGAAAAATCTGGACATGCGGCAAACTATGCAGAAAACATGTTTACGACGCACTCAGAAAGTCGTAACTATGCAGTGAAGCCAATGAACTGCCCATGTCACGTGCAGGTCTTTAACCAAGGCTTAAAATCTTACCGTGATTTACCAATTCGTTTGGCTGAGTTTGGTTCTTGTCATCGTAATGAGCCATCGGGTTCTTTACACGGTATTATGCGTGTTCGTGGATTTACGCAAGACGACGCACATATTTTCTGTACCAAAGAGCAAATTGGTAAGGAAGTCGCTGACTTTATTAAACTGACTTTAGATGTTTATAAAGATTTTGGCTTTGAAGAAGTGCAAATGAAATTGTCAACACGTCCAGAAAAGCGTGTGGGTGATGATGCACTTTGGGACATCGCTGAGAAATCTTTGGCAGATGCACTGGATGATGCTGGCTTGGCTTGGGACTTGCAACCTGGTGAAGGGGCATTTTATGGTCCGAAAATTGAATTTTCAATGAAAGATTGCTTAGGTCGTGTATGGCAATGCGGTACAATCCAGTGTGATTTTAACTTGCCGATTCGTTTAGATGCCTCTTATGTCACAGAAGATAACGATCGTGATCAACCTGTTATGTTGCATCGCGCAATTCTTGGCAGTTTTGAGCGTTTTATTGGTATACTAATTGAACACTACGCTGGTTTCATGCCACCTTGGCTTGCACCGACCCAAGCTTGTGTAATGAATATTACCGATTCACAAGCTGAAGCATGCGAACAAGTGGTTGCAAAACTCAAAGAAAATGGTCTTCGTGCCATTTCTGACTTGAGAAATGAAAAAATCGGATTTAAGATTCGTGAGCGTACCCTAGAGCGTATTCCTTATCTTTTGGTTCTTGGTGATCGAGAAGTTGAAGAAGGTACCGTAAATGTGCGTACTCGCTCAGGAAAAAATTTAGGTACTATGTCAATCGATGCATTTGTTGACTTAGTGAAATCTGCCGTCGCCGAACGTGGCCGGTACATTGTGGAGTAATAAAGATTAAACAGCCTGACCGTAACCAACAACAAGGTGCTAAAAGTAACCGTCCTGCCATTAACGATGAGATTCGTGCAAAAGAAGTACGTCTTGTCGCAGCTGATGGTGAACAAAAAGGGGTCGTTTCATTAACTGAAGCGTTGCGTGCTGCTGAAGAAGCGCATCTTGACCTTGTTGAGATTGTTGCTAATGCAGAACCACCTGTTTGTAAAATCATGGATTACAACAAGCACTTGTTTGACCTAAAGCAAAAGCAAAAAGATGCGAAGAAGAAACAGCATCAAGTGCAAGTGAAAGAAATCAAGTTACGTCCTGCAACGGATGTGGGTGATTATCAGATAAAATTGCGTGCAATTTTACGTTTCCTTGAAGAAGGAAATAAAGTGAAAATCACCTTGCGTTTCCGTGGTCGTGAGATGGCACATCAACAGCTTGGTTTGGTTCAGTTGCAAAAAATTGAAGCTGATGTGGCTGATTTTGGTGTCATTGAACAAGCACCAAAAATGGAAGGCCGTCAAATGGGCATGTTATTAGGCCCGAAAAAGAAAAAGTAATTTTTCTTGATAAAAAAGCACCGCAATAAGCGGTGCTTTTTTTTTGCATTTTTTTTAAATGCAGTCGCGTGCATCATTAAATATCATGTTAAATTTACTTGAATATTAAACTATTTTTATAGGGGCACATGCGAATGTCTACAATAAATGGTACACATGAATTATCTGAAATAAATCAAAAAGTGGTACAGGATGGAGAGGTTCTGCCGCAAGTCAGATTAAAAGATGGTAGTCAGGTTCAAACAGGAACTGTGGCAACCATGTTGCATAACATTAGTTTATATAATGCGGGTGCGCGTGGTGAGGTCGAGCAGGAATTAGTACTAGCTATTCCAACTTTAGTTAAAGTTGGATTGTTTGACTTATTTACAGTGGAAGAATGGATTAATGGTGAAAATGCAGGACGACGATTTTTAGGTGAAAAAGCCAAAGCATACTTGGCAAGCCAGTAATTTTCCTTTCATCAGCCCATTGAAAAGGTATATTTTATTGTTTTGTTTCGTATTGGAATAATACGAAGCGCTGATTAAATATGCTATAACGCGATAAACAGTCATGATAATGATGAATAGGATAATATAAATGATTGACTTATATTATTGGGGTACACCCAATGGGCATAAAATAACAATTGCTTTAGAAGAAATGGGACTTGCATATCAAATTTTCCCTATCAATATTTTAGAGAATGATCAGTTTCAGCCTGACTTTTTAAGAATCTCTCCGAATAATAAAATTCCTGCGATTGTTGATCAGAATGGACCACGTGGCGAATCGATTTCTGTATTTGAGTCTGGTGCAATTTTGCAATATCTAGGTCGTAAGACTGGATTATTCTACCCAAGTGATGAGCAAGAGCGTGTCGAAGTTGAGCAATGGCTGATGTGGCAAATGGGTGGATTCGGGCCAATGCTTGGTCAGAATCATCATTTTAATAAGTTTGCTGCTGAGCGTATTCCCTATGCGATTGATCGTTATGTCAATGAAACCAAACGTCTCTATGGGGTGTTGAATAAACAGTTGGTTGGACAGAAATTTGTCGCGGGCGAATACTCTATTGCGGATATGGCGATTTTACCTTGGGCATTACGCTATGAGTGGCAAGGTATTCAACTCGAAGATTATCCTTATGTGAAAGATTATATTGAGCGTTTAACCGCTCGTTCTGCGATCCAAAAAGCCTTGTCAATAAAAGTTGGATGAATCAGGGCATGGGAAAGCACAGCTATTTTAAGCATTGGGCAATTGCAATGGGATTGCTCTTCATCACAGCAATCCTTTGCGCTCAGCTGCAAAAGCTATATTCAGAGACTCATTTAGCGATCTTGGTTTTTGCTTTGATTGGTGTTTTAGGGCTTTTATTTTCTACGTTATTTGCTTGGCTGCAGGTGGAAACTAGAAACTCATATTATAGCACTTGGCTTTTCGTGGGCTTTTTAAGCCTGACGTTATTGTTAAGCACTTATCTTTATCATACGGTATCCATTGACTGGGCGGCAGTTTCAGATGGGGATACTCAACTCACCTTGTACCAAGAAATTGTAACCTCAGATATCACCTTCTGGATGGCTTTTATTTCCCCATTTCTTTTCTCAATCCTTACTTATGTTTTTCGATCTAAGACAGCTCGGATGAAGAATTAGACATTTCAAAAAGAATGTTCTAATCAGGGTGTGAATGACTCTTTTATAGTTGTGTAATTTTTAAACTAAAATTGGCTTGATCATTATAGGATAGTTTAATCATAAAAAAGTATAGTCAGTCATGAAGCAAATAATTTCAACACGTTATTTAAATAAGCTTGGTTTTGAAGTGGACTTCAAACCGACGCAGGATAATCTAAAGACATTATTAAGCTTGCATGTGCAGCACATTCCTTTTGGTAATATTGCTTCTTTTTTGGGAGAAGAAGTTTCATTAGAACCTGATCGACTTGTTCAGAAGTTATTAATTGAAAATCGGGAAGGGTATTGTTTAGAGCATAGTTCTTTAACCAAAATCGCGTTAACTGAATTGGGATATGAAGCCTATAACGTATTAGGTCGAGTTTATTATCAAGGTATCCCAACAACTGTACCAGTCCGGACGCACTTGGTAACACTGGTTCGACTTGATCAACAATTATTTTTATATGATCCAGGGTTTGGTGGCATGACACCGACAACAATTCTATCTTTAGATCGCATCGGGGAAATGCAGCCAACGCCATTAGAGCCTTTCAGATTCGTTGATATTGCAGCGTGTGGAATCGATACTTCACTGCTGACGGATATGAAATATATGTTGCAAGTTTTTCTGCATGATGAATGGGTGAATGTCTATGCCATTAATCCTGAGCAAAAGATTGCCCCAGCCGATGCTGAGATTGCGAATTGGTATATATCAACATCCCCGGAATCCATGTTTACACAGCATTTGATGTTGTTCACTGCCAATTCGGATGCCAGAATGACGTTAAAGGATCGTGTATTAAGAATACATGCTAAACAGAAGTCAGATAAAAAAATTCTATCCACTTTTAATGATTTTGAGGAAACAATAAAAAATGTTTTTCAGATTGAGATGAATCAGGAGAAACTTCAACAGGTGTGGGATAAACTCGCTTTGATTGAATAGTTTTAGATGGTATGGTCTAGGCATTGTTTTGATCTTTGTTTGAGTGCTTCTACACACTGATGTCCTATTTTTTATTATTTCTCTCTGCTTTTGGAGCAGCAACGTTACTCCCGTTGCAGTCAGAAGCTGTCTTAATGACGCTGTTGATACAAGGTCTTTCAAATCCCTTTTATTTACTTCTCGTGGCAACTATTGGTAATGTGCTAGGTTCATGTGTGAATTGGTGGTTGGGGCTGAAAATAGAACATTTTAAGGATAAAAAATGGTTTCCAGTTTCTCAACCTCGTTTAGAACAAGCCCAGCAGATTTATCATAAATATGGTTTTTATTCATTACTTTTAAGTTGGGTGCCTGTGATTGGTGATCCCATCACTTTGATTGCAGGCATAATGAAAGAAAGGTTTGGACGGTTTTTATTGATTGTGACGATTGCCAAAGGCGGGCGTTATCTATTTATGTATGCGCTATATATCGGGTTGTTTAGCTGAATTTCTCAGTCCCTAAGGTTGTTGAGTGGAATTTTGATGACTTTATCAAATCTGTAAATGCTCTCGAATGTTCAGCTTTGAACCCATAATTTTTGCTTTAGTTTTAAGCAAAAATACTATATGATACTGCCTCCCTTACCTGCAGGTCGTTTTTGCAATGGTGCAAACGTTCCGAACAGGTGTTCAAAAGAGGTTGTTATGCCTAAGATGAAAACTCGCCGTGGTGCAGCTAAACGCTTTAAAGCGACTGCTAACGGTATTAAGCGTAAACAAGCGTTCAAACGCCACATTTTGACCAAAAAATCTGCTAAGCGTATTCGTCAATTGCGCGGCTGTGTAATGGTTCACGTAAGTGACGTTGCTTCAGTTCGTCGTATGTGCCCATACATCTAAGGAGATTATAAATGGCTCGTGTAAAACGTGGTGTAGTGGCGCATCGTCGTCACAAGAAAATTCTTGCTCGCGCTAAAGGTTACTATGGTGCTCGTTCACGCGTTTATCGCGTAGCGTTCCAAGCAGTAATCAAAGCTGGTCAATATGCTTACCGTGACCGTCGTCAGAAGAAACGTCAATTCCGTGCTTTATGGATTGCGCGTATCAATGCTGGTGCTCGTCTTAACGGTTTGTCTTATAGCCGCATGATTGATGGCTTGAAAAAAGCTCAAGTAATCATCGACCGTCGTGTATTAGCTGACATCGCTATGCATGATGCAGTTGCATTTGCTGCTTTAGCTGAAAAAGCTAAAGGTGCATTAGCTGCATAAGCTTAGAGATTCAAAAGAGACCGCTTTTTAGCGGTCTTTTTTATTTCCTTCCTATAATTATTAGTACCGACAAAATTGTGGTAATAAGCAATAAAAACTTGGCAATCTCATATCTCTGAATCAATAAAAATAAACCATATAATATAATTAAGAGTATGGCTAAGACGATGAGTGGTGTGGTTAGTGCCCGCCAACCAGAAATGGTTTCAGATTCTGGCGAAGTGGTATTTTCGATAACTAATGATGGATTAAAACGTGCGTAGACAATATCACTTTAGACAAGTTGGCGAGGATACACATATTTGGGATGTACATCAGCTCGTTGAGCTGACAAAAACGTGTATTGCCAAGAAAGTTCAACTGGTTGATATTCAGGAACTCAACGAAGCCTATTGGTTTCCAGATCAGTATCCGACGACACAGCAAATCATTGAGCATTTTCAATTAGTTCAGGATGCAGATCTCAGTTATCCGATTATCTTGTGTGCTGAGGGGCGAGTCATGGATGGGATGCATCGTGTTGCTAAAGCAAGCTTACTTAAGCAAACTGAGATTTTAGCGGTACGATTTGAGCAAACCCCTGAGCCAGACTTCATCAATATTGACGAAGATGAGCTGGATTACACTGAATATTAAAGCCCAAAATAATAAGCCAAAATACAAATTACAACGGTGATCAGCACCAGTTTAATGACGCTGGAGTGATTGGTCTTGTGTAGATTTCCTGATGCGGTTGGGACATCCATAGTCCGATCATAAGGTTCCATCGGCATGTCAAAATCAATATTTTTATAATGATTGGCAATCTTGCTGATGAGTCTACCAAATACATCGTCGGTTTTTTTAACAAAATTGCGTAAATTAATTTGTTCCTCTGGACTCAGAATTTCACCTTGGGTTGTATAAGGGTGATTGCAGCGCGAATGTAAGAAGTCAATCAAAGCAGACATACGGTGTAATAAATGGTGTGCGGCATCTGCTTGATGGGTTGTTGGAATAATAGCTAAGACCGTTTTATCTAAATGGCTCTGTTCAAGTTCATATCCATAAAAAGGTAGGTCGACTTGTTCTGGTTCTAAGAAATCTTCAGCACATTGATGATTAAAAATTTCACTTGCAATGTACTTTTCTATTTCGTGCCAATCATTGACTTTTAAGTCTAATGTCACTTTTTTAGTTAGTTTCTCATTGAGTGGATAACGCCAAAAGATCTCTTGTCGGAGTTTAACTTGCTGCGCAGAAGGGGCGGTAAAGGGATGATCATGAGTGTACCATTCGGCAAGTTCGTGACCGCAAATCCATGCCGTTTTATTTTTGCCTTGATGACTGACAATAAAGTGAGCGTAGGGAAGTAATTCAACGTTTGGATTGGGGTTACTTTCTTCATCGAGAATGGTTGAATTATGTAGGCTTAGTTTATCCACCCCTTGTTGTTTTAATGCCTCTAACCAAACTCGAAAATGTTGTGCCAAAAGCTGTTGAGATGCTAAATCACGAAAAACCAAATGATGTTGAGCAAAGATAGGATGGTTAACCCAATCATTCATATTTAAGTCTTGCTGTAAAAACTCATTGCCATAGGTGACAAGCGTCAATTGTGCTTTCCAAATTTGATCGAGCGCCATTGTTTTTACTCTTGGTTTTTTAGCGGTAATGTCGATTTTATCAAATTGTTGCGGTATATGTTTTTTCAATCGGCTTAATCTTCAAAAAACAGATAAAAAGCTGATAAACTATAGCGTTTTATTATATTTCTATAATTTGTTGCTTTGAGAGTTACTATGTCACTGGAAGCCCTGACCACTGAAGCGCTTGCTGCCATTGCAGCGGCTCAAGACCTTGCTGTACTCGATCAAGTACGAGTCCAATTTACAGGGAAGAAAAGCCAGCTTGCAGAACAGTCGAAAGCACTTGGAAAAATGGACCCTGAAGCGCGAAAAGTACAAGGTGCTGCGATCCATGCTGTTCGTGAAGCAATCAATGCTGCTTTGACTGAGCGCCAACAGACCTTACAACAAGCTGAACTTGCAAAAAAATTAGCAAGTGAAACGATTGATATTACTTTACCCGGTCGCGGTCAACGTATGGGAAGTATCCATCCTGTCACTCAAGTTCAAGAGCGTATTTGCCAATTCTTTACCAAAGCGGGTTTCCAAGTCGCACATGGTCCTGAGGTTGAAGACGATTATCATAACTTTGAAGCGCTAAATATTCCGGGTCATCATCCAGCACGTGCGATGCACGATACTTTCTATTTTGATGCGACACATCTACTTCGTACCCATACATCGGGTGTGCAAATCCGTACCATGGAAACAAATCAGCCGCCTATTCGTATTGTGTGTCCGGGTCGTGTCTATCGTTGTGACTCCGATCAGACGCATTCTCCGATGTTCCATCAGATCGAAGGTTTATACGTTGCTGAAAATACAAGTTTTGCTGAGTTAAAGGGCTTGTTGATTAACCTGCTGAATGAATTCTTTGAAAAAGACTTAAAAGTACGTTTCCGTCCCTCTTATTTTCCATTCACAGAGCCGAGTGCAGAAGTGGATATCATGGACGAGCGTGGTCGCTGGTTAGAAGTTTTAGGTTGTGGCATGGTACATCCAAATGTACTGCGTGCCGCAGGTATTGATCCTGATAAATACAAAGGCTTTGCTTTTGGTTTAGGGGTAGAGCGTTTTGCAATGTTGCGTTATGGCATCAATGATTTGCGTATGTTCTACCAAAACGACGTGCGTTTCTTACGCCAATTCGCCTAACAGTATTTCAGGATTAACAAAGGTTTATACAAATGAAAATTAGTGAAAATTGGCTGCGCACGTGGGTGAACCCTTCAATTGATAGCGAAGCACTGTCTGATCAACTCACCATGCTTGGTTTGGAGGTCGATGAATTAGCGCCTGTAGCCAAACCATTTACTGGGGTTGTTGTGGGTGAGGTCGTTACGGTTGAGCAACATCCAGATGCGGATCGCTTACGTGTTACCACAGTAAATATTGGTTCAGATGAGCCATTACAGATCGTTTGCGGTGCGCCAAATGTTTGCGTAGGAATGAAAGCACCTGTAGCAACCATTGGTGCTGTGTTGCCTGGCGATTTTAAAATTAAAAAAGGCAAGCTACGTGGTGTGGAATCACAAGGTATGCTTTGCGGTGCTTCTGAAATTGATTTAGAAGATAAAATTGATGGTTTATTGGCGTTACCAGCTAATGCGCCTGTCGGGATGAATATCCGTGACTATCTCAAGCTTGATGACAATGTAATCGATATTAGCATCACACCAAACCGCGGTGACTGTTTTAGTATCCGTGGTATTGCGCGTGAAATCGCCGTGATTAATCAACTCAAAGTTAATGAACCTACAATTCAAGCCATTGCAGCAAGCATTTCAGATGAAAAATCAGTAGTGATTAGCACTGAGGGTACACCGCGCTATTTGGGTCGTATCATCAAAAATGTAAATGTAAAAGCAGCAACGCCTGAGTGGATGGAACAAGCGCTTACGCGTTCTGGTCTTCGCAGCCATAGTATTTTGGTCGATATCACTAACTATGTCTTACTTGAGTTGGGTCAACCAATGCATGCCTTTGACTTGGCGAAGATTGATGGTTCGATTCAGGTACGCCAAGCTCAGCCAAAAGAACAACTGACCTTGCTTAATGATCAACAAGTTGAACTGCAAGATGACATGATGGTGATTGCTGATGATCAAAAAGTATTGGCGATTGCTGGCATCATGGGTGGTTTAGATTCGTCGGTTACGGATGATACGCAAGATATCTTCCTTGAAAGTGCGTTCTTTGCACCTTTAGCGATTGCTGGTCGTGCACGTCGTTTTGGTTTGCATACCGATTCATCACAGCGCTATGAACGCGGTGTTGACTTTGAGTTGCCAATGATCGCAATGCATCGTGCTTCTGAGTTGATTCAGGCCTTTGCTGGTGGGGAATTTGGTCCAATTACGGTTGCTGAACAAGCTGAATTATTGCCAAAACGTGAAACAATTCAGTTAAAACAAAGTCAAGTTGATCAATTGTTAGGATATCAAGTTGCAGGTGATTTTATTGCGGATGCTTTGAGTCGCCTTGGTTGTGCTGTTGAGACCTTAGCTGAAGACCAGTGGTCTGTGACTCCGCCTTCGCATCGTTATGATATGGTGATTTATCAAGACCTGATTGAAGAGGTTGCCCGTATTCATGGTTATGACAATATTCAAATCAGTTTGCCACAAATTGATGTGAAGTTGAAAAAGTACCAAGATGGTTTTGATATTGCACAACTACGTCAAAGTGTTGCAACTTTGGGTTATCAGGAAGCGATTAGCTTTAGTTTTGCTGATGCGAAATTGGAAAAACAACTCAATCCAAATGTACAACCGCTCATGCTTGCGAATCCAATTTCAAGTGATTTGGCGGCAATGCGTAGCACACTGTTATCTAGTTTGATTCCTTGTGTGCAATATAACTTGAATCGTCAACAACATCGTGTTCGTTTCTTTGAGTTGGGTTTGCGTTTTGACTATCAAAATGCGCAAAATATTCATGACCTTAAGCAGATTCCAACATTGGCATTGATTGCAGTAGGCTCACAGGTACCTGAATCTTGGCATGCTAAGCCGACTGCAATGGATTTCTTTGATTTTAAAGGTGAAATTGAAGAAATTTTGGCGGCTGGACGTGTTAAGGTCGAGTTTGTTCGCACCGAGCGAGCGTGGTTGCATCCAGGGCAGTCTGCTGAAGTTCTGGTCGATGGGCAGTCAATCGGTTATTTAGGGCGTTTACATCCATCTTTGGAAAATGATTTGGATTTGGATACGACTTGGGTTGCTGAGCTCGATCAGCAAGCAGTTTTGCAATCTTATGTATCTAATTTTACAGAATTATCACGTTTTCCATCAGTTAGACGTGATATTGCGCTTTTAATCTCTGATAAGATTGTGGTGAAAGATATTCAGCGCATGATTGAACAGACTGGGGGAGAGTTACTTGACTCTACATGGTTGTTCGATGTGTATACGGGGCAAGGAGTCGAACAAGGCAAACGTTCTTTAGCTTTCGCATTGTTATGGCAGCACCCAACTCGTACGCTTGAAGATGCTGAAATCAAATCTGGTATGGATAACATTATTCAAGTGTTGGAAAACACTTATCAAGCGACATTGAGGGCCTCATGACAGCATTAACAAAAGCAGATATGGCGGACCATTTAAGTGAACTCACGAGCTTAAATCGCCGTGAAGCAAAACAAATGGTCGAATTGTTTTTTGACGAAATTAGCCAAGCATTGATTGCGGGCGAACAAGTCAAACTCTCTGGGTTCGGGAATTTCGAGTTACGTGATAAGCGTGAGCGCCCTGGCCGTAATCCAAAGACGGGTGAGGAGATTCCGATTTCTGCTCGTCGAGTTGTGACCTTTAGAGCGGGTCAGAAATTTAGACAACGTGTTGGAAATGAGCAGATCGATTGATCTGCTTTTTTAAGTCTGAAACAATTTTAACTGACTTAAATAGATCTTCAGGCGTAAAAAAAGAGAACCAAAAGGTTCTCTTTTTTTAATCTAAAACTAGATTATTGAGCAACAGAAGCAGGAGCAGCAACTTCAGATGCAGCAGCAGCAACTTCAGCAGCAGCTTCAACAGTCGCTTCAGAAGCAGCAACAGTCGCTTCAGAAGCAGCAGCTACAGCTTCAGAAGCAGCAGCAGTTGCGTCAGTAGCAGCAGCTTCTTCTTTCTTAGAGCAACCAACAAAAGCTAAAGTAGTTGCAACAGCAGCAATAACAGCGAATTTTTTGAATAACATGGCATCACTCTCATAAAATTGTGAGATTAAAAAAAACCTGAGTTAGTCTGTTTGTGCTTTTATTATTCCTAAATATTTTAGGAAACAACGCAGGGAGCAGCCTAACTAGTCAGATGCTATCCTATCAAAGCAAATCATGAATTACTACTATTCTGTCTGGCAAAACGACAAAAATAGACAAAAATAGGTCATTTTTTGATAGAAAATAACTATGAAGGATCATTTGTGAATCGGTATTCCAGAGAAAAATAGCAGAACTTGTTTGTATTTAAGTATATAAATCAGATGGATAATGGTTTGCTATCAAAGAATAATCTAATTGTAACTGTTGTGTAAGCATGTCAACCAAATCACAACAGCCACCATAAAGGTGGCTGTTGTGATCATTGGATGATAGACCTAGTTTGCAGCTTTACGCTTCATTTGGTCGAAGAAATCATCATTGGTCTTGGTTTCTTTCATGCGATCAAGTAAGAACTCCATCGCCGCAAGTTCGTCCATTGGGTGAAGTAGCTTACGTAAAATCCAAACTTTACGAAGGTTATCCTCTCCCATTAAGCGTTCTTCACGGCGCGTACCAGACTTCTTAATGTTCATGGCAGGGAAGACACGTTTTTCCGCGATACGACGATCGAGCGTAATCTCTTGGTTACCTGTACCTTTAAACTCTTCATAGATGACATCATCCATTTTACTGCCTGTTTCGATCAATGCCGTCGAGATAATGGTCAATGAACCACCCTCTTCGATATTACGTGCAGCACCAAAGAAACGTTTTGGGCGTTCGAGCGCATGCGCATCCAAACCACCTGTAAGTACTTTTCCTGATGATGGAACAACCGTGTTATAGGCACGCGCTAAACGAGTAATAGAGTCAAGCAGAATCACAACATCTTTTTTATGCTCGACTAGACGTTTCGCTTTCTCAATGACCATCTCCGCAACTTGGACATGTCGAGCAGGGGCTTCATCAAAAGTTGATGCCACGACTTCGCCACGAACTGTACGCTCCATCTCGGTCACTTCTTCTGGACGTTCATCAATGAGTAAAACGATCAAGAAGACTTCTGGGTTGTTACGAACGATGGATTGAGCAATGTTTTGTAAAAGCATTGTTTTACCCGCTTTTGGCGGTGCAACAATAATTGAACGCTGACCTTTACCAATCGGTGCCACAAGGTCGACAACACGAGAGGTTAGATCCTCTGTTGTGCCATTACCAAGCTCCATCACCATTTGTTCGGTTGGGAACAATGGAGTTAAGTTTTCAAATAAAATCTTGTTACGTGAGTTTTCTGGTGTGTCATAGTTAATTTGATTCACTTTTAATAAAGCAAAATAACGTTCACCTTCTTTTGGTGGGCGAATCGTACCTGTAATGGTATCACCCGTACGTAAATTAAAACGGCGAATTTGTGATGGGCTGACATAAATGTCATCTGGTCCAGCTAAATATGAACCAGCAGCGGAGCGTAAAAAACCAAAGCCATCAGAAAGGATTTCTAAAACGCCATCACCAAAGATTTCTTCGCCATTCATTGCATGGCGTTTTAAAATGGCAAAAATAATATCTTGTTTACGGTTACGTGCCATGCCTTCAAGGCCCATAAACTCCGCAATTTTAATGAGTTCGCCAATGGGTTTTTTCTTGAGTTCAGTTAAGTTCATAAGTGGTCAGACAGAATGGAATAAGTGGAGGATTGTGTTGGGAAAGAAAAAATCGACCGCATATATACTGATGTAATTGTATTAAACAATTACGATCCAGTAGTCTGGTTCATTGTTTCAGAGAGAAATGTGAAAACAATTGTTATTGCCGAGCGGCGATCTTATGTTTTGTATCGTGTAAGAAGCGCGATGAAGTAGATTCCATTCAAAGCTTCTTGATCGAGAAATATAGACGAAATCAACTGCTTTGTCAATTTTTACGGAGGAATACGCTAATCAATGAATAGCGTATTTCCGCAGATTGACAGTTAAACAAACTATTTAGATGTTTTGGTCAATAAATGCTGCAAGTTTAGAACGGGGTGCTGCACCGACTTGTTGATCAACAACTTCACCATTTTTAAACATCAATAATGCTGGAATGTTACGGATGTTGTATTTTACTGCTGTTTCTTCGCATGCAGTCACGTCAACTTTAACAATTTTAACTTTTCCTGCATATTCGTTTGATAAGTCTTCGAGAACTGGTGCAATGGCTTTACAAGGCGCACACCAGCCAGCCCAGAAATCAACAAGTACGGGAGTTTCAGCATCTAATACATCTGCTTGGAAGTTTTCATCAGTTGTATTAACAATAGTCGCAGACATGGGGTTGCTCCAAATTTAAGAAATAAAGTATCAATTCAGTATCAGAAAGAATATTACATTGCTACTTTATTCAATGTAAGGGTTTGTTCTGATTATTCAAGTTAGAAAGAGAAAAGTCTAATGGTTGCTCACGATGCTGTTCATCGACTTAAACAATCATTTATAGGCTATAAGCGAAAATACACGCGTTTTATTGTTTAAAATGACTTTAAAATTGTAAGCATGTGAATTACTCTAATGCGTGAATTGAGCATGGGTTTATACGAATAATGTCTGATTTTCTGATTGATGAAGAATTACTTGCTGCAATAGATATGGGGTCGAACAGTTTCCATCTTGCAATTGCTCGTGTTGATCACGGTGAAGTGAAGAAAGTTGCTTCAATGTCAGAAAAAGTACAATTGGCTGCTGGGCTAGATGAAAATAAAAATTTAACAGAAGCTGCTCAACAACGTGGTTTAGCCTGTTTAGCGCGTTTTGTTGGGCGTTTAAGCTCGGTGCAGCCAAATCGCTTAAGAATTGTTGCGACCAATGCATTAAGACAAGCCAAGAATGGTCACGAGTTTATCCAAAAAGCCGCTGAAATTTTGCCTAAACCCATTGAAATTATTGCAGGTCGTGAAGAAGCGCGCCTCATTTATCTCGGTGTTTCGCATACCATGGCCAATGGCGGACGTCGTTTAGTTGTTGATATTGGCGGTGGTTCAACAGAATTTATTATTGGTGAAGAGTTCGAGCCTATTTATACCGAGTCTTTGCAGATGGGCTGTGTGGCATATAGTAAGACTTTTTTTGCTGAAGGTGAGATTTCAACCAAGGCCTTTGATAAGGCTGTTGTTGCTGCACGCAAAGAAATGTCAGGTATTGCCAATACCTATAAAATGGAAGGTTGGGATACGGTAGTAGGTTCGAGCGGAACCATTAAAGCCTGTCGTCAAATTTTAGTAAATCTCGGCTTGAGTGATGAACAAGAAAACCTGACTCGTGATGGTCTATATAAGCTTAAAGATCGTTTGTTGAAATTTAAGCATACTTCAGAAATTGATTTTGATGGTTTGCGTGAAGATCGTCGAGCAGTTTTGCCAGCTGGACTTGCGATTTTATATGCGATTTTTGATGTATTAAACATTGATAAACTCGCTTATTCGGATGGTGCATTGCGTGAAGGGGTGATGTACGATTTGCTTGGTCGATTCAAACATGAAGATATTCGAGATCGTAGCGTTCAAGCATTGATGGGGCGTTACAATGCTGATCCAAAACAGGCAGAACGTGTGGTCAATACCGCCCAGCATTTGTTTAATGGTGTGGCTGAATCATTACATTTAACGACTGAAGACAGTGACTTACTGCGTCGTGCGGCTTATTTACATGAAATTGGATTAGCCATTAGTCATGGTGGTTATCACCGTCATGGTGCCTATTTATTACAACATTCAGATATTCCTGGTTTTTCACAAATTGATCAAAATCATCTTTCGCATCTGATTTCTCATCATCGTCGTAAGTTACGTGCAGATGCTAAAAACGATGTATTAAAAGTTGGTGGTCATCATTTAGTTTATCTTTGCATGATTCTTCGTCTTGCAGTTTTACTAAATCATAGTCGTAGTGATCAGATGCTTCCTGCCATTGAACTCAGTGTGGTAAATGATCAACAATGGCAATTGAGTGTTTCTGGCGATGCGAAGCAATGGCCTTTACTGGTTGCAGATTTGCATGATGAGCAAGTGCAATTTAAGCATTGGAACATTGGTTTGCATATCGTGTCAGATAAATTTGTTGATTAACCTAGGAGCTGTTGATCTTTCAGCTTGAATCGCAATGTGCGTATAACTTATAGAAAGTGTCAACAGACCTTGCATCCTTGTTAGGGATTATTTACGACTTATGAAAAATAAAGCGACTCAGTCCAAGGCTTGGACTACGGTTCAAATTGCACGTCATCCTGAACGTCCGCAATTCCTCGATTACGTGAGTGAAATTTTCACTGAATTTGATGCACTTCACGGCGATCGTTTATATGGTGATGACGGTGCGATGATTGGTGGTTTAGCACGTTTTGATGGCCAACCCGTGATGGTGGTGGGTCAACATCGTGGACGTGGTACCCGTGAGAAACTGCAACATAACTTTGGGATGTGTAACCCAGAAGGTTATCGAAAGTCTCAACGTTTACTTGATATGGCTGAACGTTTCAATTTACCTGTTTTTACTTTTGTCGATACCATGGGTGCTTATCCTGGTGTAGGTGCTGAAGAACGTGGTCAGGCAGAAGCAATTGCAACGAGCTTGGCACAACTTTCCAGTTTGAAAGTGCCTGTGATCGCAACCGTACTGGGTGAAGGTGGTTCAGGTGGTGCTTTGGGTATTGGTGTGGCTGATCGTGTTATCATGCTTTCACACAGTATTTACTCGGTGATTTCACCTGAAGGCTGTGCTTCTATTTTATGGAAAACAGCAGATAAAGCGGCGCAAGCGAGTGAAGCACTTGCATTGACTGCGGATAAGTTAAAAGCGATTGGTATTGTTGAATATGTCGTGGATGAAGGTGAGGGTGCGCATTTGCAACCTGAAAAAGTCATGCATGACCTAAAAGATGTGTTAAAACAAGCCTTGGAAGAATTGCAACCGATGGATGCACAAGCACGATGCGAAGCACGTTATCAACGTTTAATGAAGTTTGGCAGCAGCAATTTAGGCATCGCGTCTTAGCGCAAGCACAGCATTTTTCAGAGCAAACTCAATTCTTAATTGGATGTAGCGGCGGCATGGATTCCATGCTGTTGCTGTCTCTAATGTCTGAACTTTTTCCCAATAAAATTCGTGCCATTTATGTTGATCATCAATTACAACCGCCTAGTGTGCTATGGGGTGAGTTGGTGCAACAACAGGCAAAGATATTCAATGTTCCCTGTATCATTCAGAAAGTACGAGTTGAAACCGGCAATTTAGAACAACAAGCTCGCCAAGCCCGTTATCAAGCCTATCACCAACATTTACAAGCCAATGAAATTTTAGTTTTAGCGCATCATCAACAAGATCAAGCCGAGACGGTTTTGTTGCGTTTATTCTCAGGTGCAGGTGTCAATGGGTTGGCGGCGATGCAACAAATCGACGTACGTAAAGAGCTGACCATTTGGCGGCCATTTTTAGATCTAAGTCGAGCGCAGATTGAACAATGGTCACAACAGATCGGTCTTGAGTATGTGACCGACCCAAGCAATCAAGATACTCATTATGATCGGGCATGGTGTCGTGAAGTCTTATGGGATGTATTACAACATCGATTTCCTAAAATGCAGGCGGCGGTCGCACGTAGTAGTTATTTAATGCAGGATGCGGCTGAGATTTTAGATGAAGTGTTGCAAACGGATTGGCAGCAATGCGCAACATTTGATGAACTCAATTTAACTGAACTCAAAAAGTTATCTCATGCACGCCAGCGTCAATTGCTCTCCTCGTGGATGAAAGGCAATGCACAATACCGACCAAGTTACGACATGGTTCAGCGTTTACAACAAGAAGTGATTGCAGCCAAACCAGATGCCCAAGCGACCTTACATGTGCATCCGTATTATTATGTGCGTTATCAAAAAACCTTGTACCGTTTAAGCCATGACATCCTGTATGCAGAAAAATTATCGACACTTCCTGATGTTATTTCACAGCGCTATTTGTTAGGACAGCATATTCAGGTGGCAGCAGGACAGTTTAAAATCGAATCTCAAAGTTTAGGCCTATCTCCTCAATTATTCGATAGAGAGTTGCAATTGTTGAAACGACAAGGCGGTGAAAAAATCCATCTGTATGGGCGAGTTGGGCATTGGCCACTCAAAAAAGCCATTCAAGATGCGCAGATTTTGCCTTGGTTACGTCATACAATTCAAATATTAGTCGTGGATAATGTTATGCTTGGGGTTTTTAGCCCAAAAGGTTTTTGGTTGGCGCAATCTGAGTATCTGGAGCAGGGCGGTTGGCAACCAAGTTTAATTTCTGACTGTATTTTTCATCAGTCTTTATTACATGACGAGTAGGACATGGCGACATCATTGAATCAAAATATCTGTTTTATTGGCGGCGGTAATATGGCGCAAGCCTTGATTGGTGGATTACTTTCTCGTGGCTTACCAACTACACGCATTACAGTGTCTGACCCAGTAGAGCAGATTCGTCAAATATTAGAAGAAAAAGAGATTCAAACCACCACAGATAATGTTGCAGCGATCAAAGATGCTGATGTTGTTGTATTGGCGGTAAAACCACAGGTCTTAGCAACGGTTTTACAACCATTAAAAGGATTGTTGTCAGATAAACTCGTGATTTCAATTATTGCGGGTGCTGAGATTCAAACCCTTTCAGATTTAATCGGCGGTAGCGAACGTATTGTACGCGTGATGCCGAATACGCCTGCATTGGTCCAAACGGGCGCACATGGTATTTATGCACCTGCGGCTGTGGGTACTAAAGATCGTGAATTAACCAGTCAAATTTTAGCGGCGACTGGTTTAACCATTTGGGTTGATAATGAAGCGCAAATTGATGCGGTAACTGCGGTATCTGGTTCAGGCCCTGCCTACTTTTTCTATTTAATGGAAAGTATGATTCGCGCGGGTAAAAACTTGGGCTTAGATGAAAAAGTGGCTACTGCATTAACCTTGCAGACTGCGCTGGGCGCGGCGCAAATGGCGATTACCAGTTCAAATTCTCCAGCAGAATTACGTAAAAATGTGACTTCACCAAATGGCACAACTCAAGCAGCCTTAGAGGTGTTTGATCGTGCACAGATTTCACAAAATATTCAAGCAGCGCTTGCAGCAGCTCAAAAACGCAGCCAAGAGCTTGCGCAAGAGTTGAGTGACAAGACTAAATCAGTTTAAGTAGGATAAGACAATTATGGGTGCAAGTTCTGCGCTAATTTTTGGTGTTTTGATCAATGTTGCTATTTTATTGATCTTTTTCCGTTTTTTAATGCAATTGGCGGCAGTCACTCCCTACAATCCCGTGGTGCTTTCAACAACGAAAGCGACCAAGATTGTAGATGTTTTCAGCCGTATTTTCCCAACGGTGAGCAAAGGACGGGTTAATTTAGCCGCATTGGTTTTGGTTATTTTGCTTTACTTCCTCAAAATGTGGGGAGAAAAGCATTTAGCTGGCGTTGGTACGGGGAGCACCTTGTATTTTATTGTTTCTACAGTAAAAGAAATGCTATTGTCTTTAGTGACGCTCCTTAAATATATGATTTTTGCTTTTATTATTTGTAGCTGGATCATGATGCTTTCACAATTCCGATCGCCTTATATGGAGGTGATTCAGGAGTTGGTCGAGCCGATTTTGGCACCTTTCCGTAAAGTGATGCCAAGTATGGGGATGATTGATTTATCACCGATTCTTGCATTTTTAGTGTTATTTGTAGCTGAAACAATGCTCAGAGCAATTGTCTAGCTTTGATTAAAAAAAAAGAGATGCTTAGCATCTCTTTTTTTTTGCTCAGAATCAGGGTTAGTGTGCAGCGTCCCAATTCAGCCCTTGTCCAACTTCAACCACAAATGGAACTGAGATTTTCAAGACGGATTGCATTACTTCGGCGATTTGCTTGGAAAGTTCATCTGCAATTGCTGCGTCTGCTTCAAAGACCAATTCATCGTGTACTTGTAACAAGAGTTTAGCTTGTTCTTTTGGTAACATTTGATCCACGGCAATCATCGCTAACTTGATGATATCTGCCGCACTGCCTTGCAGTGGCGCATTAATCGCAGCTCGTTCAGCGGCTTGCTTGATCATTTTATTGCTTGCCAAAATATCAGGTGTATAGAGGCGACGACCTAAAATTGTTTCAACAAAACCTTGTTCACGTGCGATCTGACGCGTGCGCTCCATATAATCCAAAACACCTGGATAACGTTGGAAATAACGTGCGATATAGCTACGTGATTCTTCTCGAGTAAAGCCCAGTTGACGGGTTAAGCCAAATTCTGACATGCCATAAAGCAGACCGAAGTTGACGGCTTTGGCTTGGCGACGTTGGTCATTGGTGACATCTTCAATCGTAATGCCCAATACTTCTGACGCCGTACGACGGTGTACGTCTTGTCCTTGTTGGAATGCATGGATCAAAGCATCGTCTTGAGAAAAATGCGCCATCAAACGCAGTTCAATTTGTGAATAATCGGCTGCCAATAGCACGCGACCTTCAGGTGCTATAAAGGCTTTACGGATTTGTCGTCCAATTGGGGTACGAATAGGAATGTTTTGTAGGTTTGGGTCTGTCGAAGATAGGCGACCTGTGGTGGTCAAGGCTTGGTGATAACTGGTGTGAACACGATGTGTTGTATTATGAGATTGCTCAATCAGACGGTCAGTATAGGTATTTCTCAGTTTTGCCAAGCCGCGGTGTTCTAAAATGACTTCGGCGAGTGGATGTTCAATTTTTTCTAAGATACTTTCACTGGTACTGAACTGTCCCGTAGCCGTTTTTTTACCGCCTTTAATCCCCAGCTTTTCAAATAAGACTTCACCCACTTGTTTTGGTGAAGAAACATTAAAAGCTTCACCTGCCAGTTCAGTTGCCTGATTTTCTAGTGTTTGTATGGTCTTTGAAAATTCAACACTGAGCTGATCAAGGAACTGATGATCGAGCTTGATGCCATCTTCTTCCATGGCAGTCAACACACGCGCAACTGGCATTTCGATATTGTGTAGAATATTCACAAGTTCTGGGGAGCTTTTTAATTTTCCTGATAAAACTTCATACAGTCGATAAGTGACATGCGCATCTTCGGCTGCATAATGTGCTGCAACTTCGAGTTCAATTTGATTAAAGGTTTTCTGTTTGGCACCTTTACCTGCAATTTGCTCAAAGGTAGTGGTCAAATGGCTCAGATAAAGTCGTGCGACATCATCCATACCATGACGTGTGGCTGCTGCATTCAACACATACGATGCCAGCATGGTATCGAAGTACCAACCTCGAATGGTAATGCCATGATTGGCAAAAATATGGGCATCATATTTTAGATGGTGACCAATTTTCTTGACCTGCTCATTTTCAAGGATTGGTTTGATTTGAGCTAAAACTTGGTCACGATTCAGTTGTTCGGGTGCACCTTCATAATCATGAGCCACAGGCACATAGAATGCATCATTAGCATCAAATGCGACTGAGAAACCAACCAGTTCGGCAATACGATAATCTAAATTCGTGGTTTCTGTATCAATGGCAAAATGATCTGCTTTTTGCATTCGTTGTAACAATGTATCCCAGTCTTGTTGTGTGAGAACTGTATGATAAGTGGCTGTTCCGAGCTGATCATCTTGACTTGAAAGTGTGGCGTGATCTTCGGTCACAATCGTTTCAGCTTTTTGCTCTGCTTTCACAATTTTTTGTGAGGTTTGCTGATAAGCAGAGGTATTTGGATTATTCGGGTGGTCTAAAGATTGTAATTGATTACGGAATTCGAGTTCTGTATAGAGATCACGTAGCTGATCGACATTTGGATTGCTGAGTTTGAGCTCATGCCAATCTAGATTTAACTCAAGATCACAGACAATACTTGCCAATTGGTGATCAATTTTGATGTTGTCTAAGCTGTCTTTAATGTTTTGACTGATTTTGCCTTTTAGCTGATCGACATTGGCAATAATATTATTCAGTGAGCCGTATTCATTGAGGAGCTTAGCTGCAGTTTTTGCACCAATACCTGGAACCCCCATAATGCCATCTGATGCATCGCCCATGAGGGTGAGATAATCAATAATTTGATGCGGATGAACGCCAAATTTTTCAAAAACACCGGCTTCATCAAGCACACGTTCTTTGAAACTATCTTCGAGTTTGACATGTTCATTGACCAGTTGAGCCATGTCTTTGTCGCCGGTGGAGATTAAAACATGATGACCTTCACTCAGCGCTTGTTTGGTCAAAGTTCCAATAATGTCATCCGCTTCTGCACCTGCGAGATAATATAAAGGAATCCCTTGTGCCTTAATTAATGCATGTAAATAGGGAATTTGTTGAGACAATTCTTCGGGCATACTTGGACGATCACCTTTATAAATAGGTGAAAGCGCGTGGCGAAAAGTAGGTTCAGGCGTATCAAAAATCACCGCCATATGCGTTGGTTGTGTACGACGCATCAATTTTTGAATTGCTGAAATTGCACCACGTATTGCATTGGTATGTAAGCCAGTAGACGTCGTTAACGGGGGTAACGCGTGATAAGCACGAAATAAAAAATAAGACCCGTCAACCAAGACAAAAGGTGGCATTTCGCAAATCCTAATTATAAGTTAGCAGGTATTTTACGTGAAAAAGTGTTGTCTGTCCTTGTCACCGTGTTGTGCAATGACGAGTTACGTCGCTTTAAAAAATTGCAGTATTTTGTATGCAAAAATAGCTGCTTATCTAGTGATCAAGTAAGATAGCCTCAATGAAGCTGTTTTATTGATATAAGTCTATGTATAAAAAAGACAAACAGGGAATTGTCATTGTTTTAATTGCTTTGACTGTGTTGCTGGCTTGCGCCATTGCATTTAAATGGCAGGGAACCATTGTTGCTGCCACCGTGGGACTAACCGTTGTTATTGTGCACATCCTTTCTGAAATTCATCAACGCTTATGTCAGTTGGAACAAGCCTGTTCTGGTTTTTCGGATCAATCCGCTGGAATAGTGATACAGCGGGTACTGATTTATAGCGCGGCATTGGTTGCATTATTTGCTTATGCCAATACGTGGATGTGGCTGGCAGGTGGTGCTTTATTGGTGCTGATGCTGTGTTTGATTCAAACCATCAGTGCATTTCAAACCAGATTGCTACATTTAGAACAGTCTTCAATTGCTGCACAGAAAATTGAATCCACACATTATTCTCAAGATATAGAACCATCACAGTCTTCGACGACAACCGCTGCTTTCCCAGTGTCTGAGCTACAACATCCTGCTTGGATGCAAGCCAATACTGGATCAAGTCCAAGTCAACAAACTAATACTCAAAACCCGCTACCGATAATCCCTGCTTCTGAAGCTAAAGATGCGGCATGGTGGCAGCCTGCATTTGATTGGATGATCCATGGCAATCCAATTTTGCGTGTTGCGGTGGCGATCTTAATGGTTGGTGTGGTATTGCTGTTACGGTTTGCCAGTGAACATTGGCAGTTAAGCCTCGGTGTAAAACTCGGCTTTATCGCCTGTGCAGGTGGGATCACGACCGTTGCAGGTTATTTGCTACAAAAGAAAAATCAGCTATTTGCAGTGGCTTTACAAGGTTTAGGTTTAGCGATTGTCTTTTTAACACTTATTTTCTCGCATCATTTTGCAGTGATTGCTAGTTTGACCACTGCCAGTATTCTTTTTGTGATTTTATTATTGGCAACCGTCTATCTCAGCCTCAAACAACAAGCCCTATATTTGGCCATCCTTGCGTTGACCATGGCCTATCTTGCGCCATTACTTATTCCGCAAAATCATCCTGATGTCATCTTTTTATTTGCTTATTATTTTCTGATTAATTTGGCTGTTGCCGCCGTTAACTTTATTCAACCTTGGAAGATCCTGCATCAAATTGCGTTTTTTGCCACCATGTTTATTGGTGGAGCGGTCATTGCTATTTATGCAGAACATCAGCAATACACAACCCTTGATTTTATCCTCTGGTTGCATATCGCCTTATTTATCTGGCTGAGTATTCGTTATAGCCAATTGATGTTACGTGCGCAAAACCTGCAAGAAGAAACAGCGCCTAAAGCACAGCGTTTACAGCCAATTTTGGATGTTGGGCTCATTTTCAGTGTGCCTGTGCTCGGTTTTTCTTTACATGCTTATTTAATGCATAACTCAACCTCAGCATTGACTTGGGGTGCAGTTGCATTGGCGGTTGTTTATATCGTTTTAAATATCTGGATTAAACGTCAGCATCCCCAATTATCGATCTTAGCAAAAAGCTTTTTTATCCTTGCAGTGGTCTTTATCGCACTGATCTTCCCGCTTGCCAAAGGTGCACATTGGACCTCAACCGGTTGGGTGATTCAAGGAACGGCATTGATTGTGTGGGGGGTGACTGAACGTTATCGTTTGAGTCGTTACATTGGGGTGGCATTGGTTTTATTCAGTTCAATTGCACTGATGTTCCAAGTTTGGTCCAATGACCATTTCCCAGTCCTCAGTACTGTCATTTATGCCTTAGCTCAATTTATCTCGGCATTCTATTTATTACATTATCAACAAGTCGAAAAGTATTTTAGTTCACGCATGTTGAGTGGGATTTTTATCGCATTAGGCATGTACGCGGGTTCGATCGCTGTTGTCGAGTTGATGCAGTGGCAGCAACATGGACTCAGTCCTTATTTAGCAGTTGCTGTGGTTTTACTGGCGATATTTAGCGTTGCAGTTTATTTGAAATCAAAATTGCAATGGCAGCATCTACAGCTCACCTTGTTGGGCGGACTATTATTTTTACTCTATAGCGCAAGTTTGGCTGAAAATGTCTATTGGTTAGGGCATTGGTCAAGTTATTTAAGTCAAGTGAGCTTTTTGATTGCTTCAATCGGACTATCTTTGATGCTCATAGCGTTGAAACCATTCGTGTCCAAAACTTATCTACTGGTGTGGTCAACTTTGCTTTGGTTGGGCTTGGCGAGCATTGGCTTGGCTATTTTCCCGATCATGCCAGTGATTGCTTTAGCACTTATCCCAGCGATCTATAGTATTTGGTTGTTTACATCGAAGCAGACCCAATTGCTGCATCAGCTCCCTGTCTGGGGTTTAACCTTGTTTTGGCTGCTACTGGTCAGTCTAGATCCTTATTCTGCTGAGCAATATTATAGTGTGCCGCTGTTAAATTTGACTGACATTCTGTCTTTGTTGATGTTCATTGGCATGATTTGGATCATTTATCATCACGATTTCAGTGCTGAACGATCGATTGAATGGGGCTTTAAAGTCACAACTATTTTAATTGGTTTGTTGGTACTTAGTAGTGTGGTGGTTCGTGCTATGCACCATTATTTGGGTACGCCATTATGGGGTGGGGCAATTTGGCAAAATGGTGATGTGCAACTGAGCTTGACCTTATTGTGGATGATTTTGGCTTTTGTATTAATGACTTTTTCTAGTCGTCGTCATATTCGTCAAATTTGGTTTGTGGGTGCTGCGTTGTTAGGGATCGTGGTGGCTAAATTGTTATTACTTGATCTATCGCAAAGTGGCACATTGACCCGTGTGATTTCATTTATTGGGTCTGGTGCTATCATGTTGGTGATTGCATATCTTGCACCTTTACCACCTGCGATTGACGAGCCTGAGAAACAGCGTTGATTATTTTTCTTTCTGTTCTTTTTTGAGCTCTTTTTGGTGTGTATATTGATCGATTTCGTCATTTTCCAATGATGCAGGTCGATCAATTAAACCCATTTTTGGTACTGGAATTTCAATCTCATTTTCCAAGAAACCATTACGAACACGTTCCTGCATTTCATCACGAACTTGAATATAGTTTTCTTGACGACACCATACCGCAAATAAAATTTCGATTGAGGATTCTTTAAAAGCAGTCACTGTGACGGCTGGTTTAGGGTCATCCATCACGAGCGGATATTTTGATGCGACATCTAATAACACCTGTCTGACTTTAATAATATCTTCGTGAAAGTTAATCGCCAGTGTAATGGGAATACGCCGTATTGGATATTTAGATAAATTCATGACCGGTGCACGAATCAATTGCTCGTTTGGCAAGCGAATATACACATTATCTAGTGTGAGAAGCTTGACCGAAAGTAGGTCAATCGAAATGACTTCACCTTCAATGGTATGTCCTCGAATCAAGGTGATTTGAATAGTATCACCGACTTCAAAAGAACCTTCACCGATGAGAAACAAACCACTAATCAAATTGGATGCAGAGGTTTGTGAGGCAAAGCCCAGTGCGACGGTGAGAATACCTGCCGCGCCTAAAAAAACGCTGAGTTTAAATCCTGCTTCTCTTAGACTGGTCATAATGAACAGTAAGAAAATGAAATAGAAAATCCCTCTACGCCACAAAAGGCGTTGATGTGCATTGAGTCGGTTGCCAATGGTTCGAATAAAGGTATTGGATAATAATCTGGCAATGATAAAACCAATAAAACACAAAATAATCGCGACTACAATTTCACTGAGTCGTGCAAAATTAATATTGGTAAATATGCTGGTGAGGTTGCTTGCAACATCTTTTGGAATATTGGAATCTGGCATAGCAACCTCTTAAAAAAACGAGTCAAACATATTCAAAAAAGTACTATTGGGTGAGCGTGGAGGGTGAATGTAGGTCACTTCTCCTGCTTGATTTGGCGTTCTATTCTCGATGCGAATTCGTGCTTGTTCAGCACCATCATAATAAACCTTGATCTTGGAGGTCCATAGTCGCCCAGTGCCTTCGCTATAAAATAGAGGGAGGGCAGGAACGGGGACATTCATACGGTCAAAACGAAGTTGATGTGGGCTGTTGTTTTGAAATTCGATGGGCGTGACTGCGCGAAAAGCACGTGGTGTTAAAAGGTTTAAATCCGTGCGACCATCAACCGAAGTGGCGTAGCAAATTTCTCCATGTTGAGGATTTTTGCCGAACCACGTGTCTTTGGATTGAATCACAGGAATGTCAAACAAAGGCTCTACCAATCCATCAGCCAAACCAGCAATCCACAGAGGGGTACTGATATAAAGTGTTCCCCGTTGACCTGCTGGGATATAAATAGGATCTACGGGTTTAATGACCACTGAACGATCAGCCAGACGTGGCATCAAATGAAACGTCTCATTGGTTTTATGCAGCATGTAGCGTTCAATTTTTGCAGGTTGTGGCATTGCAAATTCAGTATCCGTTAGAATTCGCCACTGTTGTTCATAATCGTTCTGATAGTGCGGACGATGGTATTCCAATCGCCACTCTTTAATTCCGCGTGTGAGGCGGAAGAGTAATGAACCGAATTGCCAAGCTTTGGCTTGTTGAATTTCAAATTTTTGTTCGCCCCACCACTTCAAAGATTCTGAATGAGGCGTTTCATATAGATTATTTTGAGACAAGATGCAAAATTCCTTTGTGAGGATGCTAAAGAGACTTCACGCTGTAACCAGCTTAGAGTACACTCAATGCTTTCTTTTATCATTATTTGTGTGATGCAAATACTTAAACAAATACAAATTCCATATAGTTTTGCCAAACGGCATGGCGTTTTGTTCCGTTATGAAGGCGATCAAGTTTTTATTGTGCGACGCAAGGAAACGGCGCGTATTGCTTTGCAGGAAGCACGTCGAATTTTGGGGAAGTCAGCTCATGATCAACTTTGTACCGAGCAAGAGTTTCATGCTTTACTCAGTTCAAGCTATGCAGGAGATACAGGCGAGTCGCAACAAGTTGCCGCGGGTTTAGAAGATCACCCGGATCTATTGAGCTTGGCGGATCAAGTTCCTGAAGCGGAAGATTTGATGGATCAGGAAGATGATGCGCCGATTGTGCGTCTCATCAATGCCTTACTGTCAGAAGCAATTCGTGTCAGTGCATCTGATATTCATATTGAAGCCTTTGAGAAAAAACTTTCGGTACGCCTGCGTGTTGATGGTCAACTGCGTGAAATCGTACAGCCGCGTCGTGAGTTAGCGCCGTTGTTGGTTTCACGTATCAAAGTCATGGCTAAACTTGATATTGCAGAAAAGCGAATTCCGCAAGATGGTCGTATTTCCTTGCGCTTAGCTGGACGCGAAGTTGATGTGCGTGTATCGACATTGCCATCATCACATGGTGAACGCGTGGTGATGCGTTTGCTGGATAAGCAAGCTGGGCGTTTAAATATGACCCATTTAGGCTTGATGCAAGGTGATTACGCACGTTTAACTCAATTGGTACATCGTCCGCATGGCATTATCCTTGTGACTGGACCAACGGGTTCGGGTAAAACCACGACATTGTATGCGGCACTCTCTGATCTGAATGACCACACGCGTAATATTTTGACTGCGGAAGATCCGATTGAATATCAACTCGAAGGGATTGGTCAAACACAGGTCAATACCAAAGTTGATATGACCTTTGCTCGTGCGCTTAAAGCGATGTTGCGTCAAGATCCTGATGTGGTCATGGTCGGAGAGATCCGAGATCTTGAAACGGCTGAAATTGCGGTTCAAGCGTCCTTGACGGGTCATTTGGTTTTATCAACGCTACACACCAATACTGCAATTGGTGCAGTCACGCGTTTAAAAGACATGGGGATTGAGCCTTTCTTACTTGCAAGCTCTCTGATTGGCGTGATTGCACAACGTTTGGTTCGTACTTTATGTCCACATTGTGTGACATGGCGTAGAGCAGATGATTTCGAACAACAGCTTTTCAAACACCTCGATGTCAATCATCAAATGGAGTTACCAGAGCCGCAGGGTTGTGAGCATTGTTCACACGTAGGGTTTAGCGGACGAACGGCAATTTATGAAATTGTACCCGTTGATGAATCCATGCGTCGTTTGATTCATGGCAATGCTGCTGAATATGAGTTAGAAACCTATGTTCGTAAACAATCGGGCTCAATTCGTGATGATGGTTTAAGAAAGGTCTTGGCTGGCAAAACCACTTTAGAAGAAGTGTTGCGCGTCACCAATGAAGCTGCCGAAGGATAAGCGATCAGCGGCACGAATAAAAACAGCATGGTGAACCCATGCTGTTTTTTTATCAGCGAGAGTATTATTCAGCGGTGACGATATTAAAATTCACATCAATATTATTGCGTGTTGCATTCGAGTATGGACAGACGATGTGAGCAGCATCAACCAGTTGCTGTGCCTCTGCTTGCTCCATTCCCAAGAGATAGACATTTAAAGTCACTTCAATACCAAATCCATTTGGAATAGGGCCGATCCCAACTTCACCTTCAACATAAGCATCTTTACTTATATTGAACTTATCGCGATTCGCAACAAACTTCATTGCTCCCAAGAAGCATGCAGAATAACCTGCGGCAAAAAGTTGCTCTGGATTAGTGACAGCACCACCAGCACCGCCCATTTCTTTTGGCACACCTAATTGAACATCTAAAACACCATCAGAAGACGTTGCACGGCCATCACGACCACCTGTTGCTTTCGCTTTTGCGCTATAAACCACTTTTTCTAAAGACATGATTATTATTCCTGAATATTATTGAATAGCATTAGATCGTACGCTATATGAATGAAAAAACAAGTAAGTAAAGGTTGTTCAATTTTGAATATTAAGCGCTTATTGTTATAGGATTTGTTTACCAAAGCTCTGCAATTTTTTTCATTAATCTTGCTCTATAACGAGCGGTGGGGTTACTTATATTTTTCTGAGCTTCTTGCTCATAATACTGCTGCCATGCTTTGATCATTTCCAAGGTTGTCCCTTTTTGTTTAATGATCACCACATCTTCAGGCTGAATATAGTCTAAGCGTTGTCTCGCACCTTCCGCCCCTGTGCCCCAGCCAATGATCCATTGACCAAAAGTATTGAGAGACAAGTTTTGTGGTGTGGATAAATTATTTTGCGTATTGGTTGATACATCAGGAATATCTTCTACTGATGTCGCATGGAGTGGTGTCGTTGCCCCTAGAAAAAACAATATGCTAATAAATCTAAACATGAACAAAAGCTTAATAAGAATGAATTGACAATATTATTTCACTCATCCAATAAAGTCATTTTGCTTTGTTCGACAGAGTTCAATAATTTGTATTAAATCATGATTTAAGTAGGCTGACATGAATAAAAATGATCAGCACAGTCAGCTCATGCCAAAAATATAAAGGTTTAATTGAAGTTTAGATATTTAAAGTAGGAAATATATTTCTAATAATGGATGAGTTGGCGATGTTGCATCAACGGCATTGCAAGACGTACCGCTTCTTGTTCTGCGAGATCAAAAGTTGAGCTGATTAAAGCATGGCCTTCTGTATTGAGCATTTGCACCAGTTGACCACGACTATCGGTGATACCCGCATGCCCCCAAGTTTGACGCTGCTGACCATGCCAACCTTGTTGTGCTGCACCCAAAACATAACATTGACTATCCATTGCACGCGCTTGCAACAATAACTGCCAATGTAATTGACCTGTGCTGTAAGTAAATGCAGCGGGAGCAGTTAAAATATTTGCACCTTGCTGACGTAAAGTTAAGGCAAGCTCAGGGAAGCGTAAGTCATAACATACCATTAAGCCAATATTGCCAAATGGTGTTTTTGCCACAACCACTTGATTGCCTGGCTCAAAGAATTTTGATTCTTGATAACCACCGACGCGATCTCCAACCTGAACATCAAATAAATGAATTTTGTCGTAGCGCGCTTCTGTGCCTTCAGGGCTAATACATAGACTCACAGTCCGAACGCGGCCGTCGGGAACGATTGAACCATCGGGGCGAAAAGGGCAAGGGAGTGTGCCAGCAACGATCCAAATTTGATAGTGGTGAGCGAGTTGCTCTAAACGTTTTTGAATGCTTTCAAATTGAGCTGCAGTTTCACGTTGTTTACCTGCAGCAAAACAGACAAAGTTTTCAGGAAAGACAATCAGTTTTGCGGCTTGTGCCTTACTTTGTTGGATCAATGATTCAATGACAAGGAAGTTAGCCTCAATGTCATCTTGGGAGTTCATTTGTACAACGGAAAGTAAGGTCATAAGCCAGTCACGATACAGAATTTAGTGATCAAACATTTTGTTTTTGTACATCGATACTTAAGCAATCTTGTTCTTTTTGCAATTGTTTAACCAGAGGCTCAAACATATTCTGGTTGTTTTCATTCAAACGCATGAGTGTTTTATGCGCGTCAAGCACGGTGTTAAGCATAGCACTATGCGTGATATGTTCTTCAGTAAGCTCTAGTGTGCATACATTAGGATCACCACAATAATCCAAAATTACAAACACTTGTGCTAGCCCCATGCTGTTGGCTAAGGTTGTAATATCGGCATTGGTTGAAAGCATTACGGCTTGTATGTGATGCGCTTGCTTAAGTTTTAAGCCTAGTTTTGCCAGTATTCCTAAGACGGTACTGTCAATAAAAGTGGCTTGGGTAAGATCAACAATTGCACCAACAACGTTCTGTTGTTGTTCAATTCGGTTGAGGAGTTTGTCTAGACTTATACAAGAGTGAGCACGCACTTCGCCAATAAGCTTGAAAATATGCGTTCCGTTCAAACTTGCATATTCAACATGACCTGTTGACATATAAATGCCATTTTCAGAGAAAGGATATAAAATTATCCCATAGTGATATTCCAGACACAAGGGCTTGGATACTGTGAACTGGTTAAGATATTGATTTTATGATTAATTCATTCGGCATAAACTTAGAATGGCAATGTCATCGGCGACATGTTCTGGGGCTCGGAAGGAGTTATTCTGTAGATGTTCGACCAATTGATTAAACTGATCATTCAATCCACCATCGAAAGGTTCAAGCGCGCCGTCAGAACATAAAATGAACCGTGCTTGACGATTGAGTATACAGTGATGCTCTTCAACTTCGAGTTCTTCTGTGAGCCCTAAGGGAAAACTACTGGTTGATAGAATTTGTGGTGGTTGGTTTGGTTCAAAAATAATAGGAGGAGGATAGTGTCCTGCGCTCGACCAGCGAACTTCGTTTGTTACTAGATTTAGAATCCCTGCTACCATCGTAATATGTTTTTCTATATTTTCTTGCATCAACATGGCATTAAGTTTTTGAATCAGTTGACTTGGCGTTTTTGATCGACCATGAAAAGCTGCCATCCATGACGTCAATAAACTACTGGTGACACCATGCCCTGAAACATCAGCTAGATAAAATAAGACCTCTTCATCATTTAATCGCCAGTAATCGTACCAATCTCCCGATAAATAGGCAGATGGTTGGAAAAACGATTCAAATTGATAGTTTGGTAATTGAATTGGATTTGGTAAAAGACGTTGCTGTAACTCTGCCGCAGAGGGAAGGTCGCGGCTGTCTTGATTTCGCTTGTATTGCGCATCAATTTTAAATAAAGCATGTATTGGATTCTTGGGAAGGTTATCCCACATCCAACCTGCTAATGCACCCATTTCCCAAGCTTGAGCAAGTGCAGCACCTTCATGCTCAAATGCAAGCACAATGGTTGGAAGTTTCCATTGATATTTTAGGAAGTCTTGTACATCAGCAATCGCAATAATTGTTTGATCATACAAATCCAAATCATTCACTTGAATGATTTGGAGGGTCGGTAACTCAGTTAAAGCTTGATCTAAGTAAGGTATGGAGCGTGTGGGTTGAATGAAATACATTGATGTATTGCCAATCCTTTGTATGATCACTTTTTAATTCATCATAGATGAAAGATAACTTAAAACCTAGTGTTGCTAGCGTTTAAATTCACTAGCGACACATAAGTTTGTAAGACATTATTTTAATTTAACTATTCTTCATCTGAAAATGATTCATCATTATCATCTGCATCGTTGATAAAGGAAATGTCATTTGCATCACCACGTTTCTCTGCAATTTGGAAAGCCTTACGTTGCAAATAAAAGTCACGAATCATCGAATATTTATCACCTTTCAAGCTTTCTTCAATATCAAGAAGCTGTGAACGAGCATCTACAGCTTGCAATACATTGCTTGACCAATAAATACCATCTTGATCGTCGAGTAAATATTTCTGCGGACGACCAAAACTATCTGCTGCTAAGCCAAAACCATCTCGAAACGTACTTGGGCCAAAAAACGGCAACATGACATAAGGGCCAGAAGGAACGCCGTAATAGCCTAAAGTCACACCGAAGTTTTCTTCTTCTGTTGATAACCCTAAACGACGAGCAGGGTCAGCAAAACCTAAGGTTGTGAGTGTATTCACAGTAAAACGACCTAAGGTTTTTGCCGCACGGCTAGGTCGACCTTGAATCACTTGATTCACAGCATTCCACGGTTCGCCCAGATTTTTACGGAACTGACGATAAGGGCTACGAACCTCTACAGGAACTTTAGCAACATACTGTATTGCTACCGGTTTCAATAGGTTGCGGTCTAATGCATCGTTAAAAAGGAAAATCTGACGGTTTAATGGTTGTAATGGATCTTTCACTTCATCTGGCTGAGCGGCATTTGCATTGACTTTTAAATCATTTTTAGTGAGATGTTTTAAATCTTTTATTGCTTGTATTGTTGATGTCTTATGTTCATTTGAGATTACAGTTGGATTGCTATCGGTTGCTGCTTTATTAAGTGTCTCTTGAGCAAATACGGATGAGCATGCTCCAGCAGTTAACAACCCAAGCAAGATAAAATTGGAGTAATGCATATTAATCCTTAATCGCGGTCTGAGCGAAATACGGTCATAAAAATGATTGTACTATTTAGCACAAAACATATTAAGCAGAATACAGTTAAAGTACTCATCTATTATTAAAGCAAATTCACTGACAAAATATAAGAAGAAATGTGAAATTGATCTAAAAATATCCACTTAAATAAATAAATTAAAAAAAGGGGTTGTGTGGAGTTAGAAATGCTGTAGAATGCACATCCATCGGCGGTGATGCAGATAAAAACTTGTTGAGAAACAAGGATTTGGATTGAAAGATTTAAATCTTGAGTTTG
>NZ_KB849205.1:0-80163 GCF_000367985.1 Acinetobacter sp. CIP-A165
CACCTGATCCCTTCCCGAACTCAGAAGTGAAACCTCTTCGCGCTGATGGTAGTGTGGCACTTGCCATGTGAGAGTAAGTCATCGCCAGCTTTTAAATACTAAACCTCCCAACTTATGTTGGGAGGTTTTTTATTGCGAAATGAAAAAAATATAAATTAAAGATTGAGTTCTCTTAAAACTGCTGCATTAAACTCAGGAATATCATCCGGGCAACGTGAGGTAATAAGCAGTTAATTGGAATGGTGGTTTAATGCATTTTACTTAGATTAATCTATCTATAGATAAAATTATTGTACGTCTGAAAGAATGAAAAAAATTAATCTATAATTATCAATTTTAATCAAAAGCTTGACTTGTTTCTCTTTAATTTTTTTTACTCATTAATAAAGTATATTTACAGAAAATTAATAGTATGGTTACATTAGGCATATTTTTTATAATGAAAAAAATCTTATTCCATATTGGGGTTGGGTTGGGGATATAAAGGAATGATGATGAATAAAAAACAGCTTATATCAAAGTTGTCTGTAATTGCTGTATCAATTTTATTAGCAAGTTGTGGTGGGGGAGATGGGTACTATGGTTCAAATAATAGTAATAACTCAGGTGGTGGAAATGGCCAAACTCCTGTAACTACTGTTAATATCGCAGATATTGTACTATATGATGCTAATAATTCAGTTGTGACCTCTATTACAGCAGCTGGTGTTACTGCGAAAGTTAAAGTGACAGATGCTTCAGGAAAGGGGCTAAGTAGCGCGATTGTTACATTTAGCGGTGATGGAGTTGTCTTTGGTACAAGCAATGGTGCTGTTCTTACAAATGCGGATGGCGAGGCGAGTATTTCAATCAAACCTCAAGATTTGAATGCTACGGGTGCATATCAAATTACTGCTATGGTGAGTTATAACGGTTTGTCAGCAACGACCAAACCTTATAACTTTGCTTTACAAGCAAGTAATATTGTTTTAGTCGGAATGATGGCTGCAAGTGGATCATTAGAATCTGGCGCTTCAACTAATATTACTTTAAAGACTCAAGATGCGATTACAAAAGTTAATCAAAATAATGTCACGGTAAATTTCAATGCGACATGTGGTACATTTGAGCCTGCAACAATCGTGTCCTCAAATCAAGGGGACGTGACAACTTCCTATAAGTCAATTGATTCTGCTGGTAAATTGTGTGAGGGTGAGCAAACCATTACAGCAACTGGCTCAAATATTCCAGAGTCTAAAGTTAAAGTTAGTATTGCTGCTATTGAGGCAAATTCAATCGTTTATACATCTGATGCAGTAAATTTAGGCATCAACAGCAGTGGTTCAGCTTCCTCTGGTCAAGTTGAATTTACACTTTATTCGAATGGTGTGCCTGCTGCAAATAAGGATGTTCAGATTGAGTTGTTACGTGCTCCTGAAGATTTAAGTTTTATATCTTTAGGAAATCAAAATATTAAGACAGTGAAAAGTGATCCAAATGGTAAAGTGATCGTCACTTTATATCCAGGCGATAAGCCTGGGCCGGTGGAAATAAAGGCAACATTAGTCTCTAATATAAATGTATTTGCACTATCTAAAAATGTTGCTGTATCAACAGGGCGTGCAACTCAAGATGGTTTTAGCTTATCAGTAAGTAAAAACTCTTTACAGAATAGAGTGGATGGCGACAGTGCAAATATTCAAGTTATGTTGCGAGATCGTAATGGTAATCCAGTACCAAATGGCACTGTTGTTAGCTTCGTAAGTGAGGGTGGGGTCGTTACGCCTAATTGTTCTACCGCTAATGGGCGTTGTTCGGTAACTCTATCCGTACAAAACCCTCGCCCTTTAGATAATCGCGTAACGGTATTAGCATATGTCGAAGGCGATAAGTCTTACAAAGATAAAAATGGTGATAATCGTTATACAGTAGATACTGATGAGCTCGTAAGTAATATTGGTGACTTCTTCTTAGATAATAATGAAGATGAAGCATATAATGCAAATGATGGCGAGTTTGTTTATAGACGTAATGCTGGAACAGAAGCATGTGCAGCATCTACTATTGTTCAACCAAACATTGCAAATACATGTAGTAAAAATTTAGATGCTATCCTTCGTCAACAATTATTATTTGCATTTGCTGAAAATACAGCAACCTTTACCAATGTAGGTGCTAGCGGTAATTTATTATCTTTTAATCTGTATGGGAATAGCGCTCAAAGTGTTCCTATGCCTACAGGTTCAACTGTGAATGTGACGGCTGAAGATAATACCAAAAACAATGATTTGTCTTGTGTGGCAGAGTTTGTTCAAGGTAGTTCACCAGTTGCAAGTGTATTTAATCTCTTAACACCGACAACATTTAAGAACAGTACGCAGACATTATATGGATATCGCTTAAAAGAATGTGCAGTAGGTGATACTTTCAAAGTTGCGGTGACATCCCCAGATGGTAAGGTTTCAACTATTTTTGTTGATTATCAATAAAAATTTAAATTTATTATAAAAAAACAGTGCTACGGCACTGTTTTTTTGTATCAATTACAGATTAATCATCTAACAAATCCATTTGTTTCGCTAATTGGTATAAATTATTTGAACGATTACCTGTACGACAAAACATTAAAATAGGTTTTGGTAATTCGTTGTAGTGGTTTGCAAAAGTACGAACATCTAATTCGCTAATTTGACCTGCAACGACAGGTTGATAGACATAATCTAATCCTGCATTACGTGCAGACTCCTCGATTTGAGCACTCGTCGGCTGTTCAGGACCGCCTTCCATATCTGGGCGATTATTGATAATGGATTTGAATCCTTTCTCTACGACCTGCTCGACGTGATCTGGTCCAATTTGACCTGCAAAACCAATATTCTCTGACATCTTGTCACTCCAAAAACAAACAAAACATTTTATGCTCTATCATAGCATTAAGCTTAATGTTGAGTTTAAATGTCTATAGTAAATAAACGATGAACCTAAAAAAGATAACGTAATGGAGCGCGCATGCACACCTACACTGTTGAGCCGTTGTATGTTCCAAGTGGTGATGAAACGATCGCCGCTGATTTTTATCTTCCTAAGACAAATATTAAACCTGCCGTAATTTTAATGGCACATGGCTTTGCAGGATTGCGTCAATTTAAATTAGTGCAATATGCACAACGTTTTGCTCAAGCGGGTTATGCCGTCATTCTATTCGACTATCGTTTTTGGGGGGGGAGTACGGGAAAACCAAGAGAATTGGTTTCCTTAACCGCTCAATTAGATGATTGGAAAACCATGATTCAACATGCATCTAACTGTAAGTTGATTGACAGCCGGCGAATTATTCTTTGGGGAACATCCTTGAGTGGTGGTTATGCACTGAGTTTGGCAAGTGACCTCAAAAACATCCAAGCAGTGATGGTACAGGTGCCCTATGTAGATGGTGCAGAGACGGCCAAGCATTACCCACTTCAGCGTTATCCTGAGGCTTTAAAGCGCTCTAGTCAGGACTACATGGGGTCTAAGATGGGGTTGGTACCTAAGACTCTACCTGTTGTTGATCAATATAGACTGTGTTTCTTACCGACATCTGATAGTTATTATGGTTATCATTCGATTATAAATCCTGACTATTACTGGAGTGGCGAAGTCCCAGCACGGGTATTTTTTAATTTGATGCGTTATCGCCCTATTCAGTTCGTACGTAAGATTAATATTCCTGTTTTATTTATTGCAGCGAAGCATGATACATTGATTCCGATTGAGTCGAGTCGTGAAGCTGCAACCAATATTGCTCCTTTTGTGAGCTACCATGAGTGGGATATGAAGCATTTTGATATTTATCACGGTTCTTGGTTTGAAAAAGCAGTCACAACCCAATTAGAATTTTTACATCAACATATTGGAGTGATGTAAATGATGATTGTCTGTGCATCATGTGGTGCAAAAAATCGCGTACCCGAAGAAAAATTAGCAGTTCATCCGAATTGTGGTCAATGTCATCAGGCATTATTACCTCAAGCGCCAATTGAGTTAAATGAACAAAATTTTAGTCACTTTATTAGTAATACCGATTTACCGGTTTTGATTGATTTATGGGCTGAGTGGTGTGGTCCATGTAAGATGATGGCACCACATTTTGCTCAAGTTGCTAAGCAGAATCCATATGTGATCTTTGCGAAGATTGATACTGAGGCAAATCCACGCTTAAGTGCTGCATTTAATGTCCGAAGTATTCCGACCTTGGTCTTGATGAATAAAACCACCGAGTTAGCAAGAATCAGCGGTGCATTACGTACGCCTGAGTTACAGCAATGGTTAGATCAGCAATTACAGCAACATTAAGAGAATGAATATGACGGAACGCTTGAATCATCCAGAGGGTACTTTATCACTGCAAAATATTGCAATGCCAGCTGATACCAATTGGAGTGGTGATGTTTTTGGGGGCTGGATTGTCTCTCAAATGGATTTAGCGGGTGCGATTCATGTTGAACGTCTGAGTAAAGGTCGTTGTGCCACAATCGCGATTAATCAGATGACTTTTTTGGTTCCAGTCAAAGTCGGAAATGTAATTAGCTGCTACACCAAAATCCTGAAAATCGGAAATAGTTCGGTGCAGGTACAAATTGAAGTTTGGAATAGTCATGATGACTCTCGAGATCCTGTGCGGATTACGGAAGGGGTCTTTACTTTTGTTGCTGTTGATGTGAATGGCAATAAACGTGTGATTTCTGATGAGGTTAAACAAGCTTATTTAGCGAACTTGTAAAATATAACGCAAACGGATATGAGCTTGATTATGTATGCTCTATCTTTTTGTTTTATATCATATTGGCATTTGGAGTGTAGATCATGGCTGAAGAACTCGTTTTGCAACAAGGTCATAAAGCTGAACAATATCAAAGTCTAGTGCCGCAGATTCAAGCGATTGTTGATGGTGAATCTGATGTGATTGCCAATCTCGCGAATATTTGTGCAGCATTAAAACAGCAATTTGATTGGCTATGGGTTGGTTTCTATCTTGTGAAAGACGATGAGCTGGTGCTAGGACCCTTTCAAGGGCCGATTGCCTGTACACGTATTGCAAAAGGCCGTGGTGTCTGTGGAACAGCATGGCAACAACAGCAAGTGATGATTGTGCCCGATGTGGATCAATTCCCCGGACATATCGCATGTAGTTCGGCTTCTAAATCTGAGATTGTATTGCCGATCATGAAAAATAGTGAGTGTGTTGGGGTTTTAGATATTGATAGCGATGAACTGGATCAATTTGATGATGTCGATGCTGAGTATCTTCAGCAGCTAATTTTAATCATTGAAAAGTTCATTTAGGGCAGGACACTGCAAAAAAATAAAGCCCAAATCATTTGGGCTTTATTTTTATCATTCAAAAAATTATTTTTTGCGTTTTGGCAGCCAAGCCCAAAGCATTTGGCATTGGATTGGTTGATTGCCAGCATCATCAATGACAGTGACAGGAATCAATAACTCGCCTTTTTCATTTTCAGCGATAAACTTTTGTTGATCAGCTGATAATGTTGCTGTCGCTGTTAAGCCACCTTGAGCAACTTTTAAATAATCGACATGCAAAGATTTAATCAACAAAATGCGACTATCTGGAACATGTAGACCAGTTAAAAAACCCGTTGCTGTTTCAGCCAATAGCGCCATTGCTGCGGCATGAACCCCTTTAATATGGTTTTGCATATTACGTTGGTTTTCAATACGCACAGTCACATGGTCTTTATCCACTTCTAAATAGCGAATATTTGCTGTTCCCACCATTGGAACAACGCGGCCAAAAGCTTTGCTCCATAGCGTGCTACGAATGCCTTTAGGAAACTTAGACGTGGTTTTAACCAGCGTATAAAGACGGTTATCTTTTGCCATAGTGAACCTATTGCTTAGTCTTTGAAATTATTAAATTGGAGTGGCAGACCAAATTGTTGTTCACGTAAAAAGTTCATGACTTGTTGCAAAGTATCGCGTTTTTTATCCGTGACACGAATTTTGTCGCCTTGGATAGAAGATTGCGCTTTGATGCCGCTTTCTTTAATGGCTTTATTAATTTTTTTTGCGGTATCTGAGTCAAGTCCATCTTTAAGCTTGACGACTTGAACCACATTTTTACCAGATGCGGTGGCTTTTTGAGGATCTAATGCTTGTACGTCAATCTTGCGTTTATAAAAATGGTTTTCGAGCATGCTATAGACTTGTTCACATTGGAAATCACTTTCAGTTGAGATTTTGATCTCCTTATTTTTTTCATTTAGCTCAATAGAAACATCCTGTCCACGGAAGTCAAAACGTGTCGCAATCTCTTTTTGAGTGTTTTGTACGGCATGATTGACTTCAAATAACTCTAATTCAGAAACAATATCAAAAGAAGGCATAGTTAGACCTTTACAAAGGGAAAGAATATTTGAGATGCTAAGGGGGTTTTCTTCATTTGCCAAGTGTTGTTTACATCAAAGGAGTGCGCAATGATCCGTAAACAAGAAATTACAACATTTGAGTTCCCAAAAGACGCTGTCATTTGGGATGTCCGAGATACCAAAGCGTATACAGAGGCTCATGTCAAAGGGGCAGTAAATCGCCCAATTGCTGAATTAACTGCGGATAGTTTGACTCAGGTTGCAGCGGATCAGCCGATTTATATTCTATGCGGGGGTGGCAGTAAAGCACCTCGAGCAGCAGAACTTTTAGAAGGTATTGATGGTTCTCGTGAATATGTTGTCTTGATGGGTGGCACACGTGCAGCACGTGATGCAGGCTTAGCTTTAGAGCAAGGTGCTTAATCGCTAAGAAAATTTGCCAAAATACTTCGGTATTTTGGCAAATTTAAAAAAATAAGAATCTGATTAAAATAATTTTTCTTAAAACGATAGTTTAGCCAGAATAATAAGGTTTTTTTACTTTAACTTTCTTTTGGAAACGTTGAGGATTGAGTTTATCTAATAAGCTTTGTGGAATTGGACAAAGCTCACCTAAAACCAATGCAGCTAATACTTCACTGCACAGCGGCGCAAACAAGAAACCTTTAGAACCTAAACCTGCAAAGGTATAGCACTCATTTGTATTTTGCATTTTGCCGACTAAAGGAAAGTAATCTAAGCTTTGTGCGCGCACAGATGCTCGACCTTGCCATAAGTCTGTCGATGGGAGCTGTTGCGCATATTCGGGAAAGACACTGTGGATAAGTTCATGGTTATGCACATGGTCTTCTGGTAATACTTCGGTATCGTCTCGATTTGGAAAAAAGGATGCGCCTAAGATCAGTTGAGTCGCTTCAAGCTGCATACAATAACCGCCATAGCTATAAGCTTGATCAAGAGGAAGCGGTTGATTGCTGTTATTTACCCAACTGACTTGTCCACGAATCGGTTTAAGTACTGGATAGTTTTCAAACAGATCGGCACTTTGTTTGGCACAACACACAATCACATGATCAGCCGATGCAAGTCGTTCTTGATCTTGCCATAGCTCGGTTTGGTTTTCTGATGGCTTTAAATCTGAGATCTTGGCTTTTAGTATCGTGATATTGGGATGCTGCAAAATCTCATCACGGAGTTGATGTGGGGAAACTGCGCCTGCTTGTCGTAATTTTAAACTGGAAAACTCAGTTTCAGGGAGAGTCTCTAGCGAAGAGTGAGCAGATAAAACATGATCAGGGTATTGTTCAACCAATCCTAAAAGTTCATCAGGATTTTTTAAAGCAATTTGTTGAACCTGAATCGGTCTAAACGCTTTGAAACGTGGATAAAAATTCAAAGCATGTTGCCAGCTTAAAGTCATCAAGTGTTCATGTGCTTGTTCAATTGGGCATAGCTTTGGGTTGAGTAAGGCGAGAGGGTTGCCTGATGCCCCTGAGAGTGGCTCATTTTGCTCGTAGATCGTGATTTGATGCCCACGTTGAGCAAATGCCCATGCACTACTTAAACCCGCGATTCCTGCGCCAATGATGGCGATATTTCGCTGCGTTGTTGTTTTGGATTCCGGTTGTTGTATCACCACATTTTCTTGGGCATTTCGCGATGCTTTTTCAGGTGGTGCAGCAGCATCAAGCCAAATGGCTTTAAGCATTTCTCGTTTATGACCAAAACCACGTGGGCGACTGATTTGAATACCCTGTTGCTTGAGTCCACGTTTCAGTACACCCGCAACACTAAATGAGGCAAAGGTTGTGCCCAAGTCAGATAAACGAACAATATGATTGAGTACATTTTCTTGCCACATATCTGGATTACACGAAGGGGCAAAGCCATCCAGAAACCAAGCATTTACAGCTTGGGTTTTAGGAATACTTGGAAAAATGTCCTGTGCATCGCCTAGCCACAAATCAAGACTAAAGCGCTCTTCAGGAAAATCAAGACGATGACAGCCAGCGATCGGTAATGGGTATTGTGCAATCAGCTTTTCGGCTAGCGGTTGTAGTTCAGTCCAAACATTGAGGGCACGGATGAGATCGGCTTTGCTGAGAGGAAACTTTTCTACGCTGATGGCATGTAAATGGCTGTGGTTATCAGGACGAACTTGTCGCCAAAGTTGCCATACCGCTAAAATATTTAAGCCTGTACCAAAGCCTGTTTCACCCACGCAAAAATATTGATAATCGTTGAGTTGGGAAAGACGCTCAGTGAGATCATTGCCATTTAAAAAGACGTGGCGTGTTTCTAATAAGCCATTGTCTTTGGAAAAGTAGACATCGCCGAATTGTTTAGAAATGGGAACTTCAATACCATCGATGAGTTCCCAGTCCAATGCAGCTGTTTGTAGTTTTGATGACTCAGACATAAATAAGTGTGTTGCGGTTTACCACTGACGACGGCGTTTAGTATAAACATAACTTGCGATAAAAAAGCCAAGAATGACACCGACCGCAATGGTCATCGCACCGTAGAGGAACATTTGTGCACTACGTTCACTTTGCAATACTTGGACTTGCACAATTAAACTGTCATTTTTTAACTGTAATTCTTGGTTTTGAGTCAGGGCTTCAAGATTGGCATTTTCAAGTTGCTTTAAACGACTGGCTTGATCTTGAATAAGCGCCTTATTTTTTGCTTCTTGTTGCTGTTTGGCTTTGGCAATTTGTTCTGCTGTCAACGGTTTGGTTACTGCGCTTGCAGTGGTTTGAACCGTTGATGATTCAACAGCCCAAACACTAGAAGTGAGTAAACAAAGAGCAAATAAGCTTTGGAATGCAATACGCATGGTTTACCCTTTTGGAAACGCTTTGTTAAAAGGTTTTACATCAATCTTGGCGTAAATCCCTTCTTTTAAAAAAGGTTCTTCTTCAATCCACGCATCAAGTGCTTCTCGACTATCAAACTCGACAATGATGGTGCTGCCAATAAAACCAGCTTGTAGGTCATCTGGGTCTTTGGGGTGTGCGCCAGCGGCAATTAAACGCCCTTCATCATCCAGTTTCTGTAGACGTGCTACATGTTGTGGACGAGTCGCTAGACGTTTCTCCAAAGTACCTTCACAATCAGTACAAGTGAGTACAAAATAGGGCATAGCAGTTGCTCAGTGATTCAGAATTTAGTCTGTGGTTTTAAAACGTTTTCTTAAGCAAAAGAGTATAACAGCAAGGTAACTGAGCGACACGATAATATCGCCAAAAGCGGTGAATTCTCCCCAATATTTTCCTTGTAAGAACATAAAACCAAAGAAGAAATGTAAAGCAGCTAACAAAAAGAACTGACCACACCACGCCCAGTTCAATCGTATCCATTCCTTTTTGTTTAACTCTAATACTGAACCGAGCATTTTTTGAATAATTGGCATTCGTTCTTTATTAAATAAAGGCGTAACCAAAAAGCCAATGCCGATACCGACATTGATAATGACCGCTTTCATTTTGATATAGGTGACGTCGCTGAAAACTAAGGTGATCCCACCAAAAATAACCGACATGACCACGATAAACCATTGCATCTTTTCCAGTTTAAATTTTTGGAAAATGAACAAACAGCCGTAAACAACCAGTGTGGAAATGAGTAAGGCACAGGTTGCAACAAGAATATGATTTTGATCCGTATTTCCTGCACTACCCACTAATTCTAATAATGGGTGATGATTATCTTTCGGGTCGGTAGTTTTATAAAAATAAAAGAAGATAATAATCGGAAGATAGTCGAGCAACGCTTTCATGTTACAGTACGGCAATGAAATAGGTCAGATAGCATAATACAAACCATGTTCGGTGTCGATTTACATACCCATAGCCTTATCTCAGATGGTACTTTGTCTCCAGAGCAATTGGTGCAGGCTGCTGTGGATGTAAAAATTCATACTTTGGCTTTAACCGATCATGACACCATGGATGGCTTGGCGCAGGCTCGAATGTATGCTCAAGACTATGATATTCAGATTGTTTCGGGCGTTGAAGTTTCTAGTCAATGGGCGAGAGAAAATACCAAAAAGAGTTATGGTGTACATATTGTTGCATTGAATATGCAAGACGAAACACCGATAAAGATCATGCTCGAGAAGCAGAAAAAAATACGCGCGGAGCGAGCAAAGGTGATCTGTTGTTTATTAGAGAAATGTATCAATTTTGATATTTACCCAGATGTAGTCGCCAAAGTGGATGGTCATGCGGATCGAGTGACTCGAACCCATATTGCAAAAACACTGGTGGAAAAGAATATCGTGAGTCGCCCACAGCAAGCATTTGATCGTTTTCTAAAAGAAGGCAAGAAGGCTTTTGTGAAATTTGATGGGGTGGGTTTAAAAGAAACCATTGAGGTGATTCATGCCAGTCAAGGTTTTGCCGTTTTGGCACATCCGACACGTTATGATTTATCTGCTACCAATATTCGCTATTTGATTGAGTTATTTGCTCAGAGTGGCGGTGATGCAGTCGAACTGCCACCGAGTATAGAGCCTGCTTCAACACGGCAAATGGTGGATCGAATGATTCAGCAGTTTGATTTGGCGGTTTCCATTGGCAGTGATTTTCATGGTGACAATATGCCTTGGATCAAGCTTGGACACACGCCGAAAGTAAATGAAGGGCAGCGAGGCATTTGGGAAAGTTTTAGATAAATTTTTAAAGCGAATTGTGCTTATATGATGGGTAATGGTTCTGAAAATAGTCCATTAAGTATTCTAAAAATAATTGAACTTTGGGTGGGATTAAATTTCTATTCGGAAAAACAGCATAAATTGAAGTGGGTTCAACTGGATACTGAGCGAGAACTTGAACAAGTTTTTCTGCTTTTAAGTCATCACTGACATGCCAAAGCGAATGATTGGATATGCCTAAACCTGATAAACAGGCTTGCCGAACGCCTTCACCTGAATTGGTTGTGAAATAACCAGCCACTTGGATGTGTTGCAGCTCTCCCATTTTTGTTATGAAATTCCAATGATCAGTTAAACCATGTTCATGTTGTTGCAAAATACAACGATGTAATTTGAGATCTGACAATGTTTGCGGCTGACCATATTTTTCTAAATATGTAGGCGAAGCGCAGAGTAAACGTGGATTTGATGTCAGTGCTTTGGCAATCAATGTTGAACTTTTTAATTTTCCAATGCGTATTGCTAAATCCATCCCATATTGAATCAGATCAATGTTTTGGTCATTTAAATCTAAGTGAATTTTCAGTTCAGGATGTAATAATGAAAATTCAGCGATCACTGGCATTAAAATTTTTGTGCCAAACGTGGCAGAGGTGGTGATTCTGAGCGTGCCAGAGAGGCATTTGTCTTGAACTTTTAGTGATTGCTGTAGGCTTGAAAATTCATGAAGCCAGATTCGACCATGTTCAAGTAAGGTTTTCCCTTCTTCGGTCAGACTGATTTTACGGGTGGTGCGATGCAACAAACGAAGTTGTAGATTTTGTTCTAATCGTTGAATTCGCTGACTGGCCACAGAAACAGAAATATTGGCTTCTTGAGCGGCTCTGCTGATGGAGCCTAAATCAGCAACTCGAATAAAAAATTGGAAATCTTCTGTATTCATTATCAATAAAACCAGAAAAGTATTTCTTGATTATCGTGGTTTTTTAAAAAATCTCATAGCGCTATTGTGATCTCAAGCGAATAAAACTTGATGAGAGAGGCGTAGGATGAAATATCATTTCTTAGGAAATTCAGGTTTAAAGGTATCCGAACTTGGATTTGGTGCAGGAACATTAGGCGGGAAAGGTCAGATTTTTTCAGCGTGGGGACAAGCCGATCAGGCAGAAGCCAATAGCATGATCCAACTTTGTCTAGATGCTGGTATTAACTACTTTGATACGGCGGATGTTTACTCTGATGGTGAGTCTGAGCGAATGTTGGGTCGGGCACTCACCTCAGAGCGACAGCATAATATTATTTCAACCAAGGTGGGAATTCGAAGTACTAATCAACTCAATGATGCAGGCTTTAGTCGAAATTATTTACAGCATGCCGTGGAACAATCATTGACGCGATTAGGAACAGATTATATTGATGTGTTGCAATTGCATCAGTTTGATAGCTTTACCTCCTTGCACCAATTGATGAAAACCCTCGATGAACTGGTGCGGAGTGGTAAGGTGCGTTATATCGGGGTGTCAAATTTCTCTGGTTGGCAACTCATGAAAGCTCAAGCGATTGCTGAACAATATGGTTATGAAAAATTTGTGGTGAATCAGGTCTATTATTCATTGATTGGGCGTGATTATGAGTGGGAACTGATGCCTTTAAATGATGACCAACACATTGGAGCTGTGGTTTGGAGTCCTTTAGGTTGGGGCCGTCTAACGGGTAAATTTGATCGGGAGCATCCGATTCCTGCTGAGAGTCGTTTGCATGATACGGCGCAGTTTGCTCCCCCAGTGAATGAAGCGCTGCTCTATGGTGTGATTGATATATTGACGGAAATCGCAGATGAAACAGGCCATTCGATTCCACAGATTGCATTAAATTGGTTATTGCAACGCCCAACGGTGTCCAGCGTACTGATAGGTGCTCGAAATGAAACACAGCTACGAGATAATTTAAAAGCTAAAGATATTCAATTGACGCAGGAACAGATGGATAGACTCGATCAGGTAAGTGCGATTTATCCACCTTATCCGTATTATCCTTATTGGAATGGACAATTTACTGAGCGCTTTAAATCCTTGGTTTCATCCCATTTTATTTAGTAGAGCATGACTGAGTTCATGATTAGAATGTAGCCCCCATGGCATCTTCGCGAAGGGGGCGATTTATTTTTTTATAATAAATTATGATCATGTGCCTGAATCGGCGGAGGTGTCGGACGACCGAGCGTACCGAGCAACTCAATTTCGATGTTTCGAACCATGGCATCAAGCGGTAGATCGTTACTTTGCGTGCCAAAAGGCTCTTCGATTTCGCTACTCAATGCATCTAAGCCTAAAAAGGTATAAGCCAAAATGCCAACCAAAAGTGGCGTTACCAGACCCAGTAAAGAACCTAAGCTAAAGGGTAACATCACACAGAAGAAATACACCGTACGGTTGAGCAGTACTGAATAAGCAAAAGGAATTGGGGTATTGGCAATACGATCACAGCCTGTTTGCATTTCACTTAACGCAACAACATGCTGGTTCATTTGCGTGTAAATAATATCTGAGATTTCACCGTCTTTGAGTGCTTGTAAAAGCTCCCACTGAATCAGGCTCAGCGTGTATTGAGGTGCATTATGTTGTTGATAAAGCTGTGTAAGCGCTTGTTGGCTTAAGCCACTGGTTTCGGTCAATTCCGTTGGATTTGCAGTTTGGTGGCGTAAGCGGTCACGCAGGACATTCGCAAATACAATTACATTTTGAATGACTCGTTCACGTCGGGCTTGGGTTAAAACGCGACAATCGCGATCAAAATGTCGTGCTGTGGCAATCAGAACACCCCATAGTTTACGTGCTTCCCACCAACGCTCATAACAGGCGCTGTTCTTAAAGCCTAAGAAAATGGAAAGCACAACACCGATCAAGGTGAAGCCAACTAAAGGAATCTCGGGGAAACGAAATAATTGTATATATTCAATGCCGCCAATGATGGCAGAGATGAGCATAACAAATCCGAGAGAAGGTAAAATTTTGGGTAAAATTGTCCCACGCCATGAGAATAAAACTTTAAAAATACTCGGCTGGTCACGAACAATCATGTTATTTGGATCATTAATTTTATCTGTCGATGTTCAGGCTTGCTTCAGCCTTTGTCAAGACGAGATTGTTTGATTTTAATAGGGTTGAGTAGTTGTTGTTCAGAAAATGAAAAATAGCCATCTGATGCAATAATAAAGTGATCAATGAGGTTAATTTCAAGTAATTTACACGCTTGCTTGAGTTGCTGTGTCAGGTAAATATCTTCTTGAGAAGGTTGAGCGATGCCATAGGGATGATTATGGGCAACCACGATTTGGCAGGCTTGCTGTTGTAAGGCATAACGCAAGGTCTGATTCAGTGAAACACTACATGAATGTTGCGAGCCAAAAAACAGTTTTTTGAAATGTAATTTTCTTAATTCAGCATCTAAACACAGCACCGCAAATACTTCTTGTTTTTCACCTTGCAGTTCATAGCGTAAATAATCAAGTACCAGGTTTGAGTGATCTAAACAAAGTCTTTGTTGATGAAAATGATTATTCAGATAACGCCGTCCAAGCTCTTTGACTGCCATGAGTTGTGCATATTTGGTTGAGGCGATGCCATTAAACTGGGACAAATCTTCAAGTGAAGCATCAAAAATTGGGTTTAAGCCGCCAAAATGTTGTATCAAAATACGAGATAATTCGACTGCAGAATGTTGCTTCGAGCCTGAGCGCAGAAAAATTGCCAGTAGTTCTGCATCGGATAAACTCTGTGCCCCTTGAAGTAATAAGCGTTCTCTTGGTCGTTCTTGTTCAGGCCATGCCTTGATGGACTGTTTAATCGATTGATTCATTGTTCAGTTCACTTTGATTTTATTGTGTTTATGACTTTTTTAAAAACCCATCACTTGGGTCTGATCGTATTTAATGCTATTGTGAGCGCCACTGCAACAGTAAGGTATCCTGTTTGTGAGCTTTGATCTAAGTGTTATTCCCCACAAAAACATTATATTAGCGGTCACGGGTGGCATTGCAGCCTATAAAAGTGCCATTTTAGTACGTCGTTTAAAAGACTTTGGTTTTGATGTCCGCGTGGTCATGACACATGGCGCACAAGCTTTTATTACGCCTTTGACCTTTCAAGCACTTTCTGGAAATCCAGTTCATACTGAATTGTTAAATCCAGAGGCAGAAGCAGGTATGGGGCATATCGAGTTGGCGCGTTGGGCTGATTTGATTTTAGTTGCGCCCGCAAGCTGTGACAGTATCGCTAAGTTTGCCAATGGCTTGGCCGATGATCTGCTCAGTACCTTGTATTTAGCGACCAAAGCACCTGTTTGGGTTGCACCCGCCATGAATCAACAAATGTGGGCTGCAAAAGCAACGCAGCGTAATTTGCAGACCTTGGTTGAAGATGGCGTGCATGTGATTATGCCTGACGCAGGTGAGCAAGCCTGTGGCGATGTTGGTTTGGGGCGTATGCCTGAGCCAGAAGATTTAGCCCGTCAAGTTGCAGCTTACTTTCATAAAGCACAGCGTGCGATCGCAGAGAAATTTGGTTTATTGGCGGGTAAGCGCGTCACGATTACAGCAGGTCCTACCCGCGAAGCAATTGATCCTGTCCGTTATATTTCAAACCATAGCACAGGTAAAATGGGCTTTGCGCTCGCAGCCGCTTGCTATGCAGCAGGTGCGAAAGTCACCTTGGTCGCAGGTCCTGTGAGTTTAGATACCCCCAATGGTGTGCAACGAATAAATGTCAGTTCTGCCATGCAAATGTTAGATGTCAGCATGAATCAACTGGCAGACGGTTGTGACATTTTTATCGCCACCGCTGCGGTTGCTGACTATCGCGTGGCGCAAGTGGCAGAACATAAGATTAAGAAAGCAGGTGATGAACTTGCGGTTGCTCTAGTGAAAAATCCAGATATTGTGGCAACCATCGCGCAGCAACAGGAACGTCCATTTATGGTCGGTTTTGCAGCAGAAACGCAAAATGTTGAAGAATATGCTGCGGGGAAATTGGTTGCGAAGAAGTTGGATATGATTGCGTGTAATGACGTCTCTCGTCCTGATATTGGTTTTGCTTCTGATGAAAATGCCATGACGGTATTCTTTGCCCAGTCTTACCATATGAAAAAGCGTGAATTAGAGAAAGCCTCTAAACAGGAAATTTCGCAGCAATTGGTTGAATCGATTGCTGACGCATTACGTCGCCGTTTGTAATTTATCATTGTTAGCATCTTTCGGATTTTCTTCTGACTGCAAGCTTGTTAATGTGGAGAAATAGCAACAAGAGGGCAGACAGATGCAACAGCAACGAAATTATGATCGTATTGCTCAAGCGATTGCCTATATACAGCAAAACTTCCAGCAACAGCCGCAACTAGATGAGGTCGCGGCTCATATTCATCTAAGCCCCGCCCATTTTCAGCGCTTGTTCAGTGAATGGGTAGGGACTAGTCCGAAAAAGTTTCTGCAATATATCAGTGTGGAATATGCCAAAAATATTTTAAAGCAACAGGGCAGTATCTTTGATGCAACTTTTGCAACAGGGCTTTCCAGCACCAGTCGGTTGCATGATCTTTTTATTCAAATCGAAGGTATGACACCTGCCGAATATAAACATGGTGGGCAAAACCTAAACATCCATTATCAGTTTGCAGAGACACTTTTTGGCGAGGTGTTGATCGCCTCAACGCATAAAGGGATTTGTGCACTCACCTTTGTGCAACATCAAACCGATGCGCTAGAACAATTAAAATCTCAATTTCCCCAAGCCATTTTTAAACAACAAGCTGACCAGTTTCAACAAAGTGCTTTAGTTCTTTTTCAAAAAGATCAGTGTCGATTGGCTGATATTAAATTGCATTTGAAAGGCACAGACTTCCAATTGAAAGTTTGGCAAAGTTTGCTCAAAATCCCAATGGGGCAACTTTCCACTTATGGCGCATTGGCCCAAGCCATTGAACATCCCAAAGCAGCGCGAGCAGTGGGTACCGCAATCGGCAATAATCCTGTGGCTTTTTTGATTCCTTGTCATCGGGTGATTCAGTCCACTGGAGCGTTTGGTGGCTATGAATGGGGAGCAACCCGAAAAATGGCAATGATTGGTTGGGAGGGAGTGCAAACACATGCAACTGTTTGATATCGAAGTTGATCCCAATCATAACCATTTACCTTATGACGGCACGGTACAGTATTATGGCAAAGTCGTTGAAGGTTTGAGTGCGGATGATTATTTTGAGAAGCTGATGCACAACATCGCATGGCAAAATGATCAGGCCATCATTTTTGGTCGGCAGATCACCACCAAAAGAAAAGTAGCGTGGTATGGTGATCGCGCATTTGAATACACCTATTCAAACATCAACAAATACGCTTTGCCTTGGACATCTGAGCTGATTGAACTAAAAGCATTAGTTGAACAATTAACAGGTGAAACATTTAATTCTTGTCTACTCAACCTTTACCATACAGGTGAAGAGGGAATGGCATGGCACAGCGATGCGGAAACAGATCTTAAAAAAGAAGGTGCGATTGCATCGTTAAGTTTTGGTGCGGAACGAAAGTTCGCTTTTAAACATAAGCAGACCAAGGAAAAAGTAGAATTGTATTTAGAGCATGGTAGTTTGTTGGTCATGAAAGATACCACGCAACATTATTGGTGGCATCGTTTGCCCCCGACTAAAAAAGTGAGTACGGCACGAGTCAATCTGACCTTTAGAACGATTATTAACTAACATTAAAAAAGGACTGAAAAATCAGTCCTTCTTTATATCGAAGCAATCGTTATAACGATTATGCTTGACCTTGTGCAGCACCTTCAGTTTGTAGGCGTTGCATATTCGCTTCAAACTCAGCATCAAAGTTGATTGGTGTAAGTAGCAATTGTGGGAAGCTACCTTTCGTCACTAAATCATTCACTGATTCACGTAAGAACGGGAATAGGATATTTGGGCAGTAAGCACCTAAGATGTATGGAAGACGATCTTCTTCTACACCATCAATCAAGAAGATACCTGATTGAGTAATATCAACGATGAACGCAGTTTCATTTTCGTTATTTGCTTGAACCACAACTTTTAAAGACACTTCATAGTGTGTTGGATCAATTTTTTCTGCGGCAGAAGATAAGTTGATATTCAGTTCTGGTTGCCATTGTTTAGTAAAGACATGTGCACCAGGAACTTCAAATGAAATATCTTTTGTATAAATACGTTCTAACGCGAGTTGTGGTTGAACTTGTTCTTCGCTCATCGTTTTTCCTTAAATTATGGAACTGTTGTTAATTAAGCCAATAATGGATCGAGTTTTCCTTCACGCTCTAAGGCATAAAGTTGATCAAAACCGCCAATAAACTGGTCGTTGATAAAAATTTGAGGCACTGTACGGTGATTGGTACGTTGCATTAACTCAATACGAACCTCAGGTGCTTCATTAGAAAGATTAATTTCTTTATAAGCAACACCTTTGCGCTCAAGCAATTGTTTGGCGCGTACGCAATATGGGCAAGAAAGCGTTGAATAAATAGTGACATTGGTTGTCATTTCATCTCTCCTTAAGCTTTGGTTTTACTTTTGACTAAAGGTAAGCCCTGAGCTTTCCAGTTGCTAATGCCACCGTCTAAGCGATAGCTGTCAGCATGACCCACTTTTTGCAATGCAGTGCCGGCCACTTGTCCTAAGTTACATATAAAGACCAATGGACGGTCACTTGCTTTGAGCTCATCAAGGTGGCTTGTGATCTGGCTATATGAAATGTTACGGCTACCACTGATGTGGCCTTCACGGAAATCTTTCGCATCACGTAAGTCGATCAAGATCGCGTTTTTCGCCTTGACTAAAATACCGAGAGATTGTGGTGAAATTTTACGACCATTGCGTTGTCCTTCTAAAACAAAGAACAATACGATGAGCACGGCAAGCGTACCAAATAAGAAGGGGTGATTCCCCATAAACTCAAACCAACGTTCCACAAGTCACCTAAAGTTAAAATCAAAACTGCCACTGAGTATAACTTATCTGTATGGTGATCAAAAACTTTAGTTCAAGGGCTCATTTGAATTAATGCTAATTTTTTTGCTGTGCTTCTTGAATCTCATCCAACAGTCGTAAGTAGCTATCTAAACGACGCGGTAAAATCTCACCTGCAACAACTGCTTGTTTCAAAGCACAATTTTTCTCATGGGTATGGGTGCAATTGCGGAACTGGCAAAGTCCTAAATGTGCCTCAATGTCAGGAAAACCAGTTCGTACTTTTTCTAGGCTTAAATGCCACAGCCCAAACTCACGAATTCCCGGTGAGTCGATCAATGCGCCGTTTGTTCCAAATTTAATCAAACGGGTTGATGTGGTGGTATGTTGTCCCAGCGCAGAGTTTTCAGAAATGATATTGGTTTTTTGCGCAGCGTCAGGAACGATGGTATTAATCAGTGAGCTTTTGCCGACACCTGACTGCCCAACGAAAGCGACCGTTTCATTGTCTATGCGAGCTGAAAGCGCAGATAAATCACCGTATGAGTGGCAGATAAGCGTTTCATAGCCCAAAGTCTCATATTCACTTAACAAGGTCAGAATCGGATCATTTTTTTTGAGTAAGTCGGATTTGTTTAGCACCAATAAGGCGGGAATATTGGCATCGGCACAAGCCACGAGATAGCGATCAATCAGTGTTGGCGCCGGTTCAGGTAGCGGTGAAAATACAATCACAATCAAGCTGATATTGGCAGCAACAGGTTTTACTTTGTGATAACGATCTGGACGTGTCAATAATGACTGTCTTGGATAGATCGCCGTGATAATACCAAGCCCCGTATTGGGATCCGCTTGCCACTTTACGCGATCACCTGTGACTAATAATTCGAGGTTGGTGCGAGTATGGCAGCGCCACACACTATCCATTTCAATCGATTTCCAAAATGGTGCAGGCTCACCTGCGTTCACTTGTGGGGATTCTGGGTGCTGTTCAGGCACAGATAAAGCTTGTACTTCGAGTTGACGACCATAATGTTGAACAACCAATCCATCAAGGTCTTGCGACGTATCAATGTCGTCTTGACGCGATTTGTGTTGTTTTTCAATACGACGTTGCTGCTGGTCAGTTAAACGACGCTTACGAATTAAAGCCATTCATATCCCAAAAATCCACATGTATAAGACCGCAAAAATAGCATGAAGTGATGAGAGAGTTACAGTCAAGTTCGCATTAATTTGCTACTATTGATGTTTTTCACACCTATTAGAAATATTATCCATGAGCAGCACCCCTGATACACGATTAATCTGGATTGACCTCGAAATGACGGGTTTAGATACGGATAATGACCAGATTATTGAAATTGCAACAATTATTACAGATGATCATTTAAATATTTTGGCTGAAGGCCCTGTGTTAGCGATCCATCAATCAGATCGCTTGCTCAACGCAATGGATGAGTGGAATACCAAACAACATGGTCAATCGGGGCTGATTGAGCGTGTCCGTCGCAGTAAATTGACTGCTGAGGATGCAGAACAGCAAACATTAGAATTTTTAATGAAATGGGTCAATGCAAAGACTTCACCGATGTGTGGCAATTCTATTTGCCAAGATCGCCGTTTCCTACATCGTTTAATGCCAGAGTTGGAACAATTTTTCCATTACCGTAATTTAGATGTCTCTTCAGTGAAAGAACTGGCTAAACGCTGGAGACCTGAAATTATGAGCGGTCTAAAGAAAAATGCATCACATCTAGCGATGGATGATATTCGTGATTCGATTGCAGAGTTGAAATATTATCGTGAATACTTTTTTATTATGAATAAATAAGCTTTCTCGAAGAATTTAAATAAAGGGGCGAAAGCCTCTTTTTTTATCGAACGTAAAAATTATTTGGGGGCGATGCTAAAATCGCTTAAACTCAGATTTTATTTTCGTGAACTATAAAAAGAGAGCAGACATGCAAAGCGATAATCCTATTTTAACTCGGGTAGAAACCTATAGTGATTTGGCCGAGCCGATGACCATTCAAGGCGCTATTCAAAAGTCAGTCCTGTTAACCGTGATCGCAGCGACACTTGGTATCGGACTATTTTTATATTGTGCCTTCACTGCTAATTTTTCAATTGCTTATGCCGCAACCATCGTGGGTATTGTAGGCAGCCTTATTCTTGGATTGCTCACAACTTTTAAACCGAATACGGCACCTCTATTGGCGATTCCCTTTGCTTTATTTGAAGGTGCATTTTTAGGTGGTGTTTCTTTCATTTTCCAAGTGAAATTTCCAGGTGTACCGTTACAAGCATTACTGGCGACCTTTGTCACTACATTGGTATTATTTGCCTTGTATAAGTTCCAAGTGATTCGTGCAACTGAGAAGTTTAAAGCAGTTGTGATTTCAGCTTCGATTGCGATTGCTTTGGTTTTTGTGGTGCAAATCTTTTTAAGTTTGGCATTGGGTTCTAGCATTCCTTATCTGTTTGAAAGTAATTGGTTAGGCATCGGTTTTGCGGCTTTTGTCGCGGTGATTGCATCGTTGAACCTGATCTTGGATTTTGATTTGATTGAACGTGCCACGGCGCAGGGCGCACCTAAAACATTTGAGTGGGTGTGTGGTATCGCATTGTTAGCCACTTTGGTCTGGATGTATTACTCATTTATGCGTTTATTGAGCCTGATCCAAAAGTAATGATCGTGCTTAGGTCAGTAAAAACACCAAACGCCTTCAATTGAGGGCGTTTTTTTATGCAAGATTGTAAAAAAGATGCATTATGCAATTTCGGAAAATGCTGAATATTGGCATTATGGGTGAAAATTTTTCGAGTGAGAATAAGATGTCACAAGGACTTTTAACTGGTAAGCGTTTTTTAATCGCAGGTGTTGCAAGTAAGTTGTCGATTGCTTATGGCATTGCGGCAGCTTTACACCGTGAGGGTGCAGAGCTGGCGTTTACTTATCCAAATGATAAGCTGAAAAAACGTGTTGATGATTTTGCCGCACAATTTGGTTCAGACTTGGTTTTCCCTTGTGATGTTGCTGTTGACGCAGAAATTGACAACACCTTTATTGAGTTAGCAAAACATTGGGATGGTTTGGATGGTGTAGTGCATTCAATTGGTTTCGCACCTGCACATACGCTAGATGGTGATTTCACTGACGTGACAGACCGTGACGGTTTCAAAATCGCGCATGACATCAGTGCTTATAGCTTTGTTGCGATGGCTCGTGCTGCTAAACCGTTGTTGCAAGCACGTCAAGGTTGTTTATTGACCTTAACTTATCAAGGTTCTGAGCGTGTGATGCCGAATTACAATGTCATGGGGATGGCGAAAGCATCTTTAGAAGCAGGTGTTCGTTATCTAGCATCTAGCTTGGGTGCTGATGGTATTCGTGTGAATGCAATTTCTGCTGGTCCAATCCGTACTTTGGCGGCGTCTGGTATTAAGTCTTTCCGTAAAATGCTTGATGCGAATGAAAAGATTGCACCTTTAAAACGTAATGTGACCATCGAAGAAGTGGGTAATGCTGCATTATTCCTTTGTTCACCGTGGGCTTCGGGTATTACGGGTGAAATCATGTATGTTGATGGCGGTTTCAATACTGTGGGTATGAGCCAATCAATGATGGATGATGAATAATTAGATTGATCTAAATCATATGATAAAGCCGCTTTGATAGCGGCTTTGTTTTTTTTTAAGAGATAATGCAATTCAAAATTTATAACGCCACAATAAATGACGAGTTTACGAGTCTGATTTGATTGCTAGGTTATGCAAGTCAATGCTATCTATAAATCTATACCCTGTATCAATAGACTCTTTCTCTAGATAATCGAAAGTCCCATCTGATAGGTATTTGTTTTGATATATATCGAAAAGCCCTGTTAATTTACAGATGTCATAGGTTATTTCAATACCTAATGCATTCAAAGTCTTCCTCTCAACACTATAACAGTCATCGAGAGCTTCATTTAAATGGTGTAAATGGAATTGAATGAAGTTTACATCGCCATCGCTCTTCAAAACGATATGGCGTAACATGTCATTATCTATAATGGTTGTTGTACTATCAGGGAAAAACATTCCCATACTCTGTGATGTAACTATTAAGTAATCAATCACACCACAAAAGCCAGTTGGAAACAGCTTTTTGATATCAAGATCTGGAAATGCTTGCATCGCCTTAGCTAGTAATAGATCTGCACCTTCATCAGTCTTTAAAAAATCAGAAATTTTCTTTGACTGCGTCAACGCTTTTTCAATAAAACCTTTTTTACCTGTTGCCTTCAAGTATTCTTTGGCCCAGCTTGCCGGGAGATTGTTTTTAACCTCACAAACGAAAAAATGAAACCCAAGAGAAGGCTCATAAGATACAATCAAGCAATCAATATCGGGTAAGTCTGAGCCATACAATTGTAATGAGATATCTTTAAATACGTGAAAGTTTTTATACTCATCAAAATAGCTGGCGACATTTTTGACTAGTGAGTTACCAATAACTGAGGCGCAGTTTGCCGAGAATAGATTGCTATTTTTTTGAGCATATTGCTTTAATAAAGCACTTACACCATCCTTTAGAGAAAAGCTAAACGGGAATAGAAAGTACTTATTATCCGAAGATAAATAGATAAATGTGCATCTAGATGAACTTGATATATCTCTAAGTATTCTCTTGCAGCTAATAGCGGAGATTTCAGTAGCCTGCTCAAGAGTATTTGCTAGCTCATTTTCTTGATATGTAATTACACAAGATAAATCGTTTGCTTTGGAATGATATCTTTCATACAAGGATAAAAATAGCAATTCTTTATATATCGAAATAAATTCTCGATATGAATATCCTCCCATATCAATATTACTGTCCTCAGGAATGTGAGAAAAGTAATGTCTTATCTTCCATTCTACTTCTAGCTTTATGGATTCTAAAGCCTGAACTAAATTTGAATTTTCGAAGTCCCATTGTTTAGCTCCTTTTAAAAGCGACACAATATCATCAATATCTAAGTGACTTTTAGCTTCAGAAACAGAGTTTAAAGCAAATGTTTGTCTTTCATAGACATACTGCCTAAATATAGTAGGGTCTTTGACAGAAACACTTATACTTCTTTCATTACCTGAGAACTCTATCGATGATTCGATTGAAAATGACATAAAGATATAATCTCTGAGTGAATGATAAGAATTTGAAAAATCAAAAACTCTCTCGAAAGGAATTTTATCAAGCTTATTTTCTGTAGAGCTCAATTTACTTAGCAGTTCTGGCACTAATATATCTAATACTGGCCTGAGGTTTTCGCCAGCTTCAAAATTTCCAGTTTTATACATGCCATCAATAAGCTCACCAATAAACATTATTGAAGATTCGCACGCTCCCACTTCAGCAACAATCCCCTTGAGCTCTTTTTCAATCACATCATCAACTATTTTTCTTAATTCTGGCTGCATTAGGGCTCTCTAATCAAACTTGAATTACTACAGTTATATCGCGAATTTGCTGCAAACCAACATAAAAATACTTAATAACCAATTGGATTTTCTATCTTATCTAGCTCAGCATATAAAACAGCAATATTTACGTCAACACAAAAGCTATGAACAACATCATTTTATAAGCTTTGATTTTATATTTAATTCAACAATGAGCGATCTATTGAAAATATACCAATAAGTATAATTAATCATTTGTCATCTCATACTTTATATGATAATTAATGCTGGTTTTTTGTTTAATCGAAAATTTTAAACAGAGTATCGATAAACATATTATTTTTATCGCTTCGGGGAAGGTCAGCATAACGTGAAGAAAATTGTAATTGTATTTGGTTTAGCAATGCTACTTTCGCTACAAGGCTGCGCAGCGGTTATGGCAAGTAACCAACCGCATAAAAAGAACTTGACCGTTTTAGAGGTCGGAAAACATCGTAATCACGTGATTTCTGAATTGGGTGCTCCTGTAGTATCAGAAACCCTCAATGGTGAACGAAAAGAAATTTATACCTTTCAGCAAGGCTATTCAAAAGCGGCAAGAATCAGCCGTACAATGTGGCATACCACTGCGGATATTGCCACGATTGGTCTATGGGAAATTATTGGTTCACCTACAGAGATCTACTTTAATGGTCAAAAACTCTCATATGAGGTTGTATTTGATGCCCATGATAAAGTGAAATCCTCTCAGTTGATTGATACCAATGTAAATGATCAAGCAGAATTAAAACAATAGCCTAGATAGACTATTGTTTGATCGGGCTTCCACCGAGTGCTTGCATCAAAGTGACATAGGCATTGTATTGATTTTGCTTGGTTTCGACCAAACTAAGTCGTGCATTACGGGTGGTTGCTTGAGCATCGAGTAAATTTTTCAAGGCAATTGCACCATTGCGATATCGTACTTCCGTTAAATGTTCAGTTTTTTCCGCCAGTTCTACATTGCGTTGTTGAAGTTGAACTTGTTGATCTAACTGGGTTCGATTGGATAAAGCATTTTCGACATCGGCAAAGGCTTGATAAAGACCTTGACGATATTGAGTAATGGCTTTTTCATATTCAAGATCACTAATCGCAATATCTTTCTTCATATCATTATATTGAAGGAAGGGTAGGCTTAAACTTGCACCCAAAGTTAACGCTGGATTTTGTAGCAGTTGAGTCAATGAAGTGCTTGAAGCACCTAAATTACCTGTCAGATTAATCGATGGATAATAACTTGCTTTGGTGGCATCTTTATTGGCAAGGGTTTTACGTAAACGTAATTCCGAAGCTTGCAGATCTGGACGACGAGATAAGATTTCCGCAGGCAAACCTACCCCGATATTAGGCAAAGCATTCCTTGGTAGCTGAGCTGGTTCTTGAATATTCAGTTGTTGTACAGGCTGATGTAACAGTACCGCAATCGCTGTACGCGCTTCTACACGTTGTTGTTCAATTTGGCTGAGACTAGCTTTTTGGCTTTGTACCGATTGTTCCGCTTGGGTCAAATCCAGACCTGATACCGCACCTGCTTTATATTGCGATTGTACCAAAGTGTAGATTTTCTGCGTGGAAGCTAAGTTTTGTTGAACTGTTTGATAGCGTTCATTCAGATAACCAAGTTGCCAGTAGAGTTTTGCTGTTGTTGCGACCAGACTTTGCGCCGTAGCCTGTAAGTCTTGTTCACTGGCTTGCGCTTCCCAACGACTGGCTTCAGTTTGATTTGCCAATTTTCCAAATAAATCTAACTCATAGCTCACACCCAAACTGGTTGATAGGCCGCGATCACTGCCATCTCCTGAGCGTAGGTCATAGTTATGACCTGTAGATACACTGGAACTGGTACGCAGTCCTTGTCTGTTTTCTGCCAATCCAGCTTGTAAACGGGCTTGTTTTAAGGTGATACCCGCAACGATAAGATCACTATTTTTAGCCAAAACCTGATCAACCAGTTGGTTGAGCTGGGCATCATTGAACAGTGTCCACCATTGATCGGTCAGATTCACATTTTGATTTTTTTGGGCATCGTACTGGAACTGTTGTGGTACTTGTACAGTGGGTGCGTTATAAGGGGTTTTGACGATAGCGGTACAACCTACAAGTGTTGTACTTAAGCATAAAGCAAGGCTAAGCTTCTTCATTTTTGTATCCTTAATAAGGCTGTAACGGTGTCTTACCGAGTTCTCATCCAACTTTAGGATAAGCTTTCAGCTAGACTTACTTTGGTTTCGCCCAAAGTAAGCAAAGGCATAGTCATCCGCAAAACCTGTCATATTCTTTCAATTATCTTAATCTATCGCAGAAACAATATTCTGTTGATACCACGCAGGTTGCGGATGACGTTCACGTGTATCTTATTTCTGGGATAGATTTTTTCGCTATTATTCTCTCGCTAAAGCGGCAACTGGATCGAGTTGAGCGGCATTTCGTGCTGGTAAGAAGCCAAAAACAATACCAATCAGACTTGAACAGACAAAGGCTGCGACGATTGACGTGGTTGAGTAACTCATTTCAATAATGCCTTTGGCGAAATGCCCAATGATTTGTCCAATGCCCAAAGAGAGCAGTACCCCGAGTACGCCACCCAACAAGCAGACCAGAATCGCTTCGATCAGAAATTGTTGCAAAATATCACTTTGTCGAGCACCAACAGCCATACGCACCCCGATTTCTTGAGTACGTTCAGTCACAGAAACCAGCATGATATTCATAACGCCGATACCACCCACCACCAATGAAATAACAGCAATGGCTGAAATCAACAAAGTCATGGTTGCTGTGGTTTGCTGGATGGTTTCACGGATACTGTCTGAGTTCTGAGTAAATACATCCTGTGCGCCATGACGCTGTTCAAGCAGTGTCAGGATGGCATTTTCAGCTGCACTACTTGGGTATTCATCTTTAATTCGTACGATGATGCTGCGAACATTGGATTGACCTAACATGCGACTCATGACCGTCGAGTAGGGCAGATAGACATTGAGGCTGTCTGAATTGCCCATGAAACCTTGCTGAGCATCAATCACACCAATAATTCGACTCGGCACACTACCCAGAAGAATCACTTGACCGACAGGATTGGTCCCATCCGCAAAAAAGGTTTTCTCAGTATTGGTATCAATCACCACATCTTGCGCACGTTGGGTAACGCCATCTTTGTCAAAAGGCTGACCTGATTTAAAGGTCATGCCTCGGACATAGAAAAAGTCTTCGCTGACACCATTGACCGTTGCTGATGCTTCGGTGTCTTTAAAACGCAAAGTCACACTGGTATTGGCAGATGGGCTGACACCATCGACATAGGGTTGTTCCGCGAGTGCATCTGCATCGGCAGGGACGAGGGTTTTGACTTGTGACGCTCTGGAGGTATCACCAAACCCCCGTCCTTGATAAACGGTGATGGTATTGGTACCGAGACTGCTAATATTTTCTAGAATTTGTTTTTGCGAACCATTACCCAAGGCTACAACAGATACCACGGATGCAATCCCGATGATAATGCCGAGCATGGTCAAAAAAGTACGCATTCGGTGTGCATTCATGGCTAAAAGTGCCATACGGAATGCTTCACCTAAACGATCAAAGAAAGATCGCCAAGCAGAGGTTTTCTTTTGCGGATTGCGTTGTAAGGGATGATGTTCTAAATCTGGATCGGTATTTTCAGGCGTATTGGCGCGGTCTGAAATAATATTACCATCACTGATTTCAATAATTCGTGTCGCATTTTTAGCGACATTCATATCATGGGTCACCAGAATAATAGTATGACCTTTAGCATTGAGTTCACGTAAAATACGCATCACCTCAACGCCACTGTTCTTATCCAATGCACCTGTTGGCTCATCTGCCAAGATCACATCGCCGCCGTTCATCAAGGCGCGAGCAATCGAAACACGTTGTTGTTGTCCGCCAGAAAGCTGGCTTGGTCGATGATGTAGGCGATCTTCAAGCCCAAGTTCGGATAATAACTCAGCAGAACGTTGCTGACGCAAATGACTATCTACACCTGCATAAATGGCTGGAACTTCTACGTTTCCTGAAGCACTCAGATCACCCAACAAATGATAGCGTTGGAAAATAAAACCAAAATATTCTCGGCGTAATTGTGCCAGTTCATCGGGTTCAAGCTGACGTGTTTCTCGTCCACTCACCAGATAACTTCCAGCGCTCGGCTTATCCAAACATCCTAAAATGTTCATTAGGGTTGATTTGCCTGAACCTGACTGACCGACGATCGCGACCAACTCACCTGCATAAATCTTTAAATTAATGCCTTTGAGGATCTGTACTGTTCCTTCGCCCGCAGGAAATTCACGCGTGAGGTCAGTGACCTCAAGTAGAGGCTGAGATGAATGTATTTGATTTTGAGTCATATTACATTCTCATCGCACGTTGGCTACTACGTTTTGCCGCTTCATTTGAGCTATCTGAAGCATCGGCAATCACTACTTGATCACCTTGTTTCAGACCTTTGATGACTTGCGCTGTGACACGATTATTGAGACCAATTAACACAGGTTGAGGTTGAATGCTGCCATCTGCTTGTAGCACACGAATCATGCTGGTTGATGCTTTGCCTTGTGTAATTAATTCTTGTTCATCCGCCGTCAAATCGAGGCGTTTCGGTTGTTGCGATTTTGCGCCATCTTTGGTTTCGGTTTTATCTGTTCCACGATCTTTTCGATTTGGACGTTTACTTGTTTGTAACGCTGAAGCTGGCACGGTAAGGACATTTTTTGCCTCAGCCAACACAATATAAACCTGCGCTGTCATATCAATACGTAATTTGCCATCTTCATTTGGCACATCAAACAGCGCGTTATAGTACACAGCAGAGCTGGTAGATGACGAACTGGTGTTGGTATTTTCGGTATTAATTGAATTGGGTGCAGGTTCGACTTGGCGTAATTTTGCGTAATGTTTTTTCTCACTATTGCCCAAAGTCGTAAAATAAACCGTTTGACCTTTTTCAACTCGCATTACATCCGCTTCAGAAATCTGCGCTTTAACCGTCATGGTGTCTAGCGTTGCAAGTTTCACAATGGTGGGTGCAGTTTGATTGGCATTCACCGTTTGACCTTCTTCGGTCACAATTGCCACAATCGTACCATCCATCGGCGCAACGATTTGGGTATATCCCAAGTCTTCTTTTGTGGTTGCAAGGGTTAGGCGTGATTGTTCAATCTGCGCATTGATGGCCGCGATTTGTGCTTGAGCCGTTTTGTAACTGGCTAATGCAGATTCTAGCTCAGCACGAGAGGTGGCATCTTGACTGAACATGGTTTGTTGACGTTTGTATTCTGCTTCTACTTTCGCAAGGTTGGCTTGTTGAACTGCCAATTGCGCTTGTTGATTTTTAATACTGGCTTCGGCCGTTTTAAATTCATTCTCTTGGCGAACAGAATCAATTTGGGCAATTAGTTGTCCTTGTTTAACTTGATCACCAAGTTGCACATACATCCTTTTAACCTGACCTGAGACTTGTGCGCCGACACTGACCATCTTAGTCGCTTCTAATACGCCTGTCGCTAAAACTGAACTTTCGATATCACCACGACTAACTTCAGCGGTAATGTACTGCGGTGCAGTTTCTTTAGGCTTTAACATGAGCCAACTGAGTAGGGCGATCACCAGAATGCTGACCACAATGATGATTGTTTTTACAGGTCTAACTTTTTTAGAAATCATTTTTGGCATGGTACAAGCGCGTAATTAAAAATTTTGTTTAGTATAAAAGTGAAATAAGGATAAAGCGTGAATATTTTTAATCTATAATGAGAATTATTCTCTATTTTCTTATTTGATCTAGCGCTTTGTATCGGTTTACGAAGATTGGGTAAATAAACTTGTGCCACAAAGTTTGCTAATCGCTTGCAACATTAAATGATTGCTGTTCTGTTTGGACATGCCTTTGATGGCAGCATCTATCTGCAATAATAAATCAGGCCATGTGAGAAACTGCTGCGGATTTAGACGACGTAGCGCCTGTTGATAGTTTGATACTTTGGTTTTCCAAATACCCAGTTGCAGGGCGTTTTGTGGTTGTTCAAACAGTTGCATCAATAAACGCATTTCCTTGCTCAGCGTCCATAAAATCAGACTGTCAGGCTCACCTGCTGCAATGAGGTATTGATAAATTTTAACAGATTGCGCTAAGTTTCCTGCCAGTAAGGCATCGCTTAAATCATACGTGGTATAACGCGACTGATCTTGCAAACAGGCATACAATTGTTCGGTCTGAATGTGTTGGATATCAGGGAAGGTGTCAGCGACACGCATCAAGCTATTTTTAGCAGCCAATAAGTTATGTTCATGATGCTGCATCAGCCATTGCCATGCCGCTTGATCCAACTGGATACCCAGTTTTTCTGCTTCAATATTTAAAATACGTTGTCGATCTTGAGGGTATGTCGCAGTGAGCGGCACCACCACTCCATTGGCTTCGACCACTTGGAAAAATGCAGATTTGAGATTGCCACTGTCTTGTTTTGGTAAAACAATCAGTAATAAATTATGTTCATTGTGTTGTATATAACTTTTGAGTTGTTTTAAGCCATTGGCATCGGGTTTGATATTGCCATGAACTTCGATTGCCAGTTGTTGAGAAAACAGTGACAAACTATTCAGGGCATTAAAGACATTTTTCCAATCATTGACACTGCTAATGTCATAACGCTGGCGTTCAACTTCTTGTTGCTGCCAGCTCTTACGAAAGGTGTCGAGCAGGTTCTGCTCAAGTAGAGGCTCTTGACCATGAATGATCCATGCACCGCGAGCATCTTTAACCCTTTTTAACGCTTGAACATAATCTAGTTTCATAGATACAGATTATGATTGAGCTTTAGGTAGGCGATTTGCTGCGATCTGACGCGTCACTTGCTGAGCTACATCATCAATCACAATACGATTCAGATAAGCTTCTTGTTGATTATCCGTGTTGACTGTTGCGACATCGTATTGGTAAGTGCGTGATGCAGTTAAAGTACGCGGTTCAGTAATTTTATTGCCTTGACGGTCTTCAATTTGAAAAGTCACTGTCAAACGAAGCAGAACCTCGGTCAATTTACCATTCAGTAATTGGCGGCGAGGGGTGTAATCCAAAATGCGTAGTACATAAGCATCATTTGAATTGCTCAGTTGTACGCCTGTTGCACTGAGATAAATACTCAGTCGGTTTTCCAGCTCATCAGTATAGTCAGGCAAAACTAAAGTCAGTTTGTTATAGACCAGTGGTGTTGCCGCTGGATTGTTGCCTTTTAAGTGAAAGCCACAGCCGACTAAGCCTGCACTTAGACCTAAGGTTAAAACAATAGCAGCTAAACGTTGTGCTAAGTGCATATCCATTCCTCATAGACAATGAGGGCGTATATAATACGCCCCTACAGTTTAAACGACTAAATTCACCAATTTGTTTGGTACAACGATTTCTTTTTTAGTTGGACCAGTTAAGAATTGTTGAACTTCTGGTAACGCTTTTGCCTGAGCCAATAAATCTTCTTTAGAGATATCGACAGCGACGTCTAACTTAGCACGAAGTTTACCATTCACTTGTACAACAATCGTTTGTGTATTACGGGTTAACGCAGACTCATCCACTTGTGGGAATTCAACTGTGGTTAAATCCATTCCAAACTGAGTTAACAAGGTTTGACTCAAGTGCGGTGCAAATGGCGCAAGTAAAGTCAACAATGTCGTAATAGCTTCACGCGCAACCGCAACGTCATTGTCATCTTTGATTTCAAACTTATTGCTAGCATTCAGCAATTCCATCAATGCTGCAATTGCAGTATTAAAAGCATGACGACGTTCGATGTCATCACCCACTTTTTGAATGGTTTCATGGGTTTTACGACGTAAGTCTTGTGCATCTTTTGAAAGTTTGCTGTGATCAATCGCCGTTGCTTGATTGTCTTTTTCTAAGAAAGCAGACGTTAAACGCCATACGCGTTTCAAGAAGCGGTTTGAACCCTCAACACCTGCATCAGACCATTCTAATGATTGATCTGGTGGTGCAGCGAACATCATAAATACACGTGCGGTATCTGCGCCGTATTGATCAATAATTGCTTGTGGGTCGATACCGTTGTTTTTCGACTTGGACATTTTTTCTTGTCCACCGATCACAACTTCTTGACCATCACCTGAATATTTAGCTGAAAGGATACGACCCTTTTCATCGCGTTCTAATTCGATATCGGCAGGGTTAAACCATGTTTTTTTGCCATTGTCAGCTTCACGATAGAAGGTATCTGCCAAGACCATGCCTTGCGTTAGCAAGTTGGTAAATGGTTCATTGCCTTGTACCACACCTTCATCACGCATCAATTTATGGAAGAAACGTGCATAAAGTAAATGCAGAATCGCGTGCTCTACACCACCGATGTATTGGTTGACTGGAAGCCAGTTTTGCGCAGCTTCAGGTTTAACTAGACCACCCGTAAAGTCAGGCGATGCGTAACGCGCATAGTACCAAGATGATTCTACGAAAGTATCCAATGTATCGGTTTCACGACGTGCATCGCCACCGCAGTTTGGACATTTTGTTTCATAGAACTCTGGCATCTTGTTCAATGGATTGCCAGAACCATCTGGAACAACGTCCGTTGGTAATACCACAGGCAATTGATCTTCTGGAACAGGGACTTGACCACATGTATTACAGTTGATCATTGGAATTGGACAACCCCAATAACGCTGACGAGATACACCCCAGTCACGTAAACGGAATTGAACCTTCGCGTTCGCTAAACCTTGTGGTTCTAATTTTGCAAGGAATGCATCAAAAGCCGCTTGGAGAGTTAAGCCATCAAATTCGCTAGAATTGACCAGTTTGCCTTCTTTAGAGCCATACCATTCCTGCCATTCAGTTGCCGTGTATTCAGCATCATCAGCGCCTTTAGCATCAATGACTTGCTTAATTGGTAGGTTGAATTTATTGGCAAATTCAAAGTCACGCTCGTCATGTGCAGGCACAGCCATTACCGCACCCGAACCGTATGACATCAACACGTAGTTTGCGATCCACACTGGCAACTCTTCACCAGTGACTGGATGCTTCACAAATAAGCCCGTTGCCATGCCTTTCTTTTCAGCAGTGGCTAAATCAGCTTCAGCGACTGAACCCATGCGACATTCTTCAATAAATGCAGCAAGTACAGGGTTACTTTCCGCTGCTTTCAATGCCATAGGGTGTTCAGCAGCAACCGCGACATAAGTTGCACCCATTAGGGTATCTGCACGAGTGGTATAAACCGTTAAGCTATCTGCATACACGTCAGGACTTGCAGAAGGGAAAGTGATTTCCATCCCTGTTGAACGACCGATCCAGTTACGCTGCATGGTCAAGACTTGTTGAGGCCAGCCATCTTTTAAGGTATCTAAATCGTCTAGTAATTCTTGTGCATAGTCTGTAATGCGGAAGTAGTACATTGGAATATCGCGTTTTTCAACCAATGCACCTGAACGCCAACCACGACCATTTTCAACTTGTTCATTGGCTAAAACGGTCTGGTCTACAGGATCCCAGTTCACGGTTGAAAGCTTACGATAGATCAAGCCTTTTTTATAAAGCTGAACGAATAACCATTGTTCCCAGTGATAGTACTCAGGGGTACAGGTAGCAAATTCACGATCCCAATCGACAGATAAGCCCAATTTTTTTAATTGGTCACGCATATAAGCGATGTTTTCAAAGGTCCATTTTGCTGGTGCAACTTGATGGGCAATCGCTGCATTTTCCGCAGGTAAACCGAATGCATCCCAACCCATTGGTTGTAGAACGGTTTCACCTTTGAGGCGGTAAAAACGGCTAATCACATCGCCAATCGTGTAGTTGCGCACATGGCCCATATGCAGTTTGCCACTTGGATAGGGGAACATCGATAGGATATAGCGATGTTTACCCTCTACAGTGTCTGCAACTTTAAAAACTTTGCGATTGTCCCAGTCTTGTTGAACTTGAGGCTCAATGGCACTTGCTTGATATTCGGCGTCAATGTGAGAAGTCGTCATAGGGATATGCGATACAACAAAATAAGTGGAAAATAATTGCTGCACAGCATAGCGCAAAACTGGGTGAAATGTCAGTGATTCGATGAGGATTTTATCATCAAGGCGCTGCTATCACGCCAATGCCTTGATGATCGAGTTACAATCTTTGTGAATGTTTTGATTAACGCTCAGAGGTGGTTGAAGCCTCAGATGGGGCTGGTGTTGGTGATGACTCTGTTGTTGCTGCTTGGTGATGCGATGCATCATGCTCTTCTTTCGCTGTATCCTGTGGTTTTGGAGTGGGTTGTTGTGAGTTTTTAGTGGCGTAGGTTGCGACTTTATCTAATCGTTTTGCACCTTTGGGTGGAGCTGTGGTGGTGTAATGGGTCGAGCCGTTTGCATCAACCCACTTATAATATTGTTGTGCATGAACTTGATTGGTACACAGTATGAGCATGGTTGCTGTAGCTGTGTATAAGCTTGTTTTAAAATAAGATACGCTCATATTTTTCTCCCCAAGAGAATGCTATTTAAATTCGATTAACAGCGATAAATCAAAAAAGTACCATGCCTCGTTTTCGATCAAAAGAAAATCAATTTTGGACAAATGGGCATTTAAAATGATCAAATTATTTTGTGTATTTTGAGTAAAAAAACAACAGCCAAGAAATATTATATAAAAACTGTTGCTTTATTCTTGACTTTGCTTAAGAAAGCTACAAAAATGCTTGCTTTAGTTTTATATGCGCTTATTTGATCACCCTTCGAATAAATGTCATGGCTTGCAATGGACATTCTTTCTAGCCGAGAGAATGATTTTTTGAAATATGTTTATCCCAACATGTTTTGATTCGAGATGTAATAACAGCTTATACGGCTGATGAGTCAGAAAATTTTTCCTATTGCAGCAAAAACGAGTAGAATACGCACACATACAAAAAGTGCATAAGTTAATGAATGAAACACAATTTATGCCTCCCATAAATTGTGTAAACATAGGGTGAATCACGTTGGAACTTTTATCTGGTGGTGAAATGCTCGTTCGTGCCCTCGCGGACGAAGGCGTAGAGCATGTTTTTGGTTATCCAGGCGGCGCAGTTTTACATATTTATGACGCGCTTTTTCAACAAGACAAAATCAATCATTACCTTGTACGTCATGAGCAAGCTGCTGGTCATATGGCAGATGCTTATTCACGCGTAACAGGGAAAACAGGTGTTGTTCTTGTTACTTCTGGTCCAGGTGCAACAAATACTGTAACTCCAATCGCAACTGCGTATATGGACTCAATCCCAATGGTGATTTTGTCTGGTCAGGTTGCAAGTCATTTAATTGGTGAAGATGCCTTTCAGGAAACAGATATGGTTGGGATTTCGCGCCCAATCGTAAAACACAGTTTCCAAGTGCGTCATGCCAGCGAAATTCCTGCCATTATTAAAAAAGCATTTTATATCGCATCTTCTGGTCGTCCGGGTCCAGTTGTGGTCGATATTCCTAAAGATGCAACCAATCCAGCCGATAAGTTTGCCTACGAATATCCTGAAAAAGTGAAGATGCGTTCTTATCAACCACCATCACGTGGCCACTCAGGTCAGATTCGTAAAGCAATTGATGAGCTGATTACCGCGAAACGCCCAATGATCTATACAGGTGGTGGTGTTGTTCAAGGTAATGCTTCTGGATTGTTGACTGAACTTGCACATTTATTGGGTTATCCAGTCACCAATACGTTGATGGGCTTAGGTGCTTTCCCAGGAAATGATCCACAATTCGTGGGTATGTTGGGGATGCATGGAACCTATGAAGCCAATATGGCGATGCATAATGCAGATGTGATTTTAGCGATTGGTGCGCGTTTCGATGACCGTGTTACCAATAACCCTGCTAAATTCTGTCTCAATGCCAAAGTCATTCACATTGATGTCGATCCAGCAACCATTTCAAAAACCATTATGGCGCACATCCCGATCGTGGGTGCGGTAGAGCCTGTGTTGCAAGAAATGTTGGCACAACTCAAGCAAATGAATGTCTCTAAGCCAAACCCTGAAGCGATTGCGGCATGGTGGTCTCAAATTAATGAGTGGCGTAAAGTTCATGGTTTGCGTTATGAAGCGGCTAAAAATGGTGAAATGAAACCACAACAAGTGGTTGAAGCATTGGACCGTGTGACCAATGGTGAAGCGATCATTACCTCTGACGTTGGTCAGCATCAAATGTTTGGTGCGAACTACTATAAATACAAACGTCCACGCCAATGGATTAACTCTGGTGGCTTAGGCACCATGGGTGTTGGCTTACCATATGCGATGGCAGCCAAGCTTGCATTCCCTGATCAGCAAGTGGTTTGTATTACAGGTGAAGCATCGATTCAGATGTGTATCCAAGAATTATCAACATGTAAGCAATATGGCTTAAATGTGAAAATTCTTTGCTTAAATAACCAAGCTTTAGGCATGGTGAAACAGTGGCAAGATATGAACTACGAAGGACGTCATTCAAGTTCTTATGTCGATTCATTGCCTGATTTTGCTAAGTTAATGGAAGCTTATGGTCATGTCGGTATCCAAATCGATCATGCAGATGAGCTTGAGTCTAAACTCGCTGAAGCGATGGCAATTAATGATAAATGTGTATTCATTAATGTCATGGTCGATCGGACTGAGCATGTTTATCCAATGTTAATCGCAGGTCAGTCGATGCAAGACATGTGGTTAGGAAAAGGGGAGCGTACCTAATGAGACATATTATTTCGGTACTCGTTGAAAACGAAGCTGGTGCGCTTTCTCGTTTGGTGGGCTTATTCAGCCAACGTAACTACAACATTGAGACTTTAAATGTTGCACCGACTGAAGATGAAACCTTATCTCGTCTGACCTTAACGACTTATGGTGATGACCATAAAATTGAACAAATTACCAAGCAGTTGAACAAACTGGTTGAAGTCGTGAAAGTGGTTGACCTGTCTGAAGGTGCACACATTGAACGTGAGTTGATGTTGATTAAAGTAAAAGCGTTGGGAGCGGCTCGTGCTGAAATCAAACGTACTGCTGATATCTTCCGCGCTCAAATCGTTGATGTAACGCCAACGACTTATACCATTCAGATCGCTGGTACTACCGACAAGATTGATGGTTTTATCGATGCATTGGCTGAAAATACCATCCTAGAGGTTGTACGCTCTGGTGTTTCAGGCATTGCGCGTGGCGAAAAAGTTCTAACAATTTAAATTTTTAAAAACCCTCATCCCAACCTTCTCCCTGAGGGAGAAGGAGTTCCCTCTCCTTGGGGAGAGGGTTAGGGTGAGGGGGAAATACCCAACATATTTTTAAAGTTTTCACGGAGAAAACAGATGCAAATTTTTTACGATAAAGACTGTGACTTATCAATCATCCAAGGCAAGAAAGTTGCAATTATTGGTTATGGTTCACAAGGTCATGCTCACGCACTTAACTTAAAAGACTCTGGCGTAGATGTCACTGTTGGTTTACGTGCAGGTTCTACTTCTTGGAAAAAAGCTGAAAATTCAGGTCTTAAAGTATCTGAAGTTCCAGCTGCTGTTGCTCAAGCTGACTTAGTCATGATCTTGACTCCAGATGAGTTCCAATCTCAGCTTTATCGTGATGTGATTGAACCAAATATCAAAGAAGGCGCGACTCTAGCATTTGCACATGGTTTCTCTATTCTTTATAACCAAGTTGTTCCACGTAAAGACTTAGACGTGATTATGGTTGCACCAAAAGCGCCAGGTCATACTGTACGTTCAGAATTCCAACGTGGTTCAGGTGTTCCTGATTTAATCGCGATTCACCAAGATGCGTCTGGTAATGCACGTAACGTTGCACTTTCTTATGCTTCTGGCGTAGGTGGTGGTCGTACTGGTATCATCGAAACTTCTTTCCGTGAAGAAACTGAAACTGACTTATTCGGTGAGCAAGCAGTTCTTTGTGGTGGTGCGGTTGAATTGGTGAAAATGGGCTTCGAAACTTTGGTTGAAGCGGGTTATTCACCAGAAATGGCATATTTCGAATGCCTACACGAACTTAAGTTAATCGTTGATTTGATGTTCGAAGGCGGTATCGCGGACATGAACTATTCAGTATCAAACAATGCTGAATATGGCGAATATGTAACGGGTACTGAAGTTATTAACGAACAGTCTCGTGAAGCAATGCGTAATGCATTGAAGCGTATCCAGTCTGGTGAATATGCGAAAATGTTTATCCAAGAAGGTGCGTTAAACTATCCTTCTATGACTGCTCGTCGTCGTCAAAATGCTGCACATGGTATCGAAGTGACTGGTAACAAGTTACGTGCGATGATGCCTTGGATTCAAGCGAACAAAATTGTTGATAAAGAAAAGAACTAATATTTAGTTTAATCTTTAAAAACCCTTGTTTTGATACAAGGGTTTTTTATTTGCTGTTGATAACAGAGTTATAACAATACAAATAAAAAATAGGCTTAATATTGTTCATGTTTTGATCGATTTAATACGTATATTTTGTATTTGATTGAGGCAATATCGTTGCATACTTTGGGGTATCTGCACGATTCACAGCATTAAAAGAGTAATCACTTAAACTTTAAAATAATCGAGTAAAAGATAAAGTTAGTCTTTAGATAAAAAATGGAATGGGAAAAACAATATTTTTTATAGGAATAAACTGTATTTTATGTTTTTATTCTATTGATTTATAAAGTGAAAAAGACTTGACCTTATGCTAGATGATGTTATTGTTAGGAAAAGTTTATGAAGATAAACTTCATATTTCTTTGAGTGTGAAGGATCGTTCTGATTTTGAGCAATTTGCTCAGTAAATAAAAAAAAGTACTGAATAATCATGGAAGTCCTTTATGGTACACGTTGATTACGATAGCACATTGGTCATCGTTTCCATTCTGGTTGCAGTCGTGATCTGTTACGCTGCAGTTTCAATGGAAGAGCTCGTTTTTAAAGCTGCTTATAAAAAGTTTGAAAAAAGCATTTTAGTAGCGAGTGGTCTGATTTTAGGCCTAGCGATATGGTCGATGCATTTTGTGGGGATGCTGGCTAGCCATTTGCCAGAAGGATACCATTTTGATGTTGGTTTGACGGTTCTCTCTTATCTGATTGGAGCGGTCGCCTCTGTCTTTGCGGTATGGTTGACTTCGCGTCAAACTTTACCTCTTGCTCGTTTGATTCTCGGCGCTGTTTTTATGGGGCTTGGGATATCTGGCATGCATTATACGGGGATGACGGCGCTCACCGTTGAATATCATCAGATGTATTATGATCCATTGCTTGTGATCTGCTCGATTTTGATCGCAATTAGTGGCTCAGGACTAAGTTTCTTTTTTATTTTTAAATATAAAGCTGCGGTGAATTATAGAATTACTTTAAAAGTAATTGTTGCTGTATTAATGGCATTGAGTATTGTTGGCATGCACTATATCGGCATGGCTGCAACGTACTTTAATGAAAACCTCGTTAAAGTAATTACTCCTGCACAAACTGAACAAAGCGTTTTATTATTCACGATTATTGTCATTACCAGTTTGGTTTTTGTCGCTGGTTTCGCGGTAGCTATATTGGAAGCTCGATTAGAGCAACGCAATCAACAACTCACTTTAATCAATAAAGAACTTGCGACACAGTCTTTACATGATGCATTAACTAAATTGCCCAATCGTTTATATCTAACCGATTATGCCGAGGTTGTTTTTACTCATCATCGTTTACGTGAACAGAAAGTGGCTTTTTTATATATTGATTTAGACCGCTTTAAATCTGTGAATGATGCTTTTGGTCATCATGTTGGTGATCAATTACTAATTCAAATGGCAAATCGTTTACATAATCAACTCAATGCCAATCAAAGGTTATTTCGTATTGGTGGTGATGAGTTTGTCTTGATTTCGGAAAACATCGACAGCAATGATGCGATGCAACTTGCAGAACGTATTTTATACTTCATTCAGGAAACCTATTTGATTGCAGGTAAAGATATTAATATCTCTGCGAGTCTTGGCATCGCGATGTATCCTGAGCATGGAACCAATGTGCAAGATCTCCTGATTAATGCGGATATTGCCATGTTGATGTCTAAAGATCAGGGACGTAATACCTACACCATGTTTCATGCGATGACGGATCAACAAGATGTCCGTAGTCAATCAAAATTGATCAATGATTTGTATAAAGCAGTGGATGAGCAGCAGTTCATTTTATTTTATCAACCTAAATTTACGGCAAATTATGAGGTATGTGGTGTTGAGGCACTGATTCGTTGGAATCACCCAAGTTTAGGATTGCTAACACCACACATGTTTATTGATGGGGCGGAGAAAACTGGTTTAATTATTCCCATGGGGTATTGGGCTTTGGAACAGGCTTGTCAGCAAATTCAGAAATGGGAACAAGAAAATAGTCCATTTTATCCCATTGCAGTCAATTTATCGGCGCTTCAATTTGAAAATAAAAAACTCTTTGGTGTCTTAGAACAACTGATTGAACAATATGCTATTCAACCTCAGCATCTGATTTTAGAAATCACTGAGTCAACTGCAATGCATCATATTGATTCGAGCATTCGTACCTTGGAGCGTTTACGTCAGCTGGGTATCCGTATTGCAATCGATGATTTTGGTACAGGTTATTCAAGCTTTTTATATTTAAAAGACTTACCTGTAGATGAGCTGAAAATAGATCGGGGTTTTATCATCGATTTACAGCCCAACTCTAAAGAAGAAGCAATTTTAGAAAGTATTATTCATCTTGCTGCAAAACTCGGTTTGACGGTAACTGCAGAAGGGGTAGAAACCCAACAGCAAGCTGATATTTTAACCAAGTTAGGTTGCCATCAGTTACAAGGATATTTATTGGGGACACCTGTCAATATTGAGAGTTTGGTGTTACATCGCCAACAGCACTTTGCTTAGGATATCGATTATTTATTCAATCTGAGATCGTATTGAAGCAAGATTGGATCTATTCTGAAGTGATCGCAACCTTGCCAATACATATAAATACTAATCAGAGCGTTGAACTAACCAATCATTCACTACAGGCCAAACGGTTTGTGGTGCTTGATTGCCTGAGACCAATCCCATGTGTCCGCCTGCGACGATTTTAAACTGCTTATCTTCACTGCTGATCAGATCCATTAAAGGACGTATCGCTTCAGTGGTGACGATGATATCGGTATTACCACCGACCGCGAGTACCGAGCAGTCGATATCTTTTAAGTTTGCAGTCTGTTCACCGAATTGAACTGAACCCGTCGACAACTCATTATCGATCCAGAAGCGTAAAATAATATCTCGCATAACACCACCTGGATAGGCCAGCATGTTATCGATAAAAGAGCTTGAGGTTGCATGGTTAATCACAAATTGGCGATCATTCAGATTTCTGACCAGCTCCCAATAGTTTTTAAAGTTACCGATAGGGTCTGTTAGTTTAAAACCAAGGGTGTTCTGCCAACCATGAATATGAAAGACACGGCTTGGGATTTGTTTAATACGAAAATTGGTGTTGTTGCGGATCCATTGCGCAGGAATGGTTAAGCGTTGGTATAGCTTGCCCATATAACCTGATTGATGGGTGTTAATCGGTGAGGCCAAGATGACTAAGTTTTTTATATTTTTATCTTTGAATAACGAGGTATAGCAAAGCGAAAGGGCACCGCCTAAACTCCAACCATATAGTGACAGTTGTTGCTGACCACTATGTTCCCGGATTTGTTCGATAAAGTCAGGCATAAACGTTTTTACGTAAGTGCCTAAATTGTATTTGGCTTGGCGTAAACTCGGTGTACAGAGGTGGTCCCACTTGTTTGAACAACTAAAAGCTTATTTATAAGTGATACTCTGCTCTAGTTAAGCTACCTTATTTTGTTGTGGTAGCTGGTCATAGTAAAACTCATCTGGAGTCATTTTGTCCAGACTCGAATGAGGTCGTTTCAAATTATAAAATTCAAAATATGCGTTTAATTGCTTCTTCGCATCCAAAACATTGCTGTAGGCTTTGAGATACACCTCTTCATATTTAACGCTCCGCCATAATCGTTCAACCATCACATTATCAACCCATCGACCTTTACCATCCATACTGATTTGAATGCCATTTGATTTCAATACATCAATAAATGCATCACTGGTAAACTGACTGCCTTGGTCTGTATTAAAGACTTCAGGTCGGCCATATTTTTCAATAGCTTCATTTAATGTTTCTATGCAAAATGTAACCTCCATACTAATCGATACTCTATGCGCAAGTACCTTGCGGCTATGCCAATCAATCACAGCACATAAATAAACAAAGCCTTTTGCCATAGGGATATACGTTATATCCGTAGACCACACTTGATTACTGCGCTGAATAGCCAATCCTTTGAGCAGATATGGATATTTACGGTGAGCTTGATTAGCCTGGCTTAAATTTGGTTTGCAATATAACGCATTAATGCCCATTTTCTTCATTAAAGTACGTGTATGACGTCGTCCTATATGATGTCCTTGACGATTCAATAAATCACGCATCATACGGCTACCTGCAAAAGGGTATTGCATATGTAACTCATCCATACAGCGCATCAGCTTCAGATCTGATTCACTCACAGGTTTTGGGCGATAGTAATAACAACCACGGGAGACTTTCAGCAGCTTAGCTTGCTTAGATACTGAAATCTGAAGTGAGTCATCGATTAACTTTTGTGGTTGAAGCGACCCAGTTTCTTCAACACACCTTCTAAAAAATCAATTTCTAATGCCTGCTCACCGATTTTTGCATGTAGTTTTTTTAGATCGATGGGTGGTTCTGTTGGAGCTTTTGATTGATCGAAAGCTTGCGAGGAAGCTGAAATCAGTTGATTTTTCCAGTCAATAATTTGGTTTTGATGAACATCAAATTCAGCACTCAATTCAGCAAGTGTTTTTTCTGCTTTAATCGCAGCAAGTGCTACCTTAGCTTTAAAGTCATTTGAATGATTTCTTCTTGGTCTACGTGTCATAAAATACTCCATATATTGATGTTTATAACATCATTTGGGGAGCAAAATATCACTTATAAGTGTTGTTCAAATTTCCTAATGTGGTTCCGTTAATTAGACCACTCAATTCAGTTTTATAAGTGATAAATCCGCTCTAAATATTTAAATTATGCTGCCATTACTTTTAGTAAATGTTGATCATAAAATTCATCCGGTGTTGCCTTATTCAAACTTGAATGAGGACGTATCATGTTATAAAAATCCAAATATTCAGCAATTGATTGTTTCGCTTGTTTAACCGTATCGTAAGCCTTCAAATAGACTTCCTCATGCTTCACGCTGCGCCATAAACGCTCAATCATTACATTATCCATCCATCGTCCTTTCCCATCCATACTGATACGGATATTTCGCAATTTTAACTCATTCAAAAATGCCTCGCTTGTGAATTGACTGCCTTGGTCTGTATTAAACACCTCAGGACAACCATATTTCACAATTGCTTCTTGCAACGCATCTATGCAAAAGCCTGTTTCCATACTGATCGATACACGATGAGCCAGTACTTTACGACTATGCCAATCTATAATTGCACACAGATAGACAAAGCCTTTAGCCATAGGAATGTACGTGATATCTGTACACCAGACTTGATTAGAGTGATCGATGACCATGTTTTTCAACAGATATGGGAAAATACGGTGTGCAAGATTAGGCTTACTGGTATTGGGTTTTGGATACAAGGCATGTATTCCCATCAAGCGCATTAAACGTCGGACTTTACGCCGACCTATTTGATGCCCTTGACGCTGTAGCATATCTCGTATCATTCGACTGCCCATAAATGGGTAGTCGAGATGAATTTCATCGATCAGGCGCATCAAACTCAAATCAGTTGATGAAATCTCTTTGGACTTGTAATACAACGTACTGCGATTGATTTGAATCAATTGCGATTGTTGTCGTACCGAAAGTTGATGGGTCTTATCGATCATTTTTTGCCGCTCAGCTGCCCTATTTTTCTGAGCGCACCTTCTAAAAAATCAATTTGCAATGCCTGATGTCCTATCTTGGCATGTAGAGCTTTGAGGTCAATCTCTGGTTCTTGTTGTGCTGTTGGTCGTGAAAAAATATTGACTGATTGCTCAAGCAGTTGATTTTTCCAATCGATGATTTGGTTTTGATGTAAATCGAATTGAGTAGAAAGTTCAGCGAGTGTGTGGTCGCCTTTAATTGCTGCGAGAGCAACTTTAACTTTAAACTCTGCTGAATGATTACGACGTTTTCTTCGTGTCATGGTTGACTCCAAAAACAAGCATTTCCCATGCTTATTGGGGAGTAGATTATCACTTATAGGCGTGGTCTAAAATCCTAGAACCACATCAATGGATGATACTCTTGGAAGTAAGGTGCTGGTGGGTCTTGTAAACCATATTTTAGAGCATGCTAGTTTTTTTGGAATCAATAGAGAAGCACTGTTATTGCAAGGTGGTCTGACAGAAGAACAATTAGGTGATTCGAATCAATGTATTCCGCTCAGCCATTTTGAAAAAATTATTGACTACATCTATAGTTATAGTAGCCAAAAAGATCCATTAATTGCTTTAAGCTTTTTCCAAAAAATGGACTCCACTGCTTATGGTGTATTAGGTCATTTAGTACCCTTGGCTTCTAGTTTGAATAAAGCAATTGAAACATTAAAAGAGTTTCAACCACTGATCGGCTGTATTGGTGATATTTCATTACAAGCAGAATCTGACGTGGTTTATTGGAAGTGGAAATGCAGATCAAACGATCCGATTTTTAGCCGTTGTGCCAATGAATATAACTTATCATGGTGGCTCAGTTTACTTCGTTTAGTCAGAAATGAAGAGTTTTCCATTCTCAAAGCTGTTCACTTTACGCACTCTTTGGCGAAGCCTGAATTACAAGCATATTATGAAACGTTCTTTGGTTGTCCTGTCTATTTTGATCAAGCAGAAACAGCTTTGTTATTGTCACCTAAATCATTAACCATGACATTGAAGACAGGAAATGCAGGTTTATATGACAGTGTCAGATTATTCGCGTCAAAGTTATTAGAGCAACAACGAGTTGAACAAAATTTTGCACAACAAGTGAAGGCACAAATTTATTTATTACTTCACAATGAGCGATTGTCTCGCGAAAATGTTGCAGAACAATTAGGTGTTAATGTAAGAACTTTAAGTCGGAAGTTGCAGCTTGAAGAAAGTTCATATAGCAAACTACTGGATGAAGTTCGTTTTGAATTAGCCGTCAATTATTTGGAAAGTTATCAGCATTCAGTTTCATTTATTTCAAAAGCATTAGGTTTTTATACCAGTCATTCCTTTATCTCTTGGTTTAAATTGCAGACTCAGTTAACACCAACTCAATATCGTAAAAATGCTAATTCTAAAGTGGTTGAAGACTAAAACTTATGCATGTTTAAAACAGACTATTTTTCAGTTTGTCCTATATTAGAAATGAGGTGACTCAGAAGCGTTATTTTTAAATGATGAGTTCATTATAGGATTTGAAAGGTAACTTTGTGAATCATCAATGAATTCTAGTTGCTAACAGTGACTCACTATAGTGTTGTAAGGATTAGCATGATTTTGATGATGAATAAGAACGTTAGTTCGGTATGAATATGGATATTTTTACTCAAAACTCGTGATTTTTAAATAATCGGGTTATTCACATAAAGATATGTTGAATTTGGGTAAATAAAGGGAGTGAATATGAAAATAAAACAGATTTATCAGCAATCTATCGGTTTGGTTTTACTCGGATGTTCAGTGACGGGTTGTGGAAGTGATCGTAATACGGTCGTAATCGATCCACCTGTTATTGGAGAAAGCTGTCCAAGTATTATCGATGAAAAGCAATTTACTGATGCTAAAACTTTAGAAAAAATGGTACAAGTCGGTCCTGACTTGGCGCAATTACGTTCTACTGGTAGTCAAGCACATCAACAGTTAATTAATTGGATCGAACTTGAAGCCAAGAAAATACCGGGTATGCAGCTAAAATCAGATCAATATGAGATTCAGCGTTGGCAACCGATGATTGTGGCTGAAAATGGTAAAGGTCGCAGTTTATTACGTTCTGGGCAATTGTCCGTGAATGGAAAAGAGATTGCGATTGCTGGGGCTGTTCCTTATTCATTAGGTACAACTTTAGCTGGCAATAGTGGCGATTTGGTTTTTCTGGAGAGCAATCAACCGATTACCGCTGAACATAAAGGCAAAATTATTGTACGAGCAATTCCAACGTCACAAGATCCTGTATATGCCAATATGGTTGCACCACCTTATGCATTTTTATTTCAGTTCGCAAAATATTTAAGCTCATCTCTGAACGAACTCAAAACACAGCGATATGACAAGCCTTTTCTAGCTGGTGAGTTAATGAATCAAGACTTAATTGCGGCTGGAAAAGTGGGAGCTGCGGGTTTGATTCTTGGTTTTGATGTACCTCGAGATCAGGTTAAAGACTACTTTGATCCGCACAACGGATTACATTATCGACTTCCAGCAGTATTTTTAGGTGTAGATGAATTTGCCGAAGTCAAAGCTTTAGCATCGAGCAATACCCAAGCAAAAATTGTGGTTCAGGCTGAACGAGATACTGCAACCACGCGAAATTTGATTGCCACTCTGCCGGGTTTAAGTGATGAAAAAATTGTATTTGTCGCAAATACAGATGGGAATACATGGGTACAAGAAAATGGCGTAAGCGGTATGATTGCAATGGCACAATATTTTGCAAAGCTACCGTTAAAATGCCGCCCGAAAACCTATGAATTTGCATTCAATACAGGTCATTTACATATGTCGAAAGAGGGAACCTTTCGATATATGGAACAACTCGATCAAGAATATAAACAAGGTAAAGTCAGCTTTGTTTTTGCAGTAGAGCATTTGGGAACGCGCGAAATCGTTGCTAAACCAAGAACCGATGGTAGTGTTGGACGAACGCTAGAATTTTCAGGTAAGCCAGAACCACAAGCTTGGTTTGTACCCGAAGATCATGTGTTAATGCAAAAAGTTGCTACTGAGGCAGCGCAAAGACGTAACTTACCCGCAGTGATGGTATCGACAGGGCAAGATATGCCGAATCCTCAACGTTTACCTAAACAATGTAGCTTTGGCGGTATTGGAAATGCATCTCATCAGAATTTAATTCCGACTATGGCTACGATTTCAGGGCCTTGGTCACTTTGGGCGCCTTCATTTGGCAAAGATGCAATTGATTTTAATTTGATGCGTGATCAGTTGTTAGCAATTGGCGACTCAGTATTAGCCTTGCAAAAATACAGTAAAACTGAAATTGATGGACCATATACCGCATGGAGAACCGCGAGTGAGCAAGGAAAGCTTGTTTGTTCACATAACACGAATAGCGGTATAGAGGATGCGCCAAGTACTGTGAATTGATGAAGAAATATAAACGTTTTGTCTAAGTTATAAGGAGGAAGTCGATAGGTTTCCTCCTTATTTGTTTGTATTAAATTAAAACTTTTCTCTCACCCAACCATATGCGGCTGCGAATGGTAGGGCTGTTCTTGCCAAATATGGTACATGCCATAAACCACCGTGATTTGCATTTTCCATAATCAGTTCTAATGGATGAGCTAATTGCTTATCTGGATTGGTCGCACTTTCTGGATTGTTTAGATCATGAATCCAAAGCGCAGCCATAATGGCATTGGTGGTTTCAGGATTGAAAGTTTCAACCTTAAATAAATCAGCACCCGAAAAAGCTGCTTTCAGAATTGGATTTTTAACGACTGAATGCGTTGTGGTAGACGGCGCAATATTGATGACAGTCTTCTGACCACGCGCACGTGTTGAAATAGCGAACCACTGTTGCAATCGCTTCGCGAGGGCGTAGTTTGGACCTTGTTCAATCACCATACAGTCGGAAATACCATATTGTTGACCATTATCTGACTTGATCAGTTGTTTCGAGTTTGGTTTAAAAAAGTGAGTGAGGGAAACATTATGAATGGATTTAGTGAGTAGTTTTTCTACGATCGGACGCTGTTTAATTTTATCCTGTATAGAATGCACGACTGCTTTTGGAATGGCATAGATATCGGTCGGCGTGAGCATAAACATGATACTGCTATCAGGTTTGTGTTGACTCACTTGTTCCATGATACTGATCATCGCAATCGAAACACGGACATGTTTTTCGCCATCTAGATATGCAATACCTGCCAAGTCTAAAGTCTCAGAAAAGGTGTTTAACCAATTGGCAATCTCTGGCGTTTGAGTCAGTAAATTTGCACCAAGTTGCTGCTTATCAGCGACCTTCATTTGCGGTGCGATTAAGGTGGCATTACCTTTTTCAATCACTTTAGTGATTTTTTCCCAAATGGCTGGATGGGGGAGGTCAATCGCTACAATATTAGCACGCCATTTTGCTAGCCAACTTAAAGGACCTGCTTCAGAACCTGCACCGAACAACACCATAGTGCGCTTTGATAAATCAAACCATTCAGGATGTTGATTGAGTAAGCGGAGCGCCTTGGCATGACTCGGTTCAATGACTTGTTGTTGTTCCCAAAGTTCAATTTGCTGTAATAGCGCTTCGCCTTGTAATTTTTTTCCATGATAGGGAATAAACCAAGGTTCAATGGTTGAGCTACCCGTGCCTTTTAATATAAAAGACTCAAAAGGTTGATCTTTAATATTTGCCATTGCACTAGTTAAAGTATGACTTTGTTCAGCACGATTAAAATTAAATAAACTTTTGGCTGTTTCTAGACCTTGCTGTGCAATACGTGCAGGATGATCGACGGATTCGATCCCGACCTTGACCAATTCGTGGAAATAAAATGGATAATTTTTTCGCCAGTTTTTCTCGCTAGCCAATTGTGCGGCATAACGAGAATCTACACTTTGTAATGCAGACTTTAAAATTTGTTTAGCAGTATGGGTGGTACTCGGTGATTTTTTCCCAGACTGTAGAGGGAATTGTATGCCATCATGGTCAAATTGTATTTTTTTACTCAATTGATTGCTCCACTTTACTCAGAATTCATTCATTATCTTGCACATCTTAGTAAGTTCAGGCGCTAAAGATGATGGCAAAAAGTGTATTAATAACGCTTAAGCTTTATTCGATTGATATTGAGGAAAATTTAGTCATAGGAAATTGAAATATGATTGTATTTTTCTATTTCACTGTAACCTTTCATACAGCCCAATCGAGACAAATAGGATTTAAAGACTTAACTTATTATTTTCAAAGCATAAAACTAAAAATAAAGAAAGAAGTAACGTAAATGGGGCATTTGATTATTGATTTGGGGCATTTAAACAGAATGAATCATGTAGCTGATATCCAATGCAGCGGATATTGAATACAAAACGCCGAAAGATTTTGGATTCGGCGTTAGCTTTTTTAACCTGAGAAATGCTTAGTTGAGATTTAATTTAAGATTCAGGCGTATAGTCTTGAATGACTTCAAGCGCAGCACGAAATGCTTCTTGAGTAGCTGGCGCACCGCAATACGGTAAGCTATGTAATAAAACTTCCTGAATTTCTTCGATACTTGCCCCATTGTTTAAAGCTCCACGAATATGACCTTTGAGTTCGGTTGGGCTTTTGAGTGCAGTCAAAAATGCAATAGTAATTAGCGAGCGATATTTACGAGGCAATACGCCTTCACGTTGCCATGTAGAACCCCAAGCATGTTCATTAATCCAATTCTGTAAAGGTTCAGTGAAAGGCACAGTATTATCCTGTGCTCGTTTTACGAATGATTCACCCATCACTTCGGTACGAACTTTTAACCCATTTTCAAAATCTTGTTGTGACATTTTTTTACTCTTATAAGGATGAGAACAGAATTGTATGTGTCCATTGATATTTTTCTTATAGTAACTAAATCATTGGACAAGCTAAAGTCGCTTATTTAGATCGTTGTATTTGAAGATAAAATGAACTCATCGAAAAGTAATGAAATCAAGCGGTTTAAATTTGAAAAATATTTATTTAACTATCTGATAAATATTAATTTACTCGATAAGTATTAATGCGATAGTAAAGAGGGATAATAAAGAGATGAAGGAAACGCCAAAAATTATTTCTTTTTTCATGTTCATGATGACACCTATTGATTTTCAATCATTATGTGAAACGAGATATATTTTATAATAAAAATGTGTATTTTACACATATTAGACGGGTGTTGGTTTGCTGTCAAGCTGTAATTTTGATCAAAAGTTTCATGTAAATCTCATGTTCTAAATCAAGTATGTCTGATTCATATTTTTAATACGCTTGGTAATTGGGCTTTAAGTAAACATAATCCGTCGGTGTTCAGTCTTAGAGCTGTGTATAGTTGGCATCTAAATAATATATAGGTCATTTAATGAGAGTCTAGATTTATAAAAACCTAATTCGGGCTTAATCTTAAAGCTCTTTAAGTTTGTTATATTGTTGAATTTTAAATGTTTTATATTTATTTAATTTACTTTGGGGTAAATTCTCCTCTTTTTTTTGAAAAAAACACTACAATCATAATCCTAACAAGGGTCGAATTCAGTTAGAATAAAGAAGAGTCTATTTGCTATTGATGTTGGGTCAAATGTGGAGATTGCATGAGTAAAGACACCTCAGCTTTGGTTGTTTCTGAGGACACGATGTTGTCTCATGATACTGAAACGACATTAGAGCATGTTGTCACTATTATGCCGCAGCTTATACATTGGTTGATCAAATCAGGTATTGGTTATAACGAGTTTACTGCGGCGTTAAAAGCACTATTTTATAATGAAGCAATAAAAGAATTAGATGCGATCAAGCAAAAGAAAACAGATTCTGCTATCAGTTTATTGTCAGGGCTAAATCGCCGTGATGTCAGAAACTTTTGCCAAACTTATGGCGAATATACACGTATAGACCAGTTCAATTTGCAGTTGCCAATCAGTGTGCCTGCACGTGTGGTGGGAATGTGGATTAACCAAAAATTGCCTCAGCAGATTCCTTTTCAAGGCGAAGAAAATAGTTTCGAAAGTTTGGTTAAACAGATTTCCTCAGAAAAACATCCAAAGTCTATTTTGTTAGAGCTAAAACGATTAGGAATTGTGGCCGAGGAAAAAGATAATATCGTGTTGCAAAATTCGAGTTTTACGCCTGATCCGCAAGCTGATGAGAGTAAGCAGCTCCTTACACAAAATATTTCTGATCATCTCGCAGCAGGTATCAGTAACTTGACTAAAAATACAAACTTTTTAGAGCAAGCCATTTTTGCAGATGAGTTGAGTCAAGACTCTGTAGATAAACTGAATCAATTAAGCATTGATCTATGGAATTTGATGTCAAAAGCACTTGTATCGGCAGCAATCGATTATTGTAAGACCGATGAAGGCGATACTGAAGCAAACAAACGATTTAGACTTGGTGTATACCAATATAATGAGTAAATAATTAAACCTGATCACTTTTTCTGTTTTTTTACTTTTCCAATTTTTTCTAATCCTCTCCATAAAATTGAATACGATATTCGATAACCAAAATTTTGTTCAAAAGGATCAAGTAAGTCTTTGATTTTATTATAAGGTGTTTTCATTACGAAAGCTTCAAAACTTTTTAAATCTTTGATTGTAAATGCTCTCCCATTGCAAATTGCAGGGAAGGGGTTTAGCTGTTGTGTTGTTTGCTCCAATAAAATCCAATTGTCTAAAGTAGATCTTGCAATATTGAACTGTTTGCAGACATTAGATTTATGTTTTGTCTGACGGTAAGCCGCCATCACTTTTTTTCGAAGATCTAACGAATATGCTCGCATAGAAGTTACTTGTTATTTCCTATCTTGATACTTATAACTTTGAAGAATCAAAAATAATTTAAATTCCTTTCAAACCATTGTTCATTGAGGCTTTTTACTGCTGCATCCGAACTTTACTGTACTGAATGTATCATCAAAAACAAATAATGTACATATCGCACATAATTAAAAATATTTTTTATTTGTTCTTTGATGGGTTTTATTTGTTAATTTATATTTTTATTAATAATAATCAATTTCTTACTTCGCTTATTCGTGGTTTTTTTGAATTTTTGTCAGACTATTGCACAGGGGGGGGCAATATGTTAGTTTTTTATTATGTGCATATTACACATTAAATATTGATTTTAATGATTCATTCCACAGAATGCTTAAAATCGAGGTTTAAAACTTTAAAAATCTATATTTATCAATACTAATTAGTCTTTATAAAGGGATGCGTAATGAAAAAAACTTTTCAATTATCGGTGATTGCCACTGCGTTGTTGACTGCAAATGCTTATGCTGCCGTAACAAATATTGGTGATGGTAATACTGCTAGTGGACCAGATACGACCGTTGTTGGTACTAATAACGCTGCTGCGAATACAACGGTAGTGGGTACAGACAACACTGTAACAGGTGGGGAAGGCTTTGTGGGAGGGGCTGGTAATACTGTAGATGGTTTTGGTTCTGCTGTCATCGGGAATAATAATACGACCCATGATCAGTATGCCGTTGCTGTGGGGAGTAATAATGAGGTCACAGGTGCTGGCGGTACGGCTGTAGGTAATAATATTACGATTCATGATAGTCAATCTACAGCGGTGGGTGGAAATAGTGAGGTGAAAGGCCAATATGCCAGTGCATTTGGTGACTCCGTCACGGTTGATGGTACAGGTGCAACGGCAGTTGGCTCAAGTTCGGAAGCAACAGGTGACTATGCAACAAGCCTTGGGTATGGTGCGCAAGCAACAGCAGATAATGCCATTGCAACAGGGAGTAACGCAGTTGCAAGTGGCGTAAACTCAATAGCGATTGGTAGTGGTGCAGAAGCAAGTGTCGAAGGTGGGGTTGCAATTGGTGCTGGTGCCAAAGTAACAGGTGCAAATTCTGTCGCAATTGGGGCAAATACCGTAGCAGATGAAGACAACACCGTCGCGATGGGTGATCGTCGTGTGGTTTATGTTGCAGATGGTATTAACAATCATGATGCGGTAAATCTTGGACAGTTAAATGCAGCACTTGCTGATATTGATACATCAGCGAGTCAAGAAGATTTAGATGCGATTAACGATAAAATTGCTCAGGAAAAAGCTGAACGCATCGCAGGTGATGCAAACTTACAAACCAAAATTGATAATGAAGCTCAAATCCGTGCAGATGCAGATGCTGCTGAAACCGCTGCACGTACAGCAGCAATTAATAACGAAGCCCAAATCCGTGCGCAAGCAGATGTAGAAGAAAAAGCTGCACGTATTGCAGGCGATGAAGCAGAAACAGCAGCGCGTATCGCAGGCGATGAGGCGGAAAAAGCAGCACGTATTACGGCAATTAATACCGAAAAAGCTGCACGTATAGCTGGCGATGAAGCAGAAGCAGCAGCACGTACTGTGCAAGTTAATCGCTTAGATGGTCGTATTGATGCAGAAACTGCAACGCGTAAAGCAGAAGTAAAGCGCTTAGATGGTCGTGTTGATCAATTAAATCAACGTTTAGATCGTGTAGAAACCACTGCAAATCGTGGTATTGCCATTTCTTTAGCAGCTCAACAAGCTATTCCAAGCCTTCAATCAGGGCAGGTCGCAGTCTTTGGCGGCATGGGCTATTACGAAGGTGAAGCCGCAGGTGCGTTTGGTGTGGTGACATCATTCAGTGATCGTTTCTCTGGAAGTGGTGCGGTCGGTGTTGCTGAGGGCGGCAAGTTTGGCGGTCGCGCGGGCGTCGCTTATGTCATCGGAGGGAACTAAGTCGTACTTGGTTATTAACACTGGGTTTGATTTAGTCATAATAAAAGGATGATGTAATGAAAAAAACTTTTCAATTATCAATAATAACAGTTGCCTTGCTTGCAAGTCATGCTTATGCAGCACCTGTATGGGAAGGGCCAACAGGAACTGGTACAGGTTTTAGTAACTCGATGGGAGGGGAAACAAATTATGCTAATGTAGATCCTTCATCCAATGGTGTTTTGATTGGTCAACGTAATGATGTTGCTAATACCAGTGTCGGCATTGGCTATGATAGTCAAGCCAAAGGGGAAAATAGCTTTTCTGCTGGTTCACTCAATAACTGGGAAGGTACGACAGGTGGTGGAGATTCTGCAATTTCGATAGGTCGTTCCACTTATGCTAAAGGTGATCAGAGTATTGCACTTGGTGCCACAGTTACAGCAGGAGGTACAGATAGTGTAGCTGTGGGGAATAGCCAAACAGTTAACGGTGATAATGCAACGGCAGTTGGTCGTGGTAGTCTCGTTAATGGCAACCAAGCTAGCTCTTTGGGGCACGTTGCTTGGACGGGTGGCGATGGTGCAACTGCGATTGGTAGCGAAACATGGGCAAATGCAGAAAATGCGACGGTATTAGGTTTTAATGCAGAAACAGGCGGTAAAAATGCATTAAACATCGGTCATGATGCACATGGCGGTGGGTTGAATGCGATTCATATTGGCTACAAAACAACAGGTAGTGCAGAAAATACGATTGTAATCGGTTCAAATGATCCAACGAAGCCAGGGCAGCCGTGGGCAGATGATAAGAATTCTGTGGCGATTGGTTATAATGCTGATACTCACAATGGTGGTGGTGGCAGTACTGAGGATACTGTGAGTTTTGGTGGTTTCTTTACTGGGGCTGTTCGTACAATCAGTCAAGTGGCTGATGGTATAAATGACCATGATGCGATCAATATCTCACAACTTAACGATGCAGTTGCGAGTTTAACCTCTGGTGCGGAACTGATTGCGCATGCAGATGATCAACTTGCTGTAGAGAAAAGTCAGCGTATTGCTGCTGATGCTGATCTGCAAGCTGCGATTGATAACGAAGCACAACTTCGGGCAGATGCAGATACGGCTCAGACTGCGGCGCGTATATCCGCAATTGATAACGAAGCCCAAATCCGTGCTGCTGCTGATGCAGCGGAAAAAGCTGCACGTATCGCCGGCGATGAAGCTTTAGCTGAAGCTCGTATCGCAGGTGATGCAGCAGAAGCCGCGGCGCGTACAGCAGCTATTAATGCCGAAGCAAATGCGCGTATTGCAGGTGATGCGGAACAAAGAGCAGAGCGCATCAAACAGGTAAATCGTTTAGATGGTCGTATTGATGCTGAAGCAGCAGAGCGTACAGCAGAAATCAAGCGTTTAGATGGTCGTATTGATCATGCGAGCCGTCGTTTGAATGATATTGAGAAAAGTGCATATCGTGGTGTCGCTATTGCATTAGCTGCTCAACAAGCAGTTCCAAATATTCGTTCAGGTCAAGTGGCACTCTTTGCTGGTGTTGGTCATTTCGAGGGTGAATCTGCTGGTTCTGTTGGTGTTGTGACTTCGTTTATTGCCAATCGAGTTTCTTTGAGTGGTGCTGTTGGCTTCGCGGGTGGAAATGAAGTTGGAGGACGAGTTGGCCTAAGTTATTCATTTTAGGTTTATCATGATCTAAATGAAGATTAAAAATATGAGAATTTGAGTTTTACGGATTGGCTATATGTCTGCTCAAACTCTCTGTTATTGAAGCTCCTCTTGGGTTGTCTTTTTCAGCATAAAGACAGCCTTTTTTTAGTATGTATATTGGATGAATTGAGGGGCTGTTGATGTATCTTAGTTATATGATATACCTCGGTTCCTGATAAAATGATGTTGGGGGAACAGATGATAGGACGTCATCTGCAACATATCTATAACAATGCTTATTGGGGCAATATGTATGACATCTATACATTCCAAACTTTGCTTGGTTTTAATAGGGACTTTTGTTTTTACTGGCTGTAAAGATGAAAATGGCAATTTAAATGTTGGGGTAAGCTTAGGCGGAACAGGGACAGGTGGATTATCTGTCGGTACCGAAAGCCCATTTCCAAAACCTCAACCTGATGTCAAGCCTGATCGTATGGAAGAGGATGGATTGCTATATGCGGTTGCCTATCCAAATCCGATCACTCAAAACTGTAATGGAATAGAACGTAAAATACAGTTTGTACGCCATTATTCTCCTCATATTCCAATGATAATGGGAGATCGGGTAGATCTATTTGGTATGAAGGATTCAAGCCCGACAAGATTTAAGCTTCAAATTATTGTTAAAAATACCACCTCATCACCAGTCTATGAATATATCAATAGTTGTAAGGCTGCTTTCCAGCTTACAGGTACAAAAACGCCAAAAACAACAGAATCGGATTATTGTTTAAATGATGAAACAGTAAATGTTTATCAGCCGAATGAGTCGAGAACGTATTTCTATACCTTTAATTTGCCGAATATTTTACAAAATTGGAAGGCAAGTTATCACGCAGAATATTCAAAAAAACTCTATGCAGGAGCTGATGGTGCAATGTTTGATAATGCGAGTATTAAGGAAAGAGTTCAATGTGATCCTTTGAATACAATGTTATTAATTGATGAATATCCATCGACTAGAGATGGTGCACCTCCATCATCAAATACAGGAAATACCAATAATTCTGGTTCTGATAATAACCAACCTGCGAATCCTACTCCAATTTTTGGAGGATATGATTTGGATGAAGACGATGCTGAATCACCTATTTTCGGTGGTTTTGGTTTGGGTGATGAGCCTTAGATTGTTGCTAAATGAAGCCATCACTATGATGGCTTTTTTATACAATGTTTGGGTGACGATTTAAGCGATTTTAGAATGAATTGCCCACAGAATATGATTTAAATTCTTGGGCCAAAGTGCTGGATCAATATGTAAACTAAAGAAGCCTAGATAAATAAACTTTGAAATCTGCTACAATTGCGCCAATTTTGAATTCTCACTTTTTCAGTTAGTACATATTAAAAAGATGTGTACATAACTGTGTGCATATTGAAGATTTTTCTCATGTTTAAAGATGAATTAGCGGCACAAGTTGCCCAACGTCGCACCTTTGCGATCATTTCCCACCCCGATGCGGGTAAAACCACCATGACAGAAAAATTGCTGTTATGGGGTAAAGCGATTCAAGTTGCAGGTATGGTGAAAAGCCGTAAATCTGACCGTGCAGCAACATCGGACTGGATGGAAATGGAAAAAGAACGTGGTATTTCGATTACCACCTCTGTGATGCAATTCCCTTATAAAAAGCACACCATTAACCTTCTCGATACACCGGGACACGAAGATTTCTCCGAAGATACCTATCGTACTTTGACCGCCGTTGACTCTGCGTTGATGGTGATTGATGGTGCAAAAGGCGTTGAAGAACGTACCATTAAATTGATGGAAGTGTGTCGTATGCGTGACACACCGATCATCTCCTTCGTGAATAAAATGGACCGTGAAATTCGTGAGCCTTTAGAGTTGCTCGATGAAATTGAAAACGTCCTAAAAATTCGCTGTGTACCGATTACATGGCCTTTGGGTATGGGCCGTGATTTTGCGGGCGTATATAATCTGCTCGAAAATAAATTGTATGTGTATAAAGCAGGTTTTGGCTCAACCATTACTGATATCGAAGTGCGTGATGGTTATGACTATCCTGATATTCGTGAAAAAGTCGGCGATTTAGCTTGGGCATCTTTTGAAGAATCTCTTGAATTGGTACAGATGGCAAATGAGCCTTTAGACCGAGAGTTGTTCTTACAAGGGAAGCAGACCCCAGTTTTGTTTGGTACAGCATTGGGTAACTTCGCAGTTGACCATGTCCTCGATGCTTTTATCAATTGGGCGCCTGAACCGAAGGCACATCCTGCGCAAGAACGTGTTGTGGATGCCAATGAAGATGGATTCACTGGCTTTGTCTTCAAAATCCAAGCCAACATGGATCCTAAGCATCGTGACCGTATTGCCTTTATGCGTATCTGCTCAGGGAAATATGAAAAAGGTTTGAAAATGAATCATGTGCGTATCGGCAAAGACGTGCGTATTAGTGATGCTTTGACTTTCCTTGCTGGTGAGCGTGAACAACTAGAAGAAGCTTGGCCGGGTGACATCATTGGTTTACACAACCATGGCACTATTCAAATTGGTGATACTTTTACCAGTGGCGAGAACCTTCATTTCACAGGTATTCCTCACTTTGCACCTGAAATGTTCCGCCGTGTCCGTTTGCGTGATCCATTAAAGTCGAAGCAATTGCAAAAAGGCTTGAAAGAGTTGTCTGAAGAAGGCGCAACGCAGGTGTTTATGCCGCAAATTAGTAACGATCTCATTGTTGGTGCAGTGGGTGTGTTACAGTTTGATGTGGTTGCTTACCGTCTGAAAGAAGAATATAAAGTAGACTGTATCTATGAGCCAGTGAGTGTTCACACTGTGCGTTGGGTGCATTGTGATGATGAAAAGATCTTCAATGAGTTTAAGAAAAAGGCCCATGATCAGCTGTCAGTAGATGGTGGTGGTCACCTCACTTATCTTGCGCCAAGCCGTGTCAATTTGCAGTTGATGCAAGAGCGTTGGCCTGATATTCAATTTAGCAGTACGCGAGAACATTAGAATCTCCCTAAATCCCTCTTTAGAAAAGAGGGGCTTTGTCACGAGTCCTATTGGTATCTAAATTCGTGATATACCTCCCTTTTAAAAGGGAGGTTAGGAGGGATTTAAAAATAAAGGATAATGATATGAACGCTTTAAAACCAATTCTCAGCATCACAGTAATGATTGGAATGATGGCTTTAACCGCATGTGATTATCCTAAAAACAATGAATCTGACTCAGCAGAAACGATTGAGTCGAAAACAGCAAAGATTGAAAAAGCAGAGATTCTTCCTTATTTAAATATCCAAGAAAGCAAAGCAAAATATGCATTGCCTTTTTGCGAAAAGAAAAACTGTATTGATGTTGATATTCAAACCATTAAAACCCAAGATGAATGGTTGAATACTTGGATTGAGAGAAATCAAGCCATGGTCATTCAACAGCAAATAGAACTCAAACAAAGTATGACCCTACAACAAGCCATAAATGCTTATGTGAAAAAGTCTGATGAATGGCAGGATAAATATTCAGAAAATAAAGCCTATGCATTACATTTAAATACGCGAATTGCATCACAACGCAATCAGTATGTCTTGTTACAAGTGGGTGTCGATACCAAACAAGAAGATGTTGAGGTAAAAGATCGTTATTATTTCTTTGTTGCCGATCGCAAATTACAAAAACATTTAACAGTGCTTGATGTCATTCAAAAAAAGCAGCAAAGTGCCATGCATGATGTGATTCAAGTCCATTATCAGAAATGGATTGAACAACAGTCTATCGAAGTGAAGAAACAAGTACCAAAGACCTTATACTGGGGTCAAGCGGATTGGTTCTTTGATGGAGAGGGCATTGGATTGCATTATCGTGCCAATGAGATCAGTAAAGATGCGCCGCAACTAGATATTTATTTCACAGCAGCGCAAACGAAACAGATGTTACAGCCCGATATTTATCAGCAAATGTTCTAACTTGGTTAGGGTCTGTTGATATTTTACAGATGCTTGCGACAGACGACATTTTTTGATGATATAAGGCATGGGTTGCGAAATTTAGTTATTCTAAATGAGCAAGACATAACGCAGTAGCGGCAAAAAATGTCGCTGTCCCGTAGGGTGATGGCTAAAACTTCCTCAAACTTCGTTATGAAACTTGACAAGGGTGTTGCCATTGCCTGCATTTCATGCCTCGTTTGTGTCGTTTTTGCCTATAACGCAATGCATGGTTAAAATGTCAACAGACCCTTAGATATGTATAGAAATCGCATGTGTTTATGGTGGTTTCGGGCGAAGTCAGATAGCATTTTAAAAAGCTTGTATACGAATAATGGTGATAGGTTTAGATGAAAAAATTTTATAAATATAGCGTTCTTGCTTGCGCAATTTTACTCGCAGCATGCCAACCGAAATCAGAGCCAAAAGAATCACAGGATCAATCACAAGACCCAGCGATGATACAGCAGCAAACAGAATCTACATTGCGTGGAGAGAGTGTAAAAGTAGCACTGACTTTACCAGAGTGTAAGGGTAATACTTGCCCTGATTTTGTGGTTGAACGTTTGCAGAGTAACTTTTCATTTATTGATCAATTTCTGGATGAGCAAATCCTCGATCAACTCAGCAAAATGTTGGATGTAGTCGATGCAGATAAGGCCATATCGACGGTACAGGCCGCTGAGCAAAAGCCGAATTTAGATACACAAGTTCAGCACTACGCGAATGCTTTTATTAAAATTGATGAAGAATTAAAAGCACTGAGTATCAGTCATCAAATTAGTTTGTTGGTTAAACCTAAGATATTACAAACAGAAGGCTCTTTGGCGACGGTGGTACTCAATAGTAGTAGTTATATGGGCGGAGCGCATGGCTCAACTTCACAACGTTATTATAATTTCGATTTGGTCAATCAAAAGCAAATTAATCTCAATGATTTGTTGTTAGCAAAACAGCAAGCAGCTTTGAAAAAGCTGGCGCATGATGCATTTAAGGCATGGATTGTAGATTCTAAATTAGCCAATAATCCTGAAGAATATGAGCAGGCTTGGCCATTTGAAATGACCGATAACTTCTTGTTAGGCGAAAATGGTTTAATCCTACAATACGGCGAATATGAAATAGGTCCTTATGTGGTGGGTTTACCGCGCTTGGTGATTCCGTATGATCAATTGAAAGGAGTTTTAAAGCCTGAATATTTACCCAAAGTAGATGCACCAGCAGCTTCGACCGTTGTTGCAGATACCAAAAGCAAGACCTAATGCAACTGTTTGATACCCACACCCATTTTGATGTTGCCGATTTTGATCATGATCGGCAACAACTGGCTTTACGAGCCAAACAAGTGGGGGTCGAGGAATTGGTTCTAATCGGGTTTATTGCATCCCGCTTTGATGAGTTAATTGCTACACATCAACAAATACAACAGTGGCAAGACGTGCCCCAATCTCATTTAGCACTGGGCTTGCATCCTTTTTATATCCAGCAACATCAGTCAGAACATTTACACCAGTTGGAGCAGATTTTACAGCAACATCATTGTGTTGCTGTAGGTGAGATTGGTTTAGATACTTTTTTAAAGCAACACAAACAGCCTGAATTATTTACCAAACAGCAAGACTATTTTAATGCTCAGCTTGAGTTGGCAACTCAGTATAAGAAACCTGTGTTATTGCATATCCGTAAAGCCCATGCGGAAACCCTTGCCATTTTAAAAGCACAAAAATTCAAATGGGGTGGAATTGCTCATGCCTTTAGTGGCGGTATTGAAGAAGCGAAGGCGTTGGTGAAACTTGGCTTTAAAATTGGGATAACGGGACAAATCACCAATCCAAATGCCAAGAAGTTACATCAAGTGGTACATGCGATTGGTATAGAAAATTTGGTGATTGAAACAGACTGTCCTGATATGACGCCGTTGTGTTGTCAGACATCAACCGAACATAGAACCCGTAATACTCCTGTGAATTTACCTTATGTCTTAGATGGCTTAGCCCAAACACTTCAGTTGCCTCACGCACAGCTTGCCACACAACTTTGGCACAACTCATTTGAGGCGTTACATCTCAGATAGTGCCTGCTTTTAATAGAATAATAATCATGTAATTTTAAATAAGATAACTAAAAGGGAACACAGCATTTCCTAAACTGGCTTACATTAAATAAAGAACTTCATAATAAACGAATGAAATCGCCAAACTTGGGAGGATCATCCTATGGCCAGATATAGCAAAATCAATAGTTTTAATGCATTACAAACGCTTGATGTCGGTTCAAAACAATATCAAATTTTTAACTTGAAACGAGCCGCGCAGACACTTGGTAATATTGATCATCTACCTAAATCTTTAAAAGTTTTATTAGAGAATCTCCTTCGATTTGAAGACCAAGAAAGTGTAAAAGTTGAACATATCCAAGCCTTAGTCGACTGGCAAAAAACACGCAGCTCCGATCAAGAAATTCAATACCGACCCGCGCGAGTATTGATGCAAGATTTTACTGGTGTACCTGCGGTGGTCGATTTAGCCGCCATGCGTGCAGCAATGGCCAAAGCAGGCGGTGATCCGAATCGAATCAATCCATTGTCACCTGTTGATTTGGTGATTGATCACTCGGTCATGGTCGATCATTTTGCCAATCAAAATGCATTTACTGTAAACGTCAGAATTGAAATGGAGCGCAATGGCGAGCGTTATCAGTTCTTACGTTGGGGGCAGTCAGCATTTAATAATTTTAGTGTGGTGCCACCGGGTACAGGTATTTGTCACCAAGTCAATTTAGAATATTTGGCTCAAGCCGTTTGGCTCAACGAAGAAGACGGGCAAACCTTTGCTTTTCCAGATACCTTAGTAGGAACAGATTCGCATACCACCATGATTAATGGACTTGGCGTATTGGGTTGGGGTGTCGGTGGGATCGAAGCAGAAGCGGCGATGCTCGGACAACCTGTTTCGATGTTAATTCCTGAAGTAATCGGTTTTAAATTGACTGGTAAGCTCAATGAAGGCATTACCGCAACTGACTTGGTTTTAACCATTACCCAAATGCTCCGTCAGAAAGGCGTGGTTGGTAAATTTGTTGAATTTTATGGGGATGGTTTGGCGGACTTGCCACTCGCTGACCGTGCTACGATTGCCAATATGGCACCTGAATATGGTGCAACCTGTGGTTTCTTCCCTATTGATGAAGTCACACTGGCGTATTTGGTACTGACTGGTCGCCAACAAGAACGCATCGATTTGGTTGAGGCATATAGTAAAGCACAAGGCTTATGGAGAAATGCGGGAGATGAGCCAGTCTTTACCGATACATTGAGTCTTGATATGAGTACGGTGCAAGCAAGCATGGCTGGTCCTAAGCGCCCACAAGATCGTGTATTACTGGCAGATGTACCTAAAACCTTTAATGCGCTCATGGAGCTGACATTAAAACCAATTGCAGAGATGAAAGAGCGATTGGAAAATGAAGGTGGTGGCGGTACAGCGGTTGCAGCTCATCAGGCCAATCTTCCACATGAGAGTCCATCTTGTACCATTGATGGACAGATATATCCTTTAAATCATGGCGATGTGGTGATATCCGCGATCACTTCATGTACCAACACCTCGAATCCAAGCGTCATGTTGGCTGCGGGTTTATTGGCGAAAAAGGCGATTGAACAAGGCCTACAACGCAAACCTTGGGTAAAAAGCTCACTCGCACCCGGTTCCAAAGTAGTAACAGATTATTTGGCTGCGGCAGGATTGACGCCATACCTTGATCAATTGGGTTATAACCTTGTGGGTTATGGTTGTACGACCTGTATTGGTAATTCTGGACCTTTGCCTGATCCTGTTGAAGAAGCGATTCAATGTCATGATTTAAATGTAGCATCTGTGCTTTCAGGCAATCGTAACTTTGAAGGCCGTGTACATCCATTGGTGAAAACCAACTGGTTGGCTTCACCGCCACTGGTGGTTGCGTATGGCTTGCTTGGCAATATCCGTACCGATTTAACCACACAGCCGATTGGTATCGGAAAAGAGGGACAAGAGGTTTATCTGAAAGACATTTGGCCAAGTCAGGCTGAAATTGATCAAGCACTGAAACAAGTCACCACCGCCATGTTCCATAAAGAATATGCCGCAGTATTTGATGGTGATGAGACATGGCAAGCGATTCAAATCCCGCAAAGCCAAACTTATGCATGGCAGGACAACTCTACTTATATTCGCCATCCGCCTTTCTTTGAGGGAGTTGAGCAACCACCTAAAGCAATCACCAATATTGAACAGGCACGTATCTTGGCTGTGCTTGGCGACTCAGTAACGACTGACCATATTTCTCCAGCGGGGAATATTAAGAAAGATAGTCCAGCAGGTCGTTATTTACAGGAACAAGGTGTCGACCCGAATGACTTTAACTCTTATGGTTCGCGTCGTGGTAATCATGAAGTGATGATGCGTGGGACTTTTGCCAACATTCGAATTAAGAATGAAATGTTAGGTGGCGAAGAAGGCGGCAATACTATTCATATACCAAGTGGTGATAAATTGTCGATTTATGATGCTTCTATGCGTTATCAACAGGAGCAAACACCGCTGATTATTATTGCAGGTAAAGAATATGGCACAGGCTCATCGAGAGACTGGGCTGCGAAAGGTACCAATTTATTGGGCATTAAAGCGGTGATTGCAGAAAGTTTTGAGCGAATTCATCGTTCAAACCTTGTTGGCATGGGTGTATTACCACTTCAGTTTACGGATGGGGAAACACGCCAGTCGTTGAATTTAACAGGGCGAGAAGTTCTCTCTATTCACGGTCTATCTGATGAGATTCAACCACATCAAGCTTTAGATGTAAGTGTGATTCGAGAAGACGGCAGCCAAGCGCAATTTAAGGTGTTATGTCGAATCGATACCTTAAATGAAGTGGAATACTTTAAAGCAGGTGGGATTTTGCATTATGTATTGCGGAATTTAATCGCTGCATAGCACCAAAACAGTTGTTGTAAAAAGATGAAAGCGAGTCTTTCATCTTTTTTTTTGTTTGAATTTTACCTTTTCGGCGTTAAGGTGATAGCCATTAATCTGTGAGGATGATGGCTTTGAATCAGTTGCCGAGATATGTTTATTATTTATTGGCTGCGCAAGCATTTAATTTAATTGCAGCGGTATTATCGGTAACGGTTTCAGCGATTGTTGGCTTAAAACTTGCGCCAACTCAGGCTTTGGCGACAGTACCCTATGGTTTGCAATTCTTGGCAATGTTGCTGACAACATTTATCTTTTCATTCTTAATGAAAAAACTGGGTCGACATCTGGTATTCCAGTTTGGATGCTTTTGTCTTTTTTTAGCGGGTGTGTTTGGCTATCTCGCACTACAAAGTGAACAGTTTTATTTATTGTGCCTTAGTCATTTTTCACTGGGCTTATTTATTTCTACTGCGAACTTTTACCGTTTTGCTGCCTCTGATCGTCTAGCTTCTGATTTAATCCCGAAAGCCACAGCGATGGTGATTTCTGGCGGTGTCGTCGCAGCGATTATTGCGCCTGTTTTGGCGATTCAATTTCAACAGGTGCAAGGCTTACCTGATTTCACTGCGATTTATTTAATTTTCAGTGTGTTGGCATTATTGTTGTCGCCAATTCTATATGTATGGAATCAGAAGTTTAAATTACAGCAAGTACAACAAGTCGTGACTGAGTCGCTACAGCGAGCTAAATTGCCTGTCAATTTTATTGTGGTGGCAGTGATTAGTGGGGCATTTGCATACTATGTTATGAATGTCATGATGATTATGTCTTCCTTACATTTGAAAGAACATCATTCATTTCACTATGCTTCTGTCTCGATTCAGTTACATGTCTTGGCCATGTTTATTCCTTCATTCTTTGTATCTAAGCTGATTCAACGCTGGGGAACACATCGCACGATTTATATCGGGTTTGTTTTGCTGATGTTGTCCTCTTTGATTCCAATATTTGGCCAAGAGGGAATTTATATTAATGTCGCTCTGATTGTGCTTGGTGTAGGCTGGAACTTTGCTTATTCAGGTGCATCTACGCTATTGGCAGGGCTAAACGAACAGCAAAAGCATCGTGTACAAGGTATTAATGAAACCATAATTGCCTTATTCGCGACACTTGGTGCTTTCTTGCCTGCACCGATTTTGACGAAGGTTGGCTGGATGAATGCTAATCTGCTGGCTTTATCAATCAGTGTTCTTATTTTGGTAATATTGATTATTTTAAGTGGACGTCATCGATTCGCAATCAAAGTCTCATCTTCCTAACCTAAACCATATTAAACGAGTTAAAATAGCGCTTTGATTGAAAGATATAGATCGCCACTGTTATGACCGATGTGCTTGTAAATGATGAATATGACCGCCGTTTTGCTGGTGTGGCAAAGATTTATGGAGAAAGTTCATTTAGCCATTATGAAAACAGTCATGTGATGGTGATCGGCGTGGGTGGTGTAGGGAGCTGGGCTGTAGAAGCGCTGGCTCGTACAGGGATTGGTGAGTTAACAATTGTCGATATGGATGTGGTTGCCGCATCCAATATTAATCGTCAACTTCCTGCATTGACCTCAACGTTAGGAGAAGAAAAAATCGAAGTGATGGCTGAGCGCTGTCGTCAGATCAATCCACGTATGATAGTCAATGTAATAGATGACTATTTAACACCTGAAAATGTCAAAGAGATTTTAAGTCCTGTTCCCGATATCATTTTAGACTGTATTGATGATGTCAAAGCCAAACTGGCGTTGATGCTGCACTGTCGCTTTAACAAGATTCCATTGATTGTATCGGGTGGGGCTGGGGGCAAGCTTGATCCGCTTAAGATTCGGGTGGCTGATTTATCTAAAACTGAACAAGATCCGATGTTGGCAAAGCTGCGAGCACAACTTCGTTCTAAAGGCATCTGTAAAAAACCAAAAGAAAAGTTTGGAATTACTTGTGTATATTCAATCGATAATCCATTTTCAAATACAGAAGTTTGTTCGACGTCGGGAGATGCTACATTTAATCCAGGCTCAGGCTTGCGTTGTGGTGGCTATGGGTCAGCCGTGGTTGTGACATCAAGCTTTGCTATGGTTGCAGTGGCAGAGGTTTTGAAAAAGTTAGATACAAAGATGGGCTGATGATCACAGCCCTTGCTTAATTTAGATGTAGTTTGAACCTAAGCGGTAGTAACTATAAGTCACATTTTTATCTTTATATATATCATGACTGCGTTGCTTAAAATCTGAAATCCATTGTGTGCCAGAGAAGCCAGCAATATGTCCATAACGATGTTTTTGTGTGCGGTGAATAATATAGATATCACCTTTCTGTGGGTTATCAAAAGCAGGGGTAATTTTTTTATAGCCAATTTCTTGTAAGGTTCTACCCCAGTCAGAAGCGGCTACAGGATGGTTGACGATTTTTGCACCCGCAGATTGTAAAGCGATTCTGACGAACTTGGCACATTGAGATGAACTACGATAAGACGCTCTGCGCGTTAACTTTTGTGCAAATGCCATAACATCGAGTGAAGGCTGTTTTGGTACATCTTTGGTCGTCACAATCATTTGATGAGGTGGAGTGTGAACCATACTGTGATCAACTGAGGGCGCATCATAAATCATCTTCAATCTCTATCGCATTTCTAAATAACCAGACTAATGCCAGACTCTTGGCGAAAGACATGGTAAGCGAAAAAGAGCAGAAAAGCCCCTTTGTAATGTAATAATGTATCATTTGTGATGGCTTGGGGATAACTTAGCTAAATCGCAGAACAATTTTTTTATTAATTATCATTAGTTTGGCGAGTGTTAACTTTAGATAAAATGATTTGTAAAATTATATTTCAAAATTGTGTATTAAATAAGCGTTTTTGTGCTAAAAAACAAAAAATCATCCATTTTATTTATTCTAAAGCTTTGTTTTATAATGGTATTGATTTTTATGTGTGAAATTTGCAGATTTTTATCATTCATTAGAAAATTTAACAAGTGATTCGCTTTTGTGAGTATTCACGATGAAGCTCTGGATTTTAAAGTACGAATTAGGCGTTATTCAGCTTTATATGAAGTTAGCTAAAATCGCTTAAGATCTTGTTATAAAGTAAATTTTGATGCGCAAGAGGATGAGCTTCACGCGATACCCTTGCACATGCATGGAGAACAAGCTTTAGTTTTGCTGTTCTCGAATGTAATCCTCAGTGCGTTGCATCGCCACTTGGATGTTCTGAATCGCATGTTCAATATCCATAATGGTTTTTGCGTTGCCACCACTCAGAGCTTGCCTCCATTTACGCGCACCCGGTAAGTTTTGAAATAAACCCAAAATGTGGCGTGTGATAATGGAGAGTGGGGCACCCTCAGCAACGCGTTGATGAATATACGGCATCATTTGCTGCATAATCTCAAAACGGTCTGGCGCTTGCAAATTCCAGAGCTGTCCCATTTCAGCGAGCAAATAGGGGTTGTGATAAGCCTCACGGCCAATCATCACACCATCGACATGTTGTAGGTGTTGTTGAGTTTCCTCAAGGGTCTTGATGCCACCATTAATTTCAATGGTGAGATGTGGACGTTCTTGTTTTAGGCGATAGACGTCTTCGTAGCGTAAAGGGGGCACTTCACGGTTCTCTTTCGGCGATAAGCCCTGCAAGATTGCGATCCGCGCATGTACGATAAAGTGAGTACATCCTGTTGCTGCAACGGTATCAACAAAATGCAGCATTTCTTCATAAGAGTGCATGTCATCGATGCCGATACGATGTTTGACCGTCACAGGAATTGATACCGCTTTTTGCATGCTATGAATACAGTCAGCAACCAGATTTGGCTCAGCCATTAAGCATGCGCCGATCTTATTGTTTTGAACACGATCACTTGGGCAGCCGACATTTAAATTGACTTCATCATAGCCCCAGTCTTCAGCCATTTTGGTACAAGTGGCTAATTCTTGTGGATTTGAACCACCGAGCTGCAACACGATCGGATGTTCTTGTTTATTGAAGTCTAAATGACGATTCGCTCCACCATAAATGATTGCACCCGTAGTGACCATCTCGGTATACAGCACCACATTTGGATTAAATAAACGTGCAAAGAAACGGTAATCTTTGGTTGTCCAATCCATCATCGGCGCAACCGAAATACGAGGTTTTATTGAGTTATCAATAAGTTGTGGATTTTTCAGGGCTTTATCTACATTTTGCATATTGCATTTACTCGCATTTTTACTCATATTCCCCCATATTTCAGTATTTCGGTGCACCATATTTGCACCGTGAAATGAGTTTTGGGTCAGGGTGCAAATTTATGGGTACAATTACAGAAAGAATTCTGTCAACTGGGGTGAAAAAATACAGGGCACAGGTGCGCGTGAAGCGACAAGGGCTGCCGAATTTTACAGAGTCTAAGACATTTAGTAAAAGGTCATTGGCTGAAGCATGGATCAAAAAGCGCGAATATGAACTTGAATTGAATCCTGAAGTGATGATTTCTGCAAATATTTCAAAGGGCATGACCTTAGCTGCTGCTTTGGAGAAATATTTAAACGAAGTTGAAGGTTTTGGGCGATCAAAACGCATGGGCATCCGATTTTTAACCAATTGGCCAATTGGAAAGGTCAAAATTTCAGATTTAACCAGGAAAGATTTTACTGATCATACATATTTAAGGCGAACAGGTTACCCAGAGATCGGTGCAGATCCGATTGAATCAAGTACTGCCTTGCAAGATTTACAATATTTAAAGGTGGTTTTGACGCATGCGGATCTTGTTTGGGGTGAAAAAGTGAATCTTTTTGAGCTGGAACAGGCGATGAAAGGTCTTCGTAATGCACGTGTTATTACAAAATCTAAGAAACGTGACCGTTTGCCGACATCAAATGAGCTGCAATTACTGACTAATTATTTCTATAGACGTTGGAAAACCAGTAAAACGTCCATGCCTTTGCATCTGATTATGTGGTTGGCCATCTATACCTGCAGGCGTGAAGATGAATTGACACGGCTTTTTTTGAATCAATTTGATCAGCACCACAATGAATGGAAAGTATTTGATTTAAAAAATCCGAATGGCAGTGCCGGCAATCATAAAAGTTTTAAGGTGACTGAACAGGCTGAACGTGTCATCAAAGAATTAATGAAGCCTGATGTGCGTGATCAAATGCTTCGTTTGGATTCTGCAGATCCATCAGTGTTGTTGCCATTGAATGCAAAATCATTTGCATCACGTTGGCGTGAAGCGATCAAGATGACAGGGATTGAAGATTTACGTTTCCATGATTTGCGTCATGAAGGAATTACCCGATTGGCTGAAGATGGTTTGACCATTCCCCAGTTGCAGCAGATCAGTTTGCATGAATCATGGGAAAGTTTAAGACGTTATGTGAATTTGAAAAGCCGTCGTGATCGTTTGGATTTTGTGGAAGCGATGAAAGTTGCCAAAGAAAAAGCCCTCATTTGAGGGCTTTCGTTAAGTAGACATGAGATTTTCTTAAAATTACTATGTGCCAAATCCATAAAAACATTAGCTTGAAAGAAAGATCAAAATTAAATCGATTGCAGAAAAGCGCGCCTTTACCTATAAAATTTGCTGAATTTTTACCATAATCCAAAAAAATAGCATGAGTCATATCAGATTTTTTTGCATTGATAAAAATTACATCACCATCAAAAACCACATTTCCTACAACAGTGCAAACCGCTTTCATTTAGATCACCGCGATAAAATCAAAGTGTTTTAGGTTCATGTGAAATGGTGTAAACCAAGTTTTTACCCACATGGTGCGATTGAATTTCAGTAAACGATCTTTTTCCGTTTCCTTAAAGTAGGTCACTCGATCACCTTTGACTGCCACAATGGTGGCACCTTCAGGCTTTTCAGCCTTTAATTTTTCTAAATTATTTTCGTATTGCATTTTTAAACCCTCAATGCACGTTTTTAGGCGTGCATGTTTGTCCAATCTTGTTTGGAAATTTGACTTTGTTTGTTTAGCCAAATTGCCACGTCTGTAATGTTCACCATGTAAGGGGCTTTGTTTGAATCTTCTGCCTTGAACGTCGGGAAGGGCAAGTCTTGAACGGCTGCACGCTTCTTTGCTGTTTCAATTTTAAGATGCGGTAAAAAGTCCTTTACGATCACCTCCAGTGGAACCACTGGAGACTGATACTTCATGGCCAATAAGAAACTTGAATCAAATTGATTCAGTGCAGCATTCATCCTTGTGTTCCGTTTAACTGTTCAAATTCAGCAAGCCATTGTTCACGACTTACACCATTTTCAGCGGTTGCTGGGGAAATACCGGCAATGTAATAGCCTACTTTTGTGTCGGAAATTGGATATTCCTTGGCAATGATATTTACATATTCACAATTCATGGCTTTTACTGTGTCATATGCTTCAGCTGCTTTTTCATGGTCAGGGGTAACTTTGATCATTCCACCACCTCAAAATTAATTTCTTTACCGTCAATCATGGTTTTAATTTGAATCACGCCACCTGTACGACAATTCATTAACTTTGCGAAAAGTGCAGGTGCAAGTTGTAATTCACGTGCTGTGGCTTTTGCAGGTCGAGTAGCAATAATTTCAATCGAATTTAGTAGCTCACGGATTTCAGGTGATGTGATTTCAGTCATTGTTGCCATCCTTTGAGTAATGCTCTGGACTAATCGAAACATAATCTTCAATATCTTCATCCCAGATGGATAAATCAGCTTTACAGCAAGGAGAGACATAGATCATCACGAACTGTTCAGCACCTTCGCCTGTTTGCATGTTTATCATGCGTGAATAAACATTTTTATAATGCAATGGTTTAACTGGTTCACCAGATCCACACTGATCACACAAAAAGCACTGGGTTTCAGTTAGTTTTGGAAGCGTCATTAATTCTTTTTGTGCGCGAAAAGGATTAAATCCTTCAAATTCATCATCAAAATCATCTTCAAACATTTTTGTATTCCCCTTAATAACCATTTGCCTGTGGTGCTGAATCCAGCATTTGCATTGTTTCTGCGTGAACTTCTGTGGTGTAACGTTCAATACCGTTCTGATCCGTCCACTGACGTGTTTTTAATTTGCCTTCGATATAGACTTTTGAACCTTTTTTTAAGTACTGCTGAGCGATTTCACCTAAACGGTTTTTAATCACAATGCGGTGCCATTCGGTTTGTTCAATCCATTCACCGGTCTGTTTGCTTTGCCATTTTTCAGACGTTGCGATTGAGAAATTGCAAAGTGAACCGCCATTTGGAAAGCTTTTGCTTTCAGGATTGGCACCTAGTGTTCCAACTAATACGACTAAATTAACGCCACGCATTTTATAATTCCCACAATTTATATTGAATAAAGATAGATCCATTGACGAACAGCATGATTTCAACCAGTAGCAGCAAAACTTCCATGTTCTGAGTCCTCAATTTTGGCGAAGTGGCTGAAATGTCCTGTGAAACATTTCTGATTAAAGGTGAATGGAATGTCTGGATTTTCAATGTGGCAGACATATAGTTGGTCAGTACCGACGATCTGCGTCACTTCAAAACGCTGATGACTGCTGACAATAAATTTGTAGCGTGCAAATTCATCAGGGATCCAAACGGTGTCACCCACTTGGAAGTCGTGAACGGTGTTGATTTCAGGATCCGTGAACGGCAGGGCATCATCAAAATTAAGAGCTGAAGTTTCCAAGCCATCAGGATGCGCTTTGCCTGTGTCGACAATATTTTTCATTTCGTTGATCAAGATGCATGCTTCGGTTGGCATGTGTTTAACGCAATGATGCTGATTTAAAATGCTGTGCAAGCGAAGTACACGTGCTGAAATATCCTGGTGTTCAGCGATCATGGTGTAATAGCTTTGATCTTGAGTTTGAGCATGCATCACGAAATCTCCTTCACACTATTCATTAATGGATCCAAAAATTCTTTTTTAAGCAGCTTTAACTGTTCAAGGTTATAGCTGTATTCACCGCTTTTAGTTTGGATCTCAATTGCACAACCAGATTCTTCCAGTGATAAAAATTCAGGTAAATCTTGAGAATATTTATCAAAGCTGTCTTGTAGCTCAGTAATAAGAATTTCTACTTGCTCAAGTCCTAGATTCAATGGATTTTCAATTTTTTGAATCATTATTTTTTTGCCCCTAAATTTGGATTGGTGAAGATCCAGCACTTCACGTTACGGCTTGGTTTACCTGGTGCTTCACGACTTTTATTCACTGCTGCCACGTCATCGGCAGGGAAGCGGTCTGAGTACACCTGTTTATTACTTTCAATGAATTTGTACTTGCGTGAGGTGCGAAGTAATTTCTTCATTTCATTGATTTCAGGAAGCTGCTGATAATTACGTGCAGCCACTTTGTAAATTTCGTTTAAGTTGATTGCGACGGTTTGAGCATCGGCAGGGTGATGGTTTAATCCCCACTCTGGTGAACGATTGCCTTGAAGGTATTCGTAAGCGTCCCAGAATTTTTCCACGTCAGGATGATCACCGTTTAACTGTTCAACACGTTCACGCGCCATTTGTTCAAGCATTTCTTGTGCTTCAAGCATGTCTTCCAAGTCGATTGGCAAAACGTGTTTGGTCATTGCTTCGATCAGTGCTGCTACTTGTGCATGACATAAGGCAATACGTGTATGGGTAATGCCAATTTCGTGATAGTGATCTTCAATTGACTGTAGCTTTGATGCGTATGTCTCCAAGATCTTGTCTTCATTACGCAGGCAATGGGTCATGAACGTGCAGGCATCTTCAAGTTCCATGCGATCCAGTTCATCGACAATGCGTTTGGTTTCCAGTGACTGTCCTTTACGGTCAAAGTACAAGTGCAAAGTACGTGTCAGGATTGCTTCTGAAGCCTGAATTGCCGTGTTTTGAGAAATCAGGATGGCACCACGGAACGGTGGTTCATAAGTTTCATTTCCTGCAGTTTTTAAACCTTTTGAACGAATCGCACGACCGTTGAAAGCATCCTTCAATTCATCCCAACTGAATTTGGACTTTTGAACAGCATTGCCATTTACGTCATTACGGTCGCCTTCGATCAGGACCACTGGAAGGTTTGCGATCTGTGCAAAGTTACGGTACACCGCCACGTTTGTTGATTTGTTTGCATCAAAGCCTTCATAGTCTTTACGGCCTGAAAGTTTCCACATCATTTCAATTAAACGTGATTTACCTGCACCTGCTTCACCGACAATTTCAATGAAAGGGTATGAGCTGTGCATGGCACGGATTTGTTCAGCAAAATATGAACCCATCCACCAAGCCAAAGCCACAATACCTTTGGCACCACGGACTTTATGGAAGTCATTCCACCATGACGGATCAAACTGTTTTTTAGGATTCAATGTGATCGCTGGTGAACTTGCCAGTGTTTTAATTTCCTGACGTTTTACTTTGAAAAAGTCGTGCTCATTGATGGCAATGATTTGGCCCTTATGCACCGCATATTTTTCAAAGATATAGGTTTGGTATTCACGGCTATAACCAATGTAGTCAATAGTTTTAACTTCACGTAAACGTTCGGTTTCACGTTTGATAAATGTTTCCAGGTGATTATCGGTACCTGTCCACATTGCACCGGACATGACTGACATGACACGTGGTTTGAACTTTGAACGTGATGACATTTGGTCAGCCGTAAATGTGGTTTTTGCTTCTGACCATGGGCTTTGCAATTTGAAGTAGTACCAAGATTCATCGGTAATTTCATTACGCTGGAAGTACAATGGTTCAATCTGAGCATTACAAATTTCTTTTGCTGCTGAACAGTTCTTTAATGCACTGGCACGGATTTCTTTATCTGTGAGGATCTGACCGCCATTTTCTGCTGCTTCATTGTTGCGGTCTTCCAGGTGCTGAACTGCTTTATTGAATTTGTCATAGTCGAGTTCCCACCAATACAAACGGAATTTGTGGTTGTAATAGAAAGTATGACGACGACCTTCATAGAAGTTGTAAATTAAAAGACCGGCTTCTTCTGCAGTTTCAGCAATGAGCAATTCACCATAGTGTTTGTACTTTGGGAATTGGTCAGGGTTAAGTTTGTCCCACTGGAACAAGTCATTCCAATCAAGTTTTTTACCACCATTTGCCGGTGGCTGTGCAGCTGTAGATGACCAACCTTCAACACGTGAACGTTCATGCCATTTAACGGTATAACCTTTACCTGCCGAATCATTGTCGAATGCCCAGCGTAAACGTGGCTTGTCAATTTTGAGTTCATGACAACGGTCTGCAATTTGCTTTAAGAATGCAGAAGGGTAGTTGACACATGATAGACAAGATATGGCTTTGACACCTGACTGACTCAGTGCAATGGCATCAAAGATCCCTTCAGTGATCCAGATCGCTTCGCCTTTTTCCCCTAGACGGCAAATTTCATCCAATTCATGTACTGACCATGCTTGACCTGCATTTTTAAAACCAAAATTGAAGCGTGCTTTTTTATTGCCAAAACGTTCAGGTCGGTCAATCAGACGTTCCCAATAGTTTTTTTCATCCAGCATAAAGCGAACAGTTGCTGATGATTCTTTGCTGTCTTTATCTGTATAGAACTGCTGGGTGTATTTGCCAATTAAGTTTTTAAGATCAAAACCACGACCTTCTGATAAAAAGGCATCTGCAGCAGCGTTTGGATTGGTGTCGGTTTGTGGGTGATATTCAGACCAATCTTTAAATAAGTCTTCACAGATATCTTTGACGTGTTCTTCATAACCACATTTGACCAGACGACCACATTTCACGATACGTGGGTTGTGCGCATGGGTATAAAGTTCTTTTTTACCGCATTGTGGGCAGACACCTTCACGGAACCATTCGCCACGTGTCTTGAAGCTGAACATTTGTTCAAGACGGTCAATGATGCGGTGTTTCAATTCGTACATTAATTTACACCCCGATATTTTGTATCTACGATTTGGAGCCAGTCATTTGCATCTGTAAGCGTCATAAGTTTTTGATCGCAAAGCGCTTCGATGTAACCTTTTAACTTGAGTGCAGCAATAAAGCGCAAAGGGTCACGAAGTTGAGTCATTTGTTCAATACGCTCGTGCAGTGCTGCTGTACCGTTTCGGTTTTCAATTTGAGCTTTGCGCTTTTGGCATATTTCTTTTAGTGTTAACATTCTGTTTACTCTTGCGTGAAATTGTAAACTTCTAAGCATTTTCAGATGCTTAGGTGTTATTTTTCGCATTGAAAAAAGGGTTTTCAGGGTCTTCAATTTTGGCTAATTGATTTGTGACGGCTTGACGAATAACACTAGAAATAGTCGTTCGGTTTTTAGCTGCATAGATACGCATGTAGTCCTTTTCGGACTGAGTAAAATGCGCTCCAGTCATTTGAGTTCGGTTTTCTTGGACTGTAGACATTTGAGTTACCTTTTTTTAAAGTTTCGATATATCAACAGTGTTAAACTGTTAAAGTCATCATATTACGAAATATCGAAAGATACAAGGCTAGTTGGGGTAAAAATGTCGATAAATGATAAGTTTTTAGAAAGAGGCAATCGACTAAAGGCTGAAAGAAAGCGATTAAAGCTGACACAGCCAGCTATGGGAGAGCTTTTAGGAGTAGCAGTCGGATCTATAGTCCGTTATGAAAAGCAGGGAGATCCGCTGAATCAAAACCAATTAGAAGCATTACAGGAATCAGGTTTTGACACGTTTTATATTACTTTTGGTCAACGTCTAGCTAACCTGACTGAAGATGAATATCAGGTACTTGAGGCTTTTAGGTCGATAAAAGAAGAAGCCAAACTTGGATTCATTGGCATGGCCAAAGCCTACGCACAAACAAATGCCGCTTCTTAAAGCGGCATTTTTTATAGAATGACTTTAGGTTAGTGCAATGTAACCTCAACCTTTTTGACAATACCCTCAACCTGCATCTTTAGGGAGTTAAATAGCGCATGCATTTCCACTGGTGAAATGCTTTCACCCTCTGCGATATTGAATTTGCTATACAGGCTTAAACAATCTTTTAATTGAATTAGGTCAACTAAAATTTCTTCTTGATTGTCTGTTGTAGTAATTGTTTCTGTCATTTTCCCTCCAGAGTTGTTCGCGTATTTTAGAACAACTTTTTCACAGTGGCATCGTTCATAATTAGGCTATGCGACAAATTATGACCTAAGCTGATTTAAATAATCCAAATAGAACGAAAAAAGTGTATAAAAATCGACATACTATTTTGAATTTAGCTCAAACCTAAGTTTCGTAAAGGCACAGGCTTAAAAATCCAGCACTTTATGGTCTTTGCAAAAAGCGCACTATGGATAGATTTATTGTGCTGCATAAACACTGGGTGAGGGCTTTGGCTTTGCATGAGTATGGCAAAGAGCTGAGACTTCATTGGTAAGCCGTCTATACACTGGTAGATTTGAGAAATATTGAATGCCAGGATATTTGGATTACGGCTGTGGTTAAGTTTGTGCATGCCGTAACTGTTCACACTGGCCCAAAAGTCATGCAGCATTTTACTGTCGATGATGTTCTTTGTTTCTAGTGATAAACAGGCGATAGGCAATATGTCACGGCATAGATTGCCTTTGTTGTGCCAGAGCACTTCGGCATTTTGCATAAAGCCGTTATTGTCGTGGTGAATTTGACTGACGGTATAAATAGGACCACCAGACTTGAGCTGTACCACTGCACCAATATGGATGCATTCATTGTTGCCATGCAAGTTGTAAAGCATGGCTGCCATTTGGTTAAAGGTGTTGATGTAGGCTTCTTTAATTTTGGCGGCTGCTGCACCAGTAAAGCCCATGACCAAAAATATAAAACCGTCTTTGGTCATTTCATAGTATTTGGATTCACGTGTTGCACCATTGCCAATTTCAATGGTTTGAACATGAGCTGAAAAGTTAGCTGATGTAAATTCAGGCGAACAATCCAAAGATTCAATTTTTTGGATTACGTTTTTATGCTGTTTCGCAAAAATTTCAGCCACTTTTAAACTGGTGGTTTTCACTTGCTGGTCTTGAATAAAAACTGCGTCATCAATATGTGCAATTGCGTTCATGCTCATACTCCCCAAAACAATAATGAGAAGACGATAGAACATGCTGAAAAGAACACGGTGGTGTCTAAGATGTTTTTTAGAATTTGTTTACGTTTAAGTTTGCGCTGGCGTATTTCATACGCTGGAAGGTCGTAAATAGGGGAATGTTCTTTTACGTTATTTTGAGTGCACGAATGCGTAGAAGCGAATGTTTTCATTGGCTATTTCTCCGTTCAAGTATTTAAACCTGACACCAACCAATTTCCACAAAGATTGGTGACAGACTGAACAGGGGTGGAAATTTACCGCGAACGAAGAAGCGGCTGCCCCTAAGGGCACCCTGTCCAGCCTGCCATAGAATAGCACAGCTAGATTTTACGCAAAAAAATAGCCCATGACGGACTTTTTGCGTCTTCGTTCAAATATTTTCAGGTTTCCACGCCTGACCACAGATTTTGCTGTAGTCCTAAAACTGTAACAGTGTTAAAGTGTTAAGGTCAAGGGGCTTTATAAGAATTATTTTTGAGGTAAAAATGCAACCAATAACTAAGAAAGATTTACTCGATTTGATTAATGCTGAACTTAAAAACCATCCTGATCATGATGGAGAAATATTTATAAGTGATGTTAAACAGACTGGTCATGTATTTGTATTTTATGCGGATGATATGTTGAACAATCCAACGAAGATGTTGTTGGCACAGGAGTTAATTAGGTCATTAGATCCTGTATTTAATGGAAAGTTTGTCTTAATTGATTAGAATCTATAATAAAAATACGGGTTGATATTTTAGAGGGTGTTGAGTGGTTTATTTATTTGCTTTAATTTTTATTGGTGCTGCAATAGCGGCAATCGTAGGTTTGATTAAGCCATCATTGTTCAAGTTTAAAAGTGATGTTGTCCCGAACCGTTGGAAAGTCTTTGGAATATTTTTTTTAGTTAGCTTTGTATCACTGGCGTTTGTTGGTGTTTTTGCTCCTGAGGTTGAAAGTTCAAATAATGTAAGTGTTGAAGTGAAAAAGGATGCTACTGAAGTTCAGGCTGCAACTTCAAAAGTTGATGAACAGAAACCAGTTGCTGATGATAAAGAAAGAAATTTAGGTCTTACGCATGAGCAGTTCAGAGCATCACTAAACCAAAAATTAAAATCGATTAAGGTTTCTCATCTGAGACCTGTTGCAGAATTTGATCTTGAAAAAGGAGAAGTGAACGACACATTCAATGTCATGTTTACTGATGCTGTTGGTGTGGTTGGAACTGTGAGTAAAAGCTCTGATATGGTCAAAGAAATCACTCTTTTGTTTGGCGGTGAATCAGATCAAGATGCTGCTGACTTCTTGATTGTAACGGGCCTTATTGTTCAAACACTATCACCAGGGAAAGATTCAGCTCCGAAAGAGCTAGTTCCTTTGATGGAAAAAGCAGTAGAAAATAAGAATGAAACCCAAACTAAGGTGATTGATGGCAAAACATATACGGTTATCGATTCGGATGTTCTTGGTTTAAATATCGTAATTTCAAGCTAATAAAAAAGCCCCGAAAGGGGCTTATTTATTGGAGCTGAAAAACGTGTCACGCCACGTACAGCATATTGAATATTTTGCTGTCATCCTGTTGTTATTATAACCGTTTTTTTAAAACCAGCCTACTGTGTGCAGAAATAATAAAGCACTTGCACAAACACCAACAATTGCACCTACTAAAAAAGGATAGAGCCACATATTTTTATCCTTTACGTTTGGTTTGCGCTTGAATAAATGCACAGCTTGGTTTGTTATTTTGCCGAATTAAGCTTTCAATGCGTTTGGTATAGCGGTCGAACAAGTACCAGATGATGATTACCACGGCAGCCGATAGGTTTACAACAATTAAAATCAGAGCAGTTTGTTGGTCCATTTTTTATTTTCCTTTTTTTATTCATCTTGTGATGTGCATTCAGGGCAAGGGCATTCGATTGGATCTGATGGTTCAGCGATAATGACTGGCATGACGTTCTTCCAAACTTTTGCATTCAATGCATAAAGTGACTGCACCTAGCTTTTGTCGTTCTAGTGGAATGTCATTGCCACATTCTTCACATTCAGACAGTGATGGTGTGCTGTAATCACGTGGTTTTACTTTGACTTGGTTTAGTTGGTTTTCTTGTGCGCGGTCGATGGGGTCAGACACATGCTCCCCCTTTTCCTTGTTTTGCTAATGACTTAGGAAGATGAATTTCAGGGTTTGGCATTGCAGAAGGGGATAATTCAGCATCCCAAGTTAAAAAACCTTGAGCTGTAAAACCACAATGTAAATTGGTGCATTGACCGTATAAGCGTTTTAAAAGTGGATCGACTTGTT
>NZ_KB849205.1:80673-89086 GCF_000367985.1 Acinetobacter sp. CIP-A165
GCGGTCTTTTTCGATTTGTAGACGTGAGTCAACTTTAATGGCTTGCTTTGATCACCTGAGGTGATTTTGACTGACTTGCCACCTTCGCTGTAATAGGCAATGACACCGGTATAATCTGCATAATTTTTACCAGTGCGCTTTTTGGTTTTGGACTTTTCTTTTTCTTCTTCAGTCTTTTCTTCTTTGCCTTCAAACAGGGTCGATACATCATCGGCATCTGGAAGCTGTACTTCCAATTCAACTGAGGTGGTGAAGCCATTGTCATTGAGTGAATGGGTAACGTTTGTCCCTAACCAGATAATGTCATCAATTTCAGGTTTTAAGCCAATAAATTCAAATTCCTGTTCAGGGATTAAGGTTGGATCGCCAAAAGCCAAGGTATATGTCAGTTTTTGGGCAGTACGTTTACAGCGATTGTATTCCGCACTGGCTGCCAGTTCAGCGGTGGTTTTATCCCGATGCACATAGCGGATCTCTTTCATGTTGTCTTCACTGTCACCGACTACGACATGCAATTTTTTGGCTTTGTTTTCGGTGTAGTAGTAGGCTTTGACACCTGTGATATTGTCCGTACCTGTGCCATTGGTGTAGTTGTGCTGATCGCCCTTATTTCTGGTGATTTGCACACGTGGTAAGGCTAAACCTGAAACTGTTGTACTTGCACCACGTGGTAATAAAATCAAATGTCCATTCTTTACAGTGGCTATTGCGTCATTTTCATCGGCAATACGTGTGATGAGATTTGCATCAGATTCATTTTGAGCAATGTATTTAATTTGTTTTGTTGCGAATTTTTCATGAACAATGACTTTAAGTTCATATTCAGCACCAACCTTTTCAAATATTTCTTGAATGGTTTTGTCGCTCCAGCTGCGTTCACGCTTTTGTTTTAAACCTTCTGACACGTCATTGGCCATGGCAGAAATACTGAGCACATCTGGTGCGCCACGATGGGATGTGGAATCGACTTTGTATTTGCCTTTGTCGAATAAACCGGTATTGGACCAACCTAGCCAGACCTGAATGATGGCACCTTTGGGTGGAATACTGAGCATGCCATCTGCATCATTCAATTCGATGTCCACTGAATCCACCACAAGCCCACGATTGTCTTTGATGCTCAAAGACATTAAACGTGAAGCCATAAGGGATGAGATATCGACACCATCGACTTCAACACGAAAAATGGGGTAAGGATATTCCGTCATTTTTTCAACAGAATTTAATGCCGTACCAACGACGTTCATGACTTTATTCAGCATTATAGAATCCTATTCAGTGCGCCAACACCCATGCCGATCAGGGTGCCTAATAAGGTCGGTTGCCAATCGCGTACAATGGTCAGTTTTAAAGTGAATTCAGTTTTACGTGCTGCACCATCTTTAAAGAAATAGGTTTTGGTTTCATCTAAATCATTGATGATGACTAAGCCATAAATTTTGCCTGTGCCTTCAATTAAGGTATATGCCTTGCCTGTATCGCCCATTTGTCTGAGCATGTCTAATGTGACGCGACTTCCTGTCAGTTCGTGGTAAATCACGCCTTTAAGTGTAATGACATCTTCACCTTTACCAATAAATTGATAAGCAGGGGAGTCTCCGACACGGCTATTGGAAGGATGTCGCCAATTGGTGACACGTTGCAGTTCTTGATATGACGCTGTTCGTAATGAGAAGACAAACAAGCCTAGAGCCATCATCATGTGTCTTTACTCCGTGTCTGTTAAAAATTTACGTTTTTTCATCTGCTGTTCTTCAGCCACTCGCTGGAGTTCCTGACGCATTGCTTCAGCCGTTCCTTTGACTACAGATCCATCTTTGACATGAATATGCACTTCAATCGTGTCTTGGCTGATATATGAACGTGGGTTATTGCGACCAACATTGATGGGTTTGACTGGCTTAGTTTGGGCAGCAGTGTTGACCACACCTTGTGTGGCGGTGGATGTTGCTGCAATCGGTAATCCATTGGCATTGGCAATACCGTTGGCCATACCTTGCATGGTGTAGCCACCAATGCCCATGAAGACACGTGAGGGTGAATGAATGCCTAGAATGCCCTTGGCTTTATCAATCACGCCACTGACAGCACCTGTGATAGCATCTTTTACGGCATTTACTTTGGATAAAATACCGTTCTTGAGCCCTTCTAAAATCATGGCACCAAAGCCGGTAAACTTCGCTGGAAGATCCACACCGAACCATGACAGTACTTTTGCAAATGCTGAATAGAACAGTCCGATTGGACTCCAATTGATGATCAGTGCTGAAATTCCGGTGATACCACCATTGAATGCCGTCTTGATGGTGTTCCAAATGCCGACAAAGAATGCTGAGATCGGGGCCCAATTCTTATAGATCAGCAGGGCAGCACCAGCAATGGCAAGGACAATCCATGTAATTGGGTTGGTCAGTAACGCCATGCTCATACCTTTGGCAGCCAAAGCAACTGCACCAAATGCACGACCAACCATCATCATTGGTCCAAAGATTGTGATTAAGCCAATTGATAGGGCAGATAATCCACCAACAATGGCAATGGCTCCAATGGCAACTTTGACTAAACCTGATGCTAGACCAGGATTCGCTTGTGCCCATTTTTGAACTGAGCTCATAACACCATTGAAACTGCCAATCATGGAATTGACACCAGGCAATAAAACATTGCCGATGGTGATGCCTAAGGCCGCCATCTGGTTCTTGGCCAATTGAATATTATTGGCTGTAGTTGCAGCGCGTGCTGCATATTCTGCTTCCATTGATCCAGCGTAGACTGATGCACTTGATACAGCATTCAGATTCTTGGTCAGTGTATCCAGACCTTGTGAATACTGCATGACTACTGGTAGTGCTTCAGATCCAAACAGGCTATTGGTTACAGCCACCTGTTCTTCTTTTGGTAGTTTCTGGATGGCTTTCAGTACCGTTGCAATGGTACCTTCAGCATCCTTTTGCATGTTCTTAGCAACATCAGTAGATTTCAGTTTTAGTTTTTCAAAGGCTTCGACTTGTCCTTTGGTTGCTGATTCGCCTTTGGTCATTGCCAGAATAATATTCTTAATACCAGTGGCTGCAACATCAGGTTCAACGGAAGTCAGAGATGCAGCCATGGCAGCAATACTGCTGGAAGCAAAACCACCGACTTCACCCAGAGCACCAATACGCTGCACCACTTCCATAATCTTGTCAGCTTTATTTGGTGATGTATTGCCGAGATAGTTGATCTGGTCGGCTAAGGCAATGACCTGTGGCTGGGTCATTTTGAATGCTGCACGCATTTCTGCCATGCTTTGACCTGCCTGATCTGCAGTGATGTCAAATGCCACACCCATTTTTACTGCAGATTCAGCGAAGCCAATAAGTTCATTCTTGGCAATACCTGACTGAGCGCCAGCGGCAACAATGGCTGCAATATCTTTGGCCGCCATTGGAAGGCGTGTGGTCATTTCAAGAATTTGATTGGACATGGCTGTATAAGCCGGTGTGATTTTGCCGGCTTCATCTTTCAGGCCATCCACGACCTTGGCCACGTCTGCCATGGCTGATTCATAATCGATGGCAATTTTAACTGGTACTGCTAAAGCAGCTGCACCAGCACCTGCAATCATGAGTCCCTTTTTAGCCATATCATTGGCTTTGCCCATGCGTTCTTGCATCTTTTCGTATTTCTTTTGGGCTTCTGTATGTTTGCCTAAGGATTCTTTTTGTTTGTTTAGCTCCATGGTAGTCAGATGAATCTTATTTTTTAGATCTGATTCTTCATCATTCAATCGATCCATCTGAATGCCAGCTTTGTTGAATTCCTGAGCCATACCAGTCAATTCTGTACGTTGGCTTTTCTGCACACCCATCAGGCGTTTATGTGCGGCTTCAGCACGAGCCAATGCTGTGACATTTTCCTGAACTTCAGGATTGATCTTGAGTGCTGCTTTTAATTCAGAAATGGTTTGTTTGTTTTTGGCCAATGCCTGAGCAGTCTTTTCAGATTGTGCGGTGAGCTGACGGAAACCTGAGATTTTGCGCTGTTGTGCTTCAAGGTCCTTGAGCTCACCATTGGTTTTTTTGAGCGCGTCAGCCATTGTTTTAGAGCCACCAACGATGGTTTTCATTGGTCCTGTGAGTTTATCAACTGCTCCAAATAGGACTTCTAATTTTAGTTTTGACATTGGTGGACTCTTTTATACAGTGGTTTGGTGACGCTTCAGCGCATGGTGATGCCATTTACTTAATTCAATAATGTCCATGTCATCGTATGCGCTCGGTGGCCAATGAAAGATGCAAGCAATGTTGGCAATCGCTTCATCTACGTCATCGACCAGTTTTATTGCTGATCCTCTTTGATCGCTTTCTGCAGATCCTTCGGGTACAAAAAAGTGACCAAGTGACCTCCAAGTTGTGCGAAGTCCACTGGATCTAGTTCAAGCACTTGCTGTGGTGTTAATGCAGGCGTGGTGACACGTGGTAAAACTTTGATTAATGCGTTTACATCGTGCTGATAGATGGCTTGTAAACTGACACCGCTTAATGCTTTGACATTTGGTTTACGGATGGTGATTTCAGTAATTGTATTGCCACCAAATTGAATTGGTTGCTCAAGCTGAACAGTTTCTTGGTTCGGGTTTTGAATCAGTTGCGTATTTAATTCTTGATCTTGAGTATTCATGTTGCATTCCTAAAAGAGATTTGAATCAAAAAAACCTTGCACAGAACGAATCCATGCAAGGGCAGGAAAACTTATAATCCGATTGCTTTACGTTGTGCTGCGAGACGGTCTTTGCCATCTACAACTTCTTTGAAGCCAAGCACGTCAATTTCGATTTCAACTTTGCCGTTGACTGTGAGTTTGTAATAAGCACAGTTGGTCACGACTTTATGTTCAGTGTCTTCACCTGGTTCAGAGTCACCGCCATCAATTTCTTCATGGCGACCACGAACCACCACTTCCACTGCATCGACTTCACCTGTGTCATCACGTTGATAAGCACCAGCGAAACGCATATACACACCGTCGACTTTTTCCATACCGAACTGACGCAATGTGAGCAGGTCTAAGCCACCAAAAGTGGATTCAAGCACTAGGCCATCATCGCCCATGCCCATGTCCACTTTGATTGGTGCATTCATACCACCACCGCGATAGTCTTCCATCTTGCGTGTGAGCTTTGGCAATCCGACCGTTTTAATTTCACCTAAGTAACTTTCACCTTCGTTAAATAGGTTCATATTTTTGAGTTTACGAGGAAGGCTCATGCATCAACTCCTATGCAGTGATCGTTGAAGCGAAGTCAGCCAAATAGCTGTCTGTAATACGCTGACGGAAGGTAAGGTCTTCAAGCGGTGGCACAGGGGTATAGTCATAGTCGATATACAATTTGCCGGCTTTGAGCGTGTCTTTTGAGTTTAGCTCTGGGTCATACCAAGCATCGCCACCAATCAGATAGCCTAGGCGTGTCCATTCACGTTGTTTGGCTTTGATGCCTTCCAACATGTCGTTGACCAGTGAACCGTGCATTGGTTTATCAATGGCCCACATGTGTGCTTCTGCAATCGTGTCAGCCATGATCTGTGCTGTACGTGTGTAGTTTTCAAAAGCAAAGAGTGGATCGTCTGAACAGGTACGTGAGCCCCAAAAACGGAAGCCGTCATGCTGAATCAGTGTGGTGATTTCGTTGCTGTTGAGATAGCCAGCATCGGTTGCAGGGTCTTGAAGGTCCCAAGTCACATCAGCATCGATACCGGTAACACCGTTGACTGCAACGTTTGATAAGGTTTTATGCCAACCAATTTCGTTGTCGATCTTGGCACGTAAGCCCATCGCCACTGCAACTGCAGGTACAGTTTCGGTTTGTGCTGTGTCGACATTGAATGCCACGAAGTTTGGCCAAATCACCATGAGTTCACGCGCTGCGAATGCATCACGATAGGCAACGACTTCTTCTTTGGTTTTGCATCCCCAAGCATAGACATAGGCAAAGGCACGAAGTTTTTTTGCAATGGTTGCAAGTTCAGTGGCAACAGCTTGAGTATCTAAACCTGGTGCACCAATGATGCGTGGCTGTACGCCTAGTTTTGCTTTCGCTAATAGCAATGCTTTTGCACCGGTATATTTACCAGTAGCATCTACGGTACCAATGACGTTTGCTGTTTGTGCTGCTTCATCTTCAGCAGCTGCAACACGTACCACAACGCAGATTGAATTGGCTTGGTTGGCCATCGCTTGCAGTGCTGTTTTTAGTGTGCCGTTGGTACCGGCTTTTGCAACTGCAGCTTGGGTGTTGGTAATGAGCACTGCCGTATTCAATGGGAAAACGGTTGCATCTGCATCTTCTGCAGTGGCAATGAGTCCTTGAACAGCAGTGGCAATGGTTCGGATCGGACGTGTACCTTCGTTGATTTCAACGACACGCAGTCCGTGGTGGTATGAATCTGCCATAAAAAAAGCCTGTTTATTGAGGTTTTATTTCAGTAAACAGGCTTGCATGGGTCTGAATAAAGCCCAAGTGCATGGGCTTGTATTAAGTGGGTTTTACAATTGTTAAAAATCTGACATGCTAACTGTATAATCGATATCAAACAGCTTGTTAAGTGGTAATGACAAATCATTTGTCTTAATGCCAAGTCTTAAACTTGATGCAGCTTTTCTATGAACATAAGGATCAACATTTCCAAATGTCTCGTCCCACGTTTGATTACCCACAGGGCTGCAAGATAAAAGAACATTAGGAACTTTAGGGTAAATAAACGGTAAAATAACAGATGCTTCTTTTCTTTGAGCAGCTGTTTCAGCGGAAATTTTTAATCTACCATCAAGTGATGGTAACTTGAATTTAGTATTCTCAGTAGAAAAGCGAAAGCTTCTAAATAAAGTTACAGGGTTTTGAGTTGGTACAGAAATATTATCAATTTGGATTCTATCGCATTCTGTAACAAACTCATGGGATGATGTGGTAGAACCAGCCCAAATAATAGAATTCACGGAAGGAATGCCAAATGTTTTGAGACCATCGACAAAGATATTAAATTTCTTAGTTGTTTCCACACCAACAGTAATTGCGAGTCTAATTAGCGTTTCAACAGGTTTAGATGTTCTAGAATGAATTCTTACATCATTGATTATAATATTTACATCTTCTTTAGGGTTGTGAGAAATATGAAAATAAATAAAACCATGAGAACTTCCATCCCCTTCTACAATAAGGTCACAATTATCAAGTAGATAATATCCGCCGAGCATACTGTTACAATAAGTTGCATATCCGGATTTTGTTGCTGGTGTTTCTGCAATTTCATGAGGTGTACGTACACCATAAATTGTACTATTTTTTACAGAAACATTTTTACCCGAAAAACCAACCGCATCCAAAACACAGTTATCGTAATGAACATCTTCAACATTTCCATGCATATCACCAGCATAAGCATCATAACGTCCATTTCTAAGTAACGTTGCGTGAGATATTTTGATGTCTCGGTTAACAATATTGCATAAACCAGAGTTACCGCCGATCGCAATAGAATGTCGAGTTGCACCGAACAGACCACCAGTGAATAAAACTTTTTGGCAATTAGAAATTACAATACCATATTGCGTAGCTACGACAACATTTGGAGTGTTTAGTAAATTAACACCAGCAAAGATATTAACATTATAGCATTTTGATAATTTTACATTTTGACCTTCCCCTCCCCAAGAGTTCAGTCCAAAAAGCTTAATATTTGTTCCATACTCAATAAATAGACCACTATCGCCACTATTTAGATCAGCTATTATTTTTCCATTAGAAATTTTTGTAGAAATTGGATCTATTTTAAATAATTGGACGTTGTTAGTATCATACTCATCATAGAGTCGACCGTACAAATAGATATTATTCCCGATTACATTCGATACTAAAGCCATTTCCCCCTTTTGATAATAAGATCTAGTTGGATTATATGACCCTTGATTAAGATCAGTAATACAAATTAAGTCTCCTTCCTTTATTTTTCCGTCATGGTTAATAGTGATTAAATTGTCACCTTTTTTTAATGGTGCAGATAAATTTCCAATTAGTTCACTACTACCTTGATATTTAATTTTTCCAAATGGACCACAAATTATTTTTGCATTTTCAGAGAAATCTAAATCTAGACTTCTAGGAATAATAACTTCTTTGTTAATAAAATATTCACCATCATTAATAGTAAGCTTACTTATGTTTGTATTACTAACTACTTTTAATAATGCTGAAGAAAGATCTGAACCGTACCGGGTTTGTCGGAGACTTTTTTATTTAAGTTAAGCCACCTGACCTAACGGGTTAATCTTATCATAGTACATTGCTTCAAACTCAAAAGGCGACACATAACCCAGTGCACTGTGTACACGCTTTTTATTGAACCAATCTACCCAGTTTAGTGTCGCAAGTTGTACA
>NZ_KB849205.1:90781-91488 GCF_000367985.1 Acinetobacter sp. CIP-A165
CGCTCTTTCTCTAATTTCGGGGGTATAGGTTGGTTTTTTCATCGGAATAGTCTCTCAGAATATTGAGTCTCCGACAAACCCGGTACGGTTCAATCTGTTGTACTTGAGTTATTCTTTTCATTCTTAGACAAGAAATCATCAAAACAACATGTTTCGAGAATTTTTATATCTAAGTGTCGATCATTATCAATGCCTAAATTAATTTTAATGTTTGAATCAGTTTTAATTTGATTTACATAATCAACAGTCGCCAGAACAACATCAGGATCAACAATTAATTCAAAGTTTCCAGAGTTATCGACTTGAATCACAATCCGAATCGTTTGAATTTTTGCTGCACCTTCTTCTACTGTTGGTTTATACGTCGGTGGGTAACTTGCAATTGCCAGCATGGTATTGCCTGTACTGTCGTATAAGGCTACTTCACGAATATTAAAACCACCTACGGCAGAAGGAATGATGGCTTCACAGACTAACCAATTCGGGTTCTTACTATGAACTTCAACTTTGTTTACCCCAACACGATAAACCTCGTTGACTAATGAAGTCGCATTTTCATCAGGTTCAGGAATATATCCATTACCATCACCGAAAGCCATATATGTAATAGGGACTTTAGAACTATTATTCATTGCAGCGGTGATTGCTGCTAAACCTGCGGTCGTAATCTTAGTGTAATAACTCATACTTGAGCTCCAAAAGGATAA
>NZ_KB849206.1:0-67523 GCF_000367985.1 Acinetobacter sp. CIP-A165
AACTTAATGGGCTGATCCCCGTTCGCTCGCCGCTACTAAGGGAATCTCAATTGATTTCTTTTCCTAAGGGTACTGAGATGTTTCACTTCCCCTCGTTCGCCTTGCATACCTATGTATTCAGTATGCAATACCTACCTTATGGTAAGTGGGTTCCCCCATTCAGAAATCTCCGGATCAAAGGATATTTGCCGCCTCCCCGGAGCTTATCGCAGGCTATTACGTCTTTCATCGCCTCTGACTGCCAAGGCATCCACCACATGCACTTAATTACTTGACTATACAACCCCAAACAGTCGTTAACACATACAAGTGAGTGTTATCGTTGCAATCTTAATTGCTACTGGTTCGTTGTCTGTGCACTTAAGCACTGTACAGCTTCAATCTAATTCATATACCAAAACGCTTGATTCAGTTAATCGCTAGTTCTCGTATTAATTCTTTCGAATTAACCGAGTTTGAACAATTTATTTCAGACTCAATTCTACTAATCTGTTAATGAATTAATGTAACCTCGTCAGCTACATTAAACTGTGATAAATCACAGAGGTTAATAAATCAGTCAACAGACTGTTTCACTAAGCTCTATAATCTTTAACTTCGTTAAGCTCCATCCTATGTGTGCCTGCGCACAGCATAGCTGTTTGCTTAAATTTCAAGGAAAAGCGTTGCTTTTCTGTTCTTGAAATTTGGTGGAGACTAGGAGAGTCGAACTCCTGACCTCCTGCGTGCAAAGCAGGCGCTCTACCAACTAAGCTAAGTCCCCAGCTTATCATTGTGAATTCTATATCTTTAAATCTTTCAGCTTTAGCGATCAGATTTGGTGGGTCTGACAAGACTTGAACTTGTGACCCCACGCTTATCAAGCGTGTGCTCTAACCAACTGAGCTACAGACCCTCAGATATATCTTCAAGAAGAACAACTTGTTGTGGATTCTTACCGGCCATCAATCTTTCGTTAAGGAGGTGATCCAGCCGCAGGTTCCCCTACGGCTACCTTGTTACGACTTCACCCCAGTCATCGGCCACACCGTGGTAACCGCCCTCTTTGCAGTTAGGCTAGCTACTTCTGGTGCAACAAACTCCCATGGTGTGACGGGCGGTGTGTACAAGGCCCGGGAACGTATTCACCGCGGCATTCTGATCCGCGATTACTAGCGATTCCGACTTCATGGAGTCGAGTTGCAGACTCCAATCCGGACTACGATCGGCTTTTTGAGATTAGCATCCTATCGCTAGGTAGCAACCCTTTGTACCGACCATTGTAGCACGTGTGTAGCCCTGGCCGTAAGGGCCATGATGACTTGACGTCGTCCCCGCCTTCCTCCAGTTTGTCACTGGCAGTATCCTTAAAGTTCCCGGCATTACCCGCTGGCAAATAAGGAAAAGGGTTGCGCTCGTTGCGGGACTTAACCCAACATCTCACGACACGAGCTGACGACAGCCATGCAGCACCTGTATGTAGATTCCCGAAGGCACCAATCCATCTCTGGAAAGTTTCTACTATGTCAAGGCCAGGTAAGGTTCTTCGCGTTGCATCGAATTAAACCACATGCTCCACCGCTTGTGCGGGCCCCCGTCAATTCATTTGAGTTTTAGTCTTGCGACCGTACTCCCCAGGCGGTCTACTTATCGCGTTAGCTGCGCCACTAAAGTCTCAAAGACCCCAACGGCTAGTAGACATCGTTTACGGCATGGACTACCAGGGTATCTAATCCTGTTTGCTCCCCATGCTTTCGTACCTCAGTGTCAGTATTAGGCCAGATGGCTGCCTTCGCCATCGGTATTCCTCCAGATCTCTACGCATTTCACCGCTACACCTGGAATTCTACCATCCTCTCCCATACTCTAGCTAACCAGTATCGAATGCAATTCCCAAGTTAAGCTCGGGGATTTCACATTTGACTTAATTAGCCACCTACGCACGCTTTACGCCCAGTAAATCCGATTAACGCTCGCACCCTCTGTATTACCGCGGCTGCTGGCACAGAGTTAGCCGGTGCTTATTCTGCGAGTAACGTCCACTATCCTAGAGTATTAATCTAGGTAGCCTCCTCCTCGCTTAAAGTGCTTTACAACCATAAGGCCTTCTTCACACACGCGGCATGGCTGGATCAGGGTTCCCCCCATTGTCCAATATTCCCCACTGCTGCCTCCCGTAGGAGTCTGGGCCGTGTCTCAGTCCCAGTGTGGCGGATCATCCTCTCAGACCCGCTACAGATCGTCGCCTTGGTAGGCCTTTACCCCACCAACTAGCTAATCCGACTTAGGCTCATCTATTAGCGCAAGGCCCGAAGGTCCCCTGCTTTCTCCCGTAGGACGTATGCGGTATTAGCATCCCTTTCGGAATGTTGTCCCCCACTAATAGGCAGATTCCTAAGCATTACTCACCCGTCCGCCGCTAGGTAATGTAGCAAGCTACATCACCCCGCTCGACTTGCATGTGTTAAGCCTGCCGCCAGCGTTCAATCTGAGCCATGATCAAACTCTTCAGTTTAAAATCAGTAGTACCTTTAAAGGGCACCAATCTTGGCTCATCAATTTTCTGACAAATATTTCTCAAATAAACTTCGAGTAATTTCTACCATCTAATCAATGAAAATAATTTCGATCAATTAACCAGTAAAAATCCACACAAGTTGTTCTTCTTCAATTCTTAATGATCTTCTCGATGATTCGTCACCATCAAGCCAGGTCGGCTATATTACTCTCAATCTCTTAAAAGTCAACAGGCAATTTAGATATTTTTAAAACTTATTCTCAAACCCAAGATTTAAATCTTTCAATCCAAATCCTTGTTTCTCAACAAGTTTTTATCTGCATCACCGCCGATGGATGTGCATTCTACAGCATTTCCAACTCCACACAACCCCTTTTTTTAATTTATTGTGACGAGTGGGTGTTTTTTGAACTGATGAGTTACTTTTAATGCCTTTTCTTTGTAATTAAGAACTATTTTTAAACAATTAAGTCAAGTAGAATATGTTGATTGGTTCACACTTTTGGCTTTTTTGATTGAAGATACGGTTTGTTTTAAAAAAATGCAATATTTATTGCTTGTAGTCTTATTTTCTACGAGCCAGTTTTCCTATGCCTCATCAAGTCATAACTTCTATGAGTTAGCTTTATCAATATTAAGTTATAGTAAATGGTCAAATACAACTCGCCCAACAATCTGCGTCATCGACAATTCTGAAGCAGCAGCTCAATTTCAAGTGAATATTCGACAGCTTGCATATGATTATCAAGTGCAACCGATCAACGTGAGAGACTTTGTAAAAACAGATTGCCATGTCGTGTATTTTTCTACGACATCCCCACAACAGCAGCATAATTTAATTCAATCACACCCTTCTCGCTCGTTGCTGTCATTAAGCACCAACAATCCAGCTTGTGAGGTTGGGAGTATTTTTTGTTTATATAATAAAAAAACGTTTTCAACATTTAAGGTTAACTTGGATGCTTTGAGTGATTCCAAAGTTCATATTGATCCTCGAGTTTTACTCTTGGCAAAGAACACGGAGTAAACCGAGTGATTTCAAGTTTATACCAATCCACTTCTTTACATGCTTTATTCCGTAAATCCCAATTTACAATTTTTGCGATTACTTTTGTTATTTGTTCATTTACTTTTGCTACGATTTCTATGTTTACCATGGAAACTTACGCAAAACAGAATTTACAACTATTAAGCCAAACGGTGCTCGAGCGGATTCAACCAGCGGTTGTCTTTAAAGATAAAGGGACGATTGACCAAATTTTAGCTGACTATACAACGGGACATGCAATTCGTAGTATTCATGTCTACGATCCTCAAAAACAACTACTCGCCGAAAGTCACAAAACCATAGAACATACGTCTTTTCTACAAGATTTATTGGATAAATGGTTTTTACATGATCCAGTTCAGCTCAGTATTATTCATCATAAAAAGCAAGTTGGTGAGTTGGTGCTCTATGGTAGTTCTGAAAATATTTTACATTTTCTAAAAACCATCATCATTGGTTTAGCAATTTCAATGCTTTTTATTGTGATTGCCTTATTGTGGTCAATCAACTTGACTTATCGTCAAATTATGCAAGCGATTAAACCATTGACACATATTGCTCAATTAGTGAGCGACCAAAAGGCTTATAATTTACGCTTCCCGAACAATCCAATTAGAGAGTTCCAAAATTTAAATACGGTATTTAACGAACTCTTAGAGGAAATTCAAATTTGGCATACACATTTACAGAAGGAGAATCGCCAGCTTTCATTCCAAGCACATCATGATCAACTCACTGGTCTACCGAACCGCAATTATTTCTATCAAGAATTGTTTAATATTTTTGAAAATCCGCAATACCGTCATAACTCTGCACTGTTATTTTTAGACAATAACAAGTTTAAAATTATTAATGATCAATATGGCCATTTAGCAGGAGATGCAGTTTTAGCCGAAATGGCTTTACGCTTGCAACAATCTGTTCGCCAAGAAGATTTTATTGCTCGCTTAGGTGGTGATGAATTTGCAATCATTTTGCATGCCATCCACCACGCTGACCATTTACAAGCCATTGCCGAAAATCTACTTGCAAGTTGCAAAGAACCATTAATTTTTAATGATCAAACCATTCATTTTGGCTTTAGTTTGGGAATCGCTTTTTCTCAGTTTGCTGAGAATCCTGAAGATTTGGTGATGCAAGCCGATCAAGCCATGTATAAAGCTAAAAACTTAAACCCTCATTGGTTTCTTTATAAACCAGAAATTTAGGATATGTTATGCGCACTCACACCCTTAAAATTTCATTTATTGCATTACTTTGCCTAACACTGGCTGGCTGTTTGAGTTTTGGGCCTTTAAAGTATCGTCAGGTCAAAATGTTAAAACAAGAAGGTTTCGTTTTAACAGACGAAGGTTGGAGCCTAGGTCTACCTGAACGTTTACTCTTTGATTTTAATAAAGCAGACATCAAATCTGATCATGAGAAAGAGATTGCTCGCCTTGCGAAGCAGTTAAATAAATACAATCTGCAAAAACTTAAAATTGTGGGTCATACCGATGATGTTGGTAATGCAGAATATAATCAGAAACTCTCTGAGGAACGTGCTCAAAGCGTTTCGATGATCTTTCTGAATCAGGGCTTCAAGCAAAATAATTTAACAGTGATTGGTCGTGGCTCAAATCAGCCTTATTTACCAAATACCTCAGAGGAAAACCGTGCCAGCAATCGTCGAGTCGCTGTGATCATTATTCCTTAGTTCTATGATCAACTCTATTTCAAAAAAGCCAACTCAATTGCAGTTGGCTTTTTTTATTTAAATCAATTCGATAATATCTATGGTTGGTGGAACTCTGAAACGGAATGGCACTCCGACCATTCCTGTGCCTACAGTCACAAAAACATCGGCATGTTCATGTGAGTAAAAACCTTTTTTATGCCCAAGGATAGATACTTTCTTCATAATATAACTGGTGATCCATGGCAACTCGATTTGCCCGCCATGAGTATGACCAGAAAGCATCAATGGCCGTATCGGCAACTCTGGGACCATATCAACGGTATCTGGATTATGCGATAAAATTAACCATGGTTTGTCCTGAGGCAAATCTGGCATAAAGCGCATATTCGCCTTACCTGCCCATAAGTCCCCAACGCCAATCAAACGAAATTCTTCAAAATCAACGATCTTACTTTCAATATCAATAACATTGTTTTGCGCCAATGCTTCACTTAACAGACTTTGAATCGGTGGGCCTGGATATTGTTCATCATGATTTCCAGGGACAGAGTAAACTGGCATTTTTAGCTTCTTCAGAACTTCAAGTTCTTGAACCAATCGATTTTCTGGCTCATAAGTCCAGTCACCAGCCACCACCACCAAGTCTGGCTGTGCTTTATTCAGTTTTTTGACAATACTTTTTAATTGCCGCTCATGACCTGAAAACAATCCCACATGCATATCAGCAACCAATGCAACCTTGATGGGTTGCGTGAACTCACGTTTTGGATTTAAACGAAATTGATGGTATTTGACATGAATTTGATGTGGCTCAATAAAGCGAGCATAAACCAACAGACTACTGAGTATAAAAACGAAAGCAGCTTGATGTAAGTTGTAATATCCAGACCAACCCGCATAAAGACTAAAAAACCAAAGCGGCACCAGTAAATAAGAGAGATAGAAAGCAAGTAAATGTACAAAAGCTTTGAAAGGATGAATCGTTTCTGTACGTGCTTGATGGATCCACGCCTCAATAAATGCCCAAAGCGCTAGAATGGCAAAAATAAGATAAAAACCAATAATAATAGGATCTGAATTCGACATTAACGTCCTCTTTCACTTTACTTTAGGGACATCCATCGCATCTTATATTTATCTTTTTCGATGAAATGGTATACTCAAGCCCAACATTTAATCAGTAACGATTATGGCGCAATTTTCTCATTTTAATCGCAAACATACAAAGATAAGCACAAGCGCTTACAATAAAAACATGCTTGCGATTTATTGCACCATTGTACTTACTACGACAGGCTGTAGCACGCTACCTAAACATACCATTCAACCAGCGCCACAAGCCACATTACAAATTGATAGCTCACAGAGTTCATTAGCCCAAATCATTCAACCCTTACAAGAACAACATCCAGATCTCACAGGCTACCATGTTTTATTTGAACCATTAGAAGCCTTATCTGCACGTCTGAGTTTAATTGACAAAGCTGAGAAAAGTTTAGACCTACAATATTATATTTGGGACAATGATAAAGTCGGTGCGCTCGCCTTACATGCATTGATTCGTGCCGCAGATCGCGGTGTCAAAATAAGACTATTAATTGATGACAATAATGCAAAAAAGACCGAAGGAATTTTCCTCGCTTTGGCACAACATCCGAATATTGAGGTCAAATTATTTAATCCCTATCGTTTTCGCAAATACCGTGCTGTTGATATGGTCTTGGATTTAAAGCGTATCAATCGACGGATGCATAACAAAAGTTTTATTGCAGATCATCAGATTGCACTGATCGGTGGGCGCAATATGACCAACCAATATTATAATGTCAGTGAAAATTATCAGTTTTCTGACGTTGATGTCATGTTATTTGGTACGGCGGTAAAAGATATTTCAGAATCTTTCGACGATTACTGGAAGCACGAATATGCCTATGATGTGAGAGAAGTTGTTAAGCAACGTTCACACCGCCTGAATTATGAAAGCTTAAAACATCAGCTTGATGAACATTACAAACTGATCACAGTACAAAACTATTTAGACATCACCAATCACTCTCAAACCATTCATGCACTAATGAAGCAGGAGATTTCGCTTAATTGGGTCAAGGCAGAAGTCGTTAAAGACTCGCCTGACAAAATCAAGGCAAAAGCAAAAAAAGAAGAACATCTCAACTTCCAGTTACTCAATCATTTGGAACAGCCAGAAAAAAATATTGATTTAATTTCTGCTTATTTTGTACCAGAAAAGAAAGGCACAAAAATACTCACCGACTTGGCTCAAGATGGTATAGAGGTTAGAGTGCTCACCAATTCATTTAAAGCCAATGATGTTGCTGTCGTACATGCTTTTTATGGAAAATATCGTCAGGAATTACTTGAAAATGGGGTGCAACTTTATGAGTTCCTACCGGCCATAGACAAAAGTGATTTGGATAAACGCACTGAAGAACTTGCTAAAAAAGCCAAAATCAGTATCAAAGGTTTAAGTCGTTCTAGTTTACATGCCAAGCTTATGGCACTGGATGACAAACAAGTTTTTATTGGTTCTTTTAACTTTGACCCTCGTTCTGCCTATTTAAATACAGAAATTGGGGTGTTGTTGAATAGTCCTGCCCTAGCAAAAGAAGTGCATGCCACCATGGACCAAAACTTAACTAAATTTGCATATAAATTGGTCTTAGATGCTAACAACAAAATTACTTGGCATCGCCAAACTCCACAAGGACCTAAAATTTACACCAAAGAGCCTAAAATGAAATGGTGGCAAAAAGCAGGAATGAAAATAGTTTCATGGCTACCAATCGAAGGTTTTATGTAGTTTATTGATCTTGCGGAAGTGTTGTGAGCACTTTCTGTTGCAATTGCTTTAAACCTTCACGCATCCGTAGATCCACTTCTTTTGTTAGCGTTTCTACGGTATGTCCCTCTACAGGAATCGCGGGAAGCGTCAACAAATGTGCTGTCACTCTTGGCATTTCCAAAACACGTTGTACATGTTCCACAAAAGACATACTACCAATAAATGGCGCAACTAAATCTAGTTCCCCGTGTTGATTTTCATAGCAAATCACGCAGATTTGCACAGGTCGTTGTGCCTCTATTGCCGCCCCTAATAATCGCCCGTGTACTTTTTTGACGTTCCGACCATCGGTTGTGGTTGCTTCGGGGAAAAAGAGCACTGGAATGTCTTGTTTTAAAAACTCGGTAATCTGTTCTCGAATCCGCAGTGAATCACCTGAGCCACGCTTGATAAATAAAGTTCCGCCACCCTTGGCAATATTGCCCAGAATTGGCCATTTTTCCACTTCGGCTTTGGCCAAAAAGAAAACTCGAGCACCCGAACCCAGTACAGCAACATCTAACCATGAAATATGATTGCTCACCCATAACGCAGGTTCGCGCGGAATAACACCATGCACCTGTACATCAATATTAAAAACTTCACACAAACGGCGGCAGAAATATTGTACATAACGCGTATTTACGGGATTATTGGGATCTTTATATAAACCATGGCGATAAATAAGATAAAAGCCTTCACCAATGGTTTCTAAGCCTGAAGCCAACTTTCTACTATATAAATTAAATTTTGAGAATAAACTTAATGGTGAGTTGTCTTTTTCTACTGTTGCATCTTGAGTCATAAAATCATTAAAACCATAGCGTCAGTCAAAACTGAACATATATATATCGGATTGATCCAGTTATATCACGCCAATATCCACTTATAAAAGTTCGCTTGATAATAAAAACCGAATGTCAGCATAATTTTTTTCAATTTCAAATGATCTACCAGATCAATTATTGTAAGTTAATCGAATTTACAGATCAACAGGTCATCAAATGAATCAACCCATCAAAACAACTGAGCAACAAAACACAATACCTTATGGCTATGCTTTAAAAATGATTTTGGGTTGGTCTATCTTGTATATGGGAAGTCTTATTGCTTTTATTGAACTTATCTATCGCAATACAATATAAATCAACGAAGACTTTGCCCTTTGCTTTCAGTTTATCTTAGAATAGGACTTTAATGTCAAAGGTATGACAACAGCGTGGAATATTTAGAGCAACATCAAGGCGGTGAACGTGCAATTTTGGTGAGTGTATCTGTCCAATTGCTTGATGATCTTGATGGCGAAGAATTTCGGTTACTCGCTCAATCCGCAGGTGCTGACATCCTAGAACATATTTCTGTACAACGAAATAGACCCGATCCAAAATTCTTTATTGGTTCTGGCAAAGTCGATGAAATCGCAGAATTAGTCCAAAGCCTCGAAGCAGAATTAGTTATTTTTGACCATGCATTATCCCCTGCTCAAGAACGCAATTTAGAGCGCATCCTGAAATGCCGTGTCATTGACCGTACAGGCTTGATTTTGGATATCTTCGCATTACGTGCCCGTACCCATGAAGGTAAATTACAAGTTGAACTAGCTCAACTCAAACATTTATCGACCCGTCTGATTCGTGGTTTTACTGGCAATCTAGAACAACAAAAAGGTGGTATTGGTCTACGTGGTCCAGGCGAATCACAATTGGAAACCGACCGTCGACTCATCCGAGTCCGTATTACGCAGCTCAAAGATAAACTGGTTAAAGTACAACAAACCCGTTCACAAGGTCGTGCTGCACGTCAAAAAGCAGCAATCCCCACGATTTCTCTGGTGGGCTATACCAATGCAGGAAAATCAACTTTATTTAATATTTTAGCAAAAAGCGATGTCTATGCCGCAGACCAACTTTTCGCAACCCTAGATCCGACTTTACGTCGTCTCGATTGGGATGGCATCGGTGCTGTTGTGATCGCAGATACCGTTGGATTTGTCAGAAATTTACAACATGATTTAGTCGAATCATTTAAAGCGACATTAGAAGAAACATTAGAAGCAACCTTACTGTTACATGTAATTGATAGTAGCAGCGCCAATATGTCTGAGCAGATCGAAGCTGTAGAATCTGTTCTGAAAGAAATTGGAGCAGACGCACCAATCTTGCATGTTTATAATAAAATCGACCTCAGCGGAGATACTGCAAAAATCCTCTATAAAGCGCCTGACCTTCCAGATCGTGTGTATTTGTCAGCTCATTCTGGCCAAGGATTAGCGTTACTCAGTCAAGCCGTACAACAATGCTTAATGGGACAATTACAACAATTCGATTTAGTTTTAAAACCTGCTTATGGCAAACTACGTACTCAGTTATATAGCCTCAACGTTATTCAGTCTGAATATCATGATGATCATGGTGATTTGCATTTATCAATCCGTATTGCGCCACAAAAATTGGAGCAACTGATTAAACAAGCACATTTGCCTTTAGACGAAATTTTAGGAAAGAAAGCATCCTTATTCCAGCGCACTTTGGAAGAGTTTGAGATACAGCATCCACCACTATAATTGCGATCAACCATCATTCAGATAGACGAGAGTAAGAGATCATATGAAAGAGATTGACTGGACCGCTTGGTTTTACACGATTTTATTAATTATTGTATTTCGTGAGGGTGCTGTCGCAATCACCAAGGTCTTTCATCATCCAGAATTAGGAAATCTCGTCGGACTGATTGCTTTACTGGCAACGTTATTGATTTGGAGAAAATATAGAAAAATTTCTAATCGTCTGATTGATACCAACAACAAGATCATGAAAGAAAGCGCCTTCGCATTCCTGCCTATTTGTGCGGGTTCATTGATTATGTTGGTTCATCTAGGTAAAGAAATTCCTGTATTTTTATTTATCTTAACCTTAAGTACGTTATTACCATTGTGGATTTACGCCAAAATGGCAAAACGCTGGTTATAGAGGTCCTATATATGTTTATGATTATTTACGGCTTCGTTATTACGCTTATTAGCTATCTCATCGCAAAACCACTCAATAAAAAAATCCCTCAGATTCCTTTAATTGTTTTCGCCATGTTTATTGTGATTGGATTATTGTTTATTTTAGGCGTGCCTTATCAACAATATATGAATAGCGTGAATAACATCTTTAACCATCTACTTGGCTATGTCACCGTCGCCTTGGCGATTCCATTGGCAGCCATGCGCTATGATGATTTACCGATTAAATCCATGCTTGGAATTTTAGGCTTTGCAAGTATTAGTGCTGTAGCCTTACCAATGGGGCTTGCTTATTTACTACATATGTCTGAACCAACGATTATGGCGTTTGCTACACGCGCAGTGACTACTCCTATCGCACTGAATATTGCAACCCTATTACATGCTCCGTTGATGATGGTAACGCTGATCGTGATTTTATCTGGTGTTATTGGCGCAGCCTTTTCACCTTGGATCTTAAAACACATCAATGATGAACGTGCTTCTGGTTTAGCTTTAGGATTAGCAGCGCATGCCATCGGTACTGCTCAGGCATGGCAACGAGGTCCAGTAACTGGGCGATATGCAGCATTCGGGATGGCGGTTAATGGGGTGTTTACAGCCATTTGGCTACCAACCTTTATTTTATCTTTATCATAATTTTTGTCACAAATCTCATATTAATATTGAACTAGTTATTACAAATCACACATAATAGAACACTTGAACATTAAATGGATTTTTGATGATGGGGAAAAAATTAATAAGCGGTTTACTTTTATCTGTAATTAGCGGTTTTACTTTTGCAATCGATATTACAGGTATGTGGCAAAGTATTGATGACAAAACGGGTGCGCCCAAAGCTTTAGTCGAAATTCGCCAAGAATCGAATGGAACCTATACGGGTAAAATTGTAAAACTTACACCTCGTATAGGCTATACACCAAAGGAAAAATGTATAGACTGTCCACCACCTTATACCGATAAACCAATCGTGGGATTGGATGTCGTTACAGGATTAAAGTATAGCGAAGGCTTAAACTATACCAATGGTCGTATTCTTGATCCGAATACAGGCAAAATTTATAGCATGAGAGCTAAACTGAATGCCAACGGCAAGCGCTTACACTTACGTGGTTATTTAGGTGTTTCTGCGTTAGGTCGCAATCAGATTTGGATTCGTGCCGATTAAAATCGACCTCGTCCTGAAACAGAAAAGCCCTATTTTTTAATAGGGCTTTTCTTATAAGGGGTTATGAAGAAATTAACGCCCTTGTAACTTGGCATAATCTAAAAGCACGTTCGCGGCCTCAGTCACAAAAACCTCTTCTTCTGGCAATGCTGGGCGTTGATGCGCTTTCATCTTGGCACGCGATTCAACTAGCGCATCAATTGACGCTTGATAGCTTTCCCAATTTGCATAAGGCTTTTGACCTGTTGCTAATCGACGTTGGTTTTCTGCATTTAATGTTTGTTGCTCTAAATCAATTAACTCTGCACGACGTTGGTTGATATCCAAAACAACTTTCTTCTGAGCAGAGGTTTTCTGAGCAATCGCTTTACGCGTTTCTAAGTATTTGAACTGAGAATCTGCTGCAACACGTTGAGCAGAAAATTCAGACAGCTTCGCTACATAAGGCTGCACTGAACCTTCTCGTTTAAACGGTGCGGTTGGAATGGTATCCCATTTCAAAGCATTTTTCGCTTTACGCTCACCAAATTCTTCATTGTAAATATCAACCAGCTTAATGTCTGGAATCACCCCTTTATTTTGGGTACTGCCACCAGTAACACGATAAAACTTACGCTGTGTCAGTGTCGCTTGACCATAAGCCAATGAATCCAACTGAACCTGAGCCGTGCCTTTTCCTGTCGTCGTGCTACCAATCACGATGCCACGTTCATAATCTTGAATCGCAGCAGAATAAATCTCGCTCGCGGATGCAGAAGCTAAGTTAACGAGAACAGCTAACGGACCTGCATAGGTTTGTACACCACCATCGGTATCTTCAAAGACATTAACATTGCCATTGCCATCACGGATCTGCACCACAGGACCTGATTTGATTACTTGGCCCAACATACGGGCAACTTCTTCTAAAGACCCACCCGGATCGTTTCGTAGATCAATTAAGATCCCTTCAACTTTCTTCGCTTTCAGTTCTTCTAAGGCTTTGGCAGTATCGACAGAAACCGAACGGTATTCAGTGCCCGCACGACGTGAACGGTAATCAAAATAAAATGATGGAATTTCAATAACACCAAAGAGATGTTTTTTGCCATCACGTGTGATTTCAACCGTACGTGAACGAACACTAATGTGGTTCCGTTAATTAGACCACTCAATTCAGTTTTATAAGTGATAAATCCGCTCTAAATATTTAAATTATGCTGCCATTACTTTTAGTAAATGTTGATCATAAAATTCATTTGGTGTTGCCTTATTCAAACTTGAATGAGGACGTATCATGTTATAAAAATCCAAATATTCAGCAATTGATAGTTTCGCTTGTTTAACCGTATCGTAAGCCTTCAAATAGACTTCCTCATGCTTCACGCTGCGCCATAAACGCTCAATCATTACATTATCCATCCATCGTCCTTTCCCATCCATACTGATACGGATATTTCGCAATTTTAACTCATTCAAAAATGCCTCGCTTGTGAATTGACTGCCTTGGTCTGTATTAAACACCTCAGGACAACCATATTTCACAATTGCTTCTTGCAACGCATCTATGCAAAAGTCTGTTTCCATACTGATCGATACTCGATGAGCCAGTACTTTACGACTATGCCAATCTATAATTGCACACAGATAGACAAAGCCTTTAGCCATAGGAATGTACGTGATATCTGTACACCAGACTTGATTAGAGTGATCGATGACCATGTTTTTCAACAGATATGGGAAAATACGGTGTGCAAGATTAGGCTTACTGGTATTGGGTTTTGGATACAAGGCATGTATTCCCATCAAGCGCATTAAACGTCGGACTTTACGCCGACCTATTTGATGTCCTTGACGCTGTAGCATATCTCGTATCATTCGACTGCCCATAAATGGGTAGTCGAGATGAATTTCATCGATTAGACGCATCCAACTCAAATCAGTTGATGAAATCTCTTTGGGCTTGTAATACAACGTACTGCGATTGATTTGAATCAATTGCGATTGTTGTCGTACCGAAAGTTGATGGGTCTTATCGATCATTTTTTGCCGCTCAGCTGCCCTATTTTTCTGAGCGCACCTTCTAAAAAATCAATTTGCAATGCCTGATGTCCTATCTTGGCATGTAGAGCTTTGAGGTCAATCTCTGGTTCTTGTTGTGCTGTTGGTCGTGAAAAAATATTGACTGATTGCTCAAGCAGTTGATTTTTCCAATCGATGATTTGGTTTTGATGTAAATCGAATTGAGTAGAAAGTTCAGCGAGTGTGTGGTCGCCTTTAATTGCTGCGAGAGCAACTTTAACTTTAAACTCTGCTGAATGATTACGACGTTTTCTTCGTGTCATGGTTGACTCCAAAAACAAGCATTTCCCATGCTTATTGGGGAGTAGATTATCACTTATAGGCGTGGTCTAAAATCCTAGAACCACATCACACCTGCATCTTCTTCTTGAATAATATCGCGAACCAAAGTGACATTACGTGCCTGACTCATTGCAGCACCTGTGCCTAACAAGCGCACCACAACTTTGGTTCCACGTTTACCACGAATTAACCCTACAATTTCTGAACTCGGCCAACCGATCACATCCACCATTTTCTCGCCATCTTGAGCAACCCCAATAATGCGATCTCCTGATTTCACTTGACCTGATTTACTTGCTGGACCACCTTCGACGATCGTTTCAATTCGTGTGTAATCTTCATTACCACGCTCAGGGCGAATCGAAACACCGATCCCTTCTAAACGCAAGGTGGTTTGACGATTCAACTCCATCGCATCAATCGGTGGATAATAATTACTGTGCGGATCATAAGTCGCCAACATCGCATTCAATGTCTTTTCTAGCACATCATCACTTTTCACACGCCCCATTCGCTCTAACTGACGTGTATAGCGTTTAGTTAGGGTTTGAACAGGTGTTAAATCTTCTGGCCCAGTCAAATCTTGACCATTTGCAAGTGATGGATTCTCTTTTAATGCTTTTTGTTTGGCTTGCTCTTCTTCTTTGCTGATCGTTAAATTAATCAGTTGTGAAACCAGCATCTTTTGCCAGTGGGCTTGTTGTTCAGCTTTGGTATTAAAATAAGGTACTTTTTCACGATCGATATCCAGATAAACATCTTTCTGCTGCAAGTTTTGCGGCTTTTTCAATTCAGCCAACATAAACTCATAGAACTCTCTTAATCGCTCTCGATATTGCGCATGAATCGCAAAAGGACCTGTGAGGTTTCCAGCTTTAAGTGATCCACCAAAATTTGAACCATATTTATTCTTATAATCTTCAACTTCATTGCTTAAAAATAATGAATGATCTGGATCAAGACTATCAAGATACATATCTAAAATACGTTTTGAAGTCGTCGCATCTAAACGCATATTGAGATAATGCTGACGATCAACCAGTGTTGCTAACTGACGCGCGACCAATGCTTGTTCTTGTGATGGCTTGATCACCGTTGAAACGGCAGACGCTTCTGTCGCCGCAATAGCCTCATTCATGGTATGAGAGAAAAATAAACCACCAGTCGCAATTGCAACTGCACACGCTATCATTTGAAGTTTCATAAAATTTTGGTGCTTCCTTGGATATGGCAATTATTACACGCTGATCATATCGATATGAACATATTTCATTCAGTATTTATCAGCCTGTAAACTCGTCGGTTGCTATAAATAACGTCTCAACGAGTATTTATCATCAATATCATGTAGTTTTATCATATTCTGTACTGACAAAATGTAGCAAATCATTGCACAATTTAGCTATCGTTTTTTTCATCAAAATTCAAACGGAATCCATATGATCGGCGCGTTGATGCTAGATATAGCTGGCACAGAACTTACTCAAGAAGATATTGAACTCTTACAAGCGCCACAAGTCGGTGGCATGATTTTATTTGGACGTAACATTGAATCCCCTCAGCAGGTTCGCGCTTTAACCGATCATATGCGTCAAGTCCGCCCTGACATCCTGATCGCAGTTGATCAGGAAGGTGGTCGCGTACAACGCTTAAGACAAGGGTTTACTTTACTACCGGCAATGGGTCGACTCGGTGAACACTATATCCACAATCCTCAACAGGCAATTGAACTGGCAGAACAATGCGGTTGGCTCATGGCGATTGAGGTTCTTGCAGTCGGTATTGATTTTAGTTTTGCGCCTGTTTTAGACCTGAATGATGTCAGTGATGTGATCGGTGATCGTGGTTTTGCTAAAAACATGCAAGATATCGTACCACTTGCAGATGCCTTTATGCGCGGCATGAAAAAAGCAGGCATGGCAACCACAGGCAAACACTTTCCTGGACATGGTTCAGTCAAAGCAGATTCGCATGTCGCAGCAGCAATTGATAGCCGTTCATATCAGGAAATCTATGATAAAGACATGCAGAGCTTTATTCAGTTGATGCCTCAACTTGATGCGCTGATGCCAGCCCATGTGATTTATGATCAAGTTGATCCAAACCCAGCAGGCTTTTCACCATTTTGGTTGCAAAATGTTTTACGCCAACAACTTAAATATGATGGCGTTCTCTTCTCAGATGATTTAAGTATGCAAGCTGCGTGTGTGGCAGGTGGTGCTGATGCGCGTATCCAAGCAGCATTAAACGCTGGCTGTGATATGGGCTTGGTCTGCAATGATCGCGCTGCTGCTTGTATCGCACTAGACGGGATCCAAGCACTTGCTTTACCAAATCAACAACGTTTAGAACGTATGCGTGGTAAAATCCCAAATATTCAGGTGGGTACAACACTGACATTAGACGAAAACTGGCAAACCGTCAGAAAAGCCATTGAAGAATTTAAGAATTCGTTTTAACTTTACTTAGATTTTTTAATCTTTTTATGAACATAATTGCATCTTGCCGAGTGCTTATCTGATTAAAGGATTTTGCCTTCGGCTCGGCTTACTTTTCAGGGATAAAAGTAAGCAAAAATATCTCGCAGCTTTAGTCGCTGCTCATAGGCTGAGGATACATCCTGAGCAATTTCAAAGCAACGCCTTGAAAGCAGCAGCGCAAGACCAGATCAACGGCGGCATCCATGCCGCCCGACGATAGTAAATAACAAACCTAAAATAGGATTTTGTGGAAAAATCTTAATTTTAAAAAAAGATTAATTTTATATATCCAAATTAGGAAAAATAGAGTCTAGGACAGATGACACAACAACTTTCGAAACATCGCCACATTTCATTTACAGCGCACTATACGGGGTATATTTGGTATCAAATGGGGATTTCACATCCTGCATTCGCAACCGCAAAAGGAAAAACACTTGCAGCTTTAGTCCACCCAATTGAAAGTTGGGCGGAAAAATATGTCGGTGGCAGCATGCGTACTACCTTAAAACAACGGCACACCATGCTCGATACGCATTTAAAAGCATTGATTGAACAGCATCCTCATTTACAAGTGCTCGAAATTGCGTGTGGCTTATCCCCTCGTGGTTGGTGGTTTAGACAACACTATCCAGATATCACCTTTCGCGAACTCGACCTACCAGACATGGCCGCAACAAAACAAGCTGCGCTACAACAGATTGAAACACATGCAGATGAAGTGCTTTCTGTAGATTTATTCACAGATGCTTTTGCAACAGCTTTTGAAACATTTGATCCGAACCGTCCATTGGTCATTATCAGCGAAGGATTGATTAACTATTTTGATAAACCATTATTACAACAGCTCATCAAATCAATCGCTATCTATGGCAATGGCTTTAAAGAATTGCATTACTTAACTGATGTTTATCCTGAGCCAACTCAAAACAAACTTGCCACCATTATTTGGAATAGCAGCCGCTTACTAAAATGGATGTCACGCAGTGCTTTTAGTTTTCATTTTAAAACCGCTATTGAAGTTGAAAACTTTTTTAAAGAGGCAGGCTTTAAACAGGTTGAAGTGCTGCAACCCAAACAGTTTTTTGAACAAGTCACTTTAGAAAATAAACAACAACATTTAGGCGATCTCGTCTGGACCATCCAAGCAAGGAATAAATAGCTTCAATAAAAAAGAGAAGTGACTATTATCAATTCACTTCTCTTTTTTTAAATCTGTTTGTAATGGTTAAATCAAACGAATTTTTGGCGCTCGATAAAACGAGTTAAACGTTCAGCAACGTCAAAGCTACCGTGTTTAAACAAGATACGTAGACCTTGTTCAGTGATATCAAAAATTAAGCATTCAATTTTAAACTCACCTTCCTCATCCGCCAAATGCAAGGCTAAGTCACGTGGATGCTGACGAATAAAATCAAGCTGACCCAAGTCATCGACTTTCAAATACACCCCAAAGAAAGTGATATCTACAATTTTAACAGCAGCTTCAGTCTCTAAATGACGATGTGTCAATTTTGAATCTGGTTGTAAAACAGCAATTCGCTCTTCACCACGACGCTCGATCTGTTTCATTTGTTCACGCGTCATCGAAATAATGCCATCAAGATTATCGATGGACTCACCTTTCAAAAATGAGGTAAACAAATTCATGGTTTCTTTACGGCGTTGCAACTGCGGTACGTGATCTGCATTGGCAATCAAAGCAAACTGCATATCTTGGCACTGCAAAGCAAAATCTGCATTTTCATGTGGCAAAGTAAAGCTATCGTACTGTCCTGCTGCAACCAATGTTTTGCATTGTGGTACAGGTACATTACTTAAGCGTAATAAACGATTACAGTTAATTTCATAACGTTCACGCTCAGTGCTACTGAAATCAGCCATCTGTCTAAAAAACAGACGCTTTGCTGTCGGTGACATACGGGTTTTATCAAGTTTGGCATGATTGACTAAATAGAGAATGACAGCTTGACCAAATTCTTCCATGCGATCTTCACGCATTAAATGCAATGATTCTTCAAGCAGCATCCGCCAGCTTTTACGTGTCTTTTGCATCACGCCCATCAACACCATACGATCCATGAGCTCTGGGCGCTGATCAGCAAATGAAGATGCGATAACAGACCCTAATGACATCCCCATCATTGAAACTTTATCAATTCCAACGATATCAAGCCATTGCCCAAGCATTTTAGACAAATCTGGTAATTCTAGTATTGAAGCTGACGCACCTGTATCGACATTACGAATTTGTTGATTTGAGCCCATTGAAGGTAAGTCAATCAAGATAACAGGACCACTCTCAAAGAGTTGTTCAACACAATACTTATAAGAGTTAAAGTTTTGAAATGCGCCCCCGACAATTACAATCGGCGTATTGTGGATCGTTTTAGGATCTGCAATTGCCATATATTCAATTTTCCAACCATCAATCCACGTTGTACGCGCTGGTTGTTTAAAACTGTTTTTATTGTAGATGTCAAAAAAACCAAAGCCTGTGAAGCTATGATTTAAATCCGAGTCCATTTGGATAATGGAATTCATGTCCTTCCTCCATCCTTGTTTATTTTTCTGTTGCAAGCATGTCATTTTTAGCGACCCTGCCCTGCAAGTTAACAAATTTATAAAATTTGTATTACATTTATCCTATACTTTTTCATTCTATACAAATGCATGTTTTATACGCAATCATTTCCTTAACCACTTATCTTGTTTAGACCAATAATCTTTTGCAAAATATGTATTCACATCCTGATATTCGGTATATTTATCGCATAAAAATAAAAAAAATTGCGCCAATTAACAATTTGTAATTTTTTTGAATTGTCAGTTCCGCCTATTCATTGTTCGGCATTTGACTGTTACTATCTTTATAAATACATGCAATCATCAAAATGCTATGCAAGACTCTATTCAAAACTATATGCAACAGGTAGGTACTCAGGCGCGCCAAGCGTCAAGTATTTTAATGAGTGCGCCAACTCATTTGAAAAACCATGCTTTGTCTGCAATTTATACCGCTTTAGAAAACAATCAAGCGCAAATTTTGGCAGCCAATCAGATTGACATGAATAACGGACGTCAACGCCAATTAGACAATGCGTTGCTTGATCGTTTAGAGCTGACCCCTGCACGTTTTAAAGGAATGCTACAAGGCTTAAAAGATGTAATCGGCCTCATTGACCCGATTGGGGAAATTACAGATCTCGCCTATCGTCCATCTGGTATTCAGTTGGGTAAAATGCGTGTTCCGCTTGGTGTCGTTGGGATGATTTATGAATCAAGACCCAATGTGACTCTTGAAGCTGCATCATTGGCATTAAAATCTGGTAATGCCATCATTTTACGTGGTGGATCAGAAGCATTGGAATCAAACAAAGCGATTGCTCTTGCGATCCAACATGGTCTACAAATATCAGGTTTGCCTGAACACGCCGTTCAAGTCATTGATACCCCTGATCGCGCAGCAGTCGGTCATTTGATCACGATGACTGAATTTGTCGATGTGATTATACCGCGTGGTGGAAAAAGCCTGATCGAACGTATCAGTCAAGAAGCACGTATTCCAGTAATTAAACATTTAGATGGTAACTGCCATGTTTTTGTTGAAGCTCAAGCAGATCTACAAAAAGCTTTGCCTATCGCACTGAATGCCAAAACGCATCGTTACGGTGTTTGTAATGCCATGGAAACGTTATTGGTAGATGAAGCAATCGCTGAGGAGTTTTTACCGCGTATCGCAGAACTCTATGCTGAGAAGCAAGTTGAACTGCGTGGATGCCCTGAAACACAACGCATTTTGGGTATATCGGTTAAAACAGCGACTGAGGAAGATTGGTATACAGAATACTTAGGTCCAATCCTTGCAATTAAAGTTGTGACCGGAATGAATGAGGCGATTGAGCATATCAATAAGTACGGCTCTCATCATACCGATGCGATTATTACGGAAAACTTTAGTTTGGCACGTGAGTTCTTGGCGCGAGTTGATTCAAGCTCAGTAATGATCAATGCTTCAACACGTTTTGCTGATGGTTTTGAATATGGATTAGGCGCAGAAATCGGCATTTCTACCGATAAAATTCATGCGCGAGGCCCAGTTGGTTTAGAGGGCTTAACCTCTCAGAAATGGATCGTTTTTGGAGATGGTCAAATCCGCCAATAACCTAAACTATCTCATTTAAACTCCGACACGATAAAGCGCATTAAATTGATCTTTATCGTGTTTTTATATATTTTCATACAAAAATACCGCGAAAACCAACAGATTAATCAAAAGAACCTGTTATTTACAAACTATACTAAATAGATTGATTTATAAAACAGTTGTATAGGCTAAAGTCTATTTTGCCAATGCAACACCACATGCTAAAACATAGCGCTTGTTACTGCTTATAAAATGCAGTCAAACCAAGCTCTCATCATAAAATTAGAATTTGTTAGGTGGTCAAACGTGGCGATATCTGTACTGGTAATAAACTGTGGTTCATCATCTATTAAATATGCGCTTATCTCAGAACGCCGCGAAGATCGCATTTATGGTCTAGCAGAAAACTTGGGTGCAGCCGATGCTCGGATTAAAGGTATCACGCTTGGTGGCGAAGCACTTGAACTCTCGATTCCGTATGCAGATCATGCCAAAGCTTTAGAAACCCTGCTCTCACGTTTATCCAACTACAATCCTCAAGCCATTGGGCATCGTGTGGTGCATGGTGGCAATATGACCCATGCTGAGCAATTAACCCAACAAACGATTGATCGCATTCGTGACGCAATTCCACTTGCACCTTTGCACAACCCCGCAAATTTGATTGGGATTGAAGCAACCATGGCGTTATTTCCACAACTCCCTCAAGTGGCTGTCTTTGATACAGCATTCCATCAAACCATGCCTGAACGCGCCTATCGTTATGCCTTACCACAATTTTTATATGATCAGCACCAAGTTCGTCGTTATGGCTTCCATGGTACTAGTCATGCTTATGTGACAGAACGCGCCAGTGAGTTAGCAGGTCAGAAGAACCAAGGCGGTTGGCTCAGTGCTCACTTAGGCAATGGCAGCTCGACCTGTGCGGTTTGGAATGGACAGAGCCTTGATACTTCGATGGGTATGACCCCACTTGAAGGTGTCGTGATGGGTACCCGTAGTGGTGATGTTGATCCAAGCCTTCCTTTATTTTTATCCAACAATTTAGGCTGGGATATCCAAAAAATTGACAGTATGCTTAACAAAGACAGTGGCTTATTGGGCTTGTCGGGTTTATCCAATGACATGCGTACGTTAGTTGAAGCATCTGAAAATGGTCATGAAGGTGCAATACTCGCGATCGAAGTCTTTTGTTATCGACTCGCAAAATCTTTATCTGCGTTAAGTTGCGCCCTGCCTCGTTTAGATGGTTTGATTTTTACTGGTGGTATTGGTGAAAATTCTACCGATGTGCGTGAAAAGACTTTAGCGTATTTATCACACTTTGGTCTGCAATTTAGTCAAGAGAAAAATAATAGCTTAGCGCGAGGTAGCGAAGGCCGTATTGACCAAGGTACAGGCCCACAAATCTGGGTGATTCCAACAGATGAAGAAGGTCGTATTGCCAAAGAAACGCGCCAAGTGCTTGAACAAACTGTTTTAACCTACTCAATAAAAAATTAAGGTCATTATGAATACGATTTTACTTATTCCCACAGGTGAAGGTGTCGGTTTAACCTCTGCTTGTTTAGGCATGATTTACGCACTGGACTGTAAAGGGATCAATGCGGGTTTCTTAAAACCATTTTCTCAAATCGCAGATGTAACCGTTGATCGCACCACAACTTTATATCGTCATTTATTCCAGCATCATGCTGTAGAGCCGATAACCTACGATCGTTTAACCCAACTCATCGCACTCGGTGAAACCGATGAGTTGCTGGAAGAAGCCGTTGCACTGCATCGCCAAATTGCGGCTGATCATGATGTGATTATTGTGGAAGGTCTTGTGCCAAATGGACAAGATCACTTCGCCATCGAAGTCAATGCCGCATTAGCACAAGCATTTGATGCTCAAGTGGTGTTGGTCAGTACCGCAGATTTAGCTGATCCACGCAAAACGGCAGAACGAATAGATGCCCACTTACGTCAATTCGGCGGCGCAGCATCGACACGAACAACGGGCGTATTATTTATGCGCACCAAAGGACTGCCTGAAAGCACAGCAGCCATCCCTGTCACACTTGATCCAAGTTTACGCTTAGATCAAAAAATAGCTGATTTTTCCTTAGAATTACAACACTACAATCGTTTTATCGGAACAGAAGCATTGCCGATTATCGGCTTAGTTCCTTTTAGCAATATACTCAGCGTACCACGAAGTTTAGACATTGCTGAAATCGTCAACGGCACATGGTTACATCAAGGTGACGCCAAACATCGCCGCATACTGCATACCAGTTTAATTGCGTCCAACATTGAATCTGAATTACACAAATTTATAGCAGGCGAGCTGATTATTAGCGCGTCGCAACGTACCGATACTTTGCTTGCTGCAAGCCTTGCCAGTAGTAACGGCACACCATTGGCGGGTTTAGTGCTCACCGAAAAATCCCCACCCTCTGAAAATGTATTAGAATTCTGTCAAAGTGCGATTAAACAAGGTTTACCTGTTTTACATACCCCACTTACGACATTAGAGGCACTGAAAAAGCTCAGCCGTTTTGGTAATGAAATTCCAATTGATGATACCGAACGAGCGGAACAAGTCACCCGATTTGTTTCCAGTCATATTGATAGCCAGTGGCTTGATCAACATACGCAAAATAATTTACATCCACGCCTATCTCCTTCCGCATTCCGTTATGAGTTAGTGCAAAAATCAATTGCAGCCAAAAAACGTATTGTGTTACCTGAAGGCGATGAGCCTCGCACCGTCCAAGCGGCTGCCATTTGCCAAGCGCGTGGTATTGCACAGTGTGTGTTATTGGCCAAACCAGAGTCGGTGGCAGAAGTTGCGAAAGCCCGCGGAATTCAACTTCCTGAAGATTTGCAGATCATCGACCCAGATAGTATCCGCGAACAATATATCGAACCAATGGTCGAGTTACGTAAAGGAAAATTGGATGCACTCCAAGCGATCGCCCAACTCCAAGACACAGTTGTACTCGGCACGATGATGTTGGCATTGGATGAAGTGGATGGTTTGGTTTCAGGTGCGATTCATACCACGGCGAATACGGTTCGTCCTGCATTTCAACTCATTAAAGCAGCACCGAACTACTCATTGGTATCTTCCATCTTCTTTATGCTGTTACCAGATGAAGTCTTTGTTTATGGTGACTGCGCGATCAACCCCGACCCAACGGCAGAACAACTGGCTGAAATTGCGATTCAATCCGCAGACTCTGCCAAAGCGTTTGGAATTGATCCAAGAATTGCCATGATTAGCTATTCAACAGGAACTTCTGGCACTGGGGCTGATGTAGACAAAGTTCGTCAAGCCACTGAAATAGCGCAACAACGTCGACCAGACTTACTGATTGATGGACCTCTTCAATATGATGCTGCTTCAGTTGAAAGTGTGGGACGTCAAAAAGCGCCTGATTCACAAGTGGCAGGGCGTGCCAATGTGTTTATTTTCCCTGATTTAAATACGGGCAACACTACCTATAAAGCGGTGCAACGTGCTGCCAATGTGGTCAGTGTCGGCCCGATGCTGCAAGGCTTGAATAAACCAGTTAATGATTTGTCTCGTGGTGCTTTGGTCGATGATATCGTGTTTACCATTGCGTTAACGGCGATTCAAGCGGAATAACATCACCAAACCCAAATTACCGCTTTGACTAAAACAGCTATTTATCTCAATAAATAGCTGTTTTGATTTAGATAAACCGCGCCAACCAAACTGTATGTCCTGCACACTCAGGATCTTCCGCCACCATATTGATCACTTCAAATCCATGTTGTTCCAATAAAGTACGATATTCATCAGCGGCTAAACTGGCATGGTATAACGGCTCACCAAACATCTCGCCGATTGCCTCTCCATGTGCAGGTCCACTAGTAAACATTAAAACTGTTCCGGTTCTGGCATGATGCGTAAAAGACGCAAACATTTTTCTTTGATCATCGTGTGTGAGATGAAAAAAACTATCCCAAGCCAAAATCCCCTGAAACTTCTGATCAACGTTAAAATGACGAAAATCTTGCTGTATCCATCGCTGCTCAGGAAAATTTGATTGTGCCATTTCAATCATTGCATCTGAGGCATCTACCCCTGTGATCTGATGCCCATGTTCAATCAAGTATGCCGCGATGGGTTTGGCTGAGCCGCAACCCAAATCCAAAAGCTGGGAATGAGGTGGGATTAAAGCAAGAAATTGATCTAGCCATGTTTTTTCATATAAATGGTTGCCTCGACGCTCCGTCCAAGCACGGCCATGTTTTTTATAAATATCAATAATATTTTTTGCCAAATCTGCTTGCATCACAGTACTCCTGTTCAGTCTGGGCTAAGCCTGTTTTGACCGGGTCAGCACGCTTGCCTGTGGGCTTTTAATAAAGAAAATCGCATTGCCACCTAGAATCAAAATCACACCTATCATGGCATTGATATGCCATTGATAACCTTCCCATATCGTGGATATGACCAAAGCCACCAAAGGAAATAGCAATGTACTATATGCTGCCTTTCCTGCACCAATACGCCCAATCAAATAAAAGTAAGCCGTAAATCCAATTACAGAGCCAAACACTGCTAAATAGAGTAAAGCTGTGATTGCGCTCAACTGCATACTTGGGAAGAAGTTATCTTGCTTAAAGCCTGAAATCAATGCCATCAACAGCGCACCATAGAGCATGCCATAAGCATTGGTGGTGAAGATATCCAAACCCTGCTTTTGATGCCGAGTACTGATCATATTCCCCAGCGAAAAACCATAAGTGCCCAACACACACAACGCAATCCCCATCAAGGTATTACGATTTAAGTCAGCTCCGATCACATCATGCCAAAATAGAGCAATGATGCCGAGCAAGCCCAATAAAGCTGCGGGATAAAAACGTGCTGAAACCTGTTGAGCAAAGAACAGCTTGGCGTTGATGATATTAAAGATCATCGCCATAGAAAAAATAACAGCTTCTAAGCCACTGCTGATATATTGCACTGCGTAGTAGAAACAAACGAAGTTCAAGCCAAAAACACATAAACCTTGTAATAAACAGAACAAGTGATCTGTGCGATTTAGCTTTTGCAGTTTTCTACTCAAGATGACAAAAACAAATAATATCATCGCAGAAATAAAGAAACGCCAAAACACGGCAACATTGGCTGCGATGCCACTTTGCTGTTGTAAGCTAATCGCAATCCATGTGGTTCCCCAAATCACCACAACCGAAGCATATAACAGCGCATTCATATTTTCTAAACCCAAAATCATTTGCACTATTTTGCTTGGTCTGAGATCACGATAGCTTGCATCATCTTGCGCTCACTATCACCAACTTGCGGTTTTCTATTTCTTCTCTTGCATCGATAACAATTATGTATTAAAAATCGCTACACTAGTCACATATCTAAAGCTTTGAGTAGAAGATGAAATATCAGATTCTAGATCAATTACAACAATATAAAGCGCAATTACTCGACTCGGTAGAACTGGGTTCGGGTATGCAATTGGCGATGTGGCAAAACAACCAAGATCGTGTCAATGTCTGTAGTAACCACCATACGTTAAGTATGTATATTCAAGGTGGCTATCAGAGTTATCAGAAGACCGCTCAAGGTTGGCACAATGGCGGCGGGCCAGATCGTATGTGTCTCATGCCCCAAGATTTTGACTCAACTTGGGATCTGCGTGATTCACTCACATTTGTGCATCTTTATTATACTCAACAGCATTTACAACGCGTGGCTGAACAAGTCTGGGATCGTGAACCGAGTCAAATTACACTCAACCCACAAGTGTTTGTATCCGACCCACACATCTCAATGATTTACCGACATTTTCTACTGAACGGAGCATGGAGCAATCACGAAAACCATTTACAAATGAGCACCGCGACTACGCTATTGCTTAATCACCTCATTAAAAATTATAGCCATACACAATGGCAAGTACCTGTGGTAAAAGGAGGTTTATCACCATATGTGCTAAGGCAACTTTTAGAATGGATCGATCAGCATTTGTATCTCAGCCTCACACTGTCTGATTTGGCGCAACAAACTCAGCTCAGTGAATATCATTTTGCGCATATGTTTAAACAATCCATGCAGATGCCACCGCATCAATATGTGATGCAACGTCGCCTAGAACTGGCACATCAAGCCCTACAGACCACCCGCTTAAATCTCACCGAAATTTCTGCGCAATATGGGTTTAGTTCAAGTAGTCATTTTAGTAATCGCTTTAAGAAATATTTCGGCTACTCCCCCTCTCAAATGAGAATCAAGTCAGGTTAATTTATTTTACCAATAAACCACTTTTAGGCGAATTTAGCCACTTTGTGTTTCTTGCTTAGACAGGTAAGTAAAAAAATTATCAAAAAGTCGAATATTCAGCCCCTTCGACCTTTAGCCAAATGCGCGCTAAAACTCCCACAATGGAGACTTTTTGTCATATAATTTAGCCCGCCAGCTAATCGCCCGCTCAAGAGAAATTTGATATGACAACGATCATCAAACAAGATGACTTGATTACATCAATCAAGGATGCCCTACAGTTTATTTCTTACTATCACCCACAAGACTTCATCCAAGCGATGAGCCGTGCTTATGATCGTGAAGAAAACCAAGCTGCAAAAGATGCAATTGCCCAGATCCTCATCAACTCACGTATGTGTGCTGAAGGCCATCGACCAATCTGTCAAGATACAGGGATTGTCAATGTTTTCCTTGAAGTGGGTTTAGACGTTAAATTTGATTTAAGCATGAGCTTAGATGATGCGATCAATGAAGGTGTACGCCAAGGTTACTTAGAGAACTCAAACGTCCTCCGTGCCTCTGTTTTGGCTGATCCAGCTTTTGGTCGTAAGAATACTAAAGACAATACCCCTGCCGTGATCCACTACAAACTCGTACCGGGTAACAAAGTGGATATTACTGTTGCTGCGAAAGGTGGCGGTTCAGAAAACAAATCAAAACTCGCAATGCTCAACCCATCTGATTCAATCGTAGATTGGGTACTTAAAACTGTCCCAACCATGGGTGCAGGCTGGTGTCCACCGGGTATGCTCGGTATCGGTATCGGTGGTACTGCTGAAAAAGCCATGATGCTTGCAAAAGAAGCGCTCATGGAAGAAATCAACATGGACGAATTACTTCGTCGTGGTCCACAAAACAAGATGGAAGAACTCCGCATTGAGATCTTCGAGAAAGTGAATGCACTTGGTATTGGTGCACAAGGTCTTGGTGGTTTGACCACGGTTCTTGATATTAAAATCAAAGACTATCCATGCCACGCTGCGGGCAAGCCAGTGGGTATGATTCCGAACTGTGCGGCAACACGTCACGCGCACTTCCAACTTGATGGTACTGGTGTTGCACATATCCAAGCACCGAAACTTGAAGACTACCCTGCTGTGACTTGGGATTCTTCAAAATCAACACGTGTGAATCTGGATACCATTACCCAAGAAGAGATGAATGCTTGGAAGCCAGGCGATACTTTATTGTTAAACGGTACGATCTATACAGGTCGTGATGCTGCCCACAAGCGCATGGTTGACATGTTGAATAATGGTGAAGAACTGCCTGTTGATTTAAAAGGTAAGTTTATTTACTACGTGGGTCCAGTCGATCCAGTGGGTGATGAAGTGGTTGGTCCTGCTGGTCCGACAACTGCAACCCGTATGGACAAGTTTACCCGTCAAGTGCTAGAAGCAACTGGCTTATTCGGTATGATCGGAAAAGCGGACCGTGGTCCAGCTGCGATTGAAGCGATCAAAGACAATCAAGCAACTTACTTGATGGCCGTTGGTGGTGCAGCATATCTTGTATCGAAAGCAGTACGTGAAGCTGAAGTCGTTGCATTTGCTGACTTAGGTATGGAAGCGATATATAAGTTTGTGGTTGAAGATATGCCTGTTTCTGTCGCGGTTGATGTGAATGGTACATCGATCCATGCGACAGCACCAAAAATCTGGCAAGCAAAAATTGGAAAAATTCCAGTGGTTGATGCCGCACAAGCTTAAACTCTCGCGTATAAACAAAATATAAGTGCTATTCACTTTTAAGGCATTGAGGCTAGCCTCAATGCCTTTTTAAATGTTTGATATTTGAAAATACGACAAAAACTCTATTACACTGCTTAAACATCAAAAAAGGAGAACTCTCAATATTATGCTTTATCAAAGATTTTTACTTTTATCTTCACTTGCTATTTGCTCTAGCAGCTATGCTCATACTGAACCTGACTTACAGCAACAAATAAATAGCCTAAAACAACAACTTGCTGCACTTGAAACCAAACTACACCAACAACAAACCAAAGCATTAGACGAACAAGCTGAGACCACTCGCACTGAAGCAAAAAAAAGTAAAGTCGATGTTGGCGGTGCAGTTCGTGCCAATTTAGGCATTAACTCATACGAAAAAGGCAACAAAGACCGTCATGGCGATTTTGACTTCGATATGATCGCACTCAAATTTAATGGCAATGTCGATGATATTCTACTCGGTGCAGAACTGCGCTTTTATGACTACATGACAACCGTCAAATATGCTTGGCTAGGTTATGAGTTCATGCCTAATTGGGAAATTAAAGCTGGGATTACACCTGTTCGCTTTGGTAATCAACCCTATAATTCTCATAGCTACTATTTCAGTCCAAACTACTATATTGGTTTAGAAGATGACTTTGACCTTGGGATCCTCGTTTCACGCCAAATGAAAGATAATTGGCGACTCGATTTAGGTTTCTATAAAAATGATGAATTAGGCGGTGTTGACGGTTATGTCGATGATCGCAGTAAACGCTACTCATATGATGTTGTTGGCATAAGGGCTAAAGGTGAAGATATTTATGCCGAACCAACGCAAAAAATTGGTGAATACAATACGCTTTCTGGCCGAATAGGTTATCAATTTGATCTTGGCGGGGTCGTTAGTGAAGTTGGCACATCTGCACTTTATGGTGGACTACATGATAACCAAAACCGTATCGGAAATTATCATGCGTGGGCAGTTCATTTCAATAGTAATTATCAACGCTGGAACGTCCAATTACAACACAGCCAATATGACTACAGTGTCAACAACAATGCGGATCGTATGATTGTTGGCGCATATGGCTTCTATGATTCTATTGCAGCACAAGCCAAATCATTAAGTGCCAATGTTGCCTATACACTACCCGTTTCTTTAGGTCCGATTTCACAACTGCAATTTTATAATGATTACGGCATGATTTATGACAAATCTGACAATAGCCGTGACACCTTTATGAACACCACGGGTGTTGCTGTTTCTGCAGGAAATTTCTTTAGTTACGTTGATTTTGTCAATGCAAAAAATCAACCTTTTATTGGGGGAAGCGTTGCAGGCGATAGCTCTAAAACGGAACAACGCTTTAATATTAATCTAGGCTATTATTTCTAAGCCTTAAACTTTTGCAGGAAAGCACAATCAAATTGTGCTTTCCTGCATAGATGATTATAACCACATTACCAAGTCAAAGGATTCCATAACTTAAATGGTTTGACCAAATGTACCTCTGATTTTGCATCATATTTTTCAGGTTTAAGCTCTTGAGGCTTAGAACGGATCTTGCCAGATTCATCCTGTGCCACAAAATTATAGCTTGATGATTTTAAGCGTGTAAATGCAATTTCTTGACGAGCGACTTTTTCAGGCGTTGGCATAAATGGACCACTCGGCTCACTTCGAGAAATTTTATTTTCTTCATCATATTTAATAAAATAAGTTTGCTCAGCATCAACGCTAAAATCGATGTATTTCGGTTTTTGGAAGTGTAATCCAACCAAAGGACGGCTCACGCTCAATCTGTAAGTGCCTGCGGGTAATTCTAGCCAATAATAATGATTGTGTAACAAACTTGGAATACGATGACCATTGATAAATAAGTTTGCGGCAGCGATTTCCTGACGATTCCATCGCGTATCTGGACGATAGAGATAGACTACAGCGGCTTGCTGATTTTGTGGCTTAATCGGTGAGAAATGTTGCCCTAACTTTTGATTGACCCAACCACCGACAGTGAAGCCACCGACGTGATATTGATCAAATAAACCGGGTTCTTTTTCAGTATCAACAGGTGGTAGCGTTGCGGTCAGTGCTGTTGGATTCTGTTCAACTGCCTTATGACTTTGACAGCCAGCCAATACCCCTGCACAACATAATGACAATATTAAATAACGCATGACATCCCTCAAGGCGTTTTCTTGGATTTATTTTTAACTGCGCAACACTATGCGGTTTTTTCAATTTTTAAGATTAACACCTCAATGCCCAATTGCAAATAAAAAAAGCATGAAAAGCGAGGCCTTTCATGCTTTTTTAGATAAACGATAGATCTGTGGCGTTAAGCCGATTTAGAATCTATCACTTTTAAATCTTTCTTTTCACTGACTTCAGACTTCGTCACTTGCGGTAAACGCTCTGCTTTAAATGTCGGTTTGGCTGTACCATTAATCACAGCTTCATCAACAATCACAGTGCCCACATCTGTACGACTTGGCAAATCATACATGGTTTCGAGCAGTACATTTTCTAAAATAGAACGTAGACCGCGCGCACCTGTATTACGCTCAAGTGCTTTTTTCGCCACAGCGCGTAATGCAGATTCATCAAAGACTAAGTCTACATCTTCCATCGTGAACAAATGTTGGTATTGACGTGTTAACGCATTTTTAGGTTCTGTCAAAATCTGCATAAGTGCATCCTCATCTAGTTCCTCTAACGTTGCGATCACAGGCAAACGACCAATAAACTCAGGAATTAACCCAAACTTCACAAGGTCATTTGCTTCCACCTGACGGAATAATTCTGATACTTTTTTCCGATCATCTTTATTCTTCACATCAGCCGTGAAACCAATACCGCCCTTTTCTTGACGTTGTTGGACGATTTTTTCCAAACCTGAAAAAGCACCACCACAAATAAACAAAATATTGGCAGTATCAATTTGGATAAATTCTTGCTGAGGATGCTTACGACCACCTTGAGGAGGAATAGAAGCAACAGTCCCTTCAATCATTTTCAGTAATGCTTGTTGTACACCTTCACCCGATACATCACGAGTAATAGACGGATTTTCAGATTTACGCGTAATCTTATCGATTTCATCAATGTAGATAATACCTTTTTGGGCTTTCTCTACATCATAATCCGCTTTTTGCAATAACTTCTGCACAATGTTTTCTACATCTTCACCGACATAGCCAGCTTCGGTGAGTGTCGTCGCATCTGCCATAGCAAAAGGAACATCGAGTAAACGAGCAAGTGTTTGCGCAAGTAAAGTTTTACCCGAACCTGTTGGTCCGATCAGCAAAATATTACTTTTTGCAATTTCAACTTCTTGATCGGTATGACCAGACTGCCCCACTTTCAAGCGTTTATAATGGTTATACACCGCTACAGATAAGGTTTTCTTTGCAATATCTTGTCCAATAACATACTGATCTAAGGCAGCACGTATTTCATGTGGCTTAGGCAATGCTTTGCTTGCCCAATCCCCAGCTTCGACCTGTTGACTGGTTTGTACCAAGTCCAAGCAGACATCCACACACTCATTACAAATATATGCGTCCTCACCTGCAATCAGTTTCCCGACTTCAGACTGCGTTTTACCGCAAAATGAACAATGTTTTTGTCCTTGAGGATGTTCGGACATATTTACTCCAATTCTTGAATCTTTAGAAAATTACGGGCGCTTACTTAATACTTGATCAACTAAACCATATTCTTTAGCGGCATTGGCAGTCATGAAATTATCACGATCTGTATCACGCGCAACTGTTTCATAGTCTTGACCACTATGCTCGGCCATTAAACGGTTCAGACGTTCTTTGATAAAGAGTATTTCACGTGCATGAATCTCAATATCTGACGCTTGACCACGGAAACCACCTAAAGGTTGATGAATCATCACACGCGCATTTTCAAGACAGTAACGCTTTCCTTTGGCACCCGCATTTAACAGGAATGCACCCATCGACGCAGCTTGACCCATACAGTAAGTCACCACATCAGGTTTAATAAACTGCATGGTGTCATAAATCGCCATACCCGCAGTGACAGATCCGCCAGGTGAGTTGATATATAGATGAATATCTTTTTCAGGATTTTCAGCTTCTAAAAACAACATTTGCGCAACGATTAAGTTGGCCATGTTGTCTTCCACTTCACCCGTCAAGAAAATGACACGCTCGCGTAGGAGACGTGAAAAAATATCAAATGAGCGCTCACCACGAGATGACTGCTCGACGACTACAGGAACTAAAGCATTATCAATTGTTGGAACATACATACGTTTACTTATTCCTAAATTATTGTGACACGATCTATGCCAACAATATGAGGGATAATCGATGAAATTGCAAAAGGTTCAATCTGAAATATTCGATTATTTAGACTAAAATCTGGCAATTTTTTAACAAATTAACACTTTCATAACATAGACAAAGACAGATAAAAAAAGGCGCTTACGCGCCTTTCTTCTCAACTTTTGAAAGATTAGCCACGGCGAGCTTGTTGCTCTTTCAGTAAGTCTTCATAGCTTACAGCAACTTCATTTACTTTAGCAGCAGCTAAAATATGATCAACTACTTGGTCTTCTAAAACCACAGCTTCGATTTGAGCACGTTGCTGTTTGTCAGTTTTAAAGTATTCAATAACTTCAGTTGGATCTTCATAAGAAGAAGCCATGTCATCGATATAAGCTTCTACACGCGCTTGATCAACTTCAAGTTTCGCATCAGCCATTACTTTGCTAACCAACACACCAAGTTTAACTGATTTTTCAGCTTGTTCTTTGAACAACTCATCAGGAAGCATGCTGCTATCAAATGATTGCGCGCCTTGAGCACCAAACTGTTGCGTAAACTGTTGGATCATTTGTTGACGTTGACGGTCAATTTCTTGAGCAACCATAGAAGCTGGCACTTCGATTTCGTTTGCAGCAACAAGCGCATCAAATGCAGCTTGTTTAATTTGGTTGCGAAGACCGTTACGAACTTCACGATCCATATTCTTGCGAACATCAGCTTTTAACTTTTCTAAGCCTTCTTCTTCAGTCACACCAAAAATCTGTAAGAATTCAGCATCAATTTCAGGAAGCTTTGGTTTTTCAACTTGCTTCACTGTGATTTTGAATTGAGCAGCTTTACCAGCCAAGTTTTCAGCTTGGTAATCTTCAGGGAAAGTAACATCAATCACTTTCTCTTCGCCTGCTTTCATGCCAACGATACCATCTTCGAAACCTGGGATCATACGACCTGAACCAAGTACCAGTTTAAAGTCCTCAGCCGTACCGCCTTCGAACTTCTCGCCATCAACAGTACCTTCAAAGTCGAAAGTCACTTGCATGTCTTTCTTCGCCATACCTTTGGTTACAGCCCAAGTTTGACGTTGTTTTTGCAAGTTTTCGATCATTGTATCAACGTCTTTATCGTTGATTTCAGATGATTTACGTTCAACTTCCAAGTCAGCAAAAGCTTTTACTTCTACTTCTGGATAAACTTCAACAGTTGCTTCATAAACTAAAGCATCGTCTTTGTTTTCAACTTTTTCAATGTTCGGCATACCGACAGCATTGATTTTTTCTTGTTGAATCGCTTCAAACACGGTGTCACGAATGATGTCATTCACAACTTCTTGATAAATGCCCGCACCATATTCACGGCGTACTACATTTAAAGGCACTTTACCTGGACGGAAGCCGTTGATCTTCACAGTTTTGGCAGTGCGCTGTAAGCGAGCTTCAAACTGCTCGTTAACACGGCTCGTCGGTACAGAAACATTTAAACGACGGGCAACGCCCGAAACCGCTTCAGTCGTTACTTGCATGGCTTCCTCGATATATAGTTAGTAATAACAATTTTTTAAAGTGCCACATTATATGACAACTTTTCAGATATACAAAATTAGATGATGAAAAAGTCACTTACTTTCATTTTTTTCTTTAATTAACGCTAATTTAACAGCTTTCTTAAATAAAACTTAAAACAATGTTTCTTTTTGTTGTTAATGATAAGTTTTATCATTATCATTACAGCGTTTTTAATATTTATCATTCGCGTGATTTGTGTTTTTATTTAGGGATATTTCAGTTATGGCAAGTTTCAACCCTCACCCTCTCTCCGCTGCGTTACTCGCTCTTGTATCTAGCGCTACATATGCCAACAATGAACCAGCAACGCACCAGTTATCAACAATTGTGGTTTCCGCAGCAGGTTATGAGCAAGATATTAAAAATGCGCCGGCAAGTATTAGCGTAGTTACGAAAGATGATATTGAGAAGAAAAATGCCAGCAATATCGCTGAATTATTATCAGATATACCTGGTGTTGATATTCGTAATGGCGTTGGTAAAACAAGCAATCTGAATATATCAATACGTGGAATGGGTTCTAATTACACACTAATATTAATTGATGGACGTCGACAAACGACCTCCTCTGACGTAACGCCGAATGGTTTTGGTGAAACAGCAACAGGTTTCCTACCACCAATTTCCTCTATTGAACGAATTGAAGTAATCCGAGGTCCTATGGCTACTCGTTATGGTAGTGATGCTATGGGCGGAGTCATTAACATTATTACAAAAAAGGTCACTGACACGTGGGCTGGCAATGTCACTTTAAGTGGCAACCTTATGGAGCACAACAAAGAAGCTGATTCGAGCAAAGTTAACTTTGCCCTAAATGGTCCTCTTATCAATAATATTCTTGGATTAGAATTACGTGGCAGTTACTTAGATAGAAAAGGTTCTGAACGTGTTGTCCCTAATGGTACTGGACGAGACCCTCGACCATATAAAGCAGACAACTTTGATGTAGGCTCAAAACTCTCATTAAATATTAATGATCTAAATTCAGTTTGGTTAGATGCATTCCACTCTAGCCAAACCTATAAAAATGATGACAATCGCTTAGGCACTTTAGATACCGCAACAAGAGCAAGTGGATATCGCCCAGAACTCGAATTCAATCGAACTCAATTCTCAGTTGGGCATGACGGAAACTATGATCTAGGGACATGGCGTAGCTATATCAGCCATAACACAACCGAAACACAAGGACGTACAATCCCATCAGGCACTTTTCCAAATCAAGCGCATTCTGGCAATGATCGAACACTAAAGAATACAGACATTATTGCCGATACTCACTTTGTTGCTCCAATAGGAGCACATCTAGTAACGGCTGGACTTGAATACCGTGATGAAACGATTGTCGATGATATTGCGGGTATTGGAGCTGAATTTTCAGCCAAAGCATTTTCTGTTTATTTAGAAGATGCATGGACTATTACCGACAACCTTATCTTTACTTTAGGTGGTCGATATGAAGATCATGATGGTTTTGGCGGACATTTTAGCCCTCGCAGTTATTTAGTATGGAATGCTTCACCAGAACTAACATTAAAAGGTGGGATCAGCACTGGCTATAAAGCACCTTCAGCAAAAACCTTACATAACGGAATCACTAGCGTAAGTGGCCAAGGTGCCTCTTTTAGTATTGGCTCTCCAAATTTGAAGCCTGAAACAACGACGAATTATGAACTTAGCGCAAATTATGATATTGGTAATTTCGACTTAACCACAACGTTATTCTACACACAGTTCAAAGATAAATTTGCGTCTGGCCCCGCGCTAGCCAACTGTCATTATACGGATGCTAATGGAAATCAGCCGAATCTCAATAAACCCAACTGTGTAAGTTACGGATCACACATCACAGGGATGCAAGAGTTCTCACAACAAATCAACACAGATGAAGCAAAGTCGCAGGGCGCTGAGGTTAGCTTAACTTACAATATCATTCCTGAATGGACATTAAAAACTGCATATACCTATATGGACTCAGAGATCACCAAAGGGACAAATAAAGGAAATCCTCTAGAGAACACACCTAAAAATGCATTTAGTGCGACATCAACATGGCATATTAATCCTCAACTAGACTTGTGGCTACAACATGAATATAAATCTAGCCGTGTTCGTAGTTCATCAACGCCAAATGCTGGCACCGATGCAGCAACAGAATATCGATTAACTGGTAACAAATTAAAAGGCTACAACTTATTTAACTTAGGTACTAGCTATCAAGTAACCAAAAATATTCGTATCAATGGTGCTATAAATAATTTACTTGATAAAGATTTTACTAGTCACCAATCGTACACGTCTATCGATGGTTCTGAAAAACAAGTCTATGACTACTTGGCATTTGGAGCAGCTATTTCAGGAACCTACATCCCGAGTAGAAATTACTGGTTATCTTTTTCGTATGATTTCTAAACTCAATAAAAAAATCAGCTGTCGCTCCTAATCTTCCCACCTGCAAATTGAATGTAAAACTCAACTTGCAGGTGGTTTTTATTGGCTAAAAGTTTCCAATCAACATAGATTTTATCAATTACACACTTATTTGAACCCCATTATAGAAATATACTACTGATTCAACCGCATATAGACTCCACCCTTATATCATAGATATAAAATAATAATGTTAAATAAAAACAATAACCTATTTTAACCGATCATTATTATAAAAATATACAGCACAATGCATCGTTAATATCAATTTAAAAATATAAGTATAAATATCAAAATCTTAACAACACATACAGAAACGAGAACAAATAAAGACATTGATAACGATAATAATTATCATTAGACTTCGCACACATTGTTACATAGTTTAACAATTCATTCACTTTTACCGCATTATTTGTAAAAGTTTCACAAAGTTGCGAGTTCGGTCATTCACCACTTCAATTTCGGGGTTTCTCTCAATGGCAAAAATTAAAAGTCGTAAACACCTTGGTACTACACAGTTAGTTGCACTTGCTGCAAGCCTTCCTTTGACTGCACACGCAGCTACACCACAGGAAAATGTGACCAAACTTCCAACAATTGAAGTGAAAGCTGAAAACAGCTACAAAGCCGAAGCCATAAGTTCGCCAAAATACACCCAACCATTAGTTGATACGCCACAAACCATACAAGTCATCAAAAAAGAACTCTTACAAGAACAAGGTGCCTCGTCACTCATTGAAGCATTGCGTAATACCCCGGGAATCACGCTGCAAATGGGTGAAAATGGTAATACCAGCGCAGGTGACACATTCCAAATGCGTGGTTTCTCTACCCAAACTTCAACCTATGTTGATGGTGTCCGTGATCTTGGTGCGGTCAGCCGTGACGTATTTAACCTAGAACAAATCGAAGTGGTAAAAGGCCCATCAGGTGCTGAAGCGGGTCGTGGCTCTGCATCTGGTTATATCAATTTAGTCACTAAATTACCAAAAGCTGAAAATAGCAGTGAAGTTTCTGCACGTTATAACACGGCTGAAAATGCACGTTTGACTGCGGATATCAACCAAGCGATCAATGAAAGTGTAGCGATTCGCTTCAACGCTATGGGCCAAGACGGTGGCGTTGAAGGTCGTGATGTGGTTGAGAACAATGGTTGGGCTGTGGCTCCCTCTATTGTATTTGGTTTGAACACAGATACCCGTTTTTACTTATATTCACAACACATTCGCCAACGTAACACACCAGATGGTGGTATCCCAACCATTGGCATGAAAGGTTTCTATAATGCGGATGCTGAAATCAATAAAGCCCCTGCTGTAGATCGTTCAAACTATTATGGCAACGTCAATGACTATGAAGATATTGATGCAGATATGATCACTGCAAAAATCGAAAGTGATTTTGGTGAGAAAATTAAATTTACGAACACCACCCGTTATGGCAAATCACAGATGAATCGTGTTTTGACAGGCATTAATGCCATCAATAAAAATGGTTCAAGTCATCACAAAGACTGGAAGATTGCACGTTCACATCAAGGTGTAGATCAAGAAAATAAAATCTTGGCTAATCTTTCAGCATTAAACTTTAACTTTAAAACAGGTGCAGTCGAACATGACCTCGTTGCAGGTTTAGAGTTTCTGCAAGAGCAGCAAATTTCTCGTACCTTAGCCACCCAAATACCAGGGCAAACGACTATAACCCCGCCACCTGCAAATTTATACAATCCAAATCGTCATGATGTCATGCCAAAACTGGTGTACACAGGGGCTTATAGTGATGGCGAAACTCAAACAGCCGCTGCATATTTGTTTGACACCATTAAATTATTGGATAACCGCTTACAGTTTAATGGTGGAGTTCGTGTAGATTACTATCATACAACTTATGATGCGCTCTCTATAGCGTCAACAGGCGTAGAAACACCAGCTGATTTAAAAGCACATGACACATTAGTCAGTTGGAAACTGGGTAGCTTATTTAAACCAACAGAAAATAGCAGTGTTTATGCATCTTATGCCAAATCATTCACGCCTCCAGGAAGCGCAAACTTCAACCTATCTGATGCAACATCAGGAACTCAAGCCGCAAACAATCCTCGTGGTAAACCTCAAGAAACACATCACTACGAAATTGGTAGTAAATGGGATGTGTTGAAAAACACATTGGCGTTAACTGCAGCGGTATATCGCACTGAAAATGAAAATCAGTTTACCCAAGACCCGATTACGCTTGAATCGCTACAAGAAGGAAAAACCAAAGTTGAAGGTGTAGAACTGGGTGTCGTTGGTCAAATTACCGATGCTTGGAACATTTCTGCGGGCGTTGCTCACATGAAAACCAAGCAAAAAAATCAGCGAAGCGTAAGTACCAATGCAACAACAGGCGTAACAACAGTTACAACCACTGATTCTGTACGCTGGTCTCCTGACTGGACCGCTTCTTTATGGACAACTTATGACATTGCAGGCTTTAAAGTTGGTCTAGGTGCGCGTTATGTCGATGAGCAAAAGCGTGTGATTACGGACAATCCAGCCCCAGCAAACATGCCAAAAGTTCCATCTTATGTGGTATTCGATGCAATGGCAGGTTATAGCATTAACAAAAATGCCTCTGTAAACCTCAATGTTTATAACCTTGCTGACAAAGAATATATCAGTGCATTAAACAATGGTGGTAGCCGTTTTGCTTTAGGTCAACCTCGTTCAGCGGCATTAACCTTTAACTATAAGTTCTAAATGATTTGTTGAGTCTTTTAAGATTTAATAAATAAACACAGCCTGCCAGAAAAGGTATAATTTTTGGCAGGCTGTTTCGTATTGAAAGGTTTAAAAAATGATGTTGCATATCCCCGAATTATTAAACAAGCAACAAGTCACTGAACTTCGTCAGCAGATGAAACAGCCAGAGCTTTGGGTCAACGGTGCTCAAAGTGCAGGCGTACAAGCTCAACAGACCAAAAACAACTTACAAGTCGACATTCAAAGTGATTTATACCCATCGATTAGTCAGTATGTATTAACGGCATTGCAACAAAATCTATTGCTTCGCTCTGCTGCACTTCCTCAGCATATTTTAGTTCCCATGTTTAATTGTTATCAGCATCAAGGCAATTATGGCAATCATGTCGACAGCGCCATCCAATATTCATCTCAGACAGGCACTGCCATTCGTACCGATGTCTCAATTACCGTTTTTCTATCCGAACCTGATGAATATGAGGGTGGTGAGCTGATTGTAGAGGACACTTATGGCAGCCATGAAGTCAAACTGGATGCAGGTGATGCTATTTTATATCCGTCTACCAGCCTACACCGCGTTGAGCCAGTGACTCAGGGTAGTCGCATTGCCGCATTTACATGGATTCAAAGCATGGTTAAAGATGATTGGCAACGCAGCATGTTATTCAACTTGGATATGACCATTCTAAAACTCAGACAACAACTCGGGGATGCCGAAGAGGTTGTGGCTTTAACCCATCATTATCATAATTTATTGAGACAATGGGGAACATTATAATGCCTCAAAAACCACTTGCGCCTTTGACACAGATTCCGCCACAGCTCCAAACCATTGCAGATTACCAATTGCAGGCACAAAAGCATGTAGCAGAATCCACTTGGCACTATTTACAAGGTGGGGCTATGCACGAACTGAGCGTGCAGCAAAATCAATGTCAATTCCAAGATATCCAACTGATTCCTCGTCATTTAAATGACTTCACACACGGTCACACCCAACTCAATCTATTCGGTATCAATTATCCACATCCGATTTTGTTAGCACCGATTGGACATCAAGCGCTGTTTCATCCTCAAGCAGAACAAGCCACAGCACTTGCGGCCGAAGTGATGCAAAGCAACTTTATACTCAGTAATTTAACCAATACCCACATGCAGGACCTTAACAAAGAAAATCCGTATAAATGGTTTCAATTATATGGCAAGGTGATCGAGAACACGCTTTAAACTTGATTGAGATGGCGAAGGAAAACAACTTTAAAGCCATTGTGATCACCATCGATGCGCCACATACCGGAATTCGAGATCGGGAACGTAAAATTGATTTTCAACTTCCAATAGACTTGCCCCACCCTCATCATCAAGCTCCACAACTGATTCAAACTTTAGCTGATCATCAGCATCCAATTTTTCAGGGGCTGATGAAATACGCACCAACATGGGATGATATCGCATGGTTGGTCAAGCAGACTGATTTGCCAGTGATACTGAAAGGTATCCTCCACCCTGCCGATGCGCAAAAAGCATTAGAGTATGGTGTCTCAGGTCTGATTGTGTCTAATCATGGGGGACGCGTATTAGATACCACCATCCCCCCTTTGATTGCGCTTGAAAAGATTCGAGCTGTCGTGCCAACAGATTACCCCATTTTATTGGACGGTGGGATTCGTCGAGGTTCGGATGTGTTTAAAGCGATTGCTTTAGGTGCATCCGCGGTTTTGATTGGTCGTCCTTATATCTATGGCTTAGCAACCGCGGGGGCTTTAGGCGTTGCACATGTGATCAGAATTTTAAAAGAAGAATTCGAAATTAGCATGGCATTGATGGGAACAGCCACCATAAAAGACATTAACCAAGATTTTATTTATCGGAAATAGTAAAAATATCGGAAATTATTTTCATTATTCTGCGATTCAATGCAAAAATAGGAAATTATTTTTGATTTATTCCAATTAAAATACTTATACACCTTTGCAGTCGCTTGTATTTTCACCTAGACTGATTTTGATTAGATGATTAATATAGCTGCAAAACCAAATAACTGATTTGAATGGTAGATAATGAAAACAAATCACGGCGTTACCGATCCGTCATATACAAAACATCTCGCTGCTCTCCTGATACTGCGCCTCGCGCGCGTATAAATTTTCTGCCTAGTCTTTTAGGCAATCGAAACATAAATCCTCTTTAAATTGATTCTGATAGACACCATATATATTTATAGTCGGTTGTATTTACGCTGAACATGCAACCTCGGCTATAACAAGGAGTTACCTAATGATGTTGGCTGACCCAAGCAAAAAATACCGCCGTATGTACCAACGAGTGGATTTACCAGATCGTCAATGGCCGAATAATGAAATCAACCAAGCACCGATTTGGATGAGTACCGACCTTCGTGACGGTAACCAAGCGATTTTTGAACCGATGAACATGGAACAAAAATTCAAAATGTTCAATATGTTGGTCAAAATTGGTTTCAAACATATTGAAATTGGTTTTCCATCTGCATCTCAAATTGACTTCGACTTTGCTCGTAAATTAATTGAAGAAAATTTGATTCCAGACGATGTCTATATCGAAGTTTTGGTTCAAGCACGTGATCATTTGATTGAGCGTACCTTTGAAGCATTGGTCGGTGCAGAACGTGCGATTGTGCATATCTATAACTCGAACTCACCGACCTTCCGCCAAAAAGTATTGAATGTTGACGCAAACGGTGCAAAACAGCTTGCGATGAATGCGGCGAATAAAGTCAAAGAATATGCTGCACAATACCCTGCGACTGAATGGGTTTTCCAATACAGTCCAGAATGTTTCTCTGCAACTGAATTAGAAGTCGCGAAAGACGTCTGTGATGCAGTGACTGAAATCTGGGAAGCATCACCTAGCAACAAAGTGATTTTGAACTTACCAGCAACGGTTGAAGTTTCAACGCCAAATGTCTATGCCGATCAAATCGAATGGATGCATCGCAACTTGGCACGTCGTGATGGCGTGATTATCTCAGTTCACTGTCACAATGACCGTGGTTGTGGTATTGCTGCGTCAGAATTAGCAATTATGGCAGGTGCTGACCGAGTCGAAGGCTGTGTCTTTGGCAACGGTGAACGTACAGGAAATGTTGACGTTGCAGCGATGGCATTGAATATGTATAGCCAAGGTGTTGCGCCAAACTTAGATTTTTCGAATATCAATGAAATCATTGCCACTGTTGAAGAATGTACTGGTTTACCTGTGCATCCACGTCATCCATATGCAGGTGATTTGGTCTTCACGGCTTTCTCTGGTTCACACCAAGATGCCATCAAAAAAGGCTTCGAATTCCAAAAAGACCAAGAAATGTGGGATATGCCTTACTTACCAATTGATCCGAAAGATTTAGGTCGTGACTACGATGCAGTGATTCGTGTCAACAGCCAATCGGGTAAAGGCGGTATCGCATACTTGTTAGAATCGAATTACAACGTGGCTTTACCACGACGTGTACAAATCGAATTTAGCCAGATCGTGCAGCAATACACCGACGAAAATGAGACTGAAATCAGTGCACATCAGATTTGGCAATTATTCCAAGACACGTATGTGGATGTGAAAAACAGTCATTATCAAACCAAACATTATCAATTGTCTGATATCAATGGCAAACAAATCATTGAGTTAGATATTGAAATCGAAGGCGAAGTTCAACGTCTCCGTGGTGAAGGTAATGGTCCAATCTCTGCCATGTTAGATGCCTTACAATTACCAATCGATGTGGTGAACTACGAAGAACGTAGTATCAGTTCTGGTGCAAATGCGAAAGCACTTGCGTTGATCGAAATCCAAGTCAAAGGTACAGGTAAGAGTGCATTTGGTGCAGGCGTACACGACAATATTGTCACTGCATCTATCGAAGCCATTATTGCATGTACCAACCGTTTGATTGAGCAAGGTGTATTAACCACAGAACAAGTGGTTGCCGCTGCCATCTAAGGTGTTGATGATTCAACCTATTTAAATATCGAAAAAATGACTTTTGAAAGGGTACCTGAATTGGTATCCTTTTATTATTGATTAAGAAACTTTATACAAGGCGAATCATTCTCGTGTCTTTTCCATCGGATTCAGTGGGTTTAGTCACACCACAAAAAATTTCATTTGAAGCTCCATTAGAGCTTGAGTGCGGACGGATTTTGCCTCGTTTTGACCTGATGGTTGAAACCTATGGAACCCTCAACGCAGATCACTCCAATGCCATCTTAATCTGCCATGCGTTGTCAGGGCATCATCATGCTGCTGGATTTCATCATGAAGATGATAAAAAAGCGGGCTGGTGGGATGAATGTATTGGCCCCGGGAAAGCAATTGATACCAATCACTTCTTTGTGGTGTCTTTGAATAATATCGGTGGATGTAGTGGCTCAACAGGTCCCACCTCACCCAATCCTGAAAATGAAAACCGTCCTTATGGTCCAGACTTCCCGTTGGTGACGGTTCGTGACTGGGTCAAAACCCAAGCCATGTTGTCTGATCGTTTAGGCATTGAGGTTTGGTATGCCATTATCGGTGGCTCACTCGGTGGAATGCAGGCCTTACAATGGTCACTGGATTATCCTGATCGCCTAAAAAAATGTGCGATTATCGCCAGCGCGCCAAAGCTTTCTGCCCAAAATATTGCCTTCAATGAGGTTGCACGCCAGTCTATTCTTTCCGATCCAGACTTCCATCATGGACGTTATTTGGAAAATGATAGTTATCCAAAACGCGGTTTGATTTTGGCGCGGATGGTCGGTCATATCACCTATCTATCTGAAGAAGCCATGAAACAAAAATTTGGTCGTGATCTAAAATCGGGCAAGTTTATGTACGGTTTTGACGTTGAGTTCCAAGTCGAAAGTTATTTGCGCTATCAAGGCGAACAATTCAGTCGCAATTTTGATGCAAATACTTACTTGATTATGACCAAGGCATTAGATTATTTTGATCCCTCTCGTGAATATGAACATTCATTGACGAAAGCGATGCGTAAACCGAAATGCAAATTCTTGGTGATTTCATTTACCACGGATTGGCGTTTTAGTCCAAGCCGATCACAGGAAATCGTGGATGCCCTGATTGATAATCATCAACCTGTCAGTTATTTAGAGATAGATGCTGAACAAGGTCATGACTCTTTCTTGTTCCCGATTCCGCTGTATGTGAAAACATTACGCGCATTTTTAGGTGGAGAACAGCAGTTGCAATCGACCCATTTGGAGGCAAGCTAATGCGTATAGACCAACAACTTGCTGAAAAATGGATTACTCCGAATACCAGCGTGCTCGATTTGGGTTGCGGGGATGGTGAATTATTGGCTCATATGAGCAAACAACACAATATTCGCGCTTATGGCTTAGAAATTGATCAAGAAAAGATTGCAATTGCCATCAGTCGGGGGTTAAATATTATTCAACAGGACTTAAATTTAGGTTTAAGCCGTTTTGCTGACCAGTCTTTTGACTCTGTGGTCATGGCACAAGCTTTGCAAGCTGTAGATGCACCTGATGTATTACTTCGTGATATGGTGCGTGTCGGCAAACAGGCAATTATTACTTTTCCGAACTTTGCGTATTGGAAGACTCGTTCTTTTCTTGCGCTGAAAGGAAAAATGCCTGTTTCGGAAGCGTTGCCTTATATGTGGTATAACACCCCGAATATTCATTTATGTACTTTCCGAGACTTTGAAGCCTTATGTGCTGAGAATCGGATTAAAATTATTAATCGACTTGCCGTTAATGGTGACCAACAAGGTAGTGTGCTCAGCAAGCATATGCCGAACCTATTTGGTGAAGTCGCAATTTATCGAGTGAGCGCACTATGAAAAAGACATTTATCAGCACCTTTTTGTTTGGTCTGATCAGTATACAAGCGCACGCTGACTATGTTGCTCAACCCCAATCGGTTGCAACACAAGCAGCGCGATACTCAGTCATGAGTATTGGTGAATTACAAAGCGCGGCGAAAGCTGGTCAGGCAGGAGCACAATTTTATCTCGCAACACGCTACCAATATGGTAAAGATGTTGCAAAAGATGAGAAACAAGCATTTGCTCTGTTTAAGGCAGCAGCCGATAAGGGCATCTCTGCAGCACAACTCAATGTAGGTCGTATGTATGCCGATGGCATGGGTACGAAGAAAGATGAAGTTTTAGCGCGTAAGTATTTTGAAAAAGCGGCAAGCAATGGGGATAACCGTGCTAGCTTTAATCTTGCCATGATGGAAGAACAAAAGAAAAACTATATGGGGGCTTATCAATGGTATGAGCTTTCAACGCGTGATGGCATGCTTGATACTAAAGTAATTAGCCTTTCTGAGGGTAAAAAAACAGCCTTGGCTGCAAACTTGACTCAAGAACAGATTCGCACTGCGCGTGATCGTGCTGATCGATGGATTCAAGCACAGTAATTATAATATTTTGTTGTACTAAAACCGACGGATTAATGAAGTCGGTTTTTTAATGCGCCCAAAAATGTTCAAGATCACTTCAGTTTTCCTTTGATCATAACGATATGATAAAAGTGAGCTAGGATATGATTGTAGATCACCTCCCTAAACAGCAAACGTAAAAAAAGCACTATAAAGTGCTTTTTTTGAATGCTGGGTTACTTATTAAAGAGCAACGATATTCACAGCATTTGGGCCTTTTTGACCTTGAGCGATACTGAATGAAACTTGTTGGCCTTCAAACAAAGTTTTGAAACCTGAGTTTGCGATTTCGCTGAAATGAGCGAAAACATCTGGACCTGATTCTTGTTGAATAAAACCAAAACCTTTAGTTTCGTTAAACCACTTCACTGTACCAGTAACTGTTGTAGTAGACATAATATATCCTATTGAATTTTAACATTTTAGCCATGTTATTACGGCTAATGATAACTTTGAAAAATAATGAAGAATTGAGCTTGATATCTGTAAAAAACGAAGGATTATGACTAAAACTGCGATACTTAGAGAAGATTAACCAAAACAATAATTTTTCTAGTTAATTGAATGATACCTGAAAAAAATAAATATTCAAGTTTTTTTATATCTTATATGATCTAATTAAATAAAAGATAAAAAATAAAATAAATTACTCGTTTGTTTTCAATACACTTAGAGACTTTCGATTAAAAAACATTTTATTCGCGATATTATCAAAATCGTGTAAAACAAGATAATTTAACTACTCTCATGCTTCAAAAGTCACTAAAATCTTAGATATTCAATCCAGATACCTCAAAACCATCATGTCTAATCCCCATTGGCTACAACACGGCAGTCTCGTCCTTGCAAGCAACAACAAAGGCAAAGTTGCCGAATTTGAACATCTGTTTCAACAACTTAATTTACCGATCGAGATTATTCCTCAAGGCAAACTCGATATTGAAGATGCCATCGAAGATGGTTTGAGCTTCGTTGAAAATGCCATCATCAAAGCACGTCATGCTGCAAAAATTTCTGGCAAACCAGCAATTGCAGATGATTCAGGTCTATGTGTACCGATTTTAGGCGGCGCACCTGGGATTTATTCTGCGCGTTATGCAGGTGAACATGGCAACGATGCCGCCAACAATCAAAAACTGTTGGCTGATCTTAAACCTCTCCGCAACAATGACGAGACCATTGAAGCGATGTTTGTCTGCGTCTTGGCTTTAGTTACGCATGCCGAAGATCCACTGCCGCAAATTTTCCAAGGGATTTGGAAGGGTGAGATTTTAGACGCTGCACGTGGTGAAAATGGTTTTGGATATGATCCTTTATTCTGGTTAGCAGAACTTAATCTTTCTAGCGCAGAACTCAGCAAAACAGAGAAAAATAAAATCAGCCATCGTGGTCAGGCGATGCAACTTTTTAAAGCGAGCCTACGCTAATATTGACCGAAGCCTGAAACATATTTTCGGGCTTCTTTCTTTTTTATAAAAATCATTTCTCTGTTTACTGTCTTAAAATTGCAATATTAGTGTCACACCTCTGTCATGCCAAACTGTTGAGATATAACCAAAGTTTTATAGGAATATGGTTATGGCTGGTTTATCGATTTGGCATGTACTTATTTTTGCAGTAGTGGTTATTTTACTGTTCGGTACATCAAAGCTTAAAAACTTAGGTAAAGATGTTGGTGGTGCTGTGAAAGATTTTAAAAAATCGATCAAAGAAGACGAAGAAGCCACGACTGCTCTAAATGAACCTCGTACCATTGATGCTCAAGTCAAAAGTACTGAAAGCTCAATAAAAAGCTAAGCGAGCGCCATTATGCTGAATTTGGGAATGTCCGAACTGCTTGCGTTCGGCATTATTGCTTTACTGGTACTCGGCCCTGATAAGCTACCTGAAGCCGCTCGTTTTGTGGGGAAATGGTATGCCAAAATTAAGCGTCTGGTCAGTAATGTTCAAAATGATATAGACCGTGAATTGCGTCTATCTGAACTCCGCGAACAAATGCAGAAAGAGATGCAACGTATCGCTGAACTTGAGCAGAAGATGCAAGCTCAGATGAGCTCATTGGAACAGCAAAAAATCTCTTTAGAAGAAGAAACCCAAGCTGTGGTAGCCAAACATAATCGCGCACCACTTCATTATCATTATTTATTGCACCCCGTGGCATGCATTTATCTACCGAAGTTTGCACTCTTACATATGGCACCTCCGACTCCACATTCACCATTTGATTTAACCTCTTCAACTCCTGAATTAAAGGTGGCGGTATGAGTTCACCATCCAGCTCTCCATTAACCCAAACCACTTTGGGAAATGATGATCAAGACGTTAAGCTTGAAGAAATGCCGATTACCAAGCATCTGATGATTTTGCGTCGACATTTATTTAAAATCGTTGCTGCAATATTGGTTTTGTTCTTCTGTTTACTGCCCTTTGCTAACCGTACCTATCAAATCCTTTCAGAGCCGTTACGAGCGCAATTGCCTGTCAGTTCATCCATGATTGCAACGGATGTCACCGCGACATTTATGGCACCCTTTAAACTGAATTTCTTTGTCGCACTGATGCTGGTTATGCCCTTTATCATTTACCAAATTTGGTCCTATGCGAAACCTGCACTGTATGAAAAAGAAAAATCATTGGCACTGCCTTTATTGATTAGTAGCATTGCTTTGTTTTACATCGGTATTGCGTTTGCGTATTTCATCGCCTTGCCATCTATTTTGCATTTCTTTATCAGTGTTTCTCCTGAAACCGTAGCACCAATGACAGACATCAACAGTTATTTGTCTTTTTGTTTGAAGCTATTTATTGTTTTTGGCTTAACATTTGAAATTCCAGTGATTACCTTATTACTCATTTTAATCGGGGTAGTCAGCACGCAAAGTTTGATCGAGAAACGGCGCTTTATCATCGTGGGTTGTTTCTTTGTCTCCATGTTTGTCACGCCGCCTGATGCCATTTCAATGATTATGTTGGCAGTGCCGATGTGGTTACTTTTTGAATTGGGTTTGTTCTTTGGAAGAATCATCGAAAAAAGAAAAACAGCATAGCGATTCACTCTATCGCCATAAACAATTTTCCAAACAGGTCCTAGACCTGTTTTTTTGACCAAACTTTATATTATTATTTGATTTTTAATGTATTTGTCACATAAGTGTCAAGGCAACGTCACAATTTCAATCTAAGTTAAAGGCGGGAAATTTTTTACTGAACATATAAACTTAGGATGATTCCATGACACAGCTGACGCCATATCATGAAGACCAAGAACTGGATAATAACACCTCTACAAATGTTCATTTTCGTGACATTTTAGAACAGCATATTAGCCGCCGTAGCCTCATCACCAAAACAGCAAGCGGTGCTGTCGCATTGACATTGGCATCAACATTGACAGGCTGTAATGATAACGATAATAAAAATACTGGTGGTGGTACAACAACGCCTGTTGATCCCAATAAAAAACCTGAAAAACTTAAATTCACTGCTGTACCAAAAAATCTTAATGATATTGTCACCGTACCAGAAGACTATCAAGCAGATGTGATTTATGCCTTAGGTGATTCAATTAATCCAAGTTATGCAGCATGGGATGACAACAGTATCCATCAGGGCCAAGCTTTCAGTTCCGTTCAGGCGACTGCCATGATGGTATGAGCTATTTTGGATTAAATACTGCAACTGGTCGTTATGATGAACAACAATCTAATGATGGTTTGTTAGTCCTCAACCACGAATATATCAACCCGACTTTCTTACATCCTAAGGGTCCAACCAAAGTAGATTGTCGCCGTCCTGAAGATGAAGTGATTCGTGAAGTGAATGCACATGGTGTCTCAATCATTCATGTGAAAAAAGATACCAAAACTCAAAAGGTTGAATTGGTAAAAAACTCTGTGTACAACCGTCGTATCACTGGTTCAACCATGATGGAGTTCGCTGGTCCTGCGGCAGCAAATGCCCTATTAGCAACTAAGTTTTCTCCAGCTGGCGTACAAACACGCGGCACGCATAACAACTGTGGTAATGGTTATACGCCTTGGGGGACCTACCTCACAACTGAGGAAAACTTTATTGGTTATTTTGCACGTAGCGCAACTGATGATGCAGCTCGTCGCCCAGAAGAAATCGTGGCACTTCAACGTTATGGTTTGAAAGCAGGCGCAAGCTCTCGCTATGCGTGGGAAACAGCACTCGGACAAGTAGACTCCCAAGACCTGTATGATCGTTGGAATGCTGATGTAAAAGCAGAACAGGCGACCCAAGACTATCGTAACGCACCAAATACCTTTGGTTGGATGGTGGAAATTGATCCATTTGATAACCGCCAAGCCCCTGTAAAACGTACTGCTCTAGGACGTTTTGCTCATGAAGACTGCCGTACCAGTCGCGTGATTGAAGGTGAAAATCTAGCCTTCTATATGGGTGATGACTCACGTGGTGAATATATCTATAAATTTGTTTCCGATGCGAAATGGGATCCAAAAGATGTAAATGGTGGCTATCGCGCTGGCGATAAGTACATGAATGCTGGAAAGTTTTATGTTGCTAAATTCAATAATGATGGTACTGGTCAATGGGTTGAGCTTAGCTATGGTAAAAATGGCTTAAATGAAAGCAATGCAGCATACCCATTTAAATCTCAAGCGGATGTGGTGACCTTTGCTCGTCTGGCAGCGGACTCAGTAGGCGCAACCAAGATGGATCGCCCAGAATGGTGTGCAGTTAACCCAGTCAATGGTGAAGTGTATGTGACACTGACCAACAACTCAAATCGTGGTTCAAGCTATCCAACCGATGCCGCTAACCCGCGTCATTATGAAGACTTGAAAAACAACGAAAAAGTACAAAAAGGGAACGTTAACGGTCATATTATCCGTTTCCGTGAAGCAGATGATAAAACTACGGCTGAAAGCTTTAAGTGGGATATTTACTTATTTGGTGCGGAAGCAGCCATGGCAGCCAATATCAACCTTTCTGGCTTGACAGATCAAAATGACTTCTCATCACCAGATGGTATGTGGTTCGACCCTCGTGGCGTGCTTTGGATTCAGACTGATGACGGCGCTTATACCGATGTCACTAACTGTATGATGCTTGCAGCGCTACCAGGTCAAGTTAGTGATGGTAGTAAAGCTACAACCTCGAATGGAACTGAAACCATTGTCGGTGCCAAAGTCAATGATGAAAATCTGCGTCGATTCCTTACAGGCCCTAAAGAGTGTGAAATCACGGGTGTGACCATGACGCCTGACTACAAAGCCATTTTCATTAATGTACAACATCCAGGTGAAGACTCTAAGAGTTATGCTGCACCAACCAGCCATTGGCCTGCGACTCAAACTAATCCAAATAACACAACTGCTCGCCCACGCTCAGCTACGGTGGTGATCACGCGTAAAGATGGTGGTGCGATCGCTGGCTAATCGCTGAGTTGATCCAACATGACAATGCCAATCTTCGGATTGGCATTGGCTATTTCAATAGCATGATCTGTTGACGCACAATATTTCCTTGCTGCTCTCCTTGTTGTCCTTTTTCCAACCACTGCCATTGTGTTGGTGTCATGCGTAAAAAATTTGAACAGCGTGTACCATAAATAGGACTTTGTATAAACGTTGAGGAAAGTAAGGCTTCCATCTCCGAACTAATGCCCGTATCGGGTAACAACTCTGGGATAACTTTTCGTTCATCTTCTAAAATATCCCAGATGGCATATTCTAAATCTGTTTCTGAAATCTTTGGTTGCTGTAACATCGGCAAAAATTCTTGGGTAAAGCGCTTACGCAAATGCATGGTCTTCTTCCAATCTTCGGACATTAAACCATTGGAAACCACATACACGCCTTTGGCCAAAACTTGTGGTGCTTCTCCCCGATTGCTCATATAAACAGCTTGTTGTGTATCCCCCACAAATAAATTAAAGCCCGCATAGTCTTGTTGTCTTTGTTCTAACATTTGAGCATAACGAATCGGCGCTAAATCGCTTTCAAGGAAATCTTGAATCAAATGTCCTCTTGAGGTCTGATACTGCTGCTGATCACGGCCGTTACGAAAATTAGTTACGATCGCCCAACGACCCGATGCCGTCACCCCCATCCATGTACCACCCGATTGCAGATCCTGCCCTGCCACGATCGAACTATTTTCCCATGCATGCAAAGCAACACTAGGGCGATGATAAAACTCATCTCGATTTGAAATTAAACACAGTGGCAGTTCCTCCAGAACTTGCCATGCAAACGCGACAATACACATTGATCTTGTTCTCTTATCTTAAGGACTGTTGACTTTCACATTGAATGTACAACATTTTTCATATCATTCCGCTACAATTTGCTCAAAACTTAATTTCAAATTCTAAACTGAGGAACAGCGATGCTGACCTATCCAAATATTGATCCAGTTGCACTGAGCTTAGGACCAGTACAGGTGCACTGGTACGGACTCATGTACCTGTTGGCTTTTTTATGTGCTTGGGGGCTCGCCTCTTATCGCGCTAAGCAACGTGATGGCTGGACGGGAGATATGGTTTCAGATCTCGTCTTTTATGGTGCACTCGGCGTCGTGCTGGGTGGTCGCGTTGGCTATGTACTGTTTTATGAGTTTGCGAAATTCTTAGAAAACCCACTGTGGTTATTCCAAGTGTGGACAGGTGGCATGAGCTTCCACGGTGGTTTCCTTGGTGTCGTGATTGCTATGTTATTTTGGTGTAAAAAATACCAAAAGACATGGTTTCAGACCTTGGACTTTATTGCGCCCTGCGTACCAACAGGTTTGATGTTTGGTCGTATTGGTAATTTCATTGGTGGCGAACTGTATGGCCGTCAAGTCCAAGACCCAAGTTATCCATTTGGCATGATTTTCCCAACGGATCCATTAGGTTTGGTACGTCACCCCTCACAGCTTTACCAAGCGATTTGTGAAGGCTTAATTCTATTTATTGTACTGTGGTGGTTTAGTGCTAAACCTCGTCCGCGTATGGCTGTTTCAGCAGTATTTTTGATGGGTTATGGTGTTGCACGTTTCTTTATGGAGTTTTTCCGCCAACCCGATGCAGATCAAGGCTTCATCTTATTTGGCTGGATGACCAAAGGTCAAATCCTGAGTTTCCCGATGATTATTATTGGACTCTGGATGATTTGGTATGCATACCGTAAAAATATCTATGATTGGCAACTGAAAAAATAAAAATCATGGGAGCAGATGCTCCCATTTTTTATGACTTTAAAATAGTTTTTTAACCACTTCACCCAAGCGTTTGCCTTGTGCCTCACATAAGATTTTTTCATCTTGACTCATGCCCTGATCATGGCGAGGTCCACTGACATGACTTGCCCCATAGGGAGTGCCGCCTGTTTTGGTATTTGACAATGCAGGGATCGAATTTGGCAGACCTAAAATCAACATGCCATGATGAAATAACGGCGGTAACATACTCAGCAAAGTGCTCTCTTGCCCACCATGCATCGACCCCGAAGTCGTAAATACGCAAGCAGGTTTATTATGCAAAGCACCATTGAGCCATAGGCTAGTGGTTTGATCCCAAAAGTATTTCATCTCACTGGCCATATTGCCAAAACGCGTGGGTGAACCCAAAGCCAATCCTGAACAATGCGTGAGATCATCTAAGCTACAATAAAGATCACCCTCTTCTGGAATACTCGCTTCAGCTTGCGTCACAACTGTTGCCAGATTGGGGACTGTTCGAATACGTGCGGCCACACCTACAGATTCAATTCCATCGGCAATCAGATGTGCCATTTGCTTGGTTGAACCGTATTTACTGTAATAAAGAACAAGAATGTAAGGTTGCATCGCTTTCAAGGTTTTTGTTAACTTAAAGAAGATATTATACGATTAATGCCAATTTATTCGCTGTTTTGTGTATTGATCAATCCAAAAATCTTCCCGAAACCCTCTTTCAAAAGAGGAAGGTTTGAAAAATAACTAGGATAGAACCCATGATCTTAAACCGTTATCTAAAAAAACTGAATTTTTTAGAAAAAACATGGTTTCAATTTATTGTCTTTGTATTACGTCGTTTTGAGGCTGATCGCTGTCGAGAACAAGCAGGATCCTTGACCTATACCACCCTGTTTGCGGTCGTCCCAATGCTTACCGTTTTTTTGGTGATTATTTCTTCGATTAAAGCTTTAGAGCCTGCTAGGCAGCAGCTACAACAACTGATTTATAGTAACTTTTTGCCAAAAAGTACCATTGCCTTTGATAAGGCGTTGAGTGCTTTTACTGATAAATCAAGTAATCTCACCGTCATCGGTATCTTGTTTTTATTTGTTACCACAGTACTGATGCTGTCATCGATTGAAAATGTGTTTAATCGCATTTGGCGTGTGAAAGAGACACGTTCGGGTCTAGTCGGTTTCATGCGCTATTGGACCATTATTTCTCTAGGGCCTATTCTGTTAGGCAGTGCATTTGTACTTTCTTCCGCTGTCGCATCTATGAATATCCTCAGCAATAATTTTGCAGGCTATCAACTTGATGGTGCTTTTCTGTTATGGCTAATTTCGTTTTTATTAACGGTCTTCGGTTTCTTTATTCTATATTGGACCATACCAAATCGAAATGTGCCGATTGTCTCTGCGATCATCGCAGCATGTTTTAGTGCAACTGTGTTTGAAATCTTAAAGCGTTTATTTGGCTGGATCATGAGTAATTTCACCAGCTATGAAATTGTGTATGGTGCTTTCGCGGCGATCCCCATTTTTCTACTTTGGATTTTTCTGTCTTGGAACATCATCTTATTAGGCGTAGAAATCAGTTATGCACTGACCGCGTTCCATTCGGGCAAAGAACAAAAACGTCATCCAATCATGATGTTATTGGATATCTTAGAGTTGTTCTATAAGAAACAGCAAATTGGTAACAGTGTGAGCGAGCATGAGCTACTCGATATTGTAGGCCGTGGTGAGCTCGGGCGTTTACCCTCATATATCCTGCAATTAGAAGCACAAAATCTGATTAAACGAACCGATAAAGATGAATATGTATTGGTCCGTAATTTAGCACAGGTTGATTTTTGGAGTTTCTTTACTGCTCTCCCTTATCCACTCCCTTTAAGAGATGATGTGTCCAATGTGCATCAGGATGATGAGTGGATGGAAAAAATCGGGCCAGCGCTCATTGAAAGCAATGATTATTTAGCTGCCAAACTTTCGATTCCCCTTTCAACGATTTTTGAACAAAAGTAACAAAAAGACCTCTACATGAGGTCTTTTTTATTTCCTCAACCAGCCTTGCAAGCTCACCACCATAATTCCAATCAAAACTAGAATTGAACCAAGCACGAAATTAGGTTCAATTCGCTCACCTAACAACCACATGCCAAACACAATACCGAACAACGGTGTTAAAAAAGAGAATACCCCTAAGCGAGATGCTAAATAATTTCTAAGCAACCAAAACCAAGCTAAAAAGCTCGCAAAAGACACCACCAACGTATGGAAGGCCAAGCTGCCGATCACTAAGGGAGTAAAATGAATACTCGCTTGTCCTAAAAATACCGCCAATCCAAACAGTAAAATAAAACTACCCGCCAATTGATAGAAAAGCGTCTGTGTCACCGCAGCTTGTGCCAGAGAAGATAAACGTACGGTGATCGTGGTTGCTGCCCAAGCAATACCCGCTGCCAATGCCAACAAATCCCCCCAAAGCATTTGTTGCTCGATCAGCGAAGCAGTTCCTTGTTGCCCTCGGATAAACGTCACGACGATTCCAATAAAAGCCAGAGCAATGCCACTCCATTGCAACAAACTTAAACGCTCAGAGGGTAGTTTCCAATGTAAACCCAAAGCCACAAAAATCGGTGCGGTATACAATAAAACTACAGCATGTGAAGCCGAAGTCCATTGCAATGCCTGCGCCAATAAGAAAAACTCTAAAGAAAATAAAAAAGCAACCAAAGCACCTGCTTTCAGGTTCTGTCGATTAAAGAGCTCGGCAGTTTTATCCAGACACAATAAAGGCAATAGTAGGATTGCAGCTAAGCCCGAACGTAAAGCAATTTGCATTAAGGGAGAAATATCAGGCGCAGCCATTTTTAAGATGACTTGTTGTAGCCCCCAAATCATACAGAGACCGATCATAAGACCTGATGCTCGTGCATCTAATGTTTTACGCTCATCCATTGCCAGCTCTCAATTTTATAATTAGAACGCCAATATAAAGCTGTCGTATTTTGATGATATAGTGAAATTCAGACAATATATGCTTGTTTTCAGGCAATTCTCATATTATGAAAAAATCAGCCCAACGCATCCAAGATTTTCATGAACTTCCTGCATACGATGATATTCCTGCATCATTGTGGCTACGTATTCGTGATGCACCTGCTGAAACGTTTTATCCAAAACATGCGCACGCATGGGGCGAGTTTATTTATACTTTTGATGGGGTACTTGAGGTCAGTATTGATCAGATTCACTATCTTACTCCTCCTCCGTACGGCATTTGGCTGCCTCCTCATTTACAACATAGTGGTATCAATCGTAACGAAGTGACGCACTGTACCTTATATGTACATGAAAGCCTGTGCCAAAATATGCCGCAACAAGCTGGCATTTTACTGACAGCACCGCTGGTTCCTGCATTGTTGGAACATATTCGTAAACATCCATTTTCAGAACAAGATCCAGAATATTTAAGGTTGCTGCAAGTATTATTGGATTCACTCACACATGCTGAACTGGTCGGAAGTTATTTACCAACCACACAGCATCCTTCCCTATCAAAAATATTAAGTCACTTACACCACTATCCTGCCGACAACAGTACGCTGCAAGAACTTGCGGAAATGATTAACATGACCGAACGAACCTTAGCGCGTTATAGCCAAAAGGAGCTTGGCATGTCGCTGCACGAATGGCGGCAGCGTCTCAAAGTCATGAAAGCAATGTCAATGCTCAATCAAGGTAAAACCATTGAAAACATCGCATTGGATTTAGGTTATGCCAGTTCATCCGCTTTTATATATATGTTTAAACGCTGGATGCACTTTACCCCAGACCAGTTCCGCAAGTTATATCAAGGTCGCTAATTAAGGCAAATCAAAACGCTTTAAATTATCTTGCTCATATGGCGAATCTTCGGCGGGATAACGTAGTTTGATATGTCCTTGTTGTTTTGCCAGTGACCAAACAATGCTTTCGCCAGCAGGCAAAACCATTGAAGTGCGCTGATATAGCGGATCGGTATAAGCCTTTTCACTGTCAATCAGCTGCCAACCGTGTTGTTTAAATGCAGTGATCACATCATCCAAAAAAGCAGCATTAATTGCATTTACATGTAGTAACAGCACATGCTTTGGCGAATAACCAATTGTATCTCTTGCTAACTGATCATAATAATCAGCTCGATCTAGCAAATGATGAATGTATGCTTGCTTTAGTTTCTCAAGTTGCACAGTCTGATTATGTTTTTGATATGACAGATATTTCTGGTTATAAAACCAATCACTGGCATCAATACTCACAGCACCCGACTGATAGCCATGTTGTCTAAGATATTCAACAACCGTATCTCTTTTCTCTCGCGTATCACCTTCTTTCAGAAAAGGATAACGGTATCTTGCAACCCAACCCTGTAAAGGTTGAAATACATGCTCTGCTCGTCGAATCCCATCAATGTATTGTTGGCTGCTGGTACTGTCTTTATTTAAGTTCAGGTGAAGTTCACTATGGTTAGCAATTTGATGACCTTGTTTCCCCCATTCAGCCACCAACTGTAACCCTGCATAATCACCAATCTTAATCACACTTGGATAAATAATACTTTTCAGTTGATGTTGATGGAGTTGTTCTAAAATACGCTGATTAATGGGTGTTGCCTGAACATTTAAATCAGGATTTACACCGTCATCAAAACTTAAAGCAAGCTGCTTGGCATGACCGAGGGTTGTGATCAAAAACAGTGTCAGGCATAGCCATATTTTCATTCTATTCTTCTCATTTTCTAGCAATAAAAAAGGCGCTGATATCTGAATATCAGCGCCATATCATTGACGGTTATGCTTTGACAAATGTATCCCAGTCATATTCGCCTGTTTGGGTAATCAATTTCATCGTCAGCTGATCATTTGGATGAAGTGCACCAACACCTGCTGGTGTCCCTGTCATAATCACATCGCCCGCTTCCAAGCTAAAAGACTGATTGATTTCAACCAATAACGCCCCGATATCAAACAACATATCTCGGCTAAAACCATGCTGACGTTCTTCGCCATTGATCATCAAAATAAGCTCTAATTCTTGTAGATCACCAATTTCGTCAGTTTCCACCCAATCTGCAAGAATACACGCACCATCAAAAGCCTTAGCACGCTCCCACGGTTCTCCTTTGCTCTTTAAATCACTTTGCAAATCACGCAATGTTAAATCTAATCCCAGCGTAATCGCACCAACTGCCTCTAAAGCTTTTGCCTTATCTGTTTCTTGAGATATCGGATGAGCAATGTGCAAACAGATTTCACATTCAAAATGACACTCGCCCAATGCCTGATTCCAACTTACGCCTTGTGCTAGTGAACCCAAGCTACTCGGTGGCTTCATAAATAAAATCGGACGATCTGGGATCGCATTACCCAATTCTTTCGCATGCTCGGCATAGTTTCGACCAACACAGACAATTTTTGAAGGACGTGTATTCATGGAAGCTCCTTGTTCTTTTAAACCGTTATTTATTTTTTAAAGCTATTTTCAAATTTACTTTGATCAGCAGGACTGGAAAAAGCACGTTTAGGTATAATCACCACTGTTTTCGTTTTTAGTTCTAACATATAAGTCAGCTTACCAGTGATGAAAGACTGTACTTCATTATAAGCCGCCGTTTGCTTTTTCCCCGCGGCATAAAGTTCAAAGTGGTCTTGGTATAAGTCAATGCCTTGTTCACTTTTGCCAAATTGGTAACGTACAAATTGACGCTTGAATAACAAAGGCAATAACCAAAATCGCATGATCGCTTGCATGATCAAAAAGAAAACACCAAGTGCCACATAGTAGCGCCCCACGCCAGTAAAACCTAAATAAATCCCCCAAAGGATAATTCCGATACTAATTGCGGGTGTTAGAAAACGAGTGATCGGTTTTTTGCCAAACGTAATCAAAGCAAAACCATCTTGAGATTCTTCTAGATTTAGATAATAGCGCGCAGAGAGTGTTGGACGTTGTTCAGACATTATCGATTTCTAACATTTAAAAACTTGCCCCTATTAGAGCATAAACGCTTTTAAGAGAAAGTGATTTAATCGAGATTTTATACAAAAATTACGTGTTATCATGCCCTTCATTATTCATTTTAATATAAATTCAATAAATTAATGAGGCTGTAATGCTATTACCTAAATTGAAAATATGTTTTTTATTCGTTAGTGTTTTGGTGTTATTGGCAGCATGTAGCCAACAACAATTGATCAACAAAATTGTCCCAGAACAAGATCAACAATTTGCAAAACAAGTATTTGAACAACTCCAACAAGGAGATTATGCCACCTTAGAGGCACATTTAGATTCTGAATTACAAACTGCGGATATACACTCGACCTTTACACAAATGACAGCACAATTTCCAAAAGTGCCGATTCAACAAGTCAATATTATTGGAGCACACAAACTCGAACTACCAAATCAAACTCAATATCATTTGACCTTTGAATACGAATATCCACAACAACAATGGTTACTAAACGATCTGATTTTCAAGAAAAAAAATGATCAAATCACCATTATGGGGCTTCATGTCACCCCAATTGATGCAGCAACTCGTCATTTAAATGATTTCACCTTTGCTGGAAAAGGTATTTTAAATTATGTCTTTTTTACACTCGCAATCATCATTCCGATTTTTGTAATTTATGTCCTGATTTTATGTATTCGTACACCAATGGAAAAACGTAAATGGCTATGGCTAATTTTTATTTCATTGGGTTTTACCCGAATCTTATTTAATTGGACAAATGGACAATTTGTGTTTCAACCTTTTAGCTTTCAACTTCTTGGTGCAGGGTTTGAACAAACCAATACCTACAGTCCTCTTATTTTACAAATTGCGCTGCCCATTGGAGCTATAATCTTTCTCTATCGCCGCCGAGCATTGGCTGTTTCACAACCTAAAAAACAAGATATTTAACTTTGATTGAGTAGTCGTCATACAGAACTACTACTCTTTATTTACAGAGATTACCGCTATAATCTCAAGAGGATACATTTTACGATACTCAGCACCCCAAAAAAATTATGAACCAACATCAAAGGAATGTGATGTCTCGTTTTATTGCTTTTTTTACAATTTTTTTATGTTGTTCAGCACAGCATAGTTTTGCACAGCTCATTACATGGACGGATAATATCCCTAGTGCTTTGCAGCCCTTTCAAAATAAACCACAAATTTTGGCAAGCTATACGCAAAACCATATCTTTATCTATGGACATCCAGCTATAAAAACGGCTGTTCCAACCTTAAAAAGCAATCCACAACCAACAGCAAACTTTACTTCGGCTGCGATTATTGTTCCGGTGAACGCACAACAAGTCGCAAAAACACTGACTGACTTTAATCAATATGTCGGTCTGTTCCCGACCCTCAAATCTGCAAAAACATTGGCACAATCAGGCAATACCACCCAAATGAAATATCGCGTGTCGATACCCACACCGATTCCTGTACTGAACTTTAATGAAGATGTCACCATGCAACATCAGCTTGCAGCCAACAGTATTTCAACCTTGGTAATTGATGCGCCCATTCCCTATGGGGTCGGTAAATTTGAATGGTTTGCATTGGATGAAAACAGAACCTTAATCACCCTGACGCAATGGAGTGACTTAAATCAACCTCAAGGTTTTTTATTTAAAAAAATTCTGAATGCAATACCAGAAGTAAAACTTGGTATTCCGAGCAGTGGCAGTGCCTTTATTTTAGAGGCATTGAGAAATCGTTTTATTGGATCAAATAGCACGCCACTTGCTGCGGGTCAAATCCCAAGCCCTCAGCTCACAACTAGCCAATTGGCAAAAGTTGCTCAACTAAGTCAAGCCGCGCAGCAGCCTGTTAGCTTTCTACACGTACCGACGACGTTGCCTTATACACATGGGCGGGAGTCCATGAGATTTACCACGACCTATCAATTTTATAAACAGCCCCCTCAACAGCTACAAAAATGGCTTGTTCCAAGTGCTTATCAAGCGTTATTTCCACGTCAGATCAAAAAAGTCAGCACCACACCCCTCCAAAACCAAAGTCAGGAGGCGGATATTCACGTCAATGTCGGTCTGGGGGTAATTAGTATTCCATTTTCATTTAAATTGCATTTTAACTATCCACAAAGCACTGAAAATAATTTTCATGCCAATGGTGGAGATTTACGCTATATCAAAGGGCAAATGATCTTAAATGAAAACGATCAAGGATCTTTATTGAAAATGACCACAGCCATGAAGATCGACGAAAAAGCACCTTTTTTATTGAGAGCAATGCGCAGTCTCCCCTACCATGACACGTTGCCAGCAATCGGGGGCAATGCTGTGTTCGTACAGAAGATAAAAACTAAGATGTAGGGTTTATTCACATAAAAAATAGGCACAAAAAAACCGCGATTAAGCGGTTTTTTCTATTGATCAAATTGGTGCGCTCAGAGAGATTCGAACTCCCGACCCCTTAGTTCGTAGCCAAGTGCTCTATCCAGCTGAGCTATGAGCGCATATTTGATGTTGGGCATTATACGCATTTTTCCCCAATTGATAAGTGCTTTTTCACGACTTAACTATCGTTTGGCTATAGATTCAGCAGCTGCTGTGTTTTAAAAAGTGTTTTCTTGTTTATAACACTGGTCTTTCTATGTTGAATTTATGTAAAGCCTTTGTATGTCATTCATATCTTTGTCATCGGGGCATACTTTTGGCGCTAAGCACTAGATCAGGTTTTTTTCATTAAAATTCAGTATCGTATTAAAATTAATGAAGTCGACTTCAGTTCTATGAATTATGCAATTTTTATGAATAATCTGATTTAACTTATACGATATATGTAGAAATTCTAATAAATATTTGATCATCAAAAAGTAGATGGCTGATTTATATGATATTTACGATTTATACAAATGTGATATATCAAGCAATATTGACACAATAATAATAACCAATAAATACTATTGCATAAGTTATGAGACAGGAGTCACATAATTATTAAGGTAAATAAAACAAAACTCCAATAATTATAGGTATATCGACATGTTATTTAAAAATATTTTATCACCCATTACAAGCATACTATCTCTTGGGAGTAGCAATAGCCAAGGAACGTCATCTTCTGTCAATACAGTATCGACAATAAAACAAGTTCATGTCGAAGAGAGTACAACCACAAATAATAGTAACAGTGGTACTCAAGTTGATGATGGCATATTCAATGGAATTGCAGCGGGTAATGGCGATCAGAACTACGGTGTTGGTGTGGGTAACGGTGATGGTCTCAACTTCACTTATCCATTCACAACGGCTTTTCATTCACTCGGAAATTCTTATTCTTGGCTTGGTGAAGCCTCGCCAGTCACTTCCGTCAATACTTCAACCACTTCATCGTCAGTCCACGTTCAGGACAACGACACCACAGACAACAGTAATTTAGGCATCGCTGCTGGCAATGGCAGTAACGGTGGTTTCTTAAATGGTATTGGTTCAGGCAATGGTGAACATAACTATGGCATTGGAAATGGCAATGGTGATGACGTTAATGTCACCACGCCTGTCACCGTGCCATTTGAAGCATTAGGTAACTCGTTCGCTGCAATTGGTGGTGGAGATGTCAACTCTATCAACACCACGCCGACCAGCTCGACGACCGTGATCGAAGACAATGACACCATCAATAACAGTAATAGTGGTGTTGGTGCTGCGGGTAACGGTAATGGTGGTGGTCTGCTCAATGGCGTTGCTGCGGGTAATGGCGAACATAACTATGGTATCGGCAATGGTAACGGTGATGATGTGAATGTCACTGTGCCTTGGACAACCCCAGTACAAGCGGTAGGCAACTCAATTGCAGGCATTGGCGGCGGAGACGTCAACTCTATCAATACTGCACCAACCACCTCATCCACACATATTCAAGACAATGACACCACCAACAACAATAACAATGGGACTGGCACGGCGGGTAATGGTAATGGCGGCGGCTGGTTAAATGGTATTGGTGCGGGTAACGGCGAACAAAACTACGGCATCGGTAATGGCAACGGCGATGATGCCGATATCACCATGCCAGTCACAGCACCATTTCAGGCACTCGGCAATTCAGTCGCAGGCATCGGTGGTGGCGACGTAAATTCAGTCAATACTGCACCAACCACAACCTCAAATGTGATTGAAGACAACGATACCACCAATAACAGTAACAATGGTGTCGGTGCTGCCGGTAATGGCAATGCAGGTGGATTACTCAATGGTGTTTCTGCTGGAAATGGCGAACACAACTATGGTATCGGCAATGGTAACGGTGATGATGCTAGCGTGGTTGCACCATGGACAACACCATTCCAAGTGCTAGGCAACTCATTTGCAGGGATTGGCGGTGGTGAAGTCAACTCTGTCAATACAGCACCAACCACAACCTCAAATATCGTTCAAGACAATGACACCACCAATAACAGCAACAACGGTACAGGTGCAGACGGTAGTACTGGCAATGGCATCGGCGGCTGGGGCAATGGTCCAGCATCAGGCAATGGCGAACAAAACTACGGCATTGGTAACGGAAATGGCGACGATGTCGGCATCACTGCTCCAGTGACTTCACCATTTAATGTCCTCGGTAACTCATTTGGCGGTACAGGTGGTGGCGGTGTTTCATCCACCAATACAGCGCCAACAAACACACTCAATCATGTCCAAGACAATGACAGCACCAACAACAGTAACAACGGTACAGGCGTTGATGGCGCAACTGGCAATGGTATCGGTGGGCTATTGAATGGTGTAAGTGCGGGTAATGGTGACAAAAACTATGGTATTGGTAACGGCAACGGTACTGATGCAGATTGGACATCTCCAATCGTCACTCCAGTCAACGTGATGGGTAACAATGCTTCATGGTTTGGCAGTTCAGATCCCGACCAACCCACCAACACCTCAGTCAATAACGCATCAACCAACACCACCAATATTGTTGAAGACAATGACAGTATCAACAATAGTAATAGCGGTACAGGTACTGCGGGCAACGGCATTGGTGGCTGGGGCAATGGACCGGCATCGGGCAACGGCGAACAAAACTACGGTATCGGCAACGGCAATGGCGATGATGTTGGTATCGTAATGCCGATCACCACACCATTAAATGGTTTAGGTAACGACTTCTCATTCTTTGGCAACTCCCATAACGCATCGACCAATGATGCCTCTACAACCACCTCTAATTTTGTATTTGATAACGACAGCACCGACAACAGCAATAGTGGTACGGGTGTTGATGGTGGTGCGGGCAATGGTATTGGTGGTGGCATACTGAATGGTGTCAGTGCAGGTAACGGTGAACACAACTATGGTATCGGCAATGGAAATGGCGATGATGCCAGTGTCGTTGCACCGATCACCATGCCAATCAATGGCTTAGGCAACTCCTTTGCAGTCTTTGGAGACTCGACCAACAACTCAGTCAATAATGGCTCAACCACCACAGTCAATTACATCGAAGACAACGACAGTATTGACAATAGCAATAGTGGTACTGGCGTAGGCGGTGCCTCAGGCAATGGTATCGGTGGCTTACTCAATGGTGTAGGCTCAGGCAATGGTGAACAAAACTACGGTATCGGCAATGGAAATGGCGATGATGCCGCTGTGGTTATGCCAATTACCTCGCCTGTCAATGCACTCGGCAACTCTTTCTCTGTGTTCGGAAACTCGACCTCTAACTCTGTCAATGACTCATCCACAACGGCTATCAATCATTTTGAAGACAATGACAGCACTAATAATAGCAATAGCGGTACTGGCCTCGTTGGTGATGGCAGTGCAGGTAATGGTATAGGTGGTTGGGGCAATGGTGTCGCAGCAGGTAATGGCGACCACAACTATGGTATCGGTAATGGTATTGGCAATGATGCTGCTGTGGTCGCACCAATCACCACCCCGATCAGTGCGAATGGTAATGCCTTCTCGATCTTTGGTGATGCAACATCTAACTCAGTCAATGACTCATCAACCACAACCAGTAACTATTTCCAAGACAACGACAGCATTGACAATAGCAACAGTGGCGGCAGTGGCGGTGGTACATCTGGCAATGGTATTGGTGGTCTATTAAATGGTATCGGCGCAGGTAATGGCGAACATAATTATGGCATCGGTAATGGTATCGCCGATGATGCCGCTGTGGTTATGCCAATTACGACACCAGTCAGTGCCAATGGTAATGCCTTCTCGATCTTTGGCAACGCCACCTCCAATTCAACCAATGACTCATCAACCACAACCAGTAACTACTTCCAAGATAACGACACTACCAATAATAGCAATAGCGGTGGTGATGGATCAGGCAACGGTACAGGTGGTGGTATAGGTAATGGTATTGCTGCTGGCAACGGTGAGCATAACTACGGTATCGGCAATGGTATTGCTGATGATGCAAGCATTGTCGCACCAATAACAGTGCCAATTAGTGCCAACGGGAATGCCTTCTCCATCTTTGGCAATGCGACCTCAAACTCAACCAATAACTCATCGACCACAACCAACAACTACGTTCAAGACAACGACACAACCGACAACAGTAATGGCGGCGGCAATGGAACAGGTGGTGGCTCAGGTGGCGGTTTCCTAGGTCTAGGTGGCTTGCTCAATGGTATTGGTTCAGGCAATGGTGAGCATAACTACGGTATTGGCAATGGGAATGGCGACGATGCCAGTATTGTCATGCCAGTTGCAGTTCCAATTAACTTCTCAGGTAATGCAATATCTGTTTTTGGCACTGCCACATCGAACTCAACCAATAACTCATCAACCACAACCAACAACCACGTCGAAGATAACGATTCAACCAACAACAGCAATGGTGCTGGCAATGGCTTCGGCACAGGTGCAGGTCTATTAGGTGGTCTGCTCAATGGTATTGGTGCAGGTAACGGTGAACATAACTACGGTATCGGTAATGGTAACGGTGATGACGCGAGCGTCGTTGCACCTATCACGATTCCGATTAACTTCTCGGGTAACGCAATCTCCGTATTAGATCTCAATAGCCTCAGTGAAGGCGACGTGCTCAGCCCTGTCACCAATGTCGTTGGTATTATTGCAGGTGATGGTAATGGTGGTACTGGTATTGTTGGCACAATTACTGGCATAGCTGGTGGTATTATCGGTGATCCTAATGCAGGTGGTGGTTTACTAAACCCAATCAGCAATGTAGTCGGCGGCATCACTGGAATCATCGGTGGCGGTGACGGCGGCCCTCTTGATCTAATCACAGGTGTCATCGGTGGCATTGGCGGCGGTGATGGCGGTCCTCTTGGTCCAATCACTGGCATCATCGGCGGTATTACGGGCGGTGACGACAGCCCTCTTGATCTAATCACAGGCATCATCGGTGGTATTGGCGGCGGTGATGGTGGTCCTCTTGGTCCAATCACTGGCATCATCGGTGGTATTACTGGTGGTGACGGCAGCCCTCTTGATCTAATCACAGGTGTCATCGGTGGCATTGGCGGCGGTGATGGCGGTCCTCTTGGTCCAATCACTGGCATCATCGGCGGTATTACTGGTGGTGACGGCAGCCCTCTTGATCTGATCACAGG
>NZ_KB849206.1:72108-72676 GCF_000367985.1 Acinetobacter sp. CIP-A165
GGAATCATCGGTGGTATTACAGGTGGCGGTGATGGTGGTCCACTAGGTCCAATCACTGGCATTATCGGTGGTATTACAGGTGGTGATCTTGGCAACAACCCTGTAACGGGTGTCATCAAAACAGGTATCGATGTACTTCAAGGTGTTGAAAGCCTAAAAACTGAAATCATCAATACAGGTATCGACACTGTTGCTGGCACAATCATCGGTGTATTCCCTCAAGCAGAACATCCTGTCGGTGATCTCGCAAATCTTGGCACGCTCACTTTTGAAACTTCTCACGATACCGTCAACGGTACACTTGAAGCTATCTCTGATTTAGCAGGTGCTAATTTTGCTGGTGCACTGGATAATGCAACAGGTGTCATTGGCACACTGATCAACAATGGTTCAACTGCTGCAGATATTATCCAACACGTCATCGGTGAAGATCTGCTTGGTGGTGGAATTATTGATGGCATCACAGGTGGCATTGGCGGTGATGGTGGCCCATTAGGTGCAATCACAGGTATTATCGGTGGTATTACAGGCGGTGGTGATGGTGGTCCACTAGGTCCAATCACAGGTA
>NZ_KB849206.1:76686-77656 GCF_000367985.1 Acinetobacter sp. CIP-A165
GGAATCATCGGTGGTATTACAGGTGGCGGTGATGGTGGTCCACTAGGTCCAATCACTGGCATTATCGGTGGTATTACAGGTGGTGATCTTGGCAATAACCCTGTAACAGGTGTCATCCAAACCGGTATTGATATTCTTCAAGGTGTTGAAAGCCTCAAAACTGAAATCATCAATACAGGCATTAATACTGTCGCTGACACAATCATTGGTGTATTCCCTCAAGCAGAACATCCTGTCGGTGACCTCGCATGATCACAGGTGTCATCGGGGGTATTGGCGGCGGTGATGGTGGTCCTTTAGGTCCTATCACAGGCATTATCGGTGGTATTACTGGTGGTGACGGTGGCAGCCCGCTCGATATCTTAACGGGTATTATTGGTGGCATTGCTGGTGGTGATCTTGGCAATAACCCTGTAACAGGTGTCATCCAAACGGGTATTGATATTCTTCAAGGCGTTGAAAGCCTCAAAACTGAAATCATCAATACAGGTATTAATACTGTCGCTGACACAATCATCGGCGTATTCCCTCAAGCAGAACATCCTGTCGGTGACCTCGCAAATCTTGGCACGCTCACTTTTGAAACTTCTCGCGATACCGTCAACGGTACACTTGAAGCAATCTCTGATTTAGCTGGCGCTGATTTTGGTGGCGCGATGGGTAATGCTACTGGCGTGATCGGTACACTCATCAATAATGGTTCAACTGCTGCTGATATTATCCAACATGTCGTCGGTGAAGATCTGCTTGGTGGTGGCATCATCGGTGGTATTGGCGGTGGTGATGGCGGTCCGTTAGGTGCAATCACTGGCATCATAGGCGGTATTGGTGGCGGTGATGGCGGTCCACTAGGTCCAATCACAGGTATCATCGGCGGTATTACTGGGGGCGGTGATGGCGGTCCTTTAGGTGCAATCACTGGAATCATCGGTGGTATTACAGGTGGCGGTGATGGTGGTCCACTAGGTCC
>NZ_KB849206.1:77943-415927 GCF_000367985.1 Acinetobacter sp. CIP-A165
TGGCACGCTTACTTTTGAAACTTCTCGCGATACCGTCAACGGTACACTTGAAGCAATCTCTGATTTAGCTGGCGCTGATTTTGGTGGCGCGATGGCTAATGCGACTGGCGTGATCGGTACACTCATCAATAATGGTTCAACTGCTGCGGATATTATCCAACATGTTGTCGGTGAAGATCTGCTTGGTGGTGGCATCATCGGTGGTATTGGCGGTGATGGTGGTCCTCTGGGTTCAATCACTGGTATCCTCAGTGGCGATATCGTTGGAAACCTAACTGGATTACTTTCAGTTAATGTCGGTGACTGTGGTTGTAGCAGCAGTAATGGTGTAGATAGCATCTTAGATTCTGTTCTAGGTGCAACAACGTCTTCTCAAGGTTTCTCTCTTAGCAGCTCAGGTACAAACCTTACTGACCATCTTTCAGTTTCAAACATCAATCTCACTGAACAACTATTTGAAAGTACCAACCTTTTCTAATCCTGTTTAAATATAAAAAAACCGCTGATATTTCAGCGGTTTTTTTATATTAGATTTTTTTCACCCCCAGATGGGAGAAACACAAAAAATCTAAATAATGAGTTCAAATAAAAAGTCATAAATAAAATTTATGCTTAATAATAAATGCACCTTATTTAAGATAAATCCCAGCGTTTATACTAGACTAAGGTCTAATATATTTATATCAAAAAATACATTAATGAGAAATCAAAATAAAAGTACAAATCACATCTTCATCATAAAACTAAATATCACCACCACCCTTATCAAAAAATTAAATGCCGACCTCACTTTAAATACAATAAAATCCACACTGAATAAGTTCACAGGCCATGCCTCGTGCATTAAATCTATTCTTTAGCGAAGGATTGCTTAGATGCCTACACTTAATCTTTGAGTGTAAGTATTTAATTATGAAAACACAGCTCAAGACTTATGCCACACGGATTTAAATTTATTGATTTCTTTAGAAATATTTTCGTCTAAACAGCATGGTCTATTTTATATTTCATTTGTTTAAATGAGATGACGGTTGCTTATTCATAATTTTAAATTGTTAGGATGACATAAATGAAAATTAATTTTTTAATTGCCAGTATATTAAGCATCACCACCTGCTCAGCAATCGCTGCTCCAAAAATCTATGGCGAAATCGATGCCAGTCTCGACTACCTACCTGAAAACAATGCAACCAAATCTGATCGAGATGTATGGAAAGTAAACAGCAATAGTTCATTCCTCGGACTTAAAGGTGAAGAGAAATTAACCGAACGCCTCAGCGCTGTTTACTTGATTGAGTGGTCATTTAACGCCGACGGTGATGGAACCGATTGGTCGCAACGTGATCGCTATGTTGGCTTAAAGGATGACAAATACGGAACACTCAAAGTCGGTAAGAACAACTCACCATTAAAAAAATTATCCAGCGCTGTTGATAGCTTCAATAACTACGTCCGCAACACAGCCGACATTACAAGTATCATGCCAGGTGAAAACCGCATCAATAATACTGTGGTATATGAATCACCCAAATTTGCAGCTGGTAAAGAAGCCAATATTGAATTCAATGCTTTACTTGCAACAGGTGAAGCACAAGGGATCAAAAGCAATCAAGGTGGCGTAACTGTTGATGGTGGGGGCTTAGGTGATGCATGGTCAACATCAATCACCTATGCAGATCCAATCTTCTTGGCAGCGATTGCCTACGACAAAGCGATTCCAAGCAACTTTTTAGGACGCGGGTTTCTCAATGCAACAGATACACATACCGACATAGATAAAGTCTTTGCAGCAGCTAACACTTTACGTCTGACAGGGCGTATCAAACCAATCGATGGACTCGCTTTAAAAGCATTAATCCAAAAATCTGAGGTTGAAGAAGCAAAAGGCAATACTGTCGGCGCAAACAATATTGATGATTCCATAGGTTGGCTGGTCGGTGCAGAATATCGACTCCCAAACCTTGAGAAATGGAATCTAAAAGCACAATACAGTCAAAATTCGACCAGCTTTAAAAATGATGATGCAGACTATGATGCTAAGCAAATTATGGCAGGCGTAGATTATTCATTTAACAAACAAGTAAAAGCCTATGGCTATACAGCCTATGCAACTTTCAAACAAGCAGATGCAAAAGATAAACAACCTGTTGTTGGTACTGGCTTAGAGTTTAAGTTCTAAGCCCCACCACGAATAAAAAGCCAAAATTTTATCAGTTTTGGCTTTTTTAATACCTATTCATTATTTAAACCCATCAATAATTTTCAATAAATCAAATACAAAAGTTTAATAATAAAGCAGGATTTAATCTTCGCTTATTCATAACCCTCAACCAATTATCACAAATCCATATCACGCATCGCTCAAATATCAATCACCAACCACCCATTTTTCAAAAAACATTCCCCCTTATATTTAAAAAGAAAATCATCAACTTATATCCCTCTATAATAATTTAGCAGCACATGGTATTTCTAAAATAAATAACCACTTTACATGTATTTTAAAAATGAATCATAACCATAGATAAGATAATGATATTCTTTTTCTGTTTATTTTTTATGATAAACAACGGATTCCACAATTCAAATTAAAGCTATGCAAAAGTGGTAGAGAGTGTCGCAAGGTTTAAAATACCTCTCCCCCGTCTTTTAAAAATCTAGGCAACGAAGCCTATATAAAAATATGCACACCCAAAGTTTGCATATAAATATAACCGTTTATGGAGAAACACTTAAAATGTTAAAAGGCATTCTATTAACTGGTACTTTACTGACCTTAGGATTAGGTCTAACGGCATGCAACAAAAAACAAGGCGAAGTCGGCGAACCTAAACGCCCAGAATGTATTGCACCAGCAAAACCAGGAGGTGGTTTTGACCTGACCTGTAAATTGGCACAAAATGCGTTTAAAGAAACCGAAATACTAAAATCCCCAATGCGTGTCACCTACATGCCGGGTGGTGTAGGTGCAGTTGCATACAATAAAATCGTCGCCAACGACCCTGCTAATGACAATGCCATTGTGGCTTTTTCCACAGGTTCGCTACTGAATCTCTCACAAGGAAAATTCGGTCAATATACTGAAAAAGATGTTCGTTGGTTAGCCATTGTAGGCACAGACTATGGCGTGGTTGCAGTCAATGCAGAATCTCCTTATAAAAACCTAAACGATTTAGTTGCCGCCCTTAAGAAAAATCCAAAATCCGTGAGCTTCGGTGCAGGTGGTAGTGTCGGTGGTCAAGATTGGATGCAAACCGCGATGCTCGCTAAAGCTGCTGGTGTGAATCCAAAAGAAATGACCTATATTGCGTTAGAAGGCGGTGGTGAAGCCGTCACATCTGTTTTAGGCAACCACATCCAAGTGGTTAGCGCAGGTGTTGCCGAAGTTATTCCTCATGTCAAATCAGGTAAGTTACGTGCACTCGCGGTATTTGCACCTGAGCGCCTACCAAATGCTTTAGCTGATATACCAACAGCAAAAGAACAAGGTTTCGACATCCAATGGCCTGTGGTTCGTGGTTACTATGTTGGCCCAAAAGTTAGTGACGAAGCCTATCAATGGTGGAAAACATCATTTGAAAAAATGATGCTTGATCCGAAGTTTGAAAAATCTCGAGAACAATTCGATTTACTCCCGCTTTCTATGACTGGAGAAGAGTTAGATAAATTTGTCATGCAGCAAACTAATCAACTCAGAGATTTATCAAAAGAGTTCGATCTCGTTACAAAATAACCCTTAAGGCGATTAGAGCATTTCAATCCTCACATTTTGCTATAGCGAAAAAACTCAGTATTGAAATGCTCCTGAATTTTGGTACAGAAAAGGAATTATTTATGTCCGCAGAAAGGATTTTTTCAGGGACTTTGGGACTCGTCAGTTTAGGTCTTCTTTATTTAGCTTGGGGCTATGTCGCCCCTTTTGCGTATGACCCTTTAGGGCCACGCCCCTATCCCGTACTGCTCCTATTACTACTGATTGTAAGTTGTTTTTATCTAACATTTAGACCTCAAAAATTAGCTGAATTCATTGATTTAGGCTACACACCTTCAATTCTAAAAAGAATCGGCTTATTGATGCTGTTTATGCTGATTTACGCGGTAACTTTTGAATTTTTAGGTTTCCCTATTGCGACCGCCATCATGTTTTTCCTTGTCGGCACCCTTTTTGGAGGAAGCATCAAAGCATCACTAATCTCAGGCATTGTCTTTGGTTGTCTTTTATACGGGTTATTTGACTACGTATTAGATGTACCACTGCCATTGGGATTTTTTAGTTAATCAAGGAAGAATAAATGGAAGTTTATGAATATTTAATGTACGGCTTTCAAGTCGCATTAACACCTCAAAACCTAATGATCGCGCTCATCGGTGCATTTATTGGAACAATTGTTGGACTATTACCCGGACTCGGCCCAATCAATGGTGTCGCATTACTGCTCCCGTTTGCTTATGCATTGGGCCTCCCACCTGAAAGTGCGCTAATCCTATTAGCAGCGGTCTATCTGGGCTGTGAATACGGAGGTCGTATTTCCGCGATTCTAATCAATGTGCCTGGTGATGCCGCCGCCATTATGTCGACGATGGATGGATATCCACTCGCTAAACAAGGTAAGGCAGGGATTGCGCTATCACTTTCAGCTATGAGCTCATTTATTGGCAGCTTGATCGCAATCACGGGAATCGTGTTATTTGCACCACTTTTAGCAAAATGGGCAATTGTCTTCGGGCCTGCTGAATATTTCGTTTTAATGGTATTCGCACTCACGTGTTTAAGTGGCTTAGTGGGCGACCAACCCATTAAAACAGCCATTGCAGCATTGATCGGTTTATTGTTTGCGACCGTAGGTGTTGATGCTGTCACTGGTGTGTATCGTTTTACCTTTGGTTCAGTCAATTTAAGCGACGGCGTACAATTTACAACAATTGTGATTGGTTTTTTCAGTATCAGCGAAATTCTAATTATGCTGGAAAAAACAACAGTTGGACAAAAAGCTTTAGGACAAGGCAAGCGCAGTTTATTCAACCTCAAAGAGTTTACGTTCACCTTAGGCACAACGATTCGCAGTTCTTTGCTTGGCTTTATTGTTGGTATTTTACCCGGTGCGGGTGCAACCATCGCCAGTGCAATGTCTTATACCAGCGAACGTAAACTCGCAGGAAAAGATGGCAAATTTGGTGAAGGTGATTTGCGTGGTATTGCAGCACCAGAAGCTGCCAATAACGCTTCAGCATGTGGTTCATTTATTCCGATGCTCACCCTAGGTGTGCCCGGTTCAGGCACAACAGCAGTCATGTTAGGCGCTTTGACGCTTTATAACATTACGCCCGGTCCACAGTTATTCACCGAACAACCAACGATTGTTTGGGGACTGATTGCCTCATTGTTTGTGGTCAGTGTATTACTACTCATTATGAACATCTCATTGGTTCGCTTCTTTGCCAAGCTACTGAGTGTGCCAAACTTTATTTTGCTTCCAGCCATCGCAGCAGTCAGCTTCGTGGGGGTGTATGCCATCCATAGCACAGTCTTCGACCTTGTGTTCATGGTGATTTTAGGTATTTTTGGTTATATTTTACGTAAACTTAATTTCCCTTTATCAGCACTCATTCTCGGGTTCGTGTTAGGTGAACTCATGGAATCTAGCTTGCGCCGCGCACTCTCCATTTCGCAAGGTGAACTATCCATCCTATTTGATGGCTATATTACCAAGACCTTATGGATGTTGGCGGGTATCATGATTGTGTTGCCGTTAATTCGTTGGTTACGCAATCGCCATAAAGCAATTTAATATTACTGATCAATCGTAGACTTTTTTTACAAACCCTTTTTTGTTTCTCCCGATAGAGGAAGAACAAAGAGGGTTTAACTAGTAATGAAAGAAGTCTCGTGATTACCTCATTACGATTGGTCTACTCTGCGATTACGCATTGTTCTAGTTTATGTGATCTCATTCAATGCAATATCTAAAGTATGCTTTGAGTCTAGCCATCGCCTTTCTTGGTGCTCACCTTGCACAGTGGTTGCACTTGCCCATCCCTTGGCTATTGGGATCACTGTTTATTACCGCTTTACTGAAAATCAATCATGCCCCAATTGAGTGCCACAGTGCTGCACGCAGTATCGGTTTATCGATTATCGGACTGACTTTAGGTTTGTATTTCACGCCAGAAATGCTGCATCTGATTGCAAAAAATTGGCTCGCATTATTGATAGGTCTACTGTTCGCGTTAATGTTAGGTGGGATTGGTGCTGTCATCTTACAACGTTGGGGCAAAGTCGATTTTAAAACAGCTTGGTTTGCTTCCGCGATTGGCGGGGCAAATGAAATGTCACATTTAGCAGAACACCACCAAGCCCAAGTAGACAAAGTTGCATCAGCACATACGTTACGCGTACTGATGGTGGTGGTGATTGTTCCGTTCGCCTATCAGTTTATGGGATGGCATGGCTTTGATGACCATCACATCGACCGTAATATGGAAATAAATTGGTTTGGTTTGGTCCTTTTGGTAATCTTATCTTATCTCGCCAGTCGTATTTTCCAGCACTACAAACTCCCCAACCCTTGGACCTTTGGCGCATTACTGATTGCTATTTTTTTTACCGCACAAAATATTCATCTCTCAGCCATACCAGATCCCATTGTACACTTGGGACAAGTTTTACTCGGCTGGTCACTTGGCAATAAATTCAAAGCTGGATTTTTTAAAACCGCACCACACTATCTAAGTATTGTCGCGCTCTGTAATCTTGGCGCATTGGTACTCACAGGCTTAGTTGCATACATCCTAATGCGATGGACAGATATTCCCCTCCCGACACTTGGCTTAGGTCTCGCACCCGGTGGTGTCGCTGAAATGACTATTACTGCAAATGTATTACAACTAGGTGTGCCTTTGGTGACTGCATTTCATGTGGTGCGTATGGTTGGCGTATTGGGAACTGTAGGCTATTTATATCTTTTCTTTGAAAAAGTGCTGCAAAAGAAATGAAACAAATCGTCTTTTAAAAATTAGACGGCAACTATTGTTGATCACCGTTTAGTTCAAAAGTATTTACTCAGAAAATTCAGGCACAAAAAAACCGCAATTAAGCGGTGTTTTTCATTAAGTTGGTGCGCTCAGAGAGATTCGAACTCCCGACCCCTTAGTTCGTAGCCAAGTGCTCTATCCAGCTGAGCTATGAGCGCATTACTTATGTGCCAATGTGGCATGTGTTACTTGTGCAATATTTACTTGGTGCGCTCAGAGAGATTCGAACTCCCGACCCCTTAGTTCGTAGCCAAGTGCTCTATCCAGCTGAGCTATGAGCGCATTAAGTAAAAAATGGCGGTGAGAGAGGGATTCGAACCCTCGGTACAGTTACCCGTACGCATCCTTAGCAGGGATGTGGTTTCAGCCACTCACCCATCTCACCGTAACACGAGCGCAATAATACAAACTAAAACTCCTTTACACAAGGGAAGATCCTGTTTTTTTCTGTTTTTTTATATCAATCAAATATTTTTTAAACGATTTTGGTGTTTTTTCAGCATTTTTTGCTTCAACGCTTGTTAATATAGACTTCTCTTTTATACAGATCCGTGGCGTAAACAGAAACTTGCAATCTTTGGCGTGCAGTCGAAGTTTGAATGACTTATGCTAAAGCGATCTGCCAGATGTGAAATGAAACGATATGATTAAAAACTGGGGCGATCCCGAAGCAAAAGCAGAAGCTGAACGTTATGACAACCCGATTCCGAGCCGAACTCTTATTTTAACCACATTAGAACAATTACAAACTGCTCAATCACACGCTGAACTCGTCGAATGCTTTAATCTTCAAGATCAAAAAAGTATTGATGCATTAAACCATCGTTTAAGTGCGATGGTGCGTGATGGTCAGTTAATGAAGGATGGCTATAAATTTCAGCCAGCAACAGACCTCCCGAGCCATGAGGCAACGGTATATATCAATAGTAAAGGTCTAGGTACTGCCAATATCGCAGGGCAAAACGACATCCTCTTGGCTGAACGTGAATTACGATTGGTCTTTAATGGCGATCGCGTCAAGGTTCGTCAGACCTCCGTCGATCGTAAAGGCAAAGCTTGGGGTTTTATTAGCGAAGTAGTTCAACACCGCGTTAAACAGATTATTGGTAAAGTCATTGAACATGATGGTGAATATTTTATTCAACCCAGTAATCCCAATCAGCACCAACCAATCACCTTAGAAAAAGAACTGATTGAACATGCCAATGCAAAAGTTGGTGATATGTTGCGTGTTGCAATTGATGACTATCCAACGCGTGAAGAGCTAGCAACGGGTCATGTGATTCAATCCATGGCAGACAAAGCTGATACCGAAATTATTATTCCTCAAACGATTTTAGAGTTTGGATTGCCTTACGAGTTTCCAGATGCGGTCATCAAAGAAGCTGAAAGTTTCAAAGAACCGTCTGCACAAGACCATAAAGGACGTGTAGATCTACGCGATCTACCACTCGTCACCATTGATGGTGAAGATGCGCGTGACTTTGACGATGCCGTGTATGCGGAGAAACGCCCTGGTGGGGGTTATCGTGTGGTGGTAGCCATTGCCGATGTCAGTCATTATGTCCGTTTAGATTCGGCTTTGAATGAAGAAGCAGAAGATCGAGGAACTTCGGTTTATTTCCCACACTTTGTTTTGCCTATGTTGCCTGAAGCATTGTCGAATGGCTTGTGTTCTTTAAATCCGCACCTTGACCGTCTATGTATGGTCTGTGATTTAAAACTGTCTCGCGCAGGGAAAGTAACGGGTTATGAATTCTACCCTGCGGTAATGCACTCCAAAGCACGTTTGACTTATACCCAAGTCAGTGAATATTTTGATGGTACAACAGATGCGATTCCACAAGATAAAAGCATTCATAAATCACTCAACACCCTGTTCCAACTTTATCAAACCCTAAAAGGGTTACGTGCAGAACGTCATGCAATGGAGTTTGAAACCATTGAAACCTATATGACTTTTGATGAGTTGGGTGGTATCAAAGAAATCTTGCCGCGTACGCGCAACGTTGCTCATAAACTGATTGAAGAATGTATGTTGCTCGCCAATGTCGCGGCGGCAGAATACGCTTTAGAACATGATATTCCGATGCTCTATCGTGTGCATGAAGCGCCAGAATTTTCACGTATTCAAAAAGTACGTGATTTTGTGAAATTACTCGGTCTACCATTCCCAGAACAACCGACCCAAGCAGATTATCAACGCGTAATCGAAGCGACCAAGGATCGACTCGATGCACCAAGTATTCATGCGGTGTTATTGCGCTCGATGATGCAAGCCTATTACGGCGCAAAAAACTCTGGTCACTACGGTTTGGCATATGAAGCGTATACGCATTTCACCTCACCAATTCGTCGTTACCCCGATTTATTACTTCATCGTGCCATTAAAACGCATTTGCAACAAAAGCCTCACACGCTTTCTGGTGCAGCCTTGGATGATGCAGGTGAGCATTTCTCTCAAACCGAACGTCGCGCAGATGAAGCTTCGCGTAGTGTGACCACATGGTTGAAATGCCACTATATGCAACAGCATTTAGGCGATGAGTTTGTTGGCCTGATTAGTGCTGTGACTGAGTTTGGTTTATTTGTCACCCTTAAAGACTTATATGTGGATGGAATGATCCATGTCAGCCAACTCGGTGAGGATTATTTCCTCTATGATCAAGCCAGCCAAAGTCTGGTCGGACAAAACCGTGGTCAAGCCTTTAGTTTAGGTGATGAAGTCAAGATCAAAGTCGCTGGCGTGAACTTGGAAGAACGTAAAATCGACTTCCAACTGATTCAGCAATTGACACATTTGGGTCGTGTGATTCGTCAAAAAGCGCCACGTACTGCTTCAAGTAAAACCCTAACCACTGAAGAAGTATTTAGCAAAGCACCTATCATCGCTCAACTCAGTGAAGATGGTGAAAAGCCCGTTGCTAAAAAGAAGAATAAGGACAAAGCTAGTCCTTACGCAAAGAAACCAAGCAAAAAGAGCGCTTCTAAGCCTGAAAGCAAAGAAAAGGTGAAGAAGAAAGCAAAACCGAAAAAGAAAAAGTCCAATGCGAAGGTAAAGCAAGACGCTTAAATCATGAATAGGAAGGCCAGTATGGGAAAAGTAATATGCGGTATATGTATATCCGTTGATGGTTTCGTTGCTGGCCTGAATATGACTGAAGATAAGCCTTTCGGTGAGTTACCTAATATTCATCAAAGTTTGTGTAAATGGTTGTTTGAGCAAGCTGATCAGCATAAGCATGAAATTGCCAGTTTAACCTCTGCTGGCGCTTTTATTATGGGACGTAATATGTTCGGCCCAAGTGGGGCAGAATATAATACATGGGAAGGTTGGTGGGGCGAAGAACCCCCATATCATGCTCCTGTATTTGTTCTTACCCACACTGCTCGGGAGAATCTAGCTTTGCAAGGTGGTACGACCTTTCATTTTGTGACTGATGGAATACAAAGTGCTCTGGAAAAAGCAAAAGCAGTCGCTGGTGAAAAAGATGTTGCAATTGCAGGTGGTGCAGATACCGTCAATCAATATTTGAAAGCAGGTATTATTGATGAGTTATGGCTACAGATCGTTCCGGTCGTGGTAGGTCAAGGCAAACGCTTGTTCGAGGATGTACCACCAATAAATTTTGAAATACTGGAGCAACGAGGCACGAATTTGGTAACACATATAAAATATCGCATCATAAAATAGTAAGAGATCACCAGACGTGAATTTGTTTGGCGATTGAACCTCCTTTCTCAGCCAAAACCAGAAGTTAACCTAATAAATCATACCTTCAACTTGATTTCTGATGTCATCACCCCTACATCTATAACTATGTTTAAAGATGATATGGCAAAAATAGAATGACACTACAGCAAGCAACGCTTCCAGTTCCTCAATTTGATCAAATTCAACTTGCCGACTTAAAACAACAGATTGAACAAAGCATTCAAAATGGTCAGAACTTCTTAAATCGCCTAAGTGAAGCCCCTCAAGATACCAAAACTCAATTGGCAACATTGACCGAAGTTGACCAGCTTGAAAATAACATGAGTGAAGCATGGGGCATTTTATCGCATCTCAATGCCGTCATGAATAACCCTGAAACCCGTGAGGTATATCAATCGCTATTACCGAGTTTAAGCGAATACTACACACAACTTGGACAGCACGCGGCGCTCTATCAAACTTACCAACAGGTTCATGATAGCGTTGCGTTCCAAACCCTCGGCGAAGCACAACAAAGTGCCATTAAACTGGCGCTACGTGACTTTAAACTTTCAGGTGTGGCACTCGAAGGCGAAGCAAAAAAACGCTATGCCGACATCTCAGCACGTCTATCTCAGCTTTCATCAGACTTTTCCAATCATGTCCTTGATGCAACTCAAGCTTACTTTAAACCTTTAAATGAAGCACAACTCAAAGGTCTGCCACAAAGTAGTGTTGAATTATTAAAGCAATACGGGCAACAACGTGAGCTTGACCAAGCGGTTGCAACACTCGATTTCCCTGCTTATTTCGCGATTATGACCTATGCCGATGATCGAGCATTAAGAGAAGAATTGTATAAGGCCTATGTGACACGTGCATCTGAGCAGTCTGATAAAACTGAGTTTGACAACACGCCTGTCATGGAGGAAATCCTCAGCCTGCGTCAGGAAATGGCACAATTATTAGGTTTTAATAATTTTGCTGAATATTCTCTTGCCAGTAAAATGGCACCTGATGTTGAGACAGTCGATAAATTCTTAGTCGATTTGGCTGAACATGCACGTGCGCCTGCATTGGCTGAAATTGCAGAACTCAAGGCTATTGCACAACAAGATGGTATCGAAGAATTAAAACCGTGGGATGCAACCTATTATTCTGAAAAGCTGAAACAACAACAATTTAATTTATCTCAAGAAGCACTCAAACCGTATTTCCCTGCATCAAAAGTTGTTCAAGGTTTATTTCAGATCGTGCAACGCCTGTATGACATCCAAATCATCGAACGCCAAGCACCTGTTTGGCAAAATGATGTGCGTTATTTTGAAATTGAAGATCAAGGTCAAGTGATTGGTGGTTTCTACTTTGACTTATATGCCCGCAACGGTAAACGTGGTGGCGCATGGATGAGTGGTTTCCGTTCCCGTGTGCAAACCGCAACAGGATTACAAAAACCAGTCTGCTATATGGTATGTAACTTTACTCCACCAATTGGTGATCAGCCTGCCTTGCTCACGCATGATGAAGTGATTACCTTATTCCATGAGTTTGGTCATGGCTTACATCACATGCTCACAGAAGTGGATAATATCTCAGTTGCAGGTACACACGGCGTGGCTTGGGATGCTGTGGAGTTACCAAGCCAGTTTATGGAATTCTGGGCGTGGGATAACGAAAGCTTAGATGTTCTCAGTGAGCATACTGAAACCAAGCAAACCTTGCCGCAAGAATTGTTAGCTGCATTACTGAATGCACGGTTTTTCCAGTCAGGAATGCAAACCTTGCGTCAAATTGAGTTTGCCTTGTTTGACCTCACCATTCACCGTCAAGCACCTGCATTAAACAGCCAGCAGATTCAGAATACCTTAGATGATATTCGCAGTAAATTTGCCGTTGTTCCCACTGTTGCTTATAACCGTTTCCAACACAGTTTCAGCCATATTTTTGCAGGCGGCTATGCTGCGGGTTATTACTCGTATAAATGGGCTGAAGTTTTAGCGAGTGATGCCTTTGATCGCTTCGAAAATGAAGGTATTTTTAATACCGAGACAGGAAAAGAGTTTCGGCAGTTTATCCTAGCAGTTGGCGGAAAAGAGACTGCACTTGATGCGTTTCGCAATTTCCGAAAAAGAGAACCGAAAATAGATGCATTATTGCGTCATCAAGGTTGGACGAACGCTGATAAAACCGCTTAAACTACGTCATTATTGTTCACAGGGTGGTATTAACTGACATGAAAAGACAGTTCATCGCGGGTGCAAAATGCCCCAAATGTGGCGCGTTAGATCGTGTGGTTAAGATCACTACTGTGGATGACGAGTGGATTGAATGTATCGAATGTGCTTATAGCGAAAAACGGCCAACTCAAGTGGATGAACCTGAAATCGCAGAGCCAGATGAAATTGGGGTGATACAGTTCAAACCTCGTCATTTTGACTAGAAGGTTAAAAAAAATGACGTCACCAAGCCAAACCAAAAACGCCAAGTTATTGTGGATGATCATTGCTGGCATTAGCATTATTGTGGTTTTGTTTTTTGCAATACAATGGTTTTTGACACAGAAGAATCTACAGCCGAGTACGTACTCAGACCAACCTATAGCTGAGGAAATAATTTCTCAAGAAGCAGAAGAGGCGAACACTGTAACACCAGAGATCTCGACGATAGATGAGAGTGAAGTACCTGCTCCCATCCAATTAGTGCAAGAATCATTAATAAAGCAACCTTTACCGGCCAATGACAGCTTAGCCAAAGAAGAAATCGCTAAATTAGATGATATTCACCATCAATTAAAAGATCAGCAAAAAGATTTAAAACAGCAACATGAAGATGTCGATGCTCTACTCAGGCTGAAAGAGGAACAAATTAAATTATTAGAGGCTCAAATTCAGCAAGCTCAATCATCTTAAAAGCGTTTTCGCGATCCCCATTTTGCTAGAATGTAAATCACCTTCTAGCATTGTTATTTTATGTCCAGTATCGGTCAGCGCTATCCAGTACCCATTGCCATTGCATGTCTCATGCTCTCTGCACTTTTATTTTCTGTGATGGGGATCTGTATTCGCTATGCATCCCATACCGTTGATAACTATACAATCGTCTTTTTCAGAAACATCGTTGGACTCATTCTGTTTATCCCCTTTATCTTTAAACAAGGCTTTGGTTTTGTAAAAACAGAAAAACTATGGATGCATACATGGCGCAGCTTGACCGGGCTTGCAGCAATGTATGGGTTTTTCTATGCCATTGCACATCTAAAACTCTCCAATGCCATGGTATTTACCTATTCATCACCCATTTTCATTCCACTCATCGCATGGTTATTTTTAAAAGAACGAATCACAGCAGCGATGCTTTGTGCCGCAGCTTTAGGATTGATTGGGGTTATTTTTGTTGCCAAACCTGATCAAGGCTTGCTGAACTGGATTGCAATGATTGGGATGGGATCAAGTCTCTTTGCCGCACTGGCCTTTGTCACGGTACGAGCACTTACTCGGACAGAACCACCTGAACGAATTGTTTTTTATTTCTGCTTGATTGGTTCATTCCTCTCGGTGATTCCGATGTTTTGGGTTTGGCGTCCATATCACCTCAAAGAGTTATTTTTCCTAATCAGTGCAGGTATCCTTGCCAATACTAGCCAAATCTTTATGTCACACGCTTATCGTCTTGCGCCTGCTGGTCAGATTGCACCAGTGAATTATATGGCGATCATTTTTGCTGGCATTTGGGGATTTTTTCTTTGGCAAGAAATCCCCGATATATATAGTTTGATTGGGTTTGCTTTTATTCTAGTGGCGATTTTGTTATGTAGCCCATTTATACAAAAACAAAAGTAATTAAAAAACCATAACTGTTGGCTAATCAGTTTTTGTTCCAGTGAATCCCCCTTACGCCCAAATAAATGTTCAATTCAATCAATACACACAATTTTTCAGTGCATAAAAAAGCACCCGAAGGTGCTTTTTTAATGAGTTACTTATTGATACCAACCGAACAACTTAAAGTAATACGGTACGTACGCAACAATTAAGATTGCAGGAACCATCACCAATAACGGTAAGATCCAACGCTCATAACGATAGTAGAATGATTTATGCTTCACTTCTGCATCCGCAGCCCTCACCTCATCATCACCAATCGCTTGTCGTGCCAATAAATGGTTCAAAGCAACAGGTGGCGTGACATAGCCCAGCTCAAAGCCAACCAATGCAATCATCCAGAAGTGGACAGGATCAATCCCATACTGATAAGCCACAGGTGCAACAGTTGCGGAGATAAGGATAACCGCCCCGAATGGATCCATGATCATACCGACCAAGACCATAAACACCACAACTAAGGAAATCACTACAAACATACTACTGATGTCACGCGGGAAAGCTTCCATGACCTCAATATGTTCGAGGAAACCACCGACACTGACCGAAAGCGCCATCAAAATAACTAATGCACCAATATGCCCAACGGTTTCTGTCGTTGAGGTATGTAATGCTTTGCCAAATGGAACACGACGTTCAGGATTACGTGGATCATCCGATGGATTCACTGGTGGTACTGGTTGAGAACCATCTGATGGTGCTGTATAGGTATTTAAAGTACTGTCCCAATGTCCAACAGGTGCAAGTGGTGCAGGCTCTTTACGTAACTTATCAAACAATACCATCAACAATAGAATCACTGGCATCATGACAGGTGCAGTAAATTCATTTAGCTCAGTTGATAACGCATGTTTATAGAACAACCAAATCAGCACAAAAATCACGATATACGGCGCTACAGGAACGAATGCGCGCAGTGATTTCGGTAAAGCAATTTTTGGAGGTGCAATACGGAATTTTTGCTCAGCAAAGAATAATGCAATCACCAAGAATAAGGTTGATGTCAGTAAGAAGACATACATACCATGTTTATAAAGTAGGTCTGTTGTCACCTCTTTGTTTAAAGATGCCACAACCACAATTAATAAACACGGACGTAACACAACGCCAAGCGAGCCTGAGAGCGCAGTCGCAGCTAATGCAAACTGACGACGACCACCTGCGTTCCAAACTTCTTTATAAATGATCGCACCCGCAGCAATAACGAAGATACCAGATGCACCGGTATACGCTGTTGGTAATGCAGCAGCAATCAAAATAAGCCAAGTTAAGGTTTCAGGTGCTAAGTTCCACGGACGTAAAATATTTAAGAATAAATCAACAATACGTGTTTGCTTAAGCAACATACCTGCCCAAATAAACAAGGCAAGATTTAAGAAAATATTTGCGAATTCAACCAATTGGCCAAGGTAAATCCCTTGCCCCATCGGATAATCCATAAAGAAGGTGAATGCAATCCCCGTAATAATCGCCATATATGCATACAATGGGATACTAAGGAAAGCTAAACCAATATTTCCACCTTCGCGTGTTGGTGGTGGTGACTTCACTAAATGGAATAAACTAATTAACGTTAACGCACCAAATAAAACCATCCAGAGCCAATAAATAATATTCATTCCCGAGGCGAAAGGCACACCAGAATTCAGGACAGAATGATATTGGCTGTACACTGAGTAGGTGAGTAAACCATTACCCAACAACATCGCAGTGTTATAAATACGGAAATCAATTTTAGTCGCAGGACTACGTAAACCAATATGATGTGATTTTATCGTCGCACTGATTGCAGCAAATAAAACCATAATCACTAAAAATAAAGCGCGATTCTCGGAGCCAAATTTAAAAACACCAAAAAAGGATGTTTCAATATTTCGATAGGTCCGGACGCTTGGATTGGCCTCAATATGTGCCATTGCTTTATCATAGAATTGATATTTTTCTTCACACTGTTGCTTTGCAGCAAGCAATGACGAACGAACATCCGATTCCGATGCGACACCAAACATACTGGCAAATTCATCTGCAGCATTAATCTTCATCTGCTCTTGAACTTGCGCATCGATATTTGGATTAGTATCACAGGTTGGTTTCGTCGGTTCAGCACGAAGAAACGAATATTGCATACCAGTATTAGGATCGCCATACAAACGCTCCCCCATACGCAATAACTGACCATGAATCATCTCACCTGTACCAATAACGAGCGTCATTAATAGTAAGGCGAGAACGACAAAGGCCGATATCCACTCTGTCCAGATATAACTCAGCAGACCTAATCCAGACTTTTTCTCTTGATCATTTTGCATGTCTATTCCAATTTATTGTTTTCAACATCCATCCAAAGATGTTGAATCATGCGATATCCATGGTTGATAGATAAATGAATTTACCCTTTGAATCACCAGTCCCTTTTAAACCGCTTAAATTTGCAGCAATCTTTTCCAAAAAAGAATGACTACAATCACTTTTTTATAGGTTGTTTTTATCAATTTGCCTGCGTTCTACCTTTCCTTTTTATCGATAAATAAGCTAAACCACTTAACACACCGCCAATCGCACCAATCAAATGTGCCTCCGTTAACACGGGGCTACCGATTAACTGAGCTGTGCCTGCTTGTCCAAAGGTATTTTCCCAAAGTAACTTTGCAGCAATCAAGACCAAAACCAATATGGCAAACTTACGTTCTTTCGGATACTGCAAATACACCAAACTCACCGCAGTATATAAACCATGCAGAACACCAGACAATCCAGCATAAGCATCAATATAAGGCAAATAAAAATAAAAAATGAGGCTGATAAATGGCGGTAGGATCAATAACAGTGCGCATAAATGTCGATTAAGTACATGAGGGAAAATGAACGGCAAACATGCGAATGCCAACATATTCAATAAAAAATGCATCCATCCAACATGCACCCAATGCGCCGTCCATAAACGCCAGAACTCTGTGAGTAAACTCGGTTTCCAATAAATAAAATGATCAGCAAAGACTTGTAAGCTCGCTGATATTGAAATACATACAGCGATCAAAATGACTTTCCGTATCCATATTTGATCTTTCATTTATCTACACCTCTTCAAAAACAGACCTTTTACGATGCACAAATCATAAATAATTTGTTCACTGAGAACTGTAAAAGGTCGTTTAATTCAAGTTACTCAACAGGTTTACTGCTAGAACAGATCGTTATTCATCACCATCGAATAAAGCATCTAATTCTGATGAACTTTGTTTTTCTTCATCCCAAAATGAAGATAAGCCCTCATCACTTGCTCGTACACCCGTATTTTCAGTCCAATAACGGTCTGCAATACCGCGCACCATCAAGCCAGCTATTTGGTCAACTAGTCTAAATTGAGGATTTGCTGGTTTGTCTTCACCTGAGGCAGCTGCATAAGAACGTAACGCATCACGCATTTTCGCATCATCACCGCTTGCTTGAGCGGCAACAGCATATAATGCATGCGCTAAACGAACACCTTTTTTCTCACCAATTTGCATTGACTCTTTCATGGTTGCATAAGGTTCAGGTTTTCCATCGCCAGCACCAGGTAATAAGGTCCAAATCACTGCACGGGTCGCCATTGGCGCACCCCAATATTTTTCATTATCCAAACAGGCCATGCCGCGCTCAACAATCCCTGCGATATCTTTAGGTACGTTGACTGAACCACCAGAATTAATATCATTGGTCATTGCTTGCAAGCCATTTACCATCCCAAGCAAATACACCGTTTGATCTAGATCATTACGCATAGTTGGGCAGGAGTCGCCTAATTTATATTTATATTTCGTTTCCCAGCGGTTTGCGAAAAGCTGATAACTGGTATATTGACGTTGAGCCGCAATCGCTGCCCAACGTTTTTGTTCAATACGCGCATCTTGTGCTTCAGTAATTTGTCCTGCTTTTGCTGCTCGCAAATAACGTAGTTCTGCTTCCAATGCTTGATTTTCAGCACAAACACCAGATGCTGTATACAACAATACCGCCATTCGCGTTGGATCAGCCCCCATCTCTTTGGTCGACATCACAGCCGGCGTTAAAGCGTTCCCTGAGTTACACACCATTTCAGCATCATCCATTGCTAAAATTGGCGGTACAATATGTCTTTCACCAAAACCTAGAGCAACATTTGCCCCAGTTTTAATCACATACGAACACCCTGTTAACATTGATGTTGTTAAAAACGCAACCGCCACGCCCTGTCCAACTTTATGCAGTCTAGACATACTTCCTGTCCTCTAATTAATTTATTTTCCTTTTAATCGTACCTTATCAGATGCCATACTCGAGTTAAAGAGTAATTGCTCTAATTTTGACATAGATATCTTGACACACTTCACAGAACAATGAATTGACAGATATTTGGGAATACAGGAATTTCAGGCAAAAAAAAGTAGCATTGCGACGGTTCAGCACATGCTACTTATTAACTGGTAAAATCGTGAAACTTTTTACATTTTAGTTTTGTTGAAAATAATCCTTAAGTAACGTTCCAGCTCTTCCTACTACAATTGCCATAACAATTGCAATTACTAGAAACATCCACATTGAAATCTCCATAGAGACCTCCTACACTTTGTGTGTCTACTTTTGATAGACACTAGATTGGCGCTCATCATCAATGTTCATGGGAGTATGATATATTGATGACACCTTCAATCTCTTTCTCTTGTTCACTCCAATCTTAGATTGATGTGACTCAAGAAGTTCCCTGAGTAAAGTTCCTGCTCTTCCTACTACAATTGCAAAAATGACTGCAATCACCAGAAACGACCATGTTGGAATTTCCATCATTTTGGACCTCCACCATACTTTACGTTGGTGTTTGTACTTTAACCAAAACGCATCCAACTTGATCGCCATATTGTCGGACAATCATAATTTTCAGGATATTTTAGAGTATTTAATCTAACAATTTAGAACACACAAGTGATAAAATCACATAAGATATTGAATATTATTATTTTATTTAAAACACACGACCATGGAGTTGTCTAACAATCAAGCGAGTTTTGCCAGTATTTTCAGGTTTTTCCACTGTGAAACTAATAATTGATCCCACCAAATGATACATGGGGGATGCAAAGGATCATAAAAATAGATCACGATATAGCATTGGTGATCAATAATCTGTCGGATTTTTCTATGTTGAATCGAGTGAGGCAAATGACGAAAACAAAAAGACCATTCTTGACCGTCTAAATATTCAAAGCGTTGTATTTGAGGTTTTTTTGAAATACAAACCAAGCAACCGCCATGATAACAATGCTGAGTAACCATAACGGTATAGAGAGCAATCGATATAATAAACATATAATGATAATAAAAATAAAGAGTTGCAAAACAATAGCAAATCGACTGTATTGCAACTCAAAAACACGGCTAGCCATGTACATAGTGTTTTAATTTTAAAATAAAATCTTTCAACTCGGTGCGCGGTGGCTCCCCGACTTCCATAAACCAATCTAGCAAATCAGGGTCTTCTTGATCGACCAACTCTGCAAATAATGCTTTTTCCGTGACATCCGCACTGAGATAGTAATTTTTAACATAAGGGTCAAAATACACATCGATTTCTTTTAATCCCCGACGTGCACGATAAATTACCTTACGTTCTTCCAGTGTCATTTCTTCAGACATGCTTTGTTCCACTACGCAACAATTTCCCCATAGTGTACTCGATCGTCTCATAAAGTTCGCAGAGATTTTTCTCAAGTGACCAAATACATCAATCAAATTGAGCATTGATCACATTGTTCAATATTTTCGATTTCTTGTATCGTGATAAAGATGATTTTTAAATCCAATAGACTAGGGAAAAAATAACAAATGCAATCAGGTGCTATTCGTCCAATTCCAAATATGTTACCGCGTAAACTATTTACTTCCGATCACGAAGCATTTCGCGAAACCGTCCGTAAGTTTTATGAAAAAGAAGTTGTTCCAAATATTGAAAAATATGAGCAACAACAACACGTCGATCGAGATTTGTGGAATAAAGCAGGTGAACTTGGCTTACTCTGCACCACCATGCCTGAAGAATATGGTGGCTCAGGTGTAGATCGACTGTACAGCATGATTCTGATTGAAGAACAAGCTTATGCTATGGACTCAAGCACAGGGTTTTCTTTGCACTCAGATATCGTTGCCAACTATATCAACAACTTTGGCAATGACGCGCAAAAACAACAATGGCTACCGAAAATGGCAACAGGTGAAGCTGTTACAGCGATTGCGATGACAGAACCAGGAACAGGTTCAGATTTACAAGCCGTTCGCACCACAGCCGTGCTTGATGGCGATGAATATGTGATTAATGGCTCTAAAATCTTTATTACCAACGGCTATCTCTGTGACATGGCTATTGTCGTCTGTAAAACAGGCAACAATGAAAAAGGTTCAGCCAACTTATCTCTGATTATTGTTGAAGCAGACCGCGCAGGTTTTAGCAAAGGTAAACCTTTGAATAAAATCGGCATGAAAGGTCAAGATACCTGTGAATTGTTCTTTGATGATGTGCGTGTACCCAAAGAAAATCTTCTTGGCATGGAAGGTATGGGCTTCATGATGCTGATGAAAGAGCTTGCGTGGGAACGTATGCTGGTTGCGATCATTTGCCAAGCAGGTGCTGAAGCTGCCTTTGCTCATACAGTGCAATACACCAAAGACCGTAAAGCATTTGGCAAAGCGATTAGTACGTTCCAAAACACTCGTTTTAAACTGGCAGAGTTACGAACTGAAATTGATTTCTGTCGTACCTACCTAGATCGCTGCATGGAATTACAGTTAGAAGAAAACTTAGGCGTTGATGCAGCAGCAGCAGCTAAATACAAAATCTCTGACATGTTCTCAAAAGTTGTAGATGAATGCTTACAATTACATGGCGGTTATGGCTATATGCTGGAATATCCAATTGCACGTGCTTATATCGACAACCGTGCCAACCGTATCTATGCGGGTACCAATGAAATCATGAAAGAACTTATTTCACGTACCTTATGATCCCGATGTAACCCAAAAAAGGAATAGTACTAATGCGCTATTCCTTTTTTATTTACTTCTGCTCAACCTTTTCAGCTGGTTGAACAGCAGAGGGATTCATCCTTGCCATTAATTGTTTCACCGTCGGGTTTTCTATATGTTGTTGCATGGTGGTATTTAAAGCAGTCCGTGCATATTGTGTGGTAAAATGTGCAACCTCGCTCCCTACTTCACTGGCTTTTGTCGCCCAGACTTTTCCTTCAGTAGATTGATAAAAGGTTAATGCCGCTTGTAATTCTTTTTGACTAAACGTTTCGACATAGCGCTGAACAATAAACTGCTTTCTTTGCTCACTATTTAAGTTCTTAACTAAATCCACATAAAAGCTTTCTGGTATATCTTTCGGCAAACGCATACGGATTTGCTCTAAAATCATCTTGTCAGTACTTTGCAGACCTTGCTCTGTTCCATCTATAGACACTAACTTTTGCGCAATCACTTCTTTTTGTTTGACATCACTTGCAAAAGAAAAAGTACTCAATAATAAAGTCCCCAAAATTAGTATTTGCTTCATCACACTTTCCTTGCTGATCAATTTTTTTAATGTGCTCAATATACTCGATATTTAAATTATTTAAAGAATATCCATTCAACATTTAAACAAAAAGCCCTATGCATTTGCATAGGGCTTTTTTACTTCAATTAAACCATTATGACACTAATTTTGGTTTACGATCTGCTTGCTCGTCACGTTTACTAAATTGTAAAACGCCATCATTAAATTTCGCATTTTTCAATTCTTTACGGTCAGCAAGGTAGTTGTTGGTTACTTTCCAAGGTGCACGACGTCCTTGTTTAGGCATTACATCAGCAGCACGGGCGATGTAACCTGATGACAAGCTCCCCATTACAGTATCTTCCATCAAATCAGCTTGGTTACCCAAGGCAATGACTTCATCAAAGCCATTCTGGTCCATGTGATTGAGCAAGCGACAAATGTAGTCAGCAGCAACATCTACTTTTAAAGTCCAAGAGGCATTGATATAACCAATGATCATCGCCATATTCGGAACATCACTGACCATCACACCTTGATACAGCATATGATGAGAGGTATTCATTGGCTTACCATCTATCGAACCTTTCACACCACCTAGAATCTGAATTTCTAAACCTGTTGCAGAAATGACAATATCAGCTTCCAAGTGCTTACCAGACTTCAATAATACGCCATTCGCAGTGAACTTCTCAATTTGATCCGTTTCAACACTGGCTTGACCTTCACGCAGTGCTTTGAACAAATCACCATCAGGTACAACACATAAACGTTGATCCCAAGGATTATAGCTAGGTGTAAAGTGTTTCATATCTACTTTACCCTTAAGCTGTAATTCAATACCTTTCAACAATAAACGACGTACTGTTTTCGGATGTTTTAGTGCAAGTGCATAAATTGCACGTTGCATCCCGATATTACGTGCACGGGTAAATTTATATGCAGTTTCTTCTGACATAAATTTACGGGTCTTTTCATAAATAAAGTCAATCGAAGGAATGCTTGCAATATAAGAAGGTGAACGTTGCAACATCGTGACATGCCCTGCTCCACCTTTCACCATTGAAGGAACGAGGGTAATAGCTGTTGCACCACTACCAATGATAACGACCTTCTTACCTTTATAATCTAAATTTTCTGGCCAATGCTGTGGATGGATCAATTGACCTTTAAAATCTTCTTGATGAGGAAATGTTGGTGCATAACCTTGATCATAATTGTAGTAGCCAGTACAACCCATTACAAAATTTGCTGACCAAGTTTGTTTTTTCTTGTTGCTGTCTTCTATTTCAACCAACCATTTTTTCTTAGCAGAATCATAGTTTGCAGAAAGGACACGATGACCAAAATGAATTTTTTCTTTTAACTTAAATTCGTTAATAACTTCAGCGAGGTAACCCTTGATTTCTGGACCACTTGCCAAAACTTTTTCTTTCGCCCATGGCTTAAAATTAAAACCAAAAGTTGACATATCAGAGTCAGAGCGAATCCCTGGATATCGGAATAAATCCCAAGTTCCACCAAAACTTTCACGACGCTCTAAGATTTCAAAACTACGTTGTGGACAGTTTTTAGAAATATGCACAGCAGAGCCAATCCCAGAGATTCCTGCGCCAATAATTAGAACATCAACTTGCTTTTCCATTTTTTTATACCTAGTAGAAACTATGAGTTTATTAAAGCACAAATTTGACAATACACAATGTCAAGTTTAGTCATTCATCGGTTTTTTTATATCAGTTCGGGACAATTTGCAGAAAAATTGGAGCTCAGACACCTCGAATTTTCCGACTGGGTGTCTGTTTTAGCCAATCAAGAGTTAGCTTAGCTATACACCACTCCTATCTAGATGCTTTAGCTAGTTAGTTTTAACTTATGATGAAAAGAAAAGTGTAATACTGACCAAATAAAGAGCGCCAGACAATATAAAGACTTAAGAGGCATTCTAGCGCATTGAACTCTAAAACTGCTTACAATAAGTTTTTTGATGCTTCAGGTAACACAGCAAAGATTTCGTATAAGCTGTATTACATTAATTTTAGATAATTTAAACTAAAGTTTAGAGTTCAATGACGATATAGAACCATATGAAAATACAATATTTATCTATTTTTCTACTTTTGAGCATATTATTTTCAGGGTGTATAAATCAAGCTCCCATAAAGTCTTTTACGACACCGATATTAATCATAAATAAAAGCAGAAATAATATTTCAATGCTTTCATCTGTTCATTCTTCATTATATGTAGATAAAAATGGCTGTATTCGATTAGGAAATGATTCAGGTCCTTTAATCATTTGGCATCATGATAGTAAATTAGAAAACTCTTTTGATGGAAAAATTACTATTCTTGAGGGTTTTACAGGTAAGTCTATATTTATTGGCGAACAAATAACCTTAAGTGGTGGTTTATACGATCCAGAACCAACAAATGTTACACCCATAATTTCAAAAACTTGTACTGATCATGGGTATTGGATTTCTGGACCACTGCAAAAGTAAAATGCTCTTCATTTAAGGTTTATCTATACAAAGCCTATTTCATAAATATTAAAAAATAGTTATTACATTAATTTTTATTAAAAAAACTCAGATATTTCAATCTTTTTTAAATACACAATAAAAAAGGTTGGCTTTCGCCAACCTTTTTGAACAACTGTTCTACACGTAGAAGTATTATTTTACTTCACGGTCAACGAGTTCAACGTAAGCCATCGGTGCAGCATCACCTGCACGGAAGCCCGCTTTAAGAACACGAAGATAACCGCCGTTACGTTCTTTGTAACGAGGGCCAAGAATGGTAAATAATTTACCAACAGTTGCTGCAGAGCGAGTACGAGCAAACGCTAAACGACGGTTTGCTACTGTATCGTTTTTAGCCAAAGTGATTAAAGGCTCAGCAACGCGGCGAAGTTCTTTCGCCTTAGGCAAAGTTGTTTTAATTAACTCGTGCTCAACTAAAGCATTTGTTAAATTTTGGAACAACGCCTTACGGTGGCTGCTTGTACGGCCTAATTTCACACCACTATTACGATGACGCATGGTGATAGTCCTACTTAATTAACGGCTACGATAGGCAAAACGGTCATCCATACGGAGACTAGCTGGTGGCCAGTTCTCTAAACGCATGCCGAGTTGTAAACCTTTCGATGCCAAAACATCTTTGATCTCAGTTAACGATTTTTTACCTAAGTTTGGAGTTTTTAACAACTCAACTTCAGTACGTTGAACAAGATCACCAATGTAGTAAATATTTTCTGCCTTCAAACAGTTAGCAGAACGAACAGTTAGCTCGAGATCATCTACTGGACGAAGCAAGATTGGGTCAACTTCTTCGCGAGGTTCTTGAGCCACAGGTGTTTGATCTTTCTGAAGATCAACAAAAATTGCAATTTGTTGTTGCAAGATTGTTGCCGCTTTGCGGATTGCTTCTTCTGGATCAACAGTACCATTAGTTTCAAGATCGATCACTAGCTTATCAAGATCAGTACGTTGTTCTACACGAGCATTTTCAACTGTGTAAGACACACGCTTAATCGGGCTATAAGAAGCATCTAACTGTAAACGACCTACTGGACGTGTTTCGCCTTCCGGGAAACGAGAGTCAGATGTTTCATAACCACGACCTTGAGAAACTTTAAGGCGCATTTTTAATGAACCAGAAGAACTCAAAGTACCGATTAAATGATCAGGGTTAACCACTTCAACATTATGAGGTAAACGAAGGTCAGCTGCTGTTACGTCACCCGCACCTTGTTTCTCTAATGTCAAATATGCTTCGTTTTGATCGAACAGCTTAATAGACAATCCTTTTAGGTTCAGCAAGAGCTCGACGATGTCCTGCTGCAAGCCTTCTAAAGTACTGTACTCGTGCTCGACGCCTTCTATCTCTACTTCTACCACAGCAGCGCCAGGCAGAGAAGACAATAGAATGCGACGTAAAGCATTACCTAGAGTATGACCAAAGCCACGCTCTAAAGGTTCCAGAATCACTTTTGCCGAGGTCCCGCTCACCGCTTCGACCTTGATCGCTTGCGGAGTTAGAAACTCGTTTGCAGTACGCGTCATTTATTGCTACCTCAAGGATTATTTAGAATACAATTCTACAATCAAGCTTTCGTTGATTTCAGCAGGTAAATCAGAACGATCTGGTGCAGCTTTGAACGTACCTTCCAACTTAGAATGATCAATTTCCATCCAAGCAGGTGTACCACGTTGAGCAGCTAATTCAATTGCATTTTTGATACGCAATTGTTGCTTAGCACCTTCATGTACCGCAATTACATCACCAGCTTTTACTTGAATAGACGCAATGTTTACACGACGACCATTTAAAGTAATAGAACGGTGACTGACTAACTGACGAGCTTCTGAACGTGTAGAACCAAAACCCATGCGATAAACAACGTTATCAAGACGGCTTTCGAGCAATTTCAACAAGTTTTCACCTGTTGCGCCTTTCACACGAGCAGCTTCTTTATAGTAATTACTAAATTGACGTTCTAACACACCGTACATACGACGTACTTTTTGTTTTTCACGTAATTGTAGTGAATACTCAGATTGCTTACCACCACGAGCCGCACCATGTTGACCAGGTGCTTTATTGTGCTTTTTGGTTTTAACATCAAACGGTTTAACGCCTGATTTAAGTTGCAGGTCTGTCCCTTCGCGGCGAGAGAGTTTGCATTTTGGACCAATATAACGAGCCATGAATGTTTCTCCTTACACGCGACGTTTTTTAGGTGGACGGCAACCGTTGTGAGGAATTGGCGTCACATCGGTAATGCTGTTAATTTTATAACCCACTGCGCCTAATGCACGAACCGCAGACTCACGACCTGGACCAGGACCTTTTACAAGGACGTCTAGGTTTTTCAAACCGTAATCCAAAGCTGCTTTACCAGCAACTTCAGCAGCTACCTGAGCAGCAAACGGAGTTGATTTACGTGAACCACGGAAGCCTTGTCCACCAGAGGTAGCCCAAGCCAATGCATTACCTTGACGATCGGTAATCGTTACAATGGTGTTATTAAAAGAAGCGTGAATGTGTGCAACACCTTCAGAGACGGTACGAGTGACCTTCTTGCGTGTGCGAGTATCTTTAGCCATCTTTTAGCTTCCAGAAATCTTACTTTTTAATCGGTTTGCGCGGACCTTTACGGGTACGTGCGTTAGTTTTGGTGCGTTGACCACGGACAGGCAAGCTGCGACGATGACGAAGACCACGGTAGCAGCCTAAATCCATTAAACGTTTAATGTTCATGGAAATTTCGCGACGTAAATCACCTTCGGTTGGAACCTTAGCAACTTCTGCACGAATCGCATCAAGCTGTGCATCGTCCAACTCACGGATTTTTGTAGTTCCAGCAATACCAACAGCAGCTAAGATATTCTTAGCTGTATGGCGGCCGACACCAAAAATATACGTGAGGGAGATAACAGCATGCTTGTTATCCGGAATGTTTACACCGGCAATACGAGCCATTCACTTTTCTCCAAAAAGGCAGCAGAGATAATCAACCGCCCCACAAAAATCTTGAGGGGCGGATAATAACCTAATTAGCCTACTGAAATCAACAGGTCTTAATTAAATTAACCTTGACGCTGCTTATGACGAGGTTCTGCGCTACAAATTACGCGAATAACCCCATTACGACGGATAACTTTACAGCTACCACAAATTTTCTTTACAGAAGCTTGTACTTTCATGATGAAACCTCTAAGTGCGCTTATCCCTTCGGATGAGCAGTCGTTTTTCTCATTAACGTTTGATTGTCATATTGATGCGAAGTAAGGTGTGCTTGAAGTTGTGCCATGAAATCCATGACTACGACAACAACAATCAACAATGATGTCCCACCCAAATGGAATGGAATACCAAACGAACTTTGCAGAACCATTGGCATTAAACACACCACGGTAATGTAAATTGCACCAATAAACGTCAAACGGTTAAGAATATGATCTAAATAACGAGCCGTTTGCTCACCTGGACGGATACCAGGCACATATGCTCCGCTACGTTTTAGATTCTCTGAAACTTCTTTCGGACTAAAAACGAGTGCCGTATAGAAATAACAGAAGAAAATAATTAACCCGCCAAAGAGCATCAAATACAACGGCTGTCCAGGCGATAACACCAATGCCAAGTCTTGCAGACTACGTTTTACAATCCCTGCATTTGGATCAGCACTCCCTAACCATTGCCCCAAACTCGCTGGAAATAATAACAGTGAGCTTGCGAAAATCGCTGGAATAACACCCGCCATATTAATTTTTAATGGCAAATGCGTTTGCTGTGCAGTAAATACCCGACGACCTTGCTGTTTTTGAGCATAGTTCACTGGAATACGACGTTGTGCTTTTTCAATAAACACAATCGCAGCGAGAACTGCTAACGATAATAAACCGAAGACAGCTAATCCAATTAAACTACCTTGACCATTCTGAACAGACGAGAACGACTGAATTACAAGATTTGGCAAACCAGCCACAATACCTGCAAAAATGATCATTGAGATACCATTACCAACACCACGTTCGGTAATCTGCTCTCCCAACCACATCAAAAACATTGTTCCTGCAACAAGCGAAGTCACTGCTGGAACATAGAATGCCAAGCCTGATGTCAAAGTAATACCCTGACTAATCAAACCAGCACACATCCCTATACCCTGCACGAGTGCAAGAAATAAGGTGCCGTAACGCGTGTATTGATTGATTTTACGTTTGCCTTGCTCGCCTTCTTTTTTCAAAGCTTCTAACGAAGGAACCACCGTAGACATCAACTGCACAATAATCGATGCAGAAATGTACGGCATAATCCCTAACGCTAGAATTGACATGCGCTCCAATGCGCCACCAGAGAACATATTAAATAAGCCTAAGAAGGTACCTTCATTAGCCTTAAAAAAGCTCGCTAGTGCCACACTGTCAATGCCTGGCAACGGAATATGCGCTCCTAGTCGAAAGACCAACAACGCGCCAATCAAGAACATTAATCGACGAATAATTTCACGGTATTTCACATGAAATGGTTGGCCTTTCATCATGTTAACATGACCTGAAGAACTAGGAGTCATAGACACTCGAGATTACTCCTCGACCTTACCGCCAGCTGCTTCAACAGCAGCTTTAGCGCCTTTAGTCAACGTAACACCTTGTACAGTGAACGCGCGAGTGATTTCACCTGAAAGCACGATGCGAGCACGAATTTGGTCACGACGAACTACATTCGCAGCTTTTAAAGTTTCAAGGCTAACTACATCACCTTCCACTTTATTCAACTCAGACAAACGTACTTCAGCAGTTTTCAAAGCAATTTGGCTAGTGAAGCCGAATTTTGGCAAACGACGATAAAGTGCTGTTTGACCACCTTCAAAGCCTGGACGAGTACCACCGCTTTTACGTGATTTTTGACCTTTGACACCACGGCCACCAGTCTTACCAACGCCTGAACCAATACCACGGCCTAAACGACGGTTGTCACGCTTAGCACCTTCTGCTGGTGCAAGTTCATTTAAACGCAGAGTCATGGCTTATTCCTCTACACTAACCATATAGTAAACTTTGTTGACCATACCACGGTTAGAAGGCGTATCTTGCACTTCTACAGTATGACCAATACGACGCAGACCTAAACCCTGTAGGCAAAGTTTATGATTTTTTAAACGATGCGAAGAAGATTTAGTCTGGGTAACTTTAATCGTTTTCATGATTGATTACCCTTGAATTTCTTCTACTGATTTACCACGTTTCGCAGCGACTTTCTCAGGAGAAGTCATATCACGCAAACCTTTGAAAGTCGCGTTTACTACGTTAGCAGCATTAGTAGAACCGTAACATTTAGCAAGTACGTTATGTACACCAGCAGCTTCAAGAACAGCACGCATCGCGCCACCAGCAATTACGCCAGTACCTTCAGAAGCAGGCTGCATGTATACACGGCTTGCACCATGACGAGCATTCACAGGGTGCTGTAAAGTAGTCCCCGCAAGGTCTACAGTAATCATGTTGCGACGAGCAGCTTCAAGTGCTTTAGAGATAGCAGCTGGAACTTCACGTGCTTTACCACGACCAAAACCTACGCGCCCATTACCATCACCCACAACAGTTAATGCTGTGAAAGAGAAGATACGACCACCCTTAACAACTTTGGCTACACGATCAACGGCAACCAGCTTTTCAACGAGACCTTCGTTTTGTTCAACTTTCGCCATGATTAGAACTCCAAGCCGCCTTCACGAGCAGCATCAGCCAAGGCTTTGATACGACCATGATATTTAAAACCAGAACGGTCAAATGCAACTTTAGTAACGCCAGCTGCTTTAGCACGTTCTGCGATTAAAGCACCAACCTTAGTTGCTGCATCGATATTACCAGTCGCACCACTACGCAAAGATGCATCCAAAGTTGAAGCTTGCGCTAAAACTTTTCCACCATCTGCTGAAATAACTTGAGCATAGATGTGACGCGGAGTGCGGTTTACACACAAACGAGTCGCACCCAATGCACGAATGTGCAAGCGTGTGCTTTTCGCACGACGCAAACGGGTTTGTTTCTTTTCGTTCATAAGAACCTCGCGCCTTATTTCTTCTTAGCTTCTTTACGAAGAATAACTTCATCCGAATAACGAACACCTTTACCTTTATATGGTTCAGGAGAACGGTATGCACGGATTTCCGCCGCCACTTGACCTAACAACTGCTTGTTTGCTGATTTCAATACGATTTCAGTTGCAGTTGGAGTTTCCGCTGTTACACCTTCAGGTAAAGCGTAGTCAATCGGGTGTGAGTAACCAAGGTTAAGGTTTACAACAGTACCTTTAACCGCAGCTTTATAACCAACACCAACAAGCTGTAACTTACGTTCGAAGCCTTCACTAACACCTTTTACAAGGTTGTTCAATACAGCGCGAGCAGTACCAGCTTGCATCCAAGCGTCTTTCGACTCTTTAGCCGGAGCAAGTTGAAGATTACCTTCTTCCTGTTTTAGCTCGACCAGCGCATGCAGGTTGAAAGACAATGTACCTTTGCTGCCTTTCACTTCGACCTGCCGGCCGTTCTGAGTAACTGTTACACCATTCGGCACAGTTACTGGGGCTTTAGCCACACGAGACATGAGGAATCACCTATTAAGAAACAAAAGCAATAACTTCACCACCAACGCCTGCAGCACGTGCAGCGCGATCAGTCATGATGCCTTTGCTTGTAGAAACAATTGCAATACCCAAACCTTGCTTAACGCTCGGTAGTTTATCTTTACCACGGTATTGGCGTAGGCCTGGACGGCTTACACGTTTAACCGTTTCGATAACTGGTTTGCCTTCGAAATATTTTAACGTAATTGTCAAAGTAGATTTAATCTCTTCTTGAGCAACTTCTACATTTGAAATATAACCTTCTTGTTGAAGTACGTTTGCAATAGCAACCTTCAACTTAGAAGAAGGCATAGAAACAGTTTGTTTCTTTGCCATTTGTGCGTTACGAACACGGGTTAGCATGTCGGCAACGGTATCTTGCATACTCATTTAGTCGCTCCTTACCAGCTTGCCTTAACAACGCCCGGTACATCACCTTGCATTACTGTTTCACGTAATTTGTTACGGCCTAAACCGAACTTACGGAAGTAACCATGAGGACGACCAGTTAAACCACAGCGGTTACGAAGACGCACTGGAGATGCATTACGTGGCAATGCCTGTAACTTTAACATCGCATTGAAACGTTCTTCCTCACTTGCATTTACATTTGCAATCGTTGCTTTTAATTCAGCACGTTTTGCAGCGTATTTAGCAACTGTCTGTTCGCGTTTCAATTCGCGATTAATCATACCTTTCTTAGCCATATCGACCTCTTATTTGAACGGGAAGCCGAATGCACGCATAAGCGCACGGCCTTCGTCATCGCTACGAGCAGTGGTCGTAATCGTGATGTCCAAACCACGGATACGATCAATTTTGTCAAAATCGATTTCAGGGAAAACGATTTGCTCTTTTAAACCCATAGAATAGTTACCACGACCATCAAATGATTTCGCTGAGAAACCACGGAAGTCACGGATACGAGGGATTGCGATAGAGATCAAACGATCCAAGAATTCGTACATTTGGTCGCCACGTAAAGTAACTTTACAACCAATTGGCCAACCATCACGGATTTTGAAACCAGCAATCGATTTACGAGCAAGCGTCACAACTGGTTTTTGACCAGCAATGAGTTGCATATCAGCAACAGCACCATCTAATAATTTCTTATCAGTTGCAGCTGCGCCTACACCCATGTTAAGGGTGATTTTTGTGATGCGAGGAATTTCCATCACATTCTTAATGCCAAGTTCTTCTAGTAACTTTGCTTTAAGTTCGTCATTGTAACGTGCTTTAAGTCTGGCCATTGCCTTTTCAACCTATTACTTCGCTGTCGCCACTGATTCACCATTTGATTTGAATACACGCGTTTTCGCGCCATCAATCACTTGGTAACCAACACGGTCAGCCTTTTGGGTTGTAGCATTAAAAACTGCCACGTTTGAAATATGAAGCGAAGCTTCCTGAGTAACAATACCGCCTTCGGCGCCAGTTACACGGTTTGGCTTCTGATGCTTCTTCACTAAGTTAAGGCCTTCAACCTTAACTCGATCTTCAGAAACAGACAAAACGATACCTTGTTTGCCTTTCTCTTTACCTGCGATCACAATTACTTGATCGCCTTTTTTAATCTTAGCCATGATTGCCTCTTATAGAACTTCAGGAGCCAATGAAATGATTTTCATGAACTGTTCAGTACGAAGTTCACGAGTCACCGGTCCGAAGATACGAGTAGCAATCGGAGCTTTATTGTTGTTCAAAATAACAGCAGCGTTATCATCAAAACGGATCACAGATCCATCTGGACGACGAATGCCGAACTTTGTACGAACAACTACAGCATTCATTACGTCACCTTTTTTAACACGTGCGCGTGGAATTGCTTCTTTTACAGTAACTTTAATAATGTCGCCAACAGAAGCATAACGACGATGTGAACCACCTAGTACTTTGATACATTGTACGCGGCGTGCACCACTGTTGTCTGCTACGTCGAGCATACTTTCGGTTTGAATCATTGCCCTACTCCAAAACCGAGCATCACCGGTCACAATTTCGAAAGGCTCAAAGAGTACTCGAAATCGCCCGATGATGCAACAAGAACGTCTAATTACTCAGCAGCTGCTTCAACGACTTCCACTAAAGCCCAAGCTTTAGTTTTAGAAATTGGGCGGCTTTCTTTAATGGTCACTAAGTCGCCGGTTTTAGCAACGTTGTTCTCATCATGAGCGTGTAATTTAGTTGAACGGCGGATTGATTTGCCATACAACGGGTGTTGAACGCGGCGTTCAATAAGCACAACAATAGACTTGTCCATTTTGTCGCTTACGACTTTGCCGGTTAACGTGCGGACTGTTTTTTCATTCATTGTCCGTTCCCCTGTTTTTCGGTAAGGAGTGTCTTGATACGAGCAATAGTTTTACGAGCAATTTGCACTTCGTGCGATTTACCCAATTGACCAGTTGCTTTCGCCATACGAAGACGGAATTGGTTAAGCTGTTGCTCATCAAGCAAAGCTTTCAACTCTTCTACCGATTTTTCACGTAGATCTTTAGTTTTCATTACATTACCGTCCGAGTCACGATAGTGGTTTTAAACGGAAGTTTAGCTGCAGCCAAAGCAAATGCTTCGCGCGCTAACTCTTCGCTAACACCTTCAATTTCGTACAGGATCTTACCTGGTTGAATCTGACAAACCCAGTATTCCACACTACCCTTACCTTTACCCATACGAACTTCTAATGGTTTTTCAGTAATTGGTTTGTCCGGGAATACACGGATGAAGATTTTACCACCACGTTTAATACGACGGCTAATGGTACGACGCGCAGCTTCAATTTGACGCGCAGTCATACGACCACGTTCAGTTGCTTTAATTGCGATCGAACCAAATGATACTGTACTACCACGATGCGCTAGACCAGTATTACGGCCTTTGTGCACTTTACGGAATTTGGTACGTTTAGGTTGCAACATGGATTATTCTCCCTTGTCAGCAGCACGGTCACCGCGACGACCACGACGCTCTTGACCTTCACCACGACCACGACCACGTTTAGCTGGACGATCTTCAGCAGGAGCAGGGTTCATGACTTGTTTCATGCCACCTAAGATCTCGCCACGGAAAATCCAAACTTTAACACCAATCGTACCGTAAGTTGTTTCAGCACGTACAGTTGCGTAGTCGATGTCTGCACGAAGTGTATGCAAAGGTACACGACCTTCACGATACCATTCAGTACGAGCAATCTCTGCACCACCTAAACGACCAGAAACTTCAACTTTGATACCTTTAGCGCCAGCACGCATTGTGTTTTGTACCGCACGCTTCATAGCACGACGGAACATCACACGCTTTTCTAATTGTGAAGCAATTGCTTCAGCAACTAAACGCGCGTCCAAGTCTGGGCGATCAATTTCATTGATGCTTACTTGAGCTGGAACACCCATAATAGTGGTGAGTTCGCGCTGTAATTTCTCGATATCTTCGCCTTTTTTACCGATTACGATACCTGGACGAGCAGTGCTAATAGTTACTTTAGCAGCGCCAGTAGGACGTTCGATAAGAATATTACTAATCATCGCATTCTTAAGTTTTTTATTTAAAAACTCACGAACTTGAAGATCTTTAAGTAAATATTCAGCGTATTGTTTCGGACTCGCATACCAGTTAGCGTTATGGCGTTTCACAACACCCAGGCGGATACCGATTGGATGAACCTTCTGACCCATATCAAACCCCTACCTTAACGGTGATGTGACAAGTACGCTTAGTAATACGATCTGCACGGCCTTTAGCACGTGGCATGATACGCTTAAGGCTTACACCTTCATCAACGTAAATCGTAGTTACTTTAAGGTCATCAACATCTAAGCTGTTATTGTGTTCAGCATTCGCGATCGCAGATTCAAGTGCTTTTTTAACAAGCACAGCCGCTTTCTTGTTGCTGAAATTTAGAATATCTAGCGCGCGCGCGATCGATTTACCACGGATCAAATCAGCAACTAAACGTGCTTTCTGTGCCGAGATAGCGGCACCGCGTAATTTTGCAGTTACTTCCATCATAGCACCTATTAACGTTTAGACTTCTTATCAACACCGTGACCACGATAGGTACGAGTTGGCGCGAATTCACCGAGTTTATGACCAACCATATGCTCAGAAATAATTACTGGAACATGGTTACGACCATTGTGAACAGAAATTGTTAAACCAACAAAGTCTGGTAGGATCATTGAACGACGCGACCAAGTTTTGATCGGCTTACGGTTGTTAGCAGCAATAGCAGCTTCAACTTTAGCGAACAAATGTGCGTCGACGAATGGACCTTTTTTTAATGAACGAGGCATTATTCAGATTCCTTACTTGACGCGACGGTCGCGAATAATCATCTTAGTCGTACGCTTATTGGTACGTGTCTTGTACCCTTTAGCTTTTTGACCCCATGGACTTACAGGCTGAATACCTTTACTACGTCCTTCACCACCACCGTGTGGATGGTCAACCGGGTTCATCGCCATACCACGAACGGTAGGACGAATACCACGCCAGCGTGAAGCACCAGCTTTACCCAATGAACGAAGGTTGCTTTCTTGGTTAGAAACTTCACCAATTACAGCACGACATTCAACATGGACTTTGCGCATTTCACCTGAACGTAAACGAACAATAGCGTAAGAACCATCACGACCCAACAACTGAACTGAAGTACCAGCAGAACGTGCTAATTGAGCACCTTTACCGATTTTAAGTTCAAGGTTGTGCAAGGTAGAACCGATTGGCATGTTACGAAGCGGCAAGCAGTTACCTGGACGAATTGGAGCATCGTTACCAGATTGAACTTTATCACCAGCACGTAGGCCTTTTGGCGCAATAATATAACGACGTTCACCATCAGCATATAGAACTAAAGCAATATGAGCTGTACGGTTAGGATCGTATTCAATACGCTCTACAGTCGCAGGAATACCATCTTTATTACGTTTAAAGTCAACAATACGATAGTTTTGTTTATGACCACCACCTACATGACGTGTAGTGATGTGACCATTATTATTACGACCACCAGTACGTTTTTTTGCTTCAACCAACGGCGCATAAGGTGCACCTTTGTGGAGATGGCTATGAACCACTTTCTCTACAAAGCGACGTCCTGGAGACGTTGGCTTACATTTTTGAATTGGCATAATTCTCGTCCTTATTCCGCTGCGTTTTCAGCGGTATCGCCCAAGTCAGCCATTTCAACATCTTGGCCAGCTTTCAGGGTGACGTATGCTTTTTTCACATCAGAACGACGTCCTAATGTTTTACCAAAGCGTTTTGTTTTACCTTTAGTGATTGTTGTGTTTACTTTAACAACCTCAACACCAAAGAGTTGCTCAACTGCTTTTTTGATTTCAAGTTTGTTGGCATTAAGCGCAACTTTGAACACTTGAACACCAGCAGTATCACCTAAAACTTGTGCTTTTTCTGAGAATACTGGTCCTTGAAGGACTTGATAGATACGTTCGTTGTTCATCCGAGTTCTACCTCAATTTTCTTAGCAGCAGCTACAGACATTACAACCTTATCAAATGCGATCAAGCTAACAGGATCAATCGCAGTTGCATCTACCACATCTACGTGTGGAAGGTTGCGCGCTGCAAGATACAAGTTCTCATCTACAGCATCTGTAATGATCAATGCACGAGTTGCATTCAAGTCGTTAAGTTTAGCAAGCAATTCTTTAGTTTTTGGAGCTGCAACAGCAAACTCTTCAACTAACACAAGGCGATCTTGGCGAACAAGTTCAGCTAAGATACATTGCATTGCGCCGCGATACATCTTACGGTTTACTTTTTGAGACCAATCTTGTGGGCGAGCAGCAAAAGTTTTACCACCACCTACCCAGATTGGGCTACGAATAGAACCCGCACGAGCGCGACCAGTACCTTTTTGACGGAATGGTTTTTTACCACCGCCAGAAACATCTGCACGTGATTTGTGAGCACGAGTACCTTGACGACCACCAGCTAAATAAGCTGTAACAACTTGGTGTACAAGAGCTTCGTTAAATTCACGTCCGAAAGCAACTTCAGACAATTCAACAGCAGAGCCGGAAACAGTTTTTAAATTCACAGTATTTCCCCTCAGGCCTTGATGGTAGGACGCACGATAACGTCACCGCCAGTTGAACCAGGAATAGCACCCTTAACAACTAAAACAGAACGTTCAGCGTCAATAGATACAATCTCAAGACCTTGAACTGTTACGCGTTCATCACCTAAGTGACCGGCCATTTTCTTGCCTTTGAACACGCGACCAGGTGTCTGGTTTTGACCTGTAGAACCTAAAACACGGTGAGATAACGAGTTACCATGAGTAGCATCTTGCGTACGGAAGTTCCAACGCTTAACACCACCTTGGAAGCCCTTACCTTTTGATTGACCAGTTACGTCAACTACTTGACCAACTGTAAACATGTCAACACCGATAGAACCACCAACTTCACGACCGTCAAGCTCAGCTTCAGTAACACGGAACTCTTTAACCAAACGACCAGCAGCAACACCCGCTTTCGCGAAGTGACCTTTCTGAGCGTTAGTTACGCGCGATTCGCGACGTTCACCAGTAGTTACTTGAATTGCTTGATAACCATCAGTTTCAAGTGTTTTGATTTGCGTAATGCGGTTTGGATCGACTTCGATAACTGTAACAGGTACAGATACACCAGCATCTGTAAAGATGCGAGTCATACCACATTTGCGACCGACTAAACCAATAGCCATGTGCATAAACCTCTAAAAAAGCGGCCTAATTAACTTAACGTTAATCAACCGAAAGCCTTAACCCAAAGCGATCTGAACATCTACACCAGCAGCAAGATCTAACTTCATCAATGCATCAACAGTTTTATCTGTTGGTTGAACGATATCGATCAAACGTTTGTATGTGCGGATTTCATACTGATCACGTGCGTCTTTGTTGACGTGTGGTGAAGTAAGAACGTTGAAGCGTTCGATGCGCGTTGGCATCGGAATTGGACCACACACTTGTGCGCCAGTACGCTTAGCGGTTTCTACGATCTCTTGAGCAGATTGATCAATCAGACGATGATCAAAAGACTTCAAACGGATACGAATTCTCTGGTTAGACATACCAGTAAACTCCAAGCCAAATATATAAAGAATCACCCATGACGCACCTCACCTTTTAGGTAAGTGTCAAGGGCAGTGAAAATCACTATGGTCGTGATCGATGCCACGACTGTCATGCATTTACTACTTTACTCGCAGTAAACGCCCTCCTATTGAGGGACGCTCATTATAGCGATTGTTTAAGTCTTATGCAATTCTTCTTTTTTATTTTTAGATTTTAACCTGTCTTATGCGCTCACTACGTAGTCTATTGCTTGATTCAGCAAACGATTTCCCTGCTCAAATTTGCTTTTCAGGGTTCTTTTTAGCTCAGATATCGGTTGTACGTACTCACCATTAAATACAGCCGCATCTTCCTCATTCTCGATCAGAAGATGCAAGGCATGCGGCGTAATTTCAGGATGAAATTGAAAACCAAGTACATTGCGCCCAATTTGGTACATCTGATTGCGACACACGCTATTTTCAGCCAAATGCACACCACCGCGAGGTATTTCAAAAGTCTCACTATGCCATTGCATAATGTTAATTTTCTCAGGAATTTGAAAACAATTTTCAGGGATGTGCGTCGCTCTGCCGACATCCATCCAGCCCAATTCTTGATGTGGATTTCGACTTACTGCCGCACCCAACGCATTTGCGATCAACTGACCACCCAAACACAAACCAATCGCCGGCTTACCTGCTGCCAGATAACGACGCAACCATCTTTTTTCTAGCTTTAACCAAGGATAATTCACCTCATCATTGACGCTCATCGTTCCACCCATAATGATGAGTAGATCGACCTCATCCACCCTTGGCAATGCTTCCAATTCGAGTGGTAAATCAACGGGTAAAGCGAAAAATTCAGTTGCGGTAATTTTTGCTTGATTTGCCTTTAAGTAATCGTAGCAACTTCCAAAACCTTCACCTGCGATGTGCTGAAAATAATGCACTCTTAAATGCGACTTCATGCGCTAAAACCTATTTTAGTTAGAATGATAATAATTCTTAGCAAAAATAAAGCCAGTTCTAAGTCAGAGTGTTCTATCTGTACCGATTCTGTACAAAACATGCAAATCGCTGGCGGCTTTGCTTATTTTCTCTTAACCTAATTCATTATATCGCTTTGATTTTGCCCCATGACTACACATAAAAATAGACAAACTGACCTCGTTCATGCACCACGCCAAGCCCCTCAATACATTGAGACGGTTCAACCTCCCCTATTTCGTGCATCCACCATTATTTTTCAATCCACAGCGCACCTTTTTGATCGCCACTGGACCGATGCTTATGACTATAGTTACGGCACCCATGGCACTCCAACCACATTCACTCTGGCAGACAATATCGCTCAAATCGAAGGCGGCAGTTATTGCCTACTTGCACCAAGTGGTTTATCTGCGATTAATTTAGTGAATAGTGCAGTATTAAGCGCAGGTGATGAAGTCTGGGTCGCCGATAATATTTATGGCCCTAATTTAGAACATTTAAACAACCTACAAGATCGTTATGGCATCACCGTTAAGATTTACAATCCAATTGATGCAGACAGCTTTCAACCTACAAATAAAGCCAAACTGATTTGGTTAGAAGCGGCTGGCTCGATCACTCTTGAGTTTCCAGACTTAAAGCACCTAGTCAAAAAGGCTCAACAAGCGAATGTGCTAACAGCGCTAGATAACACATGGGGTGCTGGACTGGCCTTTAATGCCTTTGATTTTTCAGATGAACATCTTTCAGTGGATATCACCGTTCATGCATTGACCAAATACCCAAGCGGCGGCGGCGACATACTCATGGGCTCGGTCGTAACACGTGATCAAGCGTTACACCACAAACTGTTCCGTATGCATGCGATACAAGGCATCTCTGTTTCTGGTGATGACACCGCACAAATCCAACGCAGCTTGGCACACATGTCTTTACGTTATGAACAACAAGCACAAAATGCAAATAAGCTACTCGACTGGTTAAAACAGCAACCTCAATTCAGCCAAGCACTGCATCCAAGCAACCCCGATTCGGCGGGTCACTGCTTCTGGAAGGAGGTGTGTAACACAGGCAAAAGCGCTGGTTTAGTCAGCGTGATCTTTAAACCTGAATATGACCTTGCAGCCGTTCGAAAGTTTTGCGATAGCTTAGACCTTTTCAAACTAGGTTTTAGTTGGGGTGGACCTATTAGCTTAGTCATGCTGTACGACTTAAAACAAATGCGCACACTTGAAAATACACATTTACAACAAGGTTTATTGGTTCGCTTCTGTATAGGACTAGAACATCCCGAAGATTTGATCCAAGATATTCAAAATGCACTAAAACAACTGGAATAACACGAAGAATAGGTGAACAATGAGCACACCCATCATTATTGCGAAAAAAACCACAGACACCACACAAGATATTGTCCTACATTCTAAATTTGCCAACCGACATGGTTTGATCGCAGGTGCAACGGGTACAGGTAAAACTGTTACGCTCAAAGTTCTTGCAGAAAGCTTCTCTCGGCTTGGCATCCCTGTATTCTTGGCAGATGCCAAAGGTGATGTTTCGAGTCTTGCCAAAGCAGGCAGCAGTAGTCCCAAATTTGAAGAACGCCTCAACCTACTCAAAGTAGACAGCGTCGCATTTGCAGCATCTCCCGTGATCTTTTGGGATTTATTTGGGCAACAAGGACATCCGATTCGCACCACTATCTCAGAAATTGGCCCATTGCTGTTAGCACGCATGCTCAATCTGAATGACACCCAAGAAGGTGTACTCTCCGCCGTATTCCGCATTGCCGATGATCAAGGCTTATTACTCATCGACTTTAAAGATCTTAAATCGATGCTGAGTTATGTCAGCGCACACACTTCCGAATTGAAAGCAGAATACGGCAATCTATCTCCTGCAAGTATCGGTGCGATTCAGCGCAATCTATTGGCATTGGGCGATCAAGGTGGCGAGCAATTCTTTGGCGAACCCAGTCTAAATATTCTGGATTTCATCCAAACAGATAGTAACGGTCATGGCTATATCAATATCTTAGCTGCCGATAAACTCATGAATACCCCAAAACTATATGCCACCTTCTTACTTTGGATGTTGTCAGAACTCTTTGAACAACTGCCTGAAGTCGGCGATATGGATAAACCTAAATTGGTGTTCTTCTTCGATGAGGCACATTTATTATTTGATAATGCCAGCCCAGCCTTACAGCAAAAAATCGAGCAAGTGGTTCGCTTAATTCGCTCCAAAGGCGTTGGGATCTACTTCATCACCCAAAACCCACTGGATCTACCTGAAAGCGTGTTAGGTCAATTGGGAAATCGAGTACAACATGCATTACGTGCATTTACACCGAAGGATCAAAAAGCAGTCAAAACTGCGGCTGACACGTTCCGTGCCAATCCAGACTTTAAAGTGGATCAAGCCATTACTGAACTTGCAGTGGGCGAAGCATTGGTTAGTTGTCTAGATGAACAAGGTACGCCGCAGATTGTAGAACGTGGCTGGGTGATGCCACCTTACTCATCATTTAACCCCATCACCGCCGAAGAACGCCAAGTGATTATTGCGCAGAGTATCGTTGCAGGTATATACGATCAGGCAGTTGATCGAGATAGTGCTTATGAAATGCTGCAAAACAAAGTCGCTGAACGTGAGCAACAAAAACAGCAAGCTGAACTCGAAAAGCAACAAACCAAAGAACAAGAAGCTGCCGAAAAACAACAACTCAAAGAGCAAGAACGTTTAGCCCGTGAGCAACAACGTGCTGAGGAAAAAGCAGCCCAACAACGCGCCAAAATGACCCAAGACATTGTCGGGACTTTTGCCAAGAGTGCCGCGCGCAGTTTGGGTGGGAGTTCTGGGCAAAAAATTGTTCGGGGGTTATTAGGTTCATTATTTGGAAAATAAAGCTTTATTCATTTATAAATCAAGGGATAATTTATTATCCCTTATTTTTTTTATGGTTTTCTTTAAATACGTATTGCAAATGCAAAATTAAAGGTATATTTTAAATACATCTTATAAATGATAGCCAAGAGAGATCTAAAATGACTCCGCAGCAAATTGACCTTGTAAAAGCCACTGTTCCTGTACTGCGTGAAAATGGTGTCGCGTTAACGGGCTATTTTTATAACCGCATGTTAGGAAATAATCCTGAATTAAAAGAAACCTTTAATATGGGGCATCAACGTAGTGGTGCACAAGCACAGGCACTTGCTGGCGCAGTCCTCGCTTATGCTGAAAATATTGAAGATCCTTCCGTGCTTTTACCTATGGTTGAACTGATTGCACACAAACATGTCAGCCTAAATATTCAATCACCAGATTACGGCATTGTGGGTGAAAACCTACTCCACTCCATCAGTGAAGTTCTGAATATTTCAATGCAAGATCCACTTATTGACGCTTGGGCAGCTGCATATGGTCAATTGGCTGATCTATTCATCAGCACTGAAAAAGCCATATATGAGCAACATCAGCAAAATAAAGGCAGTTGGTTAGGCTGGCGCAATTTTAAAATCGCCAAGAAAGTGGTTGAAAGTGATGAAATCACCTCCTTCTACCTTGCACCAGTTGATGGCGGTGATTTACCACAATATGAAGCAGGTCAATACATCTCTGTTCGTGTCTTTGTGCCTGAGCTGAATCTCAGACAGCCACGTCAATATACTTTATCCACTAGTCCACAATCGGATTATTTACGTATATCTGTGAAGCGCGAAGATGAAAAAGGTGAGTTAGCAAGTGGCTGGGTTTCAAGTACATTACATGGTTTAGCTGAAGGCTCAGAAATTGAAGTGTCTGCACCAACAGGGAATTTCTACTTAATGAATAGTAACAAGCGCAATGTCTTCATTAGTGGTGGTGTCGGATTAACCCCAATGATTGCCATGCTCAATCAATTGGTGACTTTGGATATGCCACAACCTGTCAGTTTTATCCATGCATGTCGTAGCAGCCAAGTTCATGCGATGAAAAAACATATTCATGAACTTAAAGCCAAGTATCCACGTCTCAGCACATTTACGGCTTATGAATTTCCACATACGGATGATGTACTCGGGGAAGATTACGACATTGTAGGGCGCTTAGATTTAAGTTCGATGGATGCTGCATTATTACCGACAAGTGCAGATTATTACTTATGTGGCCCAATGCCATTTATGGCAGAACAGCATAAAGCACTGATCGCTCGTGGCATTGCAGCAGAAAATATCCATAGCGAGGCTTTTGGCACGGGTGGTGTCAAACTCAACTAATCGGCGCTGCATTTTGCGTAGGGCTAGTCTATGATAGACTAGCCCTTTGTATTTAAAGCATTAGATTGAGTGAAATACCATGCAACTCAATAAGTTTACTGATTATGCACTTAGAATTTTGATGTATGTCGCTCGCCCGAGTGATGTACCGTATACGATTGCAGATATTGCTCAAGATTTACATGTTTCGCAAAACCATCTGGTTAAAATTGTTCACTTTATGGGGAAGCAACACTGGATCATTACCACACGTGGTAAAGGCGGCGGTATTCGCCTCAATCCAGAAGCTAAAAATCTAAAACTCGGTGACATCGTTCGCATCTTACAAGGTCATCAGCAAATTGTAGAATGCAATACCCCACCTTGTGTTTTACGTGCGCACTGCGGACTTAAAGGAATCTTAGATCAAGCATTGGAGAGCTTTTATCAAAGTCTTGATCAATATACCGTGGGAGAAGTATTGCAACACAGTATTCTCCCCTCGTCTCAGCATTCAAATATTGATTTTTTACAACTCCTTCCAAAAGCCTCGTCATGAGGATTCGCACGAATCTCTGACATCCTTTATAATAGATCTCGCTATTTCAAATTTTAAAGTAAGCTTCTATGCGTCAGCGTCAACAATCGAAAGATACCAAAGCTAAACTCGCCCCAAAAGAAAAAATCAGTTATGAGAAACAGACTGATCCTGCATTAACACTTTATGCAAACCAGTCTTTAAATTGGTTACGCCAAGCTGAGTTTTTAATGAGTGCGCCAAAGCTTGCTTTATGCGTAGAAGATACAGGCTATGAAATTGCTTTCGCTGGTAGATCAAATGCAGGTAAATCCAGTGCAATCAATGCGCTGACCAATCAAAAACAATTGGCTCGTGCATCGAAAAGACCGGGTCGTACCCAAATGATCAACTTTTTTAGCTTAGGTAATCCTGATCAACGTTTAGTCGATTTACCAGGTTACGGTTATGCAGCCGTACCTGAAGCGATGAAACTGGTTTGGCAAAAAGAATTAGAAAACTATCTAATCCATCGCCAAAGCTTACAAGGCTTAGTGTTATTGATGGATATTCGTCATCCATTGCAGCATTTTGACTTAATGATGTTGGAATGGGCACATTCACGTCATTTATTTGTGCACATCCTTTTAACCAAGGCGGACAAACTCAATCGTGGACCTGCCAATAAAACCTTATTAGATGTGAAACAACAATTGAAGAAGATGAAGCTAGACTTTTCGATTCAACTGTTTTCATCACTCAATAAAATTGGCTTAGAAGAATTGGCAAGTGTGATGGGTGGCCGTTTGAATTATACACTCGACCAACCGACTGAATTTGACCTCGATCAAATTCCAGAAGCTACAGACGCTGATCTTGAAGAATAGCACCTGTAAATCTTTCATATATGTGTGCAGCATGAGCCGTATACGGCTGCAATTTTTTTTAGACGATATATAATATATTTTGCGAAACTGCGTGATGAGAAACAAGGTTTCGTAAGACATACAACGAGAATAAAGTCTCAAAAAGCCCTCATATTGCAATTCATGCAACTTGATGCATAAAATAAATTTTAATTGTCCTGAATTGCTAAACACAATAGGTGGCGTATTTTCATATACTCCATACTATTGGTTCATTGCACTATCGATTAGGACTAAACGATGAAATTACTATCATTTGTGAAGAACAAAGTTCTTGGTTCTTCGATTGACTATAAAATTCTCCCTCGCAAAGTAAAGTTTGATTGGGAAAAAACGCCTGTAGATTGGATTCCAAATCAACCTTTTGCTAGCTATTTTATTAATGAAATTAACAATATCTTACCCGCAGGTGAGTTTTGGTTCTGTCGTTTATATAATAAAGTTTTGCCTGAAATTACCGATCCAAAACTGAAAGAAGATGTACAAGCATTTATTCGCCAAGAAGCCATGCATGCAGTTGCACATACCTCGGCAAACAAAGAATATCTAAGCCAACGCAATATTGATATTCAACGCAACCTCGACATTATGGACTTTGTATTTGGCAAAGCTTTAGCGGATAAACCTTTTGACAAACAAGTCCCAAAAATACTTGATCATCAATGGGATCTGTTCCGTTTAGGTGTTATCGCTACTGTTGAGCATATGACTTGCGTGCTTGGTAAATATGCGTTGTATAACAAACGCTGGGAAGAGCTTGGTGCTGACCCAGAAATGATTGATTTAATCAAATGGCATGGTTCAGAAGAAATCGAACACCGTACCGTTGCCTTTGATCTTTATCGTCATCTCGGTGGTGGTTATATCGCTCGTTACTATCTCAGCGTTGCGGTGATTATTGGCGTACTTGGCTTATGGGTGGATGGCGCAGCACACATCATGGGTCAAGACCCTCGTTTTGCCGATAAGAAACCGAGTCCGTTCAAACCTTGGATTTGGTTAGAATGGTATAAACAGGGACGCAAAGATGATCAAATATTACCAAACCCAATTTGGTTAATTTCACAACAAATTGATTACCTCATGCCGTGGTATGATCCTGTCAAAGAAGGAAATACCCAAGATGCGGTCAACTATTTAAACAACTCTCCTGCTGCGAAACGTGCTTTACAACCAGCTGCTTAAACGAAATTATGCTAAATCAATACAAAAAGCCCCCATCTTAGGATGAGGGCTTTTATTTATGAACAAATGTAATTAGAAGCGATAGCGAACGCCTGCTTCAAATGAACGCTCAGGGCCTACATAAATCCCTTGACGCAAGCTTGCCATATATCGCTTGTCTTCCAAGTTTTTCACTGCACCGTAGAATTCAACTTGATCATTGAGTGTATAGCGAGAGGTTAAATCAACGGTTGTATAACTATTAAGTTTACCTGTAAAAAAGGTATTGTTCGCAGTATTTTCTGCAATTGGACGCGTATTCATGGTATCAGTAAATTGAGATCCCATATAGTTTGCACTAAGCTGAGTACGTAAACCCGCATAACTATAACCAACACCCAAATTTGCCACCCATTCAGGTGTATATGGAATACGGTTATCATCTTTCGCAGTCATCACATCCTTAGAGTCATAGCGATCACCTTTAAACTGAGCATCTGCCACCCAAGTCACATTGGCAAATGCATCAAAGCCACCATCCAGATCAACACTAACTGCACCCTCAAGCCCTTGGTGATAGGTTTTTCCACCATTGGTTTGTTGGAAATTAGAGTTGCTATTCGCAGGGATCACCTGATGTTTGAAATCCATACGGAAGGCAGTCAATTCATATTTAAAGATATCTTTTTGACCACGTACTCCTAGCTCCCAGTTTGTTGAACTTTCCGCATCAAGCTTTTGGTCTTTTAAACCATCTAAAGCATCACCATTTGAAGCAGGAGAGAAAGCCTTATAAACGCTCGCATACAGTTGTGCTTCAGGCACAAGCTGGAACGTCGCCCCCAAACCAGGCATCACTTCAGTATTTGAAGTTTTTACAGATTGGTTCTGTTTTCTGTCTAAGCGTTCTTGCTCATAACGTTCAATACGAAGACCTGGTGTAACTGACAAGTGATCGGTAATATCTAAACGGTTTTGTGCATATAACGCGATACTTTTAGCTGAATCTTTTCTATCCCGATCAATGCTACCTGTACGCGGTGTTGCACGTGTTGCCTTAATGGTGACATCATCCATTTTTTCATTCATCAAGCGTAGACCGACCTCAGCTTCGCTCGGGATATTAAATAGCGCATGTTTTGCCACTAAACGGGTCTCAGCACCTACACGCTCAAAGGCACGATTGTTACCATTCAAACTGTCCGTATAGATCCAACGACCTGCTGCTTGCGATGCTGCCGCATTCGTTCCATAACGCCAGTAATCACGATTCATTTCACTCCAATACACCAAGGTTTGAAGTTCTGTATCCGCATTGATGTTCCAACGATGGTTGATGTCGAATGAGTTACGCTCAGTCAAGAACCAGTCATCTGGTGCAGGATTGTTCTTTTTCTTGGCATGATATTCACCCAAGAACTGCCCACGATATGAAATGTTGGCATCATTTTCATAATGGGTAAATTTAACACCTAACCATTGATTATCGCCAATCGCAGTACCCGCTTTGATGACTGCATCTTTCATTTCATAGCTCTTGTCCATGAAACCATCACTTTTCGCCCAACTTAAAATTGCACCAAAGTTACTGTCTTTATTTGGAGAGCTGCCACCCAATTCAACTGTGGTTTTATAGGTATCCCAAGAGCCAATCGACAGATCGACCAATGCACCATCTTTGGGTTGCTTGGTACGATAGTTAATGACGCCACCAATATTTGATGGACCATAACGCAATGCCGAAGAACCTTTTAGAACTTCAATACTATCCATGCGTTGTACACGCGGATTGTAATAACGACCATTCCCCACAAATAGACCCGGTGCAACAGGCACACCATCTTCTAAAATTAAGGTTTTATAATCAGCCGAGCTAATACCGCGCATACCGATATTGGCAACAACAGCAGACTCTTCTTCAGGTTTGACATAAACGCCTGAAACACGCTTTAAAATATCTTCGGTCGAGGTCGGGACAAATTTTTGGATTTGCTCCTGATCTACAATCACAGCCGCACCCGGTATCTTAGAAACAGCGCCATCCTGTGAACCGATCACCTGAATGGTAGGCAGAACCATGGTTTTGCTCTCTTGTGCTGTCTCAGCATGCAACATAGGCGCAAAACTACCGAATAACAAACCACTCATTACGATTGGATTTTTTAGAAAAAAACGGTTTTTCATAGCTTCCCCCGAAGCGGTAAAGAACGGAATATCCTTTCCATCGCTATTTTTCTTTAGCGACCAGAAACGATCTCAGACAAAAAACAAACAAATGATAGTGCAAACAAGAATGATTATCTATATTTTCTTAAGACATTTGTCATAAAATGGCTTTAATTTCATATATATATTTTTAACAATATTAATTTATTAGAATATATATCATCTTTTTTTCTTTTATATTTCAACAGACCGCTCAATTAAAATCATTTTTTTTAATGCACTTTTCAACTAATTAAATAACCAAAACTTTATCCAACATTTTCATCATTGGCTGAACTAAGCAATATTCTTCCAACTGAACTGACACCAGTCGCTCTGCCTGAGCGATATACAATCTATCGCTCACATACTGTCATTTATATTTTTCACTCAGGTGTATGCCGATCCACCACCACACTAATCATCATATCGCCCTGCACATTTACCACGGTACGTACTGTATCCAATAAACGATCAATAGGCAGTAAAATTGCAATCGCCTCTGCGGGTAGACCAACAGATTGTAACACCATAATCATAGTGACCATGCCAGCACTTGGAATCCCAGGCGCACCTAAAGAAGCAACAATCGCCACCAAACAGACAATAATCTGTTGGGTGATGGATAAATCTAAACCCATCAGATTGGCAATAAACAATGCTGCCGCTGCTTCATACAGCGCCGTACCATCCATATTAAGCTGCGTGCCGAGAGGAATAACAAAACCTGCGGTTTGCGGTCTAACACCGAGATTTTCTTGTGCGCATTTCAAACTAAGCGGCATGGTCGCAGAACTGGAACTGGTTGCAAAAGCAGTCACCAAGGCTGCTCTAGCCCCTTTAAAAAAGGTAATCGGATCCATTCGACCAAATATCCACAACAATAATGGCAATACCACAAGACCATGAAAAATGGTGGTTCCCGTAACCACAGCCGCGAATTCAACTAAACGACTCAATACGGAAAGATCTTCACTGGCGATCAGTTTGGCGAGTAATGCGAAAATGCCGATCGGTGCAAGTTTCATCACCCAACCCACCAGCATCATCATCATTTCGAAAAATTGTTGAAAGCTATTCCGCACGAGCGTAAAACGCTCCCCACCTTTAACCAACGCAACACCCAAAAATAATGCAAATACCACGACCGCCAAAACATTGCCTTCACTAAAGGCTTTAAATGGGTTGATCAGGGTGTTTTGTACAAAATTGGTCAAAAAACTAGAGGGGGTCAGCGTGTCTGGGGTCTGATGACTTTGCATCTCGGCTTGGAAAATTTGGATATCAATTCCCTTGCCCACGTCAAAAAGATGTGCGCAGCTGATGCCGAGAATCAGCGCCAAAGTGGTGGTGGTGATCGAACTCAGCGCTGTGATTTTCCAAACGCGGCCAAATTGACCACCTGCTTGTAAGTTTGAAACACCGACCACAATTGAACTAAAGATCAATGGAATCAATAGCATTTTCAACAAACCAATGAAGATGCTACTTAAAATACCGAGCCCATATAAACTATAGTCAACGAATATCGTTTGTGGGTAAGCATTTAACAAAAAACCAAATGCCACACCGAGCACAGCGGCCAGTAAAATCTGTGTATTTAAATTCATTATGCTTGATAAAGTTTTTTGACTTATTGCTACTATGGCATGCTCATGTTGAAGAATCGAGCAATTTTTTGTCACATCTATATCATAAAAAAGCCATCAGAATGATGGCCTTAGTATAAATTTATTTGTTATTGGGTTTCGATTTCTCTGAGCCGAATCAAACCTTCTTGAACCGTACTACATACCAACTGACCATCTTGCCACATCCGACCAAAATTGAGCCCGCGAGAACTCGCACTAATGGTCGCTTCCATTTCATAGAGCATCCATTCATCTGCACGCAATGGGCGATGGAAATAAATTGTATGATCAATACTGGCACACTGTAGATTTGGAGAAATCCACGACAAGCCGTGTGGACGTAATGCTGTGGTCATCAAAGTGAAATCTGAATAAAATGCCACGATCGCTTGATGCAATGAGATTTCATCCAAATTTTTAGCAATATCACCATGGGTTCGAATGTAATGTGCATAAAACGGTGCTTCAGGTTGCGGCTGAAAAGGGTTGACTGGCTGAACTGGGCGAATTTCCACATGACGTTCACGCATAAAACTGGCACGAACATTTTCAGGGACAAAATTAATCATCGCTTCTTTCAGTTCATTTTCTGATTTCAAACTTTCAGGTGCAGGATATTCGGGCTCTTTATGTTGATAATTTAAGCCTTCCTCAGGATTGGCAAAAGAAACCATTGCCGAAAAAATAGTACGCCCATGTTGAATCGCCCGCACTTGACGACTGGCAAAGCTTTTCCCATCTCGAAGCGAATCTACTTCATAAATAATCGGAGCATCAACATCCCCACCATAAAGGAAATATGCATGTAACGAATGCGCAGGACGATCTGTGGTGTATGACGCTGCTCTTAATGCTTGCCCAAGCACTTGTCCACCAAATACACGTTTGCCAACCAAGTTGCGACTATTGCCCCGAAAGATATTGGCTTCCAGTCTTTCTAGCGTCAAAAGCTCAACGAGTTCTTGCGTTAAAGCATTCATGTAATCACCTTTTTACAACAATGAGGGAGAAATAACGAGGGCCATAGCAAAGCAGTATTTTGCTTGAAACCTAAGGCGGAGCAAGAATAATCATCTTAATCGAGATGAGTCGATTAATATAGATTGTAGCCAAGATAAAATGATTTACCCATCGCATTATTCTATTTATACCTGCTAAAAATACGATTTTTAACGATAAAATCTACCAAATACGCTATATTTTGTCAGAAAATAGCATACCGTTTTATGTCAGAATACAGCAGAATGTCGTGTTCATCATGACTTGATGTTAGGGTTATATTTAGGAGTTCGTAATGTCCAAGACAGGATTTGGTCAAATGTATCGTCAACTTTCGAGTAAGTTACTTGACCTTGTGGTAACCCCGCACGTTCTTGGTGAAGTTCCTGTAGAATCCACCTCAACAGAACAAAGCCCAGCCGATCCAAATAAAGTCGTATGCTATGTATTACAAAACTATTCGCATAGTAATGCGCTGGTGGTCGATGGTGAGACGCGTCGCCTTAAGCTAAAACCTGCGCTAGATCCTTTGAGTTTTGGCAACTATCAAGAAAAAAATTCAGTCCTTTTTTTACATCAGAACGATAATATTTTCTTCAATACCCAAACTTATCCTCCACGCTTATTACAACTGATTGAAGCCCTTGAACAAAATCCTGGCATTGAAGTTCAATTGATTCCTGTGACCGTACTTTGGGGACGATCACCAGATAAAGAAGATTCTTGGTTCAAATTATTATTTTCAGATACTTGGGCAACACCGAGTACAGTCAAGCAATTGGTCAATATCGGCTTACATGGCCGCCAATCCTACTTAGAGTTCCATGAACCCCAATGTTTACGTGAATTGGTTGACTATGCCAAAACACAGCATCCAAATATTTCTCCTGCAACGTATATTGCAAGCTCGCTCGATACTTATTTAGATCAACAGCGTGAAGTGGTACTCGGCCCTGATTTATCTGATCGCCGTAATGTTATGCAGTCCGTGGTCAAAGCACCAGATGTGCAAGATGCGATTCGCCGTGAAAGTATCCATCATAAAATCAGCATGCTAGAAGCCGAACGTCGCGCCATTGGTTATGTCAATGAAATCGTTTCGGACTATTCTGCATCAGCGGTGCGTTTTGCCGATATGGCACTGACACGTTTATGGACGCAACTCTATGACGGCGTTGAGGTACACAACTTTAGCACCGTGCGTGAGCTGGCAAAAGATTATGAAATTATCTATACCCCATGTCATCGTAGCCATATCGACTATTTATTATTGTCCTATGTGATTTATAAACGCGGCTTGATGATTCCATATATCGCTGCGGGTGATAATTTAAATATGCCGTTTGTGGGGCAATTATTGCGTGGTGGTGGTGCGTTCTTTATTCGCCGCTCTTTCCGTGGCAATGCACTTTACACATCTGTATTTAAAGAATATTTATATAGCATTTTATCTCGTAACACACCGATCGAATACTTTATCGAAGGCGGACGTTCACGTACAGGACGTTTACTTCCACCGAAAACAGGCATGTTGGCAATGACCATTCAAGGTCACCTTCGTGGACCTGCCAAACCGATCGTATTTTTACCTACTTATATTGGCTATGAACGCTTGATGGAAGGCGCGACCTACGTTGGTGAAATGCAAGGTAAGCCGAAAGAAGCTGAATCTATTTTTGGCATCTTAAAAACCTTACGTAAAATTGAAAGAATTTTCGGCAAAGTTCACGTCAACTTCGGTGAACCTGTTTTCTTGGATGACATTTTAAAACAGCATCAAGCAGACAATGTTCACGTCGAAAAAAATGATGCGCCTATTTCAGCCGAAATCTCCAATGTGGTTGCAAGCTCTGCCAATCTGATTTTAGAAAACATTAACCGTGCTGTGGTTGTTAACCCTGTTTCATTGCTTTCTTTGGTGTTATTGGCGACACCAAAACATACGCTGGACGAGGAAATCTGTATAAAACAGCTCGATATTTACCGAGACCTTGTCACCCAACAGCCTTATGATGAACGTACGCAAGTGACATCATTATCAGGTAAAGAAATCATTGCTTATGGTTTAAAACTTAAACTGATCAAACGTGTTCAGCATGTCTTGGGCGATATTATTGCAATTGAAGATAATCAAGCAGTCTTACTCACCTATTTCCGTAATAATATTTTGCATGCCTTTGTATTACCATCTTTGGTTGCGTCACTGGTTGAGCATAACGGTAAAATTAATAAAGCAGATCTAAGTAATGTGATTCGTACCTTGTATCCGTTCTTAAAAGCTGAACTGTTTATGAAATGGCAGCCTTCTGAACTACAGCAACACATTGATAGCTATATCGATGCGCTGGTTCAGCTGGGTCTGATTTTCCAAGATCATGATGACAACTTGTTTAGCCCAACACCAAATAGTGAAGAGCATCAAAAGCTTTTAACTTTGGCAATGCCAGTGAAACAAAGTTTGGAGCGCTACTACATGACGCTTGCTCTGATTACACAACGTGGTTCTGGCAATATTTCGACCAAGCAAGTTGAAGAGTTAAGTCATTTGTTAGGTCAACGCTTATCTGTGCTCTATGAATTCAACTCACCAGAATTCTTTGATAAATCACTTTTCCAAAGTTTTATTAAAGTCTTAACGCAGCAAAATTATATTCGCAATAATGAACAAGGTTTCATTGAATATGATGATAACTTCAGTGAGATGGCTGCAGGTGCGCGACTTGTCCTAGATGAAACCACCTTACAAATGCTGCAACACATCACCACATTCAGTGATGAAGAACTTGCAACTGCTTTAGAGGCAATGGCATCACAACAAGCCAAACGTCGCCTCAAACGCAAAAAGGCTTAACAGCAAAAACAATAACGGCAACTTCGGTTGCCGTTATTGTTTATCTATCTTCGACATTCGATGTATTTGGGTTCATCCAAACACCTTAAACGTTTGATTAGTTCAACAAAATAAGCATCATAGTAACCAGATGCCACATAGCGATTACGAATTCGCATCACCAAAGCGTCATAACCTTGTTTTTCATGAGCTGAAATATCAGCCCAATAATATGCAGGCAATTGGTTTTCCCATTGAATTGCTTGAGCAGACAAAACATGGCTATTTTTAACAAACCAAGTTCGAATATTCTGACCAAAACCCGCTGGGTATACTTGAGGGCGGATCACGATATTGACAGCAAAATAAGCCACTGGGAAATTGACCACTTGAGTCTTCTCACCAAACTCGGTCTTTAAGTTATATGGCAACACCCCATAAGCGGGTGCAGCCAAGATATCAATTTTTTTCTGTTTGAATAAATCTATGGCATTTGCAAAATCCACATAAACAGGTTTTGCACCGACACTTTGCGCCAATGCCAATTGCGGTGGATTATCCACCAAAATCCCAATACTCTTATTTTTAAGTTGCGAGACTTTCTGGATCTTTTGGGTATTCATGATCATATAGACCGTACCAACCGGAATCATGCCAACCACTTCATACTCGGAACCAATCATACGTTTTTCGACATTCGGATTGGTAAGCAGCTGTAAAAACACCCTTGCCGTACGGTTATTCGGAATCAGACCAATGCCACTGGTACTGCCCATAAATGGATTATAACGATAGGTATTAAAATTGGACGCGACTAAACCAGAGCATTCATTTTGATCAAATGCATGGATCGCCTCTTTTTCATTTTTGAAGGTTTTAAATTTCAATTGGACTTGGCTATGTTGCGCATATAACCGAATATCATGTAAACGGCGGCTAATATCTCCCTGCGTACTCAAAGGATCAAATACACACCATACCTTTTCACTCGCCCAACTCATTGTGGTCATTAAGCCAAGTAACATCGAGCAAATTATTTTTTTCATATATACCCCTTAATGTCTTAGCGCAATCCATATACACATATCGGCTTCAATCAGCCCTGTACTCACAGAGAGTAAAAATCAAGAATCCAACCCAAAAAAAGAACAACCACGTCACATTTTAATCAAAATTTCATTTATTACTATGTGCCAATAGCGCCTCAGCATAGTCATTAAAGCAAATCAAATGGTCAAATTTAAAAGCTGTTCTCGCCAGTCTCGTCGCATAAATTCGCTTGCCCGTATGTTGTTTGGATACAAGCTGTAAAGGAGGCAAATCCAGTTGTTGCTGAAACCAAAGTAAAATCTCATGTATAGGCAAAGGCTGATTGTTGCTGACAATATAACTAGATTCTACTTCTGAAAGATCAGCTAACATGGCCAAAAAATTGGCTAAGTCATCGATATGAATCCGATTACTATAATGAACTGTAGGATAAGTAAGCGCTTGTTGTGCCAATCTTTTTAATCGAACAATCGATGTCCCATAGATACCCGTTGGTCGAACGATAATACTACGCTCTGGATAATGCGCTTGCCATAAAAGTTCCATCTTACGCAGTAAATGCCCTTGCTCATCGGCAGGTTGTATCAGTGATTCGTCATCAATTCGCTCACCAGCACTTTCACCATAGACCCGAGTTGAAGACACAATAATGATGCGTTGCACGGGATGTGATTTTAAGGCCCGAACAATCGGCTCAACACTATCAACATAAGTGTGTTGATAAGCCTCAATGCCACTTTGAGATGGTGCGAGAAGCACATAAACCACATCAATTGGACGAAATGCTGTTAAATCAAGTCGCTGCACGTCTTGAATATAATGAGTCGCATAACAATCTGTTTTTTCACTACGACTAATTGTGCTAATGTGGTGACCACACTCAAATAAGTGTTTAGCGACACGCTGAGATGTTTTACCATAACCAATAAATAAAATATGCATACATGTCCTTGATCAAATATGAGTTCAGTCCAGCAGTTACAAGGCGTTGGCGCTAGCGCAGCGACCCTATTAGAAAAGCTTCATATTTTTAGCACGGATGATTTATTGTTTCATCTTCCCCGTGACTATGAAGATCGTAGCACGATTATTCCGATGAATCAGTTGGTTGTTGGACGCAGCTATTTGCTTGAAGGTGAGGTCAGATCCGTCGATTTCCCACCGGGAAAGAAAAAATCCCTTGCCGCTTTATTACAAGATGATTTCGGCAAAGTTACTTTGCGTTTTTATCATATCTATAAAGGCTTAACTGATCGTATCCAAATGGGTGCTCGATTACGCATCTTCGGTGAAGTACGCGTTGGTGCCCGTGGTTTAGAACTGTATCATCCCGAAATTCAAGTCATCCACCAGCATACCGCATTGCCACAAACTCAACTCACCGCGATCTACCCAAGTACAGAAGGTCTGACGCAACCAAAGTTGCGTGAATATGTCCGTCAGGCTTTGAAACATCATAGTGATGATCTGCCTGAACTGCTACCAAGTCAACACAGCAATGGCTACGAACTCAAACAAGCGCTACATTACATTCATGAACCGCCGATTGATGCCAATATGCTGCAACTCAATCAAGGCTCACATCCCGCACAGCAACGCTTAATCTTTGAAGAATTAGTGGCTCACCAGATTAGTTTACTTACTCGTCGTGCTTTTATTCGACAGATCGCTGCGCCACGTTTTAGCAGCAGCAAAGTTCTAGCAAAAAAACTCTTAGAAGCACTGCCCTTTCAAATGACCAATGCACAAAAACGCGTTTCCAAAGAAATTCTACAAGATCTAAAACAAGATCAACCAATGTTGCGCTTAGTTCAAGGCGATGTGGGTGCAGGTAAAACCTTGGTCGCTGCCGTAGCGGCCTGTCATGCGCTAGAAGCAGATTGGCAAGTGGCATTGATGGCACCCACTGAAATCTTAGCTGAACAGCATTATTTGAACTTTAAACGTTGGTTCGAGCCATTGGGGATTCAAGTTGCATGGCTATCGGGCAAACAGAAAGGTAAAGCACGTACGCACGCCGAACAACAGATCAAAGCAGGACATTCGCAGCTCATCGTCGGCACACATGCACTATTCCAAGACAATGTTGAATTTTCCAAACTTGGCTTAGTGATCATTGATGAACAACATCGCTTCGGTGTGGATCAGCGCCTTGCGCTTAGAAATAAAGGCGTAGATCAATTTACGCCCCATCAGTTGGTGATGACGGCAACCCCGATTCCCCGTACCCTCGCTATGAGTGCTTATGGTGATTTAGATACATCGGTTATTGATGAACTGCCACCAGGACGCACACCGATTCAAACCGTGACGATTCCATTAGATCGTCGTGAACAAGTCCTACAACGAATCGCAACCAACTGCCGCGAAGGTAAACAAGCCTATTGGGTCTGTACCTTGGTTGAGCAATCTGAGACCTTAGATGCTCAAGCCGCAGAAGCCACCTATCAGGAAATCAGAGAACGTTTTCCAGATATCAACATTGGTCTAGTACATGGCAAAATGAAAGCTGATGAGAAGCAATCAGTCATGCAAGCCTTTAAAGACAACCAACTACAACTGCTGATTGCCACTACCGTCATCGAAGTCGGTGTAGACGTTCCCAATGCATCGATTATGGTGATTGAAAATGCAGAACGTTTGGGGCTTTCTCAGTTACATCAACTCCGTGGACGAGTTGGACGTGGTGCTACTGCGAGTTTTTGCGCATTATTATACAAAGTCCCTTTGTCGCAAAATGGTCAGGAACGGCTTTCTATTTTACGTGAAAGTAACGATGGTTTCGTGATTGCTGAAAAGGACTTGGAAATACGAGGACCTGGCGAATTGTTAGGTACTAAACAAACTGGTGATATGGGCTTTCGTGTTGCACGATTAGAACGTGATGACCACCTACTAACTCAAGCACACTACGTTGCGGAACAGATTTTAAAAGATTACCCACAACACGCAGCAGGCTTACTCAAACGCTGGTTACCTAAAGCACCGCGTTATGCCTATGTTTAAATCCCTCAGTACACACGCCCAACGACTTTTTGATTATGTGACGCCATGTAGTCTATGTGAGGTCGGCATCAAACAACATTTCGGTGTTTGTCAAAGCTGTTGGCAACAATTGCCGTGGTTAAAACAACAAATCCAACGCAATCACCAACAAGTGTATGTCGCTTGTCATTATGACTACCCGATCAATCGGATTATTCAACAATTCAAATATGAACAAAAATTACAGCATCAAAGATTATTAAATGGTGTGTTGTTACAGCTCAAACTGCCAAAAGTCCACGCCATCGTTCCGATGCCCATTTCAACCGATCGCTTAGTGGAACGAGGTTTCAATCAAACCCTACTGTTAGCCAACGCACTCGGTAAAACATTAGATGTCCCTGTTTGGCAACCGATACAGCGCTTGGCGCAACATTCGCAAAAGGGATTATCACGCTTAGAACGATTGGGGAATATTGAACAGCAGTTTGTTGCAAAACCATCCAATCAGATTCGTTATAGAAAAGTGCTGATCTTAGATGATGTGATGACCACAGGCAGCTCTATCACCGCACTTTCTCAGGCTCTAGAACAACTTGGCTGTCAGAAGATTTATGCCGTATGTCTCGCAGCGGGACAAGTAAAAGACCACCCTAGCTCATTCGATTTTGCTGACACCATGGGATCACCACTTCGCTAGTCAACGGTGCTAACAACGTTGCTTGGTCAGTCAAATCGATCCATTTCATCTCTGCAATTTCAGCTGCAATCTGCGGCTTTTGTTTTAATTGAACCGAATAAACATAACTCACCAAAACATGATCTGGCTCATTGGCTGCGGCAGTTTCAAACTGTCCAACAAAATGTTTAATCTCGCATTCACAACCAATTTCTTCCAGAATCTCGCGTTGAATCGCAAGCTCGGGGGCTTCATTTTCTTCTAATTTACCGCCGACTTGCATAAATGCCTGTGTATTCTGTTTACGGACCAATAATAATTGATTCTGATCGTTCAAGATAATCGCGGCAGCAACAGTAATTGTTTTCAATGAGACTTCCTCGAACATGAGTTTGAATAGCAGGCTGCTATTTTAGATCTCGAAAATGCAGAAAACAACCCAATAAGCATGCATGTTCCGCAACGCTATCTTTTCCCTTATTAAGTGACTTTCTCCCCCTTATGCCAGCATTAAAACCATTTAAAATTAAATGAAATCATGACTGCGTGTAGAATGAGCAAAAGAATAGATGAAACTCTCAGTAATAAAATTGTTTTATCCAATTGTCATGCTGCTAAAGTAAGCTATAAAACATGATTTTTAAGAAAATAACGTTTAGGCAAGTGTTTTTCGTTTCATCCTTGTCTAAAATACACGCTGACTTTCTGTAAAATGCAGAAGGCCTTATATTGACTGCGCGAGGAAAAAAGACATGCTTGAAGCCTTTTATGCCACAGAGCGCGGTAGTCTAGAAGATGCAACAATCAATGGTGGATTTGATCTGCATCCTGAGTTGGTTTGGATTGATCTGATTGCGCCCTCCCAAGAAGAACAACAATGGGTTCTCGAGGCCTATGATCGCAATCTACCCACCCTAAAATCACTCGAAGACATTTCCTCATCGGCACGTTTTTATCGTGATGATGAAGGTATTTTACATATCAGTACTTACTTTCTCACCAAGAACAAAAATTTCCAGTCAGATCGTGAACAAGAAGATCTTGAAAACACCCTTGCTGCAACGGTACACACAGTTGCTTTCTTGCTTGAGAAAAACCGACTCATCACACTTCGTGGTGAGAAATTAGTCGCATTTAGAGCATTTAGAGCAAGAGCGAGACGCAATGATTATGAGATGGACTATAAAGATCCAGTTTGGATTTTATTAGGTTTATTGGAAGCTAAACTAGATGAACTTTCAGACATTTTAGAAGATACCCATCGTTATCTTGAAGAGTACTCCGCAGAAGTTCTCAATGATCATCACCGCGAACAAATTCTTGATCTTGACGACATGATTACAAATCTCGCACATCAAGAAGACATGTTAGGAAAAGCACAACTCTGTCTTACAGACTTACGTCGTGTGTTGTCTTTTCTGTCACGTCCACGTGCCTTGGGTAGCCATATATATGATGCAGATATTCGAGAAATGAGTGAGGATGTTCGTTCTTTACTAGAACATAATGCGTTCCTGTTTCAAAAACTTAAATTCTTACTCGATATCACCACTGGTTTTGCAAATACTGAAATGAATGAGACCTTTAAACGTTTCTCAATTTTACCAAGTATGCTTGCGCCACCGATGTTAATTGCCAGTATTTATGGCATGAACACCGATGTTTTGCCTTTTGCGCAAGGGGATACAAGCTTTTGGATTGTGATTACATTGGTTTTAACATTTTTAACCGGACCAACACTTTATTTCCGCTGGAAGAAATGGATTTAGCATGAAAGGCAATTCTCTTTTTTTGAGTATGCCTATTCTAGGATCAATTCTATTCATTCCGACCGCTTTTGCTTGTGCACCGTATTCACCAGATGACGTGTTTATTGCACGTCTTCAAGCTGTTCAGAAGATAGCATCTACAGATCATTACCACTTAGCTATAAGTAATTCCCGTTTTATCTTCCAAGGCTTTAGAACATGGATAATGCGTTCAAAGCCGAAACAATGGCAGAGTCAGTTCCCACTTAAAAATATAAAAAAGAATGATTTAATCATTGGCTTAGCCTACGCCCCTAATCAAGATAAACCACAAAACTATACTGTGGGCTCTTTAGCACTGTTACGGTGTCAAAATAATATCCTGTCTATAGACCAGCCAATTGTACCGTTCCTAGCGTGGAACCGGAAAAATAATAATTGTCATGATGACCACACCACATCCATCAAATTATTAGATGGTTTTTTAGCATACGATCAATCTTATTATCTCAAAAAATTACGCACAAAATATCCAACTTGTCAGGCTCTTTTTTCAGCCTTTCCAAAATCATAAATATAAAAAAAGAGCTTTATAAAAAAGCTCTTTTTTCGATTCATACAATATCAAATCAAGATAAGGTCATCTTCTAAATGACAAGCTTGGATGATTTTCAGCATTTTCTCAGGGACATTTTTAAAATGCAGCCCTTTACTTTCAGGGGTTTGACGCAACCATTGCACTAATACAGCGAGAGACAAGGTGCTGCCCTGTTCAAGCTGAGCAAGATCAACAGTCAAAGGAAAATGCCGATGTTGTTGAATATGCACTAAGCCCGATTGGTAAACCTGCTCTGCATTTTCAAAATCAATCGTCTTAGGAACGATAAGTTGCTGATCAATATACTGAATCACCCTTCACCTACTTATTTTTTAGTGACTGCTGCATCTGCATCAGGTTTAAAAGTTGCAATCGCTTTATTGATGTCACCACCATTACGCTGAACCGTAGCAGCAAACTGATTACGGAATTGCAAACCTAAGTCGATCCCCGCCACATTTACATTACGGATTTTCCATTGATCACCTTTATCAATCAACTGGAAAGATACAGGAATCTTTTCACCATTGTTTAAAAAGTCCAAAGTAACAACTGGATTTTTGCTGTTGCTGGCTTTATAAGGACGCATGGTATAGCTTTGATTTGTGTATTTAGCAAAGGCACTACCATAGTTTTCAATAATCACTTCGCGGAAGTTTTTCTCAAACTGAGCACGTTGCGCTGCATTGGTATGCTGATTATTGGCATAAGTTCCTAGCACGATACGCGTGAAAGCTTGTGAATCAACAAACGGATCAAGGTTTTGACGAATAATCGTATTAACTAATTGAGGATTATTTTGCAACTTTGCGTGATCTGCTTTTAATCGAGTAACCAAACCATCTGCTACACGTTTAACAAAATCAGGTGGCGTCTCTGTCGGAGCTGCAAAAGCTGTAGTTGCAAGCATAGCTGACAATACGCTTGCCGTTAGAGTTTGTTTCAATAATGTGTTCACTTTAAAAACTCCTAAATACGATTATTCAGCAAAAGATGGTTCGGCATCTGACTGTGTTGCTGAAGTTTCAGTGCCCGATGCAACTTTGCTCGCACCGCCACCCGTAATAAACTTACTGATTAAATCTTCTAGATCCATTGTGCCTTGGGTATTTGAAACCACATCACCACGTTTTAAGTAGTCCACGCCACCACCTGGAATAACTTTCAAATATTTTTCACCCAATAAACCATTGGTTGCTACCATTATATAAGCATCTTCATCGAGACTAGTAATGGAGGTCATGTTACTGATCAGTTGCTGTTCCATTGCTTTTTGTTTCGTCTCATCTGCTTGCTGATAATCAGAACTGTAGTGCAATTCTTCCAATGCATTTTGCTGCACGACTTTTAATTGTTCTGCATTAAAACTGGTGAGCTTACCATCTAAATCAAATTTGACGGTTGCTAGGCGCGAGACTGGATCAAGCGTAATAGATTCAACACGACCAATCGTTACACCACTCATGGTCACTTTTGCACGTGCTTTTAAACCATTTACGTTGTCAAATTGAGCCGTCATACTATAACTATCACGCAGGTTGGTACCTGCTAAGCCGCTGACTTTCATCGCAAGAAAAAATAAGGCAATACCGAAGACAATGACAAAAACACCAACGGCCAGCTCACTAATACGTGATTTCATTAAATCCCTCCGAACATGACCGCAGTCAACACGAAATCAAAACCTAATACACAAAGCGAAGAATATACGACTGTTCTGGTCATAGACGTCGCAATACCTTCGGGCGTTGGATCACAGGCATAACCTTGATACACCGCTACCCATGTACAAATTAGAGCGAAAACAATACTTTTAATAATACCATTTACAACATCGTGCCCAAACTGCACACTACTTTGCATACCGCCCCAGAATGAACCTTCATCCACACCAAGGAAATCGACGCCGACCATTTTGCCACCGATAATACCAATCGCAGCAAAAATCACAGTTAACATCGGCAAACTCACAATCCCCGCCCATAAGCGTGGTGATACAATCTGACGCAGTGGATCAACACCAATCATTTCCATGCTGGCGAGTTGCTCACTCTGTTTCATCGAGCCAATTTCAGCCGTCAAAGCCGAGCCTGCGCGTCCTGCAAATAATAACGCAGCAACCACGGGTGCAAGTTCACGCAGCAAAGTTAAAGACACCATCGTGCCTAAAATGGACTCACTACCGACATTGACCAAAATCGAGTAACCTTGCAAACCCAAGACCAAACCGATAAATAAACCAGAAACAGCAATGATCAATAAAGACATCACCCCGACACGATGCATCTGATAAATAAAACGTTGAAAACCACCTTTTGATGGCATCGAAAATAAAATTTGCAGGAGCATCAGTGACGCAGCACCAATCCCCTTTATTCGCTCAATAACGAGTCTACCTAACCAGGCAATCGTATTCATGGACGAACCTCGTTATCTAAATATGCTTGGTGAGTAAATTGATATTCGACAGGCCCCTCAACCGAACCTGTTAAAAACTGACGTACAAATGGTGAAGCATGTGTTTTTAATTGTTCAGGTGTACCTTCACCCTGAATTTTGCCTTCTGCAACCACATAAATGTAATCTGCAATCGACAAAGTCTCTGCCACATCATGAGAGACGATAATCGTTGTTAAATCTAATGCTTCTCGTAGTGAACGAATCAAACGCGTCAAAATCCCTTTCACGATCGGATCTTGGCCTGCAAAGGGTTCGTCATACATAATCAATTCAGGATCAAGTGCAATGGCACGTGCTAAAGCAACTCGGCGATTCATCCCGCCCGATAGTTCTGTAGGCATGAGTTGTTCAGCACCGCGTAATCCTACAGACTCAAGCTTTAATGCCACCAACTCTGCAATCAGGTGCTCAGGCAACTTGGTGTGTGCTCGAATCGGAAATGCAACATTTTCATACACAGACATATCTGTAAATAATGCACCACTTTGAAATAACATTCCCATACGTGCACGTGCAGCGAACAACTCAAGACGTGACATTGATGCAATATTTTTACCATCAAGTAAAACCTTACCTTGATCAGGACTAAGCTGTCCTCCAATCAAACGTAATAAAGTAGTTTTACCTGTACCAGATGGACCCATAATTGCTGTGATTTGACCACGTCGAATTTTAAGGCTGATATCGTCATAAATGACGCGGTCTCCTCGATTAAAGCTCAAGTTTCTAACTTCAATTAAGGCTTCAGCATCGAGAGGAGATTTGTTATTCATAATGGCATTCATTCCTGCACTTTTTATGCACGCATACTATACACCAAAAGATTAAATCGTTGTTTTTATTTTGATAAGGGATGTATCAAGATTATTTAGTTTATGTAGTTATTCTTTGAATCAACTTCGCTGGTCGTTTGGTGAAAATTTGCATTTAAACGATCGGGATTACTTTGATCAAAAACCGCATAGGCAAAAAATAAACCATTACACAGCATCATAATGACAAAAAGACACGGCAGTCCTTCATTACAGGTAAAAGACCATATTTGATTTAAAAAGCTGTTGTTTTGTTTCATCCTATTCATTTCTTATTCAAAGTTTGAACTAGTGCACATTTTTATTATTTTACATGACTATGCATAAATAAAAAAGCCAGTTTTTCAACTGGCTTCTTTTTTATCAATTAATAATCGTTTTTCCGACGACGGTCACCACCGAAGCCACCTTCACGCGGTGCTGCTGGGCGATCACCAAAATCACGTTTCGGACGATCTTCACCACCGAAAGTACGCTTAGGACGATCTTCACCACCAAAAGTACGTTTTGGACGATCTTCGCCACCGAAAGTACGCTTAGGACGGTCTTCACCACCGAAAGTACGTTTTGGACGATCATCACCACCAAAGCTACGTTTAGGACGGTCACCAAAACCACCTTCACGTGGAGCTGCTGGACGATCACCAAAATCACGCTTAGGACGGTCACCAAAACCACCCTCACGACGTGGTTTATAATCTACACGGTTACCACGGTTGTCATCATTTGATTCAAAACGCGGTTTATCATTAAAACCACCTTCACGACGTGGTGGACGATCACCAAAACCACCCTCACGGCGTGGTGGACGATCACCAAAATCACGCTTAGGACGATCATCTACAGCACCTTCACGGCGTGGACGATCTGAATTAAAGTCGCGGCGTGGACGATCTTCGCCACCGAAGCTACGTTGTGGACGATCACCAAACCCACCTTCACGGCGTGGTGGACGATCACCAAAATCACGCTTAGGACGATCATCACCATAAGATGGACGATCACCACGTGGTTTATCATCAAAGCTACGACGTGGACGGTCATCACCACCTTCACGACGTTTGAAGTTGCTTTCGCCTTCAAAACGACGACCGCCGCCACCATTGCCGCTACGACCACGACCAGCACCGCCACCGCCATTACCACTGCGACCGCGACCACCACCATCACGACCTGAACGAGCAGGAGGTGGAGATGGCTCTAAACCTTCAATTTCAGAAACACTTAAACGTGCATCTAAATAATCTTCTAAAGCACGGATTTTACCGCGTTCACGGTAAGTCGCTAAAGTAATTGCTTGACCTGAACGACCTGCACGACCTGTACGACCGATACGGTGTACATAGTCTTCATTTTTCATTGGTAAACCGAAGTTAATCACGTGAGAAATGGTTGGTACGTCTAAACCACGCGCTGCAACATCAGTTGCAACTAAGATTTTTGCACGACCTTCACGGATACTACGTAAACGACGGTTACGAACTGTTTGTGGCATTGCACCGTGCAACGCAACAACAGAGTGACCCGCTTCAGCTAACTCTTCAGCAAGCATATCGGTATCTTCTTGCGTGCTCGCAAATACAACTGCTTGATCTACTGATTCATCAGACAACCAATGCGTAAGTAATTTTTTCTTGTGCTCGAAACCATCAGTCCAATGCAATGTTTGAGTAACATCAGTATTGGTACTGTGACCCGTTTCGATTGCGATACGTACAGGGTTATTCATCATACGTTCAGCAAGACGAATAATACGATCTGCAAATGTCGCAGAGAACATTAATGTTTGTTTACGATTTGCAGCTAATTCACCAATTGCTTCTAGATCTTCAGAGAAACCTAGATCAAGCATACGGTCTGCTTCATCAACGATTAATGATTCAACTTTATCTAATTTAATTTGACGACGGTTAACAAGATCAAGCAAACGACCAGGCGTTGCAACGACAACTTGCGCACCTTTAAGCTGTTGAATTTGTTTACCAAAAGGCATACCGCCCATAATCGCAGCAATACGAACACCTTTCATGTGACGTACCAATGCAATCGCATCTTGACTTACTTGTTGTGCCAACTCACGAGTAGGAGAAATAACTAAAATCGTAGGTTGAGTCACTGCTTTCATACGGTCTTTAAAAGAAGCAAATGCTTCTTCGCCCGCTAAAGAGTTAAGTGTAGGCAATAAAAATGCTGCAGTTTTACCAGAACCTGTCTGGCTAGAAACTAATAAGTCTTTTCCTTCTAATGCAGCAGGAATTGCTTGTTCTTGTACAGGAGTTGGGGTAGTAAAACCTAAACCTTCAAGCGCTTGTTGTAAGGTTTCATGTAATGAAAATTCGGCAAAAGTTTTGCTCATAGAGAGTTTCACCCTTGTGGGTGCTCCATTTTAATAAATACAAAAAATAGACATCGGCAACAGGCGGCAAAGCGACTCAAGCTGAAAATAAATGAGATTCAGCGGCGATCCGAATAACGACGATGTGGACTAAACGCACGCTTGATTACTGCTTCAACCTGAAGAATCGCTAAGCGATTTGGGCGCAAGATGTGGTCCTCTCTATGGACAGCGAGCGCAAAATATGAATAGAACAGAATGTTCAGGTAATGAACTGGAATTTCAGTGCGTGGGCGGAGTATAGCAGAAAGTTTAAGAATGTCACGCTTTTTAATTGTTTTTCCTATTAAGTTGTCTTTATTTATCGCCTAACAAGCTACTTTTCAATAAAAATAAGCCATTTATCAGTTATTTAATTAATATACCTTATATGCTTTATTTATCAATAAATACTTAGCATCGTGTTTTCAACACCACTTTAACTTTTTGAGCGACCCGTTCAGGCTTCTCGTCTGTCAGAATAATTCGACAATCCAGCTTAGAATATAGCTCAAAGCGCGCTCTAATTTTTAGTTCTTCTTTTTCAATAACAAGATTCAAATATGTTCGGTTCATCTGCCTAGTTAAAACCTCTTTCACACACGTCTCCAAATCCAATGAAGGCAAAAATAGGAAAGTAAAAATATGGTTTTCTATTTCATCTTTTACTTTTATATAGTTTTGATCAATATCGTTTGGATAAGTCATAAATCCCGATGAGCACACAATGATTGTTATTCTATTCGCATGATATTTTGCTCGGAGCGTTAAAAATAACTGAAAATTACGCACTGCATACTTGTTATAGCCATGCTCCACAATGTATTTAGAAATGTCCCCTTCAATTTTCATAAAATACTCATCTAAATCATAACAATCAAATCCCGACTGAAATGCGAGTAATTTTGCTGTTGTCGTCTTGCCAACTCCACCGGGACCAATAAAATAGATCAGCAATTTATTTAACCTTATTTTCCAATCTCGCATAAAAAAGCCCTCAAAATTTGAGGGCTTTCCAGAAATTCGAATTATTTTGCAGCAACACCCCAAGCAGGAACAACTGCTTGCATCAATGGTTTTAACATTTTCAATGAACAAGCAATCACTTGACCATTTTCAAATGAATCATTACCACCACGAGCATCAACCATCGCACCGCCCGCTTCTTTCACAATCAACTCACCCGCAGCAATATCCCACGGTTTCAAGCCTAGCTCAAAGAAACCATCAAAACGACCCGCTGCAACATAAGCTAAATCTAAAGCAGCAGAACCTGCACGACGAATTTGTGCACCCGCTTTAGTCACAGCCAATAATGAAGCAAAATGCTGTTCGGCATACGAAACGATTTCTCCATCACGTTGTGCACGGAATGGATGACCAACAGCAAGCGAGGTATTTTCTAAAGTTTCACTTGTATTCACACGGATACGACGTTGATTCATGACCGCGCCGCGACCGCGACTTGCAGAGAACAATTCATCACGTACTGGATCGTAGATCACACCGTGTTGCGTTACACCTTTGTGTTGTACAGCAATAGAAATACAGAAATGCGGGAAACCATTAATGAAGTTTTGTGTGCCATCTAAAGGATCAATAACCCAACACCAATCAGCGTCGTGTCCTTTACCTTCTTGAAATCCAAACTCTTCACCATGAAAACTATGGTTTTTATAACTTTTACGGAGAGTATCGATAGTAAGTTGTTCCAAGTAACGGTCAACACGCGTCACTGGACCATCAATGCCTTTATCTTCAACTTGTAAATCGAGTTTATGACGATTTTGATGTGCCTTTAAAAGCTCTTGACCAACTGTTTGAGCCGCACGCGCAGCCATAACCACCATAGGTTCCATTGAACACCCACTACAAATTTCGAAGATTTTGACAAAGAATAATGCATAAAAGCGCCCGCATTCTATCAAATCTGAGCACTTTTAGGGAAAAAATGTTGCTAAAAATTATTTCACACTCACATATAACCCATATGTAATCGTTACTATAAAAATAAATGCTTATAAATCATAAATAGGTCATAGATTCTTGCCAAGCTCTCATCCATGTTCAGGATAAGCCTTCGGCTGGACTTACTTTGTTTTTGCACAAAGTAAGCAAAAGCATGTGTTGGACTGACGGTACGTACATCCCTGCCGCAGTCCAACAGACGGCATGGATGCCGCCACACGATAGTACAGACGACTTAGATCATCAGATGCTAAATTATACTAACCCAAATTGCTCAATTGACTTAAAAATACCAGACGCATCTAAGCCACAGTCTTGCAACATTTGTTGATGGGAAGCTTGAAGCAAAAATGCATCTGGCAGACCCAAATTCAAGATTGGTTTAACAATTTTAGCGTGTGCCAAAAATTCATTTACTGCACTACCCGCACCTGCCATCACAGCATGCTCCTCAACCGTGACAAAAAGCTGTGTGTTATCAGCTAAATCACGAATCATTTGTTCATCAAGCGGTTTAACAAAACGCATATTGATGACACGGATACCGATTGGATATTTATTTGCAAATAGCTCTGCGGCTTGAACTGAAGCTGTTACTCGACTACCAAAAGCCAAAATACTGATCTGTTGCGATGCATTGACATTAAATTCAGCTACGATCTCGGCTTTACCAATCTCTAAAGCAGTCATTTTCTCTTGAATATCGACACCCACACCTGCACCACGTGGATAACGTACCGCAGTCGGTCCATTATACAAATAGGCGGTATGTAGCATTTGTCGACATTCATTTTCATCTTTTGGTGCCATGATCACCATATTCGGTACAGTGCGCATAAAGGCATAATCGTATGCACCAGCATGCGTTGGACCATCTTCACCGACTAAACCTGCACGATCAATACCAAAAGTCACATCTAAATTTTGTAAAGCAACATCATGGATCAATTGATCATAACCACGTTGCAAAAAGGTTGAATAAATTGCAACGACTGGTTTTAAACCTTCACACGCCATACCTGCTGCTAATGTCACAGCATGTTGTTCTGCAATTGCGACATCAAAAAAACGTTCAGGATATTGCTGGGCAAATTTCACCATGCCCGATCCTTCACACATCGCTGGAGTAATCGCCAATAAACGCTCATCTTGCGCTGCTTCATCGCACAACCACTGCCCAAATACATCTGAATATTTAGGAGGTGATTTTTTTATTGGTGCAGATGCTGCTGGTGCAATTTTAGTAATCGCGTGATAGGTAATTGGATCGGCTTCTGCAGGTGCAAAACCTTTGCCTTTTTTAGTATAAACGTGAACTAAACGCGGACCTTTTCGTTTTTTTAATGCATGGAACACTTGCGCGAGTTGCTCGACATCATGACCATCAAATGGGCCAAAATAGTCAAAACCAATCGCTTTAAATAAATTATCTGCTGCATCAGTTGCGGATTGATGTAAGCGTGAGTTGTAGGTCCATTTCGGATGTGGCTGAATATAGGCTTCACCTAACTCATTCACATTGACGAACTGACCCGACTCCCAAATCGCGGCTAAGTGTTTGGCAAAACCACCCGTACTGCATGAAATCGACATGTCATTGTCATTGAGGACCACAATTAAATCAGCATCATGAGCTACTGCATCGTTCATAGCTTCAAATGCCATACCCGCTGTCATTGCACCATCACCCACAATCGCCACTACATCACATGGATCTTTTTGGTATCGACGAGCCAGTGCCATCCCCAAACCAGCAGAAATTGCCGTCGATGAATGTCCTACGCCAAAGGTATCAAATTCAGATTCTTCTCGCGCTGGAAAAGCGGCTAAGCCATTTTTACTGCGAATTGTTGTGATTTGCTCACGGCGACCAGTTAAAACTTTATGCGGATAAGCTTGATGCCCCACATCCCAAACCAAACGGTCACTTGGCGTATTAAAGCAATAATGTAAGGCAACAGTAAGTTCAATGACGCCTAGGTTTGCGCCGAAGTGACCACCACTCTGTCCTGCTGCATACAAAATATATTGACGTAACTCATCCGCCACTTGTGCGAGTTGGCTTTGCGCGAGCTGTCGTAACTGTTGTGGATGATCAATTTCATCTAACAGTACCGTCACAGGACGTTGAGTTGGAATTTCGGTATACAACATAATGTGGCAAAGCCTTTTTAAGCCTGGCAAATCCGAAGCTGGGTTAAATGGGGGCAATCATACAATTAAATAGGATCTACCTTCAATCAGCCACATGTGCGAATGATGCAGTGCTGAACACTCTTATGCCAATCTAAAAGACTGACTCGCAGATTATCCTGAATTATGTCACTGTTTATCAACCATTATTGTGTGCTTTCTATGAAAAAGAAAAACTTATGTGAAAAATCAGAAATTCCGATTCACGCAATCTTCACACATTAAGCTATACTTTGATTGTTTTTATGATACGAGTGAGCTCTCTGTGCCGATTGAATTTATTGCAACATCAAAGCTACCAACTGCTTTTGGTGACTTCAATATTTCTGTGTTTCAAGATCCTGAAACGGGCGAAGAACATGTGGCGCTTTCGAAAGGTTTAGATACGACTCCAACACAACCAGTGTTAGTCCGTATCCATTCAGAATGCTTAACAGGTGATGCTTTCGCGTCGCTCAAATGTGATTGTGGCCCACAATTACAAGCCACACAACAGTTGATTAATGAGACAGGTCAAGGCGTGATTTTATATCTACGCCAAGAAGGTCGCGGGATTGGTTTAACCAATAAAATCCGTGCCTATGCCTTACAAGATCAAGGTCATGATACCGTTGATGCTAACTTATTATTAAACCTGCCTGCCGATGCACGTCGTTATGATATGTGCAGCATCATGCTGGATCACCTTCAAGTCAAAGAAGTGAAATTGATCACCAATAATCCTTTAAAATTAAAAGCATTGACTGATCTTGGTGTTAAAGTGATTGAGCGTGTTCCGCTGACGGTTGGACACAATCCATTCAATGAACAATATTTAAAAACCAAACGTGAACGTATGGATCATCTTTACCAAAAAGATGATTTTTAAATCATATATTATAAAAAATAAAAATCCCTTACTTTTATTATGGATTTATGTTTTGATGTTACTAATTCCTAGATCACCTCAAGAGGATCATCATGCAGCATCCAACTTCAGCTGATATTCAACGTGTACGCGAGTTTTTACTCGATCTACAAGCACGAATTTGTGCAGGACTAGAGCAACAGGAACGTGCAGGCGGCGGAACCGCTGAGTTTATCATTGATGATTGGCAACGAACCGAAGGTGGCGGTGGTCGCTCACGAGTTTTGCAGAATGGTGAAGTGATTGAAAAAGGTGGTGTGATGTTCTCCCACATCAATATCAGTAAACTCCCCGCCTCAGCAACTGAACGTCACCCACAAATCGCAGGTGCAAAGGCTCAGGCTTTAGGCGTGTCACTGGTCATTCACCCGAAAAATCCAAATATCCCAACCTCACACGCCAACGTACGCTTATTTGTGGCTGAGCCAGAAGGGCAAGATCCTGTTTGGTGGTTTGGTGGTGGCTTTGACCTCACACCGTTCTATCCAGATGATCAAGACATTCAAAACTGGCATCAAACAGCACATGATCTATGTCAACCATTTGGCGATGAGGTGTATGCCGAACACAAGCAATGGTGTGATGATTACTTCTACTTAAAACATCGTGATGAACAGCGTGGTGTCGGTGGCTTATTCTTTGATGATCTCAACCAATGGGATTTCGAAACTTGTTTTAAATATATGCAAGCCGTAGGTAATGGTTATTTAGAAGCGATCTTACCGATTTTTGAAAAGCATCGTGAGCAGCCTTATACCGAAGCGCAACGTGAATTCCAACTATATCGCCGTGGTCGTTATGTTGAATATAATTTAGTTTATGATCGTGGCACTTTATTCGGCCTACAAACAGGTGGAAGGATTGAATCCATCTTAGTCAGTTTACCGAATCTTGCAGGTTGGTCTTATCGCCCTGAGTGGGATGCAGATTCGATCGAAAAACGCCTCACTGATTATTATTTAAAACCAAGAGATTGGTTGGGATTAAACAAGTAATAAAGTTCATTTATCCCTAATAAACTCCGTTAGGGATAAATTATTTAAACTTTAGAATAAAAATATCTGGGTATTTTTAATAGGATAATTGATTAAATCTGCTCTAAAATTTCGCATCAATTCTCGGCTCAAGGGCTGAGGTCGCTTGATCAAAGTCATCAATAACTGTAAAAATTGCCCATGACTCAATACGACTAAGTTCTTTTCTATATAATCATCAGCCAATTGCTTTATTTGCTCATGAAAATTCTGTACTCGGATATAAAGATCTTCGAAGGATTCTGCATCATCCGCATCACGAAAATGGCAATCCATTCTCTCCCAATATGCATTCACCCAAAGCTTACGATCACCTAAATTGGTATTGGCACATTTTCTTTCAGACAAATAACTAAACTCATGTAAACTCTCATTGATCTCTGGTATTAGTTGATATTTTTGCAAGATGGGTTCTGCTGTCTGATAAGTTCTCTGGTATTTAGAAATGATGACATGATCTATTCGAGGCAATGCTGCGCAGAGCTTTTCTGCTTGTCTTTTGCCATTTTCACTCAACGAAATCGAAGCATGGGATAAAGTCCGACCATTGATATTAGCTTCACTTTCTGCATGTCGAATTAGAAAAATACTCATGATAAAATTTAGCTTCCTTACTGTTCTACTCAATTAAGGCATTTCAACCTTAGATCATTTAATAATATCCATCAGATGCAAATCAACATTGCAGCATCTCTATCAACTTTATAAACTTTAACCACGCTCACTTTTCTCAATACCTATGACCAAACAATTTGCTGTAATTGGAAATCCAATCGAACAATCTCGCTCACCTGAACTACATCATGCTTTTGCAGCAAAAACTGGCGTTGATTTAAACTATAAAAAAATTCTTGCGCCTTTAGATGATTTTGAAACGACGACTAAGACATTCTTTACTCAAGGTGGCATCGGCATGAATGTCACCGTTCCTTTTAAAGAACAAGCTTTTGCATTGTGCGACCAACTCACAGAACGTGCCAAGATTGCAAAAGCAGTAAATACACTATGGATGCAGGATGGCAAACTCTACGGCGACAATACCGATGGTCAAGGGCTCGTTGCTGCGATCCAAGCACTTGGTTGGAATATTGAAAATAGCCGTATTTTAATTTTAGGGGCAGGTGGTGCAACGCGTGGTGTGATCTACCCATTGGTACAGGCAGGCACAAAAAAAATTGTTATTGCGAATCGTACCCTCATCCGCGCTGAACAACTGGTCAATGATTTAAAAGATGCAGTACCACAAGCTGAACTTACAGCAATTAGCCTAGAACAACTCTCTGGTGAGTTTGATTTTGTGATTAATGCAACTTCGGCAAGTTTAACAGGTGATACCTTACAACTACCCGAAAGCCTTGTGTTCCATCATGCTTATGAAATGGCTTATGGCAAGCCCTCTAGCTTTCTCGATCAAGCCCAAGCACGTCAAGTCCCATCCACTGATGGGTTTGGTATGCTGGTTGGACAAGCAATCGAAGCCTTTTATATTTGGAACGCAGTTAAACCTGAACTAAAAGATTTCTTATAAATCCATCTCCAAAAAAAGAACCTGCATGATGCAGGTTCTTTTTTGTGCTTTGAATTATTTAACCGTTAACATCTTTTGATAAACATCTTTAAAGATTTCATAATCAATAAACTCATCATGATCAACCTTTAAGTTTTGAATCGTCTTCAAGGTCAACTTGTTATGGCGTGCTGCCACATAAACTTGGCCTAAAATATTTGCAGTCTGCTCAAGTAAGATTTTTTCCTCACTTGAAGCACCATTCTCACGTTCAAATTGAACTTGGTACTGTTTAGCAAATAGCTGTTGTGGTTGCTTATATTGTGCTTGTAGTTTCTTCCATGCTTGGCGATCTTTATCTCCACGCATCGCATCACTGACAATACGATCTACCGATTCGCCCAACGGATAATTGAACTGCTCATCGTCTTCTAGATGATGTTTCTTTTGTAACGCTTCTATCGTTGTAAGTGCCGCACCTTGAGGGTTGTATACCTCTTCACTTGAATACCAATAGGCATACACACTGGCTATTTCTTGCAACTCTTTGGTTGAATAACGCTGTACAACCTGTGGTGTGCTTTCCGTTAATTTGGCTATAAATACAGCTTTGTAGGTTTGTTCATATGATCGGGTTGCATCATAACGTTGTGCAGCAATCACTTTAAGCTGATCATCCAATGACAATGTATATGGCTGTGCAGCGCGCTCTACAATCCCTGCCTGACCCATTTTTTCAGTGAATCGGTCAATTGATTGCTCAAACATCGATCCCTTACTCACTTCCGACCATGTTTTGGCACGTTTTAATTGCGCTCGATCAATCGGTGTTGCTTTTCCATAATTCAAAACTTGCATATCCGCTTTAAGGTTCACACGAGATCGCAATTCTGGAGAAGTATAATTTAGATCATAGTCATAGTTAATCGCACGCCCTTTTTCATCTAAACTAATATCAATAAGGAATGGATTACGTTTATCTACAGGCAATGCTTGATTAATCTCAGTCTGATGCTTGATCCAGAGTGCTTTGAAGGCATGATCATCAATAAACTGAGCTTGGTTATAAACAGAGAATAACTCTTCCAAAGCGCTTAATTTCGCAATATAAGAAATTAGACCTGAAGCGCTTGATTGCGTTGGATTGAATACATCAACACCATGCATACTTTGGCAATATTGTGCATCGCCATAGGTGATTTTTGGATTTGATGATAAAGAATCACACTGCTCACGACTTAAACCACTTTCATAAGCAGCTTCCACATCAGACTCAGAACCATAGCCGCTTTCCGCTGCCGCCATTACGGCTTCGAGATTTTCTTCAGCAGTCGCATCACTGGTGTCATATTTATTTTCCCATGCAACGGCTTGTGTTGCTTCCGCCGCTGCCATTGCTTCCAAAGCGGCAGCAGACGCATCCTCAGAAGCAGAGTCATAGGCATCAGCTTCATCCTCAACACCAAAATGTTGATTCACCAATTGATAAAGCTGCTGACTCACCACACTCGCATCATCAGATGAAGTTTTGGTATTTTTTGTAGAAGATGCTTTTTTAGACTTACTTTGAGCATCAACTTCATCTGCGATCAGTTTTTCTAAGCTCTGTTCATTCATATTTAAAATGCTTTGCATTAAATATTTTTCATTCACTTTGCTATATAAACTCGATTGCAAAAATGCTTCTTCAATCGTTGTTTTTAAGCGAATTTTTTCAACGACACCTGCCGCACGTTCTGCTGATGACACTGGCAAAGCTTGTATATTTTGCTGATCTGCCAAACGATAAAACACGCCACTCGATGCTTTGAGGTATTCCACAAACTTCTTGTAATCAACTTGCTTGATCAAACCTTGATACTTTGAAAAATCGAAATATGCCAAATTATTCTGATTTTCTTTATTAACCAAATACGGCATAAATCCAAAATAATTGACGTAAAACTTATGGTCGTTAAGATCGAGTACCATCGGTACTTTCGCCTGCACCAACAAGGTAGGTTTTTCATAACGCGCGGTTAGATTAAATGAACCCATTTTTTGACGATAATGCACTGAACCATCATATTCAAATTGCATATCATTCAAAATCATTGCCATGGACTGAATGACTTTATCCACTTTGGTTTGACCATATGAACTCTTGTCTTGTGCCAGTGCATCATACAAGGCTTGTTTCTGCTTGCTATTTAAATTGACTTTTTGATCTCTTAAATATTGCTCAACTTTTTGTTTTAATGCTGCATCTAATGGCGCTTGTGGACGAGTAGCAGCCTTATTTTGATCTAACTCAACATGAACATTAAATTTTCCGCGATAATCATAACTTGGGTATTCATACATCGCATTAATACTATTGATGGCCTTTTGCTCTAAACCAGCCGTACTTGTATTGGTTTTAATGACATGTTGTGAACATGCTGAAAGACTCAACCCCAACAAACATAAAGTTAAATATTTTAAACGCATAGTTTTACCAACCACCTTTATATCATTATACTTTCAACTAAAAATTGACCCATTTTCATCATAAACATACGTCTAAAACTCAAACAAAAAAGGGACTTCCACCTTAATCACTGTTCTTCAAAATTCGCTTTTCTGACATTTTTTTCTAGTGGGCTTATCAATGTATTTGTGTCACTATTGTGAATAATCTAGAGTATCGAAACAGATAATCCAAAATGATTCAAATACAGGATTAAGATTATGCCAGCTTATAAAGCCCCGCTCCGCGATGTTCGTTTCTTAATGAACGAAATGTTAGATTATCCAGCACATTACCAAACTTTAGCAAGTGGTCAAAATGCTGATGCTGAAACTGTTGATATGATTCTTGAAGGTGCGGCAGATTATTGCGAAAACGTACTTTCTCCACTCAATCAATCAGGCGATGAAGAAGGCTGTACGTTCAACAATGGTGAAGTCACAACCCCTAAAGGCTTCAAAGAAGCATATGACCAATTCGTCATGGGTGGTTGGCAAGGTCTTTCATATCCTGAAGAGTTTGGTGGTCAAGGCTTACCAATGTCTTTAAACCTAATCAAATCTGAAATGATGGGGACTGCAAACTGGTCTTTCACCATGTATCCAGGTTTGAGTACTGGTTGTATGAACACCATCATGCAATTTGGTACAGATGAGCAAAAAAATACCTATATGCCTAAACTGGTTGAAGGAACTTGGTCTGGTACGATGTGCTTGACTGAACCTCAATGTGGTACAGATTTAGGTCAAGTTAAAACTAAAGCAGAACCTCAAGAAGATGGGACTTATAAGCTTTCTGGTACTAAGATCTTCATCTCTGCAGGTGAGCACGATTTAACAGAAAACATTATTCACATCGTACTTGCGCGTCTTCCAGATGCACCTGCAGGTACACGTGGTATCTCATTATTCATCGTACCTAAATTTATCCCAACTGCGGATGGTGGCGTAGGTGAACGCAATACTGTTTCTTGTGGTTCAATCGAACACAAAATGGGGATTAAAGCCTCTGCGACAGCAGTATTGAACTTTGATAATGCAACAGGTTACTTGATCGGTGAAGTGAATAAAGGTTTACATGCAATGTTTACCTTCATGAACACTGCACGTATTGGTACTGCGGTTCAAGGTGTTGCTCACGCTGAACTCTCTTTCCAAGGTGCTTTACCGTATGCAAAAGATCGTATGTCAATGCGCGCGCTTTCAGGTAAAAAAGAGCCTGAACGTGTAGCTGATGCGATTATTCACCATGCCGATGTACGTCGCTTGCTGTTGACGCAAAAAGCAATTGCGGAAGGTGGTCGTTCAATGATCTACCACGCAGCTAAACTTGCTGACAAAATGACAGATGCTATCGCAAATGGTGATCAAGCGGCTTATGAAGCACATGATGACAAACTTGGTTTCTATACCCCGATTTTAAAAGGCTTCTTGACTGAGCTCGGTTTAGAATCAGCAAATAATGGTATGCAAGTATTTGGTGGTCATGGCTATATCCGTGAATGGGGTATGGAGCAGATCGCACGTGATGCACGTATCTCAACCTTGTACGAAGGTACAACAGGTATTCAAGCACTTGATTTACTTGGTCGTAAAGTACTTTTAAGCTCGAAAGGTAAAGTTGTTCGTGACTATACTGCTGAAATCTTAAAATTCTGCGCAACACACGCGCGTAACAAGTACTTACGTCGTTTTGCTTGGGATTTGACTAAGCTTTGCGCACAGTGGAATACACTGACTGTTCGTATCATGCTTGCTGCACGTAAGGACCGTGACATCGTTTCTTCAGCTTCTGCTGACTTCTTGATGTTCTCTGGTTACGTGATGATGGCTTACTTCTGGGCGCAACAGGCTGTGGTTGCTTCTGAAAAATTAGAAGCGGGTAACGGTATCGAAACACCAGAATTCTATAAAGCAAAAATCAAAGTTGCTGATTTCTATTTTGACCGCTTGTTGCCACGTGCTCAAGGTCATGCAGAATCAATGGTATCGACTTCACGCACCTTGACTTCACTTGCACCAGAACACTTCAGCTTCGATTACTAATCGGATCTGTTAAAAAGAGCGCATATTGCGCTCTTTTTTATTCACTCTAATCTATTTTTTTAAAGACATAGGCTTTTTGGGGGAATGGATATTCTTTAAAGAACTTCCGATTTTCGCCATTATTCCCATTCCAAAGTTTATCTAAATTTAATACCAAATCTTGATTTTGGTTAATTTCATAATACAAGCTAATGTTGGCAGCATCACAACGAACCATAATTTCATTCAGTTCTTCATGCGCATACCATTGTACATGTTTACAGGTTTGCTCGATCTTGGCAACGTTCTGAGAAGAATCTGCACCTAAGCGACCAAAACTGGTATTGATCCAATACACTGAACCATCTTCCAATAGATTCAGAATATATTCCGCTTCTTTCTCGTGATTCACGCAACCCGCAAAAGCATCGGTACATGGAATACGAGCATGATAACGACCCACATAGGTCATACTGGTTTCAGAAGGCTCTGTTAAGTTACGCTTCCCCATACCTGAGTACGGTAAAGTTGCTTGTCCAGCAACTTTAGTTAATGGCACACCATCATCGGTAAATGAAGACGGCTCATCTGGTACAACACTTACCTCATCACTTGATTGCATCTGAATTTGTTTAGCGGATTCTGAATAATCACGATCACACGCAGTCAGACCGAAACTCAATACACATCCAACACTCACATACTGTAGTAACAACCACCTGAACTGCATATCCACAAATCTCTAACATCAACATCATTATCGACGAATCCAACAGGACTGCGCCCAATAGATCTAAAGAACATAGAATATGTTCATTCTCTATACTCAGATCAGGGACGCCTACCGACTGAAAGAACGACAATAAAACTGAATCATACGGTGACAAAGCAGTCTGCTTTAAGTCGGTGCATTTTAGGCGATACTGTTGGTTTTTCCAGCAGGATTTTACACAACGTAACTAATCTCTTATCTATTTAAACTTTAAAAAAAATATACCGCCCCTATTTCTTATTAAACAGCAATCAACAGATGAATATCTCTTTTATGCTGTCATTTCATTACGTTAAGGAGAAGAACTCGATGACCAATACTGGTTTATATCGCTCAAACCAAAAAAGCATGATCGCAGGTGTAATGGGCGGTATTGCTGAACGTTTTGGTTGGAACGCAAATTTATTACGCTTGATCTTTGTTGTGATCTCAATCCTCAGCGCCGCTTTTCCCGGTATTTTAGTGTATTTGATTCTATGGTTGGTCATTCCCAAGAGACAAACAGCATCTATAGAGCATGTACAACATTATCAGCAGCCTGTAAAAACAATTTATGATGATCAGAGTATGAAACGTTAATTCACTTTGCCACTTTTGGTCGCTACGGTTGGATACACCCCAAATACAACCGTAGCTTTTTTTATTAAAATTAAGGTAATGGTCGACCTAACTGTTGTTGCAAAGCAGCAATCATATCAGCACGACTGATCATTCCGATCAAACGTTGATTCTCAACCACTGGGATATAATTAAAAGACTTCTCCACAAAATAAGGTATGAGGTCTTGAATCGGTTGTAGTGGTTCAACGGTCACTACTCTACGACTCATAATTTGCCGAACATAATGCTGCCAAGAATTCCTTGGATCAGTCGCACTTTTAAACCACTCAACCACTTCATATAAAGCCAGTGTTCCGACAAGCCTTTCCTCATGATTAACCACAGGCAAGCTCATTATATTGACCGCTTTGAACTTATCTAATGCCTGATGAATATCATCATCCTCATGCAGCGTGATCACATCCCGACTCATAATATCTTGGCAAACGAAGCTATTTTACAAACGCCCATGTGCTCGTTGTTGCGCATCTAAGATGATTTTTTCTAAGTCGTATTGACTAATATCGAGTAATTCGGTGTGGTGCTCTAAAGCATATTCAATATCTTTGGGCTGAATTGACACTTTCTGCGTCGGTGTAGGGTCTTTGCTGCGTGCATTGACATGTGCTGTTATTGGATAATGTCGCCCAATTAAACGATTAAAAAACACTGCAAACAACAACAGTAAAATTGAATTTAATAAGACAGGATAAAGCACAAAGTAGAAGCCAAGACGATGAACTGCCTCTCCCCCCAATACAGCCGTGATCGCCACCGCCCCACTTGGCGGATGCAAAGAATCTGTCGTCATCATCACAAAAATCGCCAGACCCACTGCCACGCTAAATGCCGTGGTTAAATCTGGCAACCATTGCACACAAACAACGCCAATCACCCCAGACAACGTATTGCCGATAATTACATTCCAAGGTTGCGCCAACGGACTGTTTGGTAGAGCAAAAAGCAGTACCGAGGATGCACCCATCGGTGCGATATACCATGCATTCATCCCACCCAGTACATACCAACTCAGTAATGACGACACGGCCAAACCACATAATGCGCCAAAGCCTGAAAGCAAACGCTCTTTCAGCGGAAGGATTTTATAATTAGGTTTAAGAAAATTTAGCCAATCAGATTGAGTAAAGCTCACAATGCACCTTGCTGGAATCATGTCGAGTTTGATGGGTTGCGGCAGTATACACTTAAGCTTTTATAAGATACATTTTGGTTACATGTTAAAACATCAGACAGTGTCCTTCTCTAAAATCGACAACGTCCTCCTAAAATAAATCTCTTCGAATTAGACCAAAGCCTAATGTACTTAGGCCCAAAAACTTATTATGTAAAATTGAGAAAAATTCCTATTTATAATAAAAATAAATATCACACAGATTTTTATCAAAAAACTAAATACCACTTACAGCTCAAATACCATAAAATTCAAACGTTCAAAAACTGGGCAGGAATGCACTCCAGACTTTGTCTACCTACTTTCAGACTTACTTGGATGTATACATGGGCAATGAGTACACGGATTTAAAAAAAATTTACATGGATGATAGAAGTTAGCATTTACTATTGATTCGCTAAAAATATGGTTACTCTGTCACGTGAAATTGAGTGATAGATAACAGCACAAATAAGGATATTGTATGAATGTTCCTCACCTAGAAACACCAACCAATGCGATGCCGAAAGGCGTATTGCGCGGTTGGATTATCATTGCAATTGCAGCCTTGCTGTCATTCGGTCTATATGAAATTCTCCCCTATGATCAAAATGCCAATAAAGGCTTAAGTTTATTATTCTTTATTGGCATTTTATGGCTGACTGAAGCGATCCACATCACCATTACCGCGCTCTTGGTTCCTATTTTAGCCGTTTTGGTTGGTATGCCAAGCGTTGGTAGTAATGACGAAGTCAGTCCGATCACAACAGCCAAAGCACTCAGCACTTTCGCTGACCCCATTATTTTCCTCTTTTTTGGGGGTTTTGCTTTAGCAACTGCCTTACATGTGCAAAAGCTAGATCGTAAAATTGCCATGTGGGTCATTGCCTTGTCTCGAGGACATTTGGGGCTCGCAGTACTAGCAATCTGTATCGTCACCGCATTTTTATCGATGTGGATCTCAAATACAGCAACTGCGGCGATGATGCTCCCGCTTGCATTAGGCTTACTCTCCCATTTTGATGCAGCCAAAGAACGTAAAACGTTCGTATTTATTTTGCTTGGTATTGCCTATTCAGCCAATATCGGTGGTTTAGGCACCCTCGTCGGCTCACCTCCCAATGCCATTGCTGCCAAAGCACTAGGCTATGACTTCGCTGACTGGATGAAAATCGGCTTACCGATGATGTTGCTTCTTTTTCCAGCAATGTTAGTCAGCTTATATCTAGTTTTACGCCCTAAATTAAACCATCGTGTTGAATTCAAAGCTGAAACGATTCCTTGGAATCGGGATCGCATGCTCACTATGATCTTGTTTGTGGTGACAGCTTTGGGTTGGATCTTCGGCAAAAGTGTGAGTGAGCAGTTTGGAATTAGCCAACCTGATACATGGGTGGCGATTGCCGCTGCATGTATGGTGGTGATCTTAGGCATCGCGACATGGAAAGATATCTCGGATAACACCGATTGGGGCGTACTCATGCTATTCGGTGGTGGCTTGACGCTAAGTGCAGTTTTAAAAGACTCAGGTTCATCATTGGTACTCGGACAAACCCTCGCCAACGCCTTTGGTGGTGCGTCGCCATTCTTGGTGATTGTTGTTGTAGCTGCGTTTATTATTTTCTTAACAGAACTCACCAGCAATACTGCTTCTGCCGCGCTTTTGGTTCCAGTCTTTGCTGCAATTGCCGCGCAAATGGGGCTTCCAAAAGAAATCCTTGTATTGGTGATTGGTCTCGGTGCATCGTGTGCCTTCATGCTGCCTGTGGCAACACCACCAAATGCAATTGTATTTGGTACTGGGCATATTCAACAACGTGAAATGATGAAAGTTGGTTTCATCCTGAATGTATTATGTATTGCAGTGATTTCAATCTTCTTTTACTTATTCTTTCTTTAAATAAGTCCTAAGTTATTGCATTGATTCTCAAACTATCCGCAAAAAAATAGCCCATTTACTGGGCTATTTTTTTATCGAAAAATTAAGATGCTTTAGCGACACCTAACCATGTAAAGGTATTCGGTACATCATTCAATTGAATAGTTTGTTTGATTTTTAAGTTCTTCAAATCAAGTTCAACAATCGTTTTGGCTTGAGTATCATTGATAAAAATCGTGTCTGACGCAGCATTGACAACTAAACGACTTTTAGAAAGTTCAGTACCAATAACATTGTTAATCGCCTGAATTTGACCTAATCGTTGCCAAGTTTGCGTATCAATCACATGCACAGTTCCCATACTATCCAAAATAGCCAAATAGCGTCCTGTCGCATCAAATGCTTGTTGTAAGCGTTTAACCGCAGTTGTACCATCAAGCTCTTTCGCACCGATCGACCAGTCTAAACCGATAGCATTCCTTTGTTGTGGATCTACAACAAATAAAGCATGGGTGCCTGATGCAAATGCAGCAAATTGATTAATTTTCTCATGCCCTGCAATTGTACTAATACGTATTAATTGATCATTTTGATCTGTTATTTTAATTTTTTTATCAACAAAATTATCTTTCTTCTGTTCAACCACCAACACCCCATCTTCACAACCAAAAGCAGCGTAGTTCGCTATCGATGCTGCCCCATGTAGACGGTTACATGGATTTGCTAAGGTTTGTTCTTCATGGAAATGATCGCCATGAATATGATAGCTTTTTATAATACTGAGTGCTGTTGCATCAGTCGGTAAATAAGTACTGAGAACATATTCACCGCGTGGCTCAGCCACGCCATGATGTTTTTTCGGTAGCTTTTGCGTCGCAATACTTTGCTGAGCAATCATTGCATCATTAAACACATCAAACTTAGACACTTCCGTATCACTGCCATCATAGAACAATGCCGCCGTACCATTGAAACTACGATAATGGGCAGGCGTTGCACCCTTCAGTTGGAACGTTAAGATATTTGGAGCATTAACCTTAAGTTGATTGCTTTGACTAAAGACACCGCCATCAGCAAATTGAACCACACCATCATTACGACTAACCATGACCGCATAACGTGATTGCGGGCTGCTGTACATCGCTGAAGGCGTATAGTTTAACGCTTTACTATCAATCAATTTCTGATCTTTTAGATCATAAATCGAAAGTACTGGGCGATCAGCATCAGCATTAGCAATCGCCAAACGGCCTTCATATGTTTGCGTCGTCGGTTGTTCTGGTTTTGGAGTGTTTGATGATGAACTCGATGAATCACCACTGCCCCCACATGCGGATAACAACACACTACTGAATAACGCACTCAGCAGATAAGTTTGTTTTAACTTATTCACACTCATTTCCCCTGTTGGACTGATTTATACTAATTTTAAAACGTTATAACATAACATTAATACAAAATTAATCATTTCCTGCATTTTTCCAACAGTAAAAATCGTATAGAGAAACAAAATTCACTTAAGAATATGTATTATTTGGAGAAATTATTTTTAGATGATTTTTTCATTTAAGTAGCGCCAATAGCGTTTTGGCAAGTATTGAACATGAAGTTTAATGTTTTGACGCTCCTTAATATTGATACTATTAAAATAATCTTTCCAAAGCTGATCATATAATTCTTCTTGTTGATCTAATTCTAATTGGAAGTTCTGACTCGCCCCATTTTCGATATTACGGTCAATCTGATGGGCTTCTAAAGAGACTTCATGGATCTCGCGTAAATCATAATATAGACCATATTTGCGTTGTTCGTCATAAATCAGCCAACGTTGATCTTGATAACGACGCTTAAAATGCGGCTGTATCAAAGGCAGGACATTAAAATCAGGACGAATTAAACTGATAAATAATTCATCTGTGGTTTTTTTAAAGCGAATGAATGCCTCCATCCGATGTTTTTCGCGCCCCACCTTTTTCGCCCATTGTGAAATCGCCAAGACACTAGAATGCGAATAATCCTTTTCAACCGAATGCTTATGGCGAAAAACATAGATACAGTAATTAAATAAATGCTGATAAGCGTCCAGCGACTCGGATAAATATGCAAAATAGAACTGTCTTAACGATGACTTTGACAGACGTTGTTGTAATGCAGACCAAACACGTTGCGCATGCTGTTCATCATTTGGAATCTCAACAACAGTAGCAAATAATCCATGCTGCGCGCCTTCATTTAAACAGAGTTGAACTTGGAATTCTTTAAATTGAAAAGCACGAAAGACGCAATTGAGTAAGCCCACCATTGAACCATCAAAGTAATAATAAGCAATACCATCACTTAACATCACTAGAACCCTAAACTCAGTTGCGGTGAAAGTTGTTTGACATATTTAGATGAGCCTTGAGTCAGAATTTGTTGACGGATGTAATGAGAAGAAAATTCCTTTTGGAAGCGTGGGCTGTCTTCACAACGAATAAAAAACTTGGCGCGTGAATACGCCACACCAAGCTGTTTTAGCAGATCGCTATGCACCCTACCAAATCGACGGGCTTGCACGATTTTCTTGGCCGACTTCACCCCGATGCCCGGTACACGTAAAATCATACGGTAATCTGCACGATTTAGATCGACAGGAAACTGCTCAGGATGTCGTAGTGCCCAACTTAGTTTTGGGTCAACATCTAGATCAAGATGAGGGTGTTTTTCATTGACGATTTCGTTGACTTCAAAACCATAAAAACGCATCAGCCAATCACTCTGATAGAGTCGATTTTCACGTAACAATGGCGGTGCAGAACCCACCGCAGGCAAGTAATTATTTTCAGTATTAATTGGGATATAGCCTGAAAAATACACACGTTTTAATTTGAATTCTTTGTAATGTCGATCTGCCATCACAAGCACATCTTGATCTGTTTCTTGATGTGCACCGACTACCATTTGTGTGGTCTGCCCTGCGGGAACATATTTTGGCACATGCTTAATGATTTGACGTTCATCTTTGAGTTGAATCAGTCGATCTCGCACTAAGCCTAAGTCTTTTTGTACTTCTTGATGTGATTTTTCAGGGGCAAAAGTTTTTAATCCGACCTCAGTTGGCATTTCCAAATTAATGCTCATCCGATCTGCATAAAGCCCTGCTTCATGAATCAGCTCAGGTGATGCTCCTGGAATAGTTTTAAGATGAATATAGCCATTAAAGTTTTCTTCGAGACGCAGTTTTTTCACCACTTGCAGCATTCGCTCCATAGTGTGATCTGCAGATTTGAAGATGCCTGAACTCAGAAAAAGCCCTTCAATATAATTCCGACGATAGAAATTAATGGTCAGGTCAACCACTTCCTGTACGGTAAATGCAGCACGTTTGACGTCATTGGAACGGCGTGACACGCAATAAGCACAGTCAAAAATACAGACATTACTAAACAAGATTTTCAGCAGCGAAACACAACGACCATCTTCGGTATAGCTATGACAAATCCCTGAGCGACTGGCATCACCTAGCCCCTTGTCTTTATTTTTACGGTCACTACCACTGGATGAACAGGACACATCGTATTTGGCTGCGTCCGCAAGAATTTGCAATTTTTCACGAATGCGATCAGACATTTCAAACGACCTGATGAGAACAAAGAATATCGTTTAAAAATTAGCATTTCCAAGTTGTGAAATTAAGAGCATGGGAGATGCAATGCGTCATGAGGTGACGTATAGTTGATTACTTAAATATTAGCGATAACCAAATTTCCCAACCCTTTCATTTAGATAAAACAATGATCCTAAATTTTTATAAATTACTTACCCAACGGCTTGATGTCAGTAAAGATCAGATTTGGCGTTGTTTGATTCAAACCCCTCTCTATGCTGGTATTCCAATATTTTTTATATTGTCCGTTTTTTTCGCACCTAATGATTACTTCTCTATAGAAATATTTACAGTATTCTATGAAATGTTTCTTGCCACACTCTGTATTGCATTGATCTACTTCATCTTGGTTTTCCTTCCAACCTATTTAGTTCAAGTTTTATTGAAAAAATATAAAATCCTCAATTTCTTTTCGATTATTGCGTATGCAGTCTTATTTACCGCTATTGTCCCTAGCCTGATTATGATTTTAAATACTGCTCAGATTAATATTATCCCATTCGGTTTTTTTCTTATTTTCTGTTTATTCTCCCTCACATTTGCACTGACCAACTGGATTTTATTACTCAGAACTGTAAATAAAGCAAAGGCTTCTTCAAAGCTGGAATACCCTGATTAGCACCTCAAAGCTGGTTGCAAAGTTAAGTTCATGCTTACTTCTTTATTTCATCGAATAAAAAGTGAGTACATTCTCATGATGGACTTCTAAGCGCCAACTACGAGTATGATCAATAACGTCTAAGTTCACTCCTACAGACCAACTAAAAATATCCCAATGCCTTACAAAAACCTTCCATTTGGTTTTGATGACATGCTCGTCATAAAGCATATAAATATTTTGATCAAAAGGAATCTTGCATTGAAACAACCATTCTCGAACTTTGGCAATTTCAATATCAGAATTCCAACTTTCAGAAATATCTAACGCAACTTCATATACGAATGACTTAGGAATCTCTTTAGATATAAGGCGAATAAATTCAGTCGCTTCAAACCCTTTTAGGAAACATGTCCGTTTGGATAAGTATGTCTCTAACGCCGATTCATCGATGAGGAAAAATAAACCAGATGGCAATTCAGCATAGTTTTCCCAACGTTTGAACTTACTTTCATAATCTGTCAGATACATGATTTGCTTTAATTTTGGTCTAGATGAAAAACAGTATAACTTGAGCTATAACCTTTGCTCACGGTCAAATTTTAACTTTTACATGTATTCGGATAAGTTTCTTTAATATTTAAATTAAAATCGAAAACTGGTTGAATCGGTATGTCCTCACTACGGTAATAACACATCTCCCTCCAACGCATGGCTTCTTCCTCATTCTCTGGTAAACCATTTAGTCCTCGATAATAATTTTGGAACATATTTTCTATACCATTAGCGTAACCAAGGTTTGCAGCCTTGATATACCATTCTGTTGAGATTTTTCCATTTTGTTCTACTCCCAAACCTCGCTGATAGAGTACACCAATATTATTCATACCTGCTGGGTTACCTTGTTCAACAGCTTTTTTATACCAATACATGGCTTTTTGATAATTTATATCAGTGCCAAAACCTTGATGAAAAAACACCCCTACTCTGAATTGAGCGTCAGGATTCCCAGCTTCAGCCGCCTCTTTAGAAAGTTGAAAAATTTGAGATACAGGTATTTCTTCTTTCTTTCTTAAATAAAGCGTAACCAAATTCAATTTAGCTAAAGCACTTCCTTTATCAGCAGCTTGTTCAAATAAATTTTCTACTTCTAATGCTTTTTTTACTCTCGTAATCTCATCTTCTTTACTTCGAAAATGATCGTTTATATTTTTGTAATATTGTAATGCTGCATATTGATTTAGCTCATCTGCAGACAACTCTTTAAAATGATATTTATATGAAGCTGAAAGGTAATTCCAATTATGTTTTAAATAGTTAAAGCCAACAAATCCTAAAAATAATATAAAAACACCCAAATAATACTTTTTTAAATTCATTTCAGAACAATCTAATTTAAATTATGACAAGCTATCCTAACAAAATTTCATAGATGTCTGAATCAAAATATAATAGTCATATTTTAAATATATGATAGACATGGTCAACAGATCATCTTAAAATTTTCAAAACCCTAAAAACCCCTGTTTATGATGACCACAACAACGACAAATATCGACTATCAACCAAAAATCTCTCTTATTATTACACCTCTTATTCCAATTAGTCTCCTGATCTTATTTTCTTTATTTACAGGAAAGTTTGGATTTGATCTTCTTTATATCGTGGGTCTATTTGCTGGAATCTACTACATTGTTTTATTTCCATTATTACTTAAAATTTGCAACATACTAATTTCAAAAAAACTTTTTATTTTTCCATTGATGTTGCTGGGCGCACATACATCTTTAAGCCTAATTTATTTCATCATATCGATTCTTCAAAACATTTATAACAACTCACCTATGTTTGACTATGTTTTTTATACAGTCGCTCGCACTTTCACTTCACCTTCAACCTTTAGCGTTAGTTTTCTCCTCAGCCTTATTTTTTGGTCTATCTCTTCATTTCAACCTAAATTCAAAGCTAAGTACTATCAAAGAAACTCAAATGAATAACGCTCAATAATTTTTTGTAGGTATAGAAACAAGCCTTTGCCACTACTCTGCAAAATCCTTATACTTAACCACAATTTTTGTTTGATTCCAGTGGATGCACCATGAGTCGTGCTATATCGCATATTGATACATTTCAGGGCTTAATTCTTGCCCTACAAAACTATTGGGCGGAGCAAGGCTGCGTCATATTACAACCATATGATATGGAAATGGGTGCAGGGACATTCCACACTGCAACCTTCTTACGTGCATTAGGGCCAGAAACTTGGAACGCGGCATATGTTCAACCATCACGTCGTCCGAAAGACGGTCGTTATGGTGAGAACCCAAACCGTCTACAACACTACTATCAGTTCCAAGTGGTGCTTAAGCCAAACCCAGACAATATCCAACAGCTTTATCTCGACTCTTTAAAAGCCATCGGGATCGATACCCTGACGCACGATATTCGTTTCGTAGAAGACAACTGGGAATCTCCGACTCTTGGTGCTTGGGGCTTAGGTTGGGAAGTTTGGTTAAATGGTATGGAAGTGACTCAGTTTACTTACTTCCAACAAGTCGGTGGTGTTGAATGCTACCCTGTGACTGGTGAAATCACTTACGGCTTAGAACGTCTAGCGATGTACCTACAAGGTGTAGACTCGGTTTATGATCTTGTTTGGACCAAAGGTCAGTTTGGTACAGTGACATACGGCGATGTATTCCATCAAAATGAAGTTGAGCAATCGACTTATAACTTTGAATACGCGCCAGTCGATAAAATGTTTGAATTGTTTGACTTCTATGAAGCTGAAGCCTCACGTTTAATCGAAGCTGAACTGCCACTTCCTGCTTATGAACAAGTGATCAAAGCATCTCACTGCTTTAACTTACTCGACGCACGCGGTGCAATCTCTGTCACAGAACGTCAGCGTTATATCTTACGTGTGCGTACTTTGGCGCGTTCTATTGCACAAAGTTATGTGGCTGCGCGTGCGAAACTCGGTTTCCCAATGGCAGAACCACATTTACGTGATGAAGTATTAGCTCAGTTAAAAGCACAAGTTGAGTTCGATGCAGCCCAAGCTGAAAAAGCGAAGGAGAATAAATAATGACAAAGCATACTGTTTTATTCGAACTTGGCTGTGAAGAACTTCCACCAAAAAGCTTAAAAACTCTACGTGATGCTTTAAAAGATGAAACAGAAAAAGGTTTAAAAGATGCAGGTTTAAATTTTGCATCAATCGAAGCTTATGCTGCTCCACGTCGTTTAGCACTTAAAATCGTAGATATTGATGCGGCTCAAGCAGATACCCAGAAACGTTTTGACGGTCCTGCAGTACAAGCTGCTTATGATGCTGAAGGCAAAGCAACCAAAGCACTCGAAGGCTTTATGCGTGGTCAAGGCATTACGGTTGATCAGCTTTCTACTTTCCAAGCAGGTAAAGTTGAAAAAGTTTGCTTCTTGAAAGATGTGAAAGGTCAAAGCCTTGATGCTTTACTTCCACAGATTTTGCAGGCTGCATTGGATAACTTGCCAATCGCAAAACGTATGCGTTCAGCGGCAAGCCGTACTGAATTCGTGCGTCCAGTGAAATGGGTGGTGTTACTAAAAGATGATCAAGTGGTTGAAGCAACGATTCAAGATCATAAAGCGGGTGACGTGACTTATGGTCACCGTTTCCATGCACCTGAAGCGGTGACTTTGGCGCATGCCAACGATTACTTAGCGACTTTAGAAAAAGCTTATGTAGTAGCAGACTTTGAAAAGCGTCAAGCGACCATTGAAGAACAAGTGAAAAAACTGGCGGATGACGTCAACGCGATTGCAATTGTTCCTGCAAACTTGCTTGATGAAGTGACCAGCTTAGTTGAATGGCCAGTCGCATTACGTGCGACTTTTGAAGAACGCTATTTAGCTGTTCCTCAAGAAGCCTTGATTACTACGATGCAGGATAACCAAAAGTATTTCTGTTTAATCAATAATGAAGGTAAATTACAGCCTTACTTCATCACCATTTCAAATATTGAGTCGAAAGATCCGATTCAAATTATTGAAGGCAATGAGAAAGTTGTACGCCCGCGTTTGTCTGATGCTGAATTCTTCTTCTTACAAGACCAAAAGCAACCACTTGCAAGTCGTAAAGAAAAATTAGCCAATATGGTATTCCAAGCGCAATTGGGTACGCTTTGGAATAAATCAGAACGTATTGCAAAATTGGCTGTAGCGTTATCACCAATCACAGGTGCGAATGTTATTGATGCTGAGAAAGCAGCTTTACTTGCGAAATGCGACTTAACCTCTGAACTCGTTGGTGAATTCCCTGAACTTCAAGGTATTGCAGGGACTTACTATGCCCGTCTTGAAGGTGAAAACACCGAAGTTTCAGAAGCGCTAGGTGAACAATATTTACCTAAGTTTGCAGGTGATGTATTACCGCAAACTAAAACAGGTACAACCATTGCCCTTGCTGACCGCTTAGATACCCTGGTCGGTATTTTCGGGATTGGTCAAGCACCGACAGGTTCTAAAGACCCATTTGCATTGCGTCGTTCTGCGATTGGTATCTTGCGTTTAGTGATTGAAAATGAACTTGATGTAACGATCGAAGAGTTGGTTAATTTTGCACTGCAAGGTTATGGCGACGTGGTTAAAGATCATGATAAGACGCGTGCTGATGCAGTTGCTTTCCTTGAAGGTCGTTATCGTGCCAAGTATGAAGATCAAGGCGTTGCGGTTGATGTACTGCAATCAGTTCAAGCACTTGCACCAAAATCGCCACTTGATTTTGATAAGCGTGTAAATGCGGTCAATCACTTCCGTACTTTGCCAGAAGCGGCTGCTTTAGCTGCTGCAAATAAACGTGTTGCCAATATTCTTGCCAAAGAAGCGACACCAGAAGGTGCGGTGGTTGAAGCGAATCTCGTTGAAGCGGCTGAAAAAGCACTTTATGCGGAATTATCTGCTTTAACACCAGTGGTTCAGCCTTTGCTTGATGCACGTAACTATACTGAAGCGCTGTCTAAGCTTGCTGCCCTTCGTGCGCCTATTGATGCGTTCTTTGAAGGTGTCATGGTTATGGCAGACGACGCTGAATTAAAAGCGAACCGTTTACGTTTATTGGCTCAGTTGCGTGGATTATTTACCGCTGTAGCTGATGTGAGTGTATTGCAGGGTTAAGTATTTATAATACTTGATTTTTTAAATAAACCCCGCTATAAACTGGCGGGGTTTATTTTATTGAGTAATCATCAGCCAAATTTTAATAAAAATTGCCATTCTGTGATTCATCTGAATTATATTACTGATACTTAACGTTGGAAATCAGACGCCCCTCGGCTAGAACGATTTACTAGGAGTCTGGGGCATTGTCCTTGTTGAAGTGCCAGTAGGCTCTGCTTTAACCAACCCACGGCTTGATGATTTGCCCATTCCAAGGAAGGAACGCGTAGCCAGAAGAAGCATCTTGCAACGCACCTTGAACTTCCATCAGCGTATTGATTTCATCAAGTGCCATTTCTAGATCATCAATGGTTACCTCAAACCGAGCATCGCACAGACTGATGCTTTGTTCATGTTCAGTTCCTTCAGCGATCTCTTGGGCCTCTTTGATAACGTGAGGCTCCCGAACCAGAACTATTTGAAATTTCGAAGAGCCAGAACGCTCCACCATCAAAGAGTTTCCGTTCTGATGAACTTGCAGGTTGTACGCTCTCAGTTCTTGTTCGGCTCGCTCGAGGGTACAGGTGTCACTACGAAAGAGGATAAGGCACGATCCTTTCATTGGATACTCCAAAGAAGCCTAACTACTCTTATGAGGCAGAAATGACAGATAAGATTCCAAAACCTGCCTCATAAGATACATATTTTGATTAAAAATAAAACGTGAAAATATTGATTTGTATGGAATTGAAACTACCATGAGCAATGCAAGGCGTCAACGATCATAAAAGTCAGATTAACATCACCAATCTTCTTGATTTGATGAAGCAGCGAATACACTACATACATATGTGCTATCGAACTTAACAGACATAATAGTTACGTACCGTATCAATTTCACATCACCTACATTCTTTTCTTGAACTTGGCGATAAGCTATAAAACTCTATTGCAATGAGATCGCTCAAAGGAAAGAAAAGATGATAAACAAAGTAAAAGTTTTATGTTTCGCCACTACACTGATTGCATCATCTTCACTCTGGGCAGCCGAAACAAATACAACTACAGCAAATACAAACACTGCAACGACTGAAAAAACACTTCCTTATGGCGACAATCCTAGCTTCGGTCGTGTATTGCTGTATAAAACAGGCAAAGGACTACAAAACTTAGGTGGTTCGATTCAAGGTGCATCTGAAAACACATCACAAAAAATCGGTGAAAAATGGAAAAACACCAAAGAATACAGTGCTGAACAGTCCGTCATCGCACAAGAACAAACTGAGAAAGCAAAAACCTATACCGCAAAGAAATGGCAAGACACCAAAGATGCTGTAGTGGGTACAAATGATGGAAATGTACCAATTGAGCGCGGTGATCTAAGCTCGCCATCATCAAATTAATACGATTAAATAAAACTTATAGGAATGCATCAAATAATGATTAACAAGCCATTCAAAATAACCCTATTGACCATAGCCAGCAGTTTAGGTTTCAGCGCATGTTCGCTTACACCAACTCAAACCGTATTTCCCATCACCCAGTTGGAGCAAGTTGAGAATATTGATGCGCTACCTGATACAAAAACAAATATTGCAACGCTCAGCAAATATAAAGACCGTTGCGTGATCAAATTTACAGGCTACTTAGAAAGTGGTGAAAGTACCGAAACATGGACGTTTAGAAAAAACAAACTCAATCGCGCACTTTCGGAAACCTCACACTACGCGCTTAAAAGCCCGCTAAATAGCACAACTCAAAAACCTGAGTTAGATCCAAATACTCGCAAAGTCACCATATTTGATATTCAAAACACTGACGTAAAAAATAACTTTAACAAGTTAAAAAGCCATTTTAGCCAAACTAATTTAGATCAATGTCACTAATCGTTCCTCAGCAATTAAAAAAACTCGTTGTAGATATCTCTATCTGCAACGAGTTATGGCACTTTTAAACACGCTTTAGGTCAATTTAAACTATAAAAAATTAACTCAATTTGATGATAAGCCACTGCTCGCAGCCAACACATCAATACGTGGGAATACCAAACCAGTTCGCGTATCAGTAACTGGTTTACCCGTTACTTTCAAACGATTGATGGTTTGATCAATGCTTTCAGTCGGACTCACACTATTGGCACGCAATAATGCAATCGCCCCTGCCACATGTGGTGCAGCTTGTGATGTCCCGCCCTGAGTTTCACCACCAGCAGTAATCAATGCACCTGGTGCGAGTAAAGTGACCAATGAACCCCCATTACTAAAACAAGTCACTTTGTCCGCAGTTGTGGTTCGATCTGTACAATTACTCCATGCCATATTCCCCAGATTACTATCGTACACTGCCCCTACACGCACCGCACCCGCAACACAAGCAGGTGAAGATATCCCATCTGCAAATCCATCGTTACCCGAAGCAACTACAGGAGCAACACCTGCTGCTCGTGCATTGGCGAAAGCAGTGGCATAACTACTGTTTTGACATTCAGACGTATATTTCACCCCAGATACACCTAAACTCATGTTAATCGCTTTAATATTATAAGCTTGAGCATTATTCACTGCCCAATTAATGCCTGCGAGGATATCGCTATCATAGGCAGTGCTCACCCATTGTCCTTGATATCTGACCTTTCTAAATGCATCGATGCCAATGATTTTGGTTTTAGTCGCAACTTTGGCGACAATCGCTGAAACATTACTGCCATGTCCATCATCATCTAAGCTGCCGTCATCAGGCGCACTGTCAAAGGAATGTACCACTCGACAAGTCGATGCAGGGGTATTGACTGCGGTACAGCCAAAGTCAGCATGTTTATAATTTACACCTGTATCAATCACCACCACACTAGATCCATCGCCTGTAAAGCCATTCGTTTCAGCTTGTGGTTGGTTAATTAAAGGGAGACTTTGCATCGTGGTCGGTGAATTTTTTCGGTTCGGGTAAACACCCTTCACTGACGGATCATTTAAAACCTTTGCTAATGTTTCACGATCTTGGATGCGATATAAACCTAAAGGCAGTCCATTAAACTCACGTAAAGTTTGAAAGCCTGATGCTTTGGCAAACTTATTTTTAAACTGTGTTTTGCCTTCAGCAATATAACTCCGCTTTTCAAGGCTTGGCGATATATGAGAAAAGTTCGTCTCATATTCAATCAGTAAATCATTAGATTCATTGCTCACCAAGGCATTTAGATCAATTTTTCCTTGGGCAACTTTGGCTACTGCGCTTGAACTCAACTGCTGCTTTAATTGAGTTGCATTTAAAGCTGCAGCAGAAGAACTTGTGCTGTATAAAGCACATAAACTTAGTAATAATAACGTTTTATTTTTCAATTTATATCTCCATTGTTCTCGGATAAAGAACATTTGAATCTCTAGTGGTCTTGGGTAAAGTCCACTAAACGATTAAAGCGTTTTAATTTCATTTGCAGGATCTTTTTCTGGATCTATCGGTTGAATCGCAGGATCACTTTTGGTGTTATAAAATTGCGCCTCTTCATTCGACTGTTCCGATTGATTCAATAAAGTTGTTGTTATTTCAGTGGTGCTGTTCTCCTCTTTGTTTAATGTTGTTGGAATAGCTTCAAGATATTCATCTTTCATCTGATGGATATACTGATCTTGGGAAGACGTTAAGGGATCGGATGGCTGGAAATAGAGCACGATCGCGCCCACTCCAATCAATAAAAGTAAAAATGCCGCGATCTTTTTCATTCATATGCTCCAATTTTTTTACTGTTTATCGCAAGGTTTTGTTTGAATCATCTAAAAGATAAGTTTTATTAAATTTAATATTCACGTTAATTTTAATGTTTTTCCAACATTCAAAATTGTACATAAAAATTCGTTATTGCGCTCAACTTTTAGACAGCTTTTTACCTCGACGTAGAATCATTTGAGAGATGTATGGTTTTCTATAAAGACAATTGAATTTAATGAAAAACCAAAATAATTTTTCCACACTTTTAGACCAAGCAATAAAAATGCCACTTTTAATTTCGATGATTTGAACTTGATATTTGGCTCCCCCATTCATTCTTTAATTTCCTTATAGAAGCGCATTTGGTTTTATTTTTATCTATTTAATCGTCAATTAACTTGTTTTTACTTATAATTAAAATTATATTTTTCACATATTTAGTTTCCTAATCTCTCTCCACAATTTATCTCTATAGTGTGTTTAAGCTGTAACCTACTTGTAAAGTTTTGCTGAAATCCATAGCTTTCTCCTTTTTGCTCGCTATGATGCAATTGCGTTTATGAAGTGCCCTGATATGGCACATCACTTAAGGAACCGCAATATGAAAAAAATGATCAAAACTGCTATCGTGACAACAAGTATTCTTGCCTCTGCATCTGTCTTTGCTCAAAACGTCGGCGCAAATGCAAGTGGCTCAGCCCAAGTTTCTGTTCAGTCAAACGGCTTAATTAAGGGCGTTACTGGTGCAGTTAAAAATACCGCACAAGGTGTTGGCCAAGCAGCACATCATGTTGGTCATAGCGCTGTGAATACGGGTGTAAATGCCACTCAAAAAACCGTTGGTGCGGCTGCGAATGTCGGCTCAAATGTTGTTCATAGCACAAGCACAGCGATTAAGAATTCTAAAGACTATGCAGTAGATAAAGCCGTTGATGGTAAAACATTTGCAGCAGATAAAACCGCACAAGTGGTACATAGTACGGGCACAGCTGTTAAAACTTCAAAAGACTATACGGTAGATAAAGCCGTTGATGGCAAGAACTTAGCAGCTGAAAAGCGTGCAGAAGCAAAAAAACGTTATCAGGAACGTAAAGCTGAACCAAAATCAGTGGGTCTGAATACCCAAGCAGGCGTTCATGTTGGAAATTCATCTGTTCAAGCTCAAACTGGCTTAAATGCAGATAAAAAACAAGCGCAAGCTGGTGCAAATGTTGGTGTGAAAGTATTAGGTGTAAATGCCAATGTAAACAGCAACGCAAAAGTCGGCGCAAACTAAGCTCGACATATTCACCACAAAAAAGCCTTTTGAACGTTCAAAAGGCTTTTTCATTAGGCAAATCTTTTAACTCAACAGAGTTGTAGCTTGGTCTGCTCATCTGCATTATTTTCAATAAAATGACTTAAACCGTCAGCATCACAGCATAAAGTCAGTTGCTTATAGCTCACACTACAAAAATCAGCATACTGTTTAAAAACTAATGGAGACTGATCTAAAGGCAATGCTTCGCCTAATGGAATCAATTTATGAATACCACGATCATTCATGGTGAGTAAGTAGCGATCATTATTCAAATCAAGTTCGACCAAAGCATTGGGCTGAACCTTTAATGGCAAAAGATACTGATGATTTGCAGCAATAATATCTGCTGCATAACTTTCGAGTTTTAAAGTCACCACATTGAAAACCAAAAAGTTTTGTTGAGTCGTTCTGACATTCGGACTCAAAGCTTCAGCGTGTTGCACAAAATGCGGAATCGCGCCCAACTTATGTAGGTTCTGTTCAGTTCCTTGTTTAAGCTTAAATAATTGTTGCACCAGTTTTTGCTTTATGGTTGCATCAAAATAACGCTCATCCAATTGCAAGTCATTATTTTCCAATATTTTTAATAAAGCACGATGATGTCGGTGCAATAAAGCATCCAGCACATGGCGATAATAAAATTTACTTTGCTTTTTGACTTCTCGAACACGTCGATAGAAATAGGTGATATCAAATGGCTTTACAACGAAATCATTTAAAAGTTCTGAACTGGCCAACACAGAGAGTGCCTCATGCCCTGTAAAAGGTAAATGAATCACATGCATCTTTGGCAACAACGGCTGGATCTTTAAAAAATGCTCTTTATCTTCAGCATAATAAGGATCATAGACAATAATGTATTCACGTGCAGGATCGACTTCATCCGATTGAATCTGCATATCTTGATGAATTGATGCATCAAAAAATTCAGCATAACGACGGTCTTGCACCATGTCAGGATCAATGGAGTATTGCGGAACAAAAGCCACGATTTTTTGCATATTCAATAAATTTGAATATTTAATCGCAGCATAACCGCCCATCGAGCCACCATAGCCCACAATCTGTTTAAATTGCTGCAAGATCGGTTGAATCTGTTGCTGCATGGCAAGCATACTGCTTTTGGGAAACCATGTCTTCTGCTTCGGCATAATGCCGATGACGTTGTATTGATATTTTATTAATGATTTTTCAGCATTAATGGACATGCCTTTAGCGCGACTAATCAAATCGCCAAACGAAACCACTAACGTGTCACTTGAACCTTTTAAAAAAATAACGCGAATATGATCATCTTCAAATATTATTTGTTTATCCATGCTCACACTGAAAAATATTCCTAGGTGTGAATCAACAAGTCATCAAATGATGGCTTTGCCAATCCTTAATTGCGGAGTATCTTATTTTATAGAGATCAGTCAGATTAAAAAGCGCAAAAAATGACACAATCCTTACATCCTACCGCACAAAAAGGCTTTAGTTTGGGGGCTAAACTGTACCAACAAGTTCGACCCAGTTACCCACAAGAAACAGTCATTTGGCTGCAAGATCGGCTCCAAATAGATGAAAATTCAACTGTTGTTGACCTCGGCTCTGGGACTGGCAAATTCTTACCTTACTTGATTCAGACACAGGCAAAAGTGATCGCGGTTGAGCCTATCTTAGAAATGTTGCAACAACTTCAACACAGCTATCCTAACATTAAATGTATTCAATCCTCGAGTGATCATCTTCCTCTAAGCGATCAGTCAATTGATGCGATTGTTTGCGCGCAGTCTTTTCATTGGTTCTCAAATCTTGAGAGTCTAAGTGAAATGCATCGCGTATTAACCGCATCTGGGCATGTCGGCTTGATTTGGAATCAGCGAGACATTGAGGTCAATTGGGTGAAAGCGTTAGCTGATGAAATTGCACCATTTGAAGGAGATAGCCCACGTTATCACAGCGGGAAATGGAAGCAGGTTTTTGACGGTCAGAATTTGTTTAAACCCATCGATGTACAAACATTTCAATTGATGCATCGCGGTACAGTCGAACAAGTGGTCAGTAAACGCCTGCTTTCTACCAGCTTTATCGCAGCCCTAGCACCAAGCGATCAACAACAACTCAAAACCAAGTTCGAACAAATTGTATTTGATTTTACGGGATTAACTGCGCAAGATCAGATAGATTTCCCTTATGTCACTTATGCTTATCATTTTCAAAAAATATCGAATTAATGAGTTTATTTATGAAAGCTATATTTAAAACAACACTTGCCATGAGCTGCGTATTGGGTTCTGCCTTGCTGCTCAGTGCCTGCAATAAAGACCAAGAGCCTACAACGCAAAATGAAGCTCAAACCAATTCAGTCAATGATGCAATTGGTCAACTCAATCCAATGCCAATTAAACAGTTTCCAACTACGGCTGATGATGCACATGATATTGCGATCTTGGATGAATATGAGCAACGCTTTACCGAGATGACCGATAGTATGGAAATTGAATTGGCGAAAATGAAACAAGATGGCACTTTAACAGCAGAGTTTGAACAGCAGCGCCAAAAAGACAATGTACGTTCTGCACTCAACATGTTGAAAGACTTGGAACTCAAAACTGAACAAGGTCGCTATATTCAGGGTTTACTTTATGATTATTGGGACAATCAAGCCAAGGTTTTAGAACAAAGTCGTTATTCTAATCCATCTCAAAATTCGACCGATCAGGTCGAGCAATTAAATGGCTACCTACATGCGCAAAGCCAATTGCATCATTGGAAAAGTTCGCAAACGGCCGAAAGCTAATTGATAGAAAATTTCAAAAGTATATGAAGCTTTCTCAATATTTTCATAAAAAAAGCCCATTCTTTTTTATAAAAAGAGCGGGCTTTTTTTATCAAACTGGTATTTTAAATCTTCTGTCTTTCGACCCATTCAATCGAACTCACGCGAAATAATTCGCAAGCGCCATCGCCTACACCACCGGGTGTCAAAGATGATGTCCAGACCAGATCTTTATCACGCACCTCAACCAACTCGCCCTTTAAATTGACCAAATCGCCACGCTTTACCTGCTTAATTTGTTTTGCGATTTCAGGATTGGCAGGAATGATGTGCATATTTGACACCATTTTTAATGCTTGATCAGGTGGTACAGGTAGTTTTTTCATGTTCCAGTTTAAGTAGCGATCATACTGGCGCACCGAAATCGTCCGTGCAATCTCAGGATCAGCAAACAAGTCTAAACTGACCGCATAATCGATGGGGGAAAACTTCGCTTGTTCATCATCGTGATAAACTTTTGAACCCAATATACGAAAATTCCCATCAAATGGTTTTAATACCGAAATGGACTGATATTTCACAACAGGCGATAAACCATTGGCAATATTATATTCTGCCTGATTGGTTGATGCATGTGTTTGCCCCATTGCAGCAACCATGCATAAACTGATCCAAAGACGTTTGTTCATGGCTCGATCATCCTCAAAAATGACTAAAATCTTAGAACATCATTCCTTTCATAGTATGCTTAGACCGTGAATGAAGTTGCTTTTTTTAGTAACAATCAGCTTCACTTTGGTCATATTTTTGTGCCATTAGAAACCATGACTATTCGGCAAAATCAATTCGTACAGTTTCGAATCTAACCCGCCCCTCACTGATTGCTTGTGCAATCGCCTGCTGACCTTTGCTCAGACGCGCACCACCACTTTTAATATCGAGTAAGATCACTTCAATATCTTCGGCTTCACCATCGCCATCTCGAAAATCGGTATAACCATCAAACACCACATAATCGACTGGATCTCCTAAAAACTTAGCATCACTGGGTAAATACCGAAACTCAGGCAAAATCGGTGCAAACTGCTCTGCCATTTTGCCTTTCAACACCGCGCGACTGGTATTTACACTACGCTTCTGCGCATCTAACAATGCTTGCTTATGTTCCAATTCGAGTTCAGCAATGTATTGCTCATACTCAGCTTGAATACGCCCATTACGACTATGAGACAAAATAATGGTGGTCAGCACCACGCCGATACACCCACCAATTAGCATTGCAAGCCAAATTGACATAAAAATGTTCCTTATCTATCGCCGTGCTATTTAACTGCAACATTAAACTTTTGTCATGTGTAACACACTCTTGCCAAAAAGATGCTAAGGTATGATTGAATATAAGAAACCTGTTAAAAACGAGTTCATGAAGACAATATTAATCGCAAATCAAAAAGGTGGTTGTGGTAAAACCATGACTGCGATCACCCTTGCCACAGCATTATCACAAAAAGGGTATAAGGTTGCTTTAGCAGATGCGGACAACCAAAAATCTTCATTACAATGGTTAAAACAACGTCCAGAAACGGTCACTGAAATCCAAAGTCTTGATTGGCGACATGAGAAATCAATTGGCGACGCGCCTAAGAATCTTGATTATTTGATCATTGATGCACCCGGAGCACTTTCAGGTGAGCATGCTGAACAGTTGGTCAGCGAAGCACATGCGATTGTGACACCAATACAACCGTCATTCTTTGATATTGATAGTACCCGTCGTTTTCTCAAACACTTGCAAGAGATCAAACGGATCCGTAAAGGAAAAGTACAAATCCTATTGATCGCCAACCGCGTCAAAGCAAACAGTGCCAGCTCCAAAGATATCCAGAACTTCTTTACCAAAATCGAGCACCCTCCTGTCGCTTGGATTTCTGAACGTAGTGCTTATGGTACGTTGGCGATGCAAGGTCTAAGTATTTTTGATAAACCGCAGAAGAATTTTGTGCTGATTCAAAACCAATGGCAGCCTGTTTTAAACCAGTTGGTCGATGATCCCAGTGAGTGGTTCTAAGCTTTGCAAAGAAACGTAATCTTTTGATATTAAATCTTAAAAGATCAGCAGGAAAATATCCCTAAACTGGTTTTTCAGTTAATATGGATCTATTCAATTTCCAGCACTAGAGAAAACTATGGTGCAACAATACGCTCCCGTATTACAACGCGTTTTGCTGTTTGGACTGTTCTTTGTCTTAATGTTTTTGGGATTTAATATCCTCAAATACTTTATTGTTCCTGTCCTTTGGGCTGCGATTATTGCCTATATGACTTGGCCTGTTTATCTATGGGTACAACGTCGATTTTTTGGCGAGCATCGCCCCACCCTAAATGCCACGATTATGATCAGTTTGGTCATTTTGGTGATTGGGGTTCCATTTATTTTCGCGATCTTTATGTTGCAACTTGAAGGTCGTAATTTATATTTTAATTTACAAAAACAACTCTTTTCAGGGCATGTTCAGATCCCTGATTTTATTAAGAACCTGCCGATTATTGGCGGAGACATTAGCCACACACTGAATGAATTAAGCAGCGATCCGAATAGCATTGCAAAAAATATCGCGGAATGGATTCAAAGCCATTTGAGCTATGGTCGTTTTGTCCTGAGTGAAATTAGCCGTAATTTGATCAAACTGACGTTTGCTCTGATGACCCTGTTCTTTTTCTATCGTGATGGACAAACCATATTGGCACAAGTCAGTCGTGCTTTAGAAATGGTAATCGGGCCGCGTGTCCACCATTATCTACAAACCATCTCAGAAACAACACGTGCTGTTGTGTACGGCGTTGGTTTAACTGCAGTTGCACAAGCACTTTTGGCGGGTTTAAGTTACTTCGTCGCAGGTGTGCCGAATCCAATGTTACTGACGATTGTGACCTTCTTTTTAGCCCTGATTCCATTTGGTACGCCTATTTCATATTTAGGTGTCGGGCTATGGTTATTTTCTCAAGGTCAGACCGTCGAAGCAATTGGGGTCATCGTCTGGGGCGTACTGATCGTCAGTAGTGCAGACAATGTGATCCGACCACTGGTGATCTCAGGTGCAACGCAGATTCCATTCATCTTGATTATGTTTGGTGTCCTCGGCGGTGTCGCCAGCTTTGGCTTAGTCGGTTTGTTTATCGGTCCTGTGATTTTGGCCGTGTTACTGGCGATTTGGCGTGAATGGCTACATGAAAATGTGGAAGAGCCCGTTGCAGCACTTGAAGCACCACCTGATACGAAATAGTTAAAAGACTGTGGGTATCTTAAAAGATATCCACAGTTTGCTTGAAAATTCATTTATTTTTCCATTACTCATATTTAAAACAATAACTGTGCACGGATTTTGCTTATTCTTTTTACTTGAAAAATCAACTCAATCTTGATGCAAAAAATGATATGCCTCATTGATCAAACAATATTTTTATAAGGAAAATTTGTTTGTATGATAAAACCCAGACCCATTGAAGAAAAATAATCATGAACAGTCTTTATCTGCTCTTCAATCGTTTTAGATCGAATTCAATTCTGCTGTATTGCCTACAAATTTTTATTGTTTTAATCGGCACAACCCTGCTATTGCATGGACTTGGTCTGAGTCAATTTATTGTGCCTGTCACACTGGGTGCAATTGCAGCAGCCCTGACTGATTTTGATGACCGCTTAAGCATCCGACTTCGAAACTTGTTTTATGTCTGTGTACTGTTCTTTACGGTCAGTACAATCTTAGCCTTTCTCGCGCCTTATAAACTCTGGTTCATCGTTTATTTGAGTCTATCCAGTGCTGCTTTTGTGCTGATGGGTGCTTTGGGACAACGCTACGCCACAATTTCTTTTGGCACGATTTTACTTTCTATCTACACCATGTTTGGGTTGGGAGATTATCCACATTGGTACCAGCAACCCAGTTATTTTGTTTGTGGTGCATTGTGGTACGGTTTCACTTCAATCCTCTTTTTTATCATTCGCCCCACACTGCCACTACAAGAAAAAATTTCGACTATTTTTAAAGAAATAGGAGAACTATTACAAATCAAAGCCAAACTGTTTGATCCAGACAATGTAGATAATGTTGAAGCACTGTTGTTTGAACTCTCACAAAAAAATGCTCAGGTGGTGAATAGTCTCAATCAGGCCAAGCAATCCTTACTTTCTCGACTCAAGTCTTCCCGCATCAATAACACCAGTATCTATTGGCTAAATTTGTACTATTTTGCCCAAGATATCCATGAACAAGTAACGTCTAATTATTTGCATTATGAAAAAATTCATCAGAACTTTAGCCGCAGTGATTTGATTTTTCGTATCCAAAAAAATATGTTTCTACAGGCCACAGCCTGCCGAAAGCTCAGTCAGTCACTGCTGCATAAAACACCCTACCAAAACAGTCAACGGGCAGATGCAGCACTGGAAAATCTTGAAGCATCAATGAAAGATTGGATTGTTCAGCATCCTCACAATCTTGAAGTTAAAAATTTAGAACTCATTTTCAATAACTTAAAAAGTATCCATGAGCAATTCGCTCAACTGCAATTTAAGCAAAAAATCGAAAAACTCTCCCCACAGCAACAACAAGCACACTTGAACTTGCTTGATGAAGATATTCAAGGTTTTCAAGATTTATTCTTAAAAATTAAGCAACATCTCAGTCCACAGTCGGCCTTATTTCGTCATGCGGTTCGTTTAGCAATCGTCTTTGCCGTGGGTTATGCAATTTCTTTATTGCCGTTTGCAAAAAATGGTTATTGGATTTTACTGACCAGTTTGTTTGTTTGTCAGATCACCTATTTTGCAACCAAAAGCCGCCTAAAACTCAGAACCATCGGCACGTTATTAGGTGTGCTGCTGGGCATACCCGTGCTTTATTTTGTACCCAGTATTGAAGGACAACTGGTCATTACCGTGATTAGCGGTGTGTATTTCTTCTATTTACGCCAAAAGAAATATGCACTTGCCACGGTGATGGCAACACTGATGGTTTTATTGATTTTTAATCTAAAAGGCGCGGGTTTTAGTATTGTTTTACCGAGGATTGTCGATACGCTCATCGGCTGTGCAATCGCATGGTTAGCAGTGAACTTTATTTGGCCCGATTGGAACTTTCGTAATATTCCTGAAAATATACGCAAAAGTAGCCAAGCCACCATGAATTATTTGGATGCGGTCATCCAGCAATATCATCAAGGACGTTCCAACGATCTTGAATATCGTAAAGCACGTCGTGCGGCACATAATGCCCAGATCGAGCTATCAAATATGATTTCGAGTCTCAGTACCGAACCACAGCCCAATCAAGAACTCATCCATTATGCATTTCGCTACTTGGTCTATAGCCATAGTCAGTTGAGCTACGTGTCTGCTCTCGGTCATCAGCGTATTCAAATTCAAGATCAACATATTTTGGCGTTGTTAGATCAAAGCGCAGAATTAATCAAACACAGCTTGATCCAACAACAGCCGATTCCAAATCAACAGATTGAAGACATATTAATCAAAATTCAGCACTTAAACTCACAAGGTCAGGTCTCTGAGCAAAATCAATTACTATTAAAGCAAATGAGTCTATTACTCGAGACCCTCACTGAACTGGTGATGTTGAAAAACAAACTTCTAGAACTCGAAATTCAGTAATCAACTGACACCGCATCCGTTCTAATTTATCCCTTGTTGCTGACGTGTTTGCATCACCTGTTTCAGCGCAGCACGAGGTTGAGCAAACCATAAAGCAATCAAAGCCACACTCGCGAGTGCAAAAGCCCAAATGTGGAAATGTGTATAAAGTACCCGTACCAGTTCAATAATGACAAAGAAACTCATCATCATGATCATCGACACTGCGGCTGCAACCGTACCTTTCGATACTTCTGAAGACATCAAGGCAAAACGATACATCACTGAGAAGCTAATCCCTTCACCAAAACTGATCAAGGTCATACCAATCAATAAACATGGCACGAGATAGATCGGCCAAATCACGCCAAGCAATAAGAACAACGTCCCAAATAACATGATGGGTAAACCCACCAAAATGGTTTTACCTAAAGCAAAACGATCCATCACTTTGATCAAGACAATATTGCCTGCAATCAAACCAAAGAATATCGGGAACTGTGCCAAACCATATTGCATGCTGCTCAGTTTCAACTCATCCACCAAAATGATCGGTGACAAGGCAATCCATAGCATCAACGGCATCGCCACCAATGGTAAAGCAAGGCTTAAACCCAAGAAATGGCGATTGGTAAATACCTTTTTAAAGTCATCAAACATATAGCTAAAAGGCTGTTTCACTCTGCTTTGTTGTTGCGATGGCATAAATTTCTTCAGACCAAACCAACTCAAGAATGAAACCGCGGCAATGGCGACAAAGCCCCAATGCCAAGAAATATGTTCAATGAGAAATGCGCCGAGTACAGGACCAAGTAAAGGTGCTAATAATGAAATATTTGCCATCAGTGCCATGACTTTAATGGCATCTCGCTCTTCAAATGTTTCTTGGATTGCGGCATAACCAACCGCTGAAATGACAGTTAAGCCAATGCCTTGCAAGAAACGCAATGCCAAGAATTGTTCAATATTATGCGTCAATAAAATCAACAAACAGCAGACTGTAAAGAATGCCACGCCTGCCAATAATACTGTTTTACGCCCAAGTCGATCTGAAAGTGGTCCAAGCAGCCAAGCGACACTGGCACCACCCAACAAATAGAATGACATCGACGAAGGTGCCCACGTCGCACTGACACCAAATTCTTGGGTAATCGACAGCATTGCAGGCTGTATCAAGTCATTACCAATATAAACCGCAAACTCAAATAGCACTAAAGCTAAAGGAAACATGAGCGTTATACGGTTTAACGTCATATTTTGATTATTCGTCATCATGTTCTATTCACAAAAACAACCAATTCGGGTGCGTCCCATTTCCATACAAAGAAAATAGGATCATCACCACACGATTTTATGGTTTAGATTTAAATTAAATTTTGATTTTCATGCTGTGAGAGCGCATGTAATAAATGTGAAAACACCGTATTCACTAGGTGTATATAAGAAAAACAATCTATTTACGTGAGCTTGGTAAATGTTTTACCTTTTGGCAAAATTGCCAGACGCAACTTTAGCATTTTTTCAAAATGACCGCAATTTGAGCAATTGTTTTAATATGTGAATAACCATCAAGTTATCCACAGCTTTGCTGATCTTTCATTCAATTTTAAATATTATGGACATAAATCAAACTGGAATGTCGCAGTGTTCTCCCCTCTAGCACATTGATAACTTTGTTTCTTATTCACAACTTTCCATACTGCTTGATCGCGTTTTAATTGATATTCGGTTCGAACAGCAATCACAGAATCATCCAGTTGAGTTTGTTCAACCGTAATTTCTGCCTCGCTTGGATTTTCTGCGCTATTAAATTGTTGATCGATCTTTAAATTGGTTTCTTCATGGAATAGATTCGGTTGATCCAATAACACGGCATGTATCGCTGTACTTTTTTCTACCGCAGCTTGTTGTTGAGATTGTGCAATTGGCGGATTGCATGCCGTTAGAAATAGACTGCATCCTAAAACCATCCAAATTTTATGCATTTTTAATCTTCCATCGCAACACTGCTTATTCATATTAACGCCCCACAACAAATCGTACAGTACAAGTATGTATATAACTTGCAAATGAATTTGTATTCCCCTCTCACATTGCAATCATGGAAATGGAATCTACTATTGATCAGCTCAACTATTGATTTTTGATCAATAGTATTTTGCCTATTTATGTATTTTTACTCATGAATAGATTTCCTAAAATGCCGTCAAGTTTTAGCAATCTATTTTTGAGTTATTCAATGAGCAATATTTTAATTATTAATGGTGCCAAGCAATTCGCCCATTCCAATGGTGAGTTAAATGACACCTTAACTGACTTTTCTGAAGGGCATTTAAAAGGGTTTGGTCATGCCGTACAAGTGACACGCACTGACAGTGACTATGACATCCAAGCCGAAATTGAAAAATACTTATGGGCAGATGTGGTGATTTATCAAATGCCGGGCTGGTGGATGGGTGCACCGTGGACCATGAAGAAATACATTGATGATGTATTTACTATTGGTCATGGTTCACTGTATGCCAGCGATGGGCGTAGTCGTTCAGACGCATCTAAAAAATATGGTTCAGGTGGTTTGATTCAAGGTAAAAAGTACATGTTATCGCTCACATGGAATGCACCGATGGAAGCCTTTACCGATCCTGATCAATTCTTTCACGGCGTTGGGGTTGATGGAGTTTATCTACCTTTTCACAAAGCCAATCAATTCTTGGGTATGCAGTCCCTGCCAACTTTTATCGTGAATGATGTGATCAAAATGCCGAATGTTCCAAGCTATATAGAAGCGTACAAAGTTCATTTAGATCAGCTTTTTGCAACTGCCAATTGAGAGGGAAATAATATGCTTACCATTATCGCGGAAATCCGTACTCATCAAGCTGCTGAACATCGCCAAGCTGTTTTAGCTGCTTTTGAAAAAATTATTCCAACTGTACTGGCTGAAGATGGTTGTCATGGCTATGCGCCATTGATTGATCATTTACCTGCAATTGAAATGCAGACACAGGATGAAAATAGCATTGTGATGTTGGAGCAATGGGAAAGCACAGCTCATCTTGAAGCGCATATGCAAACGGCACATATGCTGAAGCATTTTGAGGCGACCAAAGATCATGTAGCTGATGTAAAAGTGCGTATTTTAGAAGCTAGTTTTTAAAAAACCTCTAATCACTTGATGGCCTTAGAGAAAAAAGGAAAGAATAGTTTTCTTTTCAGTGTCTTACCGTGATGCATCCTATATAACCTATAGGCTTACGTTACTTTTTTAAAAAAGTAACCAAAAACCTAGTCACCCACAAAACCTGTTCACTACTGGGATATATTTACTTATTTTGCAAAAACAATATATTACCAATAGTACGCAGGTTGTGGATGACATTTAGCACAAGCAGATTAATGTATAAATTCAGAGAAAATGCCTTTTATATCTCCCCCTATTAAATAGCAAAAGACATTTTTTACTGATAATAATACTGCTTCAAATGTCGGCTATATTCCGTCAAATAATGCTCTAAGCCCTCTCGACGATCAGCTTTTTGCATTTCTTTAGCGGCTAATTTCTCAATCTTGGTTTCCAGTAAATTAAGAATCGCTGCTTGTTCCACTTCTGGAAGTTGAGCTTTCTCTTTCTGCTGCTTTTTAATTTCTAAATAATCTTCCGCCCAGTGACGCAATGGATCATTTGAATCAACTTGTGCAAATAAATCAGTGATCAATAATTCTGGCATCACTTCTTGGGTTGCCAACTCTGCCGACATCAAACCACGAATCGAATAAAATACTTTTTTATAAGTAAAGTTTTCTGCGGTTTGCATCACTTTCATTCCACCTTTCGCCAGCGATAAGTAGTGGTGATACAGTGCGCTATAATCGATTCGCTCTAGCAATCCATCTCGAAACGTTTGCCATTCTGGAAAGGCATTAAAATACACAATATGTGCTCGCACCCACTCCAAAACGGTTGGGTTACTTTTAGCCAATAGCCCAAACATTTTGTCTAAATCATAAGAAACAAAGTCAAAATCCCCATCCATAATTTCAATCAGATCACGGTATTTCTTATAATCAAAATATTGGTCTTTACTGGGTAAATGAAAACCACGCACATCATAGTCGCTGTCAGGGCTTGCCATACCCCATAAACGGCTACCACTTTCAATATAAAATAATGGGATATCTTGGCGTTGTTGAAACAGTTTTTCGATTTCGTGATGGATGTTCATTTATATTACTTCATGATTTAAAAATTAAGACTTGCGAGAGACAATAATATTTTTTACTGTTCTAGTTCATTTGATTTTAAAAAGATAACCATTTGATAAAATCAATGTCTATTCAATATAACAAATAGGATCATTCATGCAACTGACTTATGCCGGACAGGTTTTCTTATTAGTCGTTGTGATCTTGAGTGTTTGGTCTTTTGTTCTGACAAAATTTTGGCTCAAGCGTTTAGCCAATAATCGTGAAAGCAGCAAGCTTGAATTTAGTTATTTATTCGTGGTTGTTTTTAGCATTAGTTCTTTATTCTTCCCCTTTACCTATTGGGTTTCACAAGCCGTCTATGGTTTAGCGACCAAACCAAGCTATGATGCAACGGTAGTGAGTTATACCTCTGAATGGGTCGATACTGAACGTACTGATTCCAATGGACGTAAATATAAAACCCAAATCTTAATGCACACTGCTCAGGTCCAATTCAAAGATGATCAAAACAGAATTTTAACCTTAGATAATTCAGTTCGTTCTGGGGATACTCCTGTGGTGGGAGATCATATTACAGTTGTTTATGGAGCTGGGGATCAAACCGTACAAGAAAAGAGTTGGCGAACGGGACTCCTATTTGCCGCAACCCTATTTATGCTGTTTGTTATGGGCTATATCTTGGTCATGATTATTGCGTATGGTTTGAATCGGGATATGGCGCCATATCGCAAGTTTGCCAATCTGCTTATTTTTAGAGTTACGATTCCATTAGGTACTATGGCAATGTTTGCGATGTTATCTTATTCGGTTTTTGCTTATTTCTTTTTAGGCAATCCACGTGATTTACCAGTTTGGGTCGTTGGGATTTGTGGTTTCTTTGCGTTGTGTCTTTTACCACTGATTTATCATATTTTGACGGGTTGGAAGGCGTATGAGAAATAAATCCAAATTTACTATCGCGTGGGCGGCATGGATGCCGCCATGTAGAACTGCTGTACAAGGATGTACTGTCAGTTCTACAAAGGATTTTTGCCTACTTTTGATCCTTCAAAAGTAGAAAACATCAATACCAATATTCCTCAGAACTCACTAGCTATCAGCGAGACTATGTAGATTTTTTTAAATATAGATTACCTATGATTTTATTTAACAATAAAAAAGCGCATCTTTAGATACACTTTTAACAGAACTTCTTTTATTTAATCAAGCATTAAAGATCAAATAATTTCCCAGGGTTCATAATCCCATTCGGGTCAAATGCCAACTTCAATGCTTTCATATATTCAATTTCCTCAGGCGAGCGTGAATATTCCAAATATGGTTTCTTGGTCATGCCCACACCATGCTCGGCAGAGATTGAACCATCATATTTTTTCACAGTGTCAAATACGTATTTATTCACCACCTGACACTTCGCAAAGAACTCATCTTTGGTGAGGTTTTCAGGTTTTAAAATATTTAAGTGCAAATTACCGTCACCAATATGGCCAAACCAACAAATCTCAAAATCTGGATAGTTATCAGCAACAATTGCATCAATCTCTTTGATAAATGCAGGTACATGCGTAATCAGTACCGAAATATCATTTTTATAAGGAATAAACGGCGCAATAGACTCTGAAATATCTTCACGCAAACGCCATAAGCTTTGCGCTTGCTCTAAACTTTGGCTCATCACCCCATCAATGACCCAACCCTGTTCCATACAATGCTCGAAAATCTGCATAGCTTTATCCATGATTGGCTCATACGGCGCTTCAAATTCGAGTAATACATAGAACGGGCATTGCGTTTCAAATGGACGCTGTACATGACCGCGATCCAAAACTTTTTGCATTGCGACTTCACCAAAGAACTCAAACGCGGTTAAGTCAATTTCTTTTTGGAAAGCATGCAATACAGGCATCACCGCTTCAAAGTCAGGTGTACCCAATACCATCACTTGCAGGTTTTGTGGTTGACGTTCCAACTTTATCTCAGCTTCAGTGACTAAACCAAGCGTCCCCTCACCACCAATGAATAAATGCTGCAAGGCATAACCCGTGGCATTCTTAATCATGCCTTTATTGATACGAAGAATATCACCCTTACCTGTCACCACCGTTAGACCAAGCACCCAGTTTCGGGTCATACCGTATTTGATAACTTTAATGCCGCCTGCATTGGTTCCGATATTTCCGCCGATTTGGCTTGAGCCAGTTGAGGCAAAATCAACTGGATAACACATCCCTTGTTGTTCTGCATAGTTCTGCAACTGTTCAGTGACCACACCAGCTTGAACTCGCACCATACGATCGGCTGGGAAGAACTCCAAGATTTGGTTCATCTTGTCAAAGCTAATCACGATCTCACCGTTGGCTGCCACCGCACCTGCTGAAAGTCCAGTACGCCCACCTGACGGCGTAATCGCAACATTAAACTGATTGGCAAGTTTAACGATGGCTTGAACCTGTTCCGTGCTTGAAGGAAAAACGATGACTGAAGGGTTCGGATCAAAATGTTTAGTATGATCTCGTCCCCAATTTTCCAAACTATCGGCATCGGTTTTAATACGGTTTTCACCCACAATTGCCGTTAATTGGGTCAATAACTCAGGTGTTAAAGCGACTGAAGCATTCATCGTTTACAGGCCTAGCAAGAAGTAAATATAGGACTTTTGAATAACAAGTAATGATCTTTCAATCTCTTGAAGCGTTGATCATTGGAGGTATCCAAAATATAGAAACTTTACAGAACAGCTCAAACCATTTGATTTCTAGGTTTGACCATCAGATAACTACATTTTACATAGAAGCGAGCATTGGATAAAGCATTGCATCAAGATACTGTCATAAGACACGGTCAATCCTGAAAATCAATCAACATTTCCATGGAAAATGATCAGTATTTCCACGCTGGAATTTGCAATGAAATCGCCCTCATTTTGATCAAACATGGTATGATACGGCGATTTAAATTCGACCTGATATAGCGTAGAGCCGTTATGAGCCAACATCTATCACTCCCTAAAGATAAAATCCGTTTTCTATTGTTAGAGGGCGTTCATCAAAATGCCATCGATACTTTAAACGCTGCGGGTTATACCAATATCGATTACCACAAAACTGCACTTGAAGGCGATGCTTTAAAAGAAGCGGTCAAAGATGCTCACTTTATTGGTATTCGTTCGCGTACTCAATTGACTGAAGAGATCTTTGAAGCAGCGAATAAATTGATTGCGGTAGGTTGTTTCTGTATCGGTACCAACCAAGTCGATTTAAAAGCAGCGATGTCTCGCGGTATCCCTGTTTTCAACGCACCGTATTCAAATACACGTTCAGTGGCTGAATTGGTTCTAGCAGAAGCAATTTTATTACTTCGTCGCGTTCCTGAAAAATCAAAAGATACCCACGCAGGCGGCTGGAACAAAGCGGCAGTTGGTTCTTTTGAAACACGTGGCAAGACTTTAGGTATCGTTGGTTACGGTTCAATCGGTTCACAACTTTCTGTTTTAGCTGAAAGCTTGGGTATGAAAGTGATCTACTTTGATGCTGTGACCAAATTACCTCTAGGTAATGCACGTCAAGTGGGTTCTATGGATGAGTTGTTAGCGACTGCTGATGTGGTTTCTTTACACGTTCCAGATGTTCCATCAACGCGTAATTTCTTCAAGAAAGAACAATTTGCGAAAATGAAACAAGGTTCAATCTTTATTAATGCTGCACGTGGAACATGTGTGATTATCGAAGATTTAGCTGATGCGATTAAATCGGGTCACATTGCTGGTGCCGCGGTTGACGTCTTCCCTAAAGAGCCAAAAGCCAATGGCGAAGAGTTTATTTCACCGCTTCGTGGTTTAGACAATGTTATTTTAACCCCACACGTGGGTGGTTCTACCATGGAAGCGCAAGCCAACATTGGTTTAGAAGTTGCTGAAAAATTCGTTTCTTATTCAGATAAAGGTATGACACTTTCTGCGGTTAACTTCCCAGAAATCGCATTACCACTTTCTGATGGTCAACATCGTTTGCTTCACATCCATAAAAACGTTCCGGGTGTATTATCTAAGATCAACACCTTATTTGCAGAACAAGGCATCAACATTTCGGGTCAGTCTTTAATGACCAAAGGTGATATCGGCTACCTCGTTATGGATGTCGATGCATCTGCTTCTCAAGAAGCACTTGATACCCTAAATCATGTTGAAGGTACGATTCGCGTTCGCGTATTGTTCTAAAACACGCTGACTTAAAAAATCACAGCTTTGGCTGTGATTTTTTTTGCTACGTCTTAAGGACAGTTGGGAATCACCACCCCATTATTGTCTTTGGCTTGATCATTGCCCCAACGCGACAGCATAAATGCAGACACCCATTGATTGGTTGGACCTACATCTAAGTCTGTTTTTAACCACCAATGATTCCATTGTGCGCCTGTCGCATTCTGAACTTTTGGTCCCCACACCTTACAGTAAACATAACTCGTACCTTTATACAGCGTTCCAGTAACCGTACCTCCGGGGCTAGAACGACCATTGGCATCGCCCCACGTATCTACCCAATATTTATTTCCAGTCGGTGGAGGTGGCGGTGTTGTATTCGGACAGTTTGCACTGGTTCTGACTATAGGGGAGTTTGGTACCATATATAACCATTCACCTTGGACTATCGGGTTCACAATATGCTGATTGCCTGCATCATTCAGACCCGGTGCATATAACTGTTCATAATGTAAATGAGGAATACCGGGTGATCCGACATCTCCCATATAGCCCACCACATCACCTTGTTTAACCGTTGTACCAACAGGCACATGGCTACTCATATGCATATAGGTGCTAAACCAACCATTGCCATGTCGAATTTCGATCCCACCGGGATAGAACGTCTGATGGACGAAACCGTCTGCCGATGCAGTAATTGGACTGCCTGTAAACATGCCCATACGATACATATCAATTTTTTTATCATCAGGATTATGCCCTTGATAGGTTTTTAATTCGATTTGCGCACCGCAGGGAAAAGGAAGTTTGAAAGCAGGACGATTCGGTAATGGATCAGCAGAAAAAGAATGCGTTGAAACCATTGCAAGCACTGCACAGGCGATGGTTTTATATCTATTTTTTAGAATAATGCTGGTCATTAATGGCGGGATTTGTATTTCAAACATCGTTTATTATCCTTATTATTGGACTGCTTCCATAAAGCCTTTGTATTTCTCCCGATGAGAAAAATATAAAAGACTAAATATTCATGAAAGAGATTTATTGATCAGTTTTTTTATTTTTTAGATATGCCGTTCCATTGAACAGCACATTGTCATTAGATCGCTTAAATATTAAGGACAATTTGGAATCACAGTACCATTATTATCTTTTGCTTCATCATTACCCCAACGTGACAGCATGAAAGCTGAAACCCACTGATTGGCTGGACCCACATCTAAATCGGTTTTTAACCACCAATGATTCCATTGCGTTCCTGTCGCGTTTTGGATTTTTGGCCCCCAAACCTTACAGTAGGTATAATGTGTGCCCTTGTATAAAGTGCCCGTAACCGTACCGCCCGGACTAGAGCGACCATTGGCATCGCCCCATGTATCCACCCAGTATTTATTTCCAGTTGGTGGAGGCGGCGGTGTTGTACCACCACATCCATTATCACTGGTCAAGACTCTTTGACCGTAACTGTATGGATAAGGTGCCAGTGACTTGCCATTGATGACAATGCTTTGCGCTGAATTATTCAGACGCTGTTCAAAGTGTAAATGCGCACCCGTACTTTGCCCTGTACTTCCTACCGTACCAATTTGATGACCCTGACCAATTGAAGCACCGACATTGACATTAATACTATTCAAATGAAAATAGTGGGTAGACCAACCGTTGCCATGATTGACCACCACCATATTGCCAGCACCACCATTCCAGCCAATAGAACTTACCGATACTGTTCCACCTGCTGAAGCCAATACGGCGGCACCTGAAGTTGCTCCATTATCCCATCGTACCCAGTCCAAGGCATTATAATTATGACCTGAGTAGGTGCTATAACTCCACGTTTGTCCACAGGCGAAAGGGGCTTTGAAGGAAGGCGCTGCGTAAGCTGCAAAAGGAACGAATGTCATTATACCAATGGCAAAAGCTCGTTTTAGTTTTAACATTTAATTGTCTCCATCATTATTATTTCATTTAAAGCATTATCATTTTTAGCGTTTTAATTAAGATGTACGGGGTCTTGATTGCCCCAAAATTTTATAGCAGACAAATCGTAAATTTGGTCTGTGAATCAGACGAACTGCATGCTTTCAAGCGACTATTCACACGATTAGCAGACCATTGCACGCTAAGAAAAATTTATATGACCCACACTTTCCAGCATTTACTGAGCAACCAATCTCAAAAAGGAACTGCATTTCGCGCCAATCAACCAAGTCCACAAACAAATAATATTTAAAAAAATATTAAAGTTAATTCAAGAGCCACGAGCGTATAAAACCTCAGGCCGCAATAAACTAAAATTCTGCTCGTCTCAACCCAGATCTTTGGTTAGAATTCAATTATTATGTGAAAGTTACACTAACTCAATTGCTGATTAAATGTCCAACTCAATTCTAAAGTCTCCGCTGTCTGCCATAGCATTATTGATGCTTGCGATGATCTGTGTCCAAGGCAGTGGTTCTTTAGCCAAAATGTTATTTCAGAGTTTTCCGGTATTAACGGTCTCCGCGATGCGCTTGTGTTTTGGTGCACTCATTTTGGCTGTGATTTTTAAAATCTGGACCATTGATTTTCGTACAGTTCGCTGGAAAGCCATCCTGAGTTATGGTGTTGCGTTGGCAGGTATGAATGGGTTGTTCTATTTATCGCTTGAACGTTTACCGCTTGGTCTTGCCGTTGCCTTTGAATTTATTGGACCTTTAAGTGTCGCGCTCTACTACGCTCGCCAAAAATATGACTTTATCTGGGTCGGTTGTGCGATTTTTGGCTTAGCGTTATTGTTCCCAATGCAACAAGCGCAACAAAGTCTCGATTTGGTGGGGGTATTTTTTGCTGTCAGTGCAGGTGCGTGTTGGGCCATGTATATTATTGCAGGACAGAAGCCCTCAGGCATTTCTGGCAACCATACCGTTTGTTTAGGTATGAGTATTGGTATGCTCTGTTTACTGCCATTTGCTGCTTTTTCTGGAGCGATGGATCGTGTATTCGAACTCCCCAATTTATATTATTTTATTGGGCTTGCTATTCTCGCCAGTGCCTTGCCATTCTCATTGGAAATGATCGCTTTGCGTAATCTAACACCACTGAGTTTTGGGACTTTGATGAGTCTAGAACCTGCTGTTGCCGCACTTTCTGGATTTGTATTTCTCGGTGAAAAACTATTGTGGAATCAATGGCTCGCTCTTGCCACCATCATCATCGCCTCAATTGGTTGTACCTTTACCATGCAACGTGCTCGTCAACAAAAAGAGGTTAAATAAAATGCCGCTTTGCAATAAAAATGTACCTGTCCGAGCGTATGATCATCATGCCTGTTGTTTAGGTTTTCTTAAACTTATTTTGTAGATCTGCCATGAAAAATCTTCAATTGGTTGCAGTGCTATACATGGTTTTATCCATGGTTGCCTATCAGATTAGTGCCTCATTTGCCAAGCAACTGATCACCACACTCGACCCACTGACAGTGACGATTTTAAGGCTTTGCTTTGCGACCATTATCGTGGCAATCATGTTCCGCTCATGGACAATTTTATCCAAACTCAAACAACTCAAATGGCGAGATCTATTGCTTTATAGTGCTTCTTTGGGCTGTATGAATATCTTGTTTTATACCTCTTTAGGTAAACTGCCCCAAGGGATTGCCGTCGGTTTGGAATTCATTGGACCTTTGAGTTTGGCCTTGCTCTCAATCAAACAGCGTAGTGATTATATTTAGGTGGTTTTTGCAATATTAGGGATTGCACTGATGGTACCGTGGCACGATGCCAATCAAGATAATTTTTCTTATATCGGTGCAGCATGTGCTCTCGGTGCTGGATTTTTCTGGGCCTTTTATATTTATTATGGACATCGTGTTGCGCAACAAAATATCGGCATGCATGCGCTCACCATTGCGATTGGTTTATCGGCATTGATCCTATTGCCTTTTGGTCTATGGAATAACGCCCCAGTCTTACTTGACACCCAATACTGGGGCAAAGCCTTAGTCATTGCAGTGCTAGCGACAGCTATACCTTATGCACTCGACTTAATGGCCCTCAAACGCTTAAGTAAACTCAGCTATGGCACGCTCACCAGCCTAGCACCCGCATTAGCTGCTTTGGCAGGCCTAGTCATCCTGCATGAGCAAATCAGCTTGATTCAATGGGTTGCACTTGCTTGTATTATGGCGGCATCCATCGGTGTAACTTTACGCGGGGAAAAACAAGTTCCGTGACATGGTGAAGGAACACTGAATATTAAGTTTCAGAGACCTTATATTTACCATATTCCTTTAAATATTTCTGAGCGAGGCTTTCTTTCTCGCGATCAGAGAGGATTTTCCCAGCCTGTTGAAAAAATGTATGTTCTTCTTCTTTTAAGTGATGATGAACTGTCTCACTGAGCTGTTTAGCAGTTGCCAACCAGCTCGGATTACTCATATCTGTTTCTTCTAGTTTTTCGATCAATTCATCCATTTCATGGTGTTCTGCCAAAGCATGTCGGGTAATACCTAAACCCACATCATCAAACATCAATGGAATATATAAATAGCGATCCTCGGCAACCGAATGAGCATATAATTCATTTTTTAATAATTTAAATAATTGTTTTCGTTCATCACTCATACCACTGGTCGCAATGAGTTTCTGAGCTAGGCTACGTTGTTGCTCATGACTTTCTCGGAGTGCTTCAAATATATTCATCGATCACCTCTATGATTGGCTAACATCATCAACATAGGATTTAAATCCATTATCATGTTGTTGTGCTTGGCTGATCTTTCATAATAGAAAGTGTCGTTTTTTTATACAGTGCTATTTAAGTATGTTTTTGTCGTGAAAATTTAACGTTTAGATTCAAGCTGCAACCAAAATCTGATAGCCCAAGCGACAAATTAAGATACTCACCAAAATCAGAAAGAGGATACGGATAAATCCACTGCCATATTTTAAAGCCAAACGAACGCCCAATAATGAACCCGCAATATTCGCTACCGCCATCATCAAACCTAAACCAAATAACACATGCCCAGTCGGAACAAAAAAGCTCAAAGCTGCCAAATTGGTCATAAAATTTCCGATTTTAGACAGGGCTGAAGCATGTAAAAAATCGACCTGTAAAAAACGGATAAAGAAGAAAATAAAGAAACTACCCGTTCCTGGGCCAAAAATCCCATCATAAAAGCCTATCGCAAGACTACCGATTGCAGCAAAAATCAGTAACTTTGGTGTGATGCGTTGATCCACATGGACTTGGCCAAACTGCTTTTTCATCAAAGTATAAATCGCAATCACGATCAGCATGACCAAGACGAAAGGTCTTAAAATATGAGTTGGAATCATCGAGACACATGCAGCACCAGCAAAAGAGCTCACAAAGGCAAAGATCGCAATAACCACCAACAACGGCCACTTCAATTTAACTCGTCGTACAAATGAAAAGGCTGCTGAAGCTGTACCACAAATCGAGGCCAATTTATTGGTTCCGAAAATGGTGGCTGGGGCTGTCTGAGGTAATGCCCCCATCAAGGCAGGAATTTGAATCAATCCTCCACCGCCTACAGCCGCATCAATGGTTCCTGCACAAAACGCAAAGAACACCAGACTCAGAATCAGTTCCCATTCCATCGATGATTACTCTACAAATTCAAGAGGCGTTTTGGTACTAGACGTTTCTTATCAGTGATTTCAGCCAAACCTAAACAACGTTCGCCATCGAACACCAATACTTCTGCAACAGCCTCATGCTCAATATTACTTTCCTGACCATTGCCAAAATACTTTTCACGTCCTTCTGGCAACTGAACTCTAGGAAAATGCGCAATAGGTGCATAGACGGGAAGTAATAAAGCATCTCGTTGTTCTAGCGATAAGCTTTCCAAATACTCAATGGTGTAGTCTGGATTTATCTCAAAATGACCTGTTTGAATACGATTCAAATGAGTCAAATGTCCACCGCAACCTAAGGCTTCACCAATATCCTCACCGAGCACACGGATATAAGTCCCTTTTGAACAAGTCACATCTAAAGTCAGACTATCTTCAGTAAAGCTCACCAAAGTTAAGTCATAAATCGTGACTGGACGTGCTTCTCTTTCAATCTCAATGCCTTGACGCGCCAACTCATACAACGGACGCCCATCCCGTTTTAAAGCGGAATACATCGGTGGAATTTGCTGAATATCACCACGAAATTGCGCCAATACCTGTTCAATGCTTTCTAAGGTTAGATGTGGTACTTCTCTCTGCTGGAGAATTTCACCTTCGACATCACCTGTCGTGGTCGTTTGACCCAATTTGACTGTAGTTTGATAACGTTTGCTTGAATCGAGTAAGTAATGTGAAAACTTGGTTGCTTCACCCAAGCATATGGGTAATAGTCCCGTCGCCAAAGGATCTAAAGACCCTGTGTGCCCTGCTTTCTGAGCATTAAACAGTCGACGTACTTTTTGCAATGCTGAGTTTGAACTGATTCCTAAAGGCTTATTTAATAAAAACACACCACTTAGATGACGATAAGCACTTTTTTTCATAAATAAGAGTCAAAATACAAAGATGCATTTTAGCAAAACTATCTAGAAAAAGTTGCACCTTTAACTCATGGTCAAGGCAAATAAAGACCTATTGGCATAAAAAAATGCGCCTATTGGCGCATTTTTTTGCTTTAAAACAACGTTAAAATTAACCTTGTTTACGAGCTGGTAACTTTTCACGAATACGTGCAGCTTTACCAGTCAATCCGCGTAGGTAGTAAAGTTTCGCGCGACGTACATCACCACGACGTTTCACTTCAATTTTAGCAACAACTGGAGAGTGAGTTTGGAAAACACGCTCAACGCCAACACCGCTAGAAATTTTACGAACAGTGAAAGCTGAGTTCAAACCACGGTTTTTCTTCGCAATCACAACACCTTCATAAGCCTGAAGACGTTCACGGTTACCCTCTTTTACTTTTACCGAAACAATAACTGTGTCGCCTGGAGCAAAAGATGGGATATCAGTTTTCAACTGTGCATTTTCAATTACTTGAACTAAAGGATGTTTACCACTCATTGTGGGAATCTCCATAATTGCGGGAGAGAAGAGGTCTCTTACACCGCTGGGGATAGAGGCTAAAGCGCATATCGACCCGTTTAACTTTCTCTTCACGACAGACTGTCAATAAAGAGCCTATTTATACTTAAATAATTTTAAGTATCTAAACTTTGCAACCATTTTTTTTGCTGCTTGGTCAACTCGACTTTTTCCACCAACTCTGGTCGGCGATCTAAAGTCCGTTGATAGCGCTGCAAAAACCGCCATTTCTCGATATTGGCATGATGTCCAGATTTTAAAACCTCTGGAACATCCAGACCTTCGAAATGATCAGGCTTGGTATATTGTGGACAATCCAATAAACCATCCACAAAAGAATCTTGTACTGCCGACTGGTCATCTGACATCACATTCGGCAAACGACGAATGATACTGTCTAATAACACCATCGCAGGCAGTTCACCACCCGATAAAACGTAATCCCCAATTGACCATTCTTGATCAACATAATGCTGGATTAAACGTTCATCGACCCCTTCATAACGCCCACACAATACAATCAAGCCATCATAGTCGACAAATTGTTGTACTGCCTGTTCATTTAAGGTTTGCCCTTGCGGTGACATATACACCACAGGTGCATGAACACAGCCTGCTTGCGTAGCGAGTTGTTTGGCATGGCAAATCGCTTTCGCCAAAGGCTCAGCCATCATCACCATACCAGGACCACCACCAAATGGACGTTCATCCACTCGTTTGTAGTTGCCCTCAGCAAAATCTCGTGGGTTGATGCAAGTGACTTGCACGATGTCACGTTTCGATGCACGCCCGCTAATCCCGTATGCTGTAATCGCTTCGAACATCTCAGGAAATAATGTGATGACTGCAAAAAACACCGCAGACTCCTTTATTATCCTGCTGCGCGACTATCCTCTATAGGATTAGTAATCTACGCCCCAATTGACGTAAATACGACCAGCTTCAAGATCAACGCGTTGTACCACATCTTTATGCCAAGGAATCATGCGTTCCTCAGAGTCAACGCTGTCAAGGGTTGCTTTTACAACCATGACTTCATTGGCACCCGTTTCAAACAGCTCATAGATTTGACCGAGATTAACTTCCTGCTCTTCATCATCCAAACCGAACACGGTTAAGCCTTTAAGATCAGACCAGTAATACTCGTTCACATCCGCTTTTGGAAGCTGTGATTTGGCAATCCAGATATCCACGCCAACTAAGTTTTCTGCGCCAGTGCGATCATTTACACCTTTTAACGCAACAACCAAGCCTTTGCCATGTGGTTTCCAACGTTTTACATCGATTGTTTGCCAACCTGCCTTGGTCTCAATGTACCAAGGAAGGTAGTCAAACATATTGCTCATAGGTTCAGTATTTGAATACACCCAGAGCCACCCATTTAATCCATAAGCTGAACGTAACTGTCCAATCTGAATACGATCTTCTGGTACATTCTGTATTGGTGTCATGGGTTACCTACTACAATACAAATGTTATGCAGCAGCTACAGCTTTCTTAGCTTGAGCAGCTAAAGAAGCAACACGCTCTGAAGGTTGAGCGCCTTGAGCAACCCAGTGTGCAAAACGATCAGCATCTAAACGAAGTTTTTCCGCTTGACCTTGTGCAGTTGGGTTAAAGAAACCAATACGCTCGATGAAACGACCATCACGCGCATTGCGGCTATCAGTCACAATAATTTGATAGAACGGACGTTTTTTTGCACCACCGCGCGCTAAACGAATAACAACCATGAGAACAACCTTATAGTTTTTACGGATTATCCCTGCGCCGACCATCGGCAGCATTTCAAACCCCTTTAATAGAGGGCGACATTCTACGTTAAATTTACACTGAAAGAAAGATCAAATATTAAGTTATCCGCAGCTTTGAATTTAAATGATTGAAATCCAAATTCATTACCAATCTTCTGATTCTGTACCACAACTCTGATTGGTAATATTGGCCGTGGTTTTGGTTTTACATTTTATGCCCGTACTGGTGAATAATAAGGAATAATTACGGGGACTTTGGCTTTCGGCTTTGAGTGACCAAGCCTGTGAATTTAGGTTCAAATTCAATATAAATTTTTGCTTTCCAGTTGTCGTATCCAACGGAATCAGCAAAGTTGTATTGGTTGCATTCGGAACATCGAAGTAAGGTCCTTTATTTGTAGAGGTTCCTTTCAATACGAAACCATCATAACTAAAGTTACGTGTCCGATGTTTTTCTAATAGAGCTGCGACTTTATGCATCTCTTGTTGTGCCGTTGATAGATCTGCACGGCGTATATAAATGTCATAGCTAGGGATCGCTATCGCTGCCAAAATAGCAATGATAGCGACAGTGACCATCAGTTCAATGAGTGTAAATGCCGATTGTTTATTCATTGCTTTCATACCATTTGAGTGGCACGATTTGACGGCGCATGGTGTTGATTGGCATTGCATTGCCACCCACGATGCTATCTTTGGCATTTGGGTTTAAAATTTGGCGTGTTGCCTCATTTTTCTTGTCGAGTCCAGTACCAACACCCGCCATAACATCAACAATACCTCGCCCTGCGCCAAAGCTCATTTCGGTAACATTCTGCTCACAAATACCAAAAGGTAAACAGTAACGTTGAACCGTAGTAATACCTTGTGCTTGTACCCGACAACCATCAGTTGTACCGTTCGGATTATAAACACTGGCATATAAGCTTTTATTCATCACCACCATTTCACCCAACACCTTACTCGCCGCGGTATTGGTTATCGGTTTTTCATTACCATTTTGATCAAGTTGCTTGCCAATCACTGTTTCAGCAGATACATACCAACCATTTTGCACTCGCTTATTACCTGAAGCTTGTAGATCAGCTAGCGTTAAAGCTGCACCATTTAAATCAGCGACTTTCATTTCTTTTAAATCGCTTAATAAAAATTTTGCTGTGGTACTTCGGGCTGCAAATTTAAAATTAGGATGAATCACTTCTCGATCAAAAAGATTATAAATCGTACTGGTTGAACTTTTATCACTAAATGGAAGGCTACGGTTTCCTGAAGCAATGCTAATCACTACACGGGGTTGTTCATAACCATATACACTAAAATTAGGCGCTTCATAAAAACGCTCTTTTGAATTTGTAAATATAAGGCGAGCAAATCCAGCGTTATTGCCCACACCTAACTTCGAATCAAAATCTATCCGCCAAACCTGTCCACCCAAATCTCCAAAATAAAGATGATCTGTCAAACCATCGCCATTACGGTCTGCGGTATTAATCCGGCTCACCACACTATATTTCATGGCTTCAATCTTTAAACTACTGGCAGCATTGGCACTGGCCCACCATAAAAGCGCGCCATTTTCAGCATCAAACATATATATACCAGCACCTTTTTCATTTGCTTGGTGTGTATAGTTTTGATCTTCATACCGAGCGTCATAACCACCACCGACGATCATGACGCGTTTCAGCTTACCATTCCATGCGACCTGAGTAATGGTCGGTTTTGACCAGCTCTGCCCCATTTGACTTAAAGCTGTTTGTGTATTCGTATCATCTATAATCGTATCTTGATTAATGATGCGTTTATGGTCAGGATCAATATGAAATTTAAGTTTCGGAGTATTTAAACTCACCAAGTCAAGTGCATAGTAACTCCGTCCACCCATACGTAAACCACCATAAGCAATTTGTTTTCCCTTTGGCGCTTTACTATTTGATGAGTCTATTGAACCAACGGTAGCTATAACTTTACTGCTCCCGTTACTCGCTTTTTTCATGCCATAGACATATTCACTATATAAGGTCCAAGCCCCATCTATGCCGTATGCCATATTGGCTTTTAAGCCTGTTTTTTCTTTTAAGAAGGCATTCCTTTGTCGGCTATTTTCAAGCATTTCATTTGGAACAAAAGCAAACTGCTCTTTTCCAGTTTCAGCATCAACTACATGAAGTAAACCCTGTGTTGTACCAAACAACATATAATCTTTTCGAGTATCCTCTACAACATCACCATTTGCGTCAAAAGTCGCTTCTTGGATCAATTTTATTGGCGTAGAATGTAGATTCATTCCCACTTGCCAATTACTACGATTGGCTTCAGTTAGATCATTTGCGGTCGCACCCTTCTCTAACTTGTAACCCAATAAACTCATAAGATAATAATCTTCATCCTTCACATTATCTCGCTTATTTGGATCAAGCACACAGCGACTTTGATTTGAAGTATCTAAATAATGATTATCAATGGCTTTAAGTTGACGTGTAGCAGTAAATCGAATATTACCCTGACCATCATTTTCACAATCACGGTTAATCAATAAGGTACGTCCCGTAGTATTTTCAGTGGTACTTAAATCCTCAAGTTTGGCGAGCAGACCACCTTTATTCCAATCTTTTACATCATAACTAGGTGCACTTGTACTCCACGCATCTTTAAGCTTATAAACAGAATTATCATCTTGGGTATAATATTTTTTGAAGTTCCCCAACCAACTGGCTTTTTCGGTCGGTTCAAACATACTTTTATAGACATCATTGCTCATACGATATGGGGTAAGCGGATCAGCAGGAAGAGTTTGCAAACCAATTGGATCGGACTCCATTTCGACAAGGCTTTGGTTAAAATCCAAAATCCCCTCAGCAATACTTTGAGCACTAGATAGTTGATACCAACCACCGCCTCCATGCACTCCCCAACGTGCCAAGTTTGCAACATCTGCATTATAAGCAGCTTGATCTAATGGTACAGGCAGTACGTTATTGAGTATTTTATTAAGCTTTTCAATTAAATCCCCTAAACCAAGTAACGATAGAACGGGATTTAATGCTTTTACAATATTTGCTACAGGTTGTAGTAGGCTTGATAAAACGGTTTTCGGTGCTTGAATCGTCCCTAATTCCTCTGATGTTTTTGCATTTGGAATATGGGCAAAGTCGCGGCCGATCCCGCCAACACCTGTTTTTATACCAACACCATTATTATAAGTACCTTCTTTTAGAATGCCTGCATAGTTTGCAATACAGTTCCAAGTCGCGGATGATGAACCATTTGTCCAGCCACTCGGAACAGTGCCACAATTAAAAACGGTATTACTGGATGGGTCTAATGATCGACTCATTAATTTACGAACAGGATTATTGCTGGCGTTAAATGGCTCTCTTGTTGTCCCTCCTAATAACCCATCGAGTAAATTTGGATTTAAATCTGGGACACTGCCTGTCAAAACATATAAACCTTTAGCACTACACTCAGCACTCGTTGCTGGCGGTCCGACATAACGATTGCCAGATTTACTAGCAGCGGTAGATACAGGGAAACCACTATATGCAGATGCATACTGAAGATTTCCATTATAACGATAGAAAGATTTCCATTGATTGAGTTCTAAACCAATCAAAGATGTACCAGTCGTAGGTAAATCATGGCAATTTGTACTATTTGTTGTTGATGTACATTGATTTTTATACCAACCAGGCGCATTTCCGCCTAGACCTAATAAACTACTATCCCTAAAAGGAGCCGACCAGTTAACACACTTTCCTACCTCATCAAGTGTACTACATTCTTGATACTCCCCTAATTTTATCAATCCAATACCTAAAAGGCTTATTTCTATTTTTCTTGCACGACCGACTTCAACAATCCCAGTACCTTTAGTGGTATTACTGAGTAAATAAGCACCTGTTTCAGCATAGGCTGTGGCTGTCGGTGTACTTAAGCCAGCTAGGTTTTTTAAATCATTAATTAAAGTCGGAATCGTACCTAAAGCACCAACAAGCAACCCCACAAGATCAAGTGCCAAGAGTTTTCCAACCAGCTCATTCACTTTTGTGGTAATACTAGCCGTGGGATCGACACTGCTCACTTCACTTATTTTTGCTTTAATTTTGGCACGTTGCGCGGCATCAAGTGGTTTTGCTTCAACGGCAATCATACCTGCCAACTCATTTTTTCCAGTGCCTGATTGATTCATGGCTGGAAAAACAGACAGACCTACAGAAACGTTATCAGGTAAAGCATCAATCCCTTTTCCTGAGTTACCGTCAATCACATCATGGATTGCTTGTTTAACACGGTACAAACGGTTGTAACAACGATAAGCTGGGCCTGCAATTGCCAACGGTGGATTCTCAACCAGCTCACAACTGTCTTTAATATACTGCACAGATCCTCTCAAGCCGAGTAAATCTGCACCTAAAATAGGATTGGTAATACCATCAACACCTTCTAAAATTTGCGTTACCAGCAATGAAGGAATGTAACAAGAATGTGGATCTGTTGGCGCACCAGTATCTAATTTCACCAAGCCTAATAAATTAAGATCAACGGTTGCGATACTGCCCAATAAACTGGTGACATTGCCAAGTAGACTGCCACTTAAACACAATGGATAGTCACGCTGTAAATCTGCAATTGGATCAGCTCCCATACTTTGGGATAAGTCCACCATCAACATAATCGTATTACTACTATTATTTTGCTGATAAATCTCAATATCGCTTGCAGATGCAACTGAAGATAGCACTAAAAAACTCGACAATACCGTGCAACTCAACAACAACCCTTTTGTTCTATTTTTTTGCTTACGCTCACGTTTTGTTAGTTTTTTCATTTTATTATTATTCATGACCCTTTCTCCCTTATGAACCTGATGGTTCAAAGTCAGATAAGAAGCGATATTCTGCTACTTGCATATTATACAAAAGGCTTTCTTCATTATTCTTTAAGCAGTCAGCCACTTCATTTGTACCGTCATTATCTATACTTTTGGTTAAACAGCCTTGTTTAGTATCCGTACTCCCCAAAAAGAGCGTCTTATTTGGATCGAACAACAACCCTTTCATCACCGATACTACATAGACACGTAAACGGATGTTGTTTTCAGTTTTTGCTCCTAAGCTTTCAGTCCCACGAGCAAGGTCAGCAAATGGTACTGATACATCTTCTGTTTCTCGTTTAATATAAACCTGCGTTACCACTGCCGAACGGCCACCAGATACTGAATCTTTATTACATGCTCCGCCACCCGTTGCCATGTTCAAGAAAGATGAGCTATTTAGACGATAACTTGCATTACTTAATTGAAATGGCTCAGCCCCTGAAAAACAAAACACCAATTCAGCTTCTCTATGATTTTCATTTCTAAAAAATCCAACAATTCCATTTGTAGCGGTAATATGCGGTCGAAATGCAGGATCCTGAAAAGCCATCAGAGCAGCATCAGAGTTTTGCAATAACAAGGTTTGCATTTGATTATTACTCACCAATTTCAATGAGCTAATACTCTGACGAATCGCAAGCGTTCCTATAATCGTAATCATCAATACGATCATCAACACAATGATAAGCGTTGAACCTTTTTCATACTGAATCATATTCAAGCCCCCCCTGTACATGTTGACCCTGCACTACTATCGCAACCTTCAGTCACCCAACCCATCGCATTTCTAAGCGAGACTGTTTGATCAACCACTTGGCGTAAACGAGTATCTTGATATGTGGGTGTGAGTGTTACTTTGGTACCGAGCACCTGAAATGGTTCTTTATTTCTTTCTTTGATAATGCTTTGACTACCAGCGGTATCCGCTGATTGGACCAATACACCAAGTTGAATCGCATGAACATGTGGGCGTACCGGTTGTATTACCCCATCAATATTTTTATTTTTAGCACTCAAAGCCATATAGTTTTTGATATCTGTATAAGCGAGTGTGCTATCGGCATTATCCAGTTCGCCATCGATATAGCCTAAACGAACCTGAAAAAAATCAACATTCGGCAAAATAACCTGACTATCTTGCCAGTCTAATGATAACGGCGGATCTGTTTCACTGAGGAGATCAAGTTGCGCTTGTGTATATTGGGCTGCCTGACAGCGCAACGATTGACGCAAATCTGTTGAAGTTGAACCCACATAATACCTTTGCACCACAAATGTATCTTTTGCTAATGTATTTCCAGAACAATCAAAACCCCCTTGTGGTGCCTGATAACGAATTAGGAGTTGGTCATTGGTTAACCCTGCTACATTCGCGTTGCCAAAACTCGTTAACTTATTATCAGAGAAACAGGTTGCACAGTTTAAATTGATTTTTGACCCTACATTATTCGATGTCAGGATAATTCCAGAATAAGCAATTTGATCGTTAACAGCGGGGATTGGGGAGCTTAAATTAGCTTTACGAACATCATCAATAATAAAGTTCAAGCCAAAACTTGCACTGTCCTGAATATGTGACATCGCTTTTTGCAGCTTATAACTGGTTACCCCTGTAATAAAAAGCTGGATTGCGGCGGCAACAATAATCAGGCCTAACGCAAGTGAAATCATGAGTTCGATCAAGGTAAATCCTGAGACCCGATGAAACCGAGCACCGCTCGGTCGGGTCGCAAGATGAGAAGCTATGCTTTGAGTACGAGGGTTCCGAGCGCAAGACGGAGATCTATGCTCGAAGTGAACCGATGGCGCAAGGCGAGAAGCTATGCTTTGAGTACGAGGGTTCCGAGCGCAAGACGGAGAGCTATGCTCGAAGTAACCCGATGCCGCAAGACGAGGAGTCTTACTTCGAGTACGAGGACTAGCTATGTAATGCAGCGAGCTATGCTCGAATTGATTTATGAGGCTTCTTTTCATTTTAATAAGCCTCCAAAAATAAACAGTGTGAACCTTTTACATACACGCCGTCTTTAATACATGACTCGACCCCTTGACTGCCTGACAGAGTAGTCTCTTCCCATGCGACATAGATACACTGCCGTGTATTTCCAGTTGGACAGTCAGCAATCGATAGATTCATTCCATTATTCTTCGCTTGTACAGCAGCATTATTTAAATCTTGTTCTGCGATACTCTCAGCATCGCCTGCTGTTGTTGCAACTTCTCCTGTCGGAATGGTTAACGCACCAACATTATATTTTCCATCTCTAACAGCTTGAGGGTTTGCTCTCATACGTTCAGCCAAATCACGAGCAATCGTCAATCCAATCACTTGCTTACTCGCCTCCAAGCTGGCATCAACCGCTTTCAACTGTAGGGCTGCAAAACCTAGTACAGCGATTGCTAGAAGTAATAGCGCAACTAAAACCTCAACTAAACCCACACCTTTTTGTTTGTTATAATTCATGTGCAAGCCCCCTCTTTTATTGTTGTATCACCCGTTATCCCAACAGCAATACAATAAGAAAAGCCATTCCGCAGTAAAATAAAATTGGTAGCAGCAGCTACACTGCCATTGTTTCTAAATTTAAGATAAGTTTCTGAACGGCTATCAACTGTGACTCCTTTTTCTAAATGAGCCACAAAGATCCTATTTTTATTGGTATCCATGATCGAAAGTGCTGTTGAACAGTTGGCTTCTGATAACGAGCTTAAACAAACACCAGTTGACTCTCGAAGCATCACGGCTTGGGCCCTAGCCTCAGATACTTTCATCGCCACGTCACGTGCTGAAGATTCTAGTTTTTGACGTGAATACATACTGGCAAAAGAGGGTGCAGCCATCACTGCAAGAATTGCAATAATTGCAATAATTGCAATTGTCACTATCAATTCAAATAACGTAAATCCTGAGCGAGGATAAACAAAGTATAACTTTGTCTGAGCACAAGACGAAGAACATTGCTCGAAATGACATAGCTCACATCGAGCAACGCTCGATCCAGCTGCAAGACGAGAAGCTATGCTTCGAGTAAGAGGCGAAGCGTTAAGCTTGGAATCACATACTTGTTGCATATCGCCCTCCATATGCACAATTTTTATAGTTTTGATTTATGTTCTAATGTTTAATTATCAATTTCCTACCAAACCGTAATGAAATCTATTTTTTATGGATGAAAGGTAGATATTGTCAGATAACTGCAAAATTATTAAATACAAATCAATTTTTATTAAATTAAGGATAAATTAATCACAGAATCAAGTTTATTTTTTGTTCATAAAACAATCACAACATTAAAAAATCAACCTAACTCACGCTATAAAAAGCAGAAAAGCAAATACCTTTCGATATTTGCTTTTCTTGAAGATAGGGTACTTTATGATGGAATTAACGACCATCCCAATTTGAAGTTGCGGATAGTGCGCATACTGTTGCCGCTTTTTCCCAATATTTTTGTCCTTGATCATTCAAGCAAATTACACCATTACCAGCTTGTAATGTTCCTGCTTTAGGTGTTGCAATTAGCAACCAAGTTCTCACTCTTGCAGAGGCTGCGGTAAGAGCCACGCCATCCACATCAGTCAATACGATATCATATAGCGGCTGTGCTCTAGGTATTGTCGTTGCACCATAAATATTTGTTGCTGTTCGTCCTGCATAGCTATTATTTGCCATTTTAAACGTTGCCAAATTACGTGCTATTTGCAACATTTCAGCCTGCGCATCTGTACGCTGTACTCGAACTTTATAGCCTGTATATGCTGGATAAGCGATCGCCGCCAATACGCCAATAATCGCAACGACAATCATAAGCTCAATGAGGGTAAAACCTTTTTTATACACGATTACCAGTCCTCCCTTCCTGTTGCTTCCGTACCACACCCCGCATCTGTAACATTTAATGTTGTTTTATTTTTACAACGTACTCCAGCACTGGTCATTAACAAATCATAGTTTCTAACGTCGTTCGTTCTCGCAATCATAACCCAATTACGGGCCCTAATCGCGGGAGCGGTAGTATCCGTTAACAATCTTGTTGGTGCTTCTGCATCTGTGATTGTAATTGTATATTTAATCGCTGAACTCGCTGCTCCTCTTGGTAAAGTCACTGAGTTCATTGGCCCCACGACGTTATAAATAAAATTCGGGTCAAAGCTTCGATAAGTAAAGTTTTTTGCTTTATGACGCTCTAATTGTTCTGCAATCTTTTGCATTTCTTGTTGCGCCATAGCGACATTAGCTCGTCTCACATATTCCTGATAACTCGGAATTGCTATTGCAGCAAATATCGCAACGATAACAACAACGATCATCAACTCAATTAGAGTAAACCCTTTAGCATAACCCTCTTTCAACCGACGAAGCGTTCTCGTCGATTGAAAGATTTTTGTATTTCCTTGCGTTATTTTTTCCATCTTTCATACCATCGAGTTGGATTAATCGTCGGAATACAATTCCAAATTCCATTCCCCTTTTCATTCCCAGCAATAGAGAAATCAGGACATGGATTTGTTGATGTTGGTTCTTTAATTGGCACTGGCGCCAAGCCAACAATTCCCCCGCCGATCACATTTTTATTACACTCAGCGACATTGGGCGGGCAGTCTTCCGTTGTCGTTTGAAAGCCAGTACCACCTTCTCGTGCAGAATTCACTGTACCATCCGTCTTGAGACACACACCATAAGGTAAGCAAAAGCGTTGACTATCTGTTTCACCAATCACACGAGGTTTACATGGGTCTTGTTGTGCAATACCTGTACCTTGTGGGTCATAAACAGGGACAATCAAGTTACCTGTTAATGCAATCGGCTCTTCAAATGCTTTCATACCACCAGCTACACGGAAACTATTATCCGCTCTTTCGATACCTTTACTGTTACTAGACAGCGAACGATACCAACCGTCTTTGGTAGCCGATGCACCAACAAATGCACCGATAATATTACCTGTCAACAATTGGGGATTTTTTTGCAAATGCGAGAGATTTTTATTCTCTGTATCCAATGTTGGTGTGCCACTAATCAAGTCTGGCTTAATAAAATCACGATCGATAACACCATACACATTATTGACTAAGCGATCATTTAAAGCATTCACTGGGGACATTCCATCACGCCCTCGCAATGGATAAACATCTAATGGTGTACTCCGATTACCAGATGCAAGACCAATCAACATAAAAGTCTCAGCGCCTTGATCATGAATCGTCACCGTTGGGGCTTTATAGAAACGTGGATTTTTGCCTTGGCCTAAAGCAACTCCACCTTCTGTAGTTGCAAGATTTGCCAAACGCACGACACGTTTACCAAAGTCTTCGGTTGGTGTTCCAACTGCGTTATTTAAATCTGCACGGAAAACCTGGCCCCCCAAATCCCCAAAATAAAGGTGATCAATCAATCCATCCGCATTTCGGTCAATCGCACTGACACGACTCACAATACTATGCTTCATATTTGTATTATTGGTATTTGCCCCAGTATTACTCGCCCACCATAAGCGCTCACCTGTTTTTGCATCAATGATATAAACTGCATTACCTTTAGCAGTATCACTTCCAGTCAAAGTAAAGGTTGGGCTCTCATAACGTGCATCGTAACCACCACCCACGATCATCACGCGCTTAATCACATTGTTATGACGAATATTCGCAAGGATAGGTTTAGACCATGACTGTCCCATACGACTATAATTACTTTGATCACTGCCGACTCTAAATAACAGTTTAGGTTTTTTAGGGTTTAAAACATCCAAGCCATAATAACTCTCCCCCCCCCATCCGCAACCCGCCATATACATTCATCTGGCGCGCTTGTACTTTACTTACATCTGTGGCATTTGTTGCTTTCTGAGATTTGTATAATGCATCTGCAACCCATTCGCCATCTACACCGTGTACAGGTGCAGTGTTATCGCTTGCACCTTTGACTAATGCTTTAGACGCAATGTTACTTCTCAACAACTCGGATGGAACAAACACCATTTGTTCCACACCCGTCGCACTATCTACTATATGTAAACCACCATCCATCGTACCGTATAAGATAGATTGTTCACGAGTACTCGTGAGTTGACCTGAGTGTTATTCACCAATTAAAATGTCTATGCGATAAACCATTTAAAATGTCCTGTTTTTAACCACAAGAGTCAAGCACAGGATTTAACTTTCTTTGTTCAATAACAGCTTTCTGAGCTTTACGACTCGGCATACTTTTCTTGAGACGGGAACGTTTATTCTGTTTTTCCAACTCTTCATGCTGTTGCTGAATATGTGCCAGAACTGTACCTAACCGTTTATTCTCAACGATCTCATTCTGCTGTAGCCCAGCTAACTTATTGAAAATGCTGTAGTTGAGCTTTCGTCCCTCGTGCATGAGGGCCACAGTCCCATCCGGGTACTCCAGAAATGAAATATATTGCCCAACAAGCTTATGATTCAGCTCTATCGGTTCAAGCAGATAAATACATTTGTCATAGGTCAGGGTCAGATTCTTGGTGACCTTACGCGGTTCCTGCCAGGTAAAAATATCATCCAGTTCAAGATGAGATTCGGTTAATGGCCGATGTAAATTCTTTGAGTTTCGCGCACACTTGGCAAACTTCTGATTGAAATGCTCAATAAAGCAGGGCAGCCAGGCATTTGCCTCGGCAATTGAACAGATACCTTCTAGGCGCATTTCCTTGATCAGGCGATCCTGGAGTGTTCTATTGGCACGTTCCACACGGCCTTTAGCCTGGGGTGAGTTGGCGAAGATAATATCAATATTTAACTCATTCAGAATCCGCCCAAATTGCGTGATCTGGCTATCTTGGCTCGATTTCTGATTCACTCGGAATACCGAGTGTTTATCGCTATAAAACGCTAAAGGCTTGCCGTATTGCTCAATGTAGGCTCGGGTTGAAAGCATATAATCAAAGGTCGTTTCAGCCTCACAAAAGCGCAGATGCAACAGCTTTCCAGTGGCGTCATCGATATAAACCAGCAAGCAGCATTTGGAAGCTCGGCCTTCAAACCAGTCATGATATGAGCCATCGATCTGGATCAGCTCACCGAAGCAATCACGGTTATATCTAGGCTGATACGGACGTTTCAGACGCTTGGATCGAGGAATCCACAGGTCATTTGCAGTCATCCAGCGACGAACCGTTTCTACCGGGATATGCAGACCAAACATGCTGCTGAGCTTCTCATGCGCCAAGGTGGGTCCAAAGCCCAGCAAATGTTCAGCAATAATGGAAAGGCACTTTGATTTTAACAAGTCATCATGGCGACGATGGCCAGGTTGACCACGACTGGCATGTGCCATACCTGAGACACCATCTTGATTGAGTTTCTGCAATAACCGGGTAATTTGACGGGTGGAAAGATTCAGGATTTCAGCAGCACGGACCTGGGTAATACGATGATCTCTAACGTCTTGCAGAACTGCAAGACGTTGAATTTCTTTATCAGACATAGTGATCAGCATCTATATTTTATATCCAGTCCATGGTGATAAAAACCATCATAAACCAGACATTTTTATTGGTGAGAATATAGACACTTTAAATGGGTTCTAACACCTGAGGCATCCAATGTTCCCGAATATGTCAACTGCACAGGAAATGAGTGTACACTTCCGCCCATTGCCAAATGGGGTGCATTTGGTGTGGTCAATGTTGCAGGCAAATCTGTGGCGACCTCATCTAAAGGCACACTAAAACCTAAATAATTTAAGAGTTTTTGCTTAACAAAAATCGGAAAGTCTTTAAGCGTATTTTGCTCTGTAAACTGTTTCAGTACATATGCCGAGATTCCAGTCGTTGGAATATCACCATCCGCATCCCCAACAGGAATACTCAACAAATCACCGCTATCATCTTTACTGGTTAAATCAGCACCACCGTTCACAGTTACGTTGGTGAATAAGCGTCTTAATGCATTTGGTCTTGCTGCATATGCGTACTGTTTTGGCTCTACAGACAAATTTTCTATTTGACCTGAAATCGGCATCGGCACACGAGAAAGCGCTCCACCTAAATTAATAATGCCACCATCTGTATAGCTTTTCCCATCATAGACAGCACTACTATTCCATAAGTCTGTTGTGGTTTTATTAAATGCCCCTTTTGAGTCATACACCAGTGTTGTACCGTTTGCACCTGCAAACGCACCTGCATTCGCACCAGTCAAGACCACCTTATAACGTTTTAAGTTACCAGCCCAAATCATGTTATTACTTTGTGGATTTGGCTCTAAGGCACGTAAATAACCATAAGGCTGTAATCCCGATGGACTCAATGCATCCGCAGGTACAGAGATCGCCCCCGTTGTTAACGGTTCAAGTGCTGCTTTACCTAAATTATCAAGAAAGGCAATTACGCTATTTGTAACACCTTCAGCAGATTGAGTAGTAAAGAATCCACCATTACCATAACCAGGTGATGCAACAGCATTCGCTCCTTGATTTGGAGAGCAAGCATCATGACCGTCACGATCTGCTTGAGTACGAGAACTCAGTTTACAAGCTTGTTGGACATGGGTTTGAGTTAAGCTATTAAAATCCTTGCCAAAACCAACAAAAGCCGTTTGAATCGGTATATTGACTGGATTTGTAATTTTATTAACAGCAGTTTGAATATCTCCACCATTAAATAACTTTTTGGCCAGCTCTCCCATACAATGCCAAGATGCTGCGGTTCCCGTACTTAAACCATCAGTTGGACAGCTAAAATTTGAACCATAACTACCTAATGCAGCAGAAATCACTGATGTAGAACGTGCAGGACTTGAATTATTTGCTTCTCCATCAGATAAAATATAAACCCCTTGACCATCACAACTAACGCGATCTGCTTCTGCTGGCAAAGGTGAAATATAATTTATACCGTCTTTAGAACCAGCAACAGATTGATCAAAACCACTATCTGCATTTGCTCCTAGTTGCATTTCCAAAGTATGAGAATAAACAACACCCGAAACAGTCTCACTACCATCACCAACAAAATCAGTAGGCTCCGTACTTCCTAAGTTTTGCCAATAAGAAGTACTTGTACCAGTTCTTTGAGTAGTAGACCCTGAATTAGTACTTGATGAAGCACCACAATATTGAACACCATTCGTAAAGTTCGTTTGTTGCCAATCCAGACACTTATAATACGTAACTTCATGGCGAGTAATTGTTGTTGGTGTCGCAGTATTACCTGTAAAACCCAGAGTTGCATAACATCTATTGTTTGATGAACTAAAATGAGGATAAGCAGTATTTACACACCCCCTATCTGCGGAACGATAATAATTTGAATTCGAATTATTAACATAACCATCCAAATAACATCTTTGTCGAGTAGTATTAGTGCTCGTCCCTATATTGCTAAATGTAGGCGCGCCAGAGGGTGGGCATACATAACCAGCATTTTGATAACTCCCGACAAAGCCGTTATTGTATTGATAACAAGTATTATTTACAGGATTTAAATAAGGGCGTGAACTATTTTGACATTCATATCGCTCAAAGACCTGTGTTGTAATTTTCTTATATAAATCTTTTTGTATTTCTGCTTCACCACGTGTGTTTGTTCCCATCAAATAGGCTGCTGCTTCTGCATAAGCATGGGCTGTTGGTGTTCCGCCAGCCGCTGTCAAACCTTTTATTGCATTTTTCAATGTATTACGCTGATCCGATCCACTAGCTCCTAGCCTTTCTGCTGTAACTAAGATCTTTCCAGCTCTCCCAGACCCACCTACAGAATAATGTCCTAGCCCCACACGAGCTTCGTTAAGTTTCGGGTTATCACTATTTAAAAAAGCAAACATACCATCTTGTAAACGAGACATACGATCATAGCATTTTAGTGCGCCAGTACGGGTACTATAAGTGCCATCAGCATTTTTATTTGGGTTATAGCATATATCTTTAAGTCGTTGATAGTTTGATGAACTTAAAGTCGAATGGCTCACTGAACAATATGTTCTCGTATAAGTATAGGAACCGTCTCCACCTGTATCAGTTTGTACAGTAGTGCGATCCGAACAAACACCATAATCTGCATTAATTGCATTACTACCACTATTAACTCCCATTGATCCAGATGTATCAAGCATCATAACAATGGTTTTTTTACCTGCCGTCGGCATTGCATAAATCTGCATATCACTGGCTTGTGCAACTGATGCCGCTACCAGCATTGTCCCTGTAAATGCCCAAACAAACGACGCACCATATGAAAAACGGTGAACATAATGCTGGAAATCTAACCTATTTCTTTGTGTTTTCATCATCATTCTCCCCATTTATTTATTCTGGTGCTTCGTCTTCGACGTAGCGTGTCATCAGATCAATCTCTTGAACCTGTGTATTTACGGGAATGCCATAATCGCGCAAACAATCCGCAACTGTTCGCTTAGTTTGCAAACCATCATCGACATTGTCATTGATAAAGCCCACAGCACTACCATTACCAATACAATCTTGTTGTACTGCCGCTAAGTTGGTACTCGAATAATTGGGCAAAATTGAAGTTGATGTGATGCGAACTCGCCCATCGACCTTACCTTGCTGAACTTTAGCGTCTTTACTCAGATCAGTATTTCGTGCCAAATCTGCCCCAGGTGTGGCATCATTTGCTGCATTGATATATTTCACTGCAACTTGGGTCACGACTGCTTCACGCGCACTGCCAAAGTCCTGCTCTAAATTACAAAAGCCACTACGATTACTTTCAGACGCATCTACTGTTGCCTTGGTATTATCCGAGGCAGTTGCCGCTGGTGGAACCAAAACTGTTACATCGAGGATACTGCCGACTTGTAGGGCTTCAGTGGGGCGATAACAGAAAATATATTCCCGCCCATGACTCAAAGGATCTTTTTGATCATCGATCACCTTACCTACAACATTCATAACCGAGGTAATATCTTTATAATTGGTTCGATTTAAGAAATAATTCGTTGGTGTATCACTGGTTTGTAATAGCAATTGTCCTATTTGACTGTTGGTTGCAATATTCAGTGAGGTCATAGCTACTCGTATTGCAACGACACCAATGATCGTCACAGCAAGCAAAATAATTAAGACAACGATCAGTGTTGCACCACGTTGTTGGCGATAGGGTTGTTTTAAGCTCATTATTTTTCTCCCAACCCATTTCTAAATGTGACGACAGTGCTGTATACACGGCGAGCAAACCGAGTATTGGTGTCAGTGAGTGCGACATTTTGGTTTAACAAATCAATTCGTCTAGACAAATCAATTGCGTTATTCCGAGTGTTATCTGTTGAACGAACCAATACTGCTAATTTGACTGAAACAATTCGAGGTGGGACAGTGGGTATAGCTGCCGCATGAGCAGCAGCGGCCATCGTACGGTATTGATTAATTGTGTAATACGCCATATTACCTGTTGAGTCCTTAGTCCCAACCTGCACCACGAAATGATCAACTCGAGGCATAATTAACTCACCAGCCCCACCGAACCCTGTAATGGATGTCGGTTTTGCAACGGCTGCTGTGCCTGCTGGCGTTGGTCTATTTGCATCACAAGCCAATCCGTAATCCGTGCCCGTCGTTAAAGCCGCATTTGCACGTCTTAAAAAATATCGCTGAATGACGTAATCACCTGCTTGTACATTTTCCCCTTCACAATTCACCATCGCATTCGGTGCAACAAACTGAATGGTTAATTGGTCACTTTCGACATCAACGTTCGACAAACCTTGCCATTCATGTAAAGTGGTACTGAGTGTATCGCCAGTCCCAATACTGTGACTTAATAGCCCCTTTGAAATAAAAGGTGCTGTGGCAGGAATAGGTAAGTTTGCATTAGAGGTTGTTGCATCTATAGCGGTCAATACAATTCCGCCCCATGGCGTCTGGTCATTCAACTCTGGGAAAGCTGTATTTATATAATTCGCCAAACGAATATCACGTGCGACATAATCTAAACCAAAGACACCACTATTTTGCAGTTCAGCATTTGCTTCTTGCATACGAGAAGCAAGAAATCCACCCGTGAAAAGCTGCACCGCAGCGGCAGTCACAAGCAAACCCAACGCCAACGCCACCATCAATTCAATGAGGGTAAAACCTTGCTGATGTATTGGCTTCGAATCAACATAATGTGGAGTTTTCATTAATAGACCTCCATCATTAAGCAACTTGAGCGATTCACATACACACCTGTTGCTCCCATACATTCACTTACATCCGCAGCTGTATTGGTTGCGCTAAGCTCTGTATCTCCCCATGCAGCAAATAAACATTGCCGTTGTACAGGTGCAGCTATCACGCCTGGACAAGTGTCCATCGTAATATTCATACCAATTTCAAATGCTGTTCGTGCAGCCATAAAAGCGTCATAAGTTGCCATTTGCGTAGGAGTACAGGCAGAGGCGGGATTGAAACACGCGTTACTAGGTGATGTCGGTGTTGCCGTAATATTGGTATAAGCTCTCACAGCCGCAGGATAATTCGTTTGTGCATCGGGGTTTGCACGCATATTTTCAGCCAACCCACGTAAAATGAGCATTCCTTGAGAACGAGCTAATGCCTCACTAGATGCATCTACCGCGCGAAGTTGCAAAATGGTATAGCCTAGAACCCCAACTGCTAATAACAACAAAGCAACCAGTACTTCTACCAGCCCCACACCTTGTTGATGTTTATTAATATTCATTAACACGCCCCTGCAACTTGTCGAACATTGCCTAATCTTGTTACTTCTATTGTTCTGTTTTGAGCTGACTTACAGAAACTAAATGTTTCAGCGGTCGTTGCACTTCCGACATCATTGAACAAAATCATCTCTGCACTGGTAGATTCAATCGCAACTTGAGGGTCGATCTGCACGGAAATAACTCGTGTGTTCTGAACTTCTTGTTGATCCAATGCTGCATAGTTTGGAATCAGAGCTGTCGCACATTTATCTTTATTAAAGTCATCATCCGTATTGGTTCGGTTTAGACATACGGCTACCGTTGTTTTCATCAAAGCTGCTTGTGATTTTGCTTGATTAATCGCAAGTGTGAGTTCACGAGTTGCTGCATTTAATTTTTGTCTCGCCACCATATTGCCAAAACTAGGCACAGCCATCATCGCGACAATCGCTAAAACAGCAATCGTCACCATCAACTCGATTAAGGTGAATCCCCGACCTTTCCCCATTACTTTGTACCAATTTTTTTTAAATTTATTAGCTCTATATTAAATTTTATTTTTACAGAACCAATACAAAGCAGATAAGAACCAAAAAAAACGGATGGAGTGTAATCCATCCGTTCCTAGTTCACATTTTTCTAATAAAATTAGGCTTGTATCACCTGTATGCGCAGCTCTTTTGGCAGACTAAAGGTAATATTTTCTTCTGTACCTTGTAACTCTTTGGGCGGTGTTGCGCCCCAATCTTGTAAGCGTTGAATCACTTGTTTAATTAAAATTTCAGGCGCTGACGCACCAGCCGTCACACCAATTTTGCTGTCCGCTTTAAACCACGCCTGCTCAAGCTGATCCGCATTATCAACTAAATAAGCAGATTTCCCCATACGTTCAGCCAACTCGCGTAAACGATTTGAATTAGATGAATTCGGAGAGCCAACCACTAAGACTACATCACATTGCTCAGCTAAATCCCGCACCGCGTCCTGACGATTCTGAGTGGCATAACAAATATCATCCTTACGCGGACCTTGAATCTGCGGAAACTTAAGTCGCAAAGCATCAATCACCTTTGCGGTATCATCGATTGACAACGTAGTTTGCGTGACAAAAGCAACTTTTTCAGGATGTTTCACCATCAATGCGTCAACATCTTGCTCATCTTCAACCAAATAGATCGCACCACCTTTGGACAGGTCGTATTGCCCCATCGTACCTTCAACTTCTGGATGACCTTCATGCCCAATCAGGATCGCTTCTACCCCTTCACGCGCATAGCGAGTGACTTCTATATGGACTTTAGTCACTAATGGGCAAGTTGCATCAAATACCTTTAAACCACGCTGTTCAGCTTCTATTTGTACGGCCTTAGAAACACCATGCGCACTAAAAATCACGATCGAATCATCAGGCACTTGATCCAGTTCATCGACAAATACAGCACCACGCTGACGCAAATCATCGACCACAAATTTATTGTGTACCACTTCGTGACGTACATAAATCGGTGGGTTAAAACACTCCAATGCGCGATTGACGATTGCTATAGCACGGTCAACACCAGCACAAAAACCCCGTGGATTGGCTAACACGATTTCCATAACATCCTCTCTCATCATCCGAATATTTATACCAAACTATTTCGTTTAGCGGCACGCTACACTACAATAGCCAAGATATTTTATCATATCAGGAAAGTATCATGTCGGGTCTATTGTTTGTCGTTTCTGCTGCCTCAGGAACAGGCAAAACATCTTTAGTGAAAGCCCTACTCGATCGAGTCAGCAACCTTCATGTTTCAGTCTCGCACACGACTCGCGACCAACGTCCTGGCGAATTAGATGGTGTTCACTATCATTTTACCACTAAAGAAGATTTTTTAGCCCAAGTTGAACAGGGTGGATTTATTGAATACGCAGAAGTCTTTGGCAATTATTATGGGACTTCCCAAGCCACCGTCAAAGCACAACTACAACAAGGTCACGATGTATTATTAGAGATTGACTGGCAAGGTGCTGAGCAAGTTCGTAAACTTTTTCCAGAATCAAAACAAATCTTTATACTTCCACCGACCCAGTATGATTTAAGACAACGTCTGTCTAACCGCGGCACAGATTCAGTTGAAGTGATTGAGCATCGCCTCAGTTGTGCAGTCGAGGATATGCGTCATTTTGCTAGTTTTGACTATGTTATTATCAATGATGACTTCAATAAAGCCGTGCACGATCTAGAATCGATTATCAGCGCCAACCGTTTAGTAACATTGCAGCAAAGTAATCGTCATCAACAATTGATCGAGAATTTAATTACGCTCCATCGCGAATAGCTTGAGTCTTACTCAAAAGCCTTTTATACTACTTAGTCATTTCAGATGTATTGTTCAAACGAGACTACTTATGGCACGTGTAACCGTTGAAGATTGTTTAGACCACGTAGATAACCGTTTTGAGTTGGTACTGGTGGCGAGTAAACGTGCACGTCAACTCGCACGTCAAGGAATGGAACCCACTGTAGAATGGGATAATGACAAACCAACCGTCGTTGCTTTACGCGAAATTGCGATGGGTCATGTGACTAAAGACATTTTGAAACAACGCGATCAAGACTACCAAACGTCAAATCTTGATATGGTATTGTCTACAAATTCATTAAACTTAGAAGGTTTTTCTTTCTAAGTCGAATTTACTTTGCATAGAAGCCCATTGTGAAGACACTGGGCTTTTTTGTTTGTTGAAATGTCAGTAGATCCTGTTCTATATTGATAAAAGTAATTTCCTTGATTGGAAAAATTTTCGTTTTTTTCTTCTGAACAAATTGACAAGTTTGGCAATATGCTTTTCATTAGAAGCTAAAGCAAATATCCATAGACGTTATCATTATTGAATTCATGTTATAAAAGGTGTTTTTCTATGCCAGGCGAAGAGGTCAGCCAAGCCAAGCAACAGTTAAAAGTAATTATTGATGCCTATCTCAAAGATAGCGACGTCCTGCGTGTGCTTGCTGCCTGTGATTTTGCCGATTTAGCACATAGCGGTATTACCCGTAAAAGTGGCGAACCCTATGTCTTACACCCTATTGCGGTGAGTTGTATCTTGGCACATATGCGTCTCGATGCAGATACGCTTATGGCTGCACTCTTACATGATGTAATTGAAGACACTGAATTTAGCAAAGATGAAATTGGAGAAAAATTTGGATTGGTCGTCGCCGAACTTGTCGATGGCGTGACCAAACTCAGCCACTCCAGTGATAAAGAATATAACAAAGCCGCATCTTTCCGAAAAATCTTACAAGCCACCTTACAAGATCCTCGTGTCATTATTATTAAACTCGCAGATCGCTATCATAATATGACCACGCTAGGTGCGCTGCGCCCAGACAAACGTGCTCGAATCGCACAAGAGACGTTTGATATTTTTGTGCCTATGGCACGTCTTGTGGGCATGAATGAGATGGCAGATAACCTAGAACATCTATGTTATCAAAATCTTGATCTCGACATGTTCAATGACATACAAACCGCGCTATTAGAGACCAAACCTAAACGCTGTGAATATCAAACTATTTGGGAACAAAAATTATCCGATTTATTAGAAAACCATAAGATAAAAGGTCGAATTAAAAAGAAAAATAATAATATCGAATTGCTACGTCACTTTGTAAAAAATGAAATTGATTTAAATGAACTGAGTCATAGCCACGCCTTTGAAATCGTTTTACAAAGCATTGCGGATTGCGACCGTCTGGTCACAGCATTGAAAGATAATTTTCAAGTTTTACAATATCGAGACCATATTCGCCGCCCTTTACCTGGCGGCAATCAGTCACTCATGATTAAGCTTAAAGGCGAAAAAACCACACTGTCGCTCACCATTCAAACTGAATTGATGCGTAAAGCCGCACGCTTTGGTGTGGTACTTGGGGAAAATGCGCCTCAGGCTTGCCGATCAGCGATTCAAGCTTCTATGCAAAACTTGAACACCTTAATCGACAGTGATTGTGCCAAAACCACATTTAGCGATTTACTTGATTATTTACATCAAGAAAAAATCTGGGTATACACTCCGCATGGACAGTTACATGAACTGCCGCAAGGCGCAACTGTAGTCGACTTCGCTTATTCGGCCAGCTTGTTTCTAGGTAACCATGCTGTGGGTGCCAAAGTGGATGGTGAAATTCGCCCCTTATCCACCCCACTACATAGCGGTCAAGTGGTTGAGATCATTACCGATGTGCTGGCTACGCCAAATCCAGATTGGCTGAGCTTTATTAACACGCAAAAAGCGCGTCGTGCATTGCAAAACATGCTCAGAGATCAATATATTGATGAGCAACGTTTAGTTGGCCAACAAGCATTGAATCGAGCCTTAAAATTATTCCATCGCTCAATCAACGATCTTTCTCAAAATGATTGGATCAATGTTTTAGAGTGGCGACATTTAAGCAGTAAAGATACCTTATTTGAACAGATCGCTGTCGGTGACCTACTGCCTCAATTGGTGGCAAATCACCTATTCGCTCAAGATCAATATTCACATGTTCATGAAACATCAGATCGCTTAATTCTCGGTACTGAAGGCGTAGATGTAAAATATGCGCATTGTTGTAACCCAGTATTGGGAGATCCCATCCAAGGACATTTGTCGCGTCGCGGTTTAATCGTGCATCGCTCACGCTGTCGTAATTTGCTGCACGAACAAAACCAACACCCTGAAAATATCATGCCTTTATACTGGCAATCAGAAGAAATCGATGATGTTCGTTTTAGTGCTTATTTATGTATTCACATGGCCATGAACGATGAACAAATTTCTGATCTGATCTACCAATGTCGTAAGGCAAAGACCGGGGTCGAAATGGTTCACTCACAAGATCAAAAAACCTACGTCAATATTGTAGTGAATAACCGTAAACAACTTGCGCAAATCATTCGAGACTTGCGTATGCATCTGAATTTCCCGCGCATTGAACGTTTGAATATCCCCATCGTCCAACCCGAAGTTGCTAAAGTGGTTTAAAAATCATCTGAAAACGACTCCGCAGTACTCAGTCGTTTCGCAACTGAGCTTTTGTGTTAAAGTCGCGTTGTTTAAGATCGAAAATAAAGACATAGGAGAGCTTAATGTCACGTCAAGTTATTCATACTGAACACGCCCCTGCTGCGATCGGAACATATTCTCAAGCAATTCTCGTTGGCAATACGCTCTATCTTTCAGGTCAAATCGGCTTAGACCCTTATAGTATGGAACTCGTGGATGGCATTGAAGCCCAAATTCGCCGTGTTTTTGACAACCTTAAAGCTGTATGTACTGCTGCTGGCGGTAGTTTGGCTGATATCGCTAAACTCAATATTTTCCTCACTGATCTATCACACTTCCAGTTGGTCAATCAAATTATGGGGGAATACTTTGCTCAGCCGTATCCAGCACGTGCCGCGCTTGGTGTAGCTAGCCTACCCAAAGATGCACTGGTAGAAATGGACGGTATTGTGATTATTTCATAATATGTTAATTCATATTTTTCAATAATATAAATAAAAAACATAGACACCACCGATAATGTGGTGTTTTTTTATTCAAATTCCCAATAAGAATCTATTCGCTATTCGAATGAAATTCATTGACAAACGATAACAATTATCAATAATATCAATTATCGCATTTATATTTGTGAATAGTCTGCCATGTATGTCTGTTTATGTCGTGGAATCACCGATCAAGATATCAAAGATGCCGTTGCTAACGGTACAGAGAGCTATCGTGAAATCCGCGAACAACTTGGCTTAGGAACTTGCTGTGGGCGTTGTGTTCCTGAAGCACGTGCTATTATCAGTGAAGAACTCGCTGAAATCGCTGCACGCATCTCAGTTGCAGCCTGACTTATTTAGACCTTAGAACAAATTCCATTCGTCTTTACGACTCCACCGCTTCTTGTCGAACCTTAACCACTCTTCATCTAAGCGGTTTTTTTATAAAAATAAATAATAGACGTAAATTACCTTACACTGCTCACCACTCGTTGAGCGCCTAACTCCTCATGATTGTGATTTTCATTTGCCGTTCCATAAATTACTCGCCATAGCCCTCTTTGTTGATTAAAATCATATAAATTGCCTTAGTTATTAGGGCATCAACTTGGTGTTTTATGGAGCAAGGCAATGAAAGGCAATCGTGAAGTGATCAATCAGCTGAATCAGGTGCTTTATCATCATTTAACTGCAATTAACCAATATTTTTTACATTCTCGTATGTTTAATGATTGGGGCATCGAACAGCTCGGTTCAGCAGAATACAAAGAATCTATTCGCCAAATGAAACATGCCGATAAAATCATTGAACGTGTTTTATTTTTAGAAGGTTTGCCCAACTTACAACATCTCGGCAAATTGTATATCGGTCAGCACACCGAAGAAGTGTTGAATTGTGATATTCGCAAAGTTAAAGAAAATATCGCGACGATTCAGCAAGCAGTTGAGCTTGCTGAAGTTGAGCAGGATTATGTGACACGTGATTTAGTCCAAGAGATTTTAGAGAAAGAAGAAGAGTATCTAGACTGGCTCGATACTCAACTTGATTTAGTCGAAAAAGTTGGCATCGAAAACTATATTCAAAGTCAAATTTAAGAAACAAAAAAATCCCTTTCAAGAATTTGAAAGGGATTTTTTATCGCTGTTACTTTTTGGACTGACCGATCACCTGCTCTAAAGTCAGTTGCTTTTTATAAAGCCGATTCCAAATCTCAATATATTGCTGTGCTTCTGCCTCTCTACCATTATATGCCAGCAACTGCGCATACTTTTTCAGATTAAACGGTGTTGCTTTATTCTTCACCATTTTGCCGATCATCATTAACTCATGCTCAGACATCACTGTATTCGGTGAGAGTGCAATCCAATTGAGACGCCACTCAAACTGAGTTAATAATAGAATTTCTGAACTACCCAAAATACGAGCAGTCGGTGGCTTTTTCGCAAAGACTAAACGGCTGTTGTCTTGATAGAGCTTATAGTCCCGCCAAATCATCAGAAGTACAATAAGACTCAACACCCAAACACAACGAATAATATTCTTATGTATTTCGATGCCTTTTAAATTCGGTGTTTGCGACTGAATCAGACCCAATAAGAAGCCCAATGGCAATAAGAAATATGCATAGCGCTGAGGAAACTCAAGCATGGCATGAATCAAAATGGCAACGACCATCAACATCGCAATAATTGAAACAGTCTCTTTACTGCGTTGATTTAACCAAAATAACCACAGGGTGATATAGCCAATAATCAAAAGACCAAGTGGAATCCCATTCCAAACCAGTAAGTCCAATAGAATATTATGCGAGCTATTAAACCAAACCTGTACCGTATTGAACTGAAGACTCTCCACCACTGCCACACTGGTTTGATTCCATCCATAGCCCCACCATGGCTGCTCTGCGATCGCATAAAGGATTTGCATCCACATTCCTAAACGCTCATGTCCTCGGCTCGCCCGATCAACAATAGAAGCAGTCTTGGCCACTTCGGTAAGCTGTTCCGCTGCGATCCATTGCGTCAAGAGTGGTAAAAGGTAACCTGACATCAATACAAAAGTTGCACACCAAAAAATCAGTTTAGGAAAATTCAGACGCGGGCTATTTCTATGTTGTTTATAGATCCAATAAATAAAAACAAAAATAAGTACCAACCACGATGTTCTAGACTGACTTAAACTAATCGCAAATAAAATCAAGAGGCTCGATGGGATCAGCAACCATAAAGCCGCTTTTTGTTTTTCATATAGATAAAGCCCCCCAAACAATCCCACGATTAAAAAGGTCGCCATATTGTTTGGTTGCCCGAAATTGGCAAAAGGTCTATTGCCTCTCAATTGATTAATAAAGCTGAAATGAGACTCCAATTTCACCCATTGCATGATTGCCATTAAACTGGTGATCACAGCCGTTGCAAGCACGAGATAACTAAACCCTTGCATCAACTGTTCACGGCGGTTTGGTTGCTGTAGCGACAGGTTAAAACCGAGCAAAATCATTAACCAAAACGTAAATAGGTAAAATGAACTCAGTAACGCAACACTCAGATCTCCAATTAGGCCGAAACTCCATTGCAATATTGGAATCACAACAATAGGCAGCATCCATAACTGCGCTTTAGGTACTTTTATATTTTTATTCAGAGCCAAAGTGAATAATGTAATCCCCGCAGCAAAACCAGCGAGATCGCTCGAAAAAGTCACCCATGGGTAGGTATGAAATGGCGAGAGCCACGCAAAGCCAAGAAGAACACTGGCGAGAAGAAAACAGAGAGCTTGCATAAGGTTAAATAAAAATAAGGCTTCGCGGTAGTATATAACGAAGCCATTTATTGATCTTAATGTTGGTAGGAAAAACTACATTTTTTAATTGATGAGAATGATCAAGTCTACCCACATCGTTTGATCAGTGGACTCAACTGAGCACCCTTTCAAGCAATTTATTCCCATGGTCTCAAATCCACAATCTTGACTACTTCGCCTGTTTCTTTATTGATTAAGACGGTCATATCTACAGCTGTGGCTTTAAGTGGCACGAAAGAATCGGCTTGTGGGTATTTGGCTAAAGTTTTCTGTACAGCTTGTGGGTCATTGAATTGTTTTAGTAACTCCAAGTCTTGTGCAGTTTCTTGTATTCGAACTTTAGCTCTATCTAAGGATGTATAACGTTCAATTTTTAACAACATTGACGCTCCAAACATCATACCCAAGACATCATCGGTGAATTCTTTGGTATTGTCTTTATTTAATTGTATAGCTACATAATGGGGTTTAAACCAAGAGGGCTGTTGATATTTATTTTTTATTTTTGGAATTTTATCACTTTGATCTATATCAATAGGCCTTACCACCTCAAAACTATCTAAATCATATACTATCCAAGCAGGTCTACCTTGAGCTACACTCCAAACACCATAACCTAGAGCAATTGTTTGTATTATCACAATAATACTTAAATCAAATATTAAAGTTTTTTTTCCCGACTTATATATTAATAACGTCAATAAAGGAGCAACAACTACATGTATAAATGTAATCAATCCAATTAGATGTGTTACTCCCATTGCTTTAACCAAAGGAGTTGGATACCAAACCAAAAGTATCCACCCCAGAAGCATACTTAAAATTACAATTGAAATTCCACTATGAACCAAAGCTGCTTTGATACGATTAGACATCACTTTCCAGTATCCAATTTAAAATATTCATTAACGCTTATTATGTTTATAAAATTCACCAAGCGTATCTAAATTAGTTTTTGTAAATACCATATTTCCAGATGCATCCACAGCACCATCGGCATCATAGACTAAACTCATCACCTCTGAAGTCCCTTGAAAACTGATATTCACATTACCAACCACCCCATTTAATACAATTACTCCACTAGCATATCTTGGAGTAGGCAGTACCGTTCCAGCAAAACCTGCTTCTTGTAAATCCGACAAGTTATCACATAAAGCTCCCTGATTTGCAGTTGTAATCATACAAATTCGAATCGCATTTTTCACCCCTTCAATATCGGCTATATTACTCGCCCATTTAGTTCGAACTTGATATTTCTGATATGCAGGCACAGCAATTGCAGCTAAAACCCCAATAATTGCAACAACAATCATTAACTCAATTAAAGTAAAACCTTTTTGCATTTTAGTTACTCCATTAACAGCTCTAATGGATACCAAGCAAATTTTATACCAATAAATATTTTCAATATAATCAATAATTTATACTTATTATAAAAAATTTTTATGTCACTTAATGACAATTTACATAAGAGTAGCTCATAAAAAATGGTGAAGTAAATTCACCATTTTTTATATCAAACGTTATAAGATTAACGCTTACTACCTTTCATATATTTACCTAATGTATCAGCAGCTGTTGCTGTACATTCAATATTACCACCTGTATTCATTTCACAATCAGCTGCATAAACCAAGCTTTTAACTTCTGATGTACCTGTGAAAGTTATATTCACTTGACCATCATTTGCCGCTGGAGCACTTGGAGCAGCGCCAGCCAATGCCACTACACCAGTAGCATAACTAGGTGTTGGTAAAACAGTACCAGGGAAATCATAAGCTTGTAATTGAGCTAAAGTTTGACATTGAGTACCATCTGTTGCTTGATCATTTAAACAATTCTTAATAGCACCTTTAATACCTTCGATATCAGATACATTAGACGCCCATTTTGCACGCACCGTATAATCCTGATAAGCAGGAATCGCGACTGCTGCCAAAATACCGATGATCGCAACAACGATCATGAGTTCAATTAAGGTAAAACCCTTTTGCATTGTGTTCATAACATTTCTCCAATGTATAAATTTTTTATAAGCTTTATTCAGCTACTTTGTATTCAGCATGTTTCATGCCAGCTCCTAGCTTAGCCAATTTTAACCTAAAAAAACAGAGACTTAAAACAATATTACGTCTGTTCACAATTGATGCAGTTTGGACATTTTACGAGGATAAATGACAAATAATGTCAGCTTTCTCTCATTACCCGTCTTGGATTTTAAAGTCAATTTTGATGATGCTCTTATTGTTTTAAAATTGAGCGAAATAGGTCACATAAAAAAAATTGTAACTGACCTTACCACTCATCGCCAGATAACATCCGTTTATCACTAGGCGATATATCCCTTAATTAAACGACACAATCAAATATGAGCAAATCCCCCCAACATTGAATTTCTCAAAGTCTAATTTTTCAGCCAAAGGCGAAATATTTGGAACTGTACAAGCTCTATTAATTCAAAATAATCGGCTCATTGCTCAGTTCATTGGTTTGATCGGAAATTGGCTGATCATAATACATCGCCAACACCTGACCGATTTCTTGAATACCGACCAAAACACCTTGTTGATATTGTTTCTGTTTTAGTTTTTCGATGATCAACTGGCAAATCTGCTGCCAAGTTTCAGTATCTGTTGCATTCTTTAAACCGCGATCAATCACGATCTCGACTTTGCGCTCGCATAGATTCAGGTAAAGCAACACGCCACTATTCAACTCAGTATCCCATACCCCCAACTCAGCAAAGAGCTGTTGCGCACGTAACCGCGTATCCTGATGATAGGCTTGTGAACAAGGGATATGCCCTTCGATCACCACCTGTATCTCACCGACATGTCCATGCTCAGCTTGCTGTACCGTCTGCGCAATCTCTAAACGATCTTGCTTACTAAAATAACGATGCGTGGCAGAAATATATAAAAAATGCTTAAACCAACGTTTCAAGCTCGGTTGGACTCGTTCATCCAGTTTGGGCTTGGTAATAATTTGCGTTGTATCTGTCTTAGTTACCATGAGCCTGATGCACCTCCACCGCCAAAACCACCGCCACCACCACGATATCCACCACCACTTCCGCCCCCAAAACCACCACCGCCACGTCCACCACCTGATAAAAAGGCTTGGAAAATCAGTTGCGCCAGTGAGGTGATCAATAAAAAGAACACACCGATACCCAGTAATAAGCTCATCAATACACCAGCCCCACTGACCAAACCTGCCACCGCTGCTGCAACCCCAGCAGTAGATGCACTGAGACGTTTACCCACAATAAATGAACCCACAACGCCAGCAATCAAGATAAAGAGTGCCATTGAAAGACTACTGTCTCTGGCTTGTTGCTGATGCAATGCTTGCTCATGACGCTCTTTTAACTCCTGTGCTGCTTGTTGTGCAACTTCAGGATCTAAATTGACGATTCGAGTAATCTCATCCAAACCCGCCGCAATACCTTGTGCATATTGACCTTGTTTAAATGCAGGCGTGATCTGATTACGAATAATTCGACTCAGCACCACATCAGGTAAAACACCTTCCAAGCCATAGCCCGTTAGAATTTGAATGTTACGATCATTAACCGCAATCGCAATCAGTAAGCCATTATCGCGTTTAGCCGAACCCAATTGCCATTTTTCACCAGTCCTTAAAGCAAAGTCAAAAATAGCTTCTTGTCCCGTGGTCGGTACAATAATCACACCTATTTGTGCCTTGCCCTGCTGATAGAGACTGAGAATTTTTTGATTCAACTGCTGCGTTTCAGCAGCACTCAATATATTGGCTTGATCAATGACTGGCTGATTTAAAGTGGGTAAGCCGCGTATGGACTCACCCTCTGCCATATCATCGGCAACCTTGGGCAGAACTGGAGCAGTGTCATTGCTATTGGCAGGTGCAGCCGATTGATTTTTTTGTTGTTCTTGGATGATTTTGCCAGCAATCAGCACATCACCTTGATCTGTTGCTGTTGCTTGCTCCGCCCACACCGCATGTTGAAAACAAAGTGTTGTAAAAAGAAGGATGAAAACAGCGTAAATTCGCTGCGTCCATGCTTGCTTTGACGTTTTCATCATACAGTGACTCCCGACAATGCCTATTTAGTTAAAAGAAACTGTTGGCGCTTGTTCAGCAGATGCTTCCGCCTTAAAGTTTTCTTTGGTTTTCATGCCGATCACTTTAGCAGTCATCACTTGCGGGAATTGACGTGCATAGGCATTGTAATCTTGAACAGTGGTAATATAACGATTACGCGCGACTGCGATACGGTTTTCCGTTCCTTCAAGCTGCGCTTGTAGATCACGGAAATTTTCATTGGCTTTGAGATCAGGATAGTTTTCTGAAACGGCAATTAAACGAGACAATGAACTGGTAAGTTGGCTTTGTGCTTGTTGATATTTTTCAAATAAGGCTGGGTCTTCTAAAACCTCTTTATCTACTTTTAAACCTGCTACATTAGAACGCGCTTGAGTTACTTCAACTAAAACTTGTTCTTCGTGTTTGGCATAGCCTTTTACCACATTAACTAAATTCGGTACGAGGTCAGCACGACGTTGATACTGGTTTTGTACTTCTGACCATGATGCAATCACGGCTTCATCTTTGACTTGTAAGGTGTTATAGCCACAACCTGTAAACAATAAACTGCTTGCCAATACGGTTGCGAGAGCGGTTTGTTTCATAGCTTTCATAAAGTTTATCCTCAAGTTTTTCTTTATATTTTTGCGATAATTCATTGTAGTGTGATTTTTTGTGCGCTGTGTAAAGTTTATTAACGTTGTTTTATTTCTCTTTAAATAAAAACGGCATTACATCAAGGTCTAAATGTAATGCCGTGCAAAGCGAATAATGTCTAGCTATATGATGATAAGAAATCACCCTTATAGAAGGGGGATTCAATGGGTTTTGAACGGTGTTAAATTAAAATTGACACACTAACTATAAATTTTCGAAGCAGTCTCTTCCTGAAAACTGATCATGCCATATTCATCTGCCATACGCGCTTTCCAGTAATTGACCAACTTAGTATAGTCATGCTTCGCTGGATGAAAATCAGCTTGATAATACGATAAATATTCAGGAATCAATTGAATCAGCATTTTGCTCAGTAAATATAGTCCAAATAAATTTCCACCGACTTTAGGCAGACTTTTCCACTTATCTTGCCAGATCAAACGTGTTGTTCCGTAAAAAACCAAACTCGCAAAACCAGTGGTGACGCTACGCATCAACAAACGTCGAATTCGATCGTCGCCATACACCTCTTCATAAACATCAAATGCTACTGAACGATGCTCGATTTCCTCAATTGCATGCCATACCCATAGCTTCATTGCATCCTCATCCAAGGTACTTAATAGCTCAGGATGCTTGAGAATATAACCTCCTAACATTGCAGTGAAATGCTCAAATGCACAAGTCAAGGCGAGTTGGAGTTTTGGATGCGCTTTTCTTAATGACTCATCCTGTTTGGCAATCCAAGTTTGAAAACGATCAAGGTTATAATCATCTCGCCGCCATGCATCATTAAACTCGGTATGTGCTTTGGAATGCATCGCTTCCTGCCCAATAAATGCAGCGATCTGCGCTTGTAATTTTGGGTCTGTTACTTTGTCTCGGACATTACGTACACTGTTGACAAAAAACTGCTCACCTATCGGAAAGGTTGAGGAAAGTGCAGTCAAGAGATGCGACATCACAGGTGAATTTGCAAAATAATGTCGCTTAATTTTTTTAGGATTAAACTGCAAACGCCGCACGGTAATCCCTAATGCTTTGGGACGATTTAGATAATTCTTTTCTGTGTTGATATTTGCAAGAGCCATATTGATTGCCTGCATCATTTCCATACTGACATTCAGTAATACGCTGGATATAACCCTAAAGACAGGGCAAAAAAGCTTATTGAACTGGCAAAAAAAACCAAAAAGATAAAGTGTAAAATGGAATTTGACGTATCGCTAGTAACAACACTCGTCACTTATCATTCCGCAGTGGGCTGTGCTCTACAGTCCAAAACTCGCCAAAACGGATTTTCATGTTTTCTTCTGCAATCGTTTTTTAGCATCTTGCCAGTCAACAAATTGATTTTGCTGTGTCGCCACTAATGCTTCTGTTTTTTGTAAAACTTCAGCATGCCACTGTGGTGAAAGCAGCTCAGACTCAGTAGATAAGTCCTGCCACAAGCGCTCTATTAATTGTAATTTTTCAATTTTTGTAAGTTGATCAATAGGAAATGCTGTAGTCATCTTCTCATCCAAAAAATATTTCGAATTAAAGATAATCTACAGCATTTTTATTTAAAGCGATAGCTTAGGTGTTTGAATTAAACCCCAAGGTAATCCAAGATACCTTCAGCCGCTTCACGTCCTTCCCAAATTGCAGTCACAACAAGATCAGAACCACGCACCATATCACCACCCGCGAAAATCTTCGGGTTGGACGTTTGGAATTTGAATTCTTGCTGTTCAGCCGCAACTACACGACCTGAACCATCTAGATTTACCTTTGCGCCACCAAACCAATCAGCTGGACTTGGACGGAAACCAAAAGCAAGTAGTACCGCATCCGCTGGCAATACTTCTTCAGAACCCGGAATTGGTTCAGGGCTACGACGACCACGGCTATCAGGTGCGCCTAATTGAGTTGTTACGAATTTCACGCCAGTCACTTGACCATTTTCGCCCACGATTTCAATCGGCTGACGATTGAATAGGAATTTCACACCTTCTTCATAGGCATTTTTCACTTCACGTGCAGAACCTGGCATGTTGCTTTCATCACGACGATAAGCACAGGTCACATCATGTGCACCTTGGCGTAGCGAGGTACGGTTACAATCCATCGCGGTATCACCACCACCAAGCACAATTACTTTTTTACCGTCTAGGTTGATGTATTCGCTTGGATCTTTTTCCCAACCTTGACAACGATTTACGTTGGCAATCAAGAAATCTAATGCATCATAAACACCATCGAGATCTTCACCAGGGAAACCACCTTTCATATAGGTATAGGTGCCCATTCCCATGAATACAGCATCATATTCAGCTAACAATTGTTCAATAGTAACGTCAGTACCAATCTCAGTATTTAAACGGAATTCGATGCCCATCCCCGTGAAGATTTCACGGCGACGCTTCATCACATCTTTTTCCATTTTAAATTCAGGAATACCGAAGGTAAGAAGACCACCGATTTCTGGGCGTTTATCAAATACCACAGGTTTAACACCACCGCGTGCAAGAATATCTGCACAACCTAAGCCTGCTGGGCCAGCACCAATAATCGCGACTTTTTTACCCGTCGGCTTTACCCCAGACATATCTGGGCGCCAGCCTAAAGCAAATGCTGTATCATTGATGTACTTTTCAGCATTCCCAATGGTTACTGCACCAAAGCCATCATTTAGGGTACATGCACCTTCACACAAACGGTCTTGTGGACATACACGACCACAAACTTCTGGCAAGGTATTGGTTTGATGGCAAAGTTCAGCCGCTTGGAAAATTTGACCTTCCGCAATTAGCTTCAACCAGTTTGGAATGTAGTTATGTACTGGACATTTCCATTCACAATAGGGATTACCACAACCTAAACAACGATGTGATTGATTCGCAGCCACATCCGCAGTAAAAGGTTTATAAATTTCCACAAACTCTGCTTTGCGGACAGTAATATCTTTTTTCTCTGGATCTTGGCGTGCTACATCCAGAAATTGAAAGTCATTATTGAGGCGTTCTGCCATGTCTCTCTCCGTGGGTAGGCGCAGCGATGTCATTCACCACTTGCACCTGCCTATGTCTTTGCAGTCGTAGAATTATTGTGGATCGGCTTGAGTCTTTTTCAAAAGCGTTTGCAAATTAGCAGCTTTTGGTTTTACTAGCCAGAATTTACGACTATAGAAGTCGAACTCATTACGGATCTTGTAGGCCCAAGCACTACCTGTCTCTTGGATATGCTCATCAAGAATACGCAATAAATATTCTTTATGATCTTCCATCGCCTCAGTCGAAATACGATTTAGGTCGATGAGTTCATGGTTGTAGTAGTCAACAAAGTCATTATCAAGGTCGAGTACATAAGCAAAACCACCCGTCATACCTGCACCGAAGTTATGACCCACTTTACCCAGTACAGTCACGACACCGCCAGTCATGTATTCACAGCAATGGTCGCCCGCACCTTCAATCACCGCAAAAGCACCTGAGTTACGCACTGCAAAACGCTCACCCGCAGTACCTGCAGCAAAGACTTTACCGCCAGTCGCACCATATAAACAGGTGTTACCAATAATCGCTGTGTTTTGTGTTTGGAACGGTGAACCTTTTGGTGGGAAGATCGATACACAACCACCCGCCATACCTTTACCGACATAGTCGTTGGCATCACCTTCCAGTTTGATATGCAAACCACCCGCATTCCAGACACCCAATGACTGACCTGCCGTACCGACAAGATTCATCACCACTGGGCTACTTTCCATGCTCAAGTTGCCGTAACGACGGGCAATTTCACCTGAAATACGTGCACCAATCGAGCGATCACAGTTACCGACTCGGAAGTTAAATGAACCACCGGTGCCCGCCTCAATCGCTGGCAACATCTCTGCCACCATTTGTTCAGCCAATAGACCTTTATCAAAAGGTGCATTGCCTTGAACTTGGCAATATTGTGCTTTGCCTTCAGCCGATGGATGTGAGGTTAATAGTGCACTCAAATCCAAATGCGCATGCTTTTCAGTGTCACCCGAAATAACTTCAAGCAAATCAACACGCCCAATCAAATCTTTCAGTGACGAAACACCTAACGCAGCCAATAATTCACGTGTTTCTTCAGCAATAAACCTGAAGAAGTTAATCAGCATTTGTGGCTCGCCAATGTAATGCTCTTCACGCAAATGATCTTGCTGAGTAGCAACACCGGTCGCACAGTTATTTAAATGGCAAATACGTAGGTATTTACAACCAAGCGCGATCATTGGGGTAGAACCAAAACCAAAGCTTTCCGCACCTAAAATCGCAGCTTTAATCACATCAAGACCTGTTTTCAAACCACCATCGGTTTGCACACGGACTTTACCACGCAGATCATTCACGCGAAGAGCCTGATGCGCTTCACTTAAACCCAATTCCCATGGCGAACCTGCATGATGAATAGATGAAAGTGGCGATGCCGCTGTACCACCGTCATAACCTGAAATGGTAATAAAGTCTGCGTATGCTTTTGCCACACCCGCTGCAATCGTACCGACACCCGGCTCAGAAACCAGTTTCACCGATACCATTGCTTGTGGATTGACTTGTTTCAAGTCAAAGATCAATTGTGATAAATCTTCAATTGAATAAATATCGTGATGCGGTGGTGGTGAAATCAAAGTCACGCCCGGAACTGAGTAACGTAAACGCGCAATTAAGCCATTCACTTTACCACCCGGTAACTGACCACCTTCACCCGGTTTTGCACCTTGTGCCACTTTGATCTGTAACACTTCAGCAGACGTTAAATAGGCTGGTGTTACACCGAAACGACCTGATGCAATTTGTTTGATTTTTGAGTTACGAATCGTACCATAACGCGCAGGATCTTCACCGCCCTCGCCCGAGTTTGAACGACCACCAATGGTATTCATTGCAATCGCAATCGCTTCATGTGCTTCTGGTGATAATGCACCTAAAGACATACCTGCAGAGTCAAAACGTGGAAGAATTTCTTCAATGCTTTCAACTTGATCTAACGCAATTGGATTGGTGGTTTTTAATTTGAATAAATCACGAATCGTTGCAATTGGACGATTATTAACCAACTCTGCATATTCTTTAAAGTCTTGGTACTGACCTGAACGAACTGCTTTGTGTAAGGTGTTAATTACATCTGGGTTAAAGGCATGGTATTCCTTACCAAATACAAATTTGAGCAAACCACCTTGATCAATTGGCTTGCGATGCTGCCAAGCAGTGATCGCCAATTTTTTCTGGTCTTTCTCTAAATCTGTAAACGTTGCACCTTGAATACGGCTTGGTACGCCAAGGAAACATTGATCCACCACTTCTGAGGATAAACCAACTGCTTCAAACAATTGACCACCACGATAAGAAGCAACGGTCGAAATTCCCATTTTAGAAAGAACTTTGAGTAAACCTTTCTCGATTCCCTTACGGAAATTTGCTTGCGCGTAGATCGGATCACCCAACAACTCACCTTTGGCAATCAAATCATTGATCACGTCATAAGCTAAATATGGATAAATCGCAGTTGCGCCAAAACCAAGCAGCACTGCAAATTGATGTGGATCACGTGCATAACCTGTTTCAACCAAGATATTCGCGTCAGTACGTAAACCAGTCTTGATTAAATGATGATGTACCGCACCTGTTGCCAATGCAGAGTTTGCAGGCAAGAAACCTTCACGGAAGTTCTTATCCGTTAATACAATTAGCGTTTTACCATCACGAACCGCTTGTGCAGCTTCTTCACAAATACGCGTAATCGCTGCTTGCAAACCTTCAGTTTCAGCATAGTTCAGATCAATATCTACAACTGCATAGCCGTCACGTTCTTTTTCAACATCACGTAGCAACTGCATCTTCGCATTTGACAATACAGGACTGGCGATGATGATACGGTCAGCATGCTCAGGTCCTTGTTCAAACACATTTTGTTCACGACCAATACACGTTTCCAATGACATCACAATTGATTCACGTAATGGATCGATTGGTGGATTGGTCACTTGCGCAAACTGTTGGCGGAAGTAATCAGAGACATGACGTACTTGACGTGATAATACCGCCATTGGGGTATCATCGCCCATTGAGCCGACAGCTTCTTGACCACTTTCTGCGATTGGGCGTAACAATTGATCGCGCTCTTCAAATGTCACCATAAACATTTTTTGCGCTGCTTTTAATGCATCAGCTGTTAAGCCTTGATCAATAAGCTGTTCTTCAAGCTCTGGATTTGCTTTCAAGCGAATAGAATGATCACGCAACCACTCACGGTATGGACGCATGTTTTTCAGGTGGTTGCTGACATCTTTAGTGTCAAGGACTTTACCTGTCAAGGTATCAACAACGAGGATTTGACCCGGACCGACACGACCTTTCGACACAACATCTTCAGGTTGATAATCCCATACCCCAATTTCAGAAGCCAAGGTGATGTAATCATTTTTAGTGATCACCCAACGCGCTGGGCGTAAGCCATTACGATCCAGCATACAGATCGCATGGCGACCATCTTGAACCACTAAACCCGCTGGGCCATCCCACGCTTCCATATGTTTCGAGTTAAACTCATAGAAAGCACGTAAATCAGCATCTAAAGTTTCAACGTTTTGCCATGCTGGTGGTACAAGCATACGCAGTGCACGGAATAAATCCATGCCACCGCCCACCAAGATTTCCAGCATATTGTCTAGGCTTGAAGAATCCGAACCTGTACGGTTCACAATCGGATTCAATTCAGTTAAACCCGGCAATAATGGATTTTCAAATTTTGGAGTACGTGCCAATGCCCAGTTACGATTCGCAGTAATCGTGTTGATCTCACCATTATGCGCAAGATAACGGAACGGTTGAGCCAATGGCCAACGCGGTAAAGTATTGGTCGAGAAACGCTGATGGAACACCACAATGTGTGAAGTCAAACGCTCATCAGCCAAATCAGTATAAAAGTCAGCAATTGCTGCTGGCATCATCAGACCTTTATAGGTAATCACTGTTGTCGCCAATGTGGTGACATAAAATAATGGATCATTATGTAATTGTTGTTCTGCACGACGACGTGCTAAAAAAAGCTTACGGTTAAATTCAACTTCAGTGACACCCATTGGACAGTTCACGAGAATCTGTTCAAAAACAGGTAAAGACTGCAATGCAATTTCACCTAAAGCATCGTTATTGGTTGGTACAACACGCCATGTTGCAACCTTTAAACCTTCCGCTTCAATTTCTTTATTGAGAATATTCTTTGCATTCTGAGCAAGCGCAGGATCAATATTTAAAAATACGGTACCCGCAGCAAAAACCTCTGTTAGGTTTACTCCGAGTTTCAGCGCTTCATCACGGAAAAATTGTTTCGGCATAGCCAATAACAATCCGCACCCATCTCCTGTCTTACCATCAGCGGCAATACCACCACGGTGCGTCATGCAACTTAAACTGTGAATCGCGGTTTCAACTAAATGATGGCTTGATTCCCCTTTCATGTGGGCGATCAAACCGAAACCACAGTTATCCTTAAACTCATCAGGTTGATATAAACCTTGAGCGGGAGCTACAGTATTAGGCGATGGCATGTGCATAGCGTACCCTTCTTTAAACATGGCTCTTTCGAGCAACAAACAATCAATTCATTTTCTGCGATATTGCCGATTAACTCACATAAAGTTCAATGCTTCGCGAAAACATTTTTACTGGCGGATTTGCAATATACGCCTTTCTTTTCCAAGAATCAGCGCATTTACCATATAAAGTGTTTTCAGTTATTACACCTTAGCAAGGCTTTGTAAAGCAGAAAACTTTCCATTTCACTAAATTAATGAACCATTTAGCACACAGAAAGATGAGGAGTAGACAAAACAGCACCACAAAATAGCAAAAAACATGCCAATTAAGCATAAATTTACTAAATCATTAAAAAAATTAAAATAAGTTTAAATTATAATGGTGAAGAGTGATCACACAATGAGTATAGTTGCACCACAAAGAAGCTAAATGCCACAAAAAGAATCAGCAAGCACCATCATGGTGCGATGCTAATTAAATGGGTCGCTGATTTCTCGTCTTGAAGTATCTGAATTTTCTTTTATTTTTTCAGCATTTGAAGGTGCTGGAGCCGTAGAATGATTTTGCTGAACATTGACCACATTGCCTTGTGCATCACGCTGGGTCACTGTTGTTTTAACTGTTGTCGATGCACTGGTTGCGCCACTATTCACCGATGGCGTCGTTGCTGATGAACTGCCCATCAACAAAGACTCATCAACCCGAGGCAACGCAGCAGGTTTTAACTGAATTGCATAAAGCTGATTGGTCGCCAATTTCATTTCATCAGCACCTAAATCATTGACTAAATCGGCATAGGTCGAAAGTCGCTGAGCCTTTGGTTGAATAGACTCAGGAAGTGCCAAGTTCAATTGAGAAAACTGGCGATTTGCATCCTCTGCACTAGAGAACACCCCATAAGCCAAAACATATTGCTCGACTTGATCCTGACCACTCAAACGGAAATAAATGAACTTTTTGCGATCAGCACGATTCAACAAAAAGTTTTTGATGATCGCCTCGTTTGAACTACGGAAAATCTCCATCACCCACTGACGCTGATTGTCTTTGACAAATTTAGTGCCCCGAAACTCTGGGGTATGTTCATTGGTTACAACAACTCGGGCGGTGAGATCTAAAGGTCGGACCGCATCTGCAAGTGCACCCAAATGCGTTGTCGCCGCAACTTTTTCTGGCTGTATCTGGACGGGTACTTCAATTTTAGATGGCTGCTCGACTTCCACCAAGGCATCACTATCAGTAACAGCCCAAAATATCAATGCGGCAATTAAACAAGCCAGTGCGAAAACCAGCCAGCTATATTGTTGAATATTTTGCCAAATTGATCGTGACACAGCGATGCTTTCCTTTCGTAATTCATTATGCAGATTGATTTGCTAAAATAGCTTGCTTCATAAGCTCAACATCAAAATCTTTTGTAATTATGGCTTGCCCTAATTTCTCAAGCAAAACTAAGCGCAGTTGGCCATTTAAGACTTTTTTGTCATGCGACATGTAAGCCAAAAATTCATCCAGTGGAATTTTTGGACATAATATCGGTAAATGAGCACGTTGAATGATTTTTTTTGTACGTTGCAGATCTTCAGCCGAAATCCAACCTAGACGATGAGATAGGTCTGCCGCCATCACCATACCCGTCGCAACCGCTTCGCCATGCAACCACACGCCATAACCTAAATACGATTCAATGGCATGGCCAAAGGTATGACCCAAATTAAGTAATGCCCGTTCGCCTTGTTCTTTTTCATCATTGGCAACAATTCTAGCCTTATGCGCACATGAGCGATAAACTGCCTCTGCAAGTAAATTTGCATCTCTGGCAACCAACGCATCCATGTTTTGCTCTAACCACGATAAGAAATCCACATCGCCCAATAAAGCATATTTAATGACTTCAGCAAGACCTGCTGAAAGTTCACGATCGGGCAAGCTATCGAGCTGTGCCATATCAGCCAGTACCACTTGAGGTTGCTGAAAAGCACCTAACATGTTCTTGCCCAAAGGATGATTGATCCCTGTTTTCCCACCGACACTTGAATCAACTTGTGACAATAAGGTAGTCGGAACCTGTACAAAATTCACCCCACGCTGAAAACACGCAGAGGCAAAACCTGCCATATCCCCAATCACACCACCACCTAATGCCAAAACCGTACAATCACGGTTAAAACCAGCTTCCAGCAAGGCATCAAAAATTAAATTTAAATGTTGAATATTTTTATATTGCTCACCATCAGGCAAGATGCATTGCGCAACTTGCTTATCGAGTTGAGTTAATGCATCCGCATAATGCTGTAAATAGAGCGGTGCAACGGTCGTATTTGACACCAACATCACTTGCCGCCCATGTAGATAAGGTTCAAGCAACAGCTTAGGGTCTAAATGACTTCCAATAAAAATCGGATAGCGACGATCACCTAACTCAACATATAACGTTTGCATAATTAAAACCAACTCGAGAATTACTTAATTTGTTTAGATAAAATAACCTGTAGAATGCGCTGCGCTAAATCTCTTGCTGCACCTTGATTTGTCTCGATTATATAATCTGCAACTTCACGATACAAAGGATCTCGCAAGGTCAATAAATCTCGCAGTTTCTGTTCGGGATTGTCTACTTGTAATAATGGACGATTTTTATCGCGATAGGTTCGCTGTAGTTGAAGTTCTACAGGCGTATATAAATAAACAACAATGCCGCGTTGTTTTAAAAATTCTCGATTACTCGGTTGTGTGACAACACCGCCACCTGTCGCTAACACAAGTGCAGAACGGGCAGTGAGATCGTTCAACACATTGGTTTCACGCAAACGAAATCCCACTTCCCCTTCTTTTTCGAATATCCATGGAATAGTGGCTCCTGTCTTACGCTCAATCTCATGATCGCTATCAATGAAATCACGTCCTAACAGCTCTGCTAAATGTCGACCAACCGTTGTTTTTCCTGCCCCCATTGGCCCTACCAAATAAATATTTGGTAGGGTTTCAAACGCTTTGCTTGGCAATGCGCCACCTATATTAATTGCAATTATTGAAAATATATTAATGATTTCTCGTCAAAGTGTCATTAACAATTCTCGGCGTCACAAAAATAAGCAGTTCACGTTTATTATCCGTTTTTAAATCACGACGGAAAAGACGACCGACATACGGTAAATCACCCAAGAATGGAACTTTGATTTGTGAACTAATATTTTCTTGTTCAAAAATCCCACCAAGAACAACAGTTTCGCCGTTATCAACCAAGACATTGGTATCAATCGAGTTCTTACTAATCGTCAATTGACCCGTTGGTGTTGGATTACTTGGCGCATCTTTAGTGATGTTGAGCTTCATCATGACTTTACCTTCTGGGGTAATACTCGGCGTCACATCTAAGCTCAATGTCGCATCAATAAATTCTGTTTTAGGCACAGCATTTGCACCAGCACCCGTCGAGGACGAATAAGGGATTTTAGTTCCTGATTCAATTTTCGCAGGTTGTTTATCCGCAGTCATGACTTTTGGTGTTGAAATCACCTCGCCATAACCATCTGCTTGAACGGCTGAAAGTTCGAGATCCAGCATAAAGTCAGATAGGCTAATTAAGCCAAAAGCGATACGACTTGCACCAGCGGTAGTCGCACCCAAATCTACGTTTAAATTGTCTGGACGTTCAATCTCGTATTTCCAACCACCTGTATCACTGTCTTTTTCAGGCTTTCTAAGGTTCCATAGCGTGGTATCACTACCACCCACCAACAAGTCATTATTTCGAGTGACACCTTGTGACAAGATTCCCCACTTCACCCCCATCTCTCGGGTAAAGTCTGTACTCGCTCTGACGATACGTGCTTCGATCATGACTTGTTTGACTGATACATCTAACAAATCCACCATCTTACGAATCTTGTCAATATTGAGTGCAGTATCATTGACGATCAAGGTATTGGTACGCACATCTGCGACTGCACTGCCACGAGAACTGAGCAAACTCTCCAAAGCCAATGAGTCAGAGTTCGCAGTACGGTTTGAGACTCCGCCCTTACCATCACGAGACTCTTCAATTAACTTTAAAATATCTGCAGCTTTGGCATAACTGAGTTTAATATATTCGGATTGAATCGGCGCAAGCTTCACACTTTGTGCAATGGCTTTCGCTTCTTCTTCTTCCGCTTTGATCAGCTCTGAAACAGGCGCAATCCAGATCACATTTCCATTACGGCGTTTATCAAGATTTTTGGTTTTCAACACGATATCGAGCGCTTGATCCCATGGAACATCTTTCAAACGCAGGGTGATATTACCCTGTACCGTATCTGCAGCGACCATATTGATATTGGTAAAATCAGCCAACAACTGTAGTACGCGACGCACTTCGATATCTTGGAAATCCAAAGAAATCTTATTGCCTGTATAAGCTTGTGATTTTGCTCGCAATGGCGATTTATCTTCAGGACGCTTTAGGCTAATCGTGAGTTTATTCTCTGCTTGATAAGCCATGTATTCATAGCTGCCCGCAGACTGAATGGTGATCACGCCATTGCCTTTATCGTTATATGCATCAACTCCAGCGACAGGTGTCGCAAAATCATTGGTGTTTAAGCGACGTGCGAGATGGGTTGGAATCTTATTCCCCATGGTTCGCACTACGATTTTACTGCCCTGTTGTTGTACATCTACTGGGGTATTACTCCCCAATAAATCAATCACAACCAAACCTTCACCTTGTTTTCCACGCTGAAAACCAATATTGGAAACGCCTTGTTGTGCTTGACGAGCCGCAACTGGTGCTGTCGTTGCAGCCGCTGGACGTGCCGAATTAATTTTTAAAACAAAGGTATTGCCTTCAACGCGTGTTGTAAACGCCCCTGCATCTTTCAAATTGACGATCACACGAGAGCGCTGATCATCAGCAGCAACTTCGACGGAACTGGCCTCTTTGGTCGATACAGGAATCGATGTCTGCTTTAAAGACTGTTGTGCTTTATCAAAATCCAAAATCAGACGTGAAGGTTGCTCGAGCTGGTAAGCCTGAGGTTGTGGTGGCAAACCATTAAACATGACACGGATTTCAGTCCCCTGATCAGCTAAGCTCATTGGCACAATATTAGTCATACTGACTTGTGCTGATGCAACCTGCATCACAGCTATAGCGACAGCACCCATAGAAAATTGACGGAATGCATGATTCATGGTCTTCGCTTCCCCAAATAAAGAATCTTTAAACTGTTTTTTCATTGTTATTCCCTTAATCTTACGGCGCTGGTCCAATTAAAACGAGTGTTCTCGGTCTTTCAACATAACCTTCTCGTCCATCAGGTACAATTTCAACCAAGTCGATTTGAGTCGGGCTAATTTTAATAATACGCCCCTGATTCATCCCCAAATAACTGCCCACTTGTACGCGCTCAATCTGCCCATCTGGTGTTTGGATTAATGCAATGGTCTGATTTACTCGACCACGCATGCTTCCTTTCATATTCAGAGATTCCAACGCATAGCTTTCTAAAGGCTGTGGTTGACGATTGAAGTTTGGATAAACACGCTTACCTGCCATAATCTTTAATTCAGCCGCCAAAGAGCTTGGCATAAAAGGACTCTTTAGCTGATGCGCTGAATAATTAAATAAAGGTACTGGGGTAAATATAGGTGCGGGCTCAATAGGTAAAGGTGGTTGATTACGAATTTCCGCCATTTTTTGACTCACCGCATCAATACGAGAATCACAGCCCACCAACCCAAAACCAATAAACAGGCCCAGTATTAACTTATAATGATTCATTAGCGCTGTCCTCCTTGAGCAGATGGAGCTGTCGCACCCGCATCAATAGCGGCCTGATCATCAACACCAACATAACGATAGGTTTTTGCTTTCACAGTGTAGCTAACCACTGGAATATCGGATTTTTTCTGGGTATCTGCTTTTGCTTCCACCGTAAAATCATGCAAAGTCACAATGCGCGGTAACGCTGCAATACCTGTCGCAAAAGCGCCGAAAGCATGGTAATCACCCGTCGCTTCCATACTGATAGGTTGCTCAATAAAGAACTCTTGTTTAATTTCTTTTTCTAAACGGATATTTTTAAACTTCAGACCAGAATTTACGCCTGTTAAGTTCATATCCTCGACCAAACTTGGAATTTCTGTTTCTTTCGGCAACTGCTCTAGTTGCTGATTAAAATTGGCTTCCATCTCTTGTAATTGCGTTTGGTATTGCTGCAAATTACGCAACTTAGATTCTTTTTCTTTAAACTCATTCAACAAGCTTTGCTCTCGTGCTTGCGCATTAGCAATGGTTTCCAATTGCTTTTGCACCACCACAAAATAACCCAATGCAGCGACTGCTAAAAGAATAAAAATCCAACAAGTGACTTTGACAGAGAGTGGCCAACTGCCATAGTTATTCATATCCAAGGTATTAAATTGTTGGAAGAATTGCTCTACTGTCATTTTTTTCTTCTTTACAGCAACACTGTCTTGATTAAGATCATTTAATTCATCTTGACTCATTGTGTCACCCCCGCTGTCCCTAATGTTGCTGTCTCTGACGCTGGATCGGCGACAACAGCTGTACCGATTTCACCCAAATCTACAGTGACCACAAAACTTCCATAATTCTCTTCGACACGAGGAACCAAAGAGCTTACTGTTTTATCTTTTTTCTCTTCTGCTGCCAAAAATGAATTCATAAAGGCATTACGATACCAAGGAGATGCCTCTAAATTACGCAGCAACTCAGCAACAGTATTTGGACTTTCCGCCTTGCCCTCGATACTGAATTTATCGCCAGTTCGCGTAAATTTAGTGATGTACATGGTTGGTGGAGTCACACGGACTAACTCATCAACTAACCGCACAATCACTGGGCGTTGTCCTTGTAAACCCTGAATCAACTTCATTCGCTCAATAATGGCATTACGGCGTTCTTGCAAACCCTCTAAAGACTTGAGCTGTACATCCAAACTTTGATTGGTACTGACAATAAACTGATTGGCTTGCTCTTGATCATTCAATTTGTGATCAAAATACATCCACGCTGTAAATACAGATGCAATTCCTAATGCAGCCACCCCAACACAAAATGCGACAAATTGTTTCTTTCTTTGTTCTCTTAGCTCATCGCGCCAAGGGAGTAAGTTAATCTTTGCCATTAATCAAAACTCCTCAATGCCAAACCACATGCAACCATCAATGAGGAAGCATCATTTTCAATTTTTTTAATATCGATTTGTGGAGAAAAACCCATTTGTAAAAATGGATTGGCAATCGTTACTCGGTAACCCAATTTTTGTTGTAATAACTTTGCGAGGCCTGGAATATTGGCATTCCCCCCAGCAAGCAAAATATGGTCGATCTCGTTGAATTGAGAGGATGAAAAAAAGAATTGCAGTGAACGCGCTGCTTGTTGCACCACGGCATCTAAAAATGGCTCGAGCACCTCGATGTCATAATCATCTGGAAGCGTTCTTTCTTTTTTGGCACGTCCTGCTTCTTCAAATGACAAACCATAGCGACTTTGAACATCTTGGGTCAGCTGTCGCCCACCAAAGACTTGTTCACGTGTATAGATGATTTTGCCCTTTTGCATCACAGATAGCGTGGTCATGGTATGCCCGATATCTAAGATGCCAACGGTGTTTGCACCCATCGGCAATGTGTCCGAAAACACACTAAAAGCGCGCTCCATTGCATAACTTTCAACATCAGCTGTTTTTGCAGCTAATCCAGCAAGCTCAAGCACTTCTACACGCGTATCAACATTCTCAGTACGTGTGGCAACGAGAAGGACATTTACCCGATTCTGATTGACCAATCGATCGGGTAAAACCTCAAAATCAAGACTCACTTCATCTAATGGGAACGGAATATATTGCTCAGCATCCATACGAATTTGAACTTCACGCTCTTCATCCGTCATATCAGCGTCCATCTCTATGATTTTATTAATCACCATAGAAGTCGGTACCGCAATTGCGACATTGCTGGTATGTGGATTGGCGAGGTTTACCACTCTCTCAAGTGCATCACCGACCGCCTCTGGGTTCAAAATGCTTTTTTCCACCACGCTATTTTCAGGCAATGGCATCACGGCATAACTTTCAACCCAATATCTACCGTTCTTTACAGAGAGCTCCAATAATTTAACAGTTGTCGAACTAATATCGACACCCACTAACCCCTTATTTGGTTTACGATATAACCTGAGCACAGTATTTTCCTATTTATTTTTTTATCCCCAAAAATACAACACACTAATTTGTTTTGGTCTTTAATTAATACGGATACAATAACCCATCTAACAATCCGTATGTCTAAAGGATATACTGACCACAATTAGTTTGTCATTCGCTCTTATTAAAACTTACTTATTATGAAAAAGCTATCCAGTTCTGGTATTGTTCGCCCATTTTTTTTGATCATTATTATTATCTTAGTCTCACTTCCAATGGGATTTTATGGCATGTATCTCTATCTCGCGCCATCACTGCCAGATATGAGCTCATTAAAAAAGGCGCCACTGTTAAAACCATTGCAGGTCTATACCGCAGATAATAAGCTAATTGCAGAATATGGCGGAAAACTTTCCATTCCAGTTGAATATGAGCAAATTCCACCGACCTTTATTCATGCTTTTTTGGCCGCCGAAGATTCTTCCTTTTTCGAGCATAGTGGGATTAGTTTTAAAGGTTTGGGGCGAGCGATAACCGAATCTGTCACTGGTTCTGATGTCCAAACTGGGGGCTCAACCATTACCATGCAAGTGGCGAAGAATTATTATTTAAGCCCAGAGCGAACCTTAAGACGAAAACTAACTGAAGTCTTTCTTGCGCGAAAAATTGAACAGAGCCTCACCAAACAAGAAATTCTAAGCTCTTATGTCAATAAGATCTTCTTAGGTAAAAATTCCTACGGCATCGCTACTGCTGCGCGTATCTACTACAACAAAAATATTGATGAACTCAGCATTGCCCAGATGGCAATGATTGCAGGTTTACCCAAAGCACCTTCAAAATATAACCCTGTTGCCAACCCTCAACGTGCACTTGAACGCCGCAATTGGATTTTAGGTCGTATGCTACAGTTGGGGTATATCAACCAAACTCAATATCAAAAAGCAGTTGCAGAACCCATCAATCTAAACATGGTGGACCGCTCTGTGAGCAATGTGTTTCCATACGTAGGCGAAATGGTGCGTTCAGAATTGGTTAAACAATTCGGCGATCAAGCGATTGATTCAGGCTACAAGGTGTACACCACCATTGATAGCAATCGCCAACGCTACGCTGAACAGGCACTTCAAGATGGTTTGGAAGCTTATGATCGTCGTCATGGCTGGCGTGGGCCAGAAGCACATGATCAACCCCTCAATCAATTTATGGCTTATGCCAACACCTATCCTGCCAAAGTCGTAAAAGTAAATAACAATTCCTTTGATGCGCTCATGCAGGATGGCTCGACTGTGACCGTCAATTGGTCGGGTATGTCATGGGTTCGTCCATATCGCAATGCCAATAGTGTCGGCGGTGCACCTTCCAATGCCTCACAAATTGTCAAAGTGAAAGATATTATTCGCTTACGCCCAAATAAAGAAAAAACCGTTTGGTCTTTGGTCCAAGTACCTAGAGTGCAAGGTCAGCTCATTGCCTTAAATCCAAATGATGGTGCGATCGAAGCCGTTGTTGGCGGTTATAATTTCTACCAATCGAAATTTAACCGTGCAACACAAGGGTGGAGACAACCCGGTTCAACCATTAAGCCTTTTGTATATGCATTGGCTTTAGAGCGTGGCATGACACCTTATAGTATGGTCAATGACAACCCGATTACCATTGGGAAATGGTCGCCTAGAAACTCCGATGGCCGTTATCTGGGCATGATCCCTCTACGTCGTGCTTTATATTTATCCAGAAATACCGTATCGGTACGATTGCTACAAAATGTGGGGATCGAGCGGACGCGTCAACTCTTTATGGATTTTGGTTTGCAGGATGATCAAATTCCTCGTAACTATACCATTGCATTAGGAACACCACAGGTCTTGCCTGTACAGATGGCAACGGGCTATGCAACCTTCGCAAATGGTGGCTATCGTATCCAGCCTCATTTTATCAAACGCATTGAAGATGCCTCTGGCAAAGTCATTTATAGTGCCAAGCCAGAATATGCATGTATTCCATGTATTGGCGATGCAAAAGCGCCTGCTCCGCAACAAGAAGCAGATGCTCCTGAAGTAACAGAAATCACCAATCAAAGCTTAGAAAATACCAATGCAGCATCTGAAGCTGAGTTGACAGTCGCTCAAGCTGAACCATCCACCAAGACCAATAGTGATTATCGTCAAGCACAGCGAATTTTAAAATCAAGCTCTGCCTATGACATGGCCAACATTTTGCGTGACGTCATCCAACATGGTACAGGCCGTGCTGCACTTAAAATCGGTCGTGATGATTTAGGCGGGAAAACAGGAACCACCAATGATGCCAAAGATGCTTGGTTCGCGGGCTTTAATGGCAAATTGGTTACGGTAACTTGGGTCGGCTTTGATCAGCCGCGCACTTTAGGTCGCAGAGAATATGGCGGCGTTGCTGCACTACCAATCTGGACCAACTTTATGGCCAATGCTTTAAAAGATACGCCATCTGCATGGGTTCGATTGGATAAAGATGCGAAAGATCCTATTTCTCACGATCAACTCCAAGTCCAGCAAAGCGAGGATCGTAAAGAATATCGTGCTTCTCCACCACTCGCACGCCCACTTTACCGTCCTGCACCTGCCGCACCTACACGCTCAGCGCAAAGTGATTTTTCAGACTTATCGGGTACGACATCAAACGGTGAACACACCATCACACCTGAGAGAAAACAACCACCGACGATGGGTTCAAACCCTCAAAACTCAAACGCCCAAAGAGAACGTGATGGGATTGAAAATTTAATTAATCAAATCCAATAATCCATCATAAAAGCCTAAACAGCCATCAAATTGATGGCTGTTTGTTTTTCTGAAATAGATAAATTTGAAAGGCGGCGCTGACAGTAAACTGCTGTTGCTGCTCAAGTGTTTTACGCCGCTCTGGATTGGCTTTATACGCATAGGGCGTCATCGCAATTAAGTTGCTGAGCGCGAGCTGATCTAACTGCATTGTTGTTTCAATAATTCGTTGCTGTTTCAGCTCAAATTGAGACTCAAGCTGTTCAATAAACTTCTGTGGTTCATGCAAATTGACCTGCTCGAACAACGCTTCACGCAATGCGAATAGATGCTTAGGTGCAGGTGTAACCACAATCAAATAACCTTGATCACTCAGCACCCGTACGATTTCATTTTGCGGAATCGGACTAAATAAACTGCTACAGACATCAATCGAATGATCTCGTACAGGTAAGGTTGCCCCCGTACCCACCACCCAAGTCACATCAGAATTTAATTTTGCCGCACGTTGTACTGCTGTTTTGGCAATATCCACACCGATGCAGTATTCGCTATAACGCTGCATAGCACTGGTATAGTAGCCTTCGCCACAACCAATATCCAAAATCGCTTTTGGTTTTAACTGTTGTAGTAATTCAACCACAGCTTGTTGTAAGGGCTGATAAAAACCTGCTTGCAAGAACGCTCGGCGTGCCAACACCGACTCTGCCGTATCCCCTGGCGTTTTACTATGCTTATGCTGCACCACATGCAGATTTACATAGCCTTGTTTCGCCACATCATAATGATGTCCGTTATCACATCGCCATGCATTTTCAACCAAATTTAATGATTGGCGACAAACGGGACACATCAACAAATTCATCTATTTTTCTCCAAGCATAAAAAAAGCTGGTATTCACCAGCTTTTTTTTGAATCGTGGCTTAACGTAATTTTAACGTCATTAACCCTAAAACCACCAAGAAAATCGTAATAATCCAGAAGCGAATCACCACTTGGGTTTCCTTCCAACCTTGTTTTTCATAATGATGATGTAAAGGCGCCATTAGGAATACTCGTTTATTTCGCATCCGCAATGAGCCAATCTGCAAGAATACCGAGATGGCTTCCATAACAAATACGCCCCCCATAATCGCAAATACAATTTCCTGTCTGACCATGACTGCAATCGTACCGAGCATCGCACCCAATGCCAAAGCACCAACATCACCCATAAATACTTGAGCAGGGTGTGCATTGTACCAAAGGAAAGCCAAACCAGCGCCGATCATTGCAGAACAGATCACCACAAGCTCAGAGGTATATTTCACATAAGGAATATGTAGATAATTGGCAAAACGAATATCCCCAGACAAATAAGCAAATACGCCCAAACCTGCTGCGACCATCACAATCGGCATAATCGCCAAGCCATCCAAACCATCGGTTAGATTGACTGCGTTAGATGCGCCATTGATCACCAAGTAAGTAAAGGCTATGAACGCTAAACCGAGTGGAACTGCTGAAAGTGGAATGGAAAGATTCTTAAAGAATGGAATCAATAAATCCAGCATATTCGCGGTATGCAAAGCACTATCTTGTTGTTTGGCAATCACATATAAAGCAACACCAGCACCTAAGGAAGCAACCGAAGTCCAAAAAAACTTTTTCCGTGCAGGTAAACCCGCATTGTCTTTATAACGGACTTTAATCCAGTCATCGGCCCAACCGACTGCGCCAAACACCACCATAACCCCCAAAACAATCCATACGTAAGGGTTTGATAAGTCTGCCCACAACAGGGTACTAATACCAATAGAGAGCAGAATAAGAATCCCGCCCATGGTCGGCGTTCCCATCTTCTTGGCATGATTTTCAGGTGCAAAAGAACTCACCGCTTGACCATATTTTAATGCTTGTAATTTGCGAATCATGATCGGCCCTAAAACCAATCCAATTGCCAACGCGGTCAGTAGACTCAATAATGAACGCAATGTTAAATAACGAACAACTTGGAACGAGCTGTTATACCCCGCCAATTGTTCAAATAACCATAACAACATTTAAATTTTCTCCATCAAATCAGCCATCAACGTTTCCATGTGGGTGAAACGGGACCCTTTGAAGAGGAAACTCATCGACTGGGGTTGATGTCTTTGCACTAAATTAATTAAAAACGGTAGCGCCTCTGCTTGTGTGGCAAATGCATGTAATGTTTTGGCATGCGCTGAGCCCTGCTGTGCTGCTTCAGCAAACTCTCCGACCACAACCAATGCATCTAAAGGCAAATCCGCTAAATCTCGGCCTAAGTCATGGTGTTCTTGCCAACTTGATTCTCCAAGCTCGCCAATGTCGCCCATGACCATGACTTTCAAACCTTGCTGCTGCAATAGGACATTCGCAGCTGCACGCATTGAGGTTGGATTGGCATTATAAGTATCATCAATAAATAGGTGCTGTTGATGTTGAATAAAGTTCAAACGACCTTTTGCACCTTGTGCCTGTTCTAAGCCATGCACAATATCATCGAGGTCAATCCCAATCGCCAAGGCAAATGCGGTGGCTGCTGCTGCATTTTCCACATTATGCACACCTGCAAAGGGCAGATTCACAGCGCGGACACCTTGCGGTGTATGCAAACGAAACTGTGAAAATTGAGGGTGAAGTTCAACCTCAGTGACAAAGATATCTCCACCTTCACCAAAACTTAAAATTGGATGCTTTTGAGCACACTCACGAATGCTTGCCGCATAATCATCCTTTGCAGGAACGATCGCAGTGCCTTCAGGCAAAATGTGCGCATAAATTTCTGACTTGGCGCGACAAATACCCCCTCGCCCACCAAACTCACCTAAGTGCGCTGTTCCAATATTTAGAATGCCAGCCACATGCGGTTGCACTAGATTTGAGGTGTAATCAATCTCACCTTGATGACTCGCCCCAAGCTCCATCACGGCGTAGCGATGTTCTTGACGTAATTCAAGCAACATCATCGGCACCCCTAAATCGTTATTGAGGTTACCTCGGGTAATCAACGTCGGTGCTAAACGAGACAGAATGCTTCCCAACATTTCCTTAGTTGTGGTTTTACCACTACTGCCCGTCAATGCAATCACTTTAAGTTGTGGATTCTGTTGACGACGATAAGCCCCCAAATGCCCCAAAGCCAAGCGCGTATCTTTGACCACAAGCTGCACAATATCAGCATCAACTGGACGTTCAACAATCGCCATTTGACATCCCTGCGATGCAACTTGCGCGACAAAATCATGTGCATCGAAACGCTCACCTTTCAAGGCAAGAAAAGCATCACCTGCTTCGGCATGACGAGAGTCCGTCAAAATTCGCTTGATTTCTCCTTGTGGAGATTTTGCGTTATACCACTCACCCTGTGTCGCTTGTTGTAATTGTTCTGCTGTCCAAGGTTCTAATGGAACTGTACTGGTGGTTGAGGTGTGCATACTTGTTATTTACCTTTTGACTCTATTGCGCAGGATAAGCTGAGTGTACCGAATGTGGCTGTGCAGTAAGTGCTGATTGCACCTCTACTACATCATCAAACCAATGACGAACGCCATCAACTTCCTGATAGTTTTCATGTCCCTTTCCTGCGATCACCACAATATCTCCTGCTTGTGCATGTTCAACCACAAATCTAATCGCTTCACGGCGATCATGGATTTCATGGATCCTATGCGCAGCAAAATCAATCTCTTGCTTCATATCCGCAAAAATCTGTTCAGGGTTTTCAGTCCGTGGATTATCTGAAGTCAAAACCACTGGATTGGCATGATCAAGTGCCGCTTGTGTCATCAATGGACGTTTACCACGATCACGATCACCGCCACAACCAAATACTGCCCAAAGTTGACCCGTGACATGGCGCTTTAAAGTCGTCAGCACCTGAATCAAAGCATCAGGGGTATGTGCATAATCGACCACAAATAACCGCTCAGCATCCTGAATCACTTGCATACGACCAGGTGCACCTTTGAGTTGTGGTACAAACTGGACTAAATCAGCCAAAGCAAAACCTGCATACTCAGCTGCGATTAAGCTTGCCAATAAATTCTCGACATTAAAATGCCCAAGCAATGGACTTTGAACTGAATACAAACCTGTTGGCGCAATCAGCGTAAAACTCGCTCCACTCAAGCGATAGTGCAAATCAGCAATATGATAATCTGCGACTGCTTGAGTCAGTGAATAAGTTAAGATTTTAGGTTGCGATGGATTGGCCTTGGCCGCATCCAACATGAGCGTGGCATAAGTATCGTCTAAATTAATCACCACGGCTTTTAAGGTGGTAAATTTGAATAGCAAAGCTTTTGCTTCAGCATAAGCCTCTAAAGTACCGTGATAATCCAGATGGTCACGACTTAAATTACTATAGACCGCGATTTCAATCTCACAGCCATTTAAACGACCTTGCTCTAAACCATGAGAGCTGGCTTCTAAGGCAACAAATGCTGCACCCCGCTTGGCATAATCATGCAGTGCATTTTGTAATTGTAATGCATCTAAAGTCGTGTGGCTGGAGGGTGTCAAATTCGGCAAAATACCATTGCCCGTGGTCCCCATCACCGCACAGCCTTTTCCTTGCGAACTCACCAATTCCGCGATTAAACGAGAAATTGTGGTTTTGCCATTGGTGCCTGTGATTGCAATACCGCGCAAAATCGATACTGGATCAACATGCTGCAAATATTGTTTTTGCCATTCACCCAATAACTGACGAACTGTTGGACAGGTCCACTCTTTTTCTAAACCTAGCGCAGTTTCACTAATCACCACCAATGCACCTGCATCCAATGCATTTTGCGCAAATTGGCGGGTTTTCTCAGCTTGACTAAAACTATTCAACGCAATAAAGATTTGCCCTGCTTCAAGCTTACGGCTATCCAAACAAAAACCGTTAAAAGGCTGCGCAGACCAAGCTGCATCGATGTTGATCGGATATATCTGTTGAAAACAAATCGACATTTTTTACCTGCGCACTGGAGTGGGTGAAGTATCTAGTGGTCTATCCAAAGGGACATTGAGTAAGCGTAAGGACTCTTGCATAATTCTGGCAAAAACAGGCGCTGCAACCAAACCACCATAGTAGCGGCCTTGCGGATTTTCTACGACAACGATCATTGCTAAACGAGGGTCACTCACAGGTGCCACACCCGCAAATAAAGCACGATATTCACTATTTGAATAGCCTTTACGGTCAGCGCGAAGTTTATGTGCTGTTCCCGTTTTACCCCCAACACGATAACCAGGAATTACGGCTTGTTTTGCAGTTCCTCCTGGTAAAGTGACTTGTTCTAACATCATTAAAACTTGATCTGCAATTTTAGGGTCAAGCACTTGTTTGCCTTCGGGTGCATGTTCTAGCTTATGCAAACTCAATGGCATTTCCATACCATGATTCGCCAACATCGCATAACCTTGTGCAAGTTGTAAAATCGTGGCATTCAGGCCATAACCGTATGCCATCGTACCCAGTTGTGAGGAGTTAAGCTTATCTCCCGAATAGAGTAAACCTGCACTCTCACCGGGAAATCTTACATCCGAACGCTGACCAAAACCGACACGACGGAAAAAGGACGGCAAAGCATCTTTAGGCAAAGACAAGGCAAGTTTCGCTGAACCCACGTTTGATGATTTAACAATAACGCCTGTCAATGTCAGCGCACCATAGTTATGGGTATCACGAATGGTATGCCAACCCAAACGCATCGATCCTGGTGCGGTATTGATAATTGAATTCGGTGTGTACTGACCACTTTCTAATGCAGCAGCAACAGTAAATGGCTTCATGGTTGAACCTGGTTCAAACATATCAATCGCACCACGGTTACGCATGGCATCTTTATTTGAAAGCCCGCCCTTATCATTTGGGTTATAAGATGGCCAACTGGTCATTGCCAAGATTTCACCCGTTTTGACATCGACAGCAATCGCTGTGGCTGAGCGTGCATTGTTTGCAACACCCGCAGCAGTCAACTCGCGATACATAATGTATTGCAATCGTGAATCAATACTCAGGGTAATGTTTTCGCCTGATTCAACCTCTTTGATCACTTCCGAAACTTTGAGGCGATTACCTTTTTTATCGCGGATAATCTTCTGTTCGCCATCAACCCCTGCCAGTCGTGTATTCAACTGCATTTCTAAGCCTTCGATACCCGTACCTTCACTATTGGTCAAACCAATAATTTGTGCATTTGCTTGAGGCTGAGGGTAATAACGCTTATAACTTTTCTCAGTATAAACACCCTGAAAATTGCGTTTTATAATTAAATCAGCTTGTTGTGGTGGGATTTCTTTTTGCAATACCAAATAACGCGAACGTGCCCGATCATTCATTTGCTGCTTTAAAACTTTACGGTCAATTCCAACAGCATCTGCCAATTCATCTAAGTTTAAGTTTTTATTGGGCAATTGACGTTTTAGGCGGCGATTGGTCGGATCTTTTTTAAGTTCTTCAGTAATTTCATTAAATTGTTTTTTGGCATCCCAATAATCTCTTGGGTCAATCACGATTTTCATAATCGGCGTACTGATTGCCAGCGGCACACCGTGACGATCACTAATCACACCACGCATTGCTTCTAGACGTTCAGTCCGTAAAATATTGGCATTGGCCTTATTTTGCAAAAAGTCTTTATTGACCACTTGCACATAAAATGCACGTGCCACTAAAACCACGAAACAAAGCAGTACCACACCCCAAAGCAAATAAAACCGCCACATATCCAAAGCAAGTGTTGGTTTTGCCGAAATAGACTGCTGTTTTCTTCGTATCGGTTTACTTCGCTTATCTGCCATACAGCATGCCTTATTTATCTTGCTTCGAGGTCGTAGGTAAAGAAATCACAACGGTTTGTGCCGCGGGTGGTGAGAACATGCGGAGTTGCGTAACCGCACGTGAACCAATCTGTGCCGTCGCACCAAAGGTTTGCTGCTCAATAAGCAGACGCCCCCATTCAGCATTTAAATCATCTCTTTCACGCATATATGCACTCAAGTCACGATAGTCATGACGATATTCAAATACTTGAAACACCACCATCATTGCGCTCGTGAACACCAGTGCAACAAGTACAGCATAAACAACGACTTTTTTCAGTCCATTTTTGCTGTTTGGTAGAACCTCGTCATCATTTTTATTGTTCATTATTTGCCTTTCTGCTCTATACGCTCTGCAACTCGCAACCATGCACTACGAGAGCGAGGATTTTCTTTCACTTCAGCTTCACTCGCACGAATACGAGACACTTTCTTTAAACGTCGCGTATCAACACGTTGTTGCGGCATGCCCCAACCATGATCTTCAGCTAGAGTCGATTCTTTTTGAATAAACTGCTTAATTAGACGATCTTCTAAAGAATGGAAACTGATCACGGCTAATTGACCTTCGGCTTTCAACAATTCTACAGCTTGCGGTAAAAATACCTCAATATCATCCAGCTCTTTATTTAAGGCAATGCGAATCGCCTGAAAGGTTCGCGTTGCAGCATGTTTATGCTTTTCCCATTTTGGATGGGCAACTTTAACAATTTCTGCAAGCTGGGCAGTGGTGGTAATTTCACCTGCTGCTTTAATCGCTTTGGCAATACGGCGACTATAACGCTCTTCACCGTATTGATAGATAATATTGGCGAGTTGTTCTTCTTCAATTTTCAACAACCATTCTGCCGCAGTCGGACCTTGCGAATTGTCCATCCGCATGTCCAATGGTCCATCCTTCATAAAACTAAAACCACGCTCTGCTTGATCAAGCTGTGGTGAAGACACGCCTAAATCGGCCATGATGCCATCGACTTCAGTAATACCGATCTTGGCTAGCTCAGATTGTATATCTGCAAAACTGGCATGAATAATTTTAAATCGAGGATCTTCTTGTTCTAATTGTGCTGCGACTTCAAGCGCTTGTGGGTCTTTATCGAATCCGTAAACACGTGCATTTTGATCTAATTTTGAGAGCAATAATTTGGTATGACCGCCGCGCCCAAAGGTGGCATCAACAAAAACACCTGAGTCGCGACCTGCCAAAACGCCATCAATGGTTTCGTGAAGTAAGACAGAAATATGCGACATAGTAGATAAATCAACAGCTAAAAATGTAACTGCACATTATCACCTTGTTTTATGCCAGTACCAAACGACTTTTTGTAGAGAATTCTTAACTTTTCATAGGTAAAACCGTTTTCTTATCATTTTCCATTCAATAAAAAAAGCAAATACCTCGCATATTTGCTTTTTGCACTTAAGTAATCCGAAGCAGCGACACGTCATTCTATCGCTTTTGGGAATATATTTGGTCAAAAACTGCGCCATTCACAAAATGTGTTTTTTGCGCTTTTTCCCATCCACCAAACACCTGATTAATATTGAACAATTGAATCTTCGGAAATTGCGCTGCATATTTTGCTGCGACTTGCGGATGCCGTGGGCGGAAGTAATGTTTCGCCGCAAGCTCTTGTCCCAAAGGGGAATAAAGGAAGTTTAAGTAGCCACGCGCTAAATGACGATTTCCATTTTTATCTACTGTTTTATCGACGACTGCAACCGAAGGCTCTGCCAAAATCGAAATAGAGGGATAAATGATTTCAAATTTATCTTTTCCCAAACCTTGAGTTGCCAATAACGCTTCATTTTCCCAAGATAACAGCACATCACCAATACCACGTTCAGCAAAAGTCGTTAAAGAACCACGTGCACCTGAGTCTAGAACTTTGACGTTATGGTAAAGTTTTTTGACCAACTCACGCGCTTTTGCATCATTTCCAGCGGGTTGTTTTAATGCATAACCCCAAGCGGATAAATAAATCCAACGCGGCGCACCGCCTGTTTTAGGATTTGGGGTAATAATTTCAACGCCATCTTTAGTTAAGTCATTCCAATCACGAATATGCTTTGGATTGCCTTTGCGAACTAAAAAGACAATGGTTGAAGTATAGGGTGCAGAATTATTTTTAAATTGTTTTTGCCAATCTTTTCGGATTAAACCAGCATTCGCTATTTCATCGATATCATTGGCAAGTGCTAAAGTCACTACATCTGCTTGTAGACCATCGATCACGGATCGAGCTTGCTTACCCGACCCACCATGTGACTGTTTAAAATTAACGTCTTGACCTGTTCTTTGCTTCCAGTACTGTCCAAATGCCTGATTATATTCTTGATAAAACTCACGCGTTGGATCATAAGATACATTTAGAAAGGCTGTCGCTGCTTGGGCTACACTGGTTAAACTCAACAGCAAAAATGTTGTTATTACTATTTTCATTTATTTCTTCCTCATCAGACCCCATTCATAAGCACTATATTTAGTATCAAATAGCTTTACAATCATATGGTTATATTAATAAATAGATTATTATTCTGCTTTTCAGATATACCCCATCAATGTATCTATTGCACTATAAGTTTACAGAGAGATTGTGAGCTAACATTTGAAAAGTGAGGGCCTCCACGCTTTCTACACATTTGCTTGCTAAATTTGTATTGTGTACAAAGCAGCAACACTGTTATAAACATATATAACGGCGTGGCTAAATTTTAGATTTTTTGTAAAAAGTGTGACGCAGTTCTACTTTTTTATTATTTTTTATGTTTAAATTGTATCTATAAAGCAAATTATTAGTTGTTTGGTTGGTCTTGATAGACCAGAAATCAAAAAGGGGATGTGAGCAATGCGAGCATTAGAGTTGAAAAAAGCACTATGCCTAAGTTTATTTTTAACTTGTTCTATATCTGTTGGGCATGCAGCTGCGATTAAAGAAAACAACAGTTTAAAAACGCTAGACAAGACGACTTCACCGATCGTTAAAGCGCTCGATCAGCAAAAACGCAATACCTCATTATCTGCAACAGATGATGAATTAAAAATGTTGAATAGTATTCGTACAACACCGACTCAAACTTTTTTTGCTAGTCAACACGAACGTTTTTCCCGTTTCGTTCAAACCATATTCCAACCGCATACATCTTAACGATTAAATATGTAATTCCTCACATGTTTAAATAAGCCTAGTCATACCGTGACTAGGCTTTTTCGTTATAATAGTTCAAATTCTAATTTAAACGCCGATCACTTATGACAGTTCGTACTCGCATTGCGCCCTCTCCTACAGGCTTTCCTCATGTAGGCACTGCCTATATTGCATTATTTAATTTATGTTTTGCTCAACAGCACGGTGGTGAGTTCATTTTACGTATCGAAGATACGGATCAGCTTCGTTCAACACCTGAATCTGAAAAAATGATTTTAGACTCTTTACGCTGGTTAGGCTTAAATTGGTCAGAAGGCCCAGATGTGGGTGGCCCACATGCCCCATATCGCCAATCTGAACGTATGGGCATTTATAAGCAATATGCACTTGAATTAATTGAAAAAGGTCATGCGTTCTACTGTTTCGCAACCGCAGAAGAACTCGATCAAATGCGTGCTGAACAACAAGCCCGTGGTGAAACGCCGAAATATGATGGCCGTGGTTTAAAACTCTCACAAGAAGAAGTACAACAGCGTCTTGCAGCAGGTGAACCACATGTCATCCGCATGAAAGTACCTGAACAAGGTATTTGTAAAATCAATGATATGTTACGTGGCGAAGTCGAAATCCCATGGGCACAAGTCGATATGCAAGTGCTTCTCAAAACGGATGGTTTGCCAACTTATCACCTTGCAAACGTCGTAGATGACCATTTGATGGAAATCACCCACGTATTACGTGGTGAAGAATGGCTCCCTTCTGCACCAAAACACCAGTTATTGTATCAATATTTTGGCTGGGACATGCCTGCGCTGTGCCATATGCCTTTATTGCGCAACCCAGATAAATCAAAACTTTCAAAACGTAAAAATCCGACCTCGATCAACTACTATCGAGATATCGGAGTATTACCTGAAGCTCTATTGAACTATTTAGGTCGTATGGGTTGGTCGATGCCTGACGAGCGTGAAGTATTCACCTTAAAAGACATGGTGGATAACTTTGACGTACAACGTGTTTCACTGGGCGGCCCGATCTTTGATGTTGAAAAACTAAATTGGCTAAATGGTCAATGGATTAAAGCGCTCACACCTGCACAATTGTTAGAACGTTTACTCACATGGAAAAATGATCCAAAGACTTTAGAAGAGATTGCTGCTGCGATTCAACCGCGAATCAACTTGTTGTCAGAAGCTGTGAATTGGGCAGGTTTTTACTTCAATCACATGCCACAAATCAGCAAAGAACAATTTGAAAGCAAAAAGTTGACTGAAGAACAAGTTCGTCAAAGCTTACAGTTCGCGATTTGGCGCTTAGAAAGCCAATTCACATGGAACAATGACACGGTGAGCCAAACACTGATGGACTTGGCAAATCAAATGGAAATTAAATTGCGTGACTTTATGCCTGCCTTTTTTATTGCGATTGCGGGTTCAACCAGCTCAACCCCTGTGATGCAAGCAATGGTGACGATTGGTCCTGATTTAACCTTTGCGCGTTTACGCCATGCTTTGGAAATTGTGGGTTCGCCAAGCAAGAAAGAACTGAAAGTGTGGGAAAAGTTAAATGAATCGCTAAAATTGCCGAAAAATGATGCAAATAGTGAGAGTTAATCCAACATAATCATTGACGTGTGAGTGCAATCCTCCTAATATTGCCTCACACAAACTGGGGCCATAGCTCAGTTGGTAGAGCGCTACAATGGCATTGTAGAGGTCAGCGGTTCGATCCCGCTTGGCTCCACCAAATTTTAAGATTAGAAAAGTAAAACTTTTCCTTAAAATTTAAGCAAACAGCTACGCTGTGCGCAGGCAAGCTCAGTTTAAAAGTTTGCAATATTTTGTTGCACACAAATGCCTCATCTGTCCCTATCGTCTAGAGGCCTAGGACATCGCCCTTTCACGGCGGTAACCGGGGTTCGAATCCCCGTAGGGACGCCATATTCTGTTTATCTAATAATTATATTTTTCTCACAATCTTTCCATTAAATCAGATTGCACATTTTCGATTTTTCCATAAAATAGCCGCTTCTCTATGCTTGGACAAATTGTCGTATGCAATCTTCCAACTCAAATACCCATCAAGACCCAAATGCACCAAAAACATTAAAACGTGCTATGAGTACGCGTCATTTAGTGATGCTCTCTCTCGGTGGTGCAATCGGTACAGGTTTATTTCTAGGTTCTGGCGAAGTTATTGCTCAAACTGGCCCTGTAGGCGCAATTATCGCCTATATCCTCGGTGGTTTGATCGCTTATATGGTGATGCTATGTCTCGGTGAGCTCGCTGTACACATGCCTGTGGCAGGCGCTTTTGGTGCATACGCGCAAAAATACATTGGTCCAGGCACAGGATACATGATCTCTTGGGTCTATTGGCTCACATGGACTGCCACACTGGGAACCGAGTTTACCGCAGCAGCCTTATTGATGCAGGAATGGTTTCCCCATATCTCGATGTGGATTTGGACCATTATTTTTGCTCTCACCATTTTTGCTCTCAATTTAAGCTCCACACGTATTTTTGCTGAGTCTGAATTTTGGCTGGCATTGGTGAAAGTCGTAACCGTTATCGTGTTTATTTTGCTTGGTTTACTGGCGATTTTTGGCCTCATTCCTTTTGAGGGTACTGAATCAGCACCATTGTTCCACAACTTGACCACGCATGGCTGGTTCCCTCAAGGTTTGATTCCAATTTTTACCACCATGCTGATTGTAAACTTTGCCTTCTCTGGAACTGAGTTGATTGGTGTTGCCGCAGGTGAAACCAAAGACCCAGCAGTGAACGTGCCGAAAGCCATTAATGCCGCCATTTGGCGCTTGCTGATTTTCTTTGTTGGAACCATCATTGTCATCAGTGCTTTATTGCCTTTCGAAATCGCAGGTTTAGGCGGTGAAGGTGTCAGTAGCAGTCCTTTTGTCACAGTGTTTAATTACATTGGTATTCCTTATGCAGATGACATCATCCGCTTTGTAATCATTACGGCGTTACTTTCTGCTGCGAACTCAGGCCTATATGCCGCCTCTCGAATGATGTGGTCACTGTCTGATCAACGCCAACTTCCAAGTCTTTTCTCTCGACTTTCAAAGAGTGGCACGCCAATTATTGCGCTTGTAGTGACGATGTTTGGTGCAATTCCTGGACTGTTATCTGAGCATTTTGCCCCAGAAACCATCTTTAAGAATTTGCTAGGTGTGGCTGCGTTCACCATGGTGATCGTGTGGATGAGTATTTGCTTGAGCCAATTCAACTTTAGACGTCAATGGTATAAAGCTGGCTATACTGCAAAGGATTTGAAATTTGCTGCGCCACTGTATCCTATCGTGCCAATCTTAGGATTTGTGTTCTGCTTTATTACAGGCTTAAGTATGGCCGCAGATCCCGAAATGCACGCAGGTCTCATCGTCTGTTTAGTCTTTATCGCGGCATGTTACTTAAGTCACTATGTCTTTTATCGTGACCGCAAATAAATAAATTTCAGAGAAAATGCACTTGCGTTCGCTAAAACTTCAATCGTTTTAGCTTGCCCAAGCTGCATTTTTTTGATTTTGATGTAATTTTATCCACTTGTTCGCTTTTTTTAGCTTTTAGCCTGAAAAGCGTTTGACACATTATCTAATTCAACCTAATATACGCCCACCTCTGAAACGTCCCTATCGTCTAGAGGCCTAGGACATCGCCCTTTCACGGCGGTAACCGGGGTTCGAATCCCCGTAGGGACGCCATTAATGTTTCAGATGTATGCCTCAATATAAGTCCCTATCGTCTAGAGGCCTAGGACATCGCCCTTTCACGGCGGTAACCGGGGTTCGAATCCCCGTAGGGACGCCAAATTCTAAAAAAGCCACTGCATTGACAGTGGCTTTTTTTATGCACGGATATAATTTAAAGGCGAACACAGTTCGCCTCTACATTTCACCCAATACCAACCTGAACCTCTAAACGTCCAGATTGTACACGCAGGCCTCGAATCTCAAATTGATCAACCAACTGTTGAACCAACTCTCGGCTTTCTTGCAAAATATTTAAACCAGGCAGAATACTAAAATCAGTTAAACTTAACAGCTTATCGACCATCCAAGAGCGGTTATTAATAAAATCAATAAAACCTGCTTCCTCAAGGTCAATATACCAAATACGATGCCCTTCTTTTTGAATACCCGGTACATCCCGAATCAAATGATTAATCAAGAAAGGGATAGGCAAAGAATTAATCACGTCAAAACTGACACTGCCCACTCGACGCGCCGCCCAATTGGTCAAAGTTCCGCCATGACGGACCTGAAGGTCTAAATGTTCATCTACCTGACGCAGACGTAAATATTTTTCCTGTCCAATACGACATTCTAAGACATTAAATTCTAATGAAAGACGATAAAGAAAACGGCGATAGTGTCCGTCTAATTCGATATGAAAACGATCATTGCCACATTCAACTTTAATGTCATCAATTTCAGTACGATCTATCCGTTTTCTTATCTGATTATTGAGCAACATTTCCGGCAAATACAAAGTTAAGCTGCTCTTCCCCAAAGAGGCTCTGGCCATACTGAGCGCCACTTGACGTGCAGCTTCACTGGTTTCTGTGACAATATCTCGCACAGAGTTCCGCACCCCCTCGACACCGCGCTTGGTATGATGGGTAACATGATCTAAGGCATCTAATGCCGCATCTGCCACACCCGCAATATTACGAGAAGTATCACTGGCAAACTCAACCGCATCTTGTGCATGTTGCAATGTTTTATTGATGAGCCGACGAGATAATGATGGTTTATTATCAGATGCTGTATCTGCTGGCATGATATCGAACATTGCCTTTTTATCATCTTGTTGATTCAAGATGCTCTCCCTCTTCCCTTTCTTACTTATTGGCTCACTGCTTATGAGCTATAATCCACTTTCCGAACTGGTCGAACGTTTTTTCTAGATTAGCATGCAACGCAGCGCGATTTGCGTATTTTTGTTGCATATCCTCAAATTTTCGATGCGTACATCTGATTAATTTACACTCAAAACCAGTTACTTTTCATCTTGTTTTTGCTTGGGTATATCACTTCGATCTGGACGCAATAAGATTTGATTTAAACGCATCGTTTTGTACTGGTCTAAGCTTTGCTGAATCTGATTTATTTTCTCTTGCCCCTCATCACGATCAAAATGAACCAGCTCGCGTAGCGTGACCCATGCCGCTTGCATCTTGTCAAAATCATTGCCTTTCTCTAATTTCTGTTGCAACCAATCCGATAAATCTTGCGCACGTTTTTGTATTTCAAATTGATAGGCAAATAAACCGCTGGATAGTGCAATCTCATCGAATTGACCGCACGACAGTTTTTTGACTTGCTGTAATTGATGACTTTGTTGCTGCAAATAACTTTTAAGTACGTCTTGCTGGAACCACAGCGCCAATGCCGTCATTTCAGCAAAAACAACATCACGTTGTTGATACAAACTATTTCGCTCAGCATGCTGTTTATCCAGACGAATATCACCTAAGTAATGAAGGAGACCATGCTCCAAAATCGTATGAATTGCCCCTAAATCTAATTTTTTCCTATCTACCAAGATGGGTTGAGTAAGCAGATGTATGAGTTGCCCATGCTGTTCTTGATCTATCAGCAAAGTTAAAAAAGTGTCAGCATCTTTTTGAATAGATCGCCACAAATTCTCCAGTAGCGATTCGGTGCTTTGCTGTTCAACTCGATCTTTAGTCTGCATCAATTTGCGTTGCAAAGCATGTTGCATCGAACTCGACTGCGCGATACTTTCTAGCACACGAGAATCGGTTAATAATTGGGGTGCGCTGGCAATCACCTCTTTGCTATAAGGAATTTGGAACTCACGTCCTCCCAGTATCCCACCTAACGATTTGCCCAGTGAATTTAAACCACGACCAACATCCATCAAAATATTGGTTTCTGATCCTCGTGTTTGCAAAATTGCCGCTGGAAGTAAAGTGCTCACGGCGCGGTACAAGATTTTCAAATAGGCTTTCTGATCAATTGCTTTGCTGTATCGACACAGTAAAGCAATGGCATACTCAACATCACTGACATGCAGCTGATAGTCAGGCTCATCACGATGCAGTAAACAATCAATATAAGCAAAAAAAGCAACTTCATTGCGTTGTGGTGATTGCTGCGCTGCCCATTCATAGTGTGTGATTGCTTGACTGTATTGTGCTGCACCAGCATAGGCTTTTGCCAAAGCAATAGCATGTGCCGCACTCGGATCGTGCTGTTGAATATAACTGAGTAAATCAATTTTAGGCTGTTGATCTAGACATAGTTCGAGCTGACGTACATATACATTGATTTGCTGCGCTGTCGGCTGTTTAACAACATAGTTCAGTTGGTACGCCACACATTGCTCATACCAAGCATATTTCCGTGCATGAAACTCATACGCTAGGATCAATTCATCTTCAATCAGTCGAATCAACTGAGTTGTATAGAGAATATCTTCATCTGTCTCATGCTTGAATTTCCATTGCTTCGGTAAAGAGACTTTAAATAAACGCAAAAAGAAATTGGCGCTAAGGTCTGGACTTTCCATACTGACCAACATCAATTTATCTTGTGTGGACAGATGCCCCTTGGCTTTTGCAATCCGTGCTAAACGCAATTTTAAAATTTTAGTAGGAAGCATGTATTTCCTTGCGTATTATTCGCTCAATTCTTCGTTCAACTTATCATGACTGTGAATACTTTAGCGAATAGCTTTAGACGAGATGCATGCCGAGTTTAAACTTATGCGCTACCACGATGCTCAGCCCCAATATGCGCTGCAATCGTGTAAATTTTTGAATTTACGCCATTCTCGGTTTTAGCTTTTGTGCTTTTTTCGCTAAAATAGCCAAAACAGAATAGGAAAAATCTATGCAATACCGTTGCCCTAAATGCCAAAGCGTAAAAGTGATGCCTGTCAGTCAAGGTGCAAATAGCCCTCGTCCAAATGTACCGAAGAGTTTGGTGCTACTTGTTCCAGCAATTTTTATTTTATTAATTTTGGTGCTGATTAGCATTGCACTGTGGCTTTTTGGCAATGGCGCAGGTCAAGGTCTACAAATTGCAACTGTTGTTGTATTTGCTGTCTGTGTGATTGCAGGTGGCTTATTTTGGCGTGATCTACCCGATTTCAAAATTTCAATGCAAGCCTTTATGCAGGCACAAAAACATTGGAAATGCCGTGACTGCAATCACGAATGGCAAAATTAATACACCGATCATAAAATCTCGCACCTCCACATCAGCTTAATGCTGATGTGGCGGATCTTGCTTTACTGGTTCAGCATGTTGATGGGTATGCTGACAATTCATCTCAGCATCATCTTCAATCTGTAAGGTCACTTCGGCAATATCATGTTGGTGCGCCAACATTTCTGTTGCGGCGAGATGAAGTCGTTTCCGATCCGCATTCGGCGCAAACAAATGTACAGTTAAATGAATATTCCTCGAGCTAATCGCCCAAACTTTCAATTGATGAATACTCTCAACACCCTCCAGCGCTAATAAGTCATTTCTTAACTTTTCAATATCAACTTCGTCTGGCACGCCTTCCAATAGAATATTGATACTCTGCTTTAATAAGATCCACGTTCTTGGTAATACCCAAAAACCAATGGCGACCGCAATAATCGTATCTACCCAATACCAATTGGTGTAATAAATCACGATCGCACCAATGATCACACCAACGGAACCCAAAGCATCACTAAGCACTTCTAGGTATGCACCTTTGATGTTCAAGCTTTCTGAAGCGCTGGACATCAGCATCTTCATTGAAATCAGATTAATCACCAAACCCAGTGTTGCTACAATCAGCATACCCACGCTGTGAATTTCTGGGGGTTGGGTAACGCGTTGATACGCTTCATACAAAATGTACATCGCCACAAAGAACAGCATAGAAGCATTAAATAATGCCGCCAAAATTTCGAAACGTTGATAACCAAAAGTACGCTTGTTATCCGCTGGTCGCTTGGAAATTTGAATAGCCGCCAATGCAATCGCAAGTGCAGCTGCATCGGTAAACATATGTGCCGCATCGGAGAGTAATGCCAAACTTTGGGTCATTAAACCCGCGATAACCTCGACGACTAAAAATGTCGATGTGAGCACCAATGCAATCGTCAATTTTTTGACATTGCCTTCAGTCACCGCTGCATGACTATGGTCATGACCTTGATGTCCACTCATGTTGGACTCCTCATTTGCGTGAAAAACAAAAACTGCCTATTTTCACTATCATTTACTCGTGCTAGACGTCATCCACAACCTGCGTGGTATCCGCTATATACCGTTTCTGCGACGCTGTTTATGAAATGCAGAAAGTGAACAGGTTTTGTGGATGACAAAGTTTTTGGTTACTTTTTTAAAAAAGTAACGGAGTTAACGGATGAGATCAAGCTCATCACAGTAAGACTCCACCATGAAATACAAGGGTCAACAATCCCTCTCATTCATCCAGCGATACACTACAGGCAAGATCACCAAAGTCAGTAAAGTCGATGAAATAATCCCACCAATCACCACTGTTGCCAATGGACGCTGTACCTCTGCACCAGTTCCAGTCGCGATCGCCATCGGAATAAAGCCCAGTGATGCCACAAAAGCCGTCATCAAAACAGGACGCAAACGCAAGACTGCACCTTGCCATGTGGCGATATGCAGATCGAATTGATCACGTAGTTCTTTGATAAAACTCAGCATCACCAAACCATTCAATACCGCAACACCTGAAAGTGCAATAAAGCCCACACCCGCAGACATCGACAATGGAATATCTCGTAACCACAGCGCAACCAGTCCACCAGACAAGGCAAATGGCACGCCACTAAATACCAGCAAGCTTTCTTTAAAGTTGTGGAATACCGCCATCAATAAAGTAAAAATCGCAATCAATGCCAGTGGAATCACGATCTGCATACGTGCTGCCGCAGATGCCAAGTTTTCAAACTGCCCACCATATTCCAACCAATAGCCTGCGGGTAAAGGTTGCTGCTTCAGGGTCGTTTGCAACTCTTGCACAAATGAACCAAGGTCACGTCCTTCTACATTTGCCGTCACAATGACACGACGTTTACCATTTTCACGCCCAACTTGGCTCATGCCTGAGATGGTTTCGACTTTAGCGACATCTTGTAATTGAATCAGACCACCATTGGGTAATTGGATCGGGAGCTGCGCCAAGTTTTGTGCGGTGCGTTGATCGTCAGGTAGACGAATTTCAAAATCAAAACGACGGTCGCCCTGTAAAATCTGACCGACATTTTGACCACCGACACTGGCCGCAACCACATCTTGAATAGTTTTCACCGACAAACCATATTGCGCCGCAAGCGCATTGTTAATATCCACATTTAATACAGGCAAACCACTGGTCTGTTCAACTTTGACTGCTGTCGCACCTGAAATCTTTTGTACTTTTTGAGCAATCGCTTGTGCTTGTGTATCGAGCACATTCATATCATCGCCAAATACTTTAATTCCCACATCACTGCGTATTCCTGAAATTAACTCATTAAAACGCAATTCAATCGGTTGAGAAAACTCACTGTTATTACCTGGGATGGTTTCTAAGAATGCTTGCATACGGGTACGCAACGCATCAATGCTTTCTTTTGGATTTTTCCATTGATCTTTAGGTTTCAATAAAATAACTGCATCAGAAATATTGGGTGGCATGACATCGGTCGCGACTTCAGCCGTACCTGTACGAGCAAATACCGCCTTCACCTCTGGAAAGTTTTTCAGAATCAGCTTTTCAGTATTTTCCTGCATCCTTAAAGACTGTTCTAAACCTGTACTTGGCGACCGCATTTGTTGTACTGCAAAATCACCTTCACTCAGTTGTGGGGCAAATTCACTGCCGATTTGAGTGATTAACACCCCAGTCAAGACCAAGATACTGATAGCAAATGTCACAACCACCATTTTGAATTGATAAGCCCAATCTAAGATCTGTTGATACTTCCCTTTTAAAGTCTGCATCCAACGTGATTCTTTTTCCTTGACCTCACCCGTAATGAATAAGGCAACCGCGGCAGGTACAAAAGTCACCGATAGAATCATTGCACCCAGTAATGCCATCACCACCGTCATCGCCATCGGATGGAACATTTTCGCTTCTACACCTGTCAGTGCAAAAATCGGTAAATACACCACCATAATGATGGCTTGCCCAAACAATAACGGTTTACGTGCTTGTTTTGCTGCAAGAAAGACTTCTTTAAAGCGTTCTTGTCGGGTGAGTAATCGCCCCGCATGATGCTGTGCCTCTGCAAGCCGTCGAATACAGTTTTCAACAATCACCACCGCACCATCGACAATGATCCCGAAGTCCAATGCGCCCAAACTCATCAAGTTGGCACTGATATTCTGCTGTGCCATGCCCGTCAATGTGAACAGCATGGAAAGTGGAATCACGCAGGCTGTGATTAAAGCCGCACGAAAATTACCTAAGAAAATAAATAAAATCACGATCACCAAGATCGCGCCTTCAACTAAATTCTTCTGCACCGTTTTGATGGCTTTGTTGACCAACGTCGTTCGATCATACACCGTTTCAATTTCTACACCTTTCGGGAGCGTCGATTGAATTTCTTGGATTTTTGCATCCACCGCTTGAGCAACTGTACGACTGTTTTCGCCCATCATCATCATGGCGATGCCGAGAACAGTCTCTTCACCATTATAGGTTGCTGCACCAGTACGTAAGTCATGCCCGATTGCAACCGTTGCAACATCTGACACACGAATCGGTGAACCATTTTTGATACTGACAGTGATGTTCTGGATATCTTCGATGGTACTCAACATACCCGGCACGCGAACCGTTAATTGTTGACCGTTCTCCTCAATGAAACCTGCGCCACGGTTTTCATTATTCTCCTGCAATGCGGTTTGAAATTCAGTGAGTGAAATCTGTAACTGTTGTAGGCGTTTTAAGTCAGGCGAAACAATATAGGTTTTGTTGTACCCCCCAATACTGTTGATTTCAGCAACACCTTTGACGCGCTGCAATTGTGGACGCACGATCCAGTCTTGGATTTCACGTAAATCCATTGCGCTATAAGGCGTACCATCCTCTTTTTTCGCACCAGCTTTGGCTTTGACTACCCACTGATATATTTCGCCTAAACCAGTCGAAACAGGAGACATCACAGGATCAACCGCATCAGGCAATTGTCCATCAGCTTCTTGCAAACGTTGATTGATCAACTGTCTGGCCCAATAAATATCAGTGCCATCTTTGAAAATAATGGTGACTTGCGATAAACCATAACGCGAAATCGAACGGGTTTGTTCTAGGTCAGGTATCCCTGCCATTGCAGTTTCAATCGGATAGGTAATTCGCTGTTCAACTTCTAAAGCGGTATAGCCATTGGCTTGGGTATTAATCTGTACCTGCGTATTAGTAATATCAGGAACGGCATCAATCGGTAGTTTCTGATAACTCCACACACCTACTGCAATCCATGTCATCACAAACAGTATGACCCAAATGGCATTTTTAATCGCAAACTGAATCAGGCGATCAAATAAGCCTTCAGGTTTTGGCAATTGAGAAGAATTAGTGTCCATGCTCAGCCTCTCCTTTTTCAAGTTCAGACTTCAACAAGAAACTGCCGACTGCGACATAAGACTGACCTGCTGTTAGACCCTGAGTAATTTCAACCCATTGCCCATCTTGGCTACGCTGTCCGATCTGTACTGGAACTGCATTAAAATCGAAACCTTTTTTCGGATTCGACTTCGCTACAAAAACCACATCTTTGCCTTCAATCTGTTGAATCGCTTCGGCACTGACTCGCATCACTGATGGCTGTGAACCTGCTTGTAATTCAACATTGACCATCAAGTTTGGACGTAGCTCAGCCGCGTTGGATAAAACTTTGGCACGTACTTGTAAGCGACCAGTTTGTGCATCTGCTTCAGAGGTCAAGCTCTGGACTTGCGCATTAAATTGATTGCCTGTTTGCAGCGATTTAAAACGAATTTGCTGATTCGGCTGTACATTGATATTGACCATGGTCGGCAATACAAACTCCAGCCAAAGTTGGTCTAATTGATCAATGGTAAATAGTTGATCTGCAAGCTGAACATTTTCACCAATCACAATATCTTTATTGCTGATCACACCACTGATCGGTGCTGTTAAGCGATAGCGTCCATTTGATCCTGAAGCTGCTCCAAATGCAGTTAAACGTGAGCGCGCTGCTTGTACTTGGATTTGGGCTTGGCGATAGGCGTTATAGGCGCGTTGATATTCTTGTTTGGCAGAAATACCTTGTGACCAAAGACTACGTTCACGCTCATAATCTTGTTTTGCCAAGTCTAAGTTGGTTTGCGCAATTTGCAGATTGGCTTGTTGGTCAACCAAGTCAGGCACGAGCAAATTTGCCAATGCTTGTCCTCGTTTGACTTGTTGCCCTAACTCCACATATACGGACTCAACTCGCCCCGCAAAACTTGGGGAAACGTGCGCCTGACGATCGGTATTGACCGTCAGTTTTGCAGGGAAAGTTTGCACTTGATTGACTTCACCGAGCGCGACTTGAGCAAGCTTGACACTATACTGCTGCATCTGTTCGGCACTTAGACTTAAGCTTTCCTCTGACTCGTGCTCCTCTCCTGTGTCAGCATGCTGATCTTTTTCATTTTCCTGATGCGAATGCCCTTGTTCGCCATGTTCCGCGCTTTCGCTGCTTTTGCGCTGACCACTCCACAACAACACGGCAGCCACAAGCATCGTTACAATGACAATAATGGCAATCCAAACCCATTGAGAACGCATTTTTGCTTTAATCTTCATCTCGTTATTCTCCAGCTTGGTTTGGGAAAGCATTACTTTGTTGCCATATACGCTGATTCAGTTGCATCAAGGCATCTTTGGCGGTGATTTGTTCGGTTGAAAGCCCCATACGCGCACTTTGCAGTTCGGTACTGAGTTGCCATGCTTGCTTTAGCAATTGCACTTTACGTAAACGCACATCCTGTAGCTGCATGGTGGCTTGTTGCACATCGGTGACTGAAAACTTGCCTAAACGAAAGCCCTGCAAGGTTTTTTGCTGAACTTGATTCGCCAGTGGAATTTGCTGATCGTCGAGCTGCTTAAATTGCGCTTGTAAGCCCTTCAATTCAGCTAGACGAATATCAATATCCATCTGATTCTGCTGACGATAAGTACGTTGTTGCTGCTGAATAAGGCTTTGTTTGGCTTGTGCAATTTGAACCCCATATTTTTGGGAGTTAAAAATATTGAGTGGAATTTCAACGCCTAAACGGATTTGGTTTTCGCTATATTGATCAGCTGAACGGGTGCGATTGACACCAAACGTCATGATCGGCTGTGGACGTGACTTGGCTTTGAGTTGGTCAATTTGCGCTTGTTGACGCTGCGTTTCTAACTGCAAACCTCGCTCAAATAAATTCTCATTTTGCTCAGTCACTGCCTTGATCTGCGTTGCTTTGGTCCATAATTCAGTCGTGCTTGCAGAAATTGAAAATTGATTTACGCTTTCTCCTGCAAGGCTCGCCAATTGCTTTTGTGCCAGTTGCAGTTGTAAATCCGCTTGTTGAAAGAGCCGCTGATTTTCCAAATGTGCGATACGAACCCGCTCAACATCGACTTGGGCAATGCTGCCTGCCTGATAACGTCTTTGAGTGGCATCCAAGTTTTGCTGACTGACTTGTAATTGCTCAGCAATCACTGATTTTTCGAGTTGTAATAAAGCCACTTGTGCCCAAACAAATTGCACGATCAATTCGAGCTCAGCGTCGTAGCGTTGCTGTTCCAAGTCAACTTGATTGGCGGAAAGCTTAGCCACTTTTTGCGCCGCTTTACGCTGACCAAATAAATCTAAAGGCTGTGAAATACCAATGGACAACTCTCGGTCTTGATCATTTTGAAAGCCTGTTTGCTCAATCGAAATACTCGGATTTGCCCACAAAGCACTTTGTTTTAGCTGCACACTCGCCATCTGTTGCTGTGTTTGCCAGCTTGACTGATTGTTTTGATAAGCACGAACCTGCTGCAAAATTTTTTCAAAATTAGAATTTTGCTTCACAGCACTTGAACTTGCTGATGCCTGATTGACATCGAGTACAGATTTCGCTGAGATGGATTGCCCGAAAACCACAGTCGAGAGCGCAATCCCCAATATCGACCACTTGAATGGTGATGAATGGACAGAATTTTTTAGCGTATGGGTACGCTGATTTAAACTTAAAGACATGTTAAGCCCCGCAAATAATAAGGTTGCGGTGGGCTATTTTTCGGCTACCCCACCAATAGCGGGGTCAGAACAGGCGGCGGATTGAGACTGGATAGATACGGAGACTGATACGAATTCGACCAATGATATTTTTGTTTTAATTTTTGCGTCCGCAACATGGGTTGATCAAACTGTTGCTGGACTTCAGATGTAACCACATGAAAGCAAGACGGCAAATGATCGTGATGATCTTGCAAACTCACAGGCATAGGCAAATCAGTTGTATCTAATTTGGAAGTTTGAACCTGAGTCGTTGCTGCTTCAATAGCATCAGGGACATGATGCCCAAAATGACTTGAGAAAGTTGATTGCTGATTGGTGTTTTCATGGGCGCAATAAGCCGCTGCCACATTCCAAAGACTTTGGAATATGAACAAACTTAGCAAGACGGTCACGAAAATACTGGAACGACGCAAATTTTTCTCTTTAGTCAAAAATTGCACAACTGGACTATAGCAAGGAAGTTTGATGTAATAAAATTACATCTCTCCATTCAGCACTAAAATCTTTTTAAAAACGCAAGATTCACAAAAACTAATCAATACATTTTGACAGTCGGGGACTGCTCACTTGCCGAGCAGTCCCCTAAAAAATTAACCCGATGATTTACACTTATGCTTGGTGTTGCTGTGCTTAATGTCATGTTCGACATTTGCTTTCATTTCTTGCTGAGACTGTAGATTTTTTTCTAAGAAAATCAAACCTCCATCAGCATTCGCGAAACTCGCTGAAAGAAATAAAATCATAAAACATAACGTTGTATTTAATTTAATAGACATAACACTCACCTGATTTATATATTGCAATTCATTGGGTGGATAAATTCACACCCAAATAAAATGAATAAAAATTATTCGCTTAGGGTCTACTCATAATCAGCAGGTCTTGATCAGAAGACTTTTACTCAATCGTGATTTACAAAACTTTGACGCAAATGTACCGATCAACATGACATCAGAATAAATATTCGAATGTGATATTGAGACCTCCATTCATAAGAGTGCTTTACATTTTTTATGTGCATCATCAAGCATAGAAGAACCCTTTGAAATAGATCTATTTCTGGTGGGCTTTTTGGCTATCCCACCAAAAGCGGGGTGAGTACAGGAGGTCGGTTTAATCCAGACAAATAAGGAGACTGGTAATCATTTGACCAGTGATATTTTTGTTCTAATTCATGCATTCGTAAAACAGGTTCATTCAGCTGCTGTTGCCCTGCGATGACAGCCACATGAAAACATGTTGGCAAATGATCATGATGATCTTGCAGATTCAACGGTTGTGATAAATCAAGATTATCTTCAACCACGGTGAAAGAACTTACCTGATCTTTTGAGTTATCTAAAAGATGATGACCGAAATGAGTAACGGCTATCGTTGCTTTGCTTGTAGTTTCATGACTGCAATAAGCCGCTGCCACATTCCAAATACTTTGGAATATGAACAAACTTAGCAAGAGTGTCATAAATACAGCGCAACGTCGCACGTTTCACCAACTGGTCAAAATTTGCCTTACTATAACAAGCAATGTGTATGTAATAAAATTACATTAAACAAAAAGTAAACACTTTAAAATTTTTCGATGCTTAATATATCCATATTCTCATAAATATATTTACTCCCTTAGGCTCAAATGCATATCAACCCCGATCACTATTTAGAAACAGTCTCTGGTAGAGTCTTCACTGCTAAACGAAATCAGATCGCATGGGCAAAATGCTTTGATGACTTTGAAAAAGAAGTCATTAACAATTCTAGCGTACAAATCGTTTATGTCCTGATTGGTTGCCAAGCTGCTGGTAAAAGCACTTGGGCTGACAAAAAAATCAAGGAAGAGCCTTATAATATTGTTTTTGATGCGATTTTAGTTAAGAAAATTGAACGAGCACCAATTCTCGATATTGCAGCCCAAAAAAATCTTCAATGTATAGCTGTTTTATTCAAAACAGATTTAGCGATTTGTTTGGAAAGAAATGCGCAAAGAACTATAGATAAAATGGTAGATGAGCAAGCCCTAAAAAATGTTTTCGCTGCGATAGAAGCACCTTCTTTAGACGAAGGATTTACAAGTATCATTCTTGTAGGAGAATAAAAAAACCAGCCCTTAGGCTGGTTTTTTAATGAGTTATTAACCCGTAATCTTTTTATATTTTGAACGCTTTGCACCTGCTTCATCACCTAAACGTGACTGGCGATATGCTTCATATTCTGCATAGTTACCTGTGTAGAATTCTGGCTGTTCATTTTCAAAAGACAAGATATGCGTTGCAATACGGTCTAAGAACCAACGGTCATGCGATACCACCATCACAGTACCTGGGAATACAAGAATTGCATCCTCAAGCGCACGTAAAGTTTCGATATCCAAGTCGTTTGATGGCTCATCCAGTAAGATTACGTTTGCACCTAACTGTAAGATTTTTGCCAGTTGTAAACGATTACGCTCACCACCTGACAGCTCACCAACACGTTTTTGCTGATCTTGACCTTTGAAGTTAAAGCGGCCGATATAAGCACGCGATGCGATTTCATAATCACCGATTTTCAAGATATCTAAACCGCCAGAAACTTCTTCCCAAACAGTTTTATTGTTATCTAAAGTATCGCGAATCTGACCAACATACGCCACTTTAACAGACTCACCCAACGTTACCGTACCAGTATCAGGTTGCTGTTCACCTGTCATCATACGGAATAATGTGGTTTTACCCGCACCGTTAGGACCAACAATACCCACAATCGCAGTTGGCGGTATGGTAAATGTTAAGTCTTTATAAAGTAGGCGACCATCAAATGATTTACTGATGCCTTCAACTTCTACAACTTTATTTCCTAGGCGTGGGCCAGGTGGAATATAGATTTCAGAAGTTTCATTACGCTGTTGGAATTCTTTAGAGTTCAACTCTTCAAAACGTTCCATACGCGCTTTGTTTTTCTTTTGCTGACCTTTGGCATTTGAGCGAACCCATTCAAGTTCTTTCTTCAATGCCTTAGCAAAAGATTCTTCTTGTTTATTCTCTTGCTCTAAACGTGCATTTTTCTGCTCAAGCCAAGAGGTATAGTTACCTTGATAAGGAATACCCATGCCACGGTCAAGTTCAAGAATCCACTCAGCCACGTTATCCAAGAAATAACGGTCATGCGTAATCGCAACGATCGTACCTGGGAAATCTTTCAAGAAACGTTCTAACCAAGATACTGATTCAGCATCCAAATGGTTCGTCGGTTCATCTAGAAGCAACATATCAGGCTTAGACAGCAATAAACGGCAAAGTGCCACACGACGACGCTCACCACCTGAAAGTAGAGATACATCTGCATCCCAAGCTGGTAGGTTCAAAGCACCTGCCGCAATTTCAAGTTGGTTATTGAGGTTATGTGCATCCCAAGCATGAATGATTGATTCTAATTTTTCTTGCTCTTTTGCAAGTGCATCAAAATCTGCATCAGGGTCAGCATATTCAGCAAAAACTTGATCAAGACGTTCTAACGCATCTAGTGCTTCACGTACGCCATCTTCAACGTTTCCACGAACATCTTTACTTGGATCTAATGGTGGCTCTTGTTCTAAATAACCGATTTTGATTCCTGGTTGTGCACGCGCTTCACCTGAGAAATCTTTATCTACGCCAGCCATAATACGGAGTAGGGTAGATTTACCTGCACCGTTCAAACCAAGCACACCAATTTTTGCGCCTGGGAAAAATGATAAAGAGATGTCTTTTAGGATTTCGCGCTTAGGCGGAACCATCTTCGACACTCGATTCATCGTATAAATATATTGGGCCACGCAGGACTCCTCAACTGAAAAACCAATAAATCGCAAAAAGCGAAAAATAATCGCACGTATTATACGCTGAAAACCGGATTAACATGAAGTTAAGATGATATTTGTTTGCTTCATTCAAAGGATTTTCTTTTTCAAGACGTTACACGATTCACGATACAGTCATGCTGAAAAAAATAGGAAGAGACCAAGATTCTGTTTATATGAATAAAAACGCAATAAATCGCATAAATTATGCACCTTTCTGGACGGTTTTTAAGCTAAACTCGGTCACTATTTAACTCACGTAGATGATGTAATCATGACTTATAAAGATGAAACTTTAGCGATTCATGCGGGCTATTCACCAGAGGCAACGACTAAAGCAGTGGCTGTCCCTATTTACCAAACCACCTCTTATGCTTTTGACAACACGCAACATGGTGCAGATTTATTTGATTTAAAAGTTCAGGGAAATATCTATACCCGTATCATGAACCCAACCACGGCTGTGCTGGAACAACGTATTGCAGCACTTGAGGGTGGGATTGGCGCATTAGCTTTAGCATCTGGGATGGCAGCCATCACTTATTCGATTCAAACCATTGCTGAAGCAGGTGACAATATTGCTTCGGTTTCAACACTCTATGGTGGAACGTATAATCTATTTGCACATACCCTACCCAAACAAGGCATCGAAGTTCGCTTCTTTGATTATCAAAACCCTGAAAGCTTACGCAACTTGATTGATGATAAAACTAAATTGGTTTTTGTTGAGTCGATCGGCAACCCACTGGGCAATATTATCGACTTAGAAGCAATCTCAAAAATTGCCCATGAATATGGTATCCCAGTTATTGTTGATAATACCGTTGCAACCCCTGCCCTATTAAAGCCGTTTGAATTTGGTGCGGATATTGTCATTCACTCATTGACTAAATACATCGGCGGTCATGGCAATAGTATTGGTGGCATTATTGTCGATAGTGGCAAATTTCCTTGGGGCAAATATCCAGAGCGTTTTAAAGTACTGAATACGCCAGACCCAAGTTATCACGGCGTAAATTACGTTGAAGTGCTCGGTGAAGCAGCTTATATCGCTCGTGCTCGTGTTGTTCCATTACGAAATACAGGTGCAGCCATTAGCCCGCTCAGCGTCTTCCTTATTTTACAAGGTTTAGAAACGTTAAACCTTCGTATGGAGCGCCACACTGAAAACGCCCTTCAAGTTGCAAAATATTTAAAACAACACCCAAAAGTCAAATGGGTCAATTATGCTGGTTTAACCGACCATCCACAGCATCATTTGGCACAAAAATATGTGAAAGGTAAACCTTCTGCCATCCTTTCCTTTGGGGTACAGGATGGCTTAGATGGTGGAACTCGCTTTATTGATGCATTACAGTTATTTACTCGTCTGGTTAACATTGGCGATGCAAAAAGCTTGGCATGTCATCCTGCAACGACGACCCATCGTCAACTCAACGCAGAAGAACTTAAATCTGCTGGTGTGAGTGAAGACCTAGTCCGCTTGTCTATTGGGATTGAGCATATCGACGATCTGATTTCAGACCTCGAACAAGCCCTCGCTCAGGTTTAAACTGAATAAAAGACAACAGCCTCACTTTAGAGGCTGTTTTTTATGCTTTTGAAGAAAAATATTATTGCATTTTCAACTATTACAATCATTTGTTTTAGAGCTTTTACTCTAAAAATATTATTATATTTCAAACATTTACACTAGACAAACAAAAAAAACGGTTAATATTAGTACAAAATAAAGTGCAGTGTTTAATCGCAACACAAGGACATTGTAAACAACAGCTTGATTAATGTAGGAAACTTACATGAACGCAAAACTCAAAAAGCTTTTTCAACAAAAAGTCGACGGGAAAACAATCATTGTCACAGGCGCTTCAAGTGGCATTGGTTTAACGGTTTCAAAATATCTTGCTCAAGCAGGTGCACATGTCTTATTGCTAGCGCGTACCAAAGAGAAATTAGATGAAGTAAAAGCTGAGATCGAAGCAGAAGGTGGTAAAGCCACTGTATTCCCATGTGATCTCAACGATATGGAATCGATTGATGCGGTTTCAAAAGAGATTTTAGCTTCTGTTGATTGATGTGGTTCTAGGATTTTAGACCACGCCTATAAGTGATAATCTACTCCCCAATAAGCATGGGAAATGCTTGTTTTTGGAGTCAACCATGACACGAAGAAAACGTCGTAATCATTCAGCAGAGTTTAAAGTTAAAGTTGCTCTCGCAGCAATTAAAGGCGACCACACACTCGCTGAACTTTCTACTCAATTCGATTTACATCAAAACCAAATCATCGATTGGAAAAATCAACTGCTTGAGCAATCAGTCAATATTTTTTCACGACCAACAGCACAACAAGAACCAGAGATTGACCTCAAAGCTCTACATGCCAAGATAGGACATCAGGCATTGCAAATTGATTTTTTAGAAGGTGCGCTCAGAAAAATAGGGCAGCTGAGCGGCAAAAAATGATCGATAAGACCCATCAACTTTCGGTACGACAACAATCGCAATTGATTCAAATCAATCGCAGTACGTTGTATTACAAGTCCAAAGAGATTTCATCAACTGATTTGAGTTTGATGCGCCTGATCGATGAAATTCATCTCGACTACCCATTTATGGGCAGTCGAATGATACGAGATATGCTACAGCGTCAAGGGCATCAAATAGGTCGGCGTAAAGTCCGACGTTTAATGCGCTTGATGGGAATACATGCCTTGTATCCAAAACCCAATACCAGTAAGCCTAATCTTGCACACCGTATTTTCCCATATCTGTTGAAAAACATGGTCATCGATCACTCTAATCAAGTCTGGTGTACAGATATCACGTACATTCCTATGGCTAAAGGCTTTGTCTATCTGTGTGCAATTATAGATTGGCATAGTCGTAAAGTACTGGCTCATCGTGTATCGATCAGTATGGAAACAGGCTTTTGCATAGATGCGTTGCAAGAAGCAATTGTGAAATATGGTTGTCCTGAGGTGTTTAATACAGACCAAGGCAGTCAATTCACAAGCGAGGCATTTTTGAATGAGTTAAAATTGCGAAATATCCGTATCAGTATGGATGGGAAAGGACGATGGATGGATAATGTAATGATTGAGCGTTTATGGCGCAGCGTGAAGCATGAGGAAGTCTATTTGAAGGCTTACGATACGGTTAAACAAGCGAAACAATCAATTGCTGAATATTTGGATTTTTATAACATGATACGTCCTCATTCAAGTTTGAATAAGGCAACACCGGATGAATTTTATGATCAACATTTACTAAAAGTAATGGCAGCATAATTTAAATATTTAGAGCGGATTTATCACTTATAAAACTGAATTGAGTGGTCTAATTAACGGAACCACATTATGATCACATTGATATTTTAGTCAACAACGCGGGGCGTTCAATTCGTCGTGCTGTGCATGAGTCAGTTGATCGTTTTCATGACTTTGAACGTACTATGCAGCTTAACTACTTTGGTGCTGTACGCTTAGTTTTGAATATCTTGCCGCATATGATGCAACGTAAAGATGGTCAAATCATTAACATTAGCTCGATCGGTGTACTTGCCAATGCAACCCGTTTCTCAGCGTATGTTGCTTCTAAAGCTGCACTTGATGCATTTAGTCGTTGTCTCTCTGCTGAAGTTCATTCACACAAGATTGCGATCACCTCTATTTATATGCCATTAGTGCGTACACCGATGATTGCGCCAACTAAAATGTATAAATATGTTCCAACACTTTCTCCAGAACAAGCGGCCGATTTGATTGCTTATGCGATCGTAAAACGTCCGAAGAAAATCGCAACCAACTTAGGTCGCTTAGCATCGATCACCTATGCGGTTGCGCCAGACATCAATAATATTTTGATGTCGATTGGCTTTAACTTATTCCCAAGTTCTACTGCCTCAGTAGGTCAGCAAGAAAAGTTAAACATCATGCAGCGTGCTTACGCGCGTTTGTTCCCAGGTGAACATTGGTAATTTAAGCAACTCCCTGCAAAATAAAAAAGCAACGCATAGAGATATGCGCTGCTTTTTTATTGGAAGGAATAAAGGATGAAATTACTTAACCAGATAAGGATTCAAATTTATAAGCTGCTTAAAACCACTCTGTACCACCATCGCAGTACGAGACTTTGGACGGTTGATTGCTTCTAACTGACTAAATTCAATCATCTTGTGATTAAAGTCCAAGCGTGGATGTTGCGCATATAATTGTTGTCTAAACTGCTGAGAAAATTCAAAACCACGACTGCCGATCACATCACAACTGGCAGCTTGTTGTAGTAAATGTGCTTCGATGCCATCTTCCAGCGCCACATAAGGATTCATATGCATACTGATCACGTCAAATAGTTGATCCGCACGAGGGGCATGCCAACCCCGCTCAATTGACCAGTCTTTAGCAGCATAAGCCCCCTGTCCTGCAAAGCATCGACAGTTTTCATGATGCTGATAATGCTGTTCAGTCATCCCCAAATCATGCAATAAACATGACACCGCCAATAGCTCATCATCGCGCTTTAAATTTTGCATCTTGGCAAATGCAACTGCATAACACCAAGTTCTCAAACAATGATTTTGCAAGGCTTCAGAACTACAAGATTGCATCTTCTGCAATGCCTGCTTTACATCAGCGCTATCAGGTAAATACAGATCATCGAGACTCAAATCATGCTGTACATTCCGCTTAGATTGAGATGCGAAAGCGTACATTTTTATACTTTGTTTGAGTACAGGCAATAGACTATGACTCAATAGAACCATACGATCTTTCAAAGATAAATCGCCTGAAGTTTGTATCATCCATGCTTGTCGACCAATCTGCATTATTACCCCTAATAAAATTAGAGTAATTACTCTAATTTAAGTTTTACTGCAAATATTGCTGAATGTCAAAGCAATTGTTCTTGGCAAAAACCACAGCTTAAAGCCGTTTTTTGAGTAAATCATCCAACCAATCGATGAAGTCCTGAAAATACTTTGGACGGTATTGTCGATCTGTCAGCAAAATATTGACAGGTAATTCTAAACTGGGAATATCGACAAATAGGCGTTGCAGTGTTCCTTGTTGAACATAAGGCACAGCATCGAACTCAGGAATTTGAATCATGCCAATACCTGCCAAACCTGCATGAATATAAGCTTCAGTGTTTTCGATCAGTAAGCGATACGGCATATCGATACGATGATCACGAAACGCAAGTTCACTCATTTCTCGGTAGTTTTTTGCCACATGATAATCCACAGCAAAATGCTGCTGTAACTCATCAAAACTTTTAGGTTCCCCAAACTCAGCGACATACTGCGGTGATGCCAATGTCCAGATCTTGGTCTGGGTAATCGGTCGAATCAGTAAGTATTCATCCTGAACTTGCCCTACTCGCACCACGCAATCGAGTTGTTGTTCGATCAAATTAGAAAAATCATCACTGCCATTGATCAACACTTTTACCTTTGGATAACGCCGATAAAACGCGAGTAAATTCGGAATCAAAAGCTGTGTTGCCAATCGTTTCGGCATACCAATACTGATCTTGCCTTCTTGGCTGCGAACATGGGTTTTAAAACGATTTAGTTCTTTTAATTGTGCGACCAAACGAATCGCTTCGTCATAAAACAGACTACCCTCATGCGTTAAAGCAACCTTACGTGTCGTACGGTAAAACAACAGCACTTCATATTCTTTTTCAAGTGATTGAATTGCATAAGTGACATTGGAACGCGGCAGCCCCAATTGCAGTGCCGCTTGTGCGAAAGACTGCTTGTCTGCCACCAAACAAAATATTTTTAGGCGCTCGATCTTATCCATTTATTATTCAACTTTCTTGCACAATCAGTTCAATACTAACAACTATTTCAAACAAAGAAATTGATTTAGGATAATTTTCACACAAAACAAAAGCTGGATGAAATAATGTCTCAACATGATTTAAAAGATAAAACTGTACTGATTGCAGGCGGTGCAAAGAATTTAGGTGGTTTGATCTCACGTAAGTTCGCCGAGCAAGGGGCAAACTTAGTGATCCATTATAATAGTGCAGCGACACAAGCCGATGCCGAAGACACCTTAAAAACCGTACAAGCGCTCGGTGCCAAAGCCATTTTGATTCAAGCCGATCTATCCGATATTCAAAACATCGAATCTTTATTTACCCAAGCCAAAGCCGAATTTGGCGGTGTTGACATTGCCATTAATACCGTCGGTCGTGTGTTGAAAAAACCCTATTTGGACACCACCGAGCAAGAGTTTGATGTGATGAACGACATCAATAATAAAATTGCCTATTTCTTTATTCAATCAGCAGGTCGCCATCTCAACCCAAACGGCAAAATCTGTAGCATTGTGACCAGCTTATTGGCAGCCTACACAGGTCTTTATTCTACTTATGAAGGATTAAAAGCCCCTGTTGAACATTATACCCGTGCGGCTTCCAAAGAGTTTGGCGAACGCGGTATCTCAGTGACTGCTGTCGCGCCGGGTCCCATGGATACGCCATTTTTCTATGGTCAAGAAGCGCCTGAGGCAGTGGCTTATCATAAATCGGCATCGGCACTTGGTGGACTCACCAAAATCGAAGACATTGAACCTTTGATTCGTTTCTTAGTCACCGATGGCTGGTGGATAACTGGACAAACCATTTTCGCTAATGGAGGTTATACCACGCGTTAATTCATGTTCATGAGAAAGGCTTGGGTCATGATTCACATGTATCCAAGCTTTTTTTAATTGAACCAAAATACCAAAGCATAAAAACAAGCCAAACTTAGAACAATCGTCAGTAAGGTATGGCGAACCTTATATGCAATCACAATGGTTAAAATCGTGGCAATAAAATAAGGGTTCAATAAAGTCTCACGAAATGCACCCTGCTCATCCATAAATACAATCGGTGTGGCAATCGCCGTCAATAAACACGGTGCTGAATACTGCAATGACTGTTGAAACCATTTCGGTAAACGCAGCGGAATATTCGGTTCAAGCAAAATATAGCGGTTCATAAACACCACCAACGCCAAAATAATCAAAACAAACCAAGTCATGCTGCACGCTCCCGCAGATTTTGCAGGCAAGTTGCTGTGAACATACCAATCACCCCAGCCATAATGGCTGCACTTTTAAAACCTAAACTCAGAAACACCACAGTTAAAACCACTGAAACCAATACACCCACCAAAGTATTTAAATTTTTAATAAATGGAATCACGATGGCGATAAAGGTCGCGACAATTGAAAAATCGAGATGGTATTGATCTAAATTCGGCACAGAGGATGCAAGCAGCACGCCACACACACTAAACAACACCCAGCATAGATAAAAGCAACTACCCGCCCCGAGAAGATAGTAAATATAGTGCTGTTGTTTTTTAATACTGACCGCAAACAACTCATCTGTGAGTAAAAAACCTAACATTAACCGATGTTTTAACGGTTGCTTGGAAATATCTTCACGTAAATACAGCGCATATAAATAATGCTGCGTGGTAATCAGAAATACCGAAATGATGATCGTAAGTGCAGGTGTTCCTGCCATGACCAAGCCTAAAGTCATCAATTGAGCAGCGCCAGCAAAAACCAATGCTGACATTGCAATGGCTTGCATGGTCGTTAGTCCAGCTTGGATAGCCATTGAACCTGCCAAGATACCCCAAGGCAACACAGCAAAACACAAGGGCAATATTTTGACCACACCATTTAAAAAGGCCCGAGGCACAGACATAGAGGTGTCTTCGATCGTCTCAGTCAACATCAGCATTACAATCGTTTATAAGAGACTGTTGACTATGCCAAAAATCAATCAATCAAGATTGCATAAAATTGCTGTTTTATTTGAGATAGGCAATATAGCCACCTGGCGTAATCCCAAAAGTTTGACGGAAATGCCGACTAAAATGGCTTTGATCTGAAAATCCACATTGCTGCGAAATCTCAGATAAATTTAGTCCTTGTCTTAATAATTTTTGTGCCTTTTGCAAACGTGCTTGCACTAACCATGCATGTGGAGACAATCCCACATGCTTTTTAAACTGGCGTAGAAAATGCCACTGGCTTAGATTGGCCATGTCAGCCAATGCCGTCAAAGAGAACTCTTGTTCAGGCATCGATGCCATCAGCTCTTTAATATTCAGAATACGCTGTTTGGCATTGCTCAATTCAGCAGATTGAGGCTTGGTTTGACTATACTTCGACACAAGCCAAGCGATAGTAGAGAGAAATAAGGTTTGCTTCAGTAAGGTATTGCTGGGTTGCTCGAATAAGTCGAATAGCAAACGAAATTGTTGTGCCAAACCTTCATCATGCAATACGGCTTCTCTAAACCACGGTGCAGTACCATGAACAGTGGTCAAATCGCGTGTCAGCTCATTAAACACCTCAGGTGTAGGATAAATCGCCCGATAACGCCAACCCGTCTCTACTGCTGAAGAACCTGTATGTACCTCATCGGCATTGACCAAAATAATATCGCCTTGCGGTGCGACATGATTGCCACCTGTGCGATAAAAACGTTGTGCGCCTTCTTCGATCACACCGATACAAAATCCTTCATGCACATGTCGTGAAAACTCCTGCTGAAAGTAACTGGCTTTCAGCATTTCTAAACCACCGAGTTCTTCGAGGTGTAAGTAATCGACTTGTTCACGAGGTCTACGTGACATCACGACCTCCTTTGGATTTTTGCATCAAATCAGATTAACGCAATGGGATCAGATTTATAGAATAAAATTGCTGTTTAACTATCTTATTCTAATTCTCCGAACTTATAACCTTATTCACACATCTACTCGCATAAAAAAACCTTCCCGAAGGAAGGTTTTTAAATGGACTCAATTCAATTATTTCGAGCCTTGCTTATTTCGAGCCTTTAATCCCAGCTTGCAATAACAACGCACCTAAACCACCAATTTTTTGCTCTTGTGGTTTCTCGGTTTTTGGCTTGTTATTTTGCGGACGTTTAAAGTCACCTTCTTTACGTGGTGGACGCTGACCTTGTGGCTTACGCTCTGAACGTTCCGGACGATCTTGCTGTGGACGCTGTTGCTGACGAGGCGCTTTCACAGGCGCAGAACCTTCCGCACGCATACTCAAGTTGACGCGATTACGCTCTGCATCCACTTGAATCACACGAACTTGTACAATTTGACCCGGTTTCACTACTTTATGCGGATCAGAAACAAATTCATTGGCAAGTTCAGAGATATGCACTAAACCATCTTGATGCACACCTACATCGACGAAAGCACCAAAATTCGTAACATTGGTCACTACACCTTCAAGCTGCAAACCCTCAGTGAGTTGTGCAACTTCGGTAATGTCGTCACGGAATTTTGCAGTACGGAACTCTGGACGTGGATCACGCGCAGGCTTTTCCAATTCAGCCAAAATATCCTGAATCGTTGGCAAACCAAATTTGTCATCGACAAACTCATCTGCTTTAACTTGACGAATAATTTCAGTATTACCAATGATGTCTTTAACCGTGGTTGCTTTCGCCGCAACGATTTTTTCAACCACGCCATAACTCTCAGGGTGAACAGCTGATGCATCCAATGGTTCTGTACCATCCTGAATACGCAAGAAACCTGCTGCTTGCTCAAAAGTACGCTCGCCTAAACGTGGTACTTTTTTCAATGCTTGGCGACTATCAAAACGACCATGTTCTTTACGATATTCAAAGATTTGTTGTGCAATGGATTTATTGAGACCCGCAATATAAGCCAGAATCGCAGGAGACGCGGTATTCACATCCACCCCAACCGCATTCACACAGTCTTCAACCACAGCATCTAGAGTTTTTGCTAGACCTGTTTGATTGACATCATGTTGGTACTGACCTACACCGATTGATTTCGGGTCGATTTTAACCAGCTCAGCCAATGGATCTTGTAAACGACGGGCAATTGAGACTGCGCCGCGAATTGATACATCAAGGTCAGGTAATTCTTGTGAAGCCAATTCACTTGCCGAATAAACGGATGCACCTGCTTCACTCACCGTGATACGTGTCAGTTTCAAATCAGTATTGGCCGCCATCATTTCTGCAACCACAGCTTCAGTTTCACGACTCGCTGTACCATTGCCAATCGCAATAAGTTCCACGTGGAACTCTCGGCATAAACGTGCAAGCTCAGCAATCGAACCAGCTTTATCTTCTTTTGGCGCAAATGGATAAATAGTGCTATGTGCAAGTACATCACCGGCATCACTTACCACAGCAAGCTTCACACCAGTACGAATACCAGGATCAACACCTAAAGTGGTGCGACTGCCTGCTGGTGCAGAAAGCAATAAATGACGTAAGTTTTCTGCAAAGACATCCATTGCTTCAGCTTCTGCGGTTAAACGCTTATCTGTTAATAATGAATGTTCAATTTGTGGGCGAATCTTACCCAACCAAAATAATTTTGCAGTTTGTTTTAAATAATCCTGGCGTGTTTGTGGTTGAATTTGTTCAAGATTATATTCTGTTTCGATACGTGCCAATGGTGCATCATCTTCACCATCCACTTTCAAGCCCAATACGTTTTCTTGACGACCACGTAACATCGCCAATAAACGATGTGAAGGGACTTTATTTAAGTTTTCTGAGAACTCAAAATAATCACGGAATTTTTTGCCGACTTCTTTTTTCTCTTCAGAAGCGACCGCACTTTTCAACACTGCTGTTTTAGAAAAAGTCTGTTTTAATTCAGTGGTTAAGGCGATATTTTGCGCCCAATCATCAATTAAAATATGCTGAATCGCATCGAGCTGGCTTTCAACATCTGGATAATCTTCGTGACTAAAGCCAGCTAAAGCTTCAGTTGGATCAACTTGATCATTAATAATCTTCTCAGCAATAACACCTAAACCCGCTTCTTTTGCTTTAAATGATTTGCTGGTGCGTTTCGGGCGATACGGCGCATAAATTTCTTCTAACGCATTCTTGGTTTCAGCAGCATTTACACGTCCTAATAAATCATCATTCAATTTATCTTGTTCTTGTAAAGACTGGATCACTTTCTCACGACGCTCGTATAAATCACGCAAGTAAGTTAAACGTGTATCAAGTTGACGTAATTGCGTATCGTCTAAGCCTTGAGTGACCTCTTTACGGTAACGTGCGATAAAAGGAACACTAGCGCCTTCATCAATTAAACGAATAGCAGCTTCTACTTGGTTTGGACGTACGGCAAGTTCATTTGCCAACTGCTGAACTAAGTCAGTCATCGTGATTGATTCCACAAGGGTTGAGTCTAAAAGCAATGATTATAAAGTCCATGGCTATAAAATCCACTATTGTTTTTTTAAAATATTGTGCATAGGGTCACTTCTTTCCCCACAAACCCTACAGATTATGCTAATTGAGCAATGTTTCTAAAATACTAAGCTTTTTCCGGCTAAATATTGAAAAATAGATTGATTGTCATAATTTTACCTGTATATATTTGGTATCTTTCTCTTGATTTTATTGGCAATATTTGTTGCTTTATAACATAGCCAAGACTGTGCAATGAGTCGTATACTACAGAGTCTATTCACATTCACCTTACGAGCTATAGCTCTCATTGCGACATAAGCCGTATACGGTGCTAGATTTTAGCCGATAACGCAAAGCAGGGTTGAAATATAAATAGCCCCTACAGCATTGCATAAAGACGATGACAATAAACGATAAAGGAGCACAGCATGAGTTTAGTTGTACCTGCCGAATCGACGGAAACTGTTCACCATGAAACAGACCGGGTCGAACGCATTTTAGTGGTCGATGATGATGTGCGCTTGCGTACGCTTTTACAACGCTTCCTCGAAGACAAAGGCTTTGTAGTTAAAACTGCCCATGACGCGACACAAATGGACCGTTTACTACAACGTGAGTTATTCTCGCTCATCGTCCTTGATTTTATGTTACCCGTTGAAGATGGATTAAGTATCTGTCGCCGCTTACGTCAATCCAACATTGACACCCCGATCATTATGCTGACTGCACGTGGCAGTGACTCTGACCGTATCGCGGGCTTAGAAGCAGGTGCAGATGATTACCTACCAAAACCGTTCAATCCAAATGAGTTGCTGGCACGTATTCGTGCGGTATTACGCCGTCAGGTGCGTGAAGTGCCCGGTGCACCAAGCCAGCACGTTGAAGTCGTCAGTTTTGGACCTTGGGCTTTAGATCTATCCACACGAACCTTAACGCGTGAAGGTCAAGTTGTGACGCTGACCACAGGTGAGTTTGCCGTGCTCAAAGCACTGGTCCAACATCCACGTGAACCATTGACACGCGACAAACTGATGAATCTCGCACGTGGTCGTGAATGGGGCGCAATGGAGCGTTCAATCGATGTACAAGTCTCTCGCTTACGTCGCTTAATCGAAGACAATCCAGCACGAGCACGCTATATCCAAACTGTTTGGGGTGTAGGCTATGTTTTTGTTCCAGATGGTGCGGAATGAGCGTAGGAAACTAGACCTTGAAACTTGAACCAATTGATCCGCAAGAATTTACTGACTTCGTGGCCTACTCTGAAAGGCCACGAACAAAATGGGAACGTTTTTTAGATAAAATCAAACCGCGTTCTGCCGCCATGCGTACCGTAATTTTGGTACTGTCCATGGTCTTTTTCAGTCTGTTTATGTCTTTGTGGTTCTTTTGGCGCACCTTATATTTACCTGAGTTGCAACAACATGCGCGTTATCTCGCAGTTGAACTTGAACTCGTCAACAATCCCGATATTCGTATATTACATCAAGATACCGAAGTCGATATTGATGACTGGTTAAAGAACCGTATTGGCATCGAATACATTACCGATCCAAAAGAATTCCCTAGAGTTGAAGAAAAATTTCTCGCTGAATTATTTACCAATCAAATTGAAGCAAAGCTCGCCAAAGAGTTAGGTGTGAAAGATGTGACGGTTTACTTCAAATTTAAACCGATTCCGCGCATCTGGATTCAAACGCCAGAAATGAATGGCAACTGGGTTCGTGAACCACTCAAAACCTATGACAATTATAGTATCGAGTTGATTGCCACATGGTTGTTTGGTGTACCAATCCTATCTTCAATTATTATTTTAATTTTGGTTCGCCAAATGAATCGACCATTGCGTCGATTACAAAATGCCGCCAATAACTATAGTAAAACAGGCAAAGCACCGTACTTGGACACCAATCATGGTCCACTAGAAATCCGTCAAGTCAATCAAGCCTTTAACCAAATGGTCTATACGCTTGAACAAACGGAACGTGATCGGCAAATCATGTTGGCAGGCATTTCACATGACCTCCGCACCCCGTTGACGCGTATTCGTTTAACCGCAGAAATGCTACCTGATGAATTCTTTCGAGAAGGCTTGATCTACGATGTGGATGATATGGATGCGATTTTAAATCAATTCATTTCTTATATGCGTGATGGTTCTGATGAAGAGCTGACAGAGACCAATCTCAACATCTTATTCCAAGAGTTGGTGGTGCAATTTCAACCGCTCGATATCCAGTTTGAAACACAAGAGTTACCGATCATTCCAGCGCGTAGCTTATCTTTGAAACGTTTAATCGCCAATTTGCTCAATAACGCTAAACGCTATGGTTCTGAGCCGATTGAACTCTCTGCCAGCCATGTCGATGATCATATTCTCATTACCGTGGCTGATCATGGCGAAGGCATTCCTCCCGATCAGGTCGAAGAGTTGATGCAACCCTTTGTGCGTGGAAATTCAGCCCGCACCGTTCAAGGGAGCGGACTTGGGCTTGCGATCGTGAAACGTATTGTTGATATTCACCAAGGGCAAATCAATATTCGCAACCGCGAACAAGGTGGCTTAGAAGTGGTCATTTCATTGCCCATTCCAAGCGAAAAAACGGATGAGCCACAAAACAACACCATCGACAAAATCAGACAAACGCTGACGGGACATTTTTAGAGAGACATTTTCTGATCAGATATACTGTGATTTGCGTTAGACCTTAGCCTAAAATCAATACATTTTTCACATTTTAGCGCTAAAATCCAACGCTTATAAAAAGCAACATTGAGAATGGATGATGTCTTTAAGTCGCATTCGCCTTCACAGCCTACATGACAAAATCATGAGTGCTGATGAGGCTTCTAGCTTTATTGAAAATGGCATGACCGTTGGCATGAGTGGTTTCACCCGCGCAGGTGAAGCAAAAGCCGTTCCACAAGCACTGGTCAATCATGCTAAAAAAAATCCGTTAAAAATCACATTAATTACAGGTGCAAGCCTCGGTAATGATTTAGACAAGCAATTGACTGAAGCAGGTGTCTTGGCGCGTCGTATGCCCTTCCAAGTCGATAGCACCTTACGTCGTGCCATCAACAATGGCGAAGTCATGTTTGTGGACCAGCACTTATCTGAAACCGTCGAGCAAATGCGTAATCAGCAGCTCAAACGCCCAGATATTGCAGTGATTGAAGCGGTGGCCATAACCGAGCAAGGTCATATTGTTCCAACTACATCAGTCGGCAACTCTGCCAGCTTTGCGATCTTTGCTGAAAAAGTCATTGTGGAAATCAACACTGCATTGAGCGAAGATTTCGAAGGCTTACATGATATCTATATTCCAAGCTATCGTCCGACACGAACACCACTCCCCTTAACTCAAGTAGATGATCGTATTGGCTCAACGGCGATTCCGATTGATCCTGCAAAAATCGTAGGCATCGTACTCAAAGACACCGCAGACTCTCCTTCAACCGTAACTCCACCTGATGCGGAAACACAAGCGATTGCCAATCACCTCATTGCCTTCTTTGAACAAGAGGTTGCGGCAGGTCGTTTAGCAAAAAATTTAGGTCCGTTACAAGCAGGGATTGGTTCAATAGCCAATGCCGTTTTAACAGGATTAAAAGATTCTAATTTTGAAGATCTGGTGATGTATTCAGAAGTGCTACAAGACTGTACTTTTGAATTGATCGATGCAGGTAAAATGAAGTTTGCCTCAGGCAGCTCCATTACATTATCGGCAAAATGTGGCGAGCGTGTTTTTGGCAACCTAAATCAATACAAAGACAAACTGGTATTACGCCCACAAGAAATTTCAAATCATCCAGAGATCGTACGTCGCTTAGGCATTATTGGGATTAACACGGCGCTAGAGTTTGATATTTATGGCAACGTCAACTCAACCCATGTTTGTGGTACCAAAATGATGAATGGTATCGGCGGTTCAGGCGATTTTGCCCGTAATGCACATCTTGCCATTTTTGTGACTAAATCGATTGCCAAGGGTGGAGATATCTCTTCGGTCGTTCCGATGGCGAGCCACGTGGATCATTGTGAGCACGATGTGGATATTTTGGTGACAGAACAAGGATTGGCAGATTTGCGTGGTTTAGCACCGCGTGAGCGCGCGCGTGTCATTATCGACCATTGTGTACATCCATTGTATCAGGCTGCATTAAACGACTATTTTGACCGTGCTTGTGCACGAGGTGGTCATACCCCTCATATCCTGCGTGAAGCGCTGTCTTGGCATGCCAACTTTGAAGAAACAGGACAGATGTTAGTGCCAATCAAAACAGCAAAATCAGCTTAATAATACAGTTATATTTGCAGCAGAAAAGCATGTGGAAGCATGCTTTTCTGCTTTTTATCATACATTCACAATGTAATAGTTAGCTTGAGCAATCGGCGTCAGTTAATTATGCATTTGAAATGCGTTGTCATTGGTTTCGATTTTCCATAAAAAAACCCCAAACTTTCGTTTGGGGTTTTTTGAATATGGTGGCGTGACCCAGGATCGAACTGGGGACACACGGATTTTCAATCCGTTGCTCTACCTACTGAGCTATCGCGCCAATGGCGTGTATTAAGCCGTATCTCAGATAAATAGTCAACAACTATCCTGAGCTTTTGATTTAAATGACCATTTCTTATCCAAAAAGTATACTACAAAAGTTTTTGGACAAAAAAAATCCCTGATGGGATCAGGGATTGAAAATACAAATCATGGTGGCGTGACCCAGGATCGAACTGGGGACACACGGATTTTCAATCCGTTGCTCTACCGACTGAGCTATCGCGCCAAAGTGGGCGTATTAAACAATGTTTGTCAAAATCCGTCAAGCAAATTTGCGGATTTTTCTACCTAGCGTTTAATTTTGCAACAAAGCCAGTAACGCTTCAACCTGCTTTAGATTTTTCCAATGTGGGATAAGCAGCGATGAATTGCACCACATCCCGGCTCAAATAACTTTACCCCTTGCTCTTCTTCAAAACGACAGACCTCTTCAACCAAACGTTCTGCTACACCACGCCCACGATTGGCAGGATGTACGACGATATACTCTAAAACACGGCTTTCTCCTTGCCCTGTTGCCCAGATTGCACCTATAATTTTGCTGTTAAATTCAGCGGTATAAACTGTGGTATATTGCTGTAGATTTTGTTCAAGTTGCTCCATTGCATCTTGCCCATCTCCGAACTCTGGGCTGGTATCATAGAGTCGCTCTAGCTGAGTACGGATTCCTAGTTGGTCTAAAGAACTGTAGGCATGTACTGTAATAGGCATTGATTAACCCTCCTGAGCAAACTATGATGCTGTCACTTTTTCGTCACAGCGAAACTATTTTTAATTCAATCATTTTTGACGTTTTTTGAGGAACGTGTCCATGACGCAACGTATCAGTGAAGTGGTAAGAAATACCAACGAAACAAAAATTCGAGTTCGTCTCAATCTCGATGGTACTGGTCAAGGCACACTCAACACTGGAGTTCCATTTTTAGACCATATGATTGATCAAATCAAGCGCCATGGTCTATTTGATATTGATATTCATTGTGATGGCGACCTTGAAATTGACGATCATCATACGGTAGAAGACTGTGGAATCACCTTAGGGCAAGCCTTTGCGCAAGCTTTGGGTGATAAAAAAGGCTTACGCCGCTATGGTCATTTTTATGCACCTTTAGATGAAGCATTGTCTCGTGTTGTGGTCGATTTGTCAGGTCGTCCTGGTTTATTTATGGATATCCCCTTCACGCGTGCCCGTATTGGCAGCTTCGATGTCGATTTATTCTCTGAATTTTTTCAGGGATTTGTCAATCACGCTCTGATGACCTTACATATTGATAGCTTGAAAGGTAAAAATAGTCACCATCAGATTGAAAGCGTGTTTAAAGCTCTAGCGCGTGCTTTGCGTATGGCATGTGAAGTTGATCCACGCGCAGAAAATACCATTGCTTCGACCAAAGGTAGTTTGTAATGACGCGTATTGCTTTACTTGACTATGGCATGGGCAATTTGCACTCTGCGGCAAAAGCCTTGGAACATGTCGGCGCAACGGTTGATGTGACCAATGATCCTAAACTGATCGCCAAAGCCGATAAAATCGTATTTCCTGGTGTTGGTGCGATGCGCGACTGTATGCAAGGTATGCACGAAGCTGGCATCGACGAGGTTGTCCGCCAAGCCGCATTCAATAAGCCTGTTTTGGCGATTTGTGTAGGCATGCAAGCCTTATTGCAGACATCCGAAGAAAATGGTGGCGTTGCTGCGCTCGGTATCTTTGACGGCGTAGTTAAACATTTTCCTGAAATGCCAAATTTAAAAGTACCGCACATGGGCTGGAACCAAGTACATCAACTTGATCCAAGCCATCCGATGTGGAATAACATCGAGCAAGATGCGCGTTTTTATTTTGTGCATAGCTATTATGTTGAAACACAAGATTCATCTGTGATCGCAGCAACTTGCGATTATGGTGTGAACTTTTGTACTGCTATTCATAAAGATAATTTATTTGCCACACAATTCCACCCTGAAAAGAGTCATACCGCAGGTTTACAGTTATTAAAAAACTTTGTGGAATGGAACATCTAATTAGAAAAACCGAAGCAGATCAAATTTGTTCATTTGATCTGCTTTTATCAAAATATTCTGTAATTCTCATGTTATTTTCTTTATTATTCGCATCTATACAGATCACTCCATTTTAACAATTGTATAAAAACACCTAAATAGGAATAAAAATGAATTCACCTATCCAAACCGTAGATAAGCCGCTAAGTCCTAAAGGTCGTTTTGGCCGACTCGCCTATGCCGCTTGGTCCTTTTTGAGCGCAATCGCCTTCTGTATTGTTATTTTTATTCTTGCATTTATTGCAAGTCTATTCAGCGGCAATGGCTCTGAGTTCTCAGACTTTCCGTTTATTGCGATTTTATTATTCATCATTCTTTATATTGGATTTCTCTATTTTTCTTTTGTTTTTACCATTCGTCGTTTGCATGATCGCAATCAAACTGGCTGGCTGTCATTATTGATGCTGGTGCCATTTTTGAACCTGATTTTTTTAATCTATTTATTCTGTGCCAAAGGAACTGAAGGTGAAAATCTTTATGGTCCGAGTCGAAACACGGCTGGATGGGAAAAAGTATTGGGTTGGATTTATATTATTTTGATTCCTCTCCTGTTAGTTTTCGGTTTGGCTGCAAATGCAATTCCTGCTTATCAAGACTACTTAGAAAGAAGCCAACAAACCCAAATGCAATATCAACAGAACTATTCTGAATAAATGATAGGGCTTAACCCTTGATCAGCCAAGTTTTAGACTTGGCTTTTTTATTTGTATAAAACTTTAAAGAAAGACGCAGTCGTCTAACATCCAAAGCTTAGCGATTGAGCAATACTTTGCTAATATGTAGCCAATTCAAACTCTATGATGACGCAAGGAGCGAAAGCATGCTAATCATCCCTGCAATTGACCTGAAAGATGGCAAATGTGTTCGTTTAAAACAAGGCCGTATGGAAGACGATACTGTTTTCTCTGATGATCCTGTCGCAACTGCACAACACTGGGTTGATGAAGGCGCGCGCCGTTTACATTTAGTTGATTTAAATGGTGCTTTCGCTGGTACGCCAATTCATAAACCTGTGGTTGAAGCGATTGCACGTGCTCAACCTGAACTACCAATTCAAATCGGCGGCGGGATTCGTTCACTTGAAACGATCGAACACTATTTAGAAGCTGGTGTCTCGTTTGTGATTATTGGAACTAAAGCGGTTCAAGATCCTGCGTTCGTGGATGAAGCATGTAAACGTTTTGCAGGTCATATCATCGTTGGTATTGATGCCATCAATGGTATGGTTGCAACAGATGGCTGGGCCAATGTCACTGATGTTAAAGCCACTGATCTTGCGAAGCGTTTTGCCGATGCAGGCGTTTCAAGCATTGTCTACACTGACATCGCTCGTGATGGCATGATGCAAGGCGTTAACGTTGAACAAACCGTCAATTTGGCACAATATTCAGGCTTGCCTGTGATTGCATCAGGTGGTGTGACCAATCTTGATGATGTGCGTAACCTAAAAGGCCAAACGGGCATTTTAGGCGCGATTACAGGTCGTGCAATTTATGAAGGCACATTAAGCCTTCGTGATGCTCAGTTATTGTTGGATGAAGATCGTTTGTAATTGATCAAGAGCTCTAGTGATTTAAATAATGGCTAGAGCTTTTTAAGCTTAAATGTTATCCTTGTAACGATTTTTATCTTACTCTCCAATTTTATAATGACACTTACGCCACCTTAGTTTTTTACCTCTTATTTGTAATGAACTCATCACTGTCTAGTGATGTGGTGTAGTCGTGTGTTTTTATATATCACATCACTAGCCTTTTTATATTCTTAAAGAAATAGGCTATTTCTATGTTTTCCAATGTAAGAGAACAATGGTTCTCCAATATCCGCGGCGATGTGCTGGCGGGTCTTGTTGTTGCTTTAGCACTCGTTCCCGAAGCAATTGCATTTTCGATTATTGCAGGTGTAGATCCTAAAATTGGGCTATATGCGTCGTTCTGTATCGCGGTTGTGATTTCTTTTGTGGGTGGTCGCCCAGGTATGATTTCCGCTGCAACAGGTGCCATGGCACTGCTCATGGTCGTGCTGGTGAAAGAGCATGGACTGCAATACCTACTTGCTGCGACGATCCTGACAGGGGTCCTGCAAATTGTGGCAGGCTATTTAAAACTGGCGCAATTTATGCGTTTTGTGTCTAAATCCGTCGTCATCGGCTTTGTGAATGCCTTAGCAATTTTGATTTTTATGGCACAGTTACCTGAACTCACCAATGTCACATGGCATGTCTATGCGATGACTGCGGCAGGTTTAGCGATTATTTATTTATTCCCATACATCCCTAAAATTGGAACATTAATTCCATCGCCTTTGGTGACCATTGTGGTTTTAACCATTGTTGCAATCCTGATGGGACTCGACATTCGTACTGTCGGTGATATGGGGCAACTGCCTGATACACTGCCTGTGTTCTTGCTACCAGACATTCCACTGAACTTAGAAACACTTCGTATTATTTTCCCTTATGCAGCAGCATTGGCAGCAGTGGGCTTACTTGAATCGATGATGACAGCCACGATTGTCGATGATTTAACTGATACTTCGAGTGACAAAAACCGCGAATGTAAAGGCCAAGGGGTCGCCAATATCGCCTCTGGTTTTATGGGCGGTATGGCAGGTTGTGCCATGATTGGTCAATCCATTATTAATGTTAAATCTGGCGGTCGTACTCGTTTATCTACATTCTGTGCAGGTATATTCTTGTTGATCATGGTGGTGTTCATTAGCGATTGGCTGAAAATCATTCCGATGGCTGCGCTGGTCGCTGTGATGATCATGGTATCGATTGGTACATTTAACTGGGATTCACTCAGAAATATTCGCCAATACCCACTCTCAAGTAATATCGTTATGATCGCGACAGTTGCGATTGTTGTCGCAACCCATAACTTAGCTTATGGTGTACTGATCGGTGTGCTGTTATCTGCGCTATTTTTTGCCAACAAAATCGAACGTTATATGGCAGTTCAATCTGTTTTCGATGAAACTGAAAGTACCCGTACCTATGTGGTTACTGGCCAGATTTTCTTTAGTTCTGCTGATAAATTTACGGCATCCTTTGATTTTAAAGAAGCTCTTTCAAAAGTTGTGATCGATCTTAGTCAAGCTCATTTTTGGGATGTTTCAGCCGTAGCAGCCGTTGATAAAGTTGTGATTAAATTTAAACGTGAAGGAACGGATGTTGAACTGATCGGGATGAATGAAGCAAGTCAAACGATGGTTGATAAGTTTGGTGTACATGACAAACCAAATGCGCTAGATCGTTTGGACAATCACTAGACTGCTTTCATCATACTTTATTCCCTCTTTGTGTTTCTCCCACGGGGAGAATGAGGAACGATTGAAGTTCCGCAAGAGGGATTGATGAAAGAAGTCCATTAAAAGGAAATTATAACAATGTCAAAAATTATTGCGTGTATTGATGGCTCAATCGGCACAAATACGGTATGTGATTATGCCGCTTGGTTTAGCCAAAAACTGAATGCTCCACTTGAACTTTTACATGTGATCGATAGCCCTAGAGCACAAGCCCCACAAGATTTGAGTGGCGCAATTGGCTTAGGCAGTCGAGAAACGTTGTTAAATGAGTTAGTAGAGCTAGATGAACGTCGAGGAAAAATTGAGATTGAGCATGGCAAAATTTTGCTTCGTGAGGCAAAAAAATATGTGCTAGACAACTTCAGTCTCGATGTACATAGCTTCCAACGTCGTGGCCGTTTGTTAGAAACCATTGTCGCTTTGGAAGAAGATATACGTGTGCTGATCATGGGAAAACGTGGTACTCAAACTGCATATCATTCCGATAAAATAGGCACACAAATCGAGAATGTAGTCCGTGCCATTCACCAACCTGTTTTAATTGCTTCATCACCCTTCACTCAGCCTCAATCTTTCTTAGTGGCGTTTGATGGCAGTGCAACGGCGAAGAAGTGCGTAGAGAAGATTGCAAATAGTCCGTTACTCAAAGGATTAGCTGCACATCTGGTCTATGTCGGTCAACCCAACCAAGAAATACACACTCAACTTGCTTGGGCAAAAGAACAATTAGAGTCACAAGGCTTTAATATGACATTAAGCACTTTGGAAGGTGATGTTGATGAAAGTATTCTGAATTACGCCGACCAAAAGAATATTAATTTAATGGTGATCGGTGCTTATGGACACTCCAAAATCCGTCAATTCTTTATTGGTAGCACCACCACAAAACTATTAGTTCGCTCCACAAAACCTGTGCTATTGCTAAGATAAGCTCGGGGAAACATTTCATTTAGCAAGGTATTTAGCTCTGCTAAATGAAGTGTCGCTTTAGGAACTGTTGTGACAAGATTTAACGCCTATACGCCTCAACTCGCCCTGATTTTTATTACTATGATTTGGGGTGGTACTTTTTTAGCGGTGCAATATGCGCTGAATTTTAGTAGCTCGATGTTTTTTGTCGGTTGTCGTTTTGCGGTGGCGGCATTGGTGATCTTGCTTATTTCAATGAAATCCATGGCTGGTTTGACGCTCAAGGAAACCCTTGCAGGTACAGCGATTGGTCTCATGATTACCATTGGTTATGGTACACAAACCATTGGCCTGCAAACGATCCTGAGTAGTGAGTCTGCCTTTCTGACAGCGCTTTATGTTCCACTCGTTCCCATATTGATGTGGATCATTTTCCAGAAACGGCCGTCTTTGATGACATGGATTGGCTCAGCCTTGGCGTTTACGGGGTTAGTCTTTTTAACTGGGAACGATTTTTCGAGTATCAATTTAAATTATGGGCAAATGCTCACCTTGATCTGTGCCTTTGTGATCGCTTTAGAAATTATTTTGATTGGATATTTTGCAGGGAAAGTGAACCTGAGACGTGTCACGGTGGTTCAGTTGGTGGTTGCTTCTGGATTGTCATTTGCCAGTATGCCCCTTGTTGGCGAACATAGTATTCCAACTTTTTCTTGGCCCTTAGTGATGATCGCAGTGGGCTTAGGGCTTGCCAGTGCATTGATTCAATTTGTGATGAATTGGGCACAACGTATGGTTGATCCAAGCCGTGCTGCCATCATTTATGCTGGCGAACCCGTTTGGGCAGGATTATTTGGGCGTATCGCAGGTGAACGCTTGCCGCTACTGGCATTATTTGGTGGTTTACTGGTGGTCTTAGGCGTTTTGGTGAGTGAGTTGAAGTTTAAAATACTCAATCATCCCAAAGAAAAATAAAACTTTCGTATTAATCTTTGTTTGGTGGTTGGTTCTTCTTCAACAACATATGCGGTTGATAGTACTCTACCGTTGGTATTGGATCGTAGAATGGGTGTAGTAATGCCTTCCATTCTTGATATGCCGCAGATTTCCTAAACCCTTCGGTATGATGTTCAATACTGTCCCAAAAAATCATAAGAATATAACACTGATCATCTTGAACATGCTTGATCAATTGCACAGCATTCAGTCCAGCCATTGGATAAATAATCGCTTTGGCTTGTTGAAAGGCTGCTTCAAAAGCCTGACTTTGATTTGGCTTAATATTTAAATGCACATGCTCAATAATCATAATTAAACCTGTTTAAATTCTTCAAACACAATTTGAAGGTAATTTTTCATAAAATCAAATATATGGTTATTGATATCTAAGGATATAAAGTGATATTCAAATTTTATTGAAAAAAGCGGATAAGATTATTATCCGCTTTCTGTTCAACTTACTGATACATCGGTTTATTATCATTTAACGCAATCAAACCACGAATCGCTCGGTAAACGATCCATACCCATGCAACAAAAATAACCGATACACAGAAAACCGTGCCAGACAGTGCGACACCAGCAAATGCATTTGGATTATCGCCTGTCAAAAACAGGAAGAAAAATGGGATAAATGCAATAATATTCCACGCTAAATACCACCAAAAGGTGCGAATTTGCCAAGTAAAGTGGCTTTCAAAAATTGAACCTTGTACATCACTACGTTTCACATAGTTAATAATCAAGGCAATGATCGCCAATAAACCACCGCTAAAAATCGCAATAATATAAAGCACATAAAGAATCAAGGTCAAAGTACGATTCGGGTCTTGATCAACAGAGTAATTCATTTTTATTTAGCTCCAAAACCTCCCTCAATGAAAAATATTGAGTGGAGAAATTAACCAACATATCAACAATATATGAAAGGCTATGGTACAGAAATAAATCTTACGAAACGGTTGTTTTTGTGTTTTATGTCTCAGTTTTTGTTGAGCAAGCCAACCAGCGCACCATCCTCCTAAAGAATCAACAATGTGTAGGGTCTGTTCAGGTATACGACGATTGCCCAATTGTGCAGCTTCTTTGTCTTGAGAATACAGCCAATAACTCAATGCATTCATCAGACTCACAAAGAGCAAAGTAAACGGCGGTAATAGCTTGCTAAAACTCGCAATCACCATAAAGACAATATAAACCCCAATCCCGACTTTCATCGGCGACCATCCAGTCGCTGTGGTCGGTCGAACAGGCGCGGCTTTATGCTCAATCACTTGTGATGCTTTCAAATAAACGACCTGTTGCGCACGATAGCGACCACGCTCATCTAAAATCACCAAATAATCTAAAGCACAGCCCACAATCGGTCTTGGGCCAGTGCGAACAAAGTCTTTGATATGTAGAAAAACTCGCTCTTTCTTCGCATCATTGGGTTGAATAAAGCCATAGCCTTTGTCATCAAACCATTCCACTAAACGTCCTTGATCTCGCATGACTTTTTCCTAAGCTGTGATTCGTTGTAATCGGTCTAGTAACATCATTCGCATTTCAACTGGATCTTTCTGAGAAATATCTTCACCTGTACGACCATGCGCTGCATTTTTCTGCGCCACTTGCAAACGCATACTCCAAAAACGGCAGGCCGCCATCGCCAAATAAATATCTAAGCACGCCAGCTCATCGTCGCTAAGTGTGCGAATCACCTGATAAGCCGCCAAAAATGCATCTGCTTTGCTCTGATCAAGATACGCTTGTGGATAGGCAGTACAGAAATCATTGATACTAATCGCAATATCAAATAACCACTCATCTTGATTGAGTTCATAAAAATCAAGAATACCGTTTAACTGATTGCCTTCAAATAGCGTGTTGTCTCTAAATAAGTCTGAATGAATAAAACCCACTGGACGATTAGGATGTTGTTGTGTGATGTCGGCAAATTGTTGAAAGACCAGCGCCAATAAACTTTGATCATCCGTATTCATCTGTGGCTTGAGCTGTTCAGCGACATCTGACCAATACTGATGATTACGGTTAAAATCACGTTCTAGAGCAAAGCCTTGTAAAGCCAAATGCAATTTTGCTTGTGCTTGAGCAATCGCTTGAATCTGCTCAATGGTCGTATCTTCTGGATGTTCACCCATGATTCGTGGCGCAATTTGTGCAGGTTTATTAGCAATACTATGAATCGCCTGACCATGATGTTTCAATGGCACTGCCACAGGCACACCTGCCTGTCCTAAACAATCCAAAACAGGCACCAGTTCACCTGCCCCGACCGCATCTAATTCTTCAAAAACCGTTAAAACATACTGCTTCTGATTTTGATCCACCAAAAAATAATTGGTGTTTTGAATACCGCCTTGGATTGGAATCAGGTCAATCACTGCTAAACCATAAGGCTCAGCAAAGGCTTGAACTTGTTCTAAACTCAACGGGGTATAAACCGACATGGAAAACCTGCAAAAAATAGCTGTGAAGTTTGCTAGAATACCTGTTCCCTTCATGAAGGTGTAGCACCTAAATCGGTCTCCTTTCTTTATTGGCGATTTTTTGGAAAATTTTATGCTCGCAAAACGTATTATCCCTTGCTTAGATGTTGATAATGGTCGAGTCGTCAAAGGCGTTCAATTCCTTGATATTCGTGATGCAGGTGATCCTGTCGAAGTTGCTCGTCGTTATAACGAACAAGGCGCCGATGAAATTACCTTTTTAGATATTACTGCTACCCATCATGGACGTGACACCACTTACCGCACTGTAGAACGGATGGCTGAAAGTGTATTTGTGCCATTAACCGTCGGTGGCGGTGTGCGCAAAGTAGAAGATATTCGTTTACTGCTGAATGCTGGCGCGGATAAGGTCAGCATCAACTCAGCAGCTGTATTTAATCCTGAGTTTGTACAAGAAGCCTCTCAACGTTTCGGTGCGCAATGTATCGTGGTTGCGATTGATGCCAAAAAAACGGGCGAAAATAAGTGGGAAATTTTTACTCACGGCGGACGTAAACCGACAGGTATCGATGCGATTGAATGGGCGGTGAAAATGGCTGATTTTGGCGCAGGCGAATTATTGATTACCAGTATGGATGCCGATGGCACCAAAGCAGGCTATGACATCGCACTGATGCGTGCTATCAATGACCGCGTCAGTGTTCCCACCATTGCGTCAGGTGGTGTAGGCAACTTACAACATTTAGCCGATGGTATTTTAAAAGGTGGCGCAGATGCAGTCCTTGCAGCTTCAATTTTCCACTTTGATCAACATAGCATTCCTGAAGCGAAACAATATCTTGCTGAGCAAGGCATTGAAATGCGCCTCTAAACCGTTTCTCTATTCACGCCAAACCTCTCAACGCTAATATTTGAGAGGTTTTTTTATGGGGTTTGGATCTGTGAAATGTCCACAGACCCTATATTTAAGACAAAAAAATACCTTGCTGAGCAAGGTATAGAAACTGCGTATAAACAACGCCAGAGGGTAAGAGAACATACAGCCATTTTGAGTAAATTCTAAGCATTTAAAGTGCCTGAGCCAAAATAGCGATAAAAGCAGCAGAAATATTGACATTAAAATCCTATTTTATTGACCATTCACGACAACGCCCAATTTGATTTGGTCAGGAATGATCAAAATACCAATCCCACTAAGGGATTCAATTTTGCACGTTGCATCCTCTAAATAATCAATTTAAGCCACGGATTGCTTTTCCGCTTCTTCAACAGCAGCAGATGCAAGCAGTTTTGGCTTTTGTTCCACCCACTTGGCAGGGAAAACAGATTCAATTGCTTGGGTGAGTGCCTTAGAAAGTGTTGCGGGTAAAGGTATGCCCAATGGATTGGCCTCTTTTAAATCTGCAGAAGAGACCACACGGGTTCCCATTACATAATCAAACCATGGACGCGTCACACACCAGTTGGCATCTTGGTTTGAGTTCATATGATGATCATAATGCCAAGGGATGCTCGCTTTCGCCCAATCAGGTTCTAAATGCGCACGGCGATGCACATAATAATAATTCCCAGCGCTATAAAGTGCTGCCAAAGACATGCCTTTTGAAAATGGATAGAACGCCACGCTTGCAACCCCAGCCACTACAGCCAAAGACATAACTTCGTTACGTGTGCGCCAATGTTCAAATCCTTGTACATAACATTCATCGGCAAATTCCTGCTTACGCACTTCACGATGATGGGCCCAATGTGATTCCATACTTCTCGGTACAGGACTATATCGTGGCTGCCCTGAGCGATGCACACCATGCAAAATATATTTATGTGCAAACCATTCAAATGCGTTGGCAACTGCCAAACCTGCAATAAAACCTTTTAGCATAATTTTTTCCCAATCTGTCCTGACTTATATTCAGCATATAAATTTTGGTAGGCGAAGTATTGACGATACGCTATAGTTGTATTGACAAAACACGACAAGCTAAGGAGTAGACAGGATGTCTCAACTCAAGAACTATACAGGCTCTGTTTTTGGTGGTTTGGGGCATTTACTCAAAGCCTATTGCGAGGCAGAAAATATTGCTGTTCCTGAACAATTACAACACGTTCAAAACCTAGAACGCTTCGATTATGTGATCTGGCGTGACTTGCTTGAAGATCTCAATCGCTTACACCCTAAAACTGGACTTGGGCTAGAAATTGCAGCGTATGTGCAACCCAAACATCTCGGTATTATCGCGTACCTTGCGCTTTCATGTGAAAATTTGGGCGAAGCTTTGGCACGCTATCATGACTTTCATCGCTTAATTTATGATGGTAGTCCTTTGGTGGTCGAGTTTAATGATCCTTATGTTTCCATTCGTTGGGAAGCACCTGAACCGCATCCAACCCAACTCACCGATGAAATTGCCATTGCATTGATGGTGCAATTCCTCAAGTTGTTTATGTCAGGTGAAAGTATCCATTTACACGAAGTACATTTCGTCAATCCACCTCCAAAAAATATCAGCATTTATGAGCAATATTTTCGCTGCAAGGTTCGTTTTGAACAGCCTAAAACACAACTGCTATTGCCAGTAGCGGAAGCGTTTAAACCATTAAAAAGCAGTGACCACACCCTACAACAACTGCTGTTACAGCAGGCGCAAGCCTTACTCGACAAGTTACCGAATTCAACTCAACTGGATCAACGTCTACAACATGCCATTTTGACAGGTTTGCAAAAGAACCAATATCAGATCGATTTTATTGCAGAAAAATTGGGACTGTCTGTTCGACAGTTGCAACGACATTTGCAACAACAAGGCACCACTTTTCAGGAGCGTGTACAGCAAATTCGTTTTATGTTGGCGACTGAATATTTAAAAGACCCTCATCTCAGCCTACAGGAAATCGCCTTACTGCTATGTTATTCAGAGCAAAGCGCTTTTCAGCGCGCTTTTAAACTTTGGACGGGACAAACACCGCAACAGTGGCGGAACAACAACACAATTTACAATTCGTAATAAAAATATTGATGAACTCACTGTTTCACAACTGATCATTGTTGTTACACCCTTTATACAAGAACCTATATACCCATGTGAATTCGTTCACATTTTTTTCACAGGGGTTAAACATATCCATAATAAAGTTTTGGATGCTTGGTTTTTCTTTTTTAAAAAATATGTGGTGATAACAATGAACAAATATTTAGCAGAATTTCTTGGAACCTTTTGGCTCGTTTTTGGTGGTTGTGGTAGTGCTGTATTAGCAGCAGCCTATCCAGAACTTGGTATCGGCTTTATGGGCGTGGCATTGGCATTCGGTCTCACCGTTTTAACAGGTGCTTACGCGTTTGGTCATATTTCAGGTGGTCACTTTAACCCTGCCGTCAGTGTGGGTTTATGGGTAGGCGGACGCTTTGAAGCAAAAGAACTTGCTCCTTATATTATTTCTCAAGTGATTGGTGCAACGATCGCGGCATTGGTCCTTTACATTATCGTACAAGGTCAAGCAGGCTTCGCTGGTACAGGCGGTTTCGCGAGTAATGGTTTTGGTGAATTGTCTCCAAATAAATTTTCTCTAGGTTCTGCTTTCATTATTGAAGTGGTACTAACTGCATTCTTCATCATTATTATTATGGGGGCAACGGATCGTCGTGCGCCTGCTGGGTTCGCACCAATTGCGATTGGTTTAGCTTTAACATTAATTCACTTAATCAGTATTCCAGTGACTAACACTTCTGTAAACCCTGCACGTAGTACGGGTGTGGCATTCTTTGCTGAAACAGCAGCACTCAGCCAATTATGGCTGTTCTGGGTCGCTCCAATTATTGGTGCCGTGATTGGTGCGGTGATTTATAAAATTGTAGGACGTGAGAAAGACTAATAATAAATCCTCATAAAAAACAGCCTTCACGTAGGCTGTTTTTTTATGCTTCAATTTGCATTTAAAGAAACGGATTTTCAATTTCTTGTTCAGGTTGACGCTCGATCTGCGCAGGTAAGTTTTCTTTCTCGAGTGCCGCCACCACATCATTGATAAAGCTTTGCAATGCTTTCGCGGTTTTTAGACCCGCTTGATCTTTAGTAATTTGCAAATTGCCATATAAGCTCACGCAATCGACCTGATTTTCTAAAGTCAGATCATAAATCGCTGAAGACTCATCACCATGTTCAAAAGGTTTAAACATCTCATTCTCACGTTGTTATTATATCGATATAGCCTGCGCCAAGCTCAATTACTTTGCAAGATGCTCTACATTATCTCAACAATTGTAAAAAATACTGAACCAGCATATCAACCAAATGCTTGATCACAGCTTGTTTAGCATCTTCATCAATATACGCTGAGGAACTGTCTTCCGCGGCTTGGGGTCGACCTGAACTAAATTGGCGTTGCTGCACTTGAATACTGTCAGTGGTCGCTTCTTCTGCGCATTGACTTTGCCCATCCCAATGCAAATAACGAATTTCATTATTGGCCTTGACCTGCTGCGCGGATACAGGCAGTTGATAAATATTACGCTTCTGCTGTTCGGTCAACTGCGGAAATAAATTAATCCCGAGCTTTTCTTCTAAATAACAGACACTGACCACTTTGACCTGTAGTGACGCGTTATTCGGGGCATAATAAGCCCCAATAATACCCTGCTTTGGTAAATAAATAGCTTTATACACCGCCGTAGGTACAATGACCCCATTGCCAATGGTTTTTAGTCGTTGACCTTCAAAAATCGGTCCCGTTAATACATAGGCATCTTTATGCTGCTTGGTGACAATAGAACGAACTGCTTCTTCGACCTTGCGCCAAACTTCCTGATTATTCTTCGGTGCTTGAGGCACCATATTGGCCAATGAAAAACTGTCATATTGCGCCGCTTTATTGTTCATATCGCCATTGGGTGCCATGTGCCCACGATCGTAGCCTGAGCCTCGATAGTCGGATAACAAAGCGCGATGTCGCTCTGCTACACGGGTTTCCTCATGGAAATTATCTTCACGCTTAATTTTGATACTTAAACGTTGCGGTGTTAAATATTCCGCTGACCATAGTGGGGTTTTAGAGATGCCTGAATACATCACGTTAAAATCATTAAAGCACAATGCATAGCTGTCTTTTTGCAGACTTTCTTTATTTAATAAAGGTGGAACATCCCGATAAAATTGATTTAAACAACCACTATTCGTGCTCTGCAATGGAATCAATTTAGAAATTTTCTCATTACCAAAAGCAATCGCAAAGCTGCTCGTTGCGAGCAAAGCCAATAAAATCTTTCCAACATTTTGGCTCAAAAAAGCGAATTGCGTTTTACGCTTTCGAGTTGTTCTTCTAGCCATAACCACTTCAAAATCAATATTAACGCGCAGCTTAACAACTCAAACAGCAACTGTATATTCACAAGTGGCTCAGAACGACACTTTATGTCGTCAAACTGTTCACTTGATCATCAAAGCATAAAAAATGGCACCTGATGGTGCCATTTTCATATCAATTCATCACTAAATTTCGATCTGACTACCTAACTCAACCACACGGTTGGTTGGGATTTGATAGAAGTCACTGACTGGACTGGTATTCCGCTGCATCGAGATAAAGAGTTTTTCACGCCACGGTGACATCCCATCCCCAACAGTATGCACAATACGATCACGCGAAATAAAGAAGCTCATTTGCATCATATCGAATTCAAAACCAAGTTCCTGATAAGCTTGTTCCAAAGCATTTGGCACATTAGGCTGATCTTTAAAGCCGTAATACATATAAATGCGATAGAAGTGATCATCCAGTTTTTCCACTTTTACACGATCTTCTGTTGCCACATATGGGATGTCCTCGGTATAGACCGTGACGATCACATTGCGCTCATGCAGCACTTTATTATGTTTAATATTGTGCAGCATCGCATGCGGTACAATATTTGGCGTGCCTGTTAAAAAGATCGCTTCGCCAGGAACAAATTGAGTTTCCTTGCTCATACCGATACTTTTAATAAATAAGTCCAGTGATAACGCATCGGTTTCCATACGTTTATATACAATCTCGCGTCCACGTTTCCATGTCATCAAAATGGTATATACCACTGCACCAATTAAAATTGGCACCCAACCACCTGCTAATATCTTTAATGATGTCGACGCAACAAATACTAAATCGAGCAATAAAAAAGGGATCGCCAGCAGCGCGACTTTCCACCAAGACCAGCGCCACACGCCATAGGCCAAGGTCGAAATGAGGATGGTGCCGCACAACATGGTCATGGTCACCGCCACACCATAGGCACTAGCTAACTCAGTACTACTTTCAAAAAGTAAAATCAAAATAACGACGGAAATAAACAACACCCAATTAATAAAGGGTAAATAAATCTGACCTTGCTCAACATCCGAAGTATGGTGCACTGTTAAACGGGGTAAATAGCGTAACTGCATCGCCTGATTGGCGACCGAGAACACCCCTGTAATCACCGCCTGCGAAGCAATCACGGCAGCAGCAGTTGCAAGACCAATCATGGGGAACAACGCCCAATCAGGGACTAACAGATAGAATGGATTTTCAATCGCTTGAGGACTCCGCAGTAATAACGCGCCCTGACCTGCATAATTCAATAACAAAGAAGGAAGGACGATACAGAACCATGCCAACTTGATCGGCATACGCCCAAAATGCCCCATATCCGCATATAAGGCTTCGCCGCCTGTCATGGTCAGGATCACTGCGCCCATGGTGATAAATGCAATCATCGGCTGTTCATAGACAAAGTTAAATGCCCAGTAGGGATTGATCATCATCAGGACATAAGGCGTTTGAATAATACTCCATAGACCAATCAAGCCAATGGACAGAAACCACAACAGCGTCACTGGCCCAAATAGTTTCCCCATCGTGGCCGTACCATGCCGTTGTACCATGAAGAGCCCTGTCAAAATCCCAAGTGCGATCGGAACCAACCATTGATTAAAAGCAGGCGTCACGATACTCAACCCTTCAATCGCAGATAGAACTGATATCGCGGGGGTGATAATGCCATCACCAAAAAATAATGATGCGCCGATAAAACCCAGTGCGATCAGGTAAATCTTATTTTTATCAGAAAATACTTTTGAGCGAAGGTTTAACGCCAGTAACGAGATAATCCCGCCTTCACCGTTGTTATCTGCACGCATGATGACTGAAACATATTTAAAGCTAATAGTGAGGTTCATACACCAAAAAATCAGGGATAAAATCCCCAGCACCGATGCTTCATTGATCGCCATGTGTCCTGTGTTGAAACACTCTCGTATGGCATACAACGGACTTGTACCAATGTCTCCAAAGACCACCCCTAAGGCTGCCAATGTCATCACTGGCAATGCGGTTTTTTTTGCAGCACTTTGCATATATTTCAATCAAATCGGATTTGAGATTGCGCCATATTACCACTAGCCAAAAACTTTTTCTGCAAATCTATGATTTTGTCGCTTGGCAGTTGGTTTTTTTTTGGTTACTATCCCACACCTTGGTGAGGTGTCCGAGTGGCTTAAGGAGCACGCCTGGAAAGTGTGTATACGTTTGCGCGTATCGAGGGTTCGAATCCCTCTCTCACCGCCAATATTATTTCCAAAACCATCTAACGATGATCTAAAAGGCTTAAATCTAAAGGGTTTAGGCTTTTTTTATTACTTACACATTCCTACCCTTTCCATTGCAATCCCCCATATTGTGGGGGATAATTGGGGGATGATTATAAAAATCGAATAATCGTCCCCCAATTTATATGGATACTATTCAGAATGCTTAGCGATGCTCAAGTTAGAAAGATCAAACCACTTGATAAGAAAAAGCGTTATGCTGATGAAAAAGGACTGTATTTAGAAGTCACGCCATCAGGTGGACGCTTCTGGCGGTTAAAATATCGGTTTAATGGTCGTGAAAGTACTTTAACTATTGGTAGCTATCCAGAGATTTCACTTGCACAGGCTCGTCGTGCTCGTGATGAAGCACGTATTCAGCTTTATAGTAATATCGATCCCAATGCTGTGAAAAATCAACGCTTACAGCAAATTGAACCGTACCGGGTTTGTCGGAGACTTTTTTATTTAAGTTAAGCCACCTGACCTAACGGGTTAATCTTATCATAGTACATTGCTTCAAACTCAAAAGGCGACACATAACCCAGTGCACTGTGTACACGCTTTTTATTGAACCAATCTACCCAGTTTAGTGTCGCAAGTTGTACATCTGCTAAACCTTGCCAATCTGCTTTTAAATATTCAATCACCTCTGTTTTGTATAAGCCATTCACCGTTTCAGCCAAAGCATTATCGTATGAATCACCAGTTGTACCGACTGATGCTCGTAAATTTGCTGCTTCTAAACGATTGGTATAGCGAATCGAAAGATATTGCACACCCCTGTCGGAATGATGAATCACATTCTTTGGCATGCCTCGATCGTGCAATGCTTGCTCAAGTGCATCGAGCACCATATCTGTATTCATCCGTGTAGATACTTTCCATCCAACAATTGCTCGTGAGAACACATCAATAATAAAGGCGGTATAGACCCAGCCTGAATGAGTTTGAATATACGTAAAGTCACTGACCCATAATTGGTCAGGTCGATCAGCACTAAAATTACGTTTCACTAAATCATCTGCTCGTTTTTGATCATCTCGGTTGCGGGTAGTTTGTTTGTTCTTACCACGCCAAACACCTTGTATATCTAGCTTCTGCATCAATCGAGCAACTGTACAACGTGCAATAACATAGCCTTCACGTTTCAATTTTTGCCAAACTTTACGTACACCATATCGACCTAAACTTTCCTTCCAAATTCGTTTAATTTGTTCAGCATGATGCTCATCATGTAGATCTCGTTTCGCTCGATGTTCTGGATTGTCAGCGAGATCTAAAGTTCGGTAATAGGTTGAAGCTGCGATCGGTAAAATCCTACAAATCGCATCAACACCATATAAGTCTTTATTGTTATGGATGAAATCCACCATTATTTGTGTGGGCGGTCGAGCTCCGCCTGGGCGAAAAAAGCGGCTGCTTTACGTAGAATTTCATTGGCACGCTTTAATTCTTTAATTTCACGTTCCATTTGCTTCATTTTTTCTTGATCAGATATCTGTTGTACTTTAATAGGATTTTGCTGATCTAAATGCTTTTGATGCCAGGCACGAAGTGTTTCAGGAGTACAACCAATCTTAGGCGCAATTGCTGTGATTGCAGCCCAAGTAGAAGGATAATCTTTTTCAGATTCAATTAGTAATTGAACCGCTCTTTCTCTAATTTCGGGGGTATAGGTTGGTTTTTTCATCGGAATAGTCTCTCAGAATATTGAGTCTCCGACAAACCCGGTACGGTTCAAATAGATAAAAGCATCCTTTTCAAATCACTTGCGATGGAGTGGATGGAGGACCGTAAAGCCGTCATTAAAGAAACGACTTATCTACGTGATCTATCAGTCTTCGAAAAAGACCTTTTTCCTGCATTAGGTGATATGCCTATTGATCAAATTAAAGGTAAAGATGTACTTGCTTGCGCAAAAAAAATTGAAGCACGCGGTGCTTTGGAAATGGCAAAACGCTCGATTCCTTTAACTGGTCGTATTTTCCGTTTTGCAATTCGTAAAGGCATTATTGAAAATGATCCAACACCCCACTTACAAGAGGCTTTAAAGCCTCGTAAAGTGAAACATATGGCACGTTTGGATATTTCAGAATTTCCACCATTCCTTGAACGTATGGATCGTTATCATGGCAGCCCAATGATTAAAACTGCGATTCAGTTGATGACCTTAACTTTCGTACGTACTGCTGAACTTAGAATGATGGAATGGGATGAAATTGATTTTCAAACTAAATTGTGGCGTATACCTGCTGATAAAATGAAGATGGCTCAACCACATATTGTTCCATTGTCTAAACAAGCAATCGAGTTAATAGAGGGATTACGTCCTCTTACAGGTAACAAGCAATATGTGTTTTATAATCACAGTACAGCTAAGCCTATGAGCAGCAATGCTCTTTTATGTGTAATCCGTACAATGGGCTATAACGGTAAAATGACTGGTCATGGTTTTCGTGGGCTAGCGTCAACGACACTACATGAGCAAGGCTACATGCATGATGCGATTGAAATCCAATTGGCACATCGCGTTGGGAATGTCGTATCACAAGCTTACAACCATGCTCAACACCTCGAATATCGTATCAAAATGATGCAGGAATGGTCTGATTTTATTGATAAGCTAAGAGAAAACCTTATATCTTTTCCCAAAAGGGAATTTATCTAAACTCAAAAAATGGTATAGAGATTCAACCTAGAATAGATTGGTACAGAGCTTAAATATTAAATTACATTCAAATAAAATATAACCATGAAAGACCGTCAAGGTCTTTCATGTGTAATAAATTATTATAAGTTTCTTTTTTAAAGCCTATTGACGTATTCTTAGATGTTGGTCAATAGCATGAGTTTCCCATCCAATTTTATCAATTGCAGCCCTCATTTGCTCGTATACTGGAAGTTGCGCATCGGTGCTTCTAATCGTTAAAACTAATGTTGCATTTTGTGCATAAGAAGGCATAGGCTCTTCAGCTCTACGAATAACTTTCATTTTTAATCTCCAAGTTTCTACATCAGTTCCTCTTGGAAATTTTTTATAATATGCCTTGACAGGAGACCATTTGAATCCATGTTCAATCTGAGAAGATTCAAATCTTGCACTCATATCATCAGGTGCCGCAGGAACTAAACTAGTAAACTTGGGATTGCCATCCTCATCAGGTTCTGTTTTCCCCATCCCCACATCAATATTTGTTCGACAATATTCAGAAGCAAAACCTCTGTTGACCAAGGGTGAATAGACTAGAGTCATTAATATTTCACCCTGGAACTTACCAGAAGTATTCAATAAACAGGATGCTATAGGAAATGGTACTTTTTCAAACTCATAACCACCATGCCTTACATCAACATTGAAAAAAAGTGTGATTGCATTAGGATCACAATACAAACTGTCTAATAAACTTTGTGGGCGGCCAAATCCATAATGGTGCAATGTCTCTGATGAAACTTTGTTTTGATTAGACATTAATGCAGAGTGAATAAGCAAAGCCTTTACCCTTTCAGGAGATATTGCTTCCGGATTATTCTTTGAAAGATAATGATAAATATTTGCAGCTAAACTACTAACGATAGGAGTAGCGAAGCTTGTTCCTATGGATTCACACAGAGTATTATTAGCTCCAAGAGAAAGTACTCCTGTCTGAGCATAACTACCATTAGAACAATTATTACCACCATAGTGGGTAACTTCAGGCTTAGGAATAAAACATGGACCAGGACCAATTCTAGAAAATGGAGATACCTCTTCTGACTTGACCATAGTTAGTGGAGTATCACGATGTGCTATACTTCCAACTGTTAGGCCTCTAACAGAGTCTGCTGGCGATGATAATCTATTATTTTGTGAGAATGCTGCATTGGACATTGTTGGCCAACATGCGCTATCGTTTTGATTCCCTGAAGCAATAACAAATAAACATTGATACCTATCATGCATCTCATCTAAAAAGCATGCAAAATCAGAGAACTCATCATTACTAACAGGATTGGAAGCTCCTAAAGATAAATTCCAAACTTTTACATCTGGGTATTTTGGAACAACTTCCTCAATAATTGAAATTAAGTCCTCCTCAGACCTATTACCATCTCTTGGAAAAACATTAACATCCAAAATTTTAGCTTGAGAATCTGGAAAACGTTGATCTCCATGATTTAAAGATCGGCCATTGACTATTAATCCAGCGACCATAGTTCCATGGGAATAATTTTCTTGGCCAGAAGGTACATAACTTTCTCGCCCAACAATCCAAGGTTGTAAAAGCGTATTTGTAGGGCAAATACCAGAGTCAATAACTCCAACAACTGGATAATCTCTATTCATATCAGGAGGTAAACATAATTTATCATCTGCTTGACAAATTATATTCATCTGACTATAAAAATCTAACGGCTTGTAATGAGGCATTGGCATCACCGTTCTCAGCCCAATAAAACTACTTAAAGCTTTTTTAGCATCAATATTTTTTGTTTCCACAACAAAAAGATTATCTATACTGCCATATTTTAATTGCCTTACTTCAACCTGATAAGTTGCCGCTAGTTGTGCTAATGCTAATTTTATTTCATTATTTTTTGCTTCATTTTGATGATCAAATACAGAAAGTTTAATTTGATCACCTTGTAATTTTTTATCAAACTCATCCCATTTTAGATGTAATAAGCGCTCTTCTTCTGTATAAGGCTCTATTTTATCAACCGTTGAAATATTAGCTGCAGTCTTCTGGGCTTGAGAAGTTAAAATCTTATGTTTAAGTGCTGTTAGTCCTGTCTTTGTTGCACTGACTAAAACCTCTCCTAAACCTAAAGTCCCAATAATTGGACAAGTCTTTGGACAAAATAAATCTAAAGGTCTATGAGACTTAGCCACGGCTTCACTTTTAAGGGTAACTTTCGCCACTGCCGGTAGATTTGGCCATTTTTCAAAATCTTGTGAAAATGCCTGAGATATATTCTCAATCTGCTCTGAAAGCTCTATTCTTCTTTCCTCACTCGCACCATCCCCAAAAAATTTCAAGCGTCCACTAGGATCCCGTGGAGGACGATAATCACTCGCTCCAACTTTAACTACTATTATTGGATTATCAATCTTACTCATTCATCACCTCTTTCTTTCTCTTTTGCATTTGTTGTGATTTTAGAAATTTTACCTATTGAAATATCAAACATTGTTGATAACCTCTGAACCGTAAATAATTTAGGATTACAATTTCTCAGAAAAATTATTTTTTCTTCCACAACAATATCTTTTGATATTATTTCATCATACTGATTCTTAATTAATTTAAAAATAAGTTCATCTGAATCAACAGTTTTTTTATCATTGAGAATAGCATTTCTTATCGTAGCCTGGCATGCTTGTTTGATAATAGCACCATTCATATTTTTGCTAGCATCTACAATACTTTTTAGATTCGTAGGTTCGTATTTTCCGAGAAATTGTTTAAGCAATGCCTCTCTGATATTTCTCTCTGGTAATGGGATTTGAATTCTGTATGCAAATCTTCTCCATACGGCAGGATCTAATAGTTCATGATGGTTTGTTGCAGCAAGTAGAATAGTATTTGTTGGTAAATTATCTATATTTTGAAGTAGACTCACTACAACTCTCTTAAGTTCACCTAGCTCATGTTGGTCATCTCTTGCTTTAGCCAATGAATCAAATTCATCTAAAAATAATACACAAGGCCGACTAGCAGCATGTTCAAATAAATTACGAAGATTCTTTGAAGTTGATCCAAGATAGGACGAAATTAAAGAATCACATCTCGCCGTAATTAAAGGTAAATCCAATCTTGCGGCAATATAATTTGCCAATGCAGTTTTCCCACAACCAGGAGGGCCATAAATCATCATTGAAGGTGCAATTCCAACACCCTCCTCATCTAATAATGCAGCTTTATCAATAAACTTTAGAAATTCATCAACTTGGTCTTGTATATAGGGGCTAAAAAGGACGTTATTATCTTTTAAATTAGGCCTTGTTTCATCGCCTAGGGTTAATCGACTATCTTTATCTACAGGAAGCATAGAACCCGTTGATGCTCCCATCTGCAATGATGCAGGAGAATAGCTTTTTGTGGAGGCAAATGAACTCTCAATTTTTTTTCTAATATTATCCGCTTGTCGTGAAAAACCATCCTTTTCTAATTTTTCAGCTAAAAGAGTTGCATAAGAACTTACTTGAGTTGTATTCCCTTTAATTGCCCCCTCAATAATTTTCATAACTTCCAGAACATGTTCCATACTTACCTCAAAAAACGAAATACCGCACTGAAATTATAAACACAAAAATGAAAAAAAACTAAAAAAAATGAAAAATTCTATCCAATTTATGAAAAAAATAACAATTCAGTGAAATTAAAAGTCAAAACACTTCTACTACAAGTATTCAGCTAGTTAACCCTATCGACCAATTAAGTTCAACTCGCTCCAATAAAAAGCAAACTTTACTTAATCTTATTATTTAATTAAAAATCATATAGATACAATAATTATCACAGGTGAAAATCTTATAGTAACAATCTAATGATATGTAAGAAAAAATTTTTAAAAAAAATTTGTTTTTTATGCAAAAGTCACTTATCAAATAGACACAAAACAATTGCTTATATCTAGAAGTTATTAAGACTATGGCTTATATAGCCCACTTAATTGCGGAAGATTTAAGAAATATGAGGGAGTTGCATTCTTCTCTTCTTTATTTGAATTTATACGCTTTGTAGTTTGAATAAGGATTGAACCGTACCGGGTTTGTCGGAGACTCAATATTCTGAGAGACTATTCCGATGAAAAAACCAACCTATACCCCCGAAATTAGAGAAAGAGCGGTTCAATTACTAATTGAATCTGAAAAAGATTATCCTTCTACTTGGGCTGCAATCACAGCAATTGCGCCTAAGATTGGTTGTACTCCTGAAACACTTCGTGCCTGGCATCAAAAGCATTTAGATCAGCAAAATCCTATTAAAGTACAACAGATATCTGATCAAGAAAAAATGAAGCAAATGGAACGTGAAATTAAAGAATTAAAGCGTGCCAATGAAATTCTACGTAAAGCAGCCGCTTTTTTCGCCCAGGCGGAGCTCGACCGCCCACACAAATAATGGTGGATTTCATCCATAACAATAAAGACTTATATGGTGTTGATGCGATTTGTAGGATTTTACCGATCGCAGCTTCAACCTATTACCGAACTTTAGATCTCGCTGACAATCCAGAACATCGAGCGAAACGAGATCTACATGATGAGCATCATGCTGAACAAATTAAACGAATTTGGAAGGAAAGTTTAGGTCGATATGGTGTACGTAAAGTTTGGCAAAAATTGAAACGTGAAGGCTATGTTATTGCACGTTGTACAGTTGCTCGATTGATGCAGAAGCTAGATATACAAGGTGTTTGGCGTGGTAAGAACAAACAAACTACCCGCAACCGAGATGATCAAAAACGAGCAGATGATTTAGTGAAACGTAATTTTAGTGCTGATCGACCTGACCAATTATGGGTCAGTGACTTTACGTATATTCAAACTCATTCAGGCTGGGTCTATACCGCCTTTATTATTGATGTGTTCTCACGAGCAATTGTTGGATGGAAAGTATCTACACGGATGAATACAGATATGGTGCTCGATGCACTTGAGCAAGCATTGCACGATCGAGGCATGCCAAAGAATGTGATTCATCATTCCGACAGGGGTGTGCAATATCTTTCGATTCGCTATACCAATCGTTTAGAAGCAGCAAATTTACGAGCATCAGTCGGTACAACTGGTGATTCATACGATAATGCTTTGGCTGAAACGGTGAATGGCTTATACAAAACAGAGGTGATTGAATATTTAAAAGCAGATTGGCAAGGTTTAGCAGATGTACAACTTGCGACACTAAACTGGGTAGATTGGTTCAATAAAAAGCGTGTACACAGTGCACTGGGTTATGTGTCGCCTTTTGAGTTTGAAGCAATGTACTATGATAAGATTAACCCGTTAGGTCAGGTGGCTTAACTTAAATAAAAAAGTCTCCGACAAACCCGGTACGGTTCAGATACATAGCTCTTGGGCCCTTGTGATCCCGACATAGTGTAAGTTTGTGTCCTGTTCTAACTCGGGGTAAAATGGAGACCAATCTGAGGTCACCTTTCGATATGGAAATACCCACTCTTCTAAACCAACATGGATAACCGTGTGAAACTCCAATCCTTTAGATTTATGTAAAGTCATTACTTGTATCTCAGATGGACTAATAGGTTTAAATAGCTTCTTTAGTGTTTCATCAGCTAAAATTCTTGTTACGACCTCAAATTCCTGAGAAAAATTGCTAAGCCTCATTTGAGTAATTATCTCTTCAAAGGCCTGAATTAGTTGGTTCTCTTCAAGCTCCTTCAGTTTTTTAATCTTTTGTTTTAGTGAGAGTAAACTCTCTTTTTCAGAAACATAATTCTTAATTGAATTATTATCCAATACCTCTTGCATTGTAGAAATTTTACCAAAATAAAAAGCCAATAAATCATACAAAATACGAGCTATTGGTGTTTTTATCTTCTCAAGATCAAGATCTACATACAAACGATAGTCAACAAGCAACCCTTCTGAAACTTCTCTTAAAGTCTTATTACTTTTTGCTAAAATCGCTATATTTGAAGAATTTAAGCCCTCTGTATGATTTAAGATATGTGTAATAATTTTAGAAATGCTTTTAGCTGCCTGTTTATGATTTCCTTCTAGAGTGAATCTATGAACTCTACATTCTGTATCTGGGACAGGGAAAATTGGGGCTAAAGGATCTTTAACTCTTGAAGCGTAATTGCTAATCGATTGGTGACATCTATGATTAATATCGATACGGAAAAACTTAAATTTCTCCTTATCAGTTATCAAACTATTTAAATATTGAACGCTACTTCCTCTAAACTCATAAATAGACTGATCAGCATCCCCAACAGCAGTTCCTATTAATCCTAAATCGACTAACTTTAGGAATAATTTATGCTGCTCTTTTGATGAATCTTGATACTCATCTATAAAGATATGAGTGTATTTAGCTTGCAAATATCTTGTAGCAGATTTGGAGCCTTCTAGAATAAAATTAGCTAATCCAGCAAATGAGGACATCCATAGAACTCCTTTATCATAGAGCTTCTTAAATCCGTCATCTGCTTGTATATCAAATATTTTTGGAATCTGCTTATGGAGAAATAACTCGCTATATTCCTTATCTAACTTTTCAACGACCTCACATTCACGAGCACTCTTACCCCATAAATGCGATAAAAAAGGGTAAATCAATTCTTCTAGACAGAATTTATCAATAGTTCCAAAAAAGCTTTGTTTTGTATCATAATTATTTCGCTTACATCGTCTTCTTAATTCTTGGCTTGCTTTCCTTGTAAACGTTATAGCAACTATCCCCTGATGTGCTTTAATAGTTGGTAAGATATTCCTAACCTTTTCTTCCACGACCGTCGTTTTACCACTCCCAGGGCAAGCAGTAATAACCATATTAGACGAATAAGTAATTGCTGATTCTTGTTGAGGTGTTAAATTTCTAACTTTCATTATCTTTTCTTTATTTAATTATAGAATCACGCAAGTGCTCTAAAGGAATAGATATATCTGTACCTTTAAGAGTATGAAGTCTTGATTTTATTTTTCCTAATAACGTACGCATTCTAATCGCTTTTTTCTGTTGAAGATAGGCTATCGCACTTTCTGGATTATCCGAGCCCAGCCCATCTAATACCTCTTCTGTCAGATTACTTACTAAATCAGTCTCAAGATCAACTTTTGAAATAAACACGCCTTTTTTACGAGTTATCTTACAAAATTCTTGCCAACGATCATCAAAGAAAATCTGTGTATGTAATATTTCAGTCTCACTATGCTCCCATGAATTTTCATTAATTGCTGCTAAACAACGATTAATACCTGCATACTGCCATTGTTCTTTTCCCGCAACCTTTGAAATATCATTATCTGTCCTCATTACCCAAGGAATTTCTAGGGCATTTAAAATTTGAATATAAACTTTGAAGGCAACTCCATCTACAGACAACAAAGAAATATTCAAATAGTCTAAATCAATTTCTATTTCTTTAGCTAAAGCAGAATAAAAGAGCATTTCGGAGGGACCCTCAACAAGAAAAACACCATTTGAAAAAAAAGCTTCTGCTGGCAAAATACTTATCCTATATCCCATTTCTTCCCAACCTGCTTCAATACATTTAGAACAGCCTTGGCTTGCAGCTATAGTAGATTCATCCTTAATAAATAATCGAACTATAGAGTCAGGTAAAAAATGAGAAGCTATTTGTGCAGAATGAGAGGTAATAATTGCTTGTCCTGGTAGCTCATCGATCAAATATCGAGCTAGTTTTCTTTGTTGGTGGGGATGCAAATGAGCTTCAGGCTCTTCAATAACATAGAAAACCACCTCATGGTTAATATCATGTTCAGCTATACTTTTAGCTTTCCATAATGCTAAAAGTATTTGATTATTACGCCCATCTCCTCCCAATAATATACTTGAACCATGAGTAGAAGCTCCTAATTGAAGAGCATCTATAAAATCGCTGACTTGAATAGCTCCTGTATCCAATTGTATCGAGTAGTTTGAATTACTATGAGCTAATTTTTTTAATTCAGCATTTACTTCTTTAGTGGCATGTTCAACATAATAAAGTTGAGATATCTTCTCATTTAAGTCATTTAAATTTCCACTTATTTCAGCTAGAAGATTATTATCTTCATCTTTCTGATCAGCGGTTAAACTTTGCTGGGATAGTTTTAATAATTGTCTCTTCTCTCTTTGTATAAACCGTTGAAGATCTCTTTGTGATTGTATATATTTTAAATTCAAATATTTTAGATAAAAACGACTATTAATCTCTTCTAAATCAATCAGCGAATGACCTACAAAAATTCTATAGTTAAGATCAGCTCGATTAGCTTCGTAACGTAAATATGTACATCCATCATCACTTACATATCCTTTCAAAACAGAAAGAACAGCATCTTCTTTGACATCGTTAAAGCTAATAGTAATTGAAAACTCATCACAAGCTTTTCGTTTACAGATGTGAAAATCTAATTCAGAAGGTTCTAAATCAGCTTCTGATAAACTTTTATCCAGAAGCAAACGTAGACCATGCAGCATATTACTTTTGCCTACATCATTAGCCCCAATAATCAATGTATCATCATTAAAATTAATAATGGCATCATTAAAGTTACGAAATCCAACCAGATGTACAGTTTTGATTTTCAAGTAAATCACCCAATTAGAAAAACTTTAAACATGAATTTAGATAATTAAATATTTTTTATATTAAATCAATATAAAAGACAAATTAAGAAAGATATCTAGTTATTTTTAATATTTTAAACCTTCGTAGGTCTAGCTTTTTTCTCATCATTTCACTACAGTGAAAGAGTATAGTTTTGCTAAACCTTAGTTATGAATTTAACACAAGAACAAGAGAACATAGTTAGTTTTGCTCAAATTGGAAGTTCTTTCAAAGTATTTGCTTATGCTGGTTCAGGAAAAACCTCCACTATGATACAGGCTTGTAAGCAAGCAACAAAAAGAGAGTCTAAGTACAATCGCTATACTCAAGGCCTTTTTTTAGCTTTTAATAATACTATTGCTAAAGATGCGGCTAAAAAACTAAAAAAAAATTCAATTAAAACAACTGCAAAGACTTGGCATAGTTTGGCTATAAGCAATATTAGACCTCTATATGGTCACAAAATGGAGTTAAAAAAAGCAGATCAAATCTTACGCCAGTATCTTTATAAATCATTTTTCATCTCAGACCAAAGAATTGCCATAAAAGAAAATATTATAAAAATACGAGACCCATCTAAAGCACCTATCATTCAATTCAGGAATGTTAGTTCCAGAGTATGCAAAGGCTATATAATTAAGGCAATCAATTGCTATTTTTCCTCTGCGGATGATGAATTAACATTAGATCATTTTATTCCAGTCTGTCCTAACTGGGCAGATCTGGATTTTTTCTTGCATACTTTTGTGGCTAATAATATTTTATCTATTAGCAAACAATTAGTCGAAAATATTTTTAATACAGAAATGAGTCAGTTTCCTGTTTCTTTTTCTTCAGCCTTAAAAATATATCAACTTTCGAAACCTAAACTTCATATTGATTATGATTTTGTTATTGTGGATGAAGCACAAGATACTGACTTAGTAGCTTTAGATATACTTAACAATCAAGATCTTTCAAAACTTCAATTGATAGTAGTAGGTGACTCTTTTCAACAGATATATAGCTGGAGAGGTGCTTTAGATGCTTTAAATAATGTGAAAGTTGCAGATACTTTTTATTTATCCAAGTCTTTCCGTTTTGGTAGAGACATAGCTAAGTTATCAACAGCTATACTAAAGTACTCCTTTTCAGACTTTCAATTGCCTATAACAGGAAATCTTGAGAAGAACAGCAAAATTTATGAAGCTCAAGATTGTGCCTATAGTAAGTATGATGCAATCATTACAAGAACGAATGCTGGAGCATTTGATGCTTTTATGAAGGCTATAGAACAAAATCCTCAGTTATCAATCAATGTTGAAATAGATATCCAACAAATCCAAAATTATATTTTAGATTTTGAAAAGTTAGAGAAGGGAATAAAGCTAAGTAGTGATAGCGCTCTAATACTATTTGAAAACATTGAGCAACTTGAAGAGTATGTTGAGGAAAATCCAACAGATAGTGATGTTTCCGCCCCTTTTCGTTTAATTGTAAAAATGGGAATAAATGAATTAAAAGAAAAAATCCAAATTATTACAAAAGCCGTCAATAATTCGAAAGACCAAACACAGTTTGATCTTACAATTACAACGGCTCATAAATCGAAAGGCTTAGAATTTGATCATATAATCTTATTCGAAGACTTTAATCCTTTTTTATTTCAAAAAATGGATCCCACAGAAAGCAGCAGTCCCTTAATTTATGCTCCTGTATCAGAGGAGGAAGTTAGGCTCTTTTATGTAGCTGTTACAAGAGCAATAGGGTCTGTAACTTTAGAAAATTTTTCGCTTAAATTTGTAGAGTCTTTAGTACGAAAGACTTTGAATACAGTTAATTTTTCTATCGAAAATACACAACAGAAGCTGAGTATGCAAAACGACATTAAACTATGTCATGCAATTTTATTAAAGTATTTATCAGAATCCAATGCAGTACATCTACAAAGGCTATTTGAAAAAAATAATATTGTTGAAATTTTGGATGTGCACCTTAACCTCTATTCTCAGAGCAAAGAGAGCTCTTAGTTTGAAACATCCCTATACGTTATTTGGCTTTCAAGAAAAAACCTAAACAATTGATAAATCTAAATTAAAAATATTAGCCATCTCTAACTTTTCATCTATTTGCTTTAACTTCGAGTTTTTCATCCTTCCACTTTGATGGGCAAATAATGCTGTAGCTGTTAATTCAATACTTTCTTCAATATACGGAAATAAAAGTAATACATATCCTTCTTCAGGGTTTATATATTGACTAGTCATTGTAATCGGACCTAATTCAATAATAAAGGGGAACTTCTCATTAATAGTTACACACATACTCCAAGAATCACTTATTCGCATAATAGTAATGACTACAGCTCCTGGATAGCCCGCAGCAGCTCCCAAGAACTTATGGCACTTCAAGAGTGAATAAGTCGAAGCTCCATGTATTTTAGATATCTCACCGTCTTTTTTTGGCCAAACGCCTCTGCGAGCTTCAATGACTGTTGAATTCTCTAAAAAATCTTCATCAAATAATGCATACCCAATTCCGAGCATAAGCTTACATATAAACCTTTGATCAAATTTAGTATCTATAATGATTTGTCCTCGAATACTTCCCTTTTGAATCAACTGTCGAATAATATCTCGATTGGTTAAATCTTCTGAATTCGGAGAATCAAACCCCATGATTTCAGGACTAATAGCATTCTCTTGAGAATCAAAAAATTGGGCACAAAGTATCTTCCGCACCTTTCGCTTCTTTAAGAACCGATGAAAACTACGAATTCCAATCAAATTTTTTTCTAAGCTTTTCGCAGTAGGAAAAAAAATGCAACTGATTGCTTTTTTTTTGTTTCGGTCGGGTTTCCTCCTGCATAGGAATCCATTCTTTCATCATGTGGGCGTATCCACGCAATTGTCTCACCAAAAGGGCCTACCCAATGCTCTGAAATATACTCATCTGGCATTTTAAGATTCGATATTTTCATTTTTCCAATATAACGGAGAGGTAACCCTGGATCTTCGACTTTTGTACAAAGCAATTGAGCAGCCTCTGCCATTTGGTTCGTAACAAACCATGATTTAGCATAAGAAGCATCAACCCAAAGACCTAATCCATTATTACATTGTCTACAGACATTAGTAAGTTGGAATTTTTTGGGTGCGCATTCCCCTCCCATAAATTGAGGGATCGCATGTTCTAAACTTGATTCGCTTTGTTGTTTATCACTACCACAATATAGGCATGTAAATAAACCATTCACCAGAACATCCTCATCTATTACTCACTGCTATTGTTGATACTTAGAACTAAAATTTATGATCGATATTTCTTTGTTTTTGAAGTATACCAATGACATATAAAAAATATTTTACGATATGAAAATTCATAGTCTCACGCCCTTACATGAATCTACTCTGCTAAATTTTGAGAGAGCTCTTCTTTTCTAAATTAGCGACATTGTTTACACAAGCCTTAATGAATAAACGAAGCGAAAATTGTTTCAGGCATTTTCTAAAAATACCTCCAAATAATCACAAAACAATTCGATGAGCAAACTCTTTAAACCACTTAGGCTCTGGGTCTAATTTTTCATTAATTGCAATTTTTTCCAGAATTCCATGTTTAGGAGAGACTTTCCAAATATACTGCTTAGCTCTAGAATCATTCCAAAGGTCATCTAAATATTTGATATTAGGTTCTAAAACAATAAAATACCGCTCATTCCGGATTTTTGAGTCTTTCGCGTAAAACATTTCATGGAAAGTTAAAAGTACATAAGGCACATAGTTTAGCTTCAACCCTTGATAATCCCAGATACCTTTTTCTGTCGCTAAATTTAGTAGTTGTTTAAATTCTCCGATCTTAAGTCCCCCAACAATACCATTACATGACATATATATATTGTATAAATTCTCAATTACCTCCTGACGAAGTCTAAGTCCTTGTTCTTTATCTAGTGCTCTAGCAGCTAAACTCTCATATTTGATTCGATTTTCAGGAATGCTTGGGCAATATGCATTTCGTCCATGCCACAAATGAGTACTTTTATCTGTCGTCTTTTCTGCTCGCAATTCCATTGGATGATCACAAAGAGGACAAACAGCCTTTCTATCTCGATTCAATAAAAACCATGCAACGTCTTTGATCTGACGTGTGTGAGTATCTAATGCATAACTAGCCATTCCTGCAACCTATTAAATATATTGAAATTGTTATAAAAAATAATTACTAGAAGGAAAAATTACAATACTTCAAAATTACAAAATAGATCAAAAAACCAACTGAAAAAAATATTTCCTACAAGGATAATTAGTAATAAATATGGTGTTGATTTTTCGATCAACACCTTTTTTTTGTTTACAAATCTCATCTCTAGATTTAATAAATTATTCTTATTTGCTTAGGCTAATTTAGGCAATCATTCTTAAAGCTTGTTCCAGCCCACGTTGTTTAATAGCCGCACCTGCACCAAACCATGCAGAATCTAAACGATGATCCGTACTCATAGCCCGACGTTCATGGTCTGTGAATTCGGTGATTGAGCAAAGCAAACCATAGGCTGTGTCTTTGGCTGAACTGAGTTCCGCCCCTCTTCCATGTCCGTTAAACATAGTCATCACTTTAGACATGGCTCGTCCATTCGGTTCAGCTTTATTGTCTGATCGAGCTGAGTTGCGTTGATTTGGCATAGCCACATTACGGTAGAACTGAATAATGCTTTCATCCTGTTCTGCCATACTGAGATTGGTATTGTTAAACACCGCATCAAAGTAAGCAGCTGCTTCTTGTTGAGTCACCTTACGCTGACTCAGTTGTTTCATTTCATACATATGTTCATCCCATGCACGAACTGAGATACCAAGTTGCTGTTTGACTTTCTCTGCATCAAATCGAGTACTGTGAGGTACTTTGACAACGCCTGCACTCCCTTGCTGACCACGTAAAGCGATTGCCAAGGTGTTATTACATACCACACGGATACTGGTGAATTGGGCGGTAGTTGCCAATGTTCCATCGCAGGCAGTTGCCAATAAAATATAGCCGTTGCTGATATCCTTAGCCTTGAGTGCTGATGTCTGTCCAGTCTTCGCCAATGCCCAAAATTTCTTACCACCTTTCAACACACCTGCGGTTTCCAGTTCAAAACCTGATTGTTCAGTCAGATCTCGATAGAATTCCAAAATCTCCATCGGCTGGACTTCCTGAAAACGTTGGCTGACCACTGATAACGGTGCATGGGTATCTGAGCGATATAAAACTCGTTGTTCTTCAAAGGGCATAATGATGCTTTGCCCTCGATGATTTTGTGCCATATAGCTGACATTGGATGACTCTATACGCCAGTCCATGCCTGCCTGTTGCGCCCAGACTTCGATAGGCTGGTTCTGCGATAATTGATTTCCTAAGCCATGCCAAGGGGTTTGACCAACATAAGCCATTTGTTCAAGTTGATGTGCCATGAGATTGTCCTTTTAAATGTATGGGGTAATGATTGAAATAGATCGAATTTGAATGGACCTACTGAGATATCGAATTGGGTTAGGTTCGATTGAGAGGCTATTCAGGCCGCTGGATTTCAAAGTGGCCTAAGCATTGTTCGCACTGGTAATGCAAAGTAATGAGGCTGTCTTCTTGCTGGATATAGAGTAGAAACATTCCACCTGCTGCTAATCCAATGAAGCCACCAATGATGGGATTGATACCCAGACGTTTTGAGATTTGCATGCCAACCGTTGCCAGTGACATCGGTGAACATGAGGAGAATGAAATCTTGGTTCTGGACTGGGTTTCCTGAGTACGCCGTAGTAATTGCACATGCGTTGAATGGCAATAAGGACATTGCTGCATGTTGTGCTCCTGAGTTGAGTATTGAGAAGTTGAATAACAGGCATAAAAAAACCACGAGCATCAGCTCGTGGTTTTTTAAGGTTTATGCAATTGAGTTGTTAGTGCTTAACGATTTACTTTTGTTGAGGTAGTTGGCGCTGTTTTCTTACAAGGATGGATACTCTGAATATAGGCACCATCGCCAGTATCTTTAAAGAAACCATACTTGGACTGGATTTCCAGACATTGCCCTTTCTTGTAAGGTTTGAGTTGTTTGGCAACCTGAATCGGTAATGCAAAACTATTGAGGATCACTTCGCCTTTGGTGGTGGGGAAAACTACAGCTTCTTCGCCGTAATGCACGTTGGCTTTTAAGGTAATTTGTTCAGTCTTGGCGAATGCCGCTGAACTCACTGCCAATGTTAAAAGACCACAGCTTAGGAGTTGAATCAGTTTCATAAAATTATCTCGTATTAATTTAAATAAAGTGATGATGTATTGAATGATTTTTTTTTGCTAGGTTTAGCGACCAAAGCAAGGCTTATAGCCTTCGTTGATGACTGCATCTGTGCTTTTGTTCCACTGCACCACATACCAAGTACACTGAGAACGATCTGAATCCCATGCAGTACGGTAAGTGATGGTATTGCCCTGTTCGCTCCACCCTTCTAAACGTTTGGCAACCTGATCTGGAGCAGAACGTCCCCAAACCTCCATCAGATGGGAAGCCAGCATGAGATCAATATCAGCAACAGTGGTTCGTAAGTCGGCTGGTGCAGACTGGATCGGTTTTATGCCATAACGGGAAAGTTTTGTGCTTAGGGTTTTCCCATCATGGTATTCAGCATCAACGTCATAACTTAAACGTTCAGTTGCTGCTGCTTTTTGGCTGGCTTTGGCGCTGTCGACTGCGGCAAGTGCCCCAGCAACATCATCGGCACTGACTTCAAGGTGCGCTATTTGTGTCTCGGGATCTTCGGTTAGACCATCAATACCAGAGAGCTTTGATTCCATCGATTCAGATGCTGCCTGAGCATGATCCGTTGTCTTGTATTGAACTTTGCTTTGTTCCAATGCAAGTTGTGCCAGTTCAATATCGGCTTTACGTTGTTGTTGCTGGTTAAATAAAAAGGCAGCCAGTGCGATCACCACAAGCAAAGTTATCAGCATAACAACATGGGATGTTTTAAGTTTCTGCATAATCTGTTCTTCCTTTAGTGCGGCCACAGCCCCTGTTCTTTAAGTGCCTTGATTTGAGGATCGATCGTTACCTCACCTGTTCGGCAGTTGGTCAGCTCACCCGTCTTTTGGTTGAAACTTTCCGAGACGTTTGGGTTATCGCATAAACGTTTGTATTTACTGACTGGGGCGGGTGAAGGTTGTGATGCTTTGGTAGGTGCACGGTAGCCAGCTCGTCGAACAGATAAGCTATTACTTGTGCCGAATACCCTTAAAATCCCACCGCCTTCCCAAGTTGCGGTATAGCCCAAGTTTTGTGGACAGCCATTCATCATGGATGCTTGGATTTCATGTACACCATAATGATTGGTTGCCGAACGGTAGGTACAAATGGTTGAGTAACCACTGCCTTTTTGTACATTAACTAAATGAGCCATGGTTTCTGCTGAGCGTAGACCATAAGACGGCGTGGCATAGCTCCATGAGCTACAACTCAAACCGAGGGTGAATATTGCGGTACAAATTAATTTCTTCATCATTTTTACCTATTCATTTTTCTATTCTTGCTTGAGATGGTTGACTGGATTCAGCTATGAGAACAGCCATTCTAAAAAAGTAAACGGCCAGACAAAGGCACGGCCTAGAAGATAGGCTTTGGAGTAACCTGCGGGAAAACTCCAGATCAATTTGATCCAGTATCCCAACATGATCAGCAAGTAACTGATAAGAAGATTCTTCATTGTCAGCCCCCTATTTCAATTTAGCCATGCAAGCAAAACCTGCACGTTGGACTTGATCTGCCCAATCTTCAGGAAATTGCCAAGGCTCTTTAATTTGTTCTAGCCGATCTTCGCCGTAGTGCTTTTCTACATTGTTATAGCTACAAGAACAGAAACTGCGATTAGCGCCCCAATTTCTGCATCCATCCTTAAACTTAGATTCAAATGAACTGCTACAGGCTGTGAGTAAGGTACAGCCGAATAATAAAAATAATCGTGTTAATCCCATCTCTTCTTCCCATCAATACATATGCGTGCCAGTCCGTATTCGGATATGGCTTCACTGAGATAATGTGTAAGTGAAATTGCTTTAATTAAGATCAGAACGAAATCAATGAAGTTGTTTTTATAAAGCCCAGATGTGACTTAGCCTGGGTTCATCCCAAGTTCATTATGAATATTGATCGTCATAAAGATTTCAGCAAAATCGGCAGAAGCTAAGTCCTGCGATAGTGCACAGACAAATAGTGAGAAGAAGAAAAGAATTTAAGAGTTGAAATAGTACGCATAGCGAACTCCTTTGGGTATAAAGAAGTTTCACCACATCACTGCTAAATAATGGTGGCGAAACGAAAAGGGGTTAGCAGACTGATACCCAAAAAGATCAGCACATCCGAAGATGTCCCCCTCCCGTTCCGCCGCAGAGGGGGCACGTAGGGATGCCCACAAAAAAGAGAGACTTTTTCGTGTGCTTTGGGTAAACGGTCTGCTAAAACCGACTGGCAATGTAGGCCAGCAAGCAAAGGATAGTTGTTGAAACAAAGAGTGTCAATCTGATATAACTGGGCAATCATTAGAAGCGTCATTAGTGCATACTTGTCGCCCTTTTAAGGGTAACACATTCACCACAAGCCATTGAATTAACCACCTTTTATAGCTAACTTTGCACATAATCACCTCGCCCAACTACTTACAATCTCAATCCTCTGATATTATTCTTTTCATTCATAACAGACTCTTTTTTACACATGTCAGACAAGAAAAATTCGATTGATCTCATCAAACAGTTAGAAGAAATTAAGATCCTTGAGCGATTTGTAATTCAGAATATTCGTAATCCGGCTATCTCAATTGAACATCATTGGCATTTTTCCCACGTAAAAAATGAAGCTGAGGAACAGCAAGTTATTCAATCACTCCTCGATAATGGCAATTTTTCAATTTCAGATGAACAAAAAGCGCTATTAGAACTAGGCTTACAACAACATTATTTTGACAAAACTAAATTTATTGAATTACCCATCGAAGACCGACTTTATCGACATTATGATACGGTGCTCAATGCCATCAAAGAGTTTAAGAACTATATCGCTTCAGATGATTATCTCCAGCTGCCCAATCCCCTCATCGCCCCCCAAAAAAAGGAAAAGTGGTCTAAACTTTTGAAAGAGGCGCAAATCGCCTATCAACAGGCTTTTCAATTTTATGCACGGCATATAGATTGTAGATCAGTAGATATTCCAGCAGAAATTGCTGAAAAAATAAAAAAAATACAGGCTCAGGCTTATAAAGATCTAGAAATCAAAGAAATGGTTCGAGTACATTTTCAGCCCCAATATAGGGCACATATCGAAGAATATATCAGCTCAAATAAGAAAAAAAATAGAGCGGTAGATATCCTATTTGACACTGAAATTGATGTTGAATATGAAACAAAAATTCTTCCAGTCATTCAAACTCTCTTTGAGCAGAAGCGAATAAATTTATTAGATAGGCAAAATACCTTTAAACATGCTCAAAATAAAGGCAGCTATAGCTATACTTATATGCCTAGGAAGAAAGATGTGAAAGGAAAATTTATTAAAACTGGCATTCAAGGTGCCCCCCATATCAAACGCTTAGATGACCGGCTTAAGGGCTGTAAGGAAACATTAGAAAAATTACGCTCTGCTAATGCAATTCCTTATATCCATAAAAATATTCTTCAAAATTTCTATCAATGGAAACATCAACTGAAAGATCATGATGATCCTCAGCTGTCCCTTTATGAAAAGGTTAAAAAAACTTGCTGTATCGTGAAGTAAAATTTAGTACGGATCGTTCTAATGAAAAATCTCTCGGTGCACAAAACTGTTAGGGCATCGAGGCCCCATCTAAAGTATTCCTATGTTGTACAACATGCACTTAAAAACCCCAACAAGGAATACACTTATGGCATCAACAACCGATCCCTTCAAAATGATCACACGCCTTGATCTAGAGGAACTGACAGGTTTATCTCGATCAACTATCTACGACCGTATGAATTCAAAGTCTAAACGTTATGACCCAGACTTCCCCAAACCAGTAAAGTTTGGCCATCTAACGCGCTGGAGGCTCAGTGAGGTTCAGGCCTGGATTCAGTCCAAAATTGAAGCCCGTAATCTCCTACAAAAGACGGCCTAACTGTGTATATCTCATAGATTGAGATATTCACGGAAATACAATATGAATTTGTGCATAGCCTGTCTGTTTTACTTGAGTTTTGCTTGAAGATGAATAACGGTATTAAACCATTTAATATATATTCTCTAAATATATTCATATCTTTTAGATATTTATATTCTTGAATATTGATCTTCATAGTTTAAACGTAAGAGATAATTGAGCAATGATCATCTATAGTGATTCTGACTGCTCTAGCAAAGTCAGATCACTCACTCAGTTAATCCGTCTCATAGAGTAAATCATATTTAACTGATGTCATTCATCCCATTTAGACACGACTCATCCTCGTGGCTACAGATAGCTATTGCCCAAATTTCTTGAAATCTATTTATCGAGAAGTTTATGAATAAACCACAACTCCATAACTCTGCTGGCACATTTACGCTTGAGGAGCTAACTGCTCTTCAGCGTTCTGATTTAAGTTCAAGCATGATGACAGCTCTTGATGGCAACTCATATCAATTTCGACATGCGATTGATCATGTAGCTGATATTTGCTTCAACATTGTCAATGTCGTTGCTCTATGTGAAAAGACTCAACTTCCTGTAGCAAAAATAGTGAAAGAAAAGTCTCTGTTCTTTCCTGAACGTCATCGAGTTCATTTTCCTCCCAAGTGGGAATCTTTGGAAGAGAAAATGCGCTCTGTATTCCAATATCAATTTTCTACCAAGTATTTATATGGTCCAGAAGTAAAGGCGTGGATGTCCGTGCAATCAAAATTCTCTTCAGAAGATCTTGAGATACTCTCCTTCCCTGCGCTTATCAATCCTAAAGATAAGCAAAGTGCTCAAAAGTATGTTGATTTATTTAATCTGTTTATAGCCCGGCTGATGAAATGCCTGCGTAGTGCCAAGTACAAAAAGAAAATCAGGGATCGAAGTATAGACAAGCAAAATAATAAGTCTGCGTGCATTGAGCTCTTCAACCATCTCATTGCAAAGTTTGCCAGAGTCTTGGTCATCAGAATGGATTTTTCATTAAAGCGTGATCCAGAGACCTTGCTCAAACATGCACCGTCTATGGCTCTCCCCTATTCCCGTCATGAGCTTCTTTATCTCAAATGCTCCATGAAAAAGTTCAAGAACAATTGGCGCAATAACATGCTATTAAACGCCATTGAAGGCTATATCTGGCAGTATGAATACTCTCATGCCACAGGGTTTCATATACACGCTTACTTTTTCTATGACGGTGATAAGCATCAAGAGGATATTACACTCGCCCAATATATTTCGGATTACTGGAAAAAAGTGACCAGTAATCGTGGTTGCACCTACATCTGCAATATGCAGAAAGACCAATATAAATACTGTGGTATTGGCATGATTCATTATTCAGATATTGAAAAGCAGTCTTACTTATTCAAAACCTTTGATTACATCGTTAAAGCCGATCAGTTTTTTATGTTTTCTGAGCTGAAGAATTTTAAACGATTTCAGCGTAGTGGGCTTCCTGAGCCTAAAGCCAATTCAGGCCGCCCTCGCACTTTAATCACAACAAAATCTCAACCATTCTCTCAGGAAGTATAATATGACCACATTCAGCGCTATGGAAAAAACCGAAGCCCTTAATTATCTCAATATTGTGACGAGAGCCTATGCTTATCAAGGATACACGCATGCTGCCCCTGTTTCATTAGCCTTATACTCAGAGCTGATCCACAAAATTAAAATGGGAAAACGCTTTCGGATTTTCACCCATAATCCTACGTCCTTCCCTAATCCATTTGTCCCTAATCTTTATGTCACAAACTTAGGACATCTTGTTCTAACTATTGTGGGAGACAATACCTGTAACCCTTATACAACGGGTAGATTTCAAAATGCCTTACTTCATCCTGAAATTGCCTTACTCAGTCAATTGATGCGAACACATGGTATTTGCAATATTCCTCTCGGAGCATATCAACATGTAGAACAAGCCTGTGAGATGTGTTTTGCTGATTTTAAAGTCAAAATCCAAACTAGAGCAATCACAACTCAATGCAGATCCTGGAGTAGTAAATACGGATACTTTACGGGTTCATACGATCGTTTCTTAGAATTCATCTATGGTGAAACAAATCGTTTTGAAGTTCATTCACTCGTTGTACAGCGTAAACTTCTTAATGGACTTGAGCCTGCTTTTGGTGATCCTGATTTTCGAGATAAATCAGCTTATGAAATCGTACAAGAGCAATGTAAAGAGATCATTCAAGCCGTTTGGCGTAAACGCCGTCAAAATAATGTCCTCGGTATTTTATCCAGAGAAGAGATCGACATAGAGCAGACCCAATCGATTAGACTCATATTCTTTGTAAAAAAAGAATATTCAGACCTATGTCCGTTTGATAGTACGCCACTTTACCAAACACTAGCCCCTTATTTTATTAATCTCAATCGAGATCATATTGCCTTAGGTACAATCCACACCATGAATTCTGGTATTGCTCCGCTCTATCAAGAGCAGGAACAAAATTACTATGACTTAAATCAAATTCATGTAGGTAATCGCCTAAATGTACTCAAAGCTCAACTGGTTGTTCCTGACCACTGGTTTAGGCTCAGGGATAATGCTCCAAGTTTGAAAATTGAACGTGGTAAAGCTGATTATGAGCGATAACTCAAATTGATTGAATGAAAACAGCATGAGTTACCTCATGCTGTCTTATAGTTATTTAGGCTTATATCTTTTCAATCTTCAAAATTAGCCCAAATATCGTGAATCCTATGTTTATTATCAACCTCAAATAAAACACAAACCATTAAACGATACTTATCAATTTTTAAAGCTTCGTCTACTGCCTCTTCCGCACTATCATATTTATGTGCAAGATCAGGAATTTTGACATAAATTCGATTCACAATTGTATCCGATTCCTCAATCTGGCCTACAAATTCGTCCTCATCATATAGGTGAATTACATAACCTTGAAACTCAGCGCTATCAGGTAATCCTAATCGACGCTTAGCCTCATCAATCGTGATACGTTCTCCCACAAGCTTTTCTTGCTTGGCTTGAGCTATACGATCGTTTAATGAACCTCTTTGTTTTGCTTGCCCCATTATTACTACTCCTTACTTAAACTAGATTTAATTATTCAGAATTTTCACTTGTATCATTTTCTTCATTTTGGTTTTTATAGAACCAATAGAATTGCTTAATAAATATAAACTCTCCCTCTTCAAGATGATCATATTGCTCAGGAAAATCCTTGGAAAACAGAAATTTTTGCTCAAAGTTCTGTTCAATAACCTCTATCAATATCTCAATATTTATTTGTTTTATAATTTGTTTGTATTGTTCAAATTTCAAATCGCTCCTATGAGGTCTAGATCGATTACCACCTTCAGCTATCCCTAAATACGCAGAAAAAATCTGAATTATAAGCTCAGGTTTACTGGGCAAAATTTTACTGAGATATTCATTTACAAAGTTAGGTTGTATATATTCATTAAGTATTCTGAATAAAGTAGATAAATTTCTTGGAACAGCTTCAACAATATTGATATTACGAGAAATTTTCATCTCTATGAAAGAAACTAAATATTTAATTAATTCATCCATATCAGCACTTAAAAATACGTCCGTTTCTTCAGGTCTTTCCTCATCATATTTTTTTACCCATTGTAGAAGATCAAACATAAAATCTAAATTATTAATATGTTCCATAATGGATTTTATGTATTCTAAACGATTTTTTTTATTTATATTCTGAAGTAAATCAGAAATTAGCATTGCTCCTTGAATCACAGGTGTGAACCAATCGAATAACTTTAATGTGTATGGAAGTTGGTCACTTTTTTGAGCTATTGCAATACTCAAAGAGAGTGAAGTTTTCTCAGATAAATTACTAGCCCTTGCCCTTAATTTAGAAATTACTTTATCCGCATTTTCATTATTTAAAAATTCATTTAATGGATTCTTATGGAGTTCGAAGGGATCTTGCCAAAGCTCACACTGCTGAAGAATTTCTTTAATTGTGACATCAGAAATATCTTCCTCTAGGATGGAATAAGTAAAATATCTAGAAAAATAATTTGGAGCACAAACTCTCTGTTTTTCATCCCAGATTGCATACCACTCCGATCCATATAAGGTATTATGATAAGATGAATTTATTTTAGGAAATAAGTCTTTCAATAACTCTATAATTCTCTCTTTATCCACATACTTACATAATCCTATGGCCTGATCGATTAATTGCTTAATTTTCTCTTTTTCAGAATCGTTATTTATATATCTTCCGTCTCTAAATGTCCCAGAAAAAAGCTCTTTGTTTATTCGCAACATATCATATATTGGCTGGTAAAATACTCTAATTGCTTCAACTAACATTAGTTCAACCGTATCAACTTCACCTTTCAAAATAGGTAAAGAGAACAATAGGATATTTCCGTAAAGCTTTGCTTTTCTTGGCGTAGTGACAACTGAACTAAAATACCTTGTGAATTTATTAGCATAGTCGCTTGCTTGATCTTGTGTAACTTCTATATCTGCAACCGTAAGTGCTTCATTTACCCCTTGAAAGCAAAATTTAATTAGTATTGATTGGTCAATAAGAGGTAAATGTAAAGGCACTTGTATAATTTTTTCTAAAAAAGCCTCTCCTGCGTTATTAGAAGAATTTGCATAACGATCTTGCAATGAAGCAGCAACTATATCCTTATCAAAAGCAAGAATATACGCTGTATACTTAAAATCAGCTGTAAGCTTTACTAATCTAAAAAGAGCATGGATTTCAGTTTTTTCTAGCCTATCAACATCATCAATTAAAATTAAGACTCTTTTCTGTGCTCTCTCTAATTCACCTTCAATTCGTTCTTTTAATTTTTGTAATTCTATAGTTGGTATAAAACTGCTGATTGCCTGACCTACTTCAGCAGCTCCAAACATACTAGTAATAGCAGGTGCAAAAGATTTAACTGCATCTTTAGCTTTATCAGTCTTGGTAATAAGCTTAGCCTCAATTGCATGAGCAATGTCTTGAAAAAAAGCCTTTAGTAGCTCTTCTTCTGCTCCAAATCGCCATGGATTAAACTTTATACATATAACATCTGGGTTATCGTTCAAAGATTCTTCAATAAAATTAAGAACAGACGTTTTACCATTCCCCCAAGCCCCATATAGTCCTATTACTATACTTGAAGAGTCAATTCTGTTTGCAATAACATCCGCTATTCTCTTCGAAAACAACCACCGATTAAATTTATCCTCTTTATGTTTTGTTACTGGAGAGTCAGATGAGTAACTATCAGCCATAAGGTTCTCTCACTTTATTTTCAAATAATATATTCTTAACAAGAAATTCACATGTTTACAAAGATTTATTTTATTTGACGCTACAATTTATTTTAAATAAGCATTCTGGGGGATGATTGGGGGATAAAATAAAACAATTTAATTTTTATTTAATAAATATCAGTTATTTACACTAAAAATATGACTCCCTCTCTCGCCAAGATTATTTTCTATGAGATACCATAGAATCCTAAAAGCTTAAACCTAAAGAGTTTAAGCTTTTTTATTGCCTTATGTTTTCCAATTGACCCTATTGAATCCTGATATAGTCGGGGGTATAACTGGGGGTATAATAAATTACCCTCATTTTTATACCCCCAAATTTCTACGGGAAGCCTTGCAATGCATACACATGCTCAGGTCAGAAAGATCAAACCATTAGAAAAGAAAGCCAAATATTCTGATGAAAAAGGAGCTATAAAAGAATTACTCTTTATAAGCTGTGAGAATTTTTTATTGAATTCAGTATCTGTTATAATCAAACTAGTTTAAGAGGCCGAACTTATGGATACTAGAAAACCGACCAAGAAAGTCAGTAAAACACGTATTTATCGTTCAGTAGCGAGTTCAAGTGCTATTGAAACTGGCACACCAATACAAGAAATCGAAACTCGACTCAAAGACAAAAATACAAAATACAGCCACCTAACTTTAGCTCAATGAGCTTTAATCAAAATGTTTCTAACTAATCGTTCCATGTGTTGGTAGTCTCCTGCAACACCTGCCTGAATTGAACCAAAATAAAAATCTTTATGTTGATCCCATAGAGAATAGTCTAAAGGACCATAACCTGCTTGTGTCGCCAATACATCCATTAATAATCGTGACATGCGTCCATTTCCTTCCCGAAATGGATGAATCAAAATGAACTCAACATGGCTTTTTGCCAAAAAACTAACTAATTCTTCAAAATCAATTTGGTTTAATTTACTGTAGCAATTCAAAAACTCATCTTCAAAAGGTTGTATTTGTGCTTGTAAAAATTGAGCTGCAGCGAATCTAAAATCTCCTTTGGACATATCAACAGTTCTCAACTCCCCAGCCCAAGTATAAATAGGTTTCAACCATTTCCTATGCCAAACCATAATATCTTGGAAAGACAATCTCTCTATTGAAAACTCGTCTGCAAAAATATAATTATACAACTGCAGCAACAAATACTCTTCAGCTTCTTGCATTTCTGTTTCAGAGGTAATACCAAGTTTATTCTTTAGTACTCGACCATCAGATCCTTGCTCATAATCATCCTCAGTCGTGCCGATAGAATATTTCAAGTGAGTTTCCCTTCTTAAACAATGTATCGCCTAGATTGAATTGAACTAACAGGTCTTCGAGCTACGCAAAATAAATTCTCTTAAAAATTTATCGGTTTTCACTTTAACTTTAAATGCTGGGATTGCCTGCTCTTCTTTCCTTTCAAAATACTGCTTCGCCTTAGTTTTATCAACAGAACTCAACAATTGCCCAAAACGCCCGAATTCATCAATATTACCTTCATTCACATGAGCATTAATGAGTTGCCTCAATTTCTTTTCATCTAGTCCCAAAGAATGAGCAATTTCGTGAATTTCATCTTCTTTGGCTTTAAATTGATACTCTGTAATATAGTCTCTAAATGACTTAGCTTCTTGCAATTTCACGTCACCACGTTGAACATCATGCAAAAAGATATTTGCAATTCTTTGCTCATCATGCGTTAAAGCTGCAAAACTCTTATGCAGTTCATTTAATGCTTCTTCAACCGAGATTGTCTTTTCACTGTCATGTAATGCTTTTAAGTATTTGGTAAAGCGACTGTTCATGTAATCTGAATCAATTTTATCAGTATCAATTTCAGTCAAATAGCCGTCTATCTCAAATGGAACACTGCCCCCACCGCCACCACTTCCACCTTCAGAAAATAATTCCTTATAACGTAAAGCAAGAATGAGGTATGTTTGTTCATCTATTGCAACTTGAAAGGGTCGTTTACTCGCATCATTGTCGTCAGAGTGATATGTCAGTGTGTTCCAATTAAAGCCTTGGATTTTTGCAGCTTCCAAATGCTCATTAAATTGTTTAAATAACTTTGCAAACTGACCACAAGCCTCTTTTTCTTCAGGTAACTTTTCAAAATTTTCGATACCTGCATTTTTAAACAGTTGCTCTATATCAATAAAAATAGAATTTAATTTATTTAGGTTGTCTTGCAGTTTATCTACAAATAAAGCCAAAGGTTTATCGCCTGAATACAACTTAACTGCTGCATCAATATTACGTTTCATCGTATGCGGACGTCGGTAATATCGAATGATACCGAATGGCTTATCTTTACCAAATAAGCGGTTGGTACGTGAGAATGCTTGAATCAAGTTTGCATACTCAAGCATTTTATCCAAGTACAAAGTATTGACCCACTTAGAATCAAAACCTGTCAGCATCTGATCAACAACAATCAATAGATCAAGCTGCTTTTCAGGGGTATGTTCTACACGCTTATACAATTCTTTATGGGCTAAACGATCAGCAATATCACGCTTCATTTTGGCGTGGGTGGCTAAACTGAACTCCATGCCATAACGATTGTTATAATCGCTTATGATCTCAACTAAGCCATCTTCTTTGAATTTAGCATTTTCATTATTATCAATATTTGGATCAAACAGTGCCGTAATTTTTAACTCAGGCTTAAGTTTTTTAAATAAACGATAATATTCAATCGCTTCAGCAATACTACTGGTCGCAAACATGCCGTGAAATTTATTATTTTGGCTATATTGAATCCAGTTCTCTAAAATATCTTCAACCACTTTCTTCTGATGCGCTGGACGACGATACTGTGCTGTTGTTAAGTAATCTTCAATCCCTCTGACATAGTTATTGGCTTTGTCCCAATGACCCGCCATAGCCACCTGACTTTTATCCATAAAACGTAAATAAATTTCTTTCTTTTTAGAATCATCCAAAGCTTCTTGGACCGTCTTTGCTTTTGCTTCATCTAAAGCAATAAATTCTCTTAACTTTGAGTCTTTATAGGTTGAAATCAGGTAAGGATCAAAACCGAGTACGTTTTTATCTCGAATACCATCTGCGATACTGTAACGGTGCAGCTCATTACCGAATACTGTCGCTGTAGTATTCTTATTTTTTTCATTTTCGTCTTGAATCGGTGTCCCTGTAAAACCAAAGAACACTGCTTTAGGAAAGGTTTGTTTAATCGTAATCAGCATACCATCTGATTTTGCTGATTTTGGGTCTTCACCAATTTGATTCGATGTTAAATTTGCTCCCATCGTTGATCGATGTGCTTCATCGACAATAATCACAATACGTTTGTTTTGGATTTGTGCTAAATCATGCGCATTGATTCCACCTTCTTCATCTCTAATATTACTCATTTTTTGAATTGAGCTAACAATCAGGACTTCGTTCGGATTGGTACTTTTGAGTTTGCTAATCAGCGCATAGGTATTTTCAGTGGATTGTACAAAATCATCGGTATCTGCAAAGTTGTTGTATTGTTCTAATGACTGCGTGCCGAGTTCAATACGATCCATCAAGAAAATCACTTTATCAGCATCTTTCGAGGTTGCAATCAGATAAGCTGATTTAAAACTGGTCATGGTTTTACCAGAGCCAGTCGTATGCCAGATATAACCGCCTAAACGATCACGCCCATCCCATTCAATACGAGCCACACGGTCTGAAATAGCACGTACAGCATAGAACTGATAACTACGCATGACTTTAAGCACACCATCGGTTTTATCCGCAACGGTATAAAAACCGATCAACTGATGTGCCATTGGGATAGACAATAGATCTGCTGCAATATCTTTCCAATGATTAATTGGCTCATTATTAAAGTCAGCCCAGTTAAAATAGTAATCTGAATTAAATTTGCCTTCAGGTCCAGGATTGGCAAAGTATTTTGTTTCTTCTGGATTCATCGCCACAAAGATTTGTACTAATGAAAATAATCCTGAAAAGATGCCTGAACGGGCATAGTTTTCGATTTGATGTGCTGCCTGACTGACAGGGACGCCTGAGCGTTTCAGTTCAATATGAAACAGTGGCATACCATTGATCAGCAACATAATGTCGCCACGTCGATCATTTAAAATCGGTGACGATGTTGGGAATTTGGGCTGTTGTACGATTTGGTAACGGCTTTCTCCAGCTGCAATCTGTTGGCGGTCATAGATACTGAGACTGATTTCTTTACCCAAGTGTGCTGCATCATTGGGGTTGTCACGTTTAATAGAAACTGTTTTACCATTAATAAAACCATTGAGTGCCAACGGTGTACGCAAGGTTTTAATTTGTTCAAGTATTTGCGCCATTTCAGAGTCAGTAAGCGGCTGATCATTGAGCCGATCTATACCGCTGTTATTTTCAAATAGAATTTTTGCCCAGTTATTGATTAAATCCTGTTCCGTTGGATTTTTTAGAACCGTGCTTTCCCAGCCCTTGTTAAATAGAGTTTCGATAAATGCTTGTTCAAATGCTGCTTCTGTTTTAAATGTCATGGTCTATTTGCTTTTATCAAGTCTGTCTTAAAAATCCCCCCTTAACAAAGGGGGTTAGGGGGATTAATTAAACAAACATCTTTTCTAAAAATGCCTGTTTTAGATTTTTTAGGGTTTGAAGCTGTTGCTGTTGTAGAGCAAGCGTTTCATCGAGTTGTTTAAAGAGTTGACGAATTTCAAACTGCTCCTTAACTGAAGGAAACATAAAGGGAAAAGAAAGTACATCACTTTTAGTAATATTAGGATCTTTTCGACTACTAGCAGCTAAGTCTTTCCATGAATCAACTTTGAAATTTAAGTATGTTAAAAGATAGTATGGGTCGACTTTATCATTCGGATAAATTGCAGATAGAGCTTGATTACAAGTAGCATCCGAAATTAATAAGCCAGTTCGACCTATTTGATTAAATCCACCATACATAGCTACAAACACTGTACCCTTCGGTAATATTCTTAAAGGGGTTTCAGACAATGCCACGTCAGAAACTTTTTCTTCTGTTTCCCTTAATACACCATTATTTAAATCAGTAGTTTTAACCCAATTTATGTTGGCATTTTCGAAAAACCGTGAATCACTTCTTAATGGAGTCGAACCAGAAGTAACTTGAAATATATCTCCAATTTTTGAAATATCCCACTCCCCACTAAACCCTTTTAAACGAATTTCAGGTTGAGTACTTCCTGCTTTTGGAAACATTTTTTCCAACATGGCTTTTTTTAGGTTTTGCGTTTGGATCAGTTTCTTTTCATGTAAAGCAATGGATTGGTCAAGGTTTTGGAAAAAGTTACCGATTTGGCTTTGTTCATTTTCTTTAGGAAGATAAATAGGCGTTCGTTTTCCACTAGTAATAGTATAAGTAGGCTTTGTTGCACAAAGATTTGAAATGCAAAGCGCCCCTAATTGAGCCAAATTTAAGGCGTAACTTGGGTAAGTGGTCGACCTAATTCCGTAAATCTGTTAAGGACTGCCACACGTGCATGGATCTCATTGACTTGGCTATCAAAACTCCTTGCACTGAGTTTATCTCCTAATAATTTGATGCAATGCATCTTAGTTTCAACCAAACTTCGCCGATGATAGCCTGACCATTTTTTCCATAGTGTCCTGCCTAAACGTTTAATTGTTCGAAGTAATTCATTTCGCTCTAGCGAGCTACTCTTTGTATCTTTCCATGGTTTCGCATTTTTTCTAGGTGGAATCACCGCATGCGCTTGCCGATCTGCAATGACCTGACGGCATTGCTTGGTGTCATAAGCTCCATCGGTATAAACAGAGTTAATCTGCTCATCTTGTGGAATCTGATTAAGTAAATCACCAAGCACCTGTGAATCACTGACATTATTGGTTGTAAGCTGAACTGCTCGTATTTGTAGGGTTTTAGCATCTATACCAATATGAAGTTTACGCCATTGGCGACGATATTCAGGTCCATGTTTCTTGCGTTTCCATTCGCCCTCACCTAGAAACTTCATGCCTGTAGAGTCCATGAGTAGATGCAGCCCATCGCTACTTTTTTGGTAGCTGATTACAATATCAATATGCTTTTGTCTTCTACAAAGCGTGGTGTAATCTGGAGCTATCCAATTTAATCCGCAAAGTTTAATCAGACTTTGCACAAAGCCAGTGACCATACGTAAAGACAGACGGAATAAGGATTTAATCATTAAGCAGCATTGGATGGCTGCGTCGGAGTAGGTTTGATTTCGCCCTTGTTTACCGATGGACGGAGCATACCATTGCGTAGCAGGATCAAACCAAATGGCAATATTTCCGCGACTCATGAGTGCTCGGTTATATGCGGGCCAATTGGTTGTGCGGTAGATTTTGTGTGCAGGCTTCTTCATTTGAAAATTATATCGCTGAAAAACCCTTTACAGATAGGTTTGTGCAACAAAGCCGTATAAGTACCTACTGTACCAATGCCTGCAGAATCCTTAATGAAATTATGAGTTGTTTTATTAATGAAAGAATAATATAAAAATAATCCGTTAATCGCATTGTCATTTTTAAACCAAATGACATTACCATCTTTAAAATAAAGAGGATCATCATTTCTAACAAGCATTGGAACACCAATCGTACCAACTCCAGTTACTAGTAAATCTCCAACCTTCACCTTACCAGATAACTTAGAATATTCTTCATATCTATCCTGACTAATATAAATTGGATCTGCGATATCCTCATTTTTTGCAAATGCAACAATGTCCCTAGCTCTTAAGAACCTAACTCCTATTTCACACCAATCAGCTTGATGAACACGTTTAACTGAACCTACATTCATCAAATCACCTAATGAGGTGATGCTCCAATTTTCATTAAATTGATTAAACCTAATTTCAGGGCATTTTTGCTTTTCCACATTATGCCCCTTTTAGCAACGTCTGAAACTGCGCCAAACCTTCCATATCAAAGTCATCACCTGTTAGGTCATCAATCAGGCTCGCAAGACTATTTTCCGCTTCGGTCAGCTTTTGCGTGGTTTCGGTATAGGTCACTGCATACTTATCCGCCAAAGCCTGTACCACATCAGTCAAATGCTCAATCACTTCATTCGGCAACGCCAAAATTGCTGACACAATCGGTTGCACCCACTTCGCTTCCAAAAGCTCTAAAACTTGAACATCGTCTAAAGCTTCAATCGTGGCTTTAGTCAACAAATGTAAAGCATTGGCATCGGCTTTAATCTCAGCTTTCAGCTCTTTTTCCTGTGCAAGCAAATCTTCCACATGGAACAACTTCGCTTCCAAAGAATCTTCCGCAAAAGTAAAATTGGCTTGTAAGGTTTTTAAATACGCTTTTACTTTGCCAATCGCATATGTTCCATCTTTTTTAGCTTCAATCTTTGCCCACTGCACTTCTGGATGGGCCTGTACAAACTGTTCCTGTTCAAGCTTTTTCGCTCTATTCGCAAGCAATTCCAACAATTCATTGATCGCAAGGATTTCAGGCGTTTCAACCTCTTCAAATGCTTGTTTCAATGCTTTTGTAATCTCTGCTGCTACAAACGCATCATTGGCATCGTTCAATAAAGTGTCTTTTTCTTCCTCAGACAACGAGTCCATGATCGCTTCAATTTCAGCACTTGCTTCGGTTAAAGCTCGTTCTTTACTTTGCAAAGCGGTGAGTTCGTCAATGAGTAACTGTTGTTGTACCAACTCAAACGGCAACACATAACCCACCCAACCGTCTTGAACTTCCTGCTCTTTACCATCTTTCTTTTTAATGACGATATTAGGATTTACAATCTTTGTAGCCGCTAAACCTTCAGATTGAATAATCTCCAAGTCCCCTGCGATGCCTTGCCATTGATCATCCAAGGCTTGATAGGCTTGATATTTGTCAACTAGAGGAATATTTTCCAGACGCTTGAAAATATCCTGACTTAAAACATTTTCCTGCTGTGCAATATGCAAAGACTGCATCTTTCCAATTAACTCAGCTTTTAAATAATCATGGAAATTGGCAAAAGCAGTATTAAATTGCGTTTTAAATGTTTGGACATTGGCATGCTGATGAATAGCATTACTGATTTCTGTCGTGGCTAAATCGACATAAGGTGTGTCGCTGACAGTAAATAAGTCTTGGCGTAACTGAGGAAATGCTTTCCAATATTCGGTATGTGCATTAATTTCTTTTTTCGAGACTGTAAATAAAACTGTGTAAACGCTTAAACTATCCCTCAACGCTGTTGGGGGGCAACACAGGTGTTTACCATGAAAGATGAAGCAATGCTGGCATTGGCAAAAGAATTTGCTAAGAACTTAAAAACAGAAGCTGACCTGAATAATTTCAGTAAAGCTTTAAAGAAACTCACCGTTGAAACTGCACTCAATGCTGAACTGACTGAACATTTAGGCTATGAGAAGAATAGTCCTCGTATAGGCAAAAATACACGTAATGGCTATACAACCAAACGGCTATTTACTGATGATGGTGAATTTGAACTAGACACGCCTAGAGATCGTGATGGCACTTTTGAGCCCCAGCTGATCAAGAAGAGTCAAACCCGTATCACACAAATGGATAGCCAAATCCTATCCCTATACGCCAAAGGCATGACGACACGAGATATCGTTGCCACATTCAAGGAAATGTACGATGCGGACGTCTCCCCAACGCTTATTTCCAAAGTGACGGATGCAGTTAAAGAACAAGTAATAGAATGGCAAAATCGACCATTGGATGCCCTTTATCCTATTGTCTATATGGATTGTATCGTCGTGAAAGTGCGTCAAGATAGTACGATTATTAACAAAGCGGTGTATCTGGCATTAGGTGTCAATACAGACGGACAGAAAGACTTATTAGGTATGTGGATGTCAGAAAACGAAGGTTCTAAATTTTGGCTCTCAGTCCTTACAGAACTGAAAAATCGTGGGTTAAAGGATATTCTGATTGCCTGCGTAGATGGACTGAAGGGCTTTCCTGATGCAATCAATACAATTTACCCTGATACGCATATTCAGTTGTGTATCATCCACATGGTACGCAACAACCTTAAATATGTGAGTTGGAAAGACTACAAAGCTGTCACAGCCGATTTAAAAAAGATATATCAAGCTGTTACAGAAGACGCAGCCTTACAGGCTTTAGATGAATTTGGACAAAAATGGGATGAGAAGTATCCTCAAATCAGCAAGTCATGGCTTGCCAACTGGTCGAATCTAAACACGTTTTTCGCTTATTCTATGGATATTCGCAAAGCGATTTACACGACGAATGCGATTGAATCATTGAACAGCGTTATCCGCCATGCAACCAAGAAAAGAAAAATCTTCCCAACTGATGATTCCGTGAAAAAGGTGGTATATTTAGCAATTATGGCAGCAAGCAAAAAATGGACGATGCCTATTCAGAATTGGAAAGCTGCCATGAATCGCTTTAGTATCATGTTTGAAGAGCGTGTAACCAAGTATTTTTAAAACTGTATTTACACAGAATTATTTACACCCTCCTTTTTTCGGAATACCACCAAACATGGTGGCATAAATATCCCAAGTTTCCGCTGTTGCTGATGAGTCTACATAACGTGGAATATTTAAGTTATAGCCTTGCTCACGAATTTCTTCCAAACTGACCAATTTAGAAAATTTCTCAATATCTTTACGCTGTACAACAGCATCAACAATTTTTTTGATATTCGACGCTTGTAGATGGTTATTTTTACCAACTTTGATAAAGCCTTTGGACGCATCGACAATAAGCACATCACTACTTTGGCGACGCTGTTTTAAAATAATGATTACGGTTGGAATACCTGTACCAAAGAAGATATTGGCAGGCAACCCGATGATTGCATCAATATGCTTATTTTCAAGCAAGTTTTTACGAATACGCTCTTCTTCACCCCCACGAAACAATACGCCGTGTGGCAGAACAATCGCCATGATGCCATCAGGTTTTAAGTGATATAGATCATGTAATAGAAACGCATAGTCTGCTTTGGTTTTAGGTGCTAAACCAAAGCGTGAATAACGTGGATCAGACTCTTTATTTGTTGGATCCCACGCCTGAGAATATGGTGGATTGGATACGACTGCATCGACATACAACGGTTCGTAGGTATTGATCGGATCATTGTCATCAAAATACGGCCAATCATCCTCTAAAGTATCGGCATTTCGAGCTACAATATTGGAAGGTAAAATACCACGCATTACCAAGTTCATACGGGTCAGGTTATAGGTATTTTCTTTTAACTCTTGCGCATAGTATTTTATTTTATTGGCATCGTTAACATGTTTAGCAACAGAAGTACCAATGTTAATCAGCAATGAACCTGAGCCACTGGTTGGGTCATAAATTTTGATTTCTTGCTGATCTTTTAAATGATACGCAATGATTTCAGACATCAGCACAGATACTTCATGTGGTGTATAGAACTCACCTGCTTTTTTGCCCGCATTGGCAGCAAACGAACCAATCAAATACTCATAAACAAATCCAAGTACATCATAGTCTTGCTTATTATTCATCGGAATAACTTTGATCAATTGCAATAAATCACTGATGGCCTTGGTTTGACTGTTTGAGTTGTCACCCAGTTTACTTAAACCTGTTTCCAGTGTTTTAAAAATACCATCAAATACTTTTTTATGTGAATTATTGATTAAACGCCCAAAGGCAGAAAGCGCATCACGGACATTGGCAACGTTAAAATCATTACCTTTCTTTAACCATGTTGAAAATAAGTTGTCATAGGCAATGAAATAACCAATACCATTTTTAATAAATTCAACAGTTTCAGGATCTTCTTCTGTGAGTGCTTCAATATCAGCCTGACTAAAGTCGTTAGCTTCTAAAAAGGCTTGCTCTTTGTCTGATAGAAATTTGTAGAACATGAACCCTAAGATATAGTCTTTGTATTCATTTGCCTCAATCTTTGAGCGCATTCTGTTTGCTGAGTCCCAAATTTTGGAAGCGAGTTGTTGCTTGTTCATAGGTTGTCTACAGTTAATTAAAATTGACCAAAAAATAAACCAAAGTTCTTTAGCATGGCGCTTTGTACAATTGTCAGAAGCTTGAGCCTGTTACATTCTCACTAATTTGATCGAGGTACTCAACTTATAGTTTTTATTTTTAACGTATCAACAAAAGAAAACAGATCAAAAATCCATACGAATATCTAAACAGGAATGTCTTATGCTTTCCAATAAAGACTATTGAATCCTAAGATAGTTGGGATTTACTCCAATCAACACAAATGAAATTGATCAACAATCAAATTAAAATTATCTGTTTGCTCACTTTTTCGCTTGTCTTTTTACCCAAATTCGGTAAAATTCACGCCACGTTGCCGGCATAGCTCAGTTGGTAGAGCAACTGACTTGTAATCAGTAGGTCCACAGTTCGAATCCGTGTGCCGGCACCATCAAATTCAAAAAAGGCTTAAACTCATCGAGTTTAAGCCTTTTTTATGCGCTAGTTTTTAACAGCACTAATTTGAATATAACGCACCAAACCATCTCTATAGAGTTTTCGGCATAACTTGGCCGTCATGCCTATTTTGAATTGAGCAAGATCAAATAACTTTTGCTCTACCGCACTGGTTTCAATATATTCAGCAAATCCAGCCAAAACAGGCGCTGAAAAATCCTGAATAACAATATCACCCAAACCATGCTGTGCTAAGGTCTGAACGAGTTGTTGCTCATTCATCAAATGCTGCCACTGCACATCGGCACTTTTTAGCAGATAACGATATTGTTGTTTTTGTAGATAACGACAATGCTGCCAAGCATCAGACCACATCAAATAATGAAACGCGATTCGACCATTTGAATTTAAAACCGAGGTGGCTGAATTGAGAAATGAATTCAAATTACTGTGATAAGCCGCATCAATACAAACCACCGCATCAAATGAATTCAAAAAATTCAGTTGTTTTAAATTCAAAAAAGATTGGCAATAGCTTTCAACCTGCGGCAAGTTTTTTTGAATTTGTTCTATACATGTTGTTTGTAATTCAACTGCGCTCAGTTGCTCAAGCTGATATTGATTCAACCAGTGCAATAAACTTGCACCCTGCCCACAACCGAGGTCTAAAACACGATCTGATTTTTTGAGTTGGACTGAGATTGCTACTTGATCGGCTAAAGTCTGGCAAGCCTGCGGATAATCATGTTGCTGTAAATCCGACTGTGGGGCTTGCCAATACCCTAAATTACTCCAAGCAAGCGGCGAGTCATCACCAAGGCGTTTTGCATCAATCGCATACTTATGCCCTAGGATTTTCTCGAACAGCGCTTGTTTGTGGTTGGTCATCTTAATAACCGAGTTCAGGCGCGACCGTCACTTTAGGTTTAAGCCCAACAAAGGGAGCTGGAGCACCAATAATCTCAGCAATTTTCATCGCAGAGGTGACCGCTGATTCTAAGATTGGCAAACCATCACATGACCATGAACCACAATAAAAGATTTTACGGTCGATATCTAAATGACGTTGTTGAATCTGCTTATTCAGTGCGACGGTTTCCGAATCAACTACAGCGCGCGTGAGTTTCACCTTAGAAATAATTTTCTTTGGATCAATGTCAATCACAGGACACCATGTTTGGAATACTGCATTTTTACCAACTAAACTTGGCTCAATCGCATTGATCCAAACCGTGAATTGCTGACGGACAAACTTACGATCCATCATATAACTTAACACTGCCCAATCTTTACGGCGCTCTGGCATCACGATTGGATCGGTATGTATGACGAGATCACCTTGCTCAAATCTGAACTTTTGTAGCAAGGCAATGTCATCGGCAAATTGAGGTTGCTTCAGGAAATTTTCGATCACAGGGGTTGGCGTTGCAATCACCACACGATCAAAAAGCTGTCTTTCACCTTGCTCATTTTCAACTAAGATTTGTTCGCCTTGTTGTTCTACTTTTTGCACAGGTGAACCACTGTGAATTTCAATCCCTTCAATTAAGCGGCTGACCAAAGCAGGTGTACCGCCCTTCATCCGCAACAAAGCTTCACCTTCAGTGAGTTGGCGAATAAATTCTAATAGCGGTTTTGCGGGCCACTCGCCAATAGTTTTGGGATGACAGGTGCAGATGGTGTATAGGACTGGCATCACCGTACCATGCCAAAATACTTCCTCAATATGATATTGATTCATAAATTCAGCTAAAGTGATGTCTTGATTGTCTGATTTAAAAAATTGATGCACCGCAGTTTTGAGTTGCAACATGCCTTTAACAAGTCGCCAACCATATTGCTGGATGCCTTTACGGTTATTAATGATCGGAAAATTACCAATGCGGCTACGCGACGTGGTCAACCATGTTTCTGTTCTATCTTCAAATAACCAACTGCACGCCATAAAGGTACGTACTGGGAATGTTTCAATGCCCAAATAGCTCGCCAAGCTCAGCGTATTTTTCCAAAGCTTTGGGTTCATCACACGTAAAGGTGCGTCAATAATCCCACCATCAAAATCGATACTATGACTATCCATGCCTCGACCAGCAAGTGCTTCGAATATCGTCACTTTATGTCCTGCATCATGTAGGATTCTGGCTGCAGCAAGCCCTGCCATTCCACTGCCTATAATTGCAATATCCAAAATTATGTCCCATCAGTTGATGATTTTTATTGATTATGACTGATCCTTAACCTAAATACGGTATTAAAAAATACCAGATTCAGCATTTAAAGTCAGAGTTTTGTCGAAATGTGGTTAATATCTGTTGTTACACTTTATCACAATTAAAATTTTAACCATAAACACATGAAATTATTAAATTTATTATATAAAAACAGCAATAATTATACAGATCCGTCTTTATTTATCCATTTTTTGTACTTGAAGGGCTTTGCAAAGGACAAAAATCGCGCTATTCTGATTAAACAATAACGAGAACTAAGTCACATAACAAGCTGAATAATTATAAGTGACATAATATTAAAAAAATCAATAGAGCACCATTTACACCGAAAGCCCAAAACTCTAATGGAGTTTCGGGCTTTCTTATATAGACCACTGATTAATAAATGAATTAACTCGCTATTCCTCCAAATTTTCCACGATTAAAATCATTAATCGCTTCCATTATTTCGGCTTTGCTATTCATCACAAATGGGCCATAACCTTCAATGGGCTCATTCAGTGGCTGACCTGTCAAAATCAGGAATTTGCTGTTTTGTTGGGCCTTGATATTAAAATCAATCTCATCACGACTTAAAACCACCAAACTTGGTGCTTCAATCGTTTGAGTTTCATTGAATACCACCTCTCCTGAAAGCAACACAAACAATGCGCTATGCCCTTCAGTCACATAAAAGGTATGTGCTTGACCTTCAACTAAAGTTCCGTCCCATACATTAACAGGGCTAAATGTGCTTGCAGCACCTACCGTATCCTGATATTCACCAGCAATGACGCGTAATTCACTTCCGACATCATCAAGCGCAATACTTTGGATTTGGCTGGCTTCAATGGCTTGATATTTTGCTGGTGTCATTTTTGACTGCGCTGGCAAATTTACCCAAAGCTGTACCATTTCAAACAAACCACCCTGCTGAGCAAACTCAGGAGAATGAAACTCTTGATGCAAGATTCCTGCACCAGCTGTCATCCATTGCACATCACCCGCTTGAATGGTTCCACCACCACCCGCAGAATCTTTATGTGTCACCTCACCTTGGTAGGCAATAGTGACTGTCTCAAAACCGCGATGTGGATGTGAACCCACACCATGTTGTGCTGTGGTTGGATCAAACCGATAAGGCGCAGCATAATCCAAGAGTAAAAATGGACTAATACTTTGTCCTAAACGGTCGTAGGAAAATAAGTTATAGACGGGAAAACCATCGCCGACCCAGTGCATCTGCTTATTTTGATACACACCGAGAATTTTTTTCATTTGGTTTCTCCTGTAAGGTAGAAGTTCTGTTATTAATATAGATTGTACGCTTCAGCGAGGACGGCTTATAGACATAGATTGACAACACATTATTCTATATATGGGACAATCAGATTAATAAAAACCACATGCTTAGCTAGAATCATCAATCATCCTATTTTTGATATTCTTAATCTCATTTATTAGACTTCATTCAATTTATAAATTTAGCTAGCATCATTTAGAACAATACGAAAAAGAGATCATCTACGCTCTTATTCATTTTACAAAAACAGAGGAATACCACTAATGAGTCAAGACTATATTCGCCTAGACAAAGACAATGCGGCTGTACTACTGGTCGATCATCAAACAGGTTTACTGTCTCTAGTTCGTGATATTGATCCAGATAAATTTAAGAATAATGTATTGGCACTGGCAAATGCCGCGAAATATTTTAATTTACCTACCATTTTAACTACAAGCTTTGAAAATGGTCCAAATGGTCCGTTGGTTCCAGAACTCAAAGAAATATTCCCAGACGCACCTTACATCGCTCGTCCGGGTCAAATTAATGCATGGGACAATGAAGACTTTGTAAAAGCCGTCAAAGCGACAGGTAAAAAGCAATTGATTATTGCAGGTGTCGTCACCGAAGTATGTGTCGCTTTTCCTACGCTTTCAGCACTTGCAGAAGAATTTGATGTGTTTGTGATTACTGATGCATCTGGGACGTTTAATGCCTTAACCCGCGACGCTGCTTGGGATCGTATGTCTAGCGCAGGCGCACAAATGATGACTTGGTTTGGCATGGCGTGTGAATTACATCGTGACTGGCGTAATGATATCGAAGGTTTAGGTGCATTGTTCTCAAATCATATCCCTGACTATCGTAACCTGATCAATAGTTACAATCAAAACACCTCACAAAAATAAAATGTTCAATAAAGATTAGAATAGTCAATGCTATTCTAATCTTTAACCTTTATAGGATTTCATTTGCCGTGATGAACTCATTTGATGACTTTTACTATTTCTATCTCGTGGTAAAACATGGCGGCTTTAGTGCAGCCAGTGAAGCGGAAAATATCAGCAAATCCAAACTGAGTCGACGTATTATTGATCTAGAAAATAAGTTCAATGTAAGTCTGATTCAAAGAACTACACGGCATTTTAAAGTCACCGAACTCGGACAAGAGTTTTATGAAGAGTGTTGCAAGGTGATTGCTCAAGTTGAATGTGCTGAAAATGTATTACTCAAGCAAAAAAGTGAACCTCAAGGTTTGGTCAAAATTAGCTGTCCGCCTTTAATGATGCATTTTCAAGTACGCAAATTATTGAATCAATTTTTAAAAAACCATCCCAAAGTTGAAATCTCCTTAGAACTCACCAGCCGCCGTGTCGACGTATTACATGATGATATCGATATCGCGATCCGAACCAATTTTGAACCCACTGAAGATTCAAGCCTAATTGTTCGTGATGTGATCCGAACTGAGCATTGTCTGGTTGCTGCACCCGAATTATTACAAGGCAAACAGATCCAACATTATTCAGAGTTACAAGATTATCCGAGTGTGGCTTTGGGCATTCAGAAAAATCAATATGTTTGGCACTTATGCAGCGTGAATCGTGATGAAACGGTTGATGTACCTTACTCACCCCGAGTAAAAAGCAATGATTTAGCTGGCGTATATTATGCGGTAAGTGATGGCATCGGCATTGCAGATCTACCTTATTTAACCGTACAAGCCGATATTGAGAAGGGTAAACTAATTCATATTCTCCCTGAATGGAAATCCAATCGAGGAACAGTTCAGTTGGTGTATGCATCGCGAAAAGGACAACGCTTGGTGGTTGAAAAGCTTATCGACACGTTAATCGATGGACTTCGTCAACTGGCAGAAACGGATAGTGGTTATTGTTTATAAAATGAATTCAATATAGCACTGAAGTATCTTGCTTAAGTTCAGCAAACTTCTTCACCAAAAACTCAATCAGTAATTTCATCGATGGTAACAAACCCCGTCTAGAGGTATAGACCAAATGGATTAACTCGGGTTTAGGCTGCCAGTTGGGTAAAACATGAATCAGTCGTCCCTGTTTGATATCTTCTGCCACCATCAACTCAGGCAATTTAGCCACACCTAAACCTTGTAGGGTTGCTTCTCTTAATGCCATAAGATCAGTTGTCGTTAAGCGAGGAGTACACTGTACATGAGCCTCCTGTTGATCATTTGAATATAAATGCCAATAGTATTCTGGTGCAAAAGATTCCATCATTAAAATTGGGAATTTTACCAATTGCTGTGGTTCTGCTATCGAATAAAACTGATGGAGTAAATCAGGACTTGCCACAATAAATTGTCTGGCCAATGCCAAATCTCGAACAATCAAATCACTATCCGCTAAAGGCAAAGGACGAATACGAATTGCTAAATCAAAGCGCTCATGAATCAAATCAACACGGCGATTTGTTGCTTCGACATGCAAATTAATTTTGGGATATGTCCGCAGAAATTCATTCAACATTTGACTAATATTTATATTCAATAAATTGGTTGGACAAGATAACTTGATCAATCCTCGTGGTTCGGCAGTTAAAAATTCAATCGCCTCCTCTGCTGCCTCCGCCTCAATCAACATCGCTTTACAATGCTGATAATATATTTTTCCTACTTCAGTAATCGAAACTTGTCGAGTGGTTCGATTAATAAGTTTAACCTTGAGCCGATCTTCCAATTCAGCAATACGACGGCTCAACAAGGATTTTGTGACCATTAATTCTTGGCTAGCCGCAGAGAAACCACCACAATCAATCACCTTTACAAAGAAATATAAGTCATTTATATCCTTCATTTTTATACGCTCGACTGATGTGTTTAGAAACCAATTGTGCTTCTGGTATGACAATGAGTCCTATTTCAGATGTTTTTAAACTATCATCCTATCTATATCATCAATCATACCTTCTAAAATATGATGAGGACATAACAATGACAACGCCAGCAAATTTCAATGGTCAAGCACCTGTCATCGATGCCAATGATGCCGTCATGCTACTGATCGACCATCAAAGTGGTTTATTTCAAACCGTTGGTGATATGCCAATGCCTGAATTACGCCAACGTGCTGCTGCGCTTGCGAAGATTGCAAGTTTAGCCAATATTCCGGTCATTACTACCGCTTCTGTTCCACAAGGACCCAATGGTCCATTAATTCCTGAAATTCACGCCAATGCACCACATGCACAATATATCGCACGTAAAGGCGAAATCAATGCATGGCATAACGAAGACTTTGTTAAAGCGGTAAAAGACACTGGGCGTAAAACCCTGATTATCGCAGGAACAATTACCAGTGTATGTATGGCTTTCCCTGCCATTAGTGCGGTCGCTGAAGGCTATAAAGTCTTTGTGGTGGTTGATGCATCAGGAACGTATAGCAAGATGGCGCAAGAAATTACTTTAGCACGTGTCGTTCAAGCGGGTGTGGTTCCGATGGATACTGCTGCGGTTGCTTCTGAAATCCAGCGTACATGGAATCGTGATGATGCGCTTGAGTGGGCACAGGTTTACACGCAAATTTTCCCAGCCTATCAATTACTGATAGAAAGCTATAGTAAAGCTCAAGAAGTTGTGACAAATCATGAAATTCTTGACTCGGCTCGATAAAACATCCAACTAAAAACAAAACAGGCATAAAACTGAGTTTTATGCCTGTTTAATATTTCTAAGCTTATGATTTAGAACGGTAAATCATCATCTAAATCAGCAGGTGCTGTCGCAGCAGGTTGTGGTGCAGATTTTGGTGTATTAAAACCATTACCTGCTTGTGGATTGCCCGCATAATTGCCTTGACCCTGACCACCTTGGTTATTGTTGTTATAACCCGTATTTTGGTAACCACCGCCTTGATTATTATTGTTATTAAAACGTGGTTGGTTGAAATCGCCACCGCTTTGTTCACTACTTTGCTGACGTGAATCCAACATTTGCATTTGATCGCCACGAATTTCTGTGGTGTAACGCTCTTGACCATTTTGGTCTGTCCATTGGCGTGTACGCAATGAACCTTCGATGTACACTTTTGAGCCTTTGCGCAAATATTGCTGCGCGATTTCACCTAAACGGTTATGCAATACAATACGATGCCACTCAGTCTGTTCTTTACGTTCGCCCGTACTTTTATCTGTCCACGATTCACTGGTTGCAATCGAAAACTGTGTGAGCGAGCCACCATTTGGAAAAGTTTTTGTTTCAGGATCTTTACCCAAAGTACCGACTAAAATTACTTTATTCACACCACGCATTTGCTGTCATCATCCTATGTATTTCTGTGTTTTACTTTATAAGAGTTATGCTTAAATGGCTAGCTCTTTCCCCAACAGCTGCGTTAAATCCTGTCGCGCAGCATCATCTAAACACTGTTTATCGACTTTAATATAAGCAACTTGCTGATCAGGCATCACCACAACTTCTTCAATACCACGAATTGCCAATAGTTTTGAAGTCCACTCATCCAATTGTTTAATTTCAGGTAATGTGAACACCACTGAAGACAAATAACGGGGCTGGGCGAGACGAAAACTAATCAACAGCCACAGTATAGCAATGACTGTCAGCACACTCCAACCCAGTGCAGTATTCTGTAACATGATCAATTGACCGCCCAGCATACCACCACAGAATGCACCTAAAAATTGGGCACTGGCATTCACCCCCATCGCAGTCGCTTTAGATTGCAGCGGTGCCGATTTAGACAACCACGATGGCAATAGCGCTTCCATCACATTAAAGGCAATAAAGAAAATACCCAAACCTGCCAATAGCAGATATTTTGATTCATAACCAAAAATCAAAATAAAGAGTCCGAGAATAATCCCTGCGATTGCAGACAAGAAAATGCCGCGCATTTTGCGATATTTTTCAGCAATGATAATGCTTGGAAAAGCAAAAAACAGACTAATCAGCAAGAGCGGCAAATACACCCAACCATGCTGTGCCAATGGTATTTGTGCATATTCGATTAACTGCGACGGCACATACAAAAACATCGAGGTGAGAAGTAAATGTAAAGAAAAAACAGAAACATGCAGTCGATTCAAATCAGCCATCTGAATGACTTGTTTAAGCTGTGGCAAATAGCCTTGTTGAAAGTTGCGATGATGGCGTGTGACTTTGGGAACCAACGACAACATCACGATCGCAATCAAGCCCATCAATGTAGTGACCCAAAACAGCCCTGAGATTCCCACGAGATGAGTCAACCAAGGACCTAAGCTAAAGGCAACCACAAACGACAGACCGATACTCATGCCCATAATCGCCATGGCTTTAGTACGTTGCTCTTCACGCGTCACATCTGCCAGCAAAGCCATGACCACCGCAGAAACCGCGCCAGCGCCCGCAATTGCTCGACCAATAATCACCCCATAAATGGTTTCTGACATGGCCGCAATCGCACCGCCGAGTGCAAATAACAATAAGCCAAGGATGACCAAGGGCTTACGATTAAACCGATCAGCCAGCAAACTAAATGGAATTTGTAATAGTGCTTGGGTCAGTCCATATACGCCGACTGCCAAACCGATCAATGCAGGTGTTGCATACTGATATGATTGTCCTGCAACCGCAAATACAGGAATAATCATGAACAAGCCCAACATGCGTAAGGCAAAGATGCTACTCAAGGCAAAGGTTGAACGGCGTTCTAAAGCATTCATCATTTCAAGTTACTAAAACTGGCTTAGCGGATTATAAGCCATCCGCTCACAAAGCGTTAAATAAAAACACAACCAAAAAATTAAAAAGGGACGTTTCCGCCCCTTCATATCATGCTAATTCAGTAAACTGAATTCAAGCTTAAGACAATTGTTGCTGTCGCTTGTTATATTGAATAGAAGCGATCACCGCCCACACAATAAATGCCACACCAATCAAACCTGTCACCACTTCTGGTACATGCACACCCGTACCACTGGTAATCATAATAAATGCCAAAGCACCAATCGCATAATGCGCGCCATGTTCTAGGAAAATATAAGCCTCTAAAGTACCCTTCTCGACCAAATAAATCGTCATCGAACGCACGAAGATCGCACCAATCGCTAGACCGAGCATGATGATTACCACATCACTGGTAATCGCAAACGCACCAATGACGCCATCGAAACTGAAAGATGCATCGAGCACTTCTAAATACAAGAAACCACCAATCCCTGCTTTTACCACACCCTTCGAGGCACCATCAGCACCTTGGGTTACTGCATTTCCACTCTCATCCACTTCAGGTTCACCACCCAGTAAATGACTTAAGACTTTCACGCCAATGTAAACCACAATGCCCCAAATACCCGCCATGGTCACAACCAGACGCTTCGCTTCATCGACATGGGCAGCCATGATTAACATCGCCACTAAAGCGATAAAGACTGACATTGCAGGTACGCTAGCTAGATGGGCTAACTTGGATTCAATCCAACGAAACCAATGGGTTTCTTTTTCATCATCAAAGAAAAAGTTTAAAAACACCATTAACAGGAATGTGCCACCAAAGGCAGCAATCTCAGGATGATGCTCCATGAGGCGAGCAGAGTATGCCATTGGATCATTGAGTGCCAATTTCACCACTTCCATCATGCCCATATCTGCGGTTACAGCCACGATCAAGATTGGGAAGATCAAGCGCATGCCAAATACAGCGATTAAGATACCGACAGTTAAGAATAGCATCTTCCAAAAATGATCCCAGTTGCGTAACACTGAGGCATTCACCACGGCATTATCAAACGAGAGCGAAACTTCCATAATTGCTAAAATAACAGTAATGGTTAAGGCTTTGAGCATGGTTGACACACCCGCCTCAGGGCCATGCGTATAGCCCCAATAAGCGGACAGTGCCAAGCACAGAATCGTAAAGAATATTGAAAAACGGAAATGCTTCATGAGCAGCCTTTTATTCGAAATTGTTGGGTCATAAAAATGTGTCTATTGTAGGCGAGTTTTTGCCGAAAGATAGTGCAGATTGTTGGACTTATTTTGAGATCAAACACGATCAAAACCGACTTCTGTTATAGTTTTAACACGATTCATTTTCATCATTTTTTAACAGGTTCAATTCATGACTTTTTCCCAGACACTTTGGCAACGCAACCACCATTTATATCAACAAATTTTAGCCTTGCCCTTTAACCAAGAACTTGCTGCGGGCACCTTGGATCGTACGGTTTTTTGTCATTATGTGATTCAAGATGCACATTATTTATTGGCTTATGGCCGGGCACTTGCAGTTGCTGCCGCAAAAGCCTTTGATGCAGATGATGTGATTCAGTTTTCTGAGGCTGCCAAAATTGCGATCATTGTTGAGCGCAGTTTGCACAATGATTTTATGCAGGAATTTGACGTCACTAAAACCGAGTTTGAAAACACGCCGTTGACACTCGCTTGTCATCATTACACCTCTTTCCTAACAGCGACCGCTTGGTCAGAAAGCTATCCCGTGATTTTGGCAGCACTACTGCCTTGTTTCTGGATTTACGCGGAAGTGGGGAAAGATATCGTGAGCCAATCGGTTACGAATAACCCGTACCAAGCTTGGATTGATACATATGCAGGTGAAGAATTTAATACAGCGGTCCGCAATGTGATAGCGACCGTGGATAAAGTAGCGGCGCGCTGTGATGAAGATACTTTAGCAAAAATGCACGCGGCTTATACCATGGGTGCAAAACTGGAATGGTTGTTTTGGGACAGTGCCTATCAAAAACGTCAATGGTTCGGTTTAGACAACATTTAACCAATTAAAATCATTTATATCATCGTAAAAAAGCCCCACACAGGGGCTTAGTCGTATATCGTATCGTCCGATATACTGTATGAGGCTCATCTCAAACTGATTGCATTAAAACACAAACGAGATCGAGTGAATACCTTTATCCATTAAAAAAAGTTAACCGCAATTAAAGCAATCAATGCCGGCACAGCTTGAATATAAATAATCTTTTTACTGGCGGTCAGCCCACCATAAATACCAGCCACCAACACACAGCCTAAAAAGAAATTCGCTAAAGGCAATGCGTAGCTTTCAGGTGCACATAACGACCACAATAAACCTGCGGCAAGAAAACCATTATAAAGACCCTGATTTTGTGCCAAGACCTTAGTCAGTTGTGCCTTTTCTAAACTATTACCAAATGCCTTTAAACCCGCGGGTTTATCCCACAAAAACATTTCAAGCACTAAAATATAAACATGCAATAATGCAATCAATGCAATTAAAATCTTGGCTAACATTTTTATTTATTCCTTGTTATACGAATCATTGCGCTCATTTAAATTTAGCACCGATTTACTTTAATTGCTCGATCGGCAACAGGATTTGTGTGACTTTCCAGCTCAACCCCTGTCTTTGCAAAATGATGTTGACCGGCGCTTGCTGCTCAGCTTGATGTATTTCCACCGCAAATCGATTAAAGGATTGATAGCGACCTTTATAGCTGGCTTTTTTATCGTTGGCTTTTTCTGCAGCAGATAAAGGTTTTAATTCAGATGATTGGATAGGCTGAAACACCACACTGTCTTGCCATGGCAAGTTTTCTTTCAGTTTTTTACCTTGTAACAGCATGCTAACACCTTGTGGCGTCACCATAACATCCACCACTTTATCCACCACCGACGATGCCAATACCGCACCCAAAGCCGCTAAACCTCGCTCAGATGTCGTGACTTGAGGAAGATCTTTTCGCATTTGTGTGTTGACTTGATCTTTTAAGCTCTGGCGTACACTTGGGAAATCAATATGACTGGCCAAAGCAGTGCTGTCTTCATTTTTCACCGCTTGGTGAATATGATAAATCGTGAGATAAGGAGATGCGAATAAATAACCCACAACCAACAACAGCAACACAATCAGGGAAATTTTTAATTTTTTTGACATCATTGCCTCAAGATTAGAATTTTATTTTTACTGAATGGTATTGAAACACACAGATAAACACTTGGGTGATATAGAAATTTCATGTTAAAACATGCAAACACATCATCTAACCGACACAAGCTGTCGTTTAAAATCGTTTTGTTACAGCTTGAACAATTTTAAATCGCTATTATATAGAGGGTCTGAGGAAACGTCACAGGTACTCGCAATATACGCCTATTTACGACCCATTTTTTAGGCTTGAAGTAACAACGCTCCCCAAATTTTCATTTTTAACCTTAATTGAGATGTTTTAATGAGCCAAAGTCATATCCGTATTCGAGGTGCACGTACCCATAATTTAAAGAATGTGTCACTCGATATTCCACGTGACAAGTTTGTGGTGATCACAGGGCTTTCAGGTTCAGGGAAATCATCGCTCGCATTTGATACATTATATGCTGAAGGCCAACGTCGCTATGTTGAATCGCTTTCAGCCTATGCACGCCAATTCCTTTCGCAAATGGAAAAACCTGAGGTTGATTCCATTGAAGGTTTATCGCCTGCAATTGCCATTGAGCAAAAATCCACGAGCCACAATCCTCGCTCAACTGTCGGCACGATTACTGAAATCTATGACTATTTGCGTTTGCTGTACGCGCGTGTCGGCACACCGTATTGTCCTGAACATGACCTACCGATGGTGGCACAAACCGTTTCAGAAATGGTCGATGCGGTCAAAGCGCTAGAAGAAGGCACCGCACTGATGTTGCTTGCGCCTGTGGTACGTGAACGTAAAGGTGAATACACTCAACTGTTTGAACAATTACAAGGTCAAGGTTTTGTACGTGCACGTGTCGACGGCGAAATTATTGATATAGATAGCCCACCTGAACTGGATAAAAAGAAAAAACATACCATTGAAGTGGTGGTGGATCGTTTTAAAGTCCGTGATGACTTAGGCAATCGTATCGCCGAATCATTTGAAACGGCGTTGCGTTTAGGCAGTGACATTGCCGTTTTATCGTGGATGAATGGAGAACACCCTGAGCGTGTTTTTTCAGCCAAACATTCATGCCCTAAATGCGATCGTGCTGTGGCTGAACTTGAACCGCGCTTATTCTCGTTCAACAATCCGTTTGGTGCCTGCCCTGTCTGTGATGGCTTAGGCACACGTAGTCATTTCAGCGCAGATAAACTGATTCCAAATCCTGAACTCGCGATTAGCCAAGGGGCCATCCGAGGTTGGGATAGACAGCGTCCGTATTACTACACCATGTTGCAAAAAGTCGCAGATCATTTTGGCATTGGCTTAGATGAACCGTGGAATATGCTGGATAAAGATACACAAAAGAAATTCTTACAAGGCACAGGCAAAGAGAAAATCGACCTCAGTTATATCGATGAGCGTGGTCGTAAACACAACCGTGTTCAAGCCTTTGAAGGTGTATTGCCGCATTTAGAGCGCCGTTATCGTGAAACCGAATCGAATTATGTGCGTGATGATCTGGCGCAATATTTATCTAATGCTGCCTGTGATGCTTGTGACGGTTCGCGTCTCAATGAAATCTCTCGTCACGTGCGTGTCAAAGATAAAACCATTGCCCAAATCACCCAAATGTCGATTGGTGATGCCGAGAATTACTATCAGGACCTCAGTCTTGAAGGTGCTAAAGGTGAAATCGCCGATAAGATCTTTAAAGAGATTCGTGAGCGTTTACATTTCTTGGTCAGCGTTGGATTGAATTATTTGAGTTTGGCACGTTCAGCAGAAACCCTCTCGGGTGGTGAAGCACAACGTATTCGTCTCGCTTCGCAAATTGGTGCAGGCTTGATGGGCGTGATGTATGTACTGGATGAACCATCGATTGGTCTACATCAGCGCGATAATGATCGCTTGTTACAGACTTTGGTTCGCTTACGTGACTTGGGCAATACCGTGCTAGTAGTTGAACATGATGAAGATGCCATTCGTGCTGCCGACCATATTATTGATATTGGACCAGGTGCTGGAATCCATGGCGGCGTCATTATCGGTGAAGGTAGCTATGATGAAATTGCCAACAATAAAGACTCGCTTACAGGTCAGTATCTTTCAGGCAAACTGAAAATCGAGATACCTAAGCAACGTACCCTGTCACCACGCCCAGACGAATTCATCAAACTCTCTGGGGCAAGTGGTCATAACTTACAAAATGTCGATCTCACTATTCCATTGGGCATCATGACCTGTGTCACTGGCGTTTCAGGTTCAGGTAAATCGACCTTAATTAACCGTACCTTATTGCCTTTGGCTGCAACTCAGCTGAATGGCGCAACCACACTGACTGCCGAAAAATTCGATTCGATTGATGGTTTGCAGCATCTCGATAAAGTAGTGGATATTGATCAAAGCCCGATTGGACGTACTCCGCGTTCGAACCCTGCAACTTATACAGGTTTATTCACTCCAATTCGTGAATTATTTGCGCAAACACCTGAAGCCAAAGCACGTGGTTATAGTGCAGGTCGTTTCTCGTTTAACGTCAAAGGTGGACGCTGTGAGGCCTGTGAGGGCGATGGCATGATCAAGGTGGCAATGCACTTCTTACCTGATATGTATGTGCCGTGTGATGCTTGTCATGGCAAACGTTATAACCGTGAGACTTTAGAAGTCGGTTATAAAGGCAAGAACATTTCTGATGTTTTGGAAATGACGGTTGAAGATGCAGCAGAATTCTTTAGTGCGATTCCTGTGATTCACCGTCGCTTAGATACCTTAATGCAAGTTGGTCTGGGTTATATCCGTTTAGGTCAAGCTGCAACCACGCTTTCAGGTGGTGAAGCACAACGGGTTAAACTGGCACGTGAATTGGCAAAACGAGATACAGGTAAAACCTTATATATCTTGGATGAGCCGACAACAGGTCTACATTTCCATGATATTGCCAAGTTACTCGACATTTTGTATGAGCTACGCAACAAGGGAAATACTATTGTGGTGATTGAGCATAATTTGGATGTGATCAAAACCGCCGACTGGGTGATTGATTTAGGACCTGAAGGTGGTTCGGGTGGTGGTCAAATCATCGCTGAAGGCACACCTGAGCAAGTGGCTGAGGTTGAAATGTCGCATACAGGTAAGTTCTTAAAAACGATGTTGAAATAACGAAAGTTGCCCCTCTAATACTGGTGTAAATTTAGGTTGTTTTTTCCATCCAGCTTAAATTTACGCCAGCTGCCTAAATACTGGGCGAGTGGTGCATCCTCAAGATTGTCAAATAAAGAGCCTTGTGTTTTTTGGAATTTTTCCGCCCGCTTTAAACATTGTCTTAGCCATGAATAAGACATCTTCATATGTAATGCAATATTTAAATACGTATATTTGATTAATTTAGGTTTTAGACTTTCAAATAATTTCACATACGCTAAAGCCATTGAAAAACTATTTTCTTGAATCTGTTTTTCCTGTTTCTTTTGTAATTTTTGCCGATCTTCATCATCAATCATCCTTTGTAATGGCCCAGTTGATGGTGAAGATGATATGCCTAAAAGAATCGGATTAATTGCTTCATCGGGATCATTTCGAGCAGTTTGATCAAAACTTAAAGCATATTTAAGCGTTCGATCAGCACTATGAACAAAGTAATTCCACATTTTGTGTGTTAGTTCATTCCAATGATCACTATTAGATAAATCAAACTCACCATTCCATTTTTCAATGACAAATAAGAAAGCCTCCTGAGCAACATCTTCTGTTTCGCATTGTTTAGATGCTCGAGCGATCGTTTGCCAATTTTTATAATGGTTAGATGAATAAATTATCTTATATAATTCACCTTGATTTATCTGCAACACATTAAAACCTTTGATAAAGAGCGTCTTAAACTAATTCTTTAGAATTTCAATTTAATGACTAGCCAAAGATATTCTCTCAAGTTTCATAAAATATATTGATTATGTTTTTTATTTTCTGAGCAAAAAATCAATAAAAATCTGCCCACTCAGCAAACTCCTATCTTCAACCCTCCACTACATTCTTACCTCTGGCTTTCGCTTTTAACAACGATTGATCCGCTTTTTCTAAGAGTTCTAACCAACTCTCTGCACCGATAGCCACTCCTATACTGACAGAAACCTGAATCGACTTCCCCAAACTTGTAACAGCGATACTTTGCGTAGCAATCCCTAAGCGAATACTTTCCGCAATCGCCATAGCGGCATCCATTTGAATACTCTCGATCACGACCAAGAATTCATCACCACCATAACGCACGATAAGATCAGAAGCACGTACATAATGCTTGAGTTGATTGGCAACCATTGCAATCACTTCATCACCAACAAGATGCCCATATTGATCATTTACATACTTAAAATGATCAATATCGATTGCAAACACACATGTCTGAGATAGCGCATTCGGCTTAGCCGTCAAATCATTAATATATTCTTCTAATGCCAACCGATTTGATACACCCGTTAATACATCAGAATTCGCAATTTGCTTGAGTTGTGACTCCATCAAATCGCGCTGCTTAAGCATTAGTTTTAATTTATCAATTGCTTCAAACAAGGAGTAAAACTCATGTTTTGATTTCTGACGAGAAGGTGGCCCATGCATCGTATCCGATAAACCCAAAATCATCTCACGTGCTTTAATCAAAGGGCTAAATACCTTTCTCTTGGTATAGATCATCGTAAAAAAAGCAATCAACAGTGATAAGCTTGAAATCGCTAGAGTAAAAAAATACTGTTGTTTGGCCTTTTTATTCTGTTGCGTTGCGATATGGACACTGTAATCTAAAATATACTTTTGTAGATCCATGACTGTGGTGTATTTATCAACAATTTGTTCTGTCAGTTGCGTCCCTGTTAAAAAATACGCTTGATTATTTTGACTTTCATCTAACAATCTACGGATGATAGGTAATCCTTGTTCTAAGAACTCCGTTCTTACACGTAGGTGTAATCGAATGTAATCAGAAGTTTTCATATATTGCGGTTGAATTATATCGACCAAGGACCACAGATATTTAGCCTGATGCTCTGTTTGCAAAGTCCTCGCACGGTTTATATCAGAAATTTTTTCAGAAAAAGTAATCGGTGCCATAACATTAGATGCAACTCGTCCTGCCTGATCACGCATATCCGTTAGAATCAAAATAGAAATAAAATAATTCGACATCTTACTGTCTTTACTTTTCGACTGCGCCATCAACTCATTGAGAAGCTCACGGCTGTTATCCCAAACACTGAACATGGTTAAAATGGCATGATCAAGTTGCTGAGATGTGCGTTGAGACTGTGGTATTTCCGCATATGCGTCGACGATTTTACGCGCCTGCTCTAATTTTAATTTCAAATCAGTTTGGAGCTGTGCTGCGACTGATGTGAAACCCGCTTGATTTAAAGTCGATACTGTTTCATTAATCTGCTTATCAACAACCAATCTAAACTCAGACAATTCCTGTTTATTTTTTTCTATGTCTTCTAATGTACTCGACATAACCTTATTTGCAGGTCCGCGCTCTCTAGAAATCTTATTTGCAGTTTGGACTAATGCACGTAAGCTGGTGATTTCAGTCAAAACCTGATTTGTTTTATTATATTCTTGAAAACTATTCAGAATTAAAGGAATAGAAATATATAGAATTGATAAGATAATGATCGCCATACAGACAAAAAGTCGAAGGCTGATTTGTTCTGAACGTAATTTAACACGTCTTAAGTTACGTCCCATAAACCCACCTTGTCTTTCTCAAAAAGCCATCCAGATTAATTTTTAAACAATCAATAATTTTACCTGTGTTCTCTCAACCACAGCAACTTTTCAATTTCCTCAATATCATTGATCAAATCACCTAGCAGCAAGACTATTGGATAAATAGATTCTAAATATGAAAATTATCAATTTTACAAATCAAGATCATTTGCACATAATTTAATCAAGCCAAGCAATACCTGAATCTGTACTTTTAACCCTCTAGGATGTTTTCTCCCCCAAGTATAAACATCCTATTTCCAAGCCCAACTTTTTCGTTAAAGTTGGGCTTTTTTTAAGAAAATATTTATTGCTTCTGTAACAATTTCAATTGTTGTAATGCTTGATAAACAATCGCTTTACGCGCATCACCGTGCTCAGGCTTATTTATTTCCAGATTTAAAGCAAATGCAATCACCTGTCCATTCGGTTGTTCAATCCAGCCCGTCCACCAACCCACTTGCGGTGTTACATCCATACCCCAACCACTTTTGGCATAAATCTTAGTTCCATGAACTTCATCAACGAAGACCATCTGTTTCACTTGTTCTTGCACAGATTGGTCAAATGCAAGCTGCTTATTTGCCAGAGCATAAGCAAATTTCACTTCGTCAACGGGGGTAATCTTAAGCGGGCCAACCAACCAAAAATCATCGACTTGCGTTCCGATCTCAGTATTGCCAAAGCCAACGCGTTTTACTTCGTTCGCCATCAACTCTAACCCGATACGCCGAGCCAATTCCTGATAAACAGGCACTGCTGATGCCTGCATCGCCTCGGCTAAAGTTAAATCTTTTTCCCAGCTCGCAAAAGCACGCTTTTTGCCATCCCATTTAAACACTTCGTTGGGCGAACTTTTGTGATGCTGTATCCCAATCAGAGCATTTAACATCTTGAAGGTTGAGGCTGGAATATAAGCCGTATTCGATCGACTCAACGCATTGCCATATTCTTGAAATGTTTGCCCATCATATGTAACAAATACGCCAACAGTTTGAGTATGTTGGAATAAAGAAGCGATCTCGGTTTGATCGTGTTTTTTTGACACGGCGCTTTGAGTTGGGGCGTGCAAATTTTGGCAACCTAGCAACGTCAGTCCAATCATTACAGATGCGCAAAGGCTAAGATGTTTTAGTATTTTTGGCATAAGAAAAGCAGAAGTCGAGTATAGATTTGATTACTATAAACCTTTTGTATTATTCGCTCTGTATTGTTATCTCATCTATACTAGGAAATGAACAGACAAAAAAAGCTCAACCTTGGGGAAAGCTGAGCTAGTAAACTACAAATACACAAAGAAAATGTTCCGAGATCGTAAAATGCAAATTACCTATCTCTTGCTTCACATTATGTGAACTATACCTCACAATGTAAAACCGATTAAACAAATTACATTTGAAAATTTAATCGGCAAATTAGATTTAATCTTTAAATCATTTCTTTCTCAGTTTTAAATTGATCATGATTTCTACAAAAATTGCTCGCTATTTTTTGTATATTTCATCGCAGAATTATTAAAAAAATATGCTTAAACCACATTTTTAATGGCAAAATTATGACACAAACCAACGTACATTAAATGTAAAAAACGATTATAACAATCGAATTAACCAATCAAACAAATCTCATACAGCACTTAAAAATGATCTTTCTCCCTAGCATTAAACAATTATATCTATTTGTTTATTATAACCTTTATCAACGGTTGACAACAAACTTTGCTTTTGTTTGTTTTTTAAACAAAATGTGATCAGTGCTTCACCCTTCGTCGGAGGCTTCGATTTATGACATTGACATCATACTTTGTTACAATACAATGACTCCAACTTAACTCAATCACTGTTAAAGCTGGAAATTATTATGAAAAAACTCGGTTTAGCCACTGCTTTATTATTAGCCATGACCGGTGCTAACGCTTATCAAGTTGAAGTTCAAGGTCAATCTGAATTTTTAGATACAACTGTAAATGACAAAAACTTTACTGGTGCTGGACAAGCAACTTATTACTTCAAAGATGTAGACGCTTCTAAAGGTCCTTTAGCTGAAGCTGCATTCTTAAACCATGCATCTAACGTTTCTGCTGCTTATAGCTATACTAAACATGATGGTGATGAAGTTGTAACTTCTGAAACTCAATCATATGGCGCAAAAGGTGAAGCTTACATCCCTACACCATACCTACCAGTATATACAAGCGCATCTTATAGCCACACTAAATCTAAAGTTGATGGCGAAAAAGACAATGGTGACCGTTTCGCATTAGAAGTTGGTACTATGCTTACTCCTAACTTCTTAGTTGCTGTTGGTTATACAAATATTGCTGACCAATTTGCTTTAGATGCAAACAGCGTACTTTCGAGCGGTATTGTAAAATCATTCGCTCAACCATTAGTGATTGGCGAAGACCAAGATGCAATTACTGCGCGTACTAAATATGTAGGTAACATCGACGGTACCAACATGGCTGTAGGCTTTGAAGCTGGTCTTGTTTATGGTGATACAACTGCATATGAATTAAAAACTGACTTCTATGTAACACCTAAGTTAAGTGTTGGTGCTTCTTATGCAGAAGTAAGCGCAAGCTCTAACCCTGCAAATGACAAATTCTCTCCAATCAAATCTGCTTGGGGTGCGAACGTAAACTACTTCATCACTCCAGCAGTTGCTGTTGGTGCAAGCTACGTTAATGCAAATGCAAAAAGCTTCCAAGACGAATTTGGTGATACTGTGAATTTAGATACGCAAACTGTTGGCGTAAACGCGAAGTTCCGTTTCTAAGATTGAATCTATGCTCTATATAGAGCAGACGATACATCGTAAAAAACCAGTTCATTTGAACTGGTTTTTTATTTTTAAAGATCAAAGAGAAATAAAGTATCTCGCCTTTATCTTTATATTGAATTACATCTTTTTGTCTTCAATATTTAATGCACCAATGGCTAATACGGCTTGAGTACGGTTTTGTACCCCTAATTTACGAAAAATTGCAGTCACATGCGCTTTAATGGTGGCTTCTGAAACCTCTAACTCATAGGCGATTTGTTTGTTCAACAATCCCTCAGCAACCATCATAAGCACACGAAATTGTTGCGGTGTTAGTGATTGCAGACGTTCTGCCAAAGCGGTCTCATCGGCGGCTCTTGGATCAAAACCCGCATGTTTCGGTAAACTTGGCGGTAGCCAAATTTCCCCTTCTAACACATGTTTAATTGCTTCACCAATATGGCTTGGATGTGATGACTTCGGAATATAGCCCATAGCACCATGTGCGATGGCACGCTGAATAATTGAAGCCTCTTCATGCGCTGATACCACAATGATCGGAATGGCAGGATATTGCGCCCGCACATAGACCAGAGCAGAGAAACCCGAAGCACCAGGTAGATTTAAGTCGAGTAACACTAAATCTGGTTCTGCACCATGTTCTAACCGCTTATAGAATTCGTTTACATCAGCCGTTTCTTGGATCTGCGCTTGTGGCAAACTGTAACGAACCGCTTGAATTAAAGCATGTCTAAAGAGAGGGTGATCATCTACAATTAAAATATTCATAAGCGCTATAAGCAATCTGCTGTTTTAGTACGTCACTGTACGGTGTTTATTAAAATTAACCTATCTAAGCCTATTTTTAAATAAACCATTGGTCAAGCACTCTGACATTTTTTATTTCCTTTTCCAGTAAAATAAATCAGATATTCGTATAAATCAGATCAAATCAAATTTAACATTCAAAATTTCGAATAGAAACATAGAATTAAACCGCATTAAATTTCCAATTTTGCACGATTGGGCGATATATCTTTAAATCAGATAAGCTTGCAGCATTTGCTTATTTTACTGTGGTGCAGCGATATAGATAAATAAAAGCCATTGCTAATGAACTTTTATTTAGGCTATCACTATGTCCAATCGTAATACTGTTTCTACTCCCCTCAATATCGTTGCTGTTTCTGGGGGGTTAAATAGCCCATCAAAGACAGAGAGCTTAGTCCAAGCTATTCTAGATGAGCTTGCAGAAGCCATTCATATCAAAGTACATTTTGTGAAACTCAGTGAAATTGGGCCGTTATTGGGTGGTGCAATTTATCGCAATCAATTACCCCAACGAGTACAAGATGACTTGGCTGCGGTAGAAGCAGCCGATGCATTGATTGTTGGTACACCTGTTTATCGTGCTTCATTCACAGGATTATTCAAACACTTCTTTGATTTCGTCGAACAAACAGCATTGGTCGATGTTCCTGTTTTATTGGCTGCATCAGGTGGCAGCGACCGTCATGCATTGGTACTAGAGCATCAATTGCGCCCGTTGTTTAGTTTCTTCCAAGCGCAAACCTTACCTATCGGGGTCTATGCAACTGATCGTGATTTCACACCAGAATATACCGTCAAAAGTGAACAATTATCTGATCGCGTGACCTTAGCCGTGGCACGCGCTTTACCGATTCTAGAATGGGCGCCAGCCAAAGGACAACGCGCTGCGGTGATCAAAGCCAAAACCGAACAAGCCAATCAAAACTTAGGGATTAACAAACAGATTGAACAAGCAGAGGTTTTACCATCTGCGGCCGTTCCAGACTTAGATGCAGCCGAATCTCGCTTGCATCCCAAGTCTACAAAAAATTTAACCCACGTCGCATAAAATCAATAATGTTTAGAGGGTAGAAAAAATGACAACGACATCAGCAATTAAGTTCGCTTATTGGGTCCCCAATGTCAGTGGTGGACTTGTGGTCAGCAATATCGAACAACGTACCGACTGGAGCTATGACTATAATCTCCGTCTAGCACAAGCTGCAGAGAAAAGTGGCTTTGAATATGCACTAACCCAAATCCGTTTCACCGCAGGCTACGGCGCAGAAAATCAACATGAATCGGTCAGCTTTAGTCATGCGCTATTAGCCAAGACCGAAAAACTTAAAGTGATTGCTGCTATCTTACCTGGCCCTTGGAAGCCTGTACTTGCTGCGAAACAACTAGCGACCATTGACTATCTCACCCAAGGTCGTGTTGCGATTAATGTCGTCAGTGGATGGTTCCGTGGCGAGTTCGATGCAATAGGCGAGCCGTGGCCTGAACATGATGAACGTTATGTCCGCTCTGAGGAATTTATTCGTACACTCAAAGGCATTTGGAGCACTGACGATTACAGCTTTGAAGGGAAATATTATCAATTCAAAAACTACACCCTAAAACCAAAACCTTTGCAGAAACCCTCTATTGAAGTGTTCCAAGGAGGGAGTTCACGTGCTGCGCGAGATATGGCCGCACGCGTCTCAGACTGGTATTTTACCAATGGCAATAGCATCGAAGAAATCAAAAAACAGGTCGATGACGTTCGTCACAAAGCCAAGCTTGCCCATCGACAAGTGAAGATCGGAGTGAATGCATTTATCATTGCCCGCGATACAGAGCAAGAAGCACATGCTGTGCTGAATGAAATCATCGCTAAGGCAAATGTAGAGGCAGTCAATGCCTTTGGAGACGCAACCCGTGAAGCAGGTGCGGCTGCACCAGAAGCTGAAGGCAATTGGGCAAAATCAACTTTCGATGATTTAGTGCAATATAACGACGGCTTTAAAACCAATTTAATCGGCACACCACAACAAATCGCTGAACGGATTGTGGCTTTAAAACAGGTAGGCGTGGATCTTGTGCTGTCAGGTTTTCTGCATTTTATTGAAGAAGTTGAATATTTTGGAGAGAAAGTACTGCCTCTGGTGCGACAGTTGGAACAAGAACAACAAACTCAATTAACCGCTAAATCGGCTTAAACTTAAATCGTATTTTGGATAAGAATAAAAATAAAAGATGGTGCCGCAAAAAACTCCCCCCAAGACTCGGCTTGGGGGCTTTTTCTATTTATCCTTCAACACTACTTACTGCTGGATAAACCGTTGCAATTAAAGCATCAACCACTGCTGGTTCAGCAAGGGTTGAAGTATCGCCCAAGCTATCCAGTTCATTTGCTGCAATCTTTCTCAAGATACGACGCATGATTTTACCCGAACGAGTTTTTGGTAAAGCTGGTGCCCAATGCAAAGCATCTGGCGTTGCCACTGGACCAAGGACTTTACGCACCCAATTGACCAACTCTTTGCGTAACTCTTCAGACTCAGAGACATCCGCTTGTAAGGTCACAAAGGTACAAATGCCTTGTCCCTTAATGTCATGTGGCATCCCAACGACAGCCGCTTCAGCAACCGCTTCATGCGCAACCAGTGCACTTTCAATTTCAGCAGTCCCTAGACGATGTCCAGAGACATTGAGTACGTCATCGACACGGCCTGTGATCCAGTAATAGCCATCTGCATCACGACGTGCGCCATCACCTGTGAAATAGCTATTTTTGAAGGTCGAGAAATACGCTTCAATAAAGCGTTCAGGATCACCCCAAATGGTGCGCATTTGACCCGGCCAAGAATCTTTAATGACAAGGTTACCTTCATTGGCACCTTCAAGTTCATTGCCTTCACCATCCACCAAAGCAGGCTGAACCCCAAACATTGGTCGAGTTGCTGAACCTGGTTTCAATGCAGTAGCACCTGGTAATGGTGAAATCAGAATCCCACCTGTTTCTGTTTGCCACCATGTATCCACAATCGGGCAACGGCCTTCACCGACCACTTCGTTATACCAATTCCATGCTTCTGGGTTAATTGGTTCACCCACAGAGCCTAATAAACGAAGGCTACTACGATCACTTTCACGAACATAAGCATCACCCTCTCGCATCATGGCGCGAATCGCGGTTGGTGCAGTATAAAGAATGGTGACATTATGCTTATCAATCACATGACCGATACGTGCCCATGTTGGGTATTGTGGAATACCTTCAAACATGACCGTTGTCGTGCCATTACACAGCGGTCCATACAGTAAATAACTATGCCCTGTAATCCAACCCACATCGGCTGTACACCAGTACACATCATCTTCTTTAAGATCAAATACTTCTCTAAACGTGGTATTTACATACACTAGATAACCACCAGTGGTATGTAATACGCCCTTCGGCTTACCTGTAGAGCCAGAGGTATACAAAATAAATAGTGGATCTTCCGCTTTCATTGGCTCAGGTGGGCAGTGTTCATTCACTTCCATGATTTCGAGGTGATACCACAAATCACGTACTTCATTGAACTGAATCGGATTGCCCGTGCGATGTACCACAATTACATGTTCAACGCTATCCGTACCCTGAATCTGTAATGCAGCATCCACATTTTCTTTTAACGGAATGATCTTGCCACCACGCATCCCAGCATCGGCAGTAATCACTAATTTCGCTTGGCTATCGTCAATTCGGCTGGCTAAAGAGTCAGGTGAGAAACCACCAAATACCACACAATGTACAGCACCGATACGCGCACATGCCAACATGGCAATCGCCGCTTCAGGCACCATTGGCATATATAAAACGACGCGGTCACCTTTGCCTATCCCATGTTTCTTGAGAACATTGGCAAAACGACAAACTTCATCGTGCAATTCAGCGAATGAAATAATTTTATGACGTGATGGATGATCACCTTCCCATATAATGGCAGGCTTTAATGGATTGTCTTTTAAATGACGATCCAGACAGTTAGCAGAGACATTCAGCTCACCATCAGCAAACCATTCGATCTTGAAATGATCTGGGTCAAAACTGGTATTTTTGACTTGGGTAAATGGTTTAATCCAATCAATATTTTGTGCTTCTTCTGCCCAAAATGCATCAGGCTGTTCAATAGAATATTGATAGCGATTGAAATAGTCTGTTTCCGAAATTCTTGCCGTTTCTTTAAATTTTTCAGGCACTGGGTAGATTTCTTTCATAACTTATTACTTCCTTGGTCTTTTATCTCACACCCTAGATGTACACATCTATTTCTTGGGTATGCTTGTGCTTTCTTGCAGTATGGCGAGCATATACACGAGTAAACAATGCGGCTTTGGTCGTAGGAGTATTGTTCTTATACACCCAATCTAGTTTTAAAATTTATTTAAAATAATTTAAATATGAACGACTTGTCGATGGTTTTTATTCTCAAAATTGATCGTTATTTTGATCATTGACCCACGCTTAAGCGCGCGAATCATCAGAAATAACGACAATGAGGATCGTCTATTCAGCAACATTTTTTCCAACAATAATCATAAACGATTACGATGGTTTCGTTATAAAATAAACCGATAAAGCTGTTAGTAAATTTTTCATCCATGTTGGTCATACATTCATCATGATGGCTTTCTTGATCAACCTCCAAACGAAATAGAGACTTCCCTTGGCAAACGAACAAATCAACTTGACGAGTGTCGCTAAAGATACAGGTACACTGATCCAACAAGCAGGCACAAAAACCTCAGAAACCGTATTGGCGCATACTGAAAAATACCATGAGGCATATAGTGCTATCGATAAAATGGTGCTGGTTTTTTGGGAACGCGTTCCTTATATCTGCTTAGCCATTTTTGTCTTTGTTTTGTTTTGGCTACTGACTAAATTTTTTAAATTCTTTATCAACAAAACCCTCAGTAATCGCTCTTATACACGACAGAACTTAGTCCTTGTGCTACATCGTGTCGGCAGTACCTTTATCTTATTTTTCGGCTTCCTGATCGCACTTGTGATCGCGATTCCGGGCTTTACTCCGGGTCAATTGATTGGCGCACTAGGGATTGGCTCGGTTGCGATTGGTTTTGCTTTCAAAGATATTTTCCAGAACTTACTCTCAGGCATACTGATCTTATTAGGAGAACCGTTCCGCATTGGTGATGCCATTATTGTCAATGGGATGGAAGGCACCGTTGAAGATATTCAAATTCGAGCCACTTTTTTACGCTCTTATGATGGTCGTCGGATCGTGATTCCAAACGCGACGGTCTATACCAGTGCAATCACCGTAAATACAGCCTATCAGCAAAGACGCTGTGAATTTGTTGTGGGGATTGGCTATGATGATGATGAACAAAAAGCCAAGCAAATCGTATTAGATATTCTCAACAATGAACGTAGCGTACTGAGTCAACCGAAATTTTCAGTCAATGTGACTGCACTGGCAGACTTCTCAGTCAACCTTACTGTTCGTTGGTGGATTGATACCACAGAAACCGATATTCTGTCCTCTTCAAGTATGATACAAGCACAAGTCAAACAAGCGTTTAGTGCCCAAGGAATTAATATTCCTTATCCGATCCAAGAGTTTAAGGTTCAGTCAAACCAAGTCGCTCAACTTCCAACAAACATGAAGCCTTCAGACAATCAAACGACCTAAAATATAAGAAATAGCGGTTTCTGTACGTAAAATACGGTTGCCCAAGCGCATCGCTTGGCAACCATTTTTTTTGAGCAGCTCAACCTCATACGGTATAAAACCACCTTCGGGTCCAACGATCACCGTACATGCCTGTTGAATGGCATGCGGCATCGGCTGGTCTGCATAAGGATGCGCCACATAGGCTGGTTTTTCGGCACTAATCAAACTTGGCAGCACATCTTCTACAAAAGGTTTGAAACGTTTATAGATCTGAATTTCAGGCTCAACCGTATCGCCTGCCTGCTCTAGCCCCAAAGTGACATAGTCATTCAGTTGTTGCAAAAATGGGCTTTGCCAATAGCTTTTATCCACCCGATAACTATGAATCAAGCTGATCCGCTCTACACCCAGTGTGACTGCATCCATGATGATGCGACGTAATACTTTCGGACGTGGTAACGCCAGAATCAAATGCACAGGAAGTTTTTCAGGCACGACCTCCATCTGAATCGGTTTCAACACAATCCGTTGCTCTGAAATATTCAAAACTTCAGTGAGATAACGCTGACCATGGCGAATGCCAACTTTTAGATGATCGCCAACATTCGGTTGAACATGCTGTTTTAAATGTTGTAATTGACGTGGATTTTCAATCAACCATTGCTCCGCGCAAGCAGTTTGAGAGGGTTCAAGTAAAACGATGTTCATGATGCATCTGTTGCTTTCAAATAGTGATCGAGCAGTTGAATATGCTGTTGCAACGAACCTTGATTATGTTGCAATACGACTTGAGCCTGTTCGATGAGTTGCTGACGCTGCTTTGAATCATCCAAACAGCCGAGAAGCTGCGCTGTCACCTGTTCAGCATTTTCCCCGACCAAAATTCCTCGCGCTATAACGAATTCATCGACAATGCTTTGGAAATTAAAATACCGAGGGCCTATGACCGTGGGCACATTCAACACCATCGGCTCTAGAATATTGTGCCCGCCACCGGGTTCATTCAGTGAACCACCAACAAAACACGCCTGACTCATGGCATACCACAACCACATTTCACCCATACTATCGGCCAGAAAAACTTGAGTATTCGCCTCGATACGCTGTCCTAAACTGCGACGCTGCGTATTTAAATTTAGATTTTGGCAGACTTTATAGACTTCATCAAAACGCTCAGGATGACGTGGCACAACGATACAGAGTAAATTTGGGTTTGAATTTAAATGTGGTTGAAGCTGCTTCAGTAAAATTTCTTCTTCTGGCGCATGAGTACTGGCTAAAGTGATAATTTGACGACCTGCCAATTGCCAATCTTGTTTTAATTGTTCGGCTTGCTCAATAAAATCAGTTGGTGCGGTAATATCGAATTTGATATTTCCCACCACTTGACTCTTGGTTTGATCTAAACCTAAATCAACATAACGCGCTAATGTGGCGGAATCTTGAGACAACATCCATGTCAGTTGCTGCAACATCGGCTGGGTTAATCGTCTCACCTTGGCATAGCCTTTGGCTGATTTTTCTGACAGTCGAGCATTGAGCAAAATACAAGCAATCTGGTGCTGCTGTGCTACTGCAATTAAATTTGGCCAGATTTCTGTTTCGACTAACGCTAAAATTTTCGGTTGATACAGTGCAAAAAACTGCTTGAGCAACGATTTTTGGTCAACAGGCAAATAGACGGCTTGAAATAAATCCAGATAAGGTGCTTTTAGAAACAGGGATTTTGCGCGGGCTTGACCTGTCTTGGTGGTATTGGTCACGAGAACAGGATGACCTAATTTTAGATAATGTTCGATTAACGGCTGCGCTGCATTGGTTTCACCCACCGAGACTACATGAAACCACATTGCATGCAGATTTTTAGGCGGTTGAAAGGGACCAAAACGCTCAATACATTCTTGTTGAAATAGCGCATCACTTTCAGCACGTTGTTTTATTTTCCAACGATATAACGGCTTGAGACAAGCCAATAAAAAGTTATACCAAAATGGGGTTTGCTGTGCTGATTTTGCCTGCGCCATTCGAGACCATGATTCACTATTTGATTTCAGCTCATTATGCGGAATTTAAACAAAAAACTCATGCCATTTTTTAGGGTTCATTGATATTCAACAAACCTTAATGACATGAGTAATTTATCAAACGAATTACGCTTCTAACTTTTCAAATGCAGGATAATCGGTATAACCCTCTGCACCAGCAGCATATAACGTTTGAAAATTTACCTGATTTAAGGGTAGATCATGCTCTAAACGGTCTAATAGATCAGGATTGGCAATATACGCTAGACCAAATGAGACTGCATCTGCTTGCCCTGTAGCCAAAATACGTTTCGCCGATGCAGGCGTTAATTTTTCATTGGCAATCCAAACACCGTTAAACTTTGGACGCAAAGCGGGCATTAAACTGTCTTCAGCTTCATATTCACGAGTGAAAATAAAGGCAACATTACGTTGATCCAGTTGCTCAACCACATAACCGAAAGTCGCTAACGGATTTTCATCCGTCATGTCATGTGAGTCACCACGCGGCGCAAGGTGTACGCCGACCCGGCCAGCACCCCATACTTCGATAAAAGCATCCACGACTTGTAACAATAGACGCGCACGGTTTTCAACCGAGCCGCCGTATTCATCATTACGTTGATTGGTTCCACTTTGTAAGAATTGGTCGATCAAATAGCCGTTCGCTGCATGTAGTTCAACCCCATCAAAGCCAGCGGCTTTGGCAAGTTCGGCGGCATTTTTATATTGTGCAACAATCTCTTGAATTTCTTCATGAGATAAAGCACGAGGCGTCACAAATGGACGTTTAGGACGAAGTAAACTCACTTCACCCGCAGGTTGAATGGCACTTGGTGCAACTGGGATATCGCCATCCAATAAATCTGGATGTGAAATACGCCCAACATGCCAGAGCTGAACCACAATTTTTGAACCCTGCGCATGCACAGCATCTACAATTTTATGCCACGCCTGAGCCTGCTCTTGTGACCATAGACCTGGTGTGTTGGCATAACCCGCTGCTTTAGGACTAATCACTGTTGCTTCAGTAATGATTAAGCCCGCATTGGCACGTTGTTGGTAATACTCCACCATTAAATCGTTTGGAATACGCTCCGCACCACTACGTGCTCTCGTTAATGGTGCTAATACCAAACGGTTCTTAATCGTAAAGTCACCTACTCGTAATGCAGAATTTAGTTCAGCCATGATCGCCTCAACTTCACTTTTATCAACGTATTAAAGGTTGACCTTTAAATACGTTTTTAGAGTGTTTGTTTCAAATGTTCGATGTATTGCTGAATCAAAGCTTCATTACGCGTGAAATATGACCACTGTCCATATTTTTCAACCTGTATCAAACCAGCCTGCTGTAATACAGACAAATGATTCGACATCGTTGATTGCGCAACTTTGCCTAAACGCTCAATGTGCCCTGCACATACGCCGCGTTCAAAACTACCACCACATTGTTCAACGGGCAAAAATCGCTCAGGCTCTTTTAACCATTGCAAAATCTGTCGACGTAATGGATTGGCTAGGGCCTTGCTTATAACATCAATATCCATAGACTCACCACGTTTCTCAACAAGCGAAGCTTCGTTCAGCACCTAGAATCAGTATATCGAAATTTTCAAATATTAATATCTATTTTTTTCGATATTAATATCATATTTTTCCGATTAACCACCTCTCGCTAAACGAGCTTGCCGTTTAAATTAATTTTCCAAAGTCTCTTTTTAGAAAAGAGGTTTATAGACCCTGCTTTAAACTTGCTTCGATAAATTTATCTAGATCACCATCGAGAACTGCTTTGGTGTTTGAGTTTTCCACACCTGTACGCAAGTCTTTAATGCGTGAATCATCTAAAACATAAGAACGAATTTGACTGCCCCAACCAATATCTGACTTTGAATCTTCTAAGGCTTGCGCAGCTTCATTACGTTTACTCATCTCTAATTCATAGAGTTTGGCGCGTAACTGTTTCCAAGCATGGTCGCGGTTCGCATGTTGTGAACGCTGGTTCTGACAAGCAACCACAATCCCTGTTGGTGCATGGGTTAAACGCACCGCAGAATCCGTTTTGTTAATGTGCTGACCACCTGCACCCGAAGCACGATAAGTATCCGTGCGGACATCGGATGGATTGATATCAATTTCAATATTGTCATCGATCTCAGGAGAGATAAACACAGCAGAGAAAGATGTATGACGGTTATTGTTACTATCAAATGGTGATTTACGTACTAAACGATGTACACCCGTTTCTGTCCGTAACCAACCATACGCAAACTCACCATCAACACGGATGGTTGCAGATTTAATCCCTGCCACATCACCGTCAGACACTTCCATCAATTCAGCTTTAAAACCGTGACGCTCGATCCAACGCAGATACATACGTAACAGCATCGATGCCCAATCTTGCGCTTCGGTCCCGCCAGAGCCTGACTGAATTTCGAGGAAGCATGGATTTGGATCCATTGGATGACTAAACATTCGACGGAATTCAAGATTGGCCAATGCTGTTTCAGCACTGTCTAATTCACTTTGCACATCAAGCAATAAGCTTTCATCATCCGCCTCAACAGCGAGGTCAAGCATTGCCTTGGCATCATCAAGCTGTTCCGCCAAACGGTCAAACACCCCAAGCGTATTTTCTAAACTGCCCTTTTCTTTAGCGATGGCTTGCGCGCGGCTTTGATCATTCCAAATCTCAGGGTCTTCTAACTCTCTTAAAACTTCTTCTAAACGCTCAGCCTTTAGATCGTAGTCAAAGATACCCCCGTAGTGTTTGGCTACGATCAGATAAATCTTTCAATTGGTTTAAATACGGATTAATTTCCACGCGTCTCGTCTCACAATGTTTTTTCACTCAATCGATCATTTTAACATAAGTGTTTTACACTACACAGCCTCTGTGATTCGAACAGATTTCCTTATTGCTGATTTCAAAATAGTCCTTTTTTCCTTATTGATTTTATTATTCTTAAACGACACATTTAGCGACAATAGTGTTTATGAATTACACGAAAAATACCAAAACACACAATCTATCCTAAGTTTTAATAAATCAAAACATTAATATTTATCAATTAAAATCAATATATTAAACAAACCAAATTACACTTCACTTACATTTGTACCATTTGTTTACCGAATTAGGATTGACGCATCCTGTTTTTAGCCTAGACTGGAAGTTGTAACAAAACATGTAATCTAAATTTCATTCGGTTCATTATCTCAAAGGGGCATAACCATGAAAAAATTAGCAATTGCATCAGCACTTTTATCTGCACTTGCAGTAACAGGAACTGCTCATGCTTATCAAGCTGAAGTTGGCGCATCGGTAGGTTATATCGACCCTGATAAAGGTAGTTCAGGCAGTGACTTCGCGATTAATGGTAAATATTATTTCAACCCTGTACAAACCCGTAATGCGCCACTTGCCGAAGCTGCATTTTTAGATCGAGCAAGTAATGTAAGTGCTGAAGCGTCTTGGAAAGATAAAGGCGCGACTGACGACAATACTTATGGTGTCGGTGTCGAATACTTTGTTCCTAACTCTGATTTTTATCTTAGCGGTGATGTTAGCCGTAACACGTTAAAACTGGATAAGGCACGAGATATCAAGACCACTTATTACAGTGCTGAAGTCGGTTATCTGCCAGCACCAGGTTTGTTGCTTGCAGTCGGTGCGAAAGGCTATGACAACAAATTTGATGATGGTGTTGATCCAACCATTCGTGCTAAATACGTAACTCAAGTGGGTGGAAATGACATCAACTTAGAGGCAGGCGCAGCATTCGGTGATTTGGATGAGTTTAATCTCGCAGCTGACTACTATATTGATAAAACCCTAAGTGTCGGTGCTGATTACTACGACAATGACCTATCAAAACAACGTGAATTTGGCGTAAATGCACGTAAATTCTTTAACCAACAAATGAGTTTAGAAGGACGTGTTGGTTTCGGTAAAGATAGAACTGTTGCCAAAAATGACTACAATACATTTGGCGTTGCAGCAAAATACCGCTTCTAATATCTATAGCTACATACTCTAAATCTATACTCAGATGCCCTGAAAATTTATTTTCAGGGCATTTTTAATTTATATCTCAACCAAAAAATCACTGTTTATTTGACCATTTATTTAGGGTCTGTTGACGTTTGTCCTTTTTTCATTAAACTACCGCTGTTACAAAATATTAATAAAGCAATTATTTTAATGAATGGGGACTCCATATGAAAAAACTCAGTTTAGCCACAGCAATTTTTACATCTGTTATTGCATTGAATGCGAATGCCTATCAAACAGAATCAACCATTGCCTACGAACATATCGACATGGATGATGGCAAAGGTAATGGCGCGACGATTACAGGAAAATACTATTTCAGCCCAATACAAACCCGCAATGCACCTTTAGCAGAAGCAGCATTTTTGAATAAAGCATCCAATATTGGTGGGGGCTTTGCTTATAACAAACTTGAAGGTGATGAAGATCTAATCGAGTTACAATTTAATAGTCTTGGTGTAACCGGTGAAGTCTTTATTCCTGATACACAATTCTATGTATCAGGTGCTTTATACCGTACCAACACCAAAGTCACAGTTCCATTATTCGGTTCAGACTCAAAAGTACATAATGGTTATGCGGTTGAGGCGGGATTCTTGCCTATCAGTGGTTTATTATTGGCAGCAGGAGTTGCTGATTTATCTAAGAGTCTGAATCCAGTACAACTTGCACAATATGGTTTTATTACCAATTTCATGAATTCTGCTACCGTTTCAGGCGAAGATGATGATACTGCGGTGACTTTACGTGCCAAATATGTCACTCAAGTTGGTGGTTACTATACTAACTTTGAAGCACAAAGTTATTTTGGTGATGAAACAACTTACCGCTTGGCTGCTGATCTTTATTTAGACCCTACACTGAGTGTAGGCATTTCATTTGCAGACTCGACTGCGGATGACTCAGATAGTATTTTCAACATTCGCGCCCAAAAATTCTTTACACCACAAGTTGCTGTTGGTGTTGGCTATACCACAATTGATGGCGCAGATTCTTTTGGCATCAACGGTACATTCCGTTTCTAATTCTAAAAAATAATATAAAAAAGTCGCTATTAAAAGCGGCTTTTTTATTGTGTTAAATGTATCACTTGCAATTGTAAGCTGGTATTTCCATTATAAATATTACGTTCTAGGGTATAAACCAAATCAACATAATCTAACATCGGATTAAATTCAAAACGATCAACTACATTAAAAGCAATTGCATCAACTGATTGCTGCCCAAGTGAAACTTTTAATTTCAAATGTTGGTCTTTCAACCAGCGATAGTCAATCACTTTAAAGCGACCTTCAAACTGAGGCAGCGGAAACTTTTGCCCCCAAGGTCCAAGTTGTTCGATCCAATCCAATGTGGACAAATTTAAAGCTGAATCAACTAACTGACCGTCCGTCCACAATGTCGCTTGAAATAAATCATCATCCATTTCAGCGATAGACTGGGTAAATACTATTTTGAATTCATCAAAATCTTGCTTTTTCAGGGTCAAGCCTGCTGCTGCTGCGTGGCCACCAAAATGGCTGATCAAGTCAGGGCGCTGTTCCGCCACTTGTTCAATCATGTCACGGATATGAATCCCATCGATGGAACGCGCAGATCCTTTGATATGAATACCATCTTCATCAGGGGCGAATACTAAACTTGGGCGATAAAATTGTTCTTTTAGCCGCCCAGCGACGATACCAATCACACCTTGATGCCACTGCTCATCAAACATCACCAAAGCTGCTGGCAGATGTTCGGTTTCAAGCTGAATATGTTGCAAAGCCGTTAATGCTTGTTGCTTCATTTCAGTTTCAACTTGGCGGCGTTCGATATTCAGTTGATTCAGTTGTTGTGCGATCGGATAAGCCGTTGCCAGATCTGGTGCTAACAAGCATTCAATACCAATACGCATACTTTCCATACGCCCAGCCGCATTAATTCGTGGTCCGATGACAAACCCTAAATCTTGCGCGCGTAATGTTGCTGCATCGCGTTTGGCAATATCCAGTAAAGCCAAAATTCCGGCACGACATTGCTGCTGCTGAATGCGCTTTAGACCCGTATCAATCAATATCCGATTGTTATAATCCAAAGTTGCCACATCCGCATAGGTGCCGAGTGCAACCAAATCTAAATATTGAGTGACTTTACAGCTACTTTTACCCTGCTGAGTGCGAGCACTTGCGAGTTTAGCCAACACATAAAAAGCAACACCCACTCCTGCCAATGCTTTACTCGGGAAATCACAACCCAATTGATTTGGGTTAACCACCGCCTCTGCATTTGGCGTCGCTTTTGTGGTTAAGTGATGATCGGTAATAATCACCTGCATCCCCAAAGCTTGCGCTGTTTCTACCCCTGCATGGCTGGAAATACCATTATCGACTGTAATCAGTAAATCAGGCTGATAGCTTTGTTGTGCCAGCTCAGCAATCTTTGGTGTGAGTCCATAACCATATTTAAAACGGTCGGGCACGAGATACTCAACGTCTGCACCCATTTCCCTTAATACCAAGACCATCAAGGCCGTACTGGTTGCACCATCGGCATCATAATCGCCGATAATGACAATTTTTTTCTGTTGATCAATTGCTTGATTAATCAGTTCAACGGCAGTATCTAAGCCTTTTAAATTGGGTGAAAGTAAATGCTTTAGCTTTAGTTCAAGTTCCTGCTCGGATTGAACCCCTCGTCTCGCTAAAATTTCAGCCATAAACGATGGCACGCCCTGAAATTGTTCAGGGCGCGTGAGAAAGGGTCTTTGTTGAATCTGCATTTTGGTCATTTATGGCATCAAACGTTGGATAACCCAAAGTCCATTTTGTTTTTCATAACTCAAACGATCGTGTAACCGATTCGGTCGTCCCTGCCAGAACTCATAATAGTCAGCCACTAAACGATAGCCACCCCAAAATTCTGGCTTGGCAAGTTCACCCTGCTCACCGATCTGCTGCTGCAAGTCTTGGAAACGTTGCTGTAACTCGTCACGGCTGGCAATTCGTCCACTTTGCGGTGTACTGATATGGGCTGCAATCTGACTATCACGTGGGCGTTTGTGATAATACTCCGCTGACTCTTGTTCAGAAATCTTGATCACCTGTCCGCTAATCCGTACCTGACGCTCTAAGCTCGGCCAATAAAATAACAATTCGGCAAAAGGATTCTCAGCAAGGTCGATACCTTTTTGACTGTCATAGTTGGTATAAAAGTCATAGCCTGCTTCCGTTGCACCACGTAACAATACGGTACGCACATGTGGTCGCCCTTGGGCATTTGCCGTTGCCAAAGACATGGTATACGGCTCATGTAAATGTGCAGCCAGAGCATGATTAAACCAGTTTAAAAACTGAAGATGAGGATGATCACTAATTTGTGCTTCGTGTAACTCACCTTGTTCATAACTTAAACGTAATTCACTTAAGTCTTTAATCACATCACTCATGCCGACTCTCCACTATGCAACTTGGGCTTGGGCTCGTACTGCATCAGCCAATTGATGCGCTAAAGTTTCAACTTCTTGTTGTTGATCACCCTCAACCATCACCCGAATCACAGGCTCAGTTCCTGATTTACGAATCAAAAGTCGCCCACGTCCTTTCAATTGTTGTTCAGCTTTTTCAAACTCAGCAACTAAAGCAGGAATCGAGTATGGATCAATCATCTGCTGCAAACGCACGTTGACCAGTATTTGTGGGAATAAGTCAAAACCTTCGACCAACTCATGTAAAGCTTTGTCTTGTTCGACCATCACCGTTAACACTTGCAATGCTGCGATAATTGCATCACCCGTGGTGCTCTTATCCAGTGTCAGAATATGACCTGATGGCTCACCGCCAATCACCCATTCATTTTCTTCAAGCGCTTGTAAAACATAACGATCACCTACACTCGCACGGACAAAACCGACATTGGCTTTTTGCAATGCCAACTCAAGTGCCATGTTGCTCATTACTGTTCCAACCACCCCTGTAGGCTTATTTTTCGCCTGTGTCGCAAGGATATATAGAATATGATCACCGTCAATCAGTTGACCATTTTTATCCACCATCACCACACGGTCGGCATCACCATCAAAAGCGATACCTAGATCAGCGTTATGTTCAACAACTGCTTTCTGTAAATGTTCAGGATGAGTAGAACCACAATTTTCATTGATATTTAGACCATCTGGTTCGTTATACATCGGGATCACTTTAGCACCCAACTCACGGAACACGGATGGTCCTACGCTATAAGCTGCACCATTGGCACAATCCACCACAATTTTTACATTACGCAAATCAAAATGGTATGGGAAGGTCGACTTACAAAATTCGATATAACGTCCATTGGCATCTTTCACTCGAACGCTTTTACCCAAACTGGCATTGTCTTCGATCTCAAGATCATTTTCTAATTCTTGGTTAATTTGCTCTTGCAATGCATCGGGAAGCTTTTTGCCTTCACTTGAGAAAAATTTAATGCCATTATCATAATAAGGATTATGTGATGCTGAAATCACAATCCCAGCATGGGCATGTAGTGCACGGGTTAAATGGGCAATGGCTGGGGTTGGTAATGGGCCCAATAAATGTACATAAACGCCTGCTGCGTTAAGACCTGCTTGCAGTGCCGCCTCTAAAATATAACCTGATAAGCGTGTATCTTTACCCAAAACAACAATTGGCTTATTTTTCGGACTGGTACGTTTTAATACTTTTCCAGCTGCAAAACCTAATTTCAATGCAAATTCAGGAGTAATTGGCATTTGTCCAAATTTGCCACGAATTCCATCAGTACCAAAATAACTCATTATTTACTCACTTTCTTATCTTTTATATGGATTGTAACCATATCTTTTTCATGTTATTCACTTTACACCAAAACAAAAAAACCATCAGTGAACTGACGGTTTTTCAATCTAAACAGTTACCAAAAATCAACCAATACGATAGTTAGGTGCTTCTTTGGTAATCGTCACGTCATGCACATGTGATTCTTGCATACCCGCAGAGGTAATCTTCACAAACTTCGCGTTTTGCGCCATTGCTTCGATATCCGCTGAACCTGTATAGCCCATAGATGAACGTAAACCACCCATCATTTGATGCACAATCGCACTCATTGGACCTTTATAAGGTACACGACCTTCAATACCTTCAGGAACAAGCTTTTCTACACCTGCTTTGGCATCTTGGAAATAACGGTCAGACGAACCTGAAGCACCAGACATCGCGCCTAATGAACCCATACCACGATAGGCTTTATAGTAGCGTCCTTGGAAAAATTCAACCTCACCCGGCGCTTCTTCAGTACCCGCCATGAGTGAACCTACCATGATCGTGCTTGCACCCGCAGCAATCGCTTTCGCCATATCGCCTGAGTAACGAATACCACCATCAGCAATCAAAGGAATCTGACCTTTTAAAGCACTGGCAACATTATCAATCGCAGACATTTGAGGAACGCCAATCCCTGCAACGATACGAGTAGTACAAATTGAACCTGGACCAATGCCGACTTTCACAGCATCTGCACCCGCATCGAGTAATGCCAATGCTGCATCACCAGTGGCAATATTGCCGCCAATCACTTGAACTTGTGGGAAGTTTTGTTTAACCCAACGCACACGTTCAATCACACCAGCAGAATGACCATGTGCCGTATCTACGACAATCACATCCACACCAGCTTCGACCAACGCTTCTACACGTGCAGGTGTTTCTGCACCTGTACCAACCGCAGCACCCACGCGTAAACGACCGAGTTCGTCTTTACAGCTATTTGGATAAAGCTCAGCTTTACGGAAGTCAGTAACCGTGATTAAACCTTTCAGTGCATTGTTTTCATCAACCACCAATACTTTTTCAATACGGTGTTTTTGAAGAAGTGCTTGAATATTTTCTTTCGATTCGCTTTCAAGAACCGTTACTAAGCGGTCTTGACCTGTCATGATGTTGCTTACAGGTTGCTCAAGATTGGTTTCAAAACGTGTATCACGCCCTGTCACGATCCCAACCACTTTGCCATCTTTCACCACTGGCACGCCACTAATGTTATTGGCTTGCGTAATCGCAATCAATTCACGAACAGTGGTTTCAGGCGTAACGGTGATTGGATCTTTCACCATCCCCGCTTCAAATTTTTTCACACGGCGTACTTCAGCGGCTTGCGCTGCAATATCCATGTTTTTATGCAAAATACCAATACCACCATTTTGCGCCATCGCAATCGCCATACGTGACTCAGTCACTGTATCCATTGCAGCCGAAACGAGAGGGATATTAAGTTGAATTCCGCGAGTTAAACGTGTCTTTAGAGAGACATCTTTTGGGAGAACAGTTGAGTAGGCAGGAAGTAATAAGACATCATCGAAGGTTAACGCTTCTTGAACGATGGTCAGCATAACAATCTCACTGGTAATTTCCGTGAGCTATTATAAACAAATTTCGCTGTATTTTTCATTTTCTATGATGAAATAATTTTTACACCATTAAATCTTTGCTATTTCGCCCACAATTCAGCACGCCACCCCGATCACCACCACACATTTCCGATCATTTTTAGAGACAAATCGCCTGCTCACTCAATTTAAAAATAAATGTTTTGGACATTTAAAAATAATATTTTTTTAAATACAATAATTCTCATTATCAAATTCAACTTCTGCTTGTCTAGGCTGACTCATTTATGCGACCATCGCAACGACTCCCATCTTCACCCACCCTCTTAGCGCTTGCTGTTTTTACAGCGATGACCACAACGCATGCAGCAACTGCGACTCCCCAAAGTAGCGAATCAACCAATATCCTGCCCACAATCGAAATTCAGGCACAACAAGAGCCTACATCAAGTTACGTTGCCAAAAAAGCCAGCTCAGTGTTAAAGTCAAATGATCCTTTATTTAAAACAGCTCAATCCGTCAGTGTGATTACCCAAGAACAATTAGAACAGAAACAAGCCTCTACGCTAGCCGAAGCCATCAATGGTGTTGCGGGTGTGGTATCAGGACAACTTGGACGACGTGGCTGGGATGATTTTATTATTCGCGGACAAAACTCATCAGATCAAGTGTTTATTGATGGATTACGCCAAGGACAAAGCACTTTCGTTGCCACCGAAATTTCAGGCATGGATCAAGTCCAAGTTTTAAAAGGCCCTGCATCGGTCAATTTTGGTTTGGTGCAACCGGGTGGCATGGTCAATATGGTGACCAAGCGCCCCCAAGCAGAAAGTTTCTATCGCGGTACATTGACCTATGGCTCAAATCAACTCAAACAAGGTACATTTGATTTAAACTACAGCCCAAATAATAGCGATAAAGGTGCTTTTCGTTTAAACGGACGGATTTCTGATCAAAACGATCCCACCGACTTTGTCTATTTTAAAAATTATTATATTTCACCGTCTTATAATTTTGATTTAGGTGAAAATACGGATTTATCGGTGATTGCCAGTTATCAACATCGTGAATATATGCGCCAACAAGGCTTGCCTGTTATGGGCACTTTATTGCCGAACCCGAATGGCTCATTGACCAGTAAATTGTTTATCAGTGAACCTGCACATGGTGGTTACGATGCGGATGTTTACCGTGTCGGTTATAATTTTGCTCATCGGTTTGAAAATGATTGGCAATTCAAGCAAAACTTTGCAATACAAAAAACTGAAATGCTCGGTCCAGCAGTGTTTGCAGCAACAGGTAAAAACTTCTGGGCGAAAGATAAAAATGGGAAAATTGATTACACCACCATTCAGCGTCAGGGACGCTATCAAGATGTGGATAATCTAAACTTTGCAATCGACAATCAGCTACGGAAAACATTTAAGCTTGCCAATATGGCACATGAATTGACGGTTGGTGTCGATGCCATGCAAGAAAAAAGTGATTACATCAATAATCGCTGTACAGTCGGCAATTTGAATTTATATGCGCCACAATATAACACCACTGTGGATTGCCCTGAAACGCCAACCAATCATGATATCAATCGCCTCAGATATACGGGCTTATATATACGCGATCGGATACAACTGAATGAACAACTGGTTTTAAATCTTGCGGGACGTCACGATTGGGCAGAAACCAGCAGCAACAATTTGGTCAAAAATACTGAGACATCACAATCTGATAATGCATTTACTGGCAATGCCTCCCTCCTGTATAGCATTAACGATCTGGTTGCACCCTATGTCAGTTATGCAACGTCCTTCTTGCCTACAACAGGAACTGATTTTTATGACAATACTTTTAGGCCTGAAAAGGGCAAACAAATTGAAGTTGGCTTAAAACTACAAAGTCCAGATCAGCGGATTCAAGGTAGCATTGCTTGGTTTGACCTACGCCGCCAAAATGTTTCTGTCAGCGACCCAATCAACTCAGGCTTTAAGGTACAACGTGGTGAACAAATGACACGTGGGGTCGAAACTGAAATCGCCGCTCAGCTCTTTGATCAGCTCAAAATCACAGCCGCTTATACGTATACACCTGACGCTGAAACCAGCAAAGATACCGTAGCCAATAATATCGGATTGCGGATCGATAATATTCCCAAACATAGCTACAGTCTTTCTACCCGTTATCGTTTTGAACCGAATTCTGATATAGGCTGGTATGTGGGTGCTGGTTTGCGAGGTGAAACGAAGAAAAGCGTCAATGGCTTATCTGTGGATATCCCAAGCTACACATTATTTGATACTGAAGCGGGTTATGATGCCGAACATTGGGGTGCACAATTGGCGATCCGCAATATGTTTGACAAAGATTACTATGCTGGTGCGCTGAATGAGAATATGGTCACTCTTGGCAACCCACGCCAGATTAACTTTACGGTGAAGTTTAACTATTAATCCTTTGATCACAAAAAACGCACGCTAAAGCAGCGTGCGCTATCTGGATCACAACCTTACAAGAAATAATGCTGCACCAAAGCCGATAAACCGATAATTAAGAAAATCGCAGCACCAATCTTATGAATCAAAGCGATCGGCAAACGTTCAGCCAATTTATTGCCAATAAATACCGCAGGCGCGTTAGCAATCATCATGCCTAGAGTTGTGCCGAGCGTGACCCAAAAAATACTGTCAAAACGAGCCGCCAATGCGACCGTTGCAATTTGGGTTTTATCGCCGATTTCTGCCAAGAAAAATAAGATAAAGGTTGCACCAAACACACCAAATTTTTGCCATTTATTGATATTTTCTGTTTCATCACCCAATTCATCTGGAATCAACATCCAAATCGCCATCCCAATGAAACCCAAGGCAAGGATCCACAATAAGATTTCAGGACTCAGTACGGTGGTAATCCATTGCCCAAGGACAGCCGATAAACCATGATTAATCAATGTCGCCAATAATATGGCAATCAGAATCGGAATCGGTTTACGAAAACGTGCGGCAAGCAATAAAGCCAGAAGTTGAGTTTTATCGCCCATTTCAGCAAGGGCAACGATAGAAGTCGAGATGAGAAATTCATACATTGTTGAATGCTCTGGCTAGCAAAATATACCGATGACCTACCCCTCCTGCTAGCCAAAATCAAATAGATTGATTGCAGAGTGATAAATCAAAGGTCTTGCCAACAAAAGCACAGCTAAAAAGCTGTTTTTGGTTCTTTGCTATGATGACCATGTTCTGTTGAACAATTATGTTGATCATCACCTCTTTACTTTGCGTAAAGAGCGGCTACTCCCCAATGAAGTGATTTTATTCTAACAAATCCATATCCTATTTAAAATCTCTAAATTTAGATTTTTTGATACCACCACAATACACATCTAAAAAGCCCCAATAGGCATGCAAAAACGACATTGCTGCCAATAATACCCATACTTCCCCAACCGCTGGTGCTACCAGCATGCTGCGCTTGATATTCCATTGTCATCGCCACGGTCGCAAGTAACACCTCCAAACCCATTACCGCATAAAGAATCCATTCCCATGGAAAGTGTAAGTAACTCACCCACAACCCCATCAGCACAAAAGCAATCAACACGAGCGGTAACATCACTTTATAAATCGCGAGCATCTCTACTTCCTGTTTAAGCGTATTGAATCCTGATGATTTATTCTAAATAAAACAGCGCTGAAATAAAGTCTGATATTTTAAATTTCCCAAAAAGAAAACCCCGCATAAGCGAGGCTCTCTACATTCAAAATATTTACAGCAATAAACTGCGAATATCTTTTAATAACTTGGTGAGCTTATTACTAAAACGTGCCGCATCTGCACCATTAATCACACGATGATCATAAGATAACGATAGTGGCAACATGAGTCGCGGATCAAAGTCTTTGCCATTCCAGACTGGCTGCATGGTTGCAGGTGAAATACCCAAAATTGCAACTTGAGGCCAGTTGACCAGTGGTGTAAATGCCGTACCGCCAATTGAACCTAAGCTGGTAATAGTAAAGTTCGCACCTTGTAAATCTTTCGGTGACAACTTACGATCACGCGCTTTTTGGCTCAGCTCAGCCAATTCAGTGGCAATTTGCTTAATCGATTTCTGGTCAGGATTGCGCAATACAGGAACGGTTAATCCATCTGGCGTTGCAACTGCAATGCCCATATGAATTTCATTACGTAATAGTACTGATTTTTGATCATCCGCCAAGTGTCCAGCAAAATAAGGCTCTTCTTTCAGCAAGTGTGCAACCGCTTTGGCAATGAATGCCAAGATGGTTAAGCTAAGACCCTGCTTTTTGAAACCATCTTTGAGTTCACCACGCCACGCTTCTAACTCAGTGATATCCGCCAAGTCGAACTGTGTAACTTGGGGAATAAAGTTATTCAATGACAACTGCGGCACAGAGACTTGCTGCAAGCGCGTCATCGCTTTAACTTCACCGCCACCGAAGGCACTAAAGTCTGGTAAAGCTGGCAAACCAGAAGCCGCTGGTGCAGCTTGAGTTGTTGGACTTACTGGCGCTGTGGTCAATCGAGTTTTTACATATGCAAAAACATCGTCTTTCATTACTCGACCATGTTCACCCGAAGCTTTGACTTGCCCAAGTACCACACCCAATTCACGTGCCAACTTACGCACGGCAGGCCCTGCATAAACCTTGGCATTGTCTGCTTCTTGTGCTTTAGTTAACTTATCTGTTTGTGTTGCAGCAGTAGGCGCTGATGCCGCCACTGCGGGCTGCAGTTTTTCCGCGGCTTTAGGCTCTGCCGAAGGAGTGGCCTGAGCTTTTGCTGCGGCTGGCGCAATTGCCTGACCACTGACTTCAACCGTTGCCAACGGCATCCCTTGGCGCACATCTTGATTCAATGACACATGAATGGCTTTCACGATGCCAGCAGATGAACTTGGTACTTCAACCGAAGCTTTATCTGACTCAACCACGCATAGACTTTGTTGTGCTTCTACACGATCACCGACATTGACCAAAATTTCAGAAACAACTGCCTTATCTACACCAAGATCAGGCACTGTGATTTCAACTTCACCTGTTGTGGTACTAGTTGAGGCAGGTGCTTCGGCTTCAGCAGGTTCAGCTTGCGGTGCTGACGCAGTTTCAGTGGTTGTTGTTTTGACTTGAATTAATACAACACCCTCTTTAACACTGTCGCCTTCTTTAATCTGAATCGACTCAACCACACCAGCGACCGAGCTTGGCACTTCTACTGTGGCTTTGTCTGACTCAACCACCACGATGCTTTGCTCAGTTTCAATCTGATCACCAACTTTGACCAAAATTTCTGCAACCAATGCTTTTTCAACACCAATGTCAGGTACTTTCACATCAACCACTTGCGTCGCAGTCGCTGTTTGAGCCGCCACAGGTGCTGGTTGAGTTTCAGTTTTCTCAGGTTGCGCTTCCGCTTTCGGACTTTCAGACTTTGGTGCTTCAGTAGCCGTCTCTTGTGCAGCTTGAGATTCTTCCTCAAGCTCAATCAGTGCAACGCCTTCTGTGACTTCGTCACCTTGTTTTACCAAAATGCTTTTGACGACCCCTGCGGCGGTACTTGGTACTTCAACCGTTGCTTTGTCTGATTCTAGAACCAAAAGGCTATCCTCAACTGCAACGTGATCACCCACTTTTACCAAGATTTCTGCAACAAGAGCCTTATCTACGCCAATATCAGGTGCTTGGATTTGCATGATTATTTCCCCTCACCTGTTTGCGCTTCATGGTATTCAGCAACTGCCTGAACTTCTGGATGCGCTTGTGGAGCCCAAGCCACTGGACGATCAGTATCTAACTCAAAGTTAGAAATTGCATCTTTAACTAAACGTGCATCCACTTCACCTTCGTCAGCTAATTTTTTCAAAGTCGCAACAACGATATGTGCAGCATCAACACCAAAGAAACTACGTAAGTTCGCACGTGTATCTGAACGGCCATAACCATCTGTACCTAATGCAACAAATGGACGACCATCAGGAAGATATGCACGAATTTGTTCGCTGTACGCACGCATATGGTCTGTAGCAGAAACAACGATACCTTCTGTACCACGTAATTGTTTAGATACCCAAGATTCTTTCACTTCTTCAGTAAGTGGGTGTAAACGGTTGTATTCTTCACATGCCATACCATCACGCGACAACTCATTGAAGCTTGTTACACTCCAAACGTTTGAGTGGATTTGGTATTCATCACGTAAGATTTTCGCAGCTTTAATCACTTCACGAAGAATGACACCTGAACCAAGTAATTGGACAGTTGCTTTTTCATCATTTTCGAACAAGTACATACCACGTTTAATGCCTTCCTCAGCGCCTTCTGGCATTGCAGGATGCTCGTAGTTTTCGTTCATTACTGTTAAGTAATAGAACACACGCTCTTGGTTTACATACATACGTTGTAAACCGTCATGAACGATTACAGCTAACTCATAACCAAAACATGGATCATAAGATACACAGTTTGGAATTGTGTTCGCCAAGATATGTGAATGACCATCTTGGTGCTGTAAACCTTCACCGTTCAGTGTAGTACGGCCAGCAGTAGCACCAAGTAAGAAACCTTGTGCCTGTGCATCACCTGCCGCCCATGCAATGTCACCAATACGTTGGAAACCAAACATTGAGTAGTACATGTACATTGGAATCATCGGCAAGTTATTGGTTGAATAACTGGTACCTAACGCCGCCCATGCACTCATCGCACCCGCTTCGTTAATTCCTTCTTGAAGCATATGACCATCACTTGCTTCACGGTAATGCATGAGCTGTTCTTGGTCTTCTGGGGTATATTTTTGACCGTGAGCAGCATAAATACCGAGCTGACGGAACATACCTTCTAAACCAAAAGTACGTGCTTCATCTGGAACGATTGGTACTACGCGGTCTTTAATTGCTTTTTCTTTCAGTAAGGCAGAAATTAAACGAACCATCAACATCGTGGTCGATTGTTCTTTACCACCTGAACCGCTTAATACTGCATCAAATACAGATAATTCAGGAATCGCTAAAATTTCACTCTCTTTACGACGTGCAGGTAGGTAACCACCTAATGCTTCACGACGCGCCTTCATATACTTCATTTCTGGAGAGTTTTCACTTGGGCGGTAGAATGGAAGCTCTTCTAACTTATCATCTGTAAATGGCAGGTTAAAACGGTCACGTACATATTTCAAAGAGTCGACCTGCATTTTTTTGATTTGGTGAGTTTTGTTCACCGCTTCAATTTCCTCAGACAAACCGTAACCTTTAACCGTTTTCGCAAGAATAACGGTTGGTTGACCTTTGGCTTTCATTGCTTCTGCATAGGCAGCAAAAACTTTGTACGGGTCATGACCACCACGGTTAAGATTATCGATGTCTTCATCGCTTAAATCTTTTACAAGTTCCGCAGCTTCTGGGTACTTGCCAAAGAATTTCTCACGTGTATATGCACCACCTTTCACTTGATAGCGCTGGTACTCACCATCAACTGTTTCTTCCATTACTGCTTTTAAAGCGCCTGAATTATCTTGAGCAAGTAGAGGATCCCAATGACGGCCCCACACCACTTTAATGACACGCCAGCCCGCACCACGGAATAAAGATTCTAATTCTTGAATAATTTTACCGTTACCACGTACAGGACCATCGAGGCGCTGTAAGTTACAGTTCACGACCCAAATTAGGTTATCAAGCTTTTCACGACCAGCAAGTGAAATTGCACCAGTACTTTCTGGCTCATCCATCTCGCCATCACCAAGATATGCCCAGACTTTACGATCTTCTTCTTTAATCAAACCACGATTCATCAAATATTTTTGAATGTGTGCTTGGTAGATCGACATGATTGGACCAAGACCCATTGAGACTGTGGGGAATTGCCAATAGTCCGGCATTAAATACGGATGTGGATAGCTTGGTAAACCGTTACCACCAACTTCACGGCGGAAATTACTTAACTGTTCTTCAGTTAAACGTCCTTCAAGGAATGAACGTGCATAAATACCAGGAGCACAGTGTCCTTGGTAATAAATCATATCTCCGCCAAAGTTATTGCTGTTTGCGCGGAAGAAATGGTTAAAACCTACGTCATATAATGTTGCACTTGATGCGAAGCTCGCCAAGTGTCCACCTAGATCATCACCTGTTTTATTCGCACGAAGTACCATTGCTAAGGCATTCCAACGAATCAATGCACGAATACGGCGTTCCATATCTTGGTCGCCAGGCATCGCAGGTTGTTCTTCAACTGAAATCGTATTGAGATAAGGTGTATTTAAGCGTTGAATTGGAACATGTTTCGCAATCGCCCGTTGATAAAGCTTTTCCAGTAAGAAAGCAGCGCGCTCCGTGCCCATGTGCTGCAATACTGAATCAAAAGCATCTTGCCATTCTTGGGTTTCCTGCGCGTCAGAGTCGCCATAAAACGCCATATAATTCACCTTTTCCCTTAAGTTATATTGTTGTTGCTATATTTATCATGTTTTGGCTTCATAAAGGTATTGCCCTAAATGAATACAAAAGCACTTAATATTTTTTTCCTAAATAGTCATTGACCCAAATCAAACATAAAACATAAAAAATCGCCAATAAAGGCGATTTTCTTTAAATATTTATATACAACTGTTAATAAATTACATTAAGGCAACATTGCAAGGTAAGTTGAAGGGTTTCTGCGTTGACCATCTTTCACAACTTCAAAATGTAAATGAGGTCCAGTACAACGACCTGTACATCCAACATTGGCAATATGCTCACCAGCGCCGACACGATCACCTGCACTCACCATTAAACGTGATGCATGCGCATAACGTGTGACATAACCGCTGCCATGGTCAATTTCAACATATTGACCATAACCTGTACCCCAACCTGCTTTGGTCACAACACCAGGACCAGTTGCATAGATAGGTGTACCTGATGGTGCCGCAATATCAACACCTGAATGATGACGGGTCGAACCCAATAAGGTGCGATTGCCCCAAGTAGAACTTACTCGGCCTTCTTGTAGTGGATGACTCACCAACCAAGAATGACCTGTCCCCGCTGAGAAAGATGATCCGCTGTCTTGGCGACCATATTTTTTCTCAATGCTTGCATTATTCAATTCAATGGTTTTTTCGCGTAATTTAACCGATACATTGGATACAGCAGGTAAATCAATATCATCAGGGTGGGTATAAGAACCTTGAGCTAAGGTATTTGATAACTGTTCTAAACGATCAGCAGCATTTGCTTGATTGATATTTTGATAGTCTGCAAAAGCAACTGAAGCAGCTGAAGCCGCCAATGAAAATGCCAGTAAAATACGACGCGTATGATGCATAAAAAACCTCTTGAAACCGTCCTTAAAAAGTCCCTTTATCATCTCTTCCTTGATAACAGCCAAAATAAACGCTTAAGATGGGCATATCTCCTCGAAGGAAGTTGACATGTCTGAACCTAGCAACGTTTTTCAACAGAAAGGACAACGTACAAAAACTGGAAACTTAACGTTTCTAACGACGCAAGTCACACAATGGACACAACTTACGAAAATTATTCAACCTTTACTGCCCCAACCAGAGCAATGGCAAGTTGTTTGTTATCAACATGGTGTTCTGATCATAACCGGTGAAAATCAAGCAATGATTAGTCAACTCAGTTATTTGCAAAGCCACTATGTTGCGCAGTTAGCTCAACTCCAAGGACTTCATGATTTACGAAAAATTCAAGTTCGTTTAAGACACAAAGTTATTGCACCTCAACAACCATCCCCCTCATCAAAAGTACTTACACCAGAGACTCAAGAGCTATTGCGTAGCGCCGCTGAATATGTGAGCGACCCTAAGCTTAGCCAAGCTTTACTACGTTTGGCAAGCAATAAAAAGTAAACCACTCAATTTAAGTGATGGAATCTACTGTTATTTTCCGTGACGTGCATCTCATTTCAGCTTGTTACATTATAACATAGGCATGGAAAGACAATGACTTATGTCACACTTACATACGGAATTGGACAATTCTTCTCGTCATCAAATGTTACAATTTCATAGCTGCTTGGATCATTTTGAACATTGCGTAATAGCTGATTATTGAGTGCATGGCCTGATTTATAGCCATCAAACTTCGCAATGACCTGATGTCCAAGGAGATATAAATCCCCGACTGCATCCAAAATCTTATGTCGGACAAATTCATCCGCAAAGCGCAATCCTTCTTCATTGACTACACCTGTATCATCCACCCCAATCGCATTGTCTAAGCTCGCGCCCAAGGCAAGATTATTGGCTTTTAAGTAATCTAAATCTTTCATAAAGCCAAAAGTGCGTGCTTCACTCACTTCATAGACAAAAACTTCTGTGGAAAAATCAATGGTGGCTGACTGGTATTCTTTAGCAAAGGCAGGATGATCAAAATCAATGGTAAAATTCAACTGAAAGCCTGAATGCGGTGTAAAAATCGCGCGTTTATCTTCTATTAATGCTTCAACAGGTTTTAAAATTCGAATAAATTTTTTCGGCGCATCTTGCTCCGCAAGTTCACCTTGTATGAGTAAATAAATAAATGGCCCTGCACTTCCATCCATAATCGGAACTTCAGAAGCGGATACCTCAACAATTAAATTATCAATCCCAAGACCAGCAATGGCACTCATGACATGTTCGATGGTGCCCACCTTAATGTCTTCACGGACCAGATTGGAACACATAAAGGCTTCTTGGATCAGCAAAGCATCGGCTGGAATATCAACTGGCGGATTTAAGTCGATACGGCGAAAGACAATACCTCCATCAATATGGTGTGGAACAAAATTAATCAGCACCTTTTGACCACTGTGCAGACCAATACCGCTCGCTTTCACCACACGTTTGAGAGTCCGTTGTTTCAACATGCCATGCCAACTTTATTTGCAAAAACCGCTATAAGTTAGCATATTTAGGGTCTTTTGGCACTTCATAAATGGATTGCCTTGTCAAAGAAAATCTCATCAGAGCTGAAATAAAACGTAAGCAATAGCGACATGATGACCCATTTATTCTAAAAATAAAAAAAAGGGGTAATCAATACCCCTTTTTAACCATCTTTTTATTCGACTATTTACGTTGTTGATTTTTCAAATAGTCTTGAATACTCATCGGTGATGACAACGGTGATGAACTTGGCGCTGCATTGGCTGAAGCCTCTGCATTCGCACGCTTATTGATCGCAGGAACATCATCTTCATCAACAGCTTGGGTTGCTTGAGCGGAAGCATGTGTAGCAGTCGTACGTTTTTTATGATCAACTTCGGCTGAATTGCGTGTTAAACCCGTTGCAATAACGGTGACACGAAGCTCATCACGGGCATCTGGATCAAATACCGTACCGTAGAAAATCTCACCATCATCCAAATCAACGATTTGATTGACGATATCGGTAATAATTTCTGTTTCGCGAAGGGTAATATCATCGCCACCTGTGATATTGATCAACACGCCTTTGGCATTGATAATATTTACATTATCAAGCAACGGGCTGCGAATCGCTTGCTCAGCAGCTTGACGTGCACGATCTTCACCACGGCCTAAACCAGCACCCATCATGGCATAACCACGTGTACTCATCGCTGTTTTTAAATCGGCAAAGTCAAGGTTAATGTGACCACGATTGACCACCAGATCGAAGATACTGCGAACCGCATTTAGCAATACATCATCTGCCTTTTTATAGGCATCTTTCATTGAAATATCGCCATAAACACTGAGTAAGCGCTGGTTCGGAATAATAATCAAAGAATCAACATGCGCTTCTAAAGCATCAATGCCCTTTTCCGCAGATTTTTGACGACGACGTCCTTCAAAGTTGAATGGAGTCGTGACAACACCAACGGTCAAAATCCCCATTTCTTTGGCAACTTCAGCAACCACTGGCGCCGCGCCGGTACCTGTACCGCCACCCATGCCCGCAGTGACAAAGACCATGTCAGTACCTTCAAGGTGTTGGCGAATCACTTCACGACTTTCTTCTGCGGCAATCTGACCCACTTCTGGGTTTGCGCCAGCGCCTAGGCCACGCGTGCTTTGCTCACCCAATTGAATCTTGAATGGTGCATTCATAGAGTCAAGTGCTTGCTTATCTGTATTGGCACAGACAAATTTCACACCTTGAATATCAGACTGCGCCATGTGCTGAACAGCATTACCACCACCACCACCAACACCAAACACTGTGAAACGGGCTTGACCGTTGCCATCGTCTAGTTCATCTTCTATAAATTCAAATGAGGCCATGACCTTTAGATTTCCTAATATATTAATGGCAGTTACTTCAGCCCGTTACTGCCCTGATTTTTAAAACTACTGATGTTTAGGATGCTGTGCAATAATCATCAACTTGTCAAGTAGAGTGACTTAGTATTACAACTTCCTAACAAATTTTCCTAAAAATAACTACAACTTAAAATATAGCCTTTAATTTGCTATTCAATGCATTCCAACCATTGGCAACCCGATCCACAAAACTACGATCCGCGGCTTCCTCTGGTTCTTCAACCACATCTTGCAAATCACTTTGGCTAAACATCAACAAACCTGAAGCCGTGGCATACATCGAACGACGCAAGGCTGGCAAATGCTGATCATCGGCATACACCTGTAACGGTGGATTGCCCAAATGTGCAGAGACACCAAGCATCCGTCGTGCCAAATTCACCATACCTTCGATTTGACAAGCATCGCCCGTTAACACCACGCCATGATACAAACCATGAATCGCACCACTATGCTGTAATTCATCACGAATCAGCGCAAAGATTTCCTCATAACGTGCAATGATGATTTCTGCAAGTTCAATACGACTAATGGTTTGGGTGCCATCAATCCCCTGTACTTGGATCATATGATCAGGTTTCACCACACTCAGATCCACACAACCATGCAGTATCTTGATCCGCTCAGCTTCATCCGTGGTGGTCTGTAGTACAGCCGCAATATCACGCGTTACATTTTCACCACCACGCTGCAAAGTACGGGCTAGCGCTAGACGTCCATCTAGATATACCGCAATATTGGTAATACCCGCACCAATATCTACCAAACACACGCCATATTCTTTTTCATCTTTAAGCAGACTTGCTTCCGCGGTTGCTAAGCAAGACACCACCATTTTTTCCACCCCGATATTCGCGCCTTTCATCGCACGATCAAGGTTTTGCATGGTACTAATTGGCATCATCATCAATTGATAATGTCCCGTCATACTGTGTGCAGACATATTGACGGGGTTCTGCACCCATTCCGCCGAATCACCCAACTCAAAACCAAGTGGCACTGCACTTGCTAAATAATAATCTGGGGAAACATGACTGGCTTTCGCCAGCTCTAACGCTCTGACTACTTCATTTGTTGTAATAATATGATCATGGTTGGCCACAGGTGTACGACCAGAGGCATAAAAACTCTGTAATTCTGTACTCGGAATAGACACCCAAGCGCTATGAATACGGCACTCCGCCATATCCTCAGCTTCGGATACTGCGTTTTTAATCGCCGCAATGACCTTGTCTAGACTGACAATCTTGCCCTTAACCATACCTCGGTTACGAGCGGATGCCATGCCAATGACTTGGATCTTGTCCGGCGCATGGATTTTACCAATTAAAACTGTGACCTTATGAGTCCCAATATCAATCGTAACAACTGAGGGAACAGTTTCACTCATTACTTGAATACCATATTTTGTTGTGTAGTACGGGCAAACTGCCTGTTGTTTTCAAGCCACGTATTATGGCTTTGCCTGAATTGCACCTGCAAGGCTTGTGTCATCAATCGTTACAACAAACTGACCGTTGACGATCTTAGGCGGTGTTGCATTTCTCCATTGAATGGCAAGGCCATTCCGATAACGCAAGTCAATCGCCGAGATTTTGGGCCATACAGGTTTTAGATCCGTTTGTGCCAAATGGCTTAAGCGTTGTAGTTTATTCATGGTCTGATCTTGATCTACAATAATACGTAAACCCGAATCAAACTGCATAAACCACGTCATACGCTCGGTTAAATACAACTCTTTTAAACGCAAATCAGCAGGCAGAAACAGCTGATTAATTTCATTATAACGACGCATCATCATTTTGGATTGGCTGGTCGGACCATGTAAAAGCGGTAAATTTGGATGTGCTTTTGGCACAGCCTCGCTAAATCCTTCACCATTGTCACTGAGCAAACGCCCTGTTCCCCAACGCGCAATCGCATGACGCGGCATCACCCGCACACGAATTGCATTTGGCCAAGCTCGTGACACGACCACACGGTCGACCCATGAAACGTTTAATGCTTGATCTCGAATGAGTTCTAAATCTGAAGTGAAATAATTATCTTTAATAATCGGCGTTAATTTCTGAACCAATAACTGGTTTTCTTGTTCTGAATTTGCACCAACCACCTGCAATTCCGCCACTGTGGCATCAGTCATGACTTTATACAAGCCATAAATACCCAGCGCCAGCACTGCAAATGCAATCACCAGCAACACCCAGCCGCCCGCATTCACCATCTTTTGTTGAGGTGAAGGCGGTTTCTCGTGGATAGAGCTAATCGCTGGCCGTGATTTACGGCGCATGGATGCAGGGAGTTGAGCCATAAATTAAGCCGACTTTGTTAAGGTTTGCTCTAAAATCGCAACGCAGAGCTGATCGAAACTATAACCCACGGCTTGTGCTGCTTTCGGCACGAGAGAATGACTGGTCATACCCGGAACGGTATTCACTTCCAACAACCAGAAGTTGCCTTGCTCATCTTGCATGGCATCAATACGCCCCCAATCTTCTGCACCCACTGCTTGGAACGCACGCAAGCAAAGCGCTTGTAAACTTTGCTCTTCTGCCTCGCTTAACCCGCAAGGAATCCCATATTCAACATCATTACGTTGATATTTGGTTTCATAATCATAAAACGCCACATCTGCTGGCGGTTGTAAACGAATTACAGGTAAAGGCTGACCATTCAAAAATGAAATGGTAAATTCACGACCTGTAATCCATTTTTCAGCCATCACCACTGCATCATGCTGCGTTGCTTTTTCAATGGCAGCAGCAAAGTCTTCGGCTTTCTCAACCTTACTCATGCCGACACTTGAGCCTTCATGCACAGGTTTAATAATCACAGGCAAGCCCAATTCCGCAATCACAGCATCCAAGTCAGTCGCTTTGCTAATAATACGGTATGGTGCTGTTGGTAAGTCACTGCCTTGCCAAATTTGCTTGGTTTTGACCTTGTCCATACCAATCGCAGAACCTTGTACGCCAGTGCCTGTATAGGGAATATTTAACCATTCCAATACCCCTTGGATCTGACCATCTTCACCGCCGCGACCATGCAACACGATAAAAGCGCGATCATAAGCAACCAATTCAGTCACACTACGATCTTGTGGATCAAATGCTTCTGCTTGCACGCCTGAACGCAACAATGCATCTAAAACGGCTTGACCACTATCCAATGACACAGCACGTTCAGCCGACTTCCCACCAAACAACACAGCAACTTTGCCGAATTTTGCAGCATTTGACACGTTTATATCCTTAAAACTTTAATACAAAATACAATTATTTGGCATACAAGCGATGCTGAGCCAATTCTACCGAAATTGCCCCCACGTTACCTGCGCCTTGTGTTAATAACAAGTCATTCGCTTGTAACACTTTTTGTAAAACACTTGGTAAATTACCTTCGACTGGATCAACCAAGATCGGCTCAACCTGTCCACGTAGACGAATACTACGCGCTAAAGCACGACTATCAGCACCAACCACTGGCTTTTCACCTGCGGAATACACTTCCAATAACAACAATTGATCGACTTGAGATAACACATCCACAAAATCATCAAAACAGTCACGGGTACGACTATAACGGTGTGGTTGGAACATCATGACTAAACGACGATCTGGATGGCTGGCACGTGCCGCTTTGATGGTCGCTTCGACTTCTTTAGGATGATGACCATAGTCATCCACTAATTTCACCAAGCCATCTCCGACTTCAAATTCACCTTGAACTTGGAAGCGACGTCCGACACCACTAAATCCTGCTAGCGCACGACAAATCGCCTCATCCGAAACGCCTTCATCGGTTGCCACCCCAATCGCGGCCAATGCATTCAGCACATTATGCAAGCCCGGTTGGTTGACGGTGACACGTAACGGTTCACGATCTTTACGCAGCACAGTGAAGTGTGAACGCATACCATCTTGTTCTACATCAATGGCACGAACGTCATTATCGTCATCAAAGCCATAAGTAATCACAGGACGACCCACTCGCGGAAGAATCTCGCGAATATTGGCATCATCTCCACAGACCACAGCTAAGCCATAGAACGGCAAATTATGTAAAAACTGGATGAAGGTATCTTTTAACTTGTCAAAGCTACCGTCATAGGTATCCATGTGATCTGCATCGATATTGGTGACGATGGCCGCCATCGGTTGCAAATACAAGAACGATGCATCTGACTCATCGGCTTCAGCCACGATAAAGCGACTTTCACCAAGTGCAGCATTTACACCTGTGCTATTCAACAACCCACCGATCACATAGGTCGGATCAAGGTTTTCTTCAGCCAACATGGTGGTCAGCAAACTGGTGGTGGTGGTTTTACCATGCGTACCTGCCACAGCAATCCCGTGACGATAGCGCATCAACTCACCCAACATTTCCGCACGACGCACGATCGGCGTACGCTGCTCAATCGCGGCTTTGATCTCTGGATTTTCAGGATCAATTGCGGTTGAAACGACCAATACATTGGCATTTTTAATATTTTCAGCACTATGACCAATGTACACTTTGATGCCATTGGCTTCGAGTTGCGCTGTGGTCTTTGAGGCTTTAATGTCTGAACCTGAAATTTTATAGCCTTGGTTACCCAACACTTCAGCAATACCACACATCCCCGCACCACCAATCCCCACAAAATGGATGTGTTTAATACGGCGCATCTCTGGCACTTTAATCAGCTTTTTAGCTTGGTTTGGATTTGTTGGAGACATAAATAAAACTCAAATTACAATTTTTTAATCAGATCAACCACATGCTGAGTTGCATTCGGTTGTGCTTGTTGACGTGCTTTAATGGCCATTTCAGATAAAAGCTGGCGGTTGAGTAAACTCGCCAACAGCTCATCTAAAGCTGCTGGCGTCATCTCTGCTTGCTGGCAAATCTTGGCAGCCCCTACATTTGCGAGGAATTTCGCGTTTGCGGTTTGGTGATCATCTACCGCAATTGGTAAAGGTACAAAAATTGCTGCAAGCCCTGCAGTTGCCACTTCAGTAACGGTTAACGCACCTGCTCGGCAAATAATCAGATCTGCATCGCTATAGGCTTTGGCCATATCATGAATAAACGGTTCAACTGCGACATTCATACTCGCAGGTGCAGCTTGATAACGATTTCGAGTTGCATCTTGCTGATTTTGACCACATTGATGAAAAACATTTAACGGCACATTGAGTTTGATCAAGGCTTCAGGTAAACGCTCATTTAACGCTTGCGCCCCCAATGAACCACCGACAATCAAAATATTGATCGGTTGCTGCTCTTGTTCACGGCTTTGATAACGCCATGATGGATTCAAAATGGCACTGATTTCAGCTCGCACAGGATTGCCTGTGGTGACCACTTTATCATTGCTTGGAAAAGTATTTGGAAAAGCCTGACAAACTGTTTTGGCAATCCGTGACAACTGGGTATTGGTAAAGCCAGCAACTGCATTTTGTTCATGGATGAGAATCGGAATACCGAGCAAACGTGCAGCCAAACCACCCGGTCCTGCGACATAACCACCAAAACCAGCAACAGCATCAATCTTGAGCTGCTTCATGTAGCGCATTGCGCTTAAAGTTGCTTTTAAAATTTTAAAAGGTGCAGTGAGTTTACGCAACAAACCATTACCACGCACACCTTGGATATCAATTTGATAAATCGGAATATTTTGATCTTTGAGTAAGCGATTTTCCATACCCGTAGGCGTCGCCAACCATGAGACTTGGCAGCCTTCTTGTTGAAGTTGTTTGGCAACAGCAAGCGCAGGAAAAACATGCCCACCCGTACCAGCGGCCATCATCAAGACATGTTTGGGTTTGTTCTGTGGTGAATTGGTCACGGTGTAATTCTTCAACTCAAAAAAGAAGGTTATCGTCTATTGTTTTCGGCAGTTATTTTAATCCTAAAGTTTCATTCACGAAAAGCGAATTTCACTCGTTTACAACAGAAAGCTATACTTTTTGCAATTGTTTGCTAAAAACATGATGATGTCTACATCTAATTGCCCATTTACTGCTAAATTAACATAAAAAATAAATGGGCAATTCGGTCAAAAATTGATAATAAATTAGTTTGTACGACCCGCTTCTAACACCGCAAATAAATCATCGGCAATGGCAGTGCCAAATTGGTCATCAATCTCACGAATACAGGTTGGACTGGTGACATTAATCTCGGTGACATAATTGCCAATCACGTCTAATCCGACAAAAACCAAACCTTTTTCACGCAAGAATGGTCCAACTTTTGCCGCAATCATTTTGTCATTTTCACTCAGCGGACGGGCTTGACCTAAACCACCCGCAGCTAAGTTGCCACGCACTTCACCGTTTTGTGGAATACGCGCCAAGCAATACGGCACTGGCTCACCATTAACCATCAAAATGCGTTTATCCCCTTCCACAATTTCAGGAATATAACGTTGTGCCATGATTGGACATGTACCTAGTTCAGTGAGCATTTCTAAAGTTGAACCAATATTCACACCATCTTGATACAAGCGGAAAATCCCTGTACCACCCATGCCATCCAATGGTTTTACGATGACATCACCATGTTCTTTGATGAATTCACGAATTAAACTTTGTTGTGAAGTCACCAAGGTCGGGACTTGTAGCTCAGGGAATTGGGTAGCAAACAGCTTTTCATTACAGTCGCGTAAAGATTGTGGTTTATTGATAATCCACGCTCCTTCTCGCTCTGCCTGTTCCAAGATATAAGTGCTATAGACAAAATTCATATCAAACGGCGGGTCTTTACGCATCAACACCACATCATAAGCAGCAATCGATTCTTTTTGCTTTTCGCCTAACTCATAATAATGATCATAATCTTCAAACACTTTTAACGGCGAAATCAAACCAAACGCTTTACCTTGATCGATATACAAATCTTGTTGTAATGCATAACCCAACTCATGTCCACGACGGCTGGCCGCCCATAACATCGCCATGGTGGAATCTTTTTTTAAATTCACAGTTTCAATTGGGTCCATCACTACAAGTACACGCATAATCTGACGCTCGTATTTTTAATCTTGGCAAAAGTATAACGAACTTTAATGATGATGTTTAAACAAGTTATGTAATTCTTAATTATAAAAAATCTATTTTATTCAGTCGTCTACAATGATCTATATATCAGGTCTGAATTGATCATTGATTAAAAATCAGAAAATTACTGGTAGATGATTTCAATACCAGTAATTTCCAAATCATCAACACTTTATACAACTTAAGCCAAAAGTTTTTGAATATCTTTGCCAATTTTTTCAGGTTTTGTCGTTGGAGAGTAACGTTTGATTACTACGCCATTTTGATTGATCAAGAACTTGGTGAAATTCCATTTAATGCTTGCACTGCCTAACAGACCTTTCGCTTCCGAAGTTAAGTATTGATACAAAGGATGTGCAGTTGGTCCATTCACGTCAACTTTGGCAAACATCGGAAATGATACGCCATAGTTACGCTGACAGAAGCTGCCAATTTCTTCATTGCTTGATGGGTCTTGATTGGCAAACTGGTTACATGGAAAGCCTAAAATCACGAGACCTTGCTGTTGATAGTCTTGATATAACTTTTCCAGTCCTTCAAATTGTGGGGTTAAGCCGCATTGACTTGCGGTGTTGACCACCAGTAAAACTTTGCCTTGATAGTCTGCAAGGTCCTTTTGCTCGCCTTCTAACAGCTCAGCTTGAAAATCATAAATTGTCGTCATACAACATCTCGCTCTGATTCAATCAATCTTATTTGCCTAATAGCTTTGTCTAGTCGTTCAGCTATGCATATTAATATTGCACACAATTATCTTGCGTGCAAGTTAATTATGCGCAATATACTTTTGTGCATTTCCAAACTATACTGTTCTCTAGCAATAATGATGGTGTTGAGGAGTAAAGCATGACTGAAATTTCTTACTTGGATAATCAAGTGTGTTTTGCGATGTACTCCGCGACCAATGCGATGATTCGTCAATATCGCCCTTTACTTAAGCAATACGACCTGACCTATCCGCAGTTTATTGTGCTACTGGCTTTGTATGAAAAGGACAATGTGACTTTGTCTGAAATTGGACAAAAGACCTTTTTTGATTCAGGAACGCTCACGCCGATTATTAAAAAACTCGAAGAAAAACAGTTTTTAAAGCGTGTTGCGGTGAAAGAAGATGAGCGCATGAAGAAAGTGATCTTGCTGGAAAAAGCGCTTGCTGCAAAAGATGAAATTACCTTGATTCCTTTTAAACTCGCCTGCTCTTTGGGTGTTGATCCAAATGATTTGGTGGCGATCCATAATCTATGCCATCGTTTTTTAAAAGGTTTAGAGGATTCTAAACTCGAAAGTTTGAGTGAATAAATGCAACAAGCCATTGTTGGATTTCACCTCGATGAAGAAAATCATTGGGTTGCTGATCTTTCTTGTGGTCATACGCAACATGTGCGCCATGGCAAAATCGCTCTTGAGTGTTGACTGAACAAGGGCGTTTAGAAAAAATTGGAGTGTTGTTGGACTAAGAAGTGCGAGGAGATAAAATCTGGATAAGAGGTTTTGTGTTAAATTTAATTTTTTGTAAAAGAAAAAATGATGAATATTGAGATTAAAATTTTAAATGTAAGTGATATTAACGATTTTAGAAATATTCGACTTGCAGCGTTATTAAATGCCCCTAAAATGTTTGGTTCTAGCTACGCAGTCGAACTAAACAAGCCTTTAGCTTTTTTTCAGAACTGTTTATCAAACTCAATAGTATTTGGCGCTTATCACGGAAAAGAAATCGTCGCTTTAGCAACGTTAACACAAGAAACCGTCGCCAAAATTTCCCATAAAGCCTATCTATCAAGTGTATTTGTTCAACCAGAATTTCAAAACAAAGGTATCGCAAATGAACTAATTCAAGCAGTTATAGAACATAGTAATAAACATATCGAACAAATTTTACTGACCGTCGCTGATGACAATAACTCTGCCATTCATCTTTATAAGAAACTTGGTTTTCAAATATACGGTGTAGAGCACAAAGCATTAAAAGACCATGACAATATGGAATATACTGATGAGCTCATGATGAAGCTTTTCTTATAGTAGAGCTAATCACCTATGGCTGCGGATTGCTCTAAATCCCCTTCTTCAGACGAGCAAAGAAACTCTTGTTTTGGTTGTTTTTAAAACGAATTTATTGGCTAAAAAGTGACAAATGTGCTTAAAAAGAAGCTAGCTTGTTTCAAAGTCGGCTTTTTTGACAGTTTCTGGGATTATGCTAGTTATTAAGCATTTGATTTATATGAATTACATAGCTCTGGTTGCGTTTAACGCCCATTATGTTAAGTAGGTGATTATTTCTTATAAATATGCGGCATTTTTTTCTTCTCATCATCACAATGCCACGCTGCAATTTTCTGGTTCAGAGTGGCATTGTGAGATTGATTTTCATCATTTATTTCTAGATATTCTTCGTTACTTTCATCATCTGAATCCTTATCTTTTTCTAAAGAAAAAGAGTTATAGCCAATTTGATTTAAGGTTTCGTTGATATTATCAACATCATCAAAATCAATATTTGCATGGCCAAAAATTTCTTTTATGTTTTGCATTCTTTCTGTTTCATAGAAAATTTGCTCGGCTTCTATTCTATGTAAATCAGCTCTGTATGCTAATGAATCAGGGTGATGATCATAATAGTCTTTGACGTTATAACCTAATCGTTCTAAACCCTCTTCATCCTTAATATTTTTGGCTTTAATTTCAGGATCTTCAAGTAAGTGAAAAGGACTAAAGATAATCCACTTTTTCCCATTCTTACGATACGATTTACCTGAGTAGGCTTTAGTATCTAAATACTCTTTATAACCAAGACTTTTAGCCTTTTCTACACTGGCTAAATATGTATTTTCACAAAACATGTTGTTCTTAACATTAGCTAAAATTAACATAATACGCCTTATGCGCAAAACCTGATTTTTTCCTTTTCTCATCAACACCTTATCTAAATCCGTTCTAGGGTTCAGCGCACTGGAACGGATTTTTTGTGATTTTTCATGTTCCACACTTATTTTTCAATCATTATTTCCAACAATTGATTAGAAATACTTAAAAGAGGCAACCTTATGCCCTTTTTTGTTCTCCAAGAATTTAAACATTAAATCCGATATGTTTTCCTGTAGGAAGCTCCACATCGATACGAAGCTTTCCGCCCATCGCTTCTACATATTTTTTCATGGTTGAAATCTTTAAATCATTACCTCGATTTTCAATCGCTGAAAGTGAAGGCTGTTTGATCCCAAGCGTTTCAGCCAGTTCTTTTTGAGAAATCTCTAACTCTTCACGAATAAGATAAAGCTGAGTTTCTAAAAGCAATTCATCTGCCATTTCTTGAATACGAGCTTGACTCTCTGGAGAGCGACTAGCCAGTAATTCTTGTAAGGTCTTAGCCATTAGATTGATCTCCTAAAGTTGAGAGATGCAGTTCATATTGCTCATCTGCAACTGCCAGCATCTCTGTATAAAAACGCTTCTTACCACTTTTATCACCAATACACAGCACAATCGCTTGTCGAAATGGATCAAATACAAAAAAAGCTCTTAGAGGCTTACCTCGATGTTGAACATCGTAGCTCTTTCATATTTGTAAATTTTGAGTCATATACAGTATCAACCATAGGACGACCTAAACTCGGTCCCTGCTGTTGTAGAACAACTAAAGCTGCTAAGACTTTTTCTTGTGTGGATTCATCCTGCCGTTCAAGCCATTCATTAAACAAGTCTGTCGTAATGACTGTCCACATATCACAACCAAAAATATAGACTACAATCTATACCTTATAACAAAGAGAATAGATTCGCAATAGAGAACATTAGAACAAAAACCACATCATATTTCTCATGAGTCATAATCCACATTTAGCAGATCAATTAACCCTTGACCTCAAGCTAAGTTGAGCTTTTATAGTTGCGTTTTAACCTTAGATACATGGAAAGATTGATGAGTGATTCAAATAAAACATTTCTCATTTACGGGGTCAGTAAAGGGCTAGGAAAAGCCATTGTTCAAACTGTACCAAAGTCAACAGATACCATCTATGGCGTATCTCGCACCCAACCACGAGAAATTCCAAACTTAAACTGGATCTGTACTGATCTTTCCAAACCTGAACAAGCTGTAAGTGATGTACAGGCTGTGATTGGACAGCAAAAAATTGATGTGCTGATATACAACGTGGGCATTTGGGAACAACAGGCATTTAGCGAAAATTATAATTTTGCAGACGTTTCTGCTGCTGAAATCAGCCAAATCATTAATACCAATATCATCACCTGTATCCAATCCATTCAATCATTACTTGAAAATCTAAAGCGCTCTGACAATGCCAAAATTATTCTGATCGGTTCAACTTGGGGTGTTGATAACCATAACGGCAAAGAACTTGTTTTCTCGGCAACCAAATTTGCATTAAGAGGTATTGCACAATCCCTCAGAGAAATCTTACGTGAACATTTAATTGGAGCGAGTGTGCTTAATCTAGGCTACCTTGCCAGTGAATATGAGATTGAAAAACCTGTTGAAGAAATTTTAGAAGAAACGGAATACTCCTTAATCCCATTGGCAGATGTTCTTCATGCAATTAATTTTATTATTTCAACCAGTAAGGCTGCCTGTGTAAAGGAAATACTTATGCCTGCAATGTTGGATCAGAATGTTTAGTTTTTTTACGCTTAGGTTCTGACTATATAAATGATCTTTCATGACAAGTCGCACTTGGGTTTTAACTAAAAAAATATGTCATCAGAAACCAAGGGCGATGTTGGAGTGCAAACGTCGTATATTCTAGATAAACACACATAAGTTAAAAAGCCCAATATATGATTGAGCTTTTTAATTATAAATAATTTATATGTCCATTTTTCTAAATAAAAAGAAAGGTAAATTTCGGATAATCATCATAATGATCGCCCATTTACCTGGCGTATAGACGGTTAATTTACTTTTATCGATTCCTTGCACAATATCACGAGCAACTTGTTCAGGTGAGGCAAGCTTGCCTTTACCAGATATCCCAGCTGTCATAGGGGTTGCTGTCGGGCCCGGCTTAATTAAAGTTGCTGTGACAACAGAGCCCGTTAAAGCTAGGCGATGTTGTAATCCTTGTAGATATTTATCAATCAGCGCTTTCGATGCACCATACACATAATTCGATTTACGACCACGATCACCAGCGACTGAACCAATTACTGCCAATTTTCCATGATTATGTTCAATCATATGTTTAGCAATAATTTCAGTAAATAGAACAGGAGAAATTGCATTGACTTCGATTGCCTGTTGGCATTGAAGTAAATCATTTTGACATTGATCTTGATCTGGTAAATTACCATGAGCAATTAGGGCAATATCGATTTTTCCCTGTTGATTGATGGTATTAATGCAATCCTGAATGGCTGTCGCATTTAAAAAATCAACGGTCTGAAATTGGATGTTAGCTTGCGGGGTACGGACTTTAAGATCATTAGCAACACGTTGTAGCTTGTCTTGGTCTCGCCCTAACAAAATAATTTCATAAGGCTGCTGCTTAAGCCAGAGTCTGGCACAATGTTCGGCAATAGCGGAGCTTCCACCCACAATTAAGATTTTTGGTTGATTTGACATTTAAGCCCCTAATAGACGACGAGACATTTCCGAGCTGATGCCTGGATCTCGATATTTTAAAAATTCAGTAAAGCGAGGATAGCCCGCTTCAAATAGTGATCTTGGCATACGCGCATCTTTGGCTAAATAAAGGCGGCCTTGTGCTTGCTGTACAATATGATCCAATTCATTTAATAACTTTAATGTTTTTTCCCCACGATTAGGGAAATCTAACGCCAAAGTAACGCCAGACTTTGGAAAACTCAGCAATCCCCCAGATTCACGATCACCAAAGGTTTTTAATACAGCTAAAAATGAGCCCTCACCCGATTTTTTAATGGTGTTTAACATCTCTTGAGTGACTTCTTTGCCAATCTCTTTCGGGACCACACTTTGATATTGATAAAACCCTTTGGGTCCATACATTTTATTCCATTCATGCATGGCATCTAACGGATAAAAGAATGGCTCGTAATGTACGGTTTGAGGCTGTTTTTTTAGCGAATTTCCATGGAAATAGGCAAAATTAAAGACCGGTAAACTGAGTTTATTGACTAATGAAATAGGTGGAGTGATTGGAAATGTTTTATCGTTAATTTTAGGTTCTATATGAGTTGATTCACTTGCTAGGTTGCCCCTTGTAAAAAGTCCTTTGGCATTCGCACCATTCATACAATCAATCCAGGAAACTGTATATTCCCAATCTGGTTCGGATGAATCAGAGAGTGCAAAAAACTCATCTAGATTGTGGTAAGGAATGGTTTCTGAGTCAATCCATGAACTTTGAACCGAACGTAACTGAATTTTTGCTTCTAAAATGATTCCTGTTAGACCAATCCCGCCTAAGGTTGCATAGAACCAATCTGCTCTTTCAGTCTTTGAACACTCAATAATTTCACCATCAGTTCTCATTAATTTAATGTACAGAACGTGGTCACCAAAAGAGCCAAAAGCATGGTGGTTTTTGCCATGTACATCGTTCGCAATGGCCCCACCAACGGTAATCATTTGTGTTCCTGGTGTTACAGGTAACATCCAACCCTGCGGGATCAGTGTTCTATGGATATCTTGTAATGTAGCACCCGCTTCGCAATGTAAAATGCCAGTATTTAAATCAAAAGAAATCAAATGATTCATAGCTGTCGTCAGCCATAAAATACCATTACCATTTAATGCGACATCGCCATAGCTACGCCCCATACCATGAGCGATACCCGGGAACGTACCATGTTTTATTTGTTTGGATGCTTGTGAAGGTGTTATTAAAGGAATAACTTGATGTTCAGCGTCAGAAAGTCTGCCCCAAGCCTGTATTGTTTTCATTTATGCCTCAACTTTACGAAACACAAAATGTTTATCTAAGTAATATTTGCAAATATAGCCAATCATTAGACCGATTATTCCACCCACGTAACGCATTTCTTTGGTTCCAAAAGCTGCGTGAAAGCCAAACTCAAAGCCCCAGAAAATAATAGTCGTAAAAATACCCATGATGGTATAAAGCACAAAAACCTTTCCATCATGTTTTGTATTCTGTGTTTTATATTTAAAAATGTATTTTTTATCCAGCACATACTTAACAACTAAGCCAACACCTGTACCAATAAAAATTGAAATAAAAATATAAAAATTTCCAACATAAATGTAACTAGAAATATCTTGTGCTACAATATTAGACTTCCGTCATAAATCAAAAAACGTACAATTTATTTGATCTTAAATTAATCAGCAAAATTATTTAATTCAAGAGATAATCCTTGGATGAA
>NZ_KB849206.1:418922-420248 GCF_000367985.1 Acinetobacter sp. CIP-A165
ACTTTCGCAAGAGATCTATTGTTAATGATTTAAAGGATATAGAAAAAGATCGAGCGCACCCTGAAAAGTCCAAAAAAAGGCCTTTAGCCTCAGGTCAGGTAAGTCCACAAAGTGCAATTATTTTATTAACTTTGATTTATATTGCTTTAGGGTTCTCTTGGCTCATTGCTCCGCAAGTAATCTACGTAATCATCGTATATTTACTGCTGAATTGGGCCTATACCTTTAAATTGAAGCATGAACCAGTTATTGAAATCTTCATTGTAGCTTTTGGTTTTGTATTACGTGTATATGCAGGTGCGGTCGCCCTTGCAGTGCCTGTCTCTGATTGGATGTTTATTACCACATTAAGTATTTCACTTTATCTAGCTTCGATTAAACGTCGTCAGGAACTCGTGCAAAGCGGTTCACAAGGACGTGGAGTACTTGCACACTATTCAGTAAGTTTGATTGACCGCTTCGCAGGCATGTCTGCCATTACTGCAATCATTTTTTATAGTTTATATACGATGGCAGTACAGCCACAACTCATCATTACAATCCCTTTTGTAATGTTTGGATTATTCCGTTACTGGTTTATCGTTGAAACCTTAAAAGGTGGGGAATCTCCGACTGACGTAATCGTTCAGGATTGGCAAATTTTATTGACTGTTGTTTTATGGATAACATGTTGTATTTGGACATTATGGCCAGCTTAACTTTATCTTGGATTATCTTGTGAATTATTATATTTACCTTATTACCCCATTTTTGGCTTGGCTAGTAGCTGGCTGTCTAAAATTTCTTATTAATTCAATTAAAGCAAAAAAACTGGCTTTTGGATTAATTGGCTATGGTGGATTACCGAGTAATCATAGTTCCATTGTAAGTAGTATGGCTGCACTTATTGCGCTTAAAGAAGGCATTGATACACCTGCTTTTGGGGTTGCACTCACACTCGCATTTATTGTGCTGTTAGATGCGAATAGTTTAAGACGTGCGATTGGCAAACACGCGGTGGCGATTAATCAATTAGCTAAAGATACTCCTGAATATCAGCAGCTAAGAGAACGCATGGGTCACACAAAGATTGAGATCTTAGCTGGTGTACTGGTTGGTTGTTTTGTTGCATATTTAGCTAGCACGTTATAAATCAAATATTAAATTGTGACTATATAACTCACAAATGTTAGTTTAGTCACCAATTTACTCCATTTTAGCATTAGTTATCTAATAGTTATTTCATAATTAATAGATCTCTTGCGAAAGTAAAAAATTGTTTATACTAGCCCCATGAAATATGAAAATTTAACTCGATTTAATGATGGGGAATTTAAACGACTCGTT
>NZ_KB849206.1:423668-424338 GCF_000367985.1 Acinetobacter sp. CIP-A165
TAGAAATAGACGGAAACGATTTGGTCTAAGAATGAATTTAATTGCTGGAATGGTGAATTGGATGCTCTTAAATTAACTTTCGCAAGAGATCTAATTTGTAGCAGCATACTTATGAACACGTTAATTAAAAGCAACAAAGAATATATTTTATATTCCTTGTTAACCCTTATTGTAATTGTATTTATTCACAGCAATTTATATTCCTTTGACTTTAAAATAATATTGCATGACTACTTATATTCACAATGGGTATTTAGCTATGACTATGGTTTTGTCAGAAGAGCTTTACCTGGCGAAATATTTAGCTTAATAGGGGTGGATCCAACTTATAGACATGTTCGCCTAGTATCGATTGTTTTTTTATTTATACTATTCTATCTTTTTGCTAGAATTACATATATTTTCTTCAATAAATTAAAATTTAATAATAAATACATTATAATTTTTTCATTATGTTTTTTCAGTCTATCCTTTCTAACTTCTCAATGGGTAAGAGAATTATCTCGCTTCGATCATATTGGCCAAATAATCTTATTAATTTCAGTTCTACTTATATTAAAAAATATTAAAAAATCCATTAGACTTCCGTCATAAATCAAAAAACGTACAATTTATTTGATCTTAAATTAATCAGCAAAATTATTTAATTCAAGAGATAATCCTTGGATGA
>NZ_KB849206.1:425898-544961 GCF_000367985.1 Acinetobacter sp. CIP-A165
GCGGTTTAATTTACTTGCTGGCATATACAATTTAGATTGGGTGAAAGATAAACAATTAAATTGATTGAAAAATGATTTATGAAGGAAGTCTATTGTTCTAATATTTATATTGCTAACATTGCCAATAATGGCTTTAACGCATGAAGCGATGCTGGTATTTTTTGTTCCAACTTTAGCCTTTATTTATTATCAGAAATATAGAAATATAAGCCACATTTTTCTGATTGGGGCAGAATCTTTTATATTGCTGGTCACTGTAGTTATCTATGGAAAGATGTCTGCTTTCCAGGTTAATTCAATTATTGAAACCTTTATGTATTATGAACATTTTCAACCTTATGCAGTAAGTACATCATTACTAACTTTAAAAGAAAACTTCACAACTAACTATCAAACTTTTTTTGAAACCAAAGCATATTTAAAAATATTTTTTACGTTTATATTTTGCGCACCTATTTTTTTATTTGTTAAAAATAGCACAGATAAAAAAACTTTTCTTCTAATCTTATTCTTTTCAGCATCGCCCTTAGCTCTAACATTAATAGCATTTGATTATATTAGATGGATTGCTTTATTCTTATTTAACCTATCTATAATATTTATGTCATTAGCAATAATGAACAAAATTGACAGAAATCTAATAGCATCAAACTTCATGGATCTTAAAAAATTCATATATTCCTATGCCGTGATTTCACTATTACTAGGCCCTCTAGGAATAGGAAATACATTTGTAAATCACTATGAAATAAATCGTCCTTGGGAAAAAAGAGAACAATGGAATCAGGATTTACTCATTAAGCTAAATGATCCAATTCCTTTAGCTAATATTAGGTTAAGTATTGATGATGTCAATTCAATCACACAACTTTATTTTTTAAACAAAGAAAAAATTAAACAAGAGAAGCTAAACAAAATGGTTATCAGTTACTACAAAGAAGCTTCAAATTCTGGAAATGGTGATGCCCAAAATACTCTTGGTTTTTTCTATTTCCATGGAATACATACATCTTTAAACTATTGCTCTGCATTAGAAATGTTTAAAATGGCTGCTCAAAATAAAAATAAGCATGCCTTATATAACTTATCTCTTTTATATAGAAATGGGATTTGTATCGAAAAAAATATTAAAAAAGCGAATAATTTATTAATACAAGCTTCTTACAATGATAATGATTTGGCTAAATTCATGTTAGCTATTAATTATTTTCATGGTAAGAATGGGTTTATTAAAAACCCAAAAGAGGCTTTAAAAATATTAACAGAACTAAAGAATAAAGGGAATTTACCAGCAGAAATGTCATTAGAAGTACTTAAGTTGGAGTAACATTAAATTTTTAAGTCCAATAGATGAAATCGTATTAAGGTACTTTTACAGTTTTAGCTATCTTTAAGAATAGCTGAAACTAACATAATACAGCTTTTGCGTTTTCTTAATGTTTATATCAATGCCTTAAAGGAAGCCATTCTAGAATCCAACGCACTGGAACGGCTTTTACTTTCTCACGATCTACGTTTATTTTTAAACCATTCGTTAAAATAAAAAGGAAGCCTCAGCTTCCTTTCCTACTACCTAAAACTTAGATGCCATATTTTTCACGATAGGCTTGCATATTTGCCAAAGCTTCTTTTTCGCCTTTAGCATCCAAATAATCCATCAAATCTTTCATGGTAATGAGTGCATGCACTGGAATTTCCAATTCTTTTTGCACTTCCTGAATCGCAGAAAGTTCACCCTGACCACATTCCTGACGATCTAACGCCACTAAAACCCCTGCAATGGTCGCACCTGCATTTTTCAAGATCGTGACCACTTCACGAATCGCAGTACCCGCAGTGATCACATCATCAATGATCCAAACTTTTTGACCAGCAACCGATGCACCAACCAACATGCCACCTTCACCATGATCTTTGGCTTCTTTACGGTTAAAACCCCACGGTATGCTCTTACCATGTACTTGAGATAACGCCACTGCTGTCGCTGCAACAAAAGGGATCCCTTTATACGCAGGGCCAAAAATCACACCAACATTGTCACACTGAACCAATTTATCCGCATAACCTTGCGCTAAAAGCGAGAGTGCTTCACCATCATTGAGCAAACCTGCGTTAAAGAAATAAGGACTGACACGACCTGATTTTAAGGTAAACTCACCAAATTTAAGCACACCACGTGATAATGCGAGTTCGATAAAAGCTTGCGGATGAAATGACACAGGCGTTGTCATATAAGGTGCTCCAAATTCTTCAATTGAGGTTAAACAGACGTATGATACCAAAGGATAGCTATCCAAGTGATGTAAAAATTCTTCGAGTCGTTTCAATTAATGTGAATGGACTACGCGCATCCGTAACCAAAGGACTATTGGAGTGGTTAGAACAGTCCGATGCTGACGTGGTATGTATGCAAGAAAGCCGCATCACGCATGAACAATGGACCGATAAATTCAAACCTGAAGGCTGGTATACCCACCTGTTCCCTGCTGAACGTGCAGGCTATGCAGGCACGGCGATTTATAGTCGTCTGCCCTTTGTTTCAGTGAAAAATGGTTTGGGTTTCGAACTGGCAGACTCGCAAGGTCGTTTTATCGCGGCTGAATTCGATTTAGGGCTGTCACATCCTGTTCATATTGCCTCGTTATACTTACCATCAGGATCAAGTGGTGACGAAGCGCAAGCACGTAAAGATTTATTTCTACAAGAATATGCCCAAATACTAAAACAATGGCGAGATGAAAATAAATCGATCATCGTGTGTGGTGATTACAATATCGTGCATAAACGCATTGATATTAAGAACTGGTCAGGCAACCAGAAATCATCAGGCGTCTTGCCTCATGAACGCGCATGGCTCGATCATATCTATGATGAATTGGGTTATGTCGATACTTTCCGTGAAGTACGACCTGAAGCAGAATTGTACTCATGGTGGTCAAATCGTGGACAAGCCCGTGCAAAAAATGTCGGTTGGCGTATCGACTACCACGCCTGCTCTCCAGACTGGAAAGCACGTGCTGCAAACGCTTGGGTCTATAAAGAACAATGGTTTAGCGACCATGCACCTGTGATTATTGACTATAAAATACACGATTAAGTGAACAACTGTTCACTTTGACCGCTTCTTTAACTTACATGCCATGTCGTTTTTTGTGTATTTTTATTTAGCTGCTGTATCGGCATTATAGCTGCACGGCACAGGGAAGCGGTCAGGATGACCACAAAAGGATAGGACGCCGTAGGAAGACAAAATAAACTTAGTTTAAGTTTATTTGCAAGGATGAGACATTGGACGTTGAAATGAGACCCGCATGATCAGGATGATTAAATGCGGGTTTTCTCTTTTTGTACTTTGCGTTAGGCTGTCATTGATATTTTTTATTTCCCGATGGTTTTCAGCATGTTTAAAATTTACGGTATTAAAAATTGTAATTCGATGAAAAAAGCCTTTGATGCGCTACAAGCAAAAGGAATCGATTACCAGTTTCATGATTATAAAAAACAAGGCATTGATGCTGCGACTTTAGAAGTTTGGTTAAAAGACATCGGCGCAGAGAAAGTCCTGAATAAAAAAGGCACTACATGGCGCAAATTGACGGCGGACGAACAAGCTCTCGCCACCAGCACTGAACAAAATCTGATTGAGGCTTTAATCGCGCAACCAAGTTTAATTAAACGTCCAGTCCTACAAACGCCACAAGGTTTTGTTGTCGGTTTTGATGAGGAGACTTATCAGAACTTATCTGCTTAAAGCAGATATCACAAAAAACCGAGTCATTTGACTCGGTTTTTTGGATTTATCAAGATAACTTAGTTAGAACGTACCCAAGTTTGGTTACGACCCAGTGCCGCAACACCGATATAACCGCGTAATTTTAGCTTTTTACCACCGTCAGTGAGTTCAGCTTTAAGTTTATAGGTTTTACCATTTTTTGGATCAACGATAGAACCACCATCATAATTTACACCACCTGAATTCTTCAGGTTGCGAACAATGACCACACCATTCAGTGATTTATTATGAAATGGACCTTCACATTTCGTACAAACACTTTCTTGGCCAGGGACTAAATACTTCTGAATCGATGCAGATAATGAACCGTCCTTTTGTTCAGTAAACTTGACGATCGCTTTTGGTTGCTTGGTTTCATCATCAATGGTTTGCCACACGCTACCGTGTAATGCATCCGCCGCATTGGCAAAAGCTGTCAAACTAAACAATCCTAGTGCTAGAGCAATTTTCTTCATTTTTGTAATATCCTTAATGGGTCTTTTAAGACTAAGAGTATTGAGAACTTCCATTAATATTGCAATTCTTGATTGTGACTATTAGGTACAATCTGAACAGCTACAAAACACTGTTCTGATCACAACAAAATGTGGACTAAAATCAAGCGCTCTCTTAGTTGTATATTGCTCTAACAATATGGAAAAATTATGAAATTTGGTACTGTTTGGAAATATTATTTTACTGAATCCCTACTCAAAGCGACCATCCGTACACCGAGTCAGTTCAATCTAGCACCGAATGCTTTGCGCCCTGTATTGGATCAATTGTGTCGCTTATTTCCACATAATCCTAATGCACGAATTCGTCCTTTGCGTTTGGCAGGTATTCGTGGTGAAGAAATTAAAACTCAAGCCGCGGCAACTCAGCTCATTTTTCATATTCATGGTGGTGCTTTTTTCTTGGGAAGCCTCAATACACACCGCGCTCTAATGACTGATATTGCGGCATGTACACAAATGCAAGTGATTCATATCGATTATCCTTTGGCGCCTGAACACCCGTTCCCAGATGCGATCGATGCAATCTTCGATGTGTATCAAACACTGCTTGTTCAAGGGATTAAACCCAAAGATATTATTGTTTCTGGTGATTCTTGTGGTGCAAATCTCGCATTGGCACTGTGCTTGCGTCTCAAACAACAACCTGAGTTGATGCCAAGTGGTTTGATTCTAATGTCACCTTATTTAGATTTGACTCTCACCAGCGAATCACTGCGTTTCAATCAAAAGCATGATGCTTTACTTTCAATTGAAGCATTACAAGCAGGCATCAATCATTATTTAACCGAAGATATCCAAGCGGACGATCCTCGGGTATCACCTCTATTTGATGATTTAACAGGCCTACCACCGACACTGGTTCAGGTTGGATCAAAAGAGATTCTATTGGATGATTCAAAACGCTTCCGTGAGAAAGCGGAACAAGCCGATGTCAAAGTGATCTTTAAACTCTATACTGGCATGTGGCACAACTTCCAAATGTTCAATGCATGGTTCCCAGAAGCCAAGCAAGCATTGGCAGATATTGCTAAATTTGCACATCGACTCGATCGTGACTAAACACCTTCACGATGTGTGAAAAATGGTCAGCTATCGCTGACCATTGTCATTCTTGATTCACTTTTGTCATCATAAAATAAAATTAATCGATTATTTAGATCATACTCTATTTTTCTAAAAATTTTTCCCGTTCTGATTTGCACTCAAAGCTTAGAAGCAGACTTTCTTCGCATTCCAAAGATGCTATTGTTCGTTATATACGCATTTGATCAACATTTGATGTCAAATTTACATTTATAAAGTTTCTTAGGAATCTCATTGCATAAAAGGATGCATGCCAATGACGAAGATTCATTTTAAGAGGACGGCGAATCGAGAGAAATGGAGTTTCTCACAGCTTTGGGAACATGAACCACTGATCAACTGGAACATGTTAAAGAAGTCGATTCTGCTACTGATCCTTGCTGCTTTTATGACCCTTTTCGGGATTGTTTGGGATGTGCTGGTGTTGCTCAATCCCATCACATGGCAGTGGGTAAATTTACCGTTGGTTTATTCCAAGTTATGGACCAACGTGATTATGCTGATGGTCTTTTTAAGCCTAATCGTGCCTTGCTATCGCTACAAAGACCAAGCTTGGGCATATGAAATCATTCCAATTTTAACTGTACAGCTTTTTACCGTGCTGCTCTGCCATACCAGTTATTTGATCGGGAGTTTTAGCCCTGCAACCATGGTGGTATATGTCAGCGTCGTCGCAGTTGGATTGGTTTTATTTAATCGTAAGATGATTTATTGCGCGCTAGTGCCTGCCACCATGGCTTTATTATTTTGCAATTTTCTCAGTATGTTTGGCGTGCTTCAGTACGCACCGCTATTTAAACCAGAAGTTCTCAATCAATCCGAGATGCATCCCTTTTGGGTAGGGAGCATGCTGTTTTTTCTATTACCAATTTTGATTGCCTGTTTATTTCTATTTGAAATTTTACTGACCCAATGGCGTTCACGAGAGCTGGCAATTCAGCATCTAAGCCGTCTCGATCCTCTCACCGATGTGTTAAATCGTCGTAGCATTAGTGCTTATCTAGAAAAATTACATCAACAACCCAACTCGTTATATTCAATTGTATTGCTTGATCTGGATCATTTTAAAAATATTAATGATCATTTTGGACACAGCATGGGAGATCAGGTTCTCATTCAAGTCGCGGACTGCTTAACCAAGCATTTACGTGATCAAGATATGATTGGTCGTTTTGGTGGGGAGGAGTTCATTTTATTATTGCCGCATACCACCACCACTCAAGCGCAGAATATCGCGGAACGTTGTCGTGTGGCGATTGCGAACCTACGTTTTGTGGCAGAAGATCAACAAGCGTTTTCGGTCAGTGCCAGCTTTGGGATCAGTAGTTCACTCAGTGCCGATGAACCGCATCTTATTATTAGTCAGGCGGATCAAGCACTCTATGCGGTGAAAGCGGCTGGACGGAATCAAGTCCAAATTTTTGAAGATTTGATTCCTGATTAACGCAGAAAATGAATAATCTTCTGCGCGATTGATTGATATTTAAGCCTGTAAATACTCTTCCCGATTTTGACGATACGGCTCATCAACAAGCACAAACATTTGTTCTTGTTTGGCTTCGGCAATCCACTGCTGAACCGATGACAAAGACAAGATTTTTTGCATGTAAGCTTGGCTTGAAGCAGAGACAGGGAATTGGAAACACACAAAACGCATGACTACAGGTGCATAAAATGCGTCGGCAACACTAAACTCACCACATAAGAAGCTATCTTCACTTGGGCGTTCTGACCAAATTTGTTCAATCCGAGCCACATCAGCACGAAGTTGATCATGTTCAGCCCAAAGTTTTTGACCAATATGGGCTAAATCAGCTTCAATATTCATTGGACAAAGATTACGTAAGCTTTGAAAACTGCTGTGCATTTCTGCGCTAATGCAACGCGCTCGAGCACGTAATTTTTTATCTTGCGGAAACAAGTTTTTTTCAGGAGATTGCTCTGCGACGTATTCACAAATCGCCAAACTATCCCAAACCGTAACATCACCATCTACCAGTACAGGTACTTTACCCGTCGGATTCAGTTTCAAAATTTCTGTCTTAAATGGACTATCTAGTTCAAAATCATCAAACTGAATGAGATGCTCTTGAAACGAAATCCCTGCCTGTTTTAATAATATCCAAGGACGCATCGACCAAGTAGAGTAATTTTTATTGCCAATAAATAAAGTATACATGCTTATGATTTTCCTTCAAATAAAGCCAGTTGCTGTAATAAATCTGCCTTTTTAAATGCCCCAGTTAATCGTAACGAACGAATTTCTTGTTGTTGCTGATCTAAAAATAAGTAGGTCGGCGGTCCTAAAATATCCCATTGTTTTAATAAAGCTTGATGAGAAGCATCATACTGACTTAGATCTAGCTTAATTAAATAATACGGCGACAGAGCCTGCTGTACTCCTGCATCTTTTAAAATACGGTGCTCAATTGGCTGACATGCCACACACCAATCTGCATACACATCAATAATAATGCCGCGATCTTCCGGCGCATTGGCTAACATCTGTTGAAATTGCTCAGCGGTCTTTGCCACATGCCATTCAGCCAACTTCTCCGCCTGAACAGAACCCAAATTCTGAATATGTTGATATTGAGTATAAGCAAGAAATGGTATGGTGAGTATGAGCAATAACACATAAAGCCACTGCAACTTACCCTTTTGAGCAAATAATCGGTACAGCGCATAAATAATAAAAGCCAGACCTAAAATCAGGCTAAGCAACTGCATCGCCAGCTCTGGCAATAACGGGCGCAGAAAATAAAGACTTAATGCCAACATTAAAAAGGCAAAAATTACCTTAATCTGATGCATCCACTCGCCTGCTTTCGGTAAGGCTTTAGCACCTAAAACACTCGCAAGCAATAAAGGCAGTCCCATCCCAAAGCCAAGCGTGAACAACAGTAAAGCACCTTGCCATTGATTTTGGTTTTGTGAAATAAACAACAAAATCCCAGCCAATGGTGCAGTCATACATGGCCCAACCAATAACGCCGAAATCATGCCCATGACACTGGCACCAACTAAAGTACCTCCCTGTTGCATCGACTGCATACGATCCAATTGATTGACCCATTTTTGTGGCAGTTTTAGCTCAAACAAACCGAATAGGTTTAAGGCAAACACGATAAATAATAGGCTAAAAGCAATCAAAGTCGCAGGTTGTTGCAACCACCGTTGAAAATTAAGTCCTGCCGATGCAGCAATCATACCTAACACGGCATAAACCATGGCCATACTGACCACAAAAGTAAAGGCGATCGCCCATGCTTTTACCCCTTTATTGTCACGGACAATCAACGAGGTCAGAATCGGCAACATCGGTAATGAACACGGCGTAAATGCAAGCAATATACCTAAACCGAGGAATAACAATACACTATAGGCCAGTGAGTGTTGTGCCAAGGTGGTAGACCACTTTTGGTCTTGTGCCATACCTGCTGAGTCAGTCGTAGTGGAGTCGACAGGAGATAAGGCTTCATCTGAAGCGGTATCAAAGGCGGTAGTTTGGGTATTTAAGGCGTTGGCAGAACGAGCCACATCTAAAAAACGTTTTTGTGAATTTGAGCCTGTATTTTGCACACTGACCAGACCATCGACATCGGTCTGAAATTCTATATTTTGGGGTGGGTAACAAATCCGATCTTTGGCGCAGCCTTGCCACGTTACTCGATAATGTTGAGATGCTTGTGTTGGGATATCAAATTCAGCTTGCTGATAATAAACTTGGCTATGTCCATAGTTCTCATCATATTGTTCAACTGCTTTAGGCAAATTTAATTGTACGGGTTGATTGCCTTGTTGTACTTCAAATTTGTGTTGATACAAATAATAGTTTGGTTGAATATTCCAATGGAGTCGCGCCTGATTACGCTCAGTCGATTCAACCGAAAAGGCAAATGCATCTTCAGGGCTTAACAGTTGCTCGGATACACTCTCTTGGGCATAGGTCATCGACCCACACAACAACAATAAACTACCAAGGAAGTAACACATCAGTTCGGAACTGTAGCCACCCTGAGTACATTTTTTCATGATGATTTCTCTTCGATCAGCCCAATGCTCCCGATGAGATATACAGGAATTCACGGGAGATCATGAGAAGACTTTTTGCTTAAAATAAAACCGATACGCCTAAACCACCATTGTAGCTTCTGGCATCACCATTTAAATCGACCCCAACACTGGCATCAAGCTGCATCCGATTATTCACCGCATACACCAAACCTGTGCCTAAGCCATATTCATAATCTTGGCTTTCTGCTTTACGGTAAATAAATTCTGAGTATCCAGATAATTTTCCAGCAATTTTATAATCAATGGTAGGTATCGCAGTTACCGCCCAATTACTGTTTTGCGCTTCATAACGCATGGTGATTGAGGTACCGATCAGATCACTAAACTCATACGCTACAGCTGAAGTTAAACTATAGATATCATCATGCGCAGTGAACTCATCATTTCCTGTCGCCAAAATAGCTTCGGCCAACAAAGCCATGGTGAGACGATCATCGTGTAGATTAATGGCTTTTTTCAAACCAATGCTGACATCACCTAGGCCATTGTTTTCTTTGGTCATGCCCGCACGTTTATGCTGCTGCCACACAGGACCTTGCCAACCAAGTTGTAATTCCAAGCCTTTAGCCAAACCTGTACGCAATAACATGTCGCCATTGAGGGTTAAGGTTTTCTCTTTTTCACCATCTACGGTTTGTTGTTGATAGCTGACTGTCGGCAAACCTTGTTCCCATGCCAGCTGCCCAACAGGCGTAATTCCTGTACCCATGCCAGCGCCAGGACGATCAAAAGAGAAATCTGCAGCAAAAGTCGTGCTCGCCATCATCGATACAGCAATAAAACTCAATGTTTGAAGTTTATTCATCATTATCCCCTTTCTTTTCTTTGACTACGCTTAGGCGGTCAGTTCTTTTGACATTTTTGCACCATTGTTACGCAGTAACTCAAGCGTCTCACGCTCTTCAGCTAATGACTCTGACCAATCGATTTCATCAAAGTCACAATCAAAGAACAGTTGGCTGATTGATGATAAAATCGTTAAACCTTCTTCATCACGTGTATTTGGATCAACTTTTTCATCCAATAAGCGTTTTACCACTGGCGCACAAGCTGAACTCGCTGCATCCCAAAGTGGGCCATAAAACTCTTCTGCATCCCACAAATGCAAATTCGCTTTCGCCTGAATGAGTGCATCTAAAATATCTAAATAGACTTTAAGTTGTTGTTGTTTTTCAGTTTCAGCAATGGGTTGATTGGCTTCATAGGCCTCACAAATCTTTTCCCACCATGCAAATAAGCCATCACAAATGACTGAAACAGGTGGACCTTGCTCAGGATCAATAAAATTTGGGTCAAGTCCTTCAGCAAGTAGAGATTGCACTTGGGCTAAATCGAGTTGTTGTATGGCTTGTACCAAGGCCTGTTGCTGTTTGCTTAACATGACCAATTCTCACAATATAATATTTAATGTTTCTATTATGCCGAATATCCCGACAGCTTTTTATAAAACGAACTAAAAATCATGTATAAATTTGATACACGCATAAAAAAAGCCCGATATTGGGCTTTTTTTATGTAGATATGATTATGCTTCTTTTACATCTAAATCATCATCTACATCAATATATTCAGGCAAGCCACCACGATGGTGGTCTTTTTTCTCATACAAATGCTCCAGACTGCGTTTCAACTTATCAATCGCACCATGAATAGAAAAATCAATATTTGCAGCTTTATGCGTTACTGCGACAGGTTTCAAACCTGCTGGGCGAGCTTCGATCATACAGCGTTTATCATGATCTCCCGTTTTTTCCCCATTTTCATCACTAAGATGAACTGAAAAATGTGTAATACGCTCACTATAGCGTTGAAATTCTTGCATTAGTTCTGCACGGACATAACCAATTAAACGTTCACTACCTTGAATGTTTTTATCTGTACGGATTTCAATATTCATAAATATCTTCCTCTCTTTTCGATGAGACGTTTTGACTAAACTTGTTATTTAGACGCATTTTGAGCATGCCGTCATTCAGTGCAGCTGTATATTCTGATTGTGTAAATACCTGTAGTCTCCTTGCTTTGCATCTGTTGCTTTTCAGTATGTGAGAAGATCTTCTATATTTCCAATATCCGTCCATAATTAAAAATATGCAAGCTGATTTTTGACATTTTTTATTTGCGTTGGTGCATCCGTTAAAGCGCTTAGCACAGGTTTCCCCTCTCGCAGCAAAAATTTTTGAATAATATCAAGCCAATTGGATGAAAATAAACATCCTCAAATCACGCACAATACTCTATGTTGAAATCGAGTCTGCGTGCGATAAAAACGACTGAGTTGGATCCGCATTTTCCAGTGCTCCAGCCTATACAATTCTTTTGAGCATTTGGTCAAATTTGGCTTTATTTTTGCTTAATTCCTTGTATGCTTTACACGCCTTTTTAGGGGGATCTTTTTAATGCAATTTAAGCAACTTGCGGCGACATGTTTATTGGTATCAACAGCAGCTTTCACTCAGGCAAAGCCTATTTGGCAAGACTTTAGCCTCACGGGTTTATATGGTGAAAACTATGAAGTTGTTGATGAAAAGCAAACAACTTTAACGGTTGAATATGCGGCAAAAGTAAAATATGCCGATGTATTCTTTTTTATGGATCGTATGCGTGGTAGTGACGACCATAAAAGCACCTATTTCGAGCTTTCTCCACGTTTAAGCTTGGGTGAAATTTCAGGTCAAAAACTAGCTTTTGGCCCAGTTACAGATATTTTGATCTCAACAACTTGGGAAGCAAACAGCGCCGATGGCAGTAACTTCGATAATTTCTTATACGGCGTAGGTTTTGATCTTAAAATTCCATATTTCCAATATGCGAATATCAACTTCTATCGTGCCAACAATGAAAACACCGCTGATGACTATCAAATGACTTTGGTCTATGCGTTGCCATTTAAAGTTTCTACAGAAGAATTCTTGGTCGATGGTTTCCTCGATTGGTCAACGGCTGAAAAAGATCATGCCAGCGAACTCAACTGGACCACACAATATAAATGGAATGTCGGTAAGCACATTTCACCAGACACTCGTTTGTATCTTGGTGTTGAACACTCGGTTTGGAATAACAAATTCGGTATCAAAGGTAGCGACGAAAACAACGTTAGCGCTTTAGTCAAATATCATTTCTAAGCCTTAGATCCGTTTAAAAAACAGCAAGGCATTCCTTGCTGTTTTTGCTACGATCATTCATATTAGAATTGGTTGATTTTTCTCTTATTTTGAAAAATCACACTTTTCCCATATGATTTGATGACCGATCCCATGTCAGTAAATATCTCACTTGCACCCTATACTTTGGCTTCACAATATCAAATCCGTTTTGCAACGATCGAAGACTTAAAACAAATACTGACCATTTACAATGCTGAAATTTCAACTGGAATAGCCAATTGGAATGATCAAACTGTTTCCCTCACTCAATATCAACAACGCTTTCAGGATTTACAGCAACAGCAATTTCCCATGATTGTGGTCGAAGATCTACAACATAAAAAAGTGGTCGGTTATGCTTACTATGCTGCATTTCGGAGCATTGCTGGATATCGTCAAACCATTGAACATTCTGTCTTTATTGATCCAAGCTACGCACGTCAGGGTCTAGGTAAAGCCTTAATGCTGCAACTGATTCATCTCGCAACACAACAACAGATGCATATTATGGTTGCAGCAATTGATAGCGAAAATACAGGCTCAATCGTGCTACACCAACAACTCGGTTTTGTGCAAACAGGTTACATGCCACAAGTCGGACAAAAGTTTGGTCAATGGCGTGACTTAGTTTTAATGCAATTGCATCTTCAACAAGCATAACAATTTCATCACTGCCGTCATGGTGGATAGTTGGCTAAAATCAAAAAGACTTAGATTTTTAAAAGACCAATAAGATGAAAGCATTACCCTTATATTTCGTTATCACTAGTGTTTTCGCAGCGACCACAAGTTTCGCTGAATCATCCTTTGAACAAGAGTTACAACAAGGCTGTGCCAAAGTAAAACAATATGCTCAAGCGGGCAAAAAGTTCTACGATCAGAAGCAATATGCAAAAGCGGTGAAACAATTTGAAGATCAAGCCGCATGGGCACATTTCTGCCAACTAAATGCCGAAGAAAGCGGCATTCGAGTCACTGATCGAGACGTTGAGATCGCCAATAATAATGTCGGATTGAGCTATGCCAAGCTAGGCAAACCACAATGGGCAAGAGTCTGGTTTTTACGGAATAAAGACACTAAAACCAGTCAATATAATTTGAACCAACTGCCTAAACCGCAAATCTCTAAAGACTTACAAGGAAGCTATGTACGAGCCAATGGTTTTGGTCAATGGGATTACATCACCGTCAAAAAGCAACAGAACCGATATCTGATTGACTTTGAAGGCTATTATTTTGGACTGCGCGGGCTAATTTATGGTCCAAATCTGGGTTCATTTGAAACCAGCATGCCGATCACCGCAAAACAGGCAAAATATCGTTATGAAGACTGTCAGATCAAACTTCAATTTTTAAATGATCCACAGAATGGACAAAAAATCGAGGTAGAACAAAACAATGGTCAGTCCACATGCGGCTTTGGACATAATGTCTATGCAGGTGGTACGTTTTATAAGGTTGAAGATAAATAAGAAAAAAGCCTCTTTCGAGGCTTTTTTTAAATCGCCACCAACTCCCGAATCCCCTTCTCAGGCATATCATCACCACGCCCTTGTGCAACCACCTGCCCCCGAGCCATCACGGTATAATTATCCGCAAGCTCCTCAGCAAAATCATAAAACTGCTCAACCAACACGATTGCCATTTCCCCTTGATCTGCCAACTTACGAATCACCCGACCAATATCTTTAATAATCGAGGGTTGAATCCCCTCCGTTGGCTCATCCAAAATCAAAACCCGAGGTTCAGAGGCTAAAGCTCTGGCAATGGCGAGCTGCTGTTGCTGACCGCCTGACAGATCCCCACCACGGCGATGTTTCATTTCATCCAACACAGGGAAAATTTCATAGAGATGACTCGGTACTTTCCGCGTCTTTGCCCCTGAAAATTTCGCCATACCAATTAAAATATTTTCCTCAACAGTGAGCGTCGAAAAAATATCACGCCCTTGCGGCACATAGGCCAAACCTGCACGTACTCGTTGTTCAGGTGACATCTTGGCAATATCTTTTCCATCTAATAGAATCTGTCCTGATTTAATCGGCAAAATCCCCATTAAGCACTTTAATAACGTGGTTTTACCTACACCATTACGCCCAAGAACCACACTGCATTCACCTACAGGTGCAGACAACGACACATCACGCAGAATATGACTACCACCATAGAACTGGTTAATTTCTTTCACTTCTAGCATCAGTGTCCCCTATCGTCCCAAATATTTTTCAATCACATCTTCATTGGCTTGTACTTCTGCCAATGTGCCTTCAGCCAAGATCGCCCCTTGCGCCAACACCGTAACTTTTTCACTGATGGTGTCAATAAAGCTCATATCATGCTCAACCACCACTAAGGTGTGGTTCTTTTTCAACTCTAAACAGAGTTCGGCTGTGCGCTCAGTTTCTGCATCGGTCATGCCTGCCACAGGCTCATCCAATAAAATCAGCTTGGGACGTTGCATCAACAACATGCCAATTTCTAACCATTGCTTTTGTCCATGGGACAATAAGCCTGCTGGCTTATGTAAAAACTCTTTGAGGCGGATTTGCTCCAGTGTTTCATCTAAAGCCAATTGCGCTTCAGGATCTAAGCGACTAAACAAACTTTTTTTGACCCGTTTATCTCGTGGTGCAGCCAACAATAAATTTTCCAGCACGGTGAAATTTTCAAATACCGTGGGCTTTTGAAACTTGCGTCCAATACCCGCTTCGGCAATTTGTTCAGTACTCATTTTGGCTAAATCATAATTTTGTCCAAAAAATGCAGTACCTGTGGTCGGTCGAGTTTTACCTGTAATCACATCCATTAAGGTGGTTTTTCCTGCACCATTTGGCCCGATAATGCAACGCAACTCACCCTCTGCGATATACAGCGATAAATCATTTAAAGCACGAAATGAATCAAACCAAACACTGACTTTTTCTAAATACAAGGCAATACCATGACTAAAGTCCGCACCTTGTGTTTTGGCGCGTCCGTAACCCTCACCCAGTTGACCACCATGTTGAGCTGAGTTGTTGTCTAAATCACTCATTTAATTACGCTCCTTTTTAAAGCGGTCAAACAAACCAATGACACCTTTAGGAAGGAATAAAGTCACCACAATAAATAATGCGCCCAAAATCAGCAGCCATGCTTCAGGTGCAGCTACCGTGAAATAGGTTTTAGCGGCATTGATCAGACCTGCACCTAAAATTGGGCCAATCAAGGTACCACGCCCACCCGCAGCAACCCACACGGCCATTTCGATCGAGTTGACAGGATTCATTTCACTCGGATTGATGATGCCAACTTGCGGTACATAGAGCGCACCTGCAATCCCTGCGATCACAGCCGAAAGCACCCATGCTGATAGTTTGTACCACAGCGTGCGATAACCTAAATATTGCAAACGGTTTTCACTGTCACGGATTGCACCGAGAACACGACCATAAGGACGATTCATCAATTGACGTAATCCAATAAAGCACAGCATCAATACCAAAGCAGTTACAAAACATAAGGTGGCACGCATCGGCGCAGAGGTAATATCAAAACCCAATAAGGTTTTAAAACCTGTGAAACCATTGTTTCCGCCAAAGCCTGTTTCGTTACGGAAGAATAATAACGCTGCGGCAAACACCATTGCCTGAGTAATAATCGAGAAATACACCCCTTTGATTTTCGAGCGAAATGCAAAGAAACCAAAAATAAAGGCCACAATTCCAGGGACTAAAATCACCAATGCCATTGCCCAGAGAATATGTTCTGTTCCTGTCCAATACCACGGCAATTCAGTCCAACTGAGAAAGCGCATAAAATCGGGTAAGCCATCGCCTGCGGATTGGCGCATCAGATACATGCCAAAAGCATAACCACCCAGTGCGAAGTACAAACCATGCCCTAAACTCAAAATACCGGCATAGCCCCAGACCAAATCCAATGCCAATGCCACTAAAGCAAGGCACATAATTTTGCCAATCAAGGTGACCCAATACGCGGATAAGTAAAATGCTGAATCCGGAGGGAGCAGGTGTAACCACGGTAAAATCATCATCACCGTAAAACACACGGCGATGGCAATACCGCTATAGGGTTTATCTGCAAATAAAGAAGTGATTTTCATTGGCTTACTCCACAAAACGGCCTTTGATGGCGAACAAACCTTGTGGACGTTTTTGGATAAACAAAATCACAAGTACCAGTAGAATAATTTTTGCCAATACAGCACCCATGCCGATTTCCAACATTGTGCCGCTAATGCCTAGACCGAGTGCTGCCAATACTGCGCCCCACACTTGTCCAACGCCACCAACCACCACCACAAGGAAGGCATCAATAATGTAGTTTTGTCCAAGATCAGGCCCAACATTGCCGACTTGTGCCAACGCACAGCCTGCCAGCCCCGCTAGACCCGAACCTAAACCAAATGCCATCATGTCAATCCGCGCTGAGCGAATGCCGACTGCGCGTGCCATCTGACGGTTTTGCGTGACCGCACGAACGAACAGACCAAAACGCGTTTTATTGAGTAGGAAAATCAACAGAAATAACACTGCAACGGTAAAGACAATAATCGCGATACGGTTATACGGCAGCATCAAGCTTGGCGTCAGTGCAATACCGCCACTGAGCCATGAGACATTGGAGACTTCGACATTTTGCGCACCAAAAAACATGCGAACCAATTGCATCAGAATCAAACTGACACCAAAAGTTGCCAGCAGCGTTTCAAGTTGGCGACCATATAAGGGGCGAATCACCGTGCGTTCGATCAACATGCCGATCAAAGCACTCACCAAAAAGGCAGCGGGAATCGCGGCCAGTAAATACCAATCGACCAATCCAGCAAAATGGGTTTTAAAGAAACTTTGCACCACATAAGTGGTATAAGCACCGATCATGATCAGTTCGCCATGCGCCATATTGATCACGCCAAGCAAACCGTAGGTAATCGCAAGACCGAGCGCAGCCAACAATAAAATACTGGCGGTGCTTAAACCCGAAAAAACGTGTCCAGACCATTCACTGGCCTGAATTCTGGTTTTAATTTTGCTCTTGGCATCAACCAAAGCGGCATGTAATTCTTGATTGTTGATCGGTTGCGCTAGACTTTGTTCCATCAATGCCAATACATCAGGACGATTCGACTCAGCTAAGACATTGACCGCAGCAATTTTTCCAAACACATCAGAATCATTAAACTCTAATCGGGCTTTGAGCTGTGCTAATCTGGCTTTGACTTTATTATTCTGTTCAGTCAAATACAGTCGTTTAACCATCGCCAAATCGATTTCAGCGAGATTATTTTCCAAAATATCTACCGCAGCCAAACGTTGCGAGGCATCGTCAGAATCAAGCTTGGCTTTGGCTTGCCCAAAATTGAGCGCTTTGCGTAAAGTATTGACCAAAGTAACTTGGGACAAATCGGCAGGCCAATCTTCCAATACCTGTTTGGCAGGGTAACTCAATAAGACCTCATCATTTTGTAAGATGTAAGTCTGTCCTGCACTATCGGTATACAACTCATTTTGGTCAATATACGCAACTAACTGATCAAGCTGTTCAATACTGGCTGGCCATTGATTTAGCATGGCACGGCGCGTGGCGAAATCTGCCTTCACAAAACTTTGAATCGCATCTTGAGTAGTTGTAGGCGTTACGATAGGAGATGTGGACGCCGAAGTACTTTGCTCTGCCCAAGCAAGACCACAAAAAAACTGTGCCATAACGCAGAGCAGTGCTAACACATAGTGTTTCGCCATATGACTCCCCTTTATTGAATCTATATTTGAATGGTTAAATCAAAAAAATGAAAAGAACCTGCTGCATCAACGGCAGGTTCTAACAAGCTTTTATTTCGGGATGTATGGACTCCAAGGCTCTGCTGGAATGGTTTCAGGCGTTTTATGAACCACATCAAACTGACCATCGGCACGGATTTGTCCAATCATCACAGGCTTGTGTAAATGATGATTGCTGGCGTCCATTTTTAAGGTATAACCCGATGGCGCAGCAAAGGTTTGACCTGCCATCGCCTCACGAACTTTATCTACATCTGTCGTGCCTGCTTTCTCAACAGCTTGTTTCCACATATTGATGCCAACATAGGTTGCTTCCATTGGGTCATTGGTGACCACTTTGTCCGCATTTGGCAACTTGTATTCCACCGCGAATTGTTTGAATTTATTCACGAATTCAGTATTTTTCGGATTTTTAATCGACATGAAATAGTTCCATGCCGCCAAATGCCCCACCAATGGTTTAGTATCGATCCCGCGCAATTCTTCCTCACCGACAGAGAATGCCATCACCGGAAGCTCTGAGGCTTTAATCCCTTGGTTGCCTAACTCACGATAGAAAGGCACGTTTGAATCACCATTGATGGTGGAGATCACCGCGGTTTTCTTACCGGCTGAGAATTTTTTAATATTGGAAACAATGGTTTGATAATTACTATGACCAAATGGGGTGTACTCCTCCATGATGTCGGCATCAGCAATGCCTTTCGACTTCAAGAACGCACGTAAAATCTTATTGGTGGTGCGTGGATAGACATAATCCGTGCCGAGTAATACAAAGCGTTCAGCTTTACCCCCCTCATCACTCATTAAATATTCCACCGCAGGAATCGCTTGCTGATTCGGTGCTGCGCCTGTGTAGAAAATATTTTTAGATTGTTCCTGACCCTCATATTGCACAGGGTAAAACATTAAGCCATTCAACTCTTCCACCACAGGGAGAACAGATTTACGTGATACCGACGTCCAACTTCCAAAAATCACCGCGACCTTGTCTTGGGTAATTAACTGACGAGCGCGCTCAGCAAATAACGGCCAATCCGATGCAGGATCGACCACCACAGGTTCTAACTTTTTACCAAGTACCCCACCATTGGCATTGATTTCATTAATGGTCATCAATGCCGTATCTTTCAGCGAAGTTTCAGAAATCGCCATCGTGCCTGAAAGGGAGTGTAAAATTCCGACTTTAATGGTTTCACCATCGGCTGGTGCAGCTTTGGTTTCTGTTTTTGTTTGTTCAGATGTTTCAGCAGGCTTAGAACAACCCACTAGCCCCATACCCATCATGGCAGCCATAAGCATAGAAATCGGCATTAATTTTTGTTGCATCTTTTTTCTCCACATTTTGTGTGTTGTGATGTTGACTAAGTGGAGTTATTCAATTTTTATGCCAACAAGTTAATTTATTGTTTTATATAAACATTAATTAAAATCGAAAGAGAAAAATCCAATCTTGTATACAACATTGCATACAAAAAATACATCGTGATCTAAAATGATGCATTTTTGTTCTCAATAAAAAAGCCAAGCATGATGCTTGGCTTCTACGAATCTCTGCTTACTCAGTTTTAGCTCAAATCAAACCACAATATCAGCCAAATTACCCTTTTGCTCTAACCAATGCTTACGATCAGCCGAACGTTTTTTGGCAAGTAATTTATCCAACAAACTCGCAGTATAATGGGCATCATCCAAATCTAACTGTACTAAACGACGTGTATTGGGATCCATCGTGGTTTCACGAAGCTGGCTAGCGTTCATCTCACCCAGTCCTTTAAATCGGGTAATTTGTGGGTTTTTATTGCCCTTCACTTTCTTCAAGATCGCTTCAAGTTCCTCATCATCAAGGGCGTAATGCACATCTTTTCCCACATCAATACGATATAGAGGTGGCATCGCAACAAACAAATGCCCTTCTTCTACCAAAGTTGGAAAATGTTTGACAAACAGGGCACACAATAAAGTCGCAATATGTAAACCATCCGAGTCGGCATCGGCAAGAATACAAACTTTGCCATAGCGGAGTTCCGATAGATCATCACTGCCCGGATCAACCCCTATTGCAATGGCAATATCATGGACTTCTTGCGAGGCTAATACCTCATCCGAAGACACTTCCCACGTATTTAAGATCTTTCCACGAATCGGCATAATCGCTTGAAAGTTTTTATCCCGAGCTTGTTTGGCACTTCCACCTGCGGAATCCCCTTCGACAATAAACAGTTCACTGTCTTCACGGGTCAACCCGACACAATCTGCTAGTTTTCCAGGTAATGCAGGACCCGCAACAATCTTCTTGCGCTCAACTTTTTTCGCAGCTTTTAAACGACGCCCAGCTTTCGCAATCGCCATTTCCGCCAGTTGCGTTGCAATCTCAGCATGTTGATTGAGCCATAAAGCAAAGGCATCTTTCACAATATTCAACACAATATTGGATGCTTCACGACTAGATAAACGTTCTTTGGTCTGTCCTGAAAACTGAGGCTCTTGGAATTTCAACGATAAAATGAAATTCACCCCATCCCACACATCTTCAGCAGAGAGTTTCACGTTGCGCGGCAGTAAATTACGTAACTCACAAAACTCACGTAACGCTTCGGTGACACCAGAACGCAAACCATTAACATGTGTTCCGCCTTGGGCAGTTGGAATCAGGTTGACATAGCTTTCCTGAATTTGCTCGCCACCCTCTACATTCCAGCAAATCGCAAGCTCGCATGCTGCGCGGTCTGCTTTTCCACTACTGACAAAGGCTGGATCAGGTAAAATCTCACGATCTTGTAGCTCATCCATCAAATAGTCGACTAAACCATTTTCAAACTGCCACTCGATCCGTTCGTTATTAATCTTATCGTCGTAAATGATTTTCAAGCCTGCTGCTAGAACAGCTTTGGCTTTTAAATTATGTTTTAAGGCTTTTAATGCAAACTTCGGACTATCAAAATATTTTGCTTCAGGCCAAAAACGCACGGTTGTTCCTGTGGCACGCTTTGCTACCTTGCCCTCTAAGACTGATAACGGTGCAACAGGCTCGCCCTGCTCAAACGCCATTTGATATAAATTTCCGTGGCGTTGTACCGCAACCTCAACCCGTGTAGACAATGCATTGACCACCGAAATCCCAACCCCATGCAAACCACCAGAAAACTGATAGTTATCGGTACTAAACTTACCGCCTGCATGCAGCTTGGTTAAAATAATTTCGATACCACTTTGGCCATATTCAGGATGAATATCGACTGGCATACCTCGCCCATTATCCTCGACAGACAACGATCCATCTTCATAAACCGTGACATAGACTTGGTTGGCATGTCCTGCAAGCGCTTCATCGACAGCATTATCAATCACCTCTTGAGCCAAATGGTTAGGCCGTGTGGTGTCGGTATACATGCCTGGACGACGACGCACAGGATCTAAACCAGAAAGAACTTCAAGAGATTGTGCTGTATATTGTGTCACTTGGTCTGACTTCCTTATTGAATCGCTGCCGATAGAAATTCGAGTACTAACGCTAATCTTTCTTCAAAATCATCCATCGCATGACTGCCACCAGTGTCAGTGAAAATCAAAGAGGACGGTTGTGCTGCACTATAATAACGTTGTGCCTGATGATAATCCAAGACTTCATCGCCTTGTTGCAATAGCACTAAAATTTTATCGGCATTTTTTAGCTCTACTTCAGCAATCGACTGTAATTGTTGCAAGTGTTCGGCATTGAGTGTCCATGACTCGGTGATTTTGAGTGGGATTTGATCAATCCCGAATAGCGCTTGAAATAGCTGCCATGGTTGCATAGCTGGATTGATCAATACAGCAGGACAGGCATACTTGGCGACAAAATACGTCGCATAAAAACCACCTAAACTACTACCTACCAAAACCACTTGCTCTCGCGGGTGAGTTTCGATGAGTTGTGAAACTTGCTCAAGCACGCGCTCGGGCGATTGGTTCAAATCAGGCAAATGCACCTGAATAGAATCATACTTTGCACAGTATTGTCTCAATTGTTGCCCCTTTTTTGACATCGGGCCACTACGAAAACCATGTAAATAGATAACTTGCATATGCACCAAATTAGACACCAACTTGACATATAGTGAAATAAATCACATTATTAATCATAATTGATAATCAAATAACAATATAATTTACATATAACCCTGAAATTGTCCGACACAAAAACCGATACTATGCACCGTTCATCAGTATTCTAAAAAAATTACGGATGAAACAGCAAAATATATAAGCGTTTGTTGTAGTTTATCTAAACAGTGTTAGGTTCATAAATTCAACCCTTCGGTATATATCAAGGATGAGGAAATCAATATGCCAAGTTTAACACCTCTGCATGAAACCTACTGTAAGTGGGATAGTACCCCTCCCAGTCAGGCAGATGCTTTGGAAGGTTTGGCACAGCTCGTCAGTACCAGCTTAAGTGGCGTACACGAATTGATGCAATTGGTCCAAACTGAAGTGCTACGGACAGCGCTCGGTTTAAGTGCACAAAAAGCCAAAAAATTACAAAAACATCCGCAATTGCAGAAATTCTATCAATTTTCTTATGTTGCCATCCAAAAATATGGTAGCAACTTCCTTGCACCAAATTTACGCAGAGTCATTGAGAAGTTTCCAGCACTACACAATAAACCGCTTAGCCCAACTTTACATTTTGCGGTGGGTGCGCTGAATGGAATCTTTGGTGATTTTTTCTTGAAGCAACATAACCCGATGGCTTTGCCGATGGTGCTTTATGATCACTATGGATCATTGCAACAAGGTGAGCTGACTGGTCGTGTGGTGATTTTAACGCATGGTTTATGTATGAACCATTTGACGTGGTCGAATAATCGTTATGGCGGTATTGGTGAGCGTTTACTGGCTCAACGTGATAACAACACCATGTTGTATCTCAACTATAATACTGGGCGACGCATTTCAGCAAATGGTCGTAGTTTTGCCAATGTGCTTGAAGACTTAGTGCAGCGTAACCCGCGCATTACCAGTATTGACTTGATTGGACATAGTATGGGGGGATTGGTTTCTCGTAGTGCATTGTTCTATGGCAAACAAGACCTCTGCCAATGGGTACATATCGTTGAGAACTTGGTCTGTATCGGTTCGCCACATCACGGCGCGGCATTGGAACGTTTTGGTTTTATTTTACAAGACAAGATTGGTGCATTCCCCTTTATTAACCTCATTGGTCAATTGGTCAATATTCGCAGTAATGGTATTTTAGATCTTCGTCATGGTAGCGTCCGTGATGATGACTGGGAACATAATGATGCACGTATTGGTTTTGCAGATGACAATCGCAAACCAGCACCTTTACCCTCACATATTAATACCTTCTTAATCGCAGGAACTTTAGAGTTTGAGAAATTAAGAACCAAAGCACTTACTGTGATCGGGGATTATTTGGTCAGTGTGAAGAGTGCTTTAGGTGAACACCCAAATCCTCGTTTTCAGCTTAAATTACCTGATACGCATAAAGCGGTGTTCTATGGTTTGAATCATTTTGAGATTCAATATCATTCAAGTGTAGCTGAGCAAATTACGCGTTGGCTCTATCCTGATGTCAGTGATAAAGTTGAACAAGGGGTTCAAACGCATCTGATTAATGTACCAAATAATTATACCTTTGATGATTTAGAAGGGATTGTTGAGACCTAAATAAAAATGATCGGCTATTATTTTATTAGTTGCCGATCATTTTTTAGATATTGGAAGGATTGCGGTGTTTATTTTTTAGGATGAGATTCCACTGGAATTTTATATAAAAAAAGATTCACTATTGCGAAAGATTCACTACTTCGTTCCCCATGCCCTCATGAGCGTAAAAAATTTTGAGCGTATTTGGAGATATAATTTTGAAATCTATATTATCACTTTCGTTTAGGCTACTTTGATGATAAATCACTTTGAACATTCCTAAATTTGGATTAGTATCCTGATTTCCAACTTGCCCATAGTTTATAACTGACAAATATATACTTTCCCCATTTATACTGAATCCACTATCCCCCTGTTTCTGAGCAAAAATGAGTGCAAACTTCTGATCATTGATAGGCATAGCTCCAACCAGTATTTTCTCACTTATATCCTCCTCTCCCTCAAAAAACTCATCATTTTGAAGGCTAAAAAAAAGAGGAGCATGTGTAATTTGATAGGTGGGCTTATTCTCCGTATATTTTTCTCTAGTAAATGGGAACTCCTTAATACAAACCAAATTATTAATCTTAAAAAGATTAAATAAAGTATTATTTGCTTTTTTACAAAAAATATCTCTTTCAGAGACCTCTAAATTTATAGGTTTACTCTCGATGAAAGGCTGTTTTTCATTGCTGTCAGTACAACCTATGAGCATAAAAGTAATCATTAAAAATGATATTTTTTTTACATTAATAAACATAATTTATATATCCTCAACATCATTACCTAACCCATTCATATGAAGGTGATGATGATGTCTATATCCATTTTTACCATCTTTTCTCATATGTATACATCCTGGAAATACATAATTTGCATCTCCATTATGATTAAATTTTTCAGAAAACATACGTCTCGTCTTCCCCCAATTAAATTCAATTAGTATTTGTATCATCCGCAAAGTTCGATCAAAATCCAATAAATTACTCTGCCCTAAATCGACATACTGAGGTTTTTTATCTTTTCTTAAATAACGAATATCCCCTGCCACTCCATTAATATGTGAAGAACTTACACCAGGAGAACCATCAACCATACTAAATCCATTAAAGCTAATATCATCATAACCACATTTACATAAGGCTCCTAGGAAAGCAGCCATTTCTAGACCACCTAAGTAATACCTCCCACTACTAGTATTAATTAGCATTTTATAGCCAACATCCCCATTTCTATATTGCTTAAAGGGTCGAATATCAACTAGAAAAATACTACCCTGTCCGTGCACACCCTTAGCACTCCATCGCCTTGCAACAATAAACCTCGACTTCCCCAGATTATGAGCATTACCATTCTGATCATAGTAAATAAATTCTGCAAACCCCGTTGCAGCTCTATTCTCTCTTTTAATTTTTCCATTATGGTAAATATGATAACGAGTCGTATCACTAGTCACAGGTGCTTGACGGCTCACTGAGGTGATTGGTCGACCACCGTTTTGAGTATAACTATTATTCTGTCGAGCTTGATTATTTTTATCTGCTTCGGTTTTAGCTTTTTTTCTTTCCTCCTCTGCTTGTTTTTCTTTCTTTTCAGCAGCTTCTTTTTGCTGTTGCTGCAATCTCACTGTTTCTGCTTGTTGTTGTTTTTTTCGCTGTTCATCCGCTTCTTCATGTAGTTTTGATGTTTTTACTGCACTTGCATTTACAGTAAACCCTTTAGTTGCAACAGACTTTTCAACTCGACTTGGAACCAAATTTTTACCTTTGACTCCAAAGCCAAAAACAAAGCCTGTGAGCATTTTTACAGTGATAATCCCTGATGCATTTGTTCTTTTAGGAATCTCGCGCCCTCTATAAAAAATACTAAACAATGTGTTTGCTACGCGTTGACCATCTTGAGTGACGCTTATACTAAAACTATGTACAGGTAACAGTACCTTTACGGTTTGATTATTAAGTGCTGCATCCAGTTTAAAATGATGAATCACTTGTTTATACCCATCCCCTTCTACAGAAACCTCAATATCTTGACCTACTTCTGCAACAACTCCTTGTCTTACACCATTGTTATTTGCGGTATGCTTTTTAATATTTCCTTTATAAGTAAGGAAAAAATTCATATTCGGAATAGGTTTACCTGAATCACCTTCCACGATTTGAACGTTGAATTGAATCTCTTTTAATGTTGAAGTTGAGTCTACCGATGGCGAAGATGGTGGAACTTGCTCATTCCTCACTTCTTGCGGAGTCTTATTGGCTTGTGGTTTTGGTTGAGGTGTATTTTCTGCTTCTAAAGTTGCCGGATAACTTGAAACAGCGAAATCACTTAAGGTCGCTTTCTGCTTCTCATTGGCTTTTTGGATGATGCTATTAGACTCTTTTCCATCCGCTATAATTTTTATTTCTGTATTCGGATGACGAACAATAACTGGGAGCTTGCCATGCTCATCGCTTTTTACCCTTACTCGCGATTCACCAGATACATATTTCCCATCATAACGCGAAACTAATACCACTTCTTTATTTGCTAAAGCATTTTTTTCAGAGTCAGTTAAACTTATATAAATCTTTCTTTTGCAACAGCTTTCTAAATCAAAATGGTTAAACATTTCGATATATTTACTGATATGTGTACCATTTCCATCTATTTGCTTTGAACCCTGAAATTTTGGAATGCCCAAAAAAGCACCCAGCCCCCCAATGCCAACTAAATGCATACCAGCTATGGCGCCTGACTCTGAAACCTCAATACCTTGAATCGTTCTTCCAAAATACTCATTTAGATTATTATTTCTCAATTGATTACATAAATAACCAATCCACTCCTTAATAACCTCATATTGAATTTGAGGATTTCTCAAGAAGTCTAGCTTTGTGTTTATATTTCTTTTACCAGACCATTTACCAATCCAATTATTTGAATCAAATTGACTCTGCCATCTTTTCCGTATAGGCGATTTTTTGTCAGCACCTTTAATATCCTCGTACGATATTCCGTGGTCTCCTAAATAATAACCCAAATCATATAAAGCTTCTTCACCAAATTGAAACAACCCCATATAACCTGACCCATTTACTTTATTCGCAGCACGAGTATTTATGGGGTGATTTATTGACAAAGAAAGATCAGATGAAGACTCTTTAAAACTTACTGCCTCAATAAAACCTGCTAAATTACTTTCAAAATTCTTGGTATCATTTTTATCAAATTTAATTGTTTTTATCATTTTAATTCTCTTTATACCAATCATTGGTCTTATAAAAACTCATACTCACAGATGTATTATTTTTTAAATAGCTATTTAGAACGTATCTAGATTTATCATCCACACCAATACTAGCACAACTTAAAACAACACCTGAGCGAGCACCTTCTTCTGAGGGAGCAACGGCTTTGTTGCACAAACCTATCTGTAAAGGGTTTTTCAGCGATATAATTTTCAAATGAAGAAGCCTGCACACAAAATCTACCGCACAACCAATTGGCCCGCATATAACCGAGCACTCATGAGTCGCGGAAATATTGCCATTTGGTTTGATCCTGCTACGCAATGGTATGCTCCGTCCATCGGTAAACAAGGGCGAAATCAAACCTACTCCGACGCAGCCATCCAATGCTGCTTAATGATTAAATCCTTATTCCGTCTGTCTTTACGTATGGTCACTGGCTTTGTGCAAAGTCTGATTAAACTTTGCGGATTAAATTGGATAGCTCCAGATTACACCACGCTTTGTAGAAGACAAAAGCATATTGATATTGTAATCAGCTACCAAAAAAGTAGCGATGGGCTGCATCTACTCATGGACTCTACAGGCATGAAGTTTCTAGGTGAGGGCGAATGGAAACGCAAGAAACATGGACCTGAATATCGTCGCCAATGGCGTAAACTTCATATTGGTATAGATGCTAAAACCCTACAAATACGAGCAGTTCAGCTTACAACCAATAATGTCAGTGATTCACAGGTGCTTGGTGATTTACTTAATCAGATTCCACAAGATGAGCAGATTAACTCTGTTTATACCGATGGAGCTTATGACACCAAGCAATGCCGTCAGGTCATTGCAGATCGGCAAGCGCATGCGGTGATTCCACCTAGAAAAAATGCGAAACCATGGAAAGATACAAAGAGTAGCTCGCTAGAGCGAAATGAATTACTTCGAACAATTAAACGTTTAGGCAGGACACTATGGAAAAAATGGTCAGGCTATCATCGGCGAAGTTTGGTTGAAACTAAGATGCATTGCATCAAATTATTAGGAGATAAACTCAGTGCAAGGAGTTTTGATAGCCAAGTCAATGAGATCCATGCACGTGTGGCAGTCCTTAACAGATTTACGGAATTAGGTCGACCACTTACCCAAGTTACGCCTTAAATTTGGCTCAATTAGGGGCGCTTTGCATTTCAAATCTTTGTGCAACAAAGCCGGGAGCAACTATTTTTCTCAAATAAGCAAAAGCATTTTTATTATCATATGCGATCCATACATCATCTTTGTCTTCCTTGTAATTTGCATTATAAATATAATATTCTTTATGGTTATACAAAACCTTAGAGCAAATACCAGTTGACATCCATTGATTATTTTTCCGTTTTAAATTCAGTTGATCTAGCAGTTTGAGTCGATTCTGGCTTGCACTATTTTGACCGAACTCCCAGACATGCTCACACTCAACTTCCCCTAGAACTTTAATCTCCACTGCTGGCTCATTCCAATATTTTAAGCATTGTTTAGAGCTCTCTGCGTATAAGCTCACACTTTGCAATAAAACCAATGAGCCAATAAATACTTTAGCTATTTTCATTTCTTAATCCCCACATCCAAATTGCTTAAAATCACGTTCTAAATTCGATTCATCTGTAGCGCCAACTTGAGCGTGTTCACAGTCATCATGATGGTGTTCATCATCGCCACCACAACATGCTTCATCCGAGCTGTGATTTTCGAGCATAGGCTCTTCTACCAATAGCAACTTATCTGCACTTTCTTTGTCTTTTCCAAGTAAAACAACTTCGATTTGGTCAGGGTTGTTGCTAAAGATTCGTTGTGTTCTCGCTCCATCATCCAGCACACCCACATATTCTGTTTTCTTCGCGCGATTAATCACCTTATAAAGAAAACCTTCTTGTAATAATTCAGGAGAAACCAAACCACTAAAATCAAAACGTCGACTGTAAACCCCGCTCTTTGGCATGGTCGGTAACTCTGCATTGACTGTTGTGCCACTCTCAAAGACATGCTGCCCGGCCTTCACCTTAAAATTGCCGCCAGTATTTACAAATACTCCATCCTTATTAATCTTAAGCTGCGAGCCTCCTGCTTTTAGATCGATTTCGATTGGACTGGTGATCTCGATCTTTTCTTCTGTCGATATAATCTTAATCACCCGACGGGCGATTACCTCGATCATGTCATCCTGTGCCTGCAACTCTACTTTTCCTTTGGCGGCATAGGCTCGTATTCCTTTTTGGGCAGCAAACAAGCTGATTTTGTCTTGCGCGTGCCCAATAATATTTTTCTGGGCACTCAAATTGATGGAACCACTGGCACTTTCTGCAATGTCTTGCGAGGCTTGTAAAATAATATTCTCAGGTGTAGTCAGTGCAATTCCATTCGGTGAGGCCAACAGCATCAATGCTTGTCTAAAGATTTTTCCTTGGGCTTGTTGTTTGCTGTCCTTACTCTTTTCTAAGTCTTGGGTATAGTTTTCCATAAAGCCTTGCAAAGAACCCAATGCTTGTAATGGACTGACCTTTAAACTGCTGCCTTTACTAAACGTGCCACAGCTACTCATCAAATCAAAGTCTTTAATATCGACATTCGCAAGGACTTGTCCGACTTCTTTTAGCCCTTCAAAGGGATTGTGTTGAATTTTATCTTTGAGGGCTGCTAGTTGTCCTTTGACAATGTCTGTACCATGTTCTTCGACATTTTCAATAAAGGTTTTAAGATTCTCCACTGCATCTTTTGCATCTGCGAAAAATGCATTGAATTCATCAACGATGGCTTTACTATTTCCACCAAGCGCACCAATATCACCAATAAAACCACCACAATCTTTTAAGGCATTTAGCGGATTGCTTTGCATCTCATTTTTAAAAAGATTTACGGTATTACTCAATGCCTGTCCTTTGGTTTTTAACTCCAAGGATTGTATAAATTTGGGTAAACGTTCAATGACATTGAGCGCATCGGCTTGTTGTTTGAGAGCAATGTCACTTAGCATTTTCATGCTTTCAAAACCTTCAGTCAGCAATGATTGCGCTTGGGCTGCTTCCAAGTGATCTGCGATCGCTTGTTCTTGTGCATAGGTACTGATCAACATGCCTTTACCTGCACGTACCGCACCCCAAGCATCCGTTCTGAGTTCAAAACCCTCACCACGTCCTGCACTGTGTGCTTGTTCTTTTGGATGACTTAAATGCCCTAAGTTCAGTTGAGTTGCAGCATGACTACTTTGTAATTGGGTACTAATCTGCCCCGTGGTATCGTCAAATCTGAGTTGGTTGAATCCTCGCCCATCGACCTCTTGACTCCGAATACCACTGAGTTTTTTGGTGTCAGGGAGTTGCCCTTTGATATCGAATCGAGTCGGTGAACGCTGTGCTTCATGAATTCGCCCCGTCACAAAGGGGCGATCAATATTGCCATCAAAGAAATCAATCACAACGATCTCACCTATGCGCGGTAGGAATCGCGCACCATAACCTTCACCCGCCCAAGGTGTCAGAACATCCACCCAAGCGGAGTCGGTATCGTTGTCATTGGTGCCAGCACCACCATCATGGCCATGATCATCGACACGGGTAAATAGAAAGCGTACTTTGATCCGTCCCCACTCATCCACATGAATCGTTTCACCTGCTGGGCCTACCACCTTTGCTCGTTGAGGATATGCAATGGGTCGATGTTGCAAGGGCTGATATTCAGGTACGGTGGGAATATGACGGCGTTGCAGTGTGAGTTGGTTACCTTGACGTTCTTCTAACATTGAGTGACTCAACAGAGGTTGCCAATGACTCTGCTGTAGCAATTGCTTGACCTGTTGGTTCAACTCTTTAGGTAAGTTATTTTGGTTATAGAACTGCTTCGCCGTAATGAGGAAGTTTCTATCCGCACTGGCATGCTGGTCAATTTCTGGGTGTTGTTTGAGTTCAAACCAATAACCCACATGCGCATCACGAACCGTGGTATTGGCAATAAATTGTTTTGCCTGCGCACTATGGTAATTGCTCAGTTGTTCATTGATGCGTTCGATTTGATGATTGCCTGAGGTACTCGCACCATCCTCACCATTCAGATCTTGTATCCATGCAGGCGTGAAGTGCCATGCATCCTCTAATCCCAAACTTGCATTGTCATAGTGATCACTATGTCCATGGGTACTTTGGACGCTGCCTGCGCCATCTTCTTGATCAAGAGCATCCGCTTGCCAACGTTGGATATGCACCGTGGTCGGTTGCAAGCTACGTTCTGCAACCAAACTGGTCATGCTGTCATATTGTTCTGTAGCACTACTACGGTGGTAACGAATACTATGGCGCTCAAGCGCTTGGTAGTGGTTATTGTCATCAATCAGTCGGAGTTTTTGCGCTTGAATTGGCGATGCACTGAACGGAACAAGATGCTGAGCTTCATCAATTAAGCTATTGATCGATTCAGAAGCCAACAATCGTTGAATGAACATTGAATCGAGTTCATTGTGCTGCATGGTAAAGGGTCTAACATCATAGTCTTTGCTAAGCCCACTGAGATCTAATGTCAAACTCGCTGCAAACAATGGACTACGTGCTTGCCACTCTTTAAATAGGGTCTGGACAATTTCAACCACCGATTGGTTCATAAATACCCGGCTATTACGGCGTTTTGTCCATAATGATGTCGCATCTTGCATGGTCAGACGATAAAGCGTAAGTGCTCCATCACTTTGACCTTGAGCTGCCGCGGTAATAATCCCTGTGCTGCGTGCCAATTGTCCAGTATCAGTGACCTGATCGACTGCAACAGTACATCCAATAAATTTTTTAAGCGGAATGCTCGCATTGGTAGACAGGCAAATGAGTTCTGACGTTAGCCCTTGATTTAAAACATGTTTCCCAGATATTCGTTGTAAGAACACCTGCGCCGTTAACATCGGATCTGCAAATTGGACGTGTATCGCACGCTTCTGTGCATTTAACCCCAGTTTTTCTAATACATTAAATATATTCAAAAGCATTTTTTATGATCATAATTTTAAGAATCGGTTGAACTTTATAAGAAAAATACCTTTCTGTACACAAAAAATAGTTGTTTTTATCTAAAAATATATCCAATTGATTTAAAAGAAAAAACCCCTAAATATTGATATATATTCAAGGGTTTTTTAGTTGTTTTAAAAACGCTATGGTTATTGTTTAGCTGTACTATATTTTCTAAAAAGCTGCCATAAACAAATCAGCAATATCAGACTGAAATAAATCAATGACCATACTGGTAATGACTGACCCAAGAAACTCCAATCGACTAAAGCACATTCACCAGAACCAGAAAGCACTTGTTGCAATACTGCTTTCATGGGCAAGACATCAACCAAATAATCCAAACCTGGACCACAACTTGGAACTTGATCAGCAGGTAAGTTTTGCAACCAAACATGACGTGCTGCAACACCCACTGACCAACCAATCGCTAATGTCGCCAGCAATGCATAAAAACGTTTAAATACATTTGAAATCGGGTTATGAATGAATGCAACCAGTGCAATCAATCCCATTCCAATTAGACCTACACGTTGAAACACACACAATGGGCAAGGTTCCAATCCTTGCACATGTTCTAAATACAACGCGAACGAGAGTCCGATAATACTGGTCAGTACCAATACTGCACTGACCAAACGGTAATTCCATCGCATGGGAAGTCCTCAAAAGATTTAACGGTATTGTGCAAGATATTGTTCAAAACTCGTGTCATTTTCTTGTTCAAGTTGCCACTGTTTTTGCAACGACGTTTGCGCTAAATGTTCAAAATATTGCTGTCTTTCTGCACTGAGCTGATGCTGGTCATAACAATCTACATGCTGTTGAGCCATGACACTACCAAAGTTCCATGTGCCACCATGTTGTAAAGTATCTTTGATCACTTGTGCTGAAAGGGTATTTTCAACATCATTTAAACGCTGTTGCATGACATAAACAGCATCCTGATAAAGAGAAGTACCATCCATTTGATCTAGTGTCGCGGCACAAGTATGAATTTTGCTTAAATGTTGCTGTGCCCAATCCTGAAATGACACTGTTAGATGCCCTTCTTTGATCTGGGCATCTGCTGCACGCCCGCGATTAACCACTTCAGTTTGATTTTGATCAATCTGATCTTGTTCGTCAGACCATAGATCAGGACTTTCCCGCAATAAACAATACAAAGCTAGACTTTCTAAGAAGCCTGCTGTGGTTTCATCAATCCCAATCGCACTATAGGGATTCACATCGACCGCACGCAGCTCTACATAACCCACACCACGATTCTTCAATGCTTGCGAAGGGGTTTCACCCGCTTGAGGCACTTGCTTTGGACGCACTAGACTGTAGTATTCATTTTCAATCTGTAAAACATGGTCATTGATTTGAATCGGTTCACCTGTCTCATCATTCAAACCTAAATCAGTAAATGCAGGATATGGCGTATGGACGGCCTTTTGTAATCCATCTAAATAATCATGCAAATCGTTATAATAAATCCCCAACTGCTTTTGTGCTGAGTTTTGGTAACCCAAACGTCCCATACGCAAGGCAGTTGCCTCTGGTAAGTACAAGGTTCCTTTGACCAAAGGCTGTAAATGGTGGTTACGCCCTGTTAAAAAGCAACGACAGACCGATGGACTTGCGCCAAGCAAATACATCACCAAGGGAGTCATGCGAATAAAATTTCGGATCAAGGCAAAATAACGATGGCTTCGATAATCTTGCAAACTGAGTTGTTTTAGTTCTTCATTTTTTTCATGCTGCTGCAAAGTTGCAAACAACTGATCGGGAAAAGATAAATTATAATGTACACCTGAAATGGTCTGCATCCGACGACCATAACGCACCCCCAAGCCATGACGATAAAGGGTTTTAAAACGCCCGATATTAGACGTGCCATACTGAGCAAGTTTTATATTTTCTTCATTGTCATCCAGCATACAAGGCATGGAAAGCGGCCACAATTTCTCACCATCTTCGAGTTGCTGGTGCACCACCTGATGAATATCGCTTAACTCATTTAATGCAGCGGCAATGGTGTTGTGTGGCGTGGTAATGAACTCCATTAACGCTTCTGAATAATCAGTCGTAATATGGGGATGTGTGAGTGCTGAACCCAAAGCTTTTGGATGGTTTTTTTGTGATAAAAATCCATTGCTTTGCATACGCAAACTTTCACGCTCGATACCGCGTAACATACCGTCTAATTGTGAGGCATTTACCCAAGTCGGTACGATAGCGGACGAAAGTGTGCAAGGTTGGTTCATAATTTATATGCTCGGTTATTCAAGATCGGCCAACCAAATCAAGGCTGGTGACTTCATCGCGTGTATTCGCATGCCAAACATGCCTACTATCACGACTCCGCCAATTATAACGACTATTACGATCTAGTCATCTGATTGTATTAGCTTAGCTTGGCAATTTTTATCACAATCTTGCTCTATAAGACATGCTGAAATTGTGATTTTATTAAAAATAAATCTTCCAATGGATACTCAACGATGCAAGCGCAAGATATTCTTGATTTTTGGTTTTCTCCTGATCATCGCTCACTTTGGTTTGCCAAAAGCGATGATTTTGATACCAAAATTCGCGGGCTTTTTCAAACGATTCATGATCAAGCAACTCAAGCAGAACTTTGGTCATGGCGTCAGACACCTGAAGGTCGTTTAGCTGAAATTATTGTTTTAGATCAATTCTCACGTAATTTATATCGTGATCAAGCACAAGCTTTTGCCTATGACAGCATGGCATTGATGCTGGCTCAAGAAGCGATTAGCCTACAATTAGATGCTCAGTTAAGCCCCGAACAACGTTCCTTTTTATATATGCCATTTATGCATAGTGAATCAAAAATAATGCATGAGTACGCATTAAAACTGTTTCAACGTTTAGGCAATGAAATCAATTTAAATTTTGAGAAAAAGCATAAAGTGATTATTGATCGCTTCGGACGCTATCCTCATCGCAATGCGATCTTGGGGCGCACATCTAGCGCCGAGGAACTTGAGTTTCTAACTCAACCAAACAGCAGCTTTTAAGTCGATCTCCCCTCGACGTCAGAAAGAGGAATTGCATATGAAATCGTTACTCATCTGTGCCCCGCTATTGGTCACATTGGCATTTACAGGGTGTGCCAGCATACCGTCTCAACCCAAGACCTTTGATCAATTGGGGCAATTCACCGCTTATCCATTAAATAACAAAAGCTTCCGTATCGGCTTCCAAGCAGGAAATAATCTGAGTTATGGTACAGCTGAGGAAATTACCTTACTCAAGGCAGCACAAACCACACTCCAAAATGGGTTCCGTTTTTTCACTGTAGTTGATGATCCAAGCAATGCGCGGTTCAAGGAGCAACGCCAAGCTGTGATTTATCCGAGTCGACCGTATTATCCTTATGGTTATTATCGTCGTCATCCCGCCTTTTGGCCGGATCCATTCTATGATGTACCACAAGTGGTCAATCTTGATCCCATCCAAGTGTCGTATACTATTGAATGTTTTCAGACTCAACAGCAATCACCTGATGCATTTGATGCGCAGTTGATTTTGCGATCCTTAGGACAAAAATACGGATTGAGTCCAACAGGAGAAGTGTTGCAACCCCCTGCACCACCTCAAAACAAAAATGAATGAATAGGATGACTCAATGAATTCAGCCGAAGAAATCCACAAAGTACCAAGCCTGCAAAGAAGTAAATACTTCGCCACCGTAGCATTAGTGATTGCAGTGATGACGTGGATTTGTTTAATGGTCGTGGCGCATTTTCTGCCTGAGTATCGGTGGCTGATCCATATTTTCATGTTAAGCGCCGAAGCAGGTGTGGTCGGTGGTTTGGCCGATTGGTATGCGGTGACGGTGTTATTCCGCAATCCGTTTGGAAAAATACCATTGCCCAAACTATTACGTGATCATACTGAGATTATTCCACGGAATAAGGCACGTATTGCTGAATCAATGGGTCGTTTTGTTCAGGAAAATTTCTTATCGCCCCAAATTGTGCAACGTAGTTTGCAAAATACCGACCTCAGTTTGGCGGTCGGTCAATGGTTAGCCAACCCCAAAAATAATGGACACGTGGTTCAAATCATCCAGCAAACCGTTCCGAAAATTTTTGAGTTTGTCAGTCAGGATCAAATTGCTAACTTTGTACAAAACAACAGTGTGCAATGGGTGCGTAGTACCAAGATCAATACGCTTGCCAGTGAAATGTTACGTGCAGTTTTGGAAAATGACTTCCATCAAGATGTGTTACAACGTGGACTCGATCTGGCTCATCAATGGATGGTGTCACATCCAGAAGAAGCACGAGAGTTGTCTCGCACATTATTTAAAGAACTGGGAGTGTGGAAACTGGCTAAAGGTGCGAGCTGGATCGGCATTGATGTGCAGCAGCGTACTATTGATTCACTGATTGAACGCGTGGAATCCATGTTGGCCAATCCTGAACACCCTTGGCGACAAGACATTGAGGCAACCACCCATGCACTTATGTTGCAACTTGCAGATACTAATAGCGAAGCAAGCCAACGTTTGAATAGTGGTAAAGATGCCTTGCTGGATAGCCCACAAGTTTTAAACTTTATTAGCGGTGCAATCGCGATTTTATGCGATGCCATCAAAACAGATTTGATGCAACCCGATTCAGGCATTGCCACCAATTTACAAGCAGCTATTCAACAACTTGGTGTGAGCCTGATCCAAAATGAAAATGTTCGTGAAGTCCTCAATAGCAAAATGGTGGGCTTAGCCACCAATTTCAGTGAGCAATATAGCGACAAAATCATTCGTTATATTAGTGAACGCATCCATGAGTGGGATTCACGCGAAATGATTGCCAAAATCGAGAGTGAAGTTGGCGGTGATTTACACATGATCCGTGTCAATGGAGTGATTGTTGGGGCCTTTATCGGTTTGATCTTGGGTCTTATTCGTGCCTTTGTTGAAAATGTTTTGTAAATGGCTTGAAATACTCAACTTTTCACGTAAAGATGGACATCAGAAGATGCCTTCTTGGTTGCAACCAAGATCTCAACCGTAATGATTTATCCGAACAAAAATAAGCAATCATGTTGCAAATGGCGTAGAGGAAGAAACAAAGGAATTTGAATGACCCCACACCAAACATTGGTGATGCAACCCAATCTCTGGAAAACATTTTTTGTTTTTCTAGTGCCGCTGATCGCCACCAACATTTTGCAAAACTTGTCGGGGACGATTAACACCATATTTGTGGGTCAAATGATGGGGGTCGATGCAATTGCAGCGGTGTCGGTTTTCTTCCCTATCCTATTTTTTTTACTGGCATTTACCATTGGTATTTCTGCGGGTACCACTGTTTTAGTGGGTCAAGCGTGGGGCGCGCAAAATCTAGAAAAAGTTCGTAGTGTGGTTGGGTCAACCCTTTTTATCACCTTAATTGGTGGCACAATTATCGCAATCTTAGGATTTGTTTTTGCTGAACATATTCTCACACTATTAGGCACTGATCCCAAAGTCATGCATATGTCGCTGCCTTATGTGCAGTGGATGTTGGCAGGTAGCCCGTTATTGTTTGTTTATATTATTTACACCTCTATTTTACGGGGTGTCGGTGATAGTGTTACCCCTTTGATTGCCCTAGGTTTAACCAGCCTCATCGGTTTAGCAGTCACGCCAGTTTTACTTAAAGGTTATTTTGGTTTTCCAGCCTTAGGCATCATCGCACCTGCCATTGCCACCATCTTAGGCTATAGTGCAGTGTTGATTTTTCTAGCTTTCTACCTCAACTATAAAAATCATCCACTTAAAATAGATCGTCAATTGCTCCAACATATCCGCCATGATGCAGAATTAAGCAAACTGATTTTTAAACTAGGCATTCCAACAGGCATCCAAATGGTCACCACTTCTTTGGCTGGATTGGTGATTATAAGCTTGATTAACCGTTACGGCGCAGAGGCAACAGCAGCCTACGGTGCAGTCAATCAAGTCCTCAACTATATTCAGTTTCCTGCGTTGTCGATTGCCATCGCAGCATCGATCTTTGCCGCCCAAGCGATCGGTGCAGGCAAACCAGATCTGTTGGCCAAAGTCACCCGCACTGCATTGAGTATGAATTTTTTATTTACAGGTAGTCTGATCGTACTGGCGTATTTATTCTCAAAATATTTAATGGCACTGTTTATTACTGATCCTGCGGTCATCGAACTGGGACAACAATTATTGTTTATTGTGCTGTGGTCACTGCTGTTTTTTGGCGCAAGTGCAATTTTTGCCTCGATCATGCGTGCTAGCGGAACAGTCAACATGCCTATGCTGATCAATATATTTACCATTATTTTAATCGAAGTGCCTTGTGCGTATTGGTTTAACACACTTTGGGGACTCAAGGGAATTTGGATGGCTTATGCACTCGCCTTTATGTGTTTATGCATATTCCAAGCCGCTTATTATCAATTTGTCTGGAAGAAACGCGAGATAAAGATTCTGATTTAAGCGTAAAAGTTCATCATGATTTTCAGCGTCAAATAAAAAGCCATTCAAACAAGAATGGCTTTTTATTTCATTAGCAGAACTTACATCATTTTCGTTGCAAGGGCAGCAATACGTTGATATCCCGTTGGGAATAAACGTTGGAAAGAGTCGACGATACGCGCATCAGCACCAATCAATAAACGACGTTTATCTTTCAACACTGCATTCAAGATTTGACGTGCTGCTTCTTCAGGAGGCGTACGCAAGAATTTATCAAATTGTTTGATTGATTTGCCCGGATCCATGCCCAAGCTTTTCATACTGTCATTCATTTTGGCTGCTTTGGCGATATTGGTGCGGATCCCACCTGGGTGTACACAAAGCGAACTAACACCACTCTTTTCAATATCAAGTTCTTGACGTAAAGATTCTGTAAAACCACGCACTGCGAATTTAGTCGCGTTATATGCTGATTGCGTTGGTTGCGAGGTTAAACCGAAGATACTTGAAATATTGATGATATGGCCATCTTTGGTTTGTTTGATAAACGGTAAGAATTCTTTGGTCCCGTAAACCACACCCCAGAAGTTAATCCCAACGATCCACTCTAAGTCTTCATAGCTTGCACCTTCAACCGTTGAGCCGAGTGCCACACCTGCATTGTTGAAAATCATATTGACCGAACCATGATCTTGGACGGTATCTTGCGCCCACTGTTTCATCGCATCACGGCTAGAGACATCAAGTACTGTCGTGGTCACTGTGATTTCAGGATATGCTTTCAAAAGCTCAACAGTTTGTGCCAAACCCTTTTCATTGATATCACTCAATGACAAATGACAACCTTGTTGGGCCAATAAAACAGCGACTTGTTGCCCAATCCCAGAACCTGCACCTGTGATCGCTGCGACTTTATTTTTAAAATTTTTCATTGCCTATCCTTTGTATTGCGAATGATATGCACATATTCGCCTAGATCATGTGCAGTTTAAGATGTAACCAATATAATTTTGACAATACACGTTGTCAATATAGTACACTATACTTTTAAGACAAATGGCAATAACACACACATTACTTGTCATATTGGGTCTATTTACATTTAATGAGATAAGATTTTTAGGCGATACAAGGCATAGTTGCATCATGTAAACTGAGCTAGACATACGCTATAAAGACTTTTAGGAAACGGTTTTTTCAATGACAACTCAAAAGCAAGCCAAAGCGAAGAAAAACAACAGCGAAACCAAAGAGCGTCAATTCAAAGGTCTTTCTTTAACTGAACGTAAAGAAGCTCGCCGTGAAAAACTGATTGAAGCTGGGATCGCTACTTACGGCACTCAGGGTTTTTTCTCAGTCACCGTCAAAGATGTCTGCAACGAAGCCAAACTTACCGAACGCTATTTCTATGAATCGTTTAAAAAAAGTGAGGAGCTATTTCAAACCGTTTTTTTAAGAATGGTTGGTGAAATGCAAAGTTGTTTAACGCAGGCGGTATTATTGGCGGCACCCGAACCAAAAAACATGGTCACTGCGGGGCTGTCGGCTTTACTCAACACCATTCGAAACGATCCACGTATGGCTCGCATTATTTATATTGATGCCATGTTGGTGCAAGACTTACACAATCAAGCCACGATCCAAGAGACCTTGACTCAGTTTGATCGGATCATTCAAGGCTTTGTGATGATCACCATGCCCAATGTTCAACAAAGCACTGAGGAAGTGTCTTTGATGGCGACAGGCTTAAATGGTTATGTCACGCATATTATTATTCGTTGGGTCTCAGAAGGCTTTAAACAACCATTAGAGGACGTGTTAGCAGCATGCTGTGCGGTATTTATCTCCTTTATCGCAACAACATCACAAAAAAATTAAAATCATTTTACAGTTTTGTGACAAATAAAACTGTTAGACTGATATGGTATTAACCAAATGAATTCATTTGCTTTATTGATAAATCACTTGTCATCATTTGGTCACTACGCTGCCGCACAATTGTCACAATTTATTGCTAAATTCGACTTTATCCACTCTTTTGCAATGATATTGTCATAATTAATCTTTGTAATAAGCCTGTCATAACAACAAAACGGTTCAACATTACCGTTATAAATTTGAGGGTATTGCGCTGTGAAAGATGACTATATTTTAATTGTCGACGATGAGCTACCGATTCGTGAAATGATCCATACCTCTTTGGATATGGCAGGTTTCCAATGTTTACAAGCAGAGGATGCCAAACAAGCACATCAAATTATCGTTGATCAGCGTCCTGCTCTCATCTTGCTCGATTGGATGCTACCAGGCGGTGTTAGTGGTGTAGATTTGTGCCGTCGCCTCAAACGCGATGAAAACTTGGCTGAAATCCCTGTGATTATGCTGACGGCTCGTGGCGAAGAAGATCATAAGGTACAAGGTCTAGATGCGGGTGCAGATGACTACATGACCAAACCTTTTTCTACCCGCGAACTGGTTTCTCGAATCAAAGCAGTACTACGTCGTGCCAATGCACTCAGTGGCGAAAAAGTCATTGATGCCAATGGTTTGATGCTTGATCCTGTGAGCCAACGTGTGAGCTTCGGTGACAGCATTTTAGAGATGGGACCAACCGAATATCGTTTACTCGCCTTCTTTATGACCCATCCTGAACGCGCTTATACGCGCGCACAATTGCTTGACCAAGTGTGGGGTGGTAATGTCTATATCGAAGACCGTACCATTGATGTGCATATTCGTCGTTTACGCAAAGTGTTAGAACCTTATGGTGTCGATCGTTTTGTACAGACGGTACGTGGCACAGGTTATCGTTTTTCTACACGAGCTGATTTGGCAGCAGGTTAAAACCCTTTATGTACGAACCTTATCCAGTCCCTGAACTGGCACGTGAACACCAACGTTTTCGTTACAGTAGTTTATGGGCCTTTGCAAAGCAAGATTTAAGACTGTTGCTTTTTTTCTTATTGATTGCGAGCTTAATCGGATTTGGCGTTGGGTATTTTTGGAGCTGTATTTTCATCGCTTTTGTGGTGTTTTTCACGTTACAGCTCCGCTCGCTCTACTTGGTCAATGAATGGATTTCAAATCGTCCTTATGATGTGCCACCGAACTTAAATGGGATTTGGGGTGCGTTGCTGTTCAATGTCTATCGTGCCCAACGCCAAGAGCGTATCGTTCAGGCAGAAATGGTCGGCTTGATAGACCGTGCACAATCATCGCTGTTCGCTTTAGCCGAAGCGGTGGTGTTAATTGATGATCAACATCAAATCGAATGGTGGAATCCAGCAGCCGAAAAGCTATTAGGCATTGAACCCTTAGATCGTGGGCGCAACTTATTGACGATTTTGCGTCAACCGAGTTTTATTGAATATTTCAACCAAAGTGATCAATCGCCAGATGGGATTCGTCTACAAGTACAGATGGATGAAGAGCGTTATGTACAAGTCAAACTGACTCGCTTTGGTGGAGAAAGTCGACTATTGGTGGCCTATGACACCACACGCGTACACAACCTTGAACAAATGCGTAAAGATTTTGTCGATAATATCTCGCATGAACTACGTACACCGCTCACCGTACTGAGTGGGTATATCGAAACCTTTACTGATCAGGATGATATTACCCCGCGTTGGAAACGTGCCTTCACGCAAATGCAATCGCAAACCAAGCGCATGAATGCATTGGTCAATGATTTACTGTTACTGTCCAATTTAGAAAATAATAAAAAAGTCGCCAAAAAACAGATCATTGATATGGCAAATTTAATGAATCAAATCTTTGATGATGCGCGTGCTTATAATTTAGATTATGGTCATACGCTCAATTTAGATATCGACAGTCATTGTGATCTGATTGGTTCAGATATGGAAATTGCCAGTGCTTTCAGTAACTTGATCACCAATGCAATTAAATACACCCCCAAAGGCGGCATTATTACCATTGGTTGGCATGAAGAAAACGATCAAGCTCTTTTTAGCGTACAAGATAATGGGATCGGTATTGACCCAAAACATTTGCCGCGTTTAACTGAACGTTTCTATCGGGTTGATAGCGCGCGCAGCCGTCAAACAGGTGGCACAGGTTTAGGGCTTGCGATTGTTAAACATGTCTTGATGCAGCACGGCGCACATTTAGAAATCACCTCTAAAGAGAATGAAGGCTCGACCTTTACTGCTGTTTTCCCAAAAGAACGTTTATATCGAATGATCTAAGTATTCTACACAATAGTTATAGTGCATTTTAAATTTAAACAAGCCGATCCCAACAGATCGGCTTGTTTAGCTTTAGCTGATTGAAAATTAGCTGCTTACTTTTGCATCCAGTTCCGTTGCTTCAAGCAAATGACTCGGCAAACCAAAAATATGATCAAAAAGATAATTATAAACAAAGGTATAGCATGGGATGATCACCATCAAACTAAAATCTAGCAAGAAGGCTTTGAGCAAACTAATTTGCATCCACCATGCAATCAATGGGATCAAAATCATCACCAATATGATTTGGAAGCCAATCGCATGTGCAATTCGTCTCCACACCGTTCGTGTTTTGGAAATTTGGGTTTTTTCCCACATCTCAAAAGCATAGTTATAAAAGAAATTGACCGTGACGGCGATCACCGCAATCAGAATCGATAAAGGCCCTGTATGGCTAATCGTGGTGCCAGAAAGTGCAGCCAAAATCAGCGCACAGATCAAAAAGCTAAACACTTCATAGAAAAATACATAAGTTACTCTTCTTTTTGTTCCTTGCATGACGACACCTTTAAATCAATAATCAGTGGATTTTACGCCTTAAATCTGATAAAAAAAGTCAATCGTGATCAGATTTACTGACAAGGAAATAGGCATGAAACTCAATAGTGAACAGCTCGAGTTAATCCTTGAGATAATTGATCGAGGTAATTTTTCAGCCGCTGCGCGTGCGTTGAATCGCGTACCTTCCGCAGTCAGTATGGCAATCGCCAATTTAGAAGCTGAATTGAATTTAAAATTATTTGAACGCAGTAAAAATCATCTTGCTCCGACCGACGTTGCGCTGTCGATTGAGCCGCATGCACGATTGATCGTAACCAAAATGCGCCAATTAGAACTACATCTAACCGAGCTCTCCACAGGATTAGAAACTGATATTTCAATTGGTGTCGCGGCGGATATCAATCAGAAGTTTTTATTGGCAGGTATTGAACATCTGATTCAACGTTATCCATTGCTAAATATTGAAATGCTCAGTGCGCCACAACAAGAGCTGAAAACACGTCTGCAAAATAATGAAATAGATCTGTATATCGCCTATAGCTCATCGTCGATCGACATCAATGAGCGCTTCCGATTATTGGGCGTTGAAAAATTTGTGGCGGCTGTTTCGCCCAAAAAAGCACAACAGCTGAAATATCATAATAAGAATGAACTGACGATGCTTTCAGAGTTGAGACAAATCGTGATTGCCAGTAAAAATTATCCGCTTCCCGATCCTCGTGTCTTGGTTTCTGATTCTTGTTGGTATACCGATAATTTATCAATGGCAATCAGTATGGTTGAACAAGGCATGGGTTGGGGAAATTTTCCACTTTCGGTGGTGAGTGAGCATTTCTCTAAACGGAGCTTGGTACGATTAGAATTTAACGATACCACCAATGGACTGGATATGCCGATCCATGCAATTTGGCCGAGTCATAAACCGTTGAGTAAGGCGTTACAATTGCTAATTGAACTTTGGGTTAAACAAATTGACGTCGAATAAAAAAAGCCCGACATCCTGTCGAGCTTTTTTCCGTATTCCTTTCACTAGATACCATTCCTGTTGTATCTCACATCCCGATGCGAAAACTTATTGTTATTGTTTTATGTTTTGGAACTTCCTGTTCCTGATGAGTTCATATTAGATAATTTGATTGGGTCTGAATATGGGACATTGCCCCTAATCCTTGTAAGAAAAAGCGTACAGGGTTTTAGATTTGAAAAACTGCTGATCAAAAGCCAAAAAATCTCAAATTCGTTTTCGATATAGCTTTTACCACTACAGAAGATATTTCGACTTTTCCCGTATAGCGTCTATTGTTCTTTGTAGAAAACCAACTCACAATCAAAGACGTTTTAAGAGATCGGTTAGCATTAATATTTGATCTTCTCCTAGACTATCCTCGATTTCTTGTTGAACCTTCTGCCAATGAGGAAGCGCTGCTTTTAGAAGCTGACGCCCCTGTTGCGTTAATTTTAAAGTGACTTCCCTTTGATCTTTATCGCCTTGTGTCAGTTCAACAAGCGCCATTTTCGCTAGAACTTTCACATTCCGCCCCACTGTCGAACGCTCTAACTCCATCATTTTTGCTAAAGACGTGAGACTAATCGGCTCTGTTCTCTTAATCATTGATAAAAGAGAGAATTGGGTAATATTGATGCCAAACTCAGCCAATACGGCATTATAACGATGCCCTAAACGTCGGGAAGCACTGCGTAACTTTGCACTGTAACAAGGTAAAATCATAAGTCCAATTAATCCCTTCAGGTTAAGCTTAGTTTGACACAAATGATAAATCTTGTAGAACGGATATCTTTCCACTAACATGAGGGTATATACCCGTATTTTTCACTACTGTGGTTGATCTATGAAAATTGTTGAATATAACGATAAGTTTAAAGATGATGTTATTGATTTAATTTTAAGTATTCAAAATATTGAATTTGATGTCGGTATCCCGTTAGCTGAGCAACCTGATATTCAAGATATACCTAAATACTTTATTACATCAGGTGGAAATTTTTGGTTAGCATTAGATCAAAACGACAAACTGATCGGAACAATTGGGCTTCAAGCACTTACCCCACAAATAGCTATTTTAAAAAAGTTTTTTGTTATTTCCGAATATCGAGGCCATCAAGTTGGAATGGCTTTATATAGTGAGCTTTTAAAATTTGCTGAAATAAATCAATTTTTAGAAATCTTTTTAGATACGCCAGCTAAAGCAACTCAATCACATAAATTCTATCGTAAAGCTGGATTTGAAGAAGTTGCCAAGGAGCTATTACCTGTTGTATACCAATATCCAGACAGAGATTCACTCATTTTTCATTTAAAACTTTAAGCTAGGGAAATAGGGATTCAGTCGAGTTATCAGGCATTCCCCCCACTCAACAACATCAGAGATTAGGTAAAAATTTGAAAGAAAAAAGCTCGACATCCTGTCGAGCTTTTTTCCGTATTCCTTTCACTAGATACCATTCCTGTTGTATCTCACATCCCGATGCGAAAACTTATGATTCTTGTTTTATGTTTTGGAACTTCCTGTTCCTGATGAGTTCATATTAGGTGATTCGATTGGGTCTGAATATGGGACATTGCCCCTAATCGTTGTAAGAAAAAGCGTACAGCGTTGCGTTTAAGAATCTGGCAACAAGTACCTAAACTGCTCATAAAAAAAGCTATTTTGTTTCAAATCTACCGCTTTTATGGTTGTCGATGCGAATAAACTTTTAATTTTGATTATCGAATTAATTTTCTTTCACATAGTAACCATTATATTAAAGGCGTATTGCAAAAACTAAATTTATCTATAGTTTAAGAATGAACCTAAATTTTTGGAACAGAATATGAATATTTTTCCTTTTCCATTTCAAGTTACTGATTGGGAAAAAATAGAAACCACAGAATACAGTGGAGAAACAGGAAAAGCGTATTGGAAGACCCAATATTTTGGTGAAGAAACCAATAAAATTCGAGTAAGAATTGTCGAGTATTCAGCCAATTACTTAGCCGATCATTGGTGTGAAAAAGGTCATATTTTATTTTGCTTAGAAGGTGAACTTGAAAGTAGATTAAAAGATGGTCGCACCTTTATTTTAACCCAAGGAATGAGCTATCAAGTTGGTGATCATGCCGAGCCGCACCAATCCTTCAGTTTGAATGGTGCTAAATTATTAATCATTGATTGAATTAATGTAATGCAGTTGATGCAAACTTAAATTAATGACATTCAATGCATCCATCCAGTGATAGATCAGACTTTAAGTAAAAATTTGAAAGAAAAAAGCCCGACATCCTGTCGAGCTTTTTTCCGTATTCCTTTCACTAGATACCATTCCTGTTGTATCTCACATCCCGATGCGAAAACCTATCATTCTTGTTTTATGTTTTGGAACTTCCTGTTCCTGATGAGTTCATATTAGGTGATTTGATTGGGGCTGAATATGGGACATTGGCTGGAATTGGTGTAGGAAAAAGCGTACAGGGTTGTGATTAAAAGTTTAGAGGAAAGTGCCTAAACAGCTCATTAAAACTGAATTGTTTCTAATCGACCTTTCTGATCTTTTTTGATATTACTAAAAAATTTTAAGTATTTGATTTGAGGGTGTAAATAATTCTGTGTAAATACAGTTTTAAAAATACTTGGTTACACGCTCTTCAAACATGATACTAAAGCGATTCATGGCAGCTTTCCAATTCTGAATAGGCATCGTCCATTTTTTGCTTGCTGCCATAATTGCTAAATATACCACCTTTTTCACGGAATCATCAGTTGGGAAGATTTTTCTTTTCTTGGTTGCATGGCGGATAACGCTGTTCAATGATTCAATCGCATTCGTCGTGTAAATCGCTTTGCGAATATCCATAGAATAAGCGAAAAACGTGTTTAGATTCGACCAGTTGGCAAGCCATGACTTGCTGATTTGAGGATACTTCTCATCCCATTTTTGTCCAAATTCATCTAAAGCCTGTAAGGCTGCGTCTTCTGTAACAGCTTGATATATCTTTTTTAAATCGGCTGTGACAGCTTTGTAGTCTTTCCAACTCACATATTTAAGGTTGTTGCGTACCATGTGGATGATACACAACTGAATATGCGTATCAGGGTAAATTGTATTGATTGCATCAGGAAAGCCCTTCAGTCCATCTACGCAGGCAATCAGAATATCCTTTAACCCACGATTTTTCAGTTCTGTAAGGACTGAGAGCCAAAATTTAGAACCTTCGTTTTCTGACATCCACATACCTAATAAGTCTTTCTGTCCGTCTGTATTGACACCTAATGCCAGATACACCGCTTTGTTAATAATCGTACTATCTTGACGCACTTTCACGACGATACAATCCATATAGACAATAGGATAAAGGGCATCCAATGGTCGATTTTGCCATTCTATTACTTGTTCTTTAACTGCATCCGTCACTTTGGAAATAAGCGTTGGGGAGACGTCCGCATCGTACATTTCCTTGAATGTGGCAACGATATCTCGTGTCGTCATGCCTTTGGCGTATAGGGATAGGATTTGGCTATCCATTTGTGTGATACGGGTTTGACTCTTCTTGATCAGCTGGGGCTCAAAAGTGCCATCACGATCTCTAGGCGTGTCTAGTTCAAATTCACCATCATCAGTAAATAGCCGTTTGGTTGTATAGCCATTACGTGTATTTTTGCCTATACGAGGACTATTCTTCTCATAGCCTAAATGTTCAGTCAGTTCAGCATTGAGTGCAGTTTCAACGGTGAGTTTCTTTAAAGCTTTACTGAAATTATTCAGGTCAGCTTCTGTTTTTAAGTTCTTAGCAAATTCTTTTGCCAATGCCAGCATTGCTTCATCTTTCATGGTAAACACCTGTGTTGCCCCCCAACAGCGTTGAGGGATAGTTTAAGCGTTTACACAGTTTTATTTACAGTCTCTTTGATTTTATTAATTAAACTGTATTTTGTTATTCACCAATTAAAATGTCTATGCGATAAACCATTTAAAATGTCCTGTTTTTAACCACAAGAGTCAAGCACAGGATTTAACTTTCTTTGTTCAATAACAGCTTTCTGAGCTTTACGACTCGGCATACTTTTCTTGAGACGGGAACGTTTATTCTGTTTTTCCAACTCTTCATGCTGTTGCTGAATATGTGCCAGAACTGTACCTAACCGTTTATTCTCAACGATCTCATTCTGCTGTAGCCCAGCTAACTTATTGAAAATGCTGTAGTTGAGCTTTCGTCCCTCGTGCATGAGGGCCACAGTCCCATCCGGGTACTCCAGAAATGAAATATATTGCCCAACAAGCTTATGATTCAGCTCTATCGGTTCAAGCAGATAAATACATTTGTCATAGGTCAGGGTCAGATTCTTGGTGACCTTACGCGGTTCCTGCCAGGTAAAAATATCATCCAGTTCAAGATGAGATTCGGTTAATGGCCGATGTAAATTCTTTGAGTTTCGCGCACACTTGGCAAACTTCTGATTGAAATGCTCAATAAAGCAGGGCAGCCAGGCATTTGCCTCGGCAATTGAACAGATACCTTCTAGGCGCATTTCCTTGATCAGGCGATCCTGGAGTGTTCTATTGGCACGTTCCACACGGCCTTTAGCCTGGGGTGAGTTGGCGAAGATAATATCAATATTTAACTCATTCAGAATCCGCCCAAATTGCGTGATCTGGCTATCTTGGCTCGATTTCTGATTCACTCGGAATACCGAGTGTTTATCGCTATAAAACGCTAAAGGCTTGCCGTATTGCTCAATGTAGGCTCGGGTTGAAAGCATATAATCAAAGGTCGTTTCAGCCTCACAAAAGCGCAGATGCAACAGCTTTCCAGTGGCGTCATCGATATAAACCAGCAAGCAGCATTTGGAAGCTCGGCCTTCAAACCAGTCATGATATGAGCCATCGATCTGGATCAGCTCACCGAAGCAATCACGGTTATATCTAGGCTGATACGGACGTTTCAGACGCTTGGATCGAGGAATCCACAGGTCATTTGCAGTCATCCAGCGACGAACCGTTTCTACCGGGATATGCAGACCAAACATGCTGCTGAGCTTCTCATGCGCCAAGGTGGGTCCAAAGCCCAGCAAATGTTCAGCAATAATGGAAAGGCACTTTGATTTTAACAAGTCATCATGGCGACGATGGCCAGGTTGACCACGACTGGCATGTGCCATACCTGAGACACCATCTTGATTGAGTTTCTGCAATAACCGGGTAATTTGACGGGTGGAAAGATTCAGGATTTCAGCAGCACGGACCTGGGTAATACGATGATCTCTAACGTCTTGCAGAACTGCAAGACGTTGAATTTCTTTATCAGACATAGTGATCAGCATCTATATTTTATATCCAGTCCATGGTGATAAAAACCATCATAAACCAGACATTTTTATTGGTGAGAATATAGACACTTTAAATGGGTTCTAACAATTTTCTTCACATAACGCCCATTATGTTAAATGGATTTATAAAATTTATTTTCTATTCCATTCACGAGTTCCACTAATTTCTGACATTACGTCCTCAAATTCAAAGTTAGGATCTAAATTAGGGGAATATTCTCCTCTCTTATTTGCATAAACAAATTGCTGACAATCACAGTTATTTCCATCCTCACCACAATCCATACACTCAGCATTACAAGCATCTATCATTCTATCAATCGCTTCATGAGGCTCATAACTATATGGAAAACTACCATATCCTGTACTGCCATAGATTCTTCCATTAATAAAGTCATCTACATCATTTGTGTTATGTAAATCACAATTGAAGATAGCTGCAACTGGTCTTAGTACCACTCTTGAATAATCAAATTTATGGGACTGCATTTCAAAAAAAATTTTCCCTTGTTTTTGATTTAAACAGTGAAATGATAAATCACCATATACATCAATTAAGTGTTGATACCTAGTTTTATTCAGTTCTACATGTTTGAATGAATTATTCACAGCATCTAATAAAGAAAATTTATTATTGATATGGTTACATCCATCTACAGCATATTTTTCATCAAAACTTCTAATGAAATTTGTTCTAAAAATATTTGAATGCTTTTGTGCAATGAAAACCATGTAATCAATGGCATGTGCAAGTATGGCATTGAATGAAAATGCATGATGAAGTTTTAATTTATTTTCATCTAAAAACTCAAAAAACTCTTGTGATGCAGGAATAAGAACATCATTTTTATAAGATAAAAAGTACTTTGCATCTTCTTCACTAGATTTTACATTATATATATTCCAATTTTTCTCAGTACTTTCATCGTCGATATTCAACATAACTATTACTCTTAGTTCTTTAAATTTTCTACAATTAACATAATACACCTTATGCGAAATATGTATGTTAGAACCCATTTAAAGTGTCTATATTCTCACCAATAAAAATGTCTGGTTTATGATGGTTTTTATCACCATGGACTGGATATAAAATATAGATGCTGATCACTATGTCTGATAAAGAAATTCAACGTCTTGCAGTTCTGCAAGACGTTAGAGATCATCGTATTACCCAGGTCCGTGCTGCTGAAATCCTGAATCTTTCCACCCGTCAAATTACCCGGTTATTGCAGAAACTCAATCAAGATGGTGTCTCAGGTATGGCACATGCCAGTCGTGGTCAACCTGGCCATCGTCGCCATGATGACTTGTTAAAATCAAAGTGCCTTTCCATTATTGCTGAACATTTGCTGGGCTTTGGACCCACCTTGGCGCATGAGAAGCTCAGCAGCATGTTTGGTCTGCATATCCCGGTAGAAACGGTTCGTCGCTGGATGACTGCAAATGACCTGTGGATTCCTCGATCCAAGCGTCTGAAACGTCCGTATCAGCCTAGATATAACCGTGATTGCTTCGGTGAGCTGATCCAGATCGATGGCTCATATCATGACTGGTTTGAAGGCCGAGCTTCCAAATGCTGCTTGCTGGTTTATATCGATGACGCCACTGGAAAGCTGTTGCATCTGCGCTTTTGTGAGGCTGAAACGACCTTTGATTATATGCTTTCAACCCGAGCCTACATTGAGCAATACGGCAAGCCTTTAGCGTTTTATAGCGATAAACACTCGGTATTCCGAGTGAATCAGAAATCGAGCCAAGATAGCCAGATCACGCAATTTGGGCGGATTCTGAATGAGTTAAATATTGATATTATCTTCGCCAACTCACCCCAGGCTAAAGGCCGTGTGGAACGTGCCAATAGAACACTCCAGGATCGCCTGATCAAGGAAATGCGCCTAGAAGGTATCTGTTCAATTGCCGAGGCAAATGCCTGGCTGCCCTGCTTTATTGAGCATTTCAATCAGAAGTTTGCCAAGTGTGCGCGAAACTCAAAGAATTTACATCGGCCATTAACCGAATCTCATCTTGAACTGGATGATATTTTTACCTGGCAGGAACCGCGTAAGGTCACCAAGAATCTGACCCTGACCTATGACAAATGTATTTATCTGCTTGAACCGATAGAGCTGAATCATAAGCTTGTTGGGCAATATATTTCATTTCTGGAGTACCCGGATGGGACTGTGGCCCTCATGCACGAGGGACGAAAGCTCAACTACAGCATTTTCAATAAGTTAGCTGGGCTACAGCAGAATGAGATCGTTGAGAATAAACGGTTAGGTACAGTTCTGGCACATATTCAGCAACAGCATGAAGAGTTGGAAAAACAGAATAAACGTTCCCGTCTCAAGAAAAGTATGCCGAGTCGTAAAGCTCAGAAAGCTGTTATTGAACAAAGAAAGTTAAATCCTGTGCTTGACTCTTGTGGTTAAAAACAGGACATTTTAAATGGTTTATCGCATAGACATTTTAATTGGTGAATAACAATGTAAAAAAAGCCTCTTAAAATATTAAGAGGCTTTTTAAAAATTACTTATAAATTAAACTGAATGACCCAACCGCTCACCCATCACAACAGCCGAATTGGCTTTAAACTGTTCGTCCCACACCATCTTGTCTTTTTCAAACAATATCACTGCGGTTGAACCGAGATAGAAACGACCTAACTCAGCGCCTTTCTCAAGTTTCATCTGATGATGCTGTAACTCAACGCGACCTGTAGGTTTTACTTTACCTGTTGCAACAGTCTCAATCCCTGCCACAATCATTGCACCCACTAAAACCACAGCCATACGACCAAGCTCAGTATCGAACAAACACACCATGCGTTCATTACGCGCAAATAAACCAGGAATGTTTTCCGCAGTCACTTGGTTCACTGAAAATAATTCACCCGGAATATATAAGGTTTCCGTCAATGTGCCTGCCAACGGCATATGCACACGGTGATAATCTTTAGGAGACAAGTAAACAGTCGCAAATTGACCTTCATGGAATGGCTTCGCCAATTGCGGATCACCAATCAATTTCTCAACAGAAAAACTCTGACCTTTGGCTTGAAAAATATCACCCGCTTCAATTTTACCTAGCTGTGAAATCGCACCATCCGCAGGGCAAACAACACTATCTGCTCGCTCATCTACACCACGTACACCATTTTTTAAGGCACGGGTAAAAAATTCATTGAAAGACTTGTATTGCAAGGCATTGCTTTGCTCAGCAATACTCATATCAATACCATATTTTGCTTTAAATGCTTGAATAACAGCAGTTTTGACCAAAACATTTTCACTTGCGGCAACCTTGCCAATAACACGACTGAGCTGATGTTGCGGTACTAAATTTTGTGCTTTGATAAAGAATTGTTTTTTTAAATCTGCTGCAAAACTCAAGACGGTGACTCCCCTGAAATAATAGGACTATCGAGGCGATTGCCCCATTCACTCCACGCACCATCGTAGGCTCTGACTTGCCAATTGAGCAATCTCGCTAAAATATACGCCAAACCTGAACGATGATGTGACTGACAATACACCACGACAGGTTGTTGTAAATCAAAGCCTAATTGCTCTAAACGTTGTTGAGTGCGTTCAAGCGAGTGTAATTTTAGATGATTTTCACGATTAAGGGCAGTACTCCACTCAAAATGCATTGCATTTGGGATGTGACCGCCGCGTCGCGCAGCTAAACGCAGACCTGTATATTCTTCATGACTACGACAATCCCACAACTGGATATTGTGTTCCTGAACCTGCACTAATAATTCATTGTATTCAATGCGGTGTTGTTGCACAGCATCCAAATCCACCTGTACAAGTTCACGAACAGGAGTAACAGGTTCAACATCTGTGGTCGTTGGTAAACTTGCACCTAACCAAGCGTGAATGCCGCCATTGATTAGACTGGTGCGAGTAAACCCAAGGCAATGTAAATTCCAGATCAAGCGCCCTGCCCAAGCCCCGCCTTCATCGTCATAGACCACTACATGATGCTGAGGTGAAATATTTAATTTTTCAATCAAGGCTTTTAAACCCTCTACATCGGGCAATACACCATTGGCTTGTTCATTTTGCGCAACTAAATATTTAGGTTGTAAATGAATCGCATGGGTAATATGCAACTGTTCATAAACTGATGCCCGACTTAAATCAATCACACGAATCAATTCATGCCCAAAATGCGGAACAAGTTGTTCAGGTTCAATCAGTAAACCGAGTTTAAAATCAATGTCAGTCATTGTTATGGAATCTTGTGATCACAGCATTGTGATTGATTTTAGCATAGCTCAGTTTGTATCTTTGTCTGATTTTTTGCATTCATTTGGCAGCAAATCAGATATAGCAATAAGTCCAACGATTATGAATTAAAAGTATAAAACTTAATAACATTAAGAAAGTTAAGCCTTGTAAATCTCTAGAGAAAGTTTACTGGTGCGAAGGCGGCATGGATGCCGCCTGTTGAACTTCGGCATCAAGGATGTGCCGTCAGTTCAACAAAAGATTTTTGTTACTTTTGATCTTTCAAAAGTAAAGAATAACTCTACAAATCACTTGTAAGATTTAAGCCATTCCATGACAGCACTCGCTTTTTAGTGATCAAAAAATAATTAAACGTCCTCAATCTCAAACACCTGTCGCAAATAAGCAAGGAAGGTCTCATTATCACTCATGGTTTTACCTGAACTATCCGAGATTTTGGCTACAGATTGTCGATTACACTCCACCAATTTCAACACAATATTCAACGGTGTCTGCCCCATATCATTGGTCAGATTGGTCCCTATTCCAAAACTAACTTGGAAGCGATCTTTAAAATACTGATGTAATAACCATGCCTTTTCTAAATCAAGACCATCACTAAAGGTCAGCATCTTGGTCTTGGTATCAATTTTTAATTTACGATAGTGAGCATAAGCTTTGTCACCCCACTCATACGGATCACCACTGTCATGGCGCAAGCCATCAAACAACTTGGCAAAATACAAATCAAAATCACGCAAGAACGCGTCCATACCGACCACATCGGTCAAAGCAATACCAAGATCTCCCCGATACTCTTGTACCCACGCTTCTAGTGCCGCTTTCTGGAAGTTGCGTAATCGCACATCCAATGCCTGAAAGGCTTGTAAAAACTCATGTGCCATGGTTCCGATGGGGCTAATACCGAGTTCTTTAGCTAACAGCACATTACTGGTTCCACGGAATACGGTTGGTGCAGCAGTATGAAACGCTTGTACCACATGCTTCTGCCATTCAAAACTATAACGGCGACGTGTTCCAAAATCTGAAACCAAAAAGGGTGGATCATTTTCTTGTTGTAATTCAGCGTACTGTTGCAACTGAATCAACTTCTGCTGTAAGCGACGCTCACCTTCAACCCAAACATCATCATGACGAATACGGCGGAAATACAATTCATTGACGATGGCCAAGACAAAAATCTCAAACATCATCGCTTGAACCATGGGTCCTTCGATTCGAATATCCAAACGCCCAGCGTCATCAACACTGGCCTGAATAAAACGACGTTTCAGTTGGAACAATTCTAGATAATCAACGAAATCGCTTTTGATAAAGCGCAATGAACGTAAGTATTGCAGCTCATCTTCTGCAAATTTTAAATCGCATAACAAATCGAGTTGATGATTTAAATCAGCTAAAATTTCTGCCAGAGGATAAGCCGTATCTTTTAAATTCCGACAACGAAATAAATAAACACTATGGGTTTGCGGAAACTGATGTAACACCACTTGCAACATGGTGAATTTATATAAGTCGGTGTCGAGTAAAGATCGAATAATGGCAGACATAGGTGCTGGTTTTAACCCATTCTTTTGCAAATATATCTCGTTATACAACCAAAGCGCTGCTGTTGGATAGTAGACTTTTGCTGCAAAGTCACTTTTTAATCAAGCTTCTCTGCTAAAATCGCCTGTCTTTTTTCAATTCTCTTTCAATGTTATGCGCGCAGTTATTCAACGAGTCCTCGAAGCCAAGGTTGTGGTTGACGGTCAAACGACTGGTGAGATTCAACACGGTTTATTGGTGTTTTTAGGCCTCGGTAAAGAAGATACCTTAGAGAAAGGGCGAAAGTTGATTGATAAGATTCTAAAATATCGAATCTTTGATGATGAACAAGGCAAAATGGGCTGGAATGTCAGCCAAGCCAAGGGTGGGATTTTATTGGTATCTCAATTCACCCTCATGGCACAAACCCAAAAAGGCTTACGACCCGATTTTGGACCTGCTATGCCACCGACTGAAGCCAAAGCGCTGTATGAACAATTGGTTGAGTATAGCCGTCAACAATTTGAACAGGTTGAAACAGGGGTTTTTGCAGCGGATATGAAAGTGCACTTAATCAATGATGGTCCAGTGACTTTTAACTTAGAAATCGAATAATTCCAAACAATAAAAAAACGCCCAAATTGGGCGTTTTTTTATAGCTTTTTTATCTGCCCGTTTTTTCTTTAATAAATGCACGAACTTGACGAAGCTTCTGTTTTACAGGTTTTGGCACTTTAGGTGGAATTAATTTCGCAGCTTGGTTGAACCACACCAACAAACTAAAATCACCTTCCATTTTAATACTGCCATCTTGCATCCCAGTCATGAATGCAGTTGGATCACCTTTCACTAACGTTTTTACGCCTTGCTCACTATCAGCAAATTGTAAAATAAAGTCAGCTTTTTCTGGGCTACCTGCAACTGTCTCAATCTTGCCATGATTCACAAGGATTTGACGCGCCAATCCTAGATCAGTTCCGATTTGAATACGGAATTCGCGATCATGTACCAACTCAATAAACTTCGGGCTAGTACGTGCTAATTGCTTCATACGTAACGCCAAACCTGCCACTAACAAATCAAGTGGATCAGTACTTACATCAACAATAGGTAGCTTAACCACAGGTAAAGAAGAAAGCTTCATGACATTTATGCCTACAGTATATGGTGGAAATTAAGACAATCCGTATCCTAGCACAATTGTAGAAAGGTCGGTAAAAGCTTTGTCACAGAATACAACAAAGGCATGCTGAGCATGCCTTTGTTGTTGTTCAAATTATTATAAATTATCGGCTAGAACATTGTTGCTGATCATCCTTATATACTGGTGTATGTTCAATATACTGACGATTTGCCAACTGTTTTTGTGCTTGTTTGTCTTCACGTAAAAGGATAAATGTAACCGTCACCATCGCGAGGCTCAGGGCCGTCAGATAACTATAAGCGACTGATATTTCGAAGATGGTTTGCACACCAAAGCGTACCACTTCTAACAGTCCCCAACAGAGCATACCTGCCAACATAAAACCTAACCAACGACGATAAGGAGAAAAGAAAACAGCAATAACTGCGACAGCGATTAAGCCAAATCCAACCCACATGGTGAAATTCGCTGCTTCCATAGGAACCTCCGTCTTAAAAAAGATGGTCTGTATTCTTGTTCAGACCTCATCATAATTGTTCTGTATCTCTAACAGTACTTCGTATTGCATTTGCGTCTTTAAGCATTATGGAGTGTTTTTTTTAGAAAAAAAGAGCCTTAAATTAGCCACACGACACAAGCTGTCGCAATATGCTTTTGTCATTACATTTTTTTAAATTACAAAAGTCCTGAATTTCCATATAGCATCAATTGCAGCGTGTCATTACAAAAAAATAGACCTCAATTCGGATGTATAAAAACTTTTTTCTGAATTTTTTTATCGTTGTTTTTCTATACATTTAGACATAAATATGAAGAAAAAAAGACAGGATAAAAATGCACAGTGCCGCTCAAAAAGCGGCACCATTTTAATGCAATTATCGCTGTGTTTAAGCACGATTCAGGTCTTTATCATGCATTCCTAATAGATACAGCACCCCATCCAAACCCACGCTCGAAATGGCTTGATTGGCATTTTGACGCACCAACGGTTTAGCACGGAAAGCAACGCCTAGCCCAGCGATCGAAAGCATCGGTAAATCATTGGCGCCATCGCCTACCGCCATCGCTTGTTCAAGTGATATCCCCATCCGTTCAGCCAATTGGCGTAACAATTCAGCTTTACGTGCGCCATCAACGATTGCGCCTTGGACTTCACCTGTGACGATGCCATCTTGTACATCTAAGATGTTGGCGTGAACTTCATCAATTCCAAGTTTTTCTTGCAAATATTCAGCGAAATACTGAAAGCCACCAGATAAGATCGCAGTCTTATAACCCAATGATTTTAATGTCGTAATCAGACGCTCAGCACCTTCAGTAATGGTCAAACGTTCGGCGATTTTTGGTAGTACAGACGCGTCTAAACCTTTTAATAGCGCAACACGCGCACGAAAGCTTTGTTGAAAATCCAACTCCCCTTGCATGGCTCGCTCAGTAATTTCAGCCACTTGTGCGCCCACACCCGCTTCCAAAGCAATTTCATCAATCACTTCTTGCTCGATTAAGGTTGAATCCATATCAAAACAGACTAAACGGCGATTACGACGATAGGCATTGTCTTCTTGTACCGCAACATCAATATTTAACTCACCAGATAAACTTAAACAGGCAGCACGCATGGCTTGTGCATCTAGCATTTGACCACTTAAACCAAACTGCACACAGGCACGACGAGGAAAATGACTTTCTTCTTCTAAAGCCAAACGACCTGACAGTCGGGTAACTGTTTCGATATTAAAGCCCTGACCTGAGACAATATTTGTGACGGCTTGCAAGTGTTCTGCGGTTAATTCTGGCGCAAGCGCTGTGACAATATAGCGTGTTCTGCCACCTTCACTGACCCATTGCTCATATTCTGCGTTGGAGATTGGTTTAAATCGAACAGTTAAGCCAATATCATGTGCTAAAATCAGGATCTCTTTCATTGCTAATGCAGTTGCAGTCTCATTATCCGAAGCAACAACAATCCCTAAAGTGAGTTGATTGTGGATAACGGCCTGTCCAACATCGAGTATTTGCAAAGAATGTACGGATAGTACTTGCATTAATCGAGTAAACTGATTCGGTTGATCTGGTCCTAAAAAGGATATAAGAATGATTTCTCGCATGAATTGACTCGTGTTTGAGCGACAACTATTGTGTAAGAATCATAGCATAACCCATGAATCTATTTGCCTTGGAAATTTAACTTGAATGCGCCTCGCCAAGGGCTATTTGCTAGCCTACTGATCGTAAGTTTTGCATTGCATACCTTTTTATTGGTGATTGCAACGACTCATCAACTCAATGAAAATCGCGCCAGCCAAGGACAGCTGATGACCAGTCAGCTGGTGGCAGATAGTCTTGCAGAACTGGAACCCGCCAATACCGTTTCGTTGGCATTGGTTGCCAATCGTTATGCCACCAATCCGAGCGTTGCATCGATTCGTATTTTGAATGCAAATCAGCAAGTGCTGGCGACCAGCGGCATGGCCAAAACACGTCAAGGCGAAGTGTTCGTCCGTGATGCATTGCAAAATGAAAAGAAAGTTGGAACGGTTGAAATTACCTTAATCCAAGCCAGTATTGGTGAAATCCTACGTACCCAATGGTTGGCGATCTTTGCATCCTTATTTATACATTTCCTCATTTGGTTGGCCTATCGTGTGATTGCTCGACCAACACGCAGTGAATACCTAGCGCGTATCAATCAAGAAAATCATCTTAAACATGAGATCCAGCGTTTAACCCAAGCACTTGCGCTCGAAAAGCAAAACACCATCACCTTAGTGGCTCAAGCGCAACAACAAACCAAAGCACAAGCCAAACCGCGTGTTGAAAAAACACCAATAGATCCATCTCAAATGAATCATCAAGCTTTGGCACTCAATATTCAGTTTTATGATCCAAAACAGCTTTTAAATAGTGTCAACCAGTCTGTTTCGGTGCCTTATTTTAAATTGTGCCAATTGTTCTTAGATAAAAGCATCGATCTCTGCGCCAAGCATTATCAAATCGATGCAGCTCAAATTTGCGTGGTACAAGAGTTCAATGCTGAAGGTGCAACCTTATCGACCACCTCGGAACAACCACATGCACTAGAATGTTTGATGATGGTTGGTGCGGTATTCCAGTTATTGGCCGAAGTGCTTTACAAGCGCTATCGTGAAGATAAACGCTTTGCGCTACAAACCCGTGGTGCTGTTGCTAGCGCTGTTGATGCAATGCAACTGGATGCCATCGAAGCCGCAAAACGTTTAACCCAACATTTACATGCCAAAGAAGCGGCCTTACACCTCAACCACGATCAGCTCAAAACCGTTCAACATCGCTATGAGTTGGTTGCGATGCCGAATCCAAGCAATATCATGACACGTCATGCTTTTATGATTAATGGTATGAATGAAGAATGTGCGACCTTGGCACAAACGATACGTACTGAAATCCTGATGGGGAAAAAAGCCAAAGCTGCGACAGAATCTTAATACGCATACTTCATATAAAGAACTGTCATCTCTTTTTATCCACCATCATTCAAGACTTTGCGCCTCCCCTGACGCAAAGTCTTGTTCGTTTTACAATACCTGAGCAAGAGCAAAGCACTGCTTTGATCGCAGCGCAAGGCGAAGCTCGATGACAGAAATATTTTTTTGCTGCAATGAGCGCTATAGCTCCTAAGGTGAAATATCAACAGCCGCTAAGAAGCACAGGCGAAATTTTTTAAAATGCGTTAAACTATGTCAGATTTATCGAATACTAGTGCCTTAAAAGGCAGCAAAAAGGTGAAAACGAATGCCGCTAAGTTGTGTTGAAGAGCTTGTCGCAGATATTCGTGCAGGCAAAATGGTCATTCTTATGGATGACGAAGATCGTGAAAATGAAGGTGATTTAGTCATCGCTGCGACGCATGTGCGTCCTGAAGATATTAACTTCATGATCACCCATGCACGTGGTTTGGTCTGCCTGACCCTGAGTCGCGAACGCTGTAAACAACTCAACCTCCCGCTGATGGTTGACCAAAACGGCGCACAGCATGCAACCAACTTTACGCTTTCAATTGAAGCGGCGGAAGGCATTAGCACTGGAATTTCTGCGGCTGAACGTGCCCATACCATTCACGCTGCAGTTGCTGCACATGCCAAACCAAGTGATATTGTACAACCAGGTCATATTTTCCCATTAATGGCTCAACCGGGCGGTGTACTTCATCGTGCTGGACATACCGAAGCAGGTTGTGATCTGGCTCGACTTGCAGGTTTAGAACCTGCCTCTGTCATTTGTGAAATTATCAATGATGATGGCACCATGGCACGTCGTGCGGATTTGGAGATCTTTGCTGAAAAACATGGTTTAAAAATTGGAACCATTGCAGATCTAATTCACTACCGTATGACCAATGAACAAACCGTAGAGCGTTTGTCGCAAGAAAGCATACAAACTGAATATGGTACATTTGAACTGTATAAATACCGTGAACTTGGTAATCCAGATATTCATTTAGCTTTAGTCAAAGGCGAACCAAAGCAAGGTGTAACCACTGTCCGTGTACATGGTTTCAGCCCAATTCGTGACTTGTTAAAGCTAAATAAAGCAGATGGTTCTTCTGCTTGGAATTTAGATCTTGCCCTTAAAACTATTGCAGCAAGCGAACGTGGCGTTTTAGTTTGGATCGGTCAGGACCATTTACAAGATTTAGGTCATGCTTTCGATCAGTTAAATCAACCAAAACCGCTCAAATCCAATGCTGCACTTTCACATCAATATCAAACCATTGGTGTAGGCGCACAGATTTTACGTGATCTAGGCGTTGAAAAAATGAAGTTGTTGAGTTCTCCACTTCGTTTCAATGCCCTATCAGGATTTAATTTAGAGGTCGTGGAATACATCACTGCCGATCAAATCACAGCAAAATAATCGAGGTTGCTATGGCAATTCGCCGAATTGAAGGTTTATTACATCTCGCAAGCGAAGGTCGCTATGCGATCTTAGTGGGTCGTTTCAACAGCTTTGTGGTTGAACATTTACTTGAAGGTGCTATCGACACTTTAAAACGCCATGGCGTTTCAGAAGAAGCCATCACCGTGATTCATGCACCGGGTGCATGGGAACTGCCTATTGTTGCGAAAAAACTCGCTGCATCAAAAAACTTTGATGCGATTATTGCATTAGGTGCGGTGATCCGTGGTAGTACACCACACTTTGACTTCGTTGCAGGTGAATGTGCCAAAGGCTTAGGCGTTGTGGCACTTGAAAGCACAATGCCTGTGATCAATGGTGTCTTGACAACGGACAGCATTGAACAAGCAATTGAACGTTCTGGTACGAAAGCAGGTAATAAAGGTAGCGAAGCTGCACTTACTGCAATCGAAATGGTTAACTTATTAAAGGCAATTTAAAGCATGTCGCAAACACTTCAGGCCGCTTATGCAGCGAAACGCAAAGCACGTCGTTTTGCTGTACAAGGAATTTATGAATGGCAAATGAGTCATAATCCTGTCCATGAAATTGAAGCACGTACTCGTGTCGAAAATGCCATGCATAAAGTTGACCTTAACTATTACCATGAATTGCTCACGCAAGTGGTTGCTCAACATGACGCTTTAGATGAGTTACTTATTCCAGTCCTTGACCGTGAGTTGAAAGCACTGGATGGTGTTGAACTTGCAACGTTACGACTCGGTGCTTACGAACTTCGAGATCACCTCGAAGTTCCGTATCGTGTGGTGCTGGATGAAGCAATTGAATTAGCAAAACACTTTGGTGGTGCTGATAGTCATAAATACATCAATGGTGTATTAGACCGTTTATCATCAAAATTACGTGAAGCTGAAAAACAGCAAGCAAAATAATAGGCTTGATGTTCTATGGCTGAGTTTTCGATCATTGATCAATATTTTAAACGCACATCAAAGCTTGATGTCAGTTTAGGCATCGGTGATGACTCAGCCATTGTTACCCCACCACCCTCACAACAGTTAGTGATCTGTGCAGATACACTTGTTGCGGGTCGGCATTTCCCCTTAGACACCTCAGCCCACGCCATTGGCTGGAAAAGTGTGGCCGTCAACTTATCTGACTTGGCTGCAATGGGTGCAAAACCACATAGTATTTTACTTGCTTTAAGCCTTCCGACGATCGACCATGATTGGTTAGCCGAATTTAGCCGCGGGCTATTTGACTGTTGTGACCAATTTGGGGTTGCATTGATTGGTGGTGATACTACTCAGAGTACGCAACTGACGATCAGTGTGACTGCACTCGGCTGGATTGAACGCGGTCAAGCAATTACTCGATCTGGCGCTCAAGTCGGCGATTATATTTGTGTTAGTGGTCAAATCGGTGATGCTGCATACGGATTACAACATTTAGGTCATCCTCTACAACAACGCCTCGACTATCCAACGCCACGTTGTCATTTAGGACAACAGCTCAAAGGCTTGGCATCCAGCATGATTGATATTTCAGATGGGCTTGCGCAAGACCTTGGTCATATTCTTAAAGCATCCAAGCGCGGTGCCAAATTATTGCTCGATCAGCTACCGATAGATAAATCACTGAAAGCACAAGATATGCGGCAAGCTTGGCATTATGCGCTGGCTGGTGGCGATGATTACGAACTATGCTTTACAATATCACCGCAAAACTATGAGAAACTGTTGCGACAACACTTAGATGTTCCGCTTACAATAATCGGCGAAATTACCCAGCAAACTGGATTGCTATTTAAGTATATGGGCGAGATTTACCCATTGGATGTTCATGGATACCAACACTTTGCATAAACCACCCATTCGCTTCAATCAAATGACTTGGTATAACCGCTGCATCGTTTTCTGTGGTGTTGGCTTTGGTTCCGGTCTCAGTCCTAAAGCACCGGGTACTTTTGGTTCAGCTTTCGCCTTGCTGTTTGCCCCACTTTGGCTATATCTTGGATTATCGGCAAGTATTGTGGTGGTTCTATTGATGTCGCTTATCGGCATTTATATCTGTGGACATACCGCCAAAGTCCTCAATGTACATGATGATGGCCGTATTGTATGGGATGAATTTGCTGGACAATCCATCACCTTACTGCCTTTACTGTATTTACAACAACTAAATTGGCTCTGGGTTCTAGTCGGATTCATCTTGTTCCGCATCTTTGACATTTGGAAACCATTCCCAATCAATTGGGCGGACCAAAAAGTGTCTGGTGGTCTAGGCATCATGCTGGATGACATCATTGCTGGAATTTGGGCAGCGCTTTGTATTTTTATTATTCACTTTTATTTTCTAACTTAAGCTATTGATATTAGAGTTAATCATGTCAACAACAGTTATTATTCTTGCAGCAGGGAAAGGAACGCGCATGCGTTCACAACGACCAAAAGTATTACAACCACTCGCGGGTCGTCCACTGCTCGGTCATGTAGTTCAAACAGCAAAAAAGCTACAGGCTCAAAATATTATTACCATTTATGGACATGGTGGAGAACTGGTCAAACAAAGCTTTGCTGAAGAACAAATTGAATGGGTTGAACAAGCCGAACAACTTGGAACAGGCCATGCCGTTCAAGTGACTTTGCCCGTTTTACCTCAAGATGGCGTTTCTTTGATTCTCTATGGCGATGTGCCTTTGGTTCGTCAAAGCACCCTTGAGCAACTGCTTGAGGCCTCCAGTCAATCTGGCATTGGCATGATCACGCTCAATGTTGAAAATCCAACAGGCTATGGTCGTATCGTTCGCCAAGCAGGAAAGATTCAAGCGATTGTTGAACATAAAGACGCGAATGAAGAACAGCGTCAAATTCAAGAAATTAATACGGGCATTTACTGTGTCAGTAATGCCAAATTACATCAATGGTTACCAAAACTATCCAACAACAATTCACAAGGTGAATATTACCTAACCGATATTGTGGCGATGGCGGTTGCGGATGGTTTAGAAATTGCATCTATTCAACCTGAATTGGCCTTTGAAGTTGAGGGTGTCAATGATCGTTTACAGCTTGCAACCCTAGAGCGCCAATTTCAGCAACAACAAGCCAAAGAGCTGATGCAACAAGGTGTGCATTTGATTGATCCAAGTCGTTTCGATCTGCGTGGTCGCTTAATGTGCGGTCAAGATGTACTGATTGATGTCAATGTCATCATTGAGGGTGATTGTGAACTTGGCGATAACGTCCAGCTCGGTGCAGGATGTATTTTAAAAAATACCCGTATTGCTGCGGGCACCCAAGTTCAAGCATATAGTGTGTTTGAAAATGCGGTTGTTGGTGAAAATGCGCAGATCGGGCCTTTTGCTCGTCTACGCCCCGGTGCAAAATTAGCCAATGAGGTGCATATTGGTAACTTTGTTGAGGTTAAAAACTCGAATATCGGTCAGGGTTCTAAAGCCAATCACTTTACCTATTTAGGTGATGCCGATATCGGTGCGGATTGTAATATCGGCGCTGGCACGATTACCTGTAATTATGATGGTGCAAATAAACATCGAACCATCATTGAAGATCAAGTCTTTATTGGTACCAATAACTCGCTGGTTGCACCAATCAAAATTGGTCAAGGTGCCACCACTGGCGCTGGTTCAACCCTAACCCGAGATGTAGCTGGGCATAGTTTAGCGGTCGAACGATCTAAGCAGTTTGAAAAAGCGAATTATCAACGTCCCCAGAAGTTGAAAAAATAAGAGGATAAAATTATGTGTGGTATTGTTGGTGGCGTTGCTGAACGTTGTGTAACTGATATTCTCATTGAAGGTCTTAAACGTCTCGAATATCGTGGTTACGATTCGGCAGGTTTAGCATTATTAAATAATCAAAAAATCTTACGTGAACGCCGCGTAGGAAAAGTCGCCAATTTAGATGAAGCGGTTTCTGAACAAAAATTAACAGGCAATATCGGAATTGCACACACGCGTTGGGCGACTCACGGCAAACCGACTGAGAACAACGCTCACCCACATGTATCAGGTAATGTTGCAGTGGTTCACAACGGTATTATTGAAAACTACCAAGAACTCAAGGATGCATTACAAGCACAAGGCTATGTGTTTAGCTCTCAGACCGATACTGAAGTGGTTGCGCATCTGGTCAATGATGCACTAAAACAAACGGATAGCCTATTAGAAGCGGTACAAAAGGTTACACCTCAGCTTAAAGGCGCGTATGCGTTGGGTATTATCCACACTGCACATCCAGATGAACTCATCACCGTACGTGAAGGTTCACCGCTTGTCATCGGTGTGGGAATTGGTGAGAATTTTATTAGCTCAGACCAATTGGCATTATTACCTGTCACTAATCGCTTTGTTTATTTAGAGGAAGGTGATATTGCACGTTTAACACGCAGCAGTATTGAGGTTTTTGTTAATGGTGAGGCTGTTGAACGTCCTGTAAAAGAATTGGACGCAACCGTAAGCAATGTATCCAAAGGCGCATATAAACACTTCATGCTAAAAGAGATTTATGAGCAGCCTGAAGCGATGCAGCAGACTATTGCTCAAGCACTGAATGGCAATACCCTACGTGAAGATTTCCTCAGCTACGCCAATGCAGATTTTAGTAAAATTCAACAAGTACAAATCATTGCCTGTGGTACCAGCTACCATGCGGGGATGATCGCAAAATACTGGTTTGAGCAGTTGATTGGGGTATCTTGTCAAATTGAGATTGCTAGCGAATTCCGCTATCGCAATCCTGTCATTGTCGCAAATACCTTATATCTCTGTATCTCTCAATCAGGTGAAACAGCGGATACTTTAGCGGCATTACGTGAAATACAAAAACGTGCGAAAGCGCAAAATATCGACATTAGTACCATGACGATTTGTAACGTTGCGACCTCATCAATGGTTCGTGAAACAGATCATCATTTATTGACGTTGGCAGGTCCTGAAATTGGGGTTGCATCAACCAAAGCCTTCACTACACAGCTTGCGGCATTGATGTTACTGATCCTCAAAGTAGGACAAGTCAAGCAACAGCTTTCTGCGGCACAACTCACTGAAATCATAACGGCATTGTGGCACTGTCCGAAAGTCATTTTAGATACCTTGCAATGTGATACCGAAATTCTACGTTTATCCACACTGTTTGTTGAGAAAAACCACTGCTTATTCTTAGGCCGTGGTACGCATTTCCCAATCGCGCTTGAAGGTGCGTTGAAACTGAAAGAAATTTCATACATCCATGCTGAAGGCTATGCTGCGGGCGAGTTAAAACATGGACCACTGGCGTTAGTGGACAATGAAATGCCAATCGTGATTTTAGCGCCAAAGGATGAAATGCTCGATAAATTAAAATCGAATATGGAAGAAGTACAAGCGCGTGGTGGCGAATTGTTTGTGTTTGCGGATGAAAATAGCGGCATTCAAGGCAAAGATCGTCAACATGTCGTGCATATTCCAACGATCAATGAGTGGTTAGCGCCAATTGTTTACAGTATTCCTGTGCAACTGTTGTCTTACCATGTTGCAGTATTACGTGGGACCGATGTCGATCAACCACGTAATCTCGCCAAGAGCGTTACTGTAGAGTAAATTCATTCGGATATTTCAATTGTTCGTGTATGAGAGTATAAATTACTCTCATACAACAATTAAATTCTGATGATATGAATAATACAAACAAAATATTTACTTATTTAAGCTGGTTAATATTATTCTTTCCTGCTTTTGCAACTTTGTTTTATGATCCCTCATTCTCATATCTAATCTTGTTTTCATGTACCTATCTCTACATAAAAGAAGTTAAAAATAAATCGAATATCACCATTTCCTTTATATGGTTCTTATATGTTTTTTTTATGATATTTCCACCTTATCACATATTCATCAGGCCTATTCTCCATGGAATACCTGTAACTTATCCAATAGAAAATACAATCATGATCATGACTTCCTATATTTTTGATTCCCTTATAAAAAACATTATTTTAGCTGTGCTTTTTGGTCTCTCGTTATTTTTTTTATGTCATGACAAAAAGGCTCCATAAAGAGATTCTTTATGAAGCCTTTTGCTGCTAGACATATCATTACTTCGGTAATTTTATGGATTGAATAAAATCTAGATTCTCATTATAAACATCACTTTAGTTCTTCAACACTAGAGTCAATATGAGAAAGTGTATTCAAGCTACATAACGACTGGTTTTATGATTCAGTAAAATAATCGAATTTAGAATCACCGCACCAAAAATTGAAATCAAAATTAACTTCCAATCCACAAAAAATAATGACACCAACAAGATCATCACATCGATCCCCATCTGCGCCTTTCCTGCTGGAATCTTAAAACGTTCTTGTAAATAAAGAACCAATAGATTGATTCCACCCAAGCTTGAGCGATGGCGAAACAAAATCAAAAAACTCACGCCCATCAACACATTAGCAAAAACAGTCGCATAAATCGGATGCACCGTTGAGAGCTGAACAAAATGAGGAATGGTTTCAGTAAAACCTGCCAATAACGCCACGGCAATAAAGGTCTTGAGCACCAAGGCAAGCCCCATTTTCTTATAAGCAAAATAATAAAATGGAATATTGATCAGAAAGAATAGAATACCAAACTGAATGTCGGTAATGTAATGAATCAACAAAGATAAGCCCGCAGTTCCACCCGTCATAATCCCAGCTTGTTTCAATAGCACCATGGCAAAAGATAAGATAAATGTTCCAATCAACATCGCCAATGCATCTTCAATCTTTGAGTGTTGTTCGATCACAGGCGTGACAGGACTTATCAAAGATACATTTTGATCGGTATTCATAACGGTACAACTCAACAGGAGAACAACAAAGGGAGAGAGATCTTTCAAGGAAAGACATGGCATATTTGATCATTTTTATTATTTTTTCGCAATTTATTCTTATGTTTTCGTCATAAATGCAATTTATATTCAGAATAATGATTTTAGCATGTACTGCCCTATCTTAATGCAAAAGACTGTTTTGTACTGATTTCATGTCATTGCCTGCTCTTTTTATTTCATTGCAATCCCATTCTCTTTAAGTTTTTCCAAGACAATTGACGTATTTAAGTTACTGACACCAAAATCACTCGACGATAAAATCCCAATCAGCTTGACCATTTCATCTAAGTTTCTAACCGCGACCTTGAGGGCAAAATCATAGCTCCCCGTCAACTTATGAATATCTTTGACCGCAGGCTCATGTAAAAGAAAGTCAACAAAGCGATCATGGGTTGCATCATTATAATTCTGCAACTTTACTTCAATAATACCCATGATTGGGGTTGGATCAGCGCATAAAGCAACCTGAGCATAATAGCCTGTGATTATTTTTTCTGCTCAAGATAAATTCGACGACGTGAACATTGTGAAGTCGACAACCCAACTAATTCAGCTAATTCTTGATTGGCCAAACGACCATTTAATTGTAAATGATGAATAATTTTCTGGTCAAAATCATCAAGTTCTTCGATCATGAAACTCTCAGTTATCCTGTTACATCGCCATATACACGATGAAAATGCATCGTGAGGAGCAGTTTAACGTTTTTAGCGCAAGTCTCACAAGCTCATGGCAAAATCGCAGAGGATTGAATCCGTTGAATGCCCTGCGCTAGCATCGCTTGCCAAGCCTGTTGCAATGAACCATTCAAGTCTATTGCTTTACATGCATCTTCAACCACATAGGTTTTAAAACCAAAATCTACCGCATCTAAAGCCGTCCACGCCACACAAAAATCCGTAGCAATCCCCACAATATAAACCGTGTCAATTTGATGCTCTTTTAAGTAGCCATTTAATCCTGTCGGTGTCTTGCGATCGGCTTCCATAAAGGCTGAATAACTATCAATGTCCTGATGACATCCTTTACGAATAATAAGTTGAGCCGTTGGTATATTTAGCTCAGGATGGAATGCCGCATCATGCGAACCTTGTACACAATGTTTAGGCCACAACACTTGCGTTCCATAAGCCAACTCAATGGTTTCAAATGGCATTCTATTAGAGTGATTTTCTGCAAACGAAATATGCTGCTCAGGATGCCAGTCTTGAGTCAGCACCACATGTTCAAAGCTTAGAGCGAGTTGGTTAATCAATGGAATAATCTGATCAGCATCGGCAACTGCTAAGTTTCCACCAGGCGTAAATCCATTTTGTACATCCACCACGATAAGTGCAGTATGTTTCAATTGTACTTGCATTTGATCATCCCACATTCCAACTAAAGCTTCCTTTTGTACCATACGCTGCTCTCAAGCATCTGACTACAACTCTGATTATTTTATAAGATGAAAATCATTCAAGCCAAAGATGAATTAAAGTTTCTTACAGTTTAACGAAAGCGTATTGTTCTTATGTCTCCGATCAGTCATAATTTGCATAATTGTCATTCAACGTGGCTTAATTGTTGAACGACCAATCAAAATACTGCATCCATCCAATATTTCGTTTTAATTACTTCAATCTCGGATGGGAAAATAGGATATTTTTTTAAAATGACTCAGCTAGCACAAAATATACAAGGCTCAATTGTCGCAATCGTTACCCCAATGTTTGAACATGGTGGTGTAGATTGGAAGAGCCTTGAGAAGCTTGTTGAGTGGCATATCCAACAAGGCACACATAGTATTGTTGCTGTTGGAACAACAGGCGAAGCGTCTACATTAAGCATGGAAGAACACACGCAAGTCATCAAAGAAGTGGTTCGTGTTGCCAATAAACGTATTCCAATTATCGCAGGCACAGGTGCAAATTCGACTCGTGAAGCGATTGAACTCACTAAAGCTGCAAAAGAACTCGGTGCAGATGCCGCACTGTTGGTGACGCCATATTATAATAAACCGACCCAAGAAGGCTTATATCAACACTACAAAGCAATTGCTGAAGCTGCTGATATTCCACAAATTCTTTATAATGTTCCAGGCCGTACTGGGGTAGATTTGCAAAATGAGACCGTGATTCGTCTTGCAGATGTTCCAAACATTGTCGGAATCAAAGATGCCACAGGTGACCTCCCACGTGGACAAGCGCTGATTGAAGGTTTAAATGGTAAAATGGCCGTCTATTCAGGTGATGATGAAACTGCTTGGGAACTGATTTTACTCGGTGCTAAAGGCAATATTTCTGTTACTGCGAATGTAGCACCTAAACAAATGAGCGATGTTTGTGAAGCGGCATTGACTGGCGATAAAGCAAAAGCACAAAGTTTGAATCAACAAATTGCAAATCTACACAATATTTTGTTTTGCGAATCAAACCCAATTCCTGTGAAATGGGCTTTGCATGAGATGGGATATATGAGCACAGGTATTCGCCTACCATTGACCCCGCTTGCAGAACAATATCGTGAACCTCTCCGCACAGATTTAAAAGCTGCGGGAATTATTTAATACGAGCAATTTATGATGCAATTACGTGTTGGTGTTGTCCTAGTCATTTCAGCGTTAAGTTTAGCTGGTTGTGGCCGTTTTGCCCTCAATAATCATTCTTTGGATTATAAGAAGGCAGAAGCACTTGAACCACTTAAATTCCCTGAGGGCGCAACGGTTAGACCATTTACACCTTTGTATCCTGCTCCAACAGTTGATCCACTGGCAATCGAACATGCACCAACGTTTGAAAACAAAACTGGCAACCGTTATGCACTTCCTCGTCCAGATGGTATCCAAATACAAGCGAGTAATACCGAAGAGAGTATGACCGCGCTTGGTCGTCCTCAGTTAGTGATGGATGGAAATAGAAACCCATTACTGAAAGTTGAAGGCCCAACCGCCGCAGCGTGGCAATATACCTTTGCAACGTTAAATAGCTTGAACTACAAAGTGATTTCACAATCAAATAATGGTTATGAAGCCACGATTCAAGTCAATGAACAAAGCTATTTATTGAAGCTTTCTGCGGTTGGCTCAAACAATACCGTTGCCCTTTTCAAACTTGACACAACCTTTGCAGAGCAAGCCATTGCAACAGAAGTGTTAACCCAGATTTACCAAAATTGGCCAGCCTAGTCGTTTATTAGGCATATTTTTTCAAAAAGGTTCCCCCATGTTAAAACAAACCTTGCTCTATACTGGTAAAGCAAAATCTGTATATGAAACAGACAATGCCGACCACCTGATTTTAGTCTTTCGCGATGATGCTTCTGCGTTCAATGGCGAAAAAATCGAGCAATTAGATCGTAAAGGCAAGGTCAACAACCGTTTTAACGCCTTCATCATGGAAAAATTGGCTGAAGCGGGTATCGAAACACATTTTGAGAAGTTACTTTCACCAACAGAAGTACTGGTGAAAAAACTTGAGATGATCCCTGTTGAGTGCGTGATTCGTAACTACGCTGCTGGTTCATTGTGCCGTCGCTTAGGTGTTGAAGAAGGCAAAGTATTAACACCACCAACTTTTGAATTGTTCTTCAAAGATGATGCGCTTGGCGATCCAATGGTCAACGAATCTCAAGCGATTGCGTTAGGTTGGGCGACTGCTGAACAACTTGAAAAAATGAAAGAACTCACCTACCAAGTCAATGATGTGCTTAAAGCATTATTTGATGCGGGTAATATGATTCTGGTTGATTTCAAACTTGAATTTGGTGTATTCCATGACCGTATCGTACTTGGCGATGAATTCTCTCCAGATGGTTGCCGTTTGTGGGATAAAGACACCAAGAAAAAATTAGATAAAGACCGTTTCCGCCAAGGTTTAGGTGGTGTGGTTGAAGCATATGAAGAAGTGGCGACGCGTTTAGGCATTAACTTAGATGATCTTTAAGCCATTCTGAAATGCTAAAAAACCAGCTTCGGCTGGTTTTTTTATGGCTGTTAGAACATATCAGGATGATGTTTTATTTATACATCTTCAGCTTGCGAATGTTGTGCCCTTGTCGACATCCAACATAAGATCGAACCCAAACACACCATAAAAGCACCATACCAAAAAGATAAGCTCAATGGGGTATTTAACAGGATCGCGGCAAAAAATGCAGAAAATACTGGAATAAAATAAGAAGCCCCAGCCAACAACGTGACATTGCCATGCAAAATGCCAATATTCCATGCCGCATAACCAAAGCCCATAGCTGCGGCTGCAATCAGCAAAATAATTGAAGCTTGCCATTCAAACTGGAACGCACCGCCCCCCCATGAGTAGATATTTAATCCAGAGCACAATCGCAACCAGAATAAAAAATAGGGTGATACCATTACTGCCATTGGCAATTCTTGCAGTCAGTGTGCAATAGGCTGCCCACAAAAGCGTTCCAATAAATGCCAACCCATAACTCAGTGGATTGTTTTGAATATTCTGCCACATGCCTATTACATCAAAGCCTTGCTCACCGCCTAAGACCCAACAAATGCCTAATAGTGAGATGATAAAGCCAGGAATGATCAAAAAATTGGCTTTTTGTTGATTAAACAAAATGGCGGCCACCATGGTAAACGTGGGCCATAGATAATTTACCATTCCCACTTCAATCGCTTCTCGATTGGTGTTGCTATAACCAATCGAAAGCGATAGACAAATTTCGTAGGCCACAAATAAAACACTACCCCAAATTAAATATGTTCTAGGGAATGTTCTGAGGCTGCGCCAGCCAACCGAGAAAAATAGAAAGATTGAAGCGAGCGTATAGATCAGTGCTGCACCACCCACTGCGCCAAAATGACTACTAACATCCTTGATCAAAGCAACGATCAAGCTCCATAAGAAGATCGCAAGCAATCCAATGAGTGTGGCTTTTTTGGGGTTCATTACTGTTGCTGTTGTTCTTGCTGCCAACGACGTTGTTGTAAACGTTCGGCCTCAACCTCACGTTTATTTCGCGCTGATTCATACAACTTTGTACCTTTCAACTCTGGCGGCAAGTATTCCTGCAACACAAAATGTTCTGGGAAGTCATGCGGATAATGATAATCCACACCATAACCCTGTTGTTTCATCAACTTGGTTGGTGCATTACGCAAATGTAATGGCACTGGTAGATTTGCAGTCTTTTCAGCCAATTCTAATGCACGATTAATCGCTAAATAAGTACTGTTACTTTTCGGGCTGGTGGCTAAATAAACGGCGGTCTGTCCTAAAATAATACGCGCTTCTGGCATGCCCACCGCTTGTACTGAACGGAAGCATTCACCTGCCAGTAATAATGCATTCGGATTGGAGTTGCCAATATCTTCCGAGGCAGCGATTAACATCCGACGCGCGATAAAAACAGGATCTTCGCCGCCTTTAAGCATGCGTGCCATCCAGTACAACGTTGCATCTGGATCACTACCACGAATAGACTTAATAAATGCCGAAACCACATCGTAATGTTGCTCACCCGATTTGTCATAACGCGCAATATTTTGCTGCGCTACTTTAATCACAATGGCGTCAGTGACGATATTTTCGATATCAGCCTCAAATGTGCTGGCGATCAAATCAATCAGGTTCAATGCTTTACGAGCATCGCCCGCAGCAAATTGAGTCAGCGCATCGTATTCTTCAATTTGAATAAAACGTTCTTTTAAGAATTGATCGCTTTGAATGGCTTTGTTCAGCAGTGTTTGAATTGCATCCGCGTCCAGACTATTGAGGGTATAGACCTGACAGCGTGATAAAAGTGCACTGTTGACCTCAAAAGAGGGGTTTTCAGTGGTTGCACCAATTAAAGTGATTTTGCCTTTCTCAACGGCATTGAGTAAGGCATCTTGTTGCGATTTATTGAAACGATGAATCTCATCAATAAAGACTACAGGTGTCAGGTTAAGTAGATCACCACTTTCCGCAATCACTTCACGTAGCTCTTTCACGCCTGTATTGAGCGCAGATAAGCTGATAAAAGGGCGATCTACCGCTTGCGCCAATAATAATGCGATCGTGGTTTTCCCCACGCCGGGTGGCCCCCAGAAGATAATCGAAGGTAGATGCCCCTGATCAATCATTTGACGTAACGGTGCATTTTCACCGAGCAAATGATCTTGTCCAATAATTTCGGACAAGTCACGAGGACGTAAACGTTCAGGTAGAGGAATATGCGTATCGGACATTATCAATGGCTTTATGCTGTTTTACCGTAGTCTATTGTGTCTGACTCAAATCTACAATTTGAATCTGCGATCAACTGATCATTCTATCGAACTTGTTGCAGTTGAAGGAGCTGTTCGATGCTTCGATAGCTCGCTTTAATGCGTTCTTCATTTGGGAAATTGGTGTTGGCGAGCATCACAATCCCAATTTTTTGTTGCGGAATAAACGCAGCGTATGCACCAAAACCATTGGTCGCACCTGTTTTATTAAAGAACGTTGCTGGTGAAGCAATCTTCGGCTGTTTGATTGGGGTAACAGCATGGCTTTCCAATGCCATTTTGCTGGAATTCCCATCCAACAAGGTCTCTAGTTTGACAGGATAGGCATACTGTTCCCAGCCTAAGCCTTGAGTCATTGAGCCAACTTTAAAATAACCAACATGGGTATTTTCAATGGCTTTACGGATGGGCTGTTGCAACTGTTGCACATTGATCTGTGTATCCAGAAATTTTAGCATATCCGAACTACTACTTTTCACGCCATAGGCTTCTGCATCCAGCATCCCCGCAGAAACACGCATGGCTTGATCGGCTTTATATCCCCATGCGTACTTCGACATGTGCTGTTCTGGTACATTGATAAAGCTTTGTGTCATTCCCAATTGAGGAAAAAGCGTTTTCTCAACCAATTCTGCATACGGTTTTTTCATCGCCAAAGCCGTAACATAGCCCATCAAACCAATACTCGGATTGGAATATTGCCGTGTCGTCCCTACTTTGCTTTTCGGCTGCCATGTTTGGTAATACTTCAACATATCCTGCTGTTTCACGACCGAATCAGGAAACTGGAGTGGGAAGTCACCAGCACTGTAAGTGCCAAGGTCGAGGATGGTGGCGCGGTTGACGGCGGTATTTTTTAGTGCAGGAAAATACTTGGCAGGATGGTCAGAGAAAGATAAGCGCCCTTGCGCCTGAGCATAGCCTGCCAAGGTTGCATTAAAGGTTTTACTGACTGAACCCAATTCAAACAAAGTATCGCTGCTAACGGCTTGCTTACTTTGTTTGGAAGCCACACCATAATTGATGAAATAGTGTTGACCATTCAAAGTCACTGCAACGGCCATACCCGGAATTTTATATTGTTCTAACAATGGTTTAAATTGTTGATCAAGCACCTGTTTGACCTGTTGCTCACTCAACTGTTGCGCCCAAAGAGGTAAACTGCAAGATAAGAGTCCTGTGAGTACAAGAACTTTTTTTGCAGATAGAGAGCAAGGTTTTGACTTTAACATTGATTACTTCACTTTAAGTTAAAATTTAATTGGAATTGAGTTTGAGTAATTTGGCTTGAGGACCATCCTCTATCACCCAAATCGAGCCATCCTGAGCTTGTTGCAAGCCCCGAATTCGTTGTTTCATATCCAGTCGCTGAACTTCTTTTACAGGTCGAGTATTTAAATCCACCACCACAATGGCTTTAGAGGACAAACCACCGATTAGGGCCTTTTGCTGCCATAAAGGAAATTCTTTGCCTGTATAAATGATCATACTTGAAGGTGAAATAACAGGTGTCCAATCAATTTCAGGTGCTTTAAATTCTGGGCGAGTTTGATGATCTGGAATCTTCAAACCTGAATAGTGGTCTCCATTCGAGACAATTGGATAACCGTAATTTTCACCCTTAACAATGAGGTTCAGTTCATCGCCGCCTTCAGGGCCCATTTCGACCACCCAGAGCTGTTGTTTCGCATCAAATGCCATGCCGAGTGGATTACGGTGCCCAAGGGACCATATTTCCGCAGTCACGCCACCTTGTTGGCTAAATGGATTATCTGCCACCGCTGTTCCATCATCATTCAATCGTAAAACTTTCCCCAGATTACTTTTCATATCCTGCGCTGGATCAAATTTTTGTCGTTCTCCTGAACTGACCCACAACTTGCCATCAGAACCAAATAGCATGCGATGACCATAATGTCCCTGTCCTGAGACTTTAGGCACTTGTTGCCATATTGTTTTTACATCCGTAAGTTTCGGTTGTGCTGGATTTGATAAATCAAGTTTCGCTCGTGAAATCACAGCGCCATAGCCACCTTGCCCTTTGGTCGCGTAACTCAAATAGATCCAATGGTTTTGTTGAAATTTCGGATGTAAAACAACATCACCTAAACCACCCTGACCACCATAACTCACCGTCGGAACACCTTGCACATCCAGACTTTGCTTAGTTTTCGGGTCAAATATTTTTAATTTTCCTTTGCGTTCAGTAAGCAATATGCGTTGGTCAGGTAAAATAGTCATAGCCCACGGTTCATTGAATTGAGCAATGGTTTCTACATGATAAGATTGTTGTTGGGTTGCTGTTTTTGAGCTCTGCTGTGCAGCATTCGGTTCTGGCGTTTTAGAGTTGGTATTATTTGCACCACAAGCTTGTAAAACTATAAAACCACCACATAAAAGTGGGGTTGCGATTCGCTTCATCATCATTTTTATCTCTCCCTCTTATTTGTTCTAATAGTACGGGGATTGACGAATAAAACTGCTGTAAAAGTGTTGTTTTTATTTATAAAGAATCCATTTGCAATCCAGATCAACGCACCCAACGAACAATATAGTCTTCGATCTGTTCTTCATTGACATCACTTTCTGAAATACATCGTCCTGCTGCCGATTTCTTGGCCCGAATAACGCTATGTCGTGAACCGGTATTTAGATAATGCCATGAAGGTAGGTTTTTCCCTTCGCTTAAACGACGATAAGCACAACTTGGTGGTAACCATGTGATGGTCTGCAATTGTTCAAGCGTGAGCTGAATACAGTCAGGAACATGCTGCTGACGCTGTGCATAATCAGAACAACTGGCTGTTGTACAGTCCAATAACTTGCACGCCACTTTGGTATAAGCAACCTCAGCCGTTTCCTCATCTTCAAGCTTAATCAAACAACATAAACCACAGCCATCGCACAATGCTTCCCACTCAGCATGCGTGAGCTGATCAAGTGTGTATTGTTTCCAAAAATTTGCACGAAGTTCGATGGACATACCAAGGCTTTCAGTTTAAGCGAGCTTTTTATTATAGCATTCATCCATCATTAACTTGGTTTTCAAACAGATTATCCGATTAACATTTCTTAATCTATTCAACATTTCAACCACAGAAACACCACATTTAGCCCAAAAAACACACGCTATAGTGGAAACATAACGATAAATTAGGAGGAAACACATTATGTTCCGTTGGGCCATTATTTTTGCAGTAATCGCACTGATCGCCAGTTTATTAGGTTTCGGTGGTGTTGCGGGCTTATCAAAAGATTTTGCAGTTATTTTACTAGTCGTTGCTGTTATTTTGGCAATCGTTGGTTTCTTATCTAGAGGTAAAGTCTAGATATTTATTAACAATGAATAAAAAAGAAGAATCTCGGTATTCTTCTTTTTTTATGCTTCATCATTTTCCTCTTAGTAATCCAAGACCTCAAAATTTGTACATTGGCGAGGTCTTCAATTTTCCGATTTTATGCTTTAATCGATACATTCTAAAAATACAGATTAGGATTTAAAAATGAGCTTCCCGATTACCACACGTGAAATTGAATACACTGCTGCCGATGGTCAACGTTTGATTGGTTATTTTGCCACACCAAATACTGATACGCCTGTGGCTGGTGTCATTGTGGCACCTGAATGGTGGGGCCGTAATGAATATACTGAGCAACGTGCCCGTGAGCTTGCTGAGCATGGTTACGCGGCTTTAGCGATCGATATGTATGGTGATAAAAAAGTCACAACTGCTGTTCCTCAAGCATCTGAATGGATGAATCAGACTTTTGAACATGCCGATACCATTGTCAGTCGTGCGCAAGCGGGTTTAGCAACATTAGCAGCTCAACCTGAGGTTAATGCTGAGAAACTGGCGGCTATTGGTTTCTGTTATGGCGGTAAGGTTGTGCTTGATTTAGCGCGTTCGGGTGCAGATGTAAAAGCAGTCGCAACCTTCCATGCGGTACTCAGTCCTAAAGCGCCAGCACAGAAAGATCAAGTGAAAGCTGAGATATTAGTGCTGCATGGTGAACTCGATAGCATGGTGACTTTAGATGACGTGGCAAGTTTCCGTCAGGAAATGCACGATGCTCACGTAGATCATGAGGTGATCATCTTTGAAGATGCTAAACATGGTTTCAGTAATCCACTTGCTGATGAACGTGCCAAAGCCAACAATGTTGATTTGGGCTATAACGCTGAAGCAGAGCGTCAAGGTCTTGAAGCGATGTATGAGTTGCTGGATAAACATTTAAAATAATCGGTAAATAATTGGCTAGATGATTTTTCAAAACTTAAATCCTAGTTAACATCATCTTGATATCTAAACCCTCGATAACATTTTCTCGTGCAAAGGCGGCATGAATGCCGCCTATTGGAATGCCTTGCGCTGCTTTCAAAGGGTTGCTTTAAAATTGCTCAGGATGCAATGTCAGTCCAACAAAGGATTTTTGCTTACTTTTCATCCTTGAAAAGTAAGGCGAGCCGCAGGCTGATGAAAAAGTTACATGCCGCCTACCCACAAGTAATTGTTTCGGCTTAGATCAGCAAATGTTTAAGAGAATTTAAATTAGAACGTCGTTCTATTTCCGCTATACTATCCTTCTGCTTTTTAATGTTCTGATTCATGCCTGATTTCTCATTTGCCGATGCACTGCTGACTTGGTACGATCAACACGGTCGCCATGATTTACCTTGGCAAGTTGCGGATGATCCCTACAAAGTTTGGGTATCAGAAATCATGCTACAACAGACCCAAGTCAAAACCGTTCTACAATATTTCGATCGCTTTATTGAGCGCTTCCCAACCGTAGATACCCTTGGTCAAGCCAGTTGGGATGATGTTGCTCCGTACTGGGCAGGATTAGGTTATTACGCCCGTGCGCGTAACCTACACAAAGCCGCAGCGATCGTCAGTCAACAAGGTAAATTCCCTGAAACCTTAGAACAATGGATCGAACTCCCTGGTATCGGTCCGTCTACCGCAGGTGCGCTGATGTCACTCGGATTACGCCAATATGGCGTAATTATGGATGGCAATGTAAAACGCGTTTTAGCACGGTTCTTTGCAATCGAAGATGATTTGTCTAAGCCAGTGCATGAGCGTGCTTTATGGAACATTGCAAAGCAGCTATGTCCGCAGCAACGCAACCACGACTATACCCAAGCGATTATGGATTTGGGTGCAACCGTTTGCACACCGAAGAAACCATTGTGTTTATATTGCCCAATGCAACAACATTGCCAAGCCTATCAACAAGGCTTAGAACAACAGCTTCCTTTTAAAAAAGCCAAAAAGCCTATCCCTGTCAAAACGGCTGATGTGCTGCTGATCCAATCAGGTGATGAATGGTTATGGCAGCAACGTGAATCCCACGGTTTATGGGGTGGCTTATATTGCTTACCCATTATTGAGCAAGCAACCGAATTACAACAGATTGAGCGACACTTCAAACTTCAAGCTCAAGTATCATCTGTACAAATAAGCCATAGTTTCACTCACTTTACTTGGCTATTGCATGAAAAACTGTTCCACGTGGAACATGATCAAAAGGAACAACTCAGTATCGAACTCGGTGGTATCTGGTTAAACCCTGCCGCTGCGATTGCCAAAGGTGTTCCTACAGCCATGAAAAAATTGATTACTGCGAAACCAAAGGCAGAAGACATTAAGTAAATGATGATCTGTCCAATGACAAGGAGTTGATGTGCATCATCCAATCCGCTATACGGTTCTTGGTGTATTCATGGTGTTTCTTTCAGCGTGTAGCACTACCCCAAAAAAACCAACACCATTGCCAAGTGCGCAACTGAACAAACTTCAAACAATGCGTTTAGACAGTCGCTTGCCCATCCCTGTTAAAGGAGTAAGCCGTAGTGAATTACGAGATACTTGGGGTGCTGCGCGTAGCCAAGGTCGTAGCCATGAAGGCATTGATATCATGGCAGAGCGTGGTACGAAAGTGTATAGTGCAACCGATGGGCTGGTCGCTGATTTACGCAATAATAATCTCGGTGGCAAAGTCATTTGGATCCGTGGACCAGCAGGCTCATGGCATTATTACGCACATTTAAATGGGCATAAACGTGGTCTCAATGTTGGCGATTATGTCCGTAAAGGTGACTTTATTGGCTATGTCGGCAACACGGGCAATGCACGCCACACTGCCCCACATTTGCACTATGGCATTTATTTAAATGGCAAAGGACGTGGTGCAGTCAATCCATACCCTTATTTACGTTAGGAACACGCAATGTCAGAAGTATTAATCGAACGGCTGGTTGAATTTGCAGAGTCTGGAAATCAGCAAAAAATCATCATCAATGGAACCAGTTATCAAGGCTGGATCATGGAAATCACTGAAGATGCATTATTGATTAGTACGGGCTTTGCAGATAAAACAGGCAAAGACTTTTGGCTTAAATTTGCGGATTTAGACAGCGCTGAATTGTATTATTGGGATACACATGCTGATGAATGGCTGGTATTTAAAATTTAATTAAATCGATTAAAACCGAGCAGCGAACAATGATTATAGAGATGGCATGGATGCTACATCTCACCCTGAAAAACTTGCGAAGCTTTGACTACTTTTCAGATCATGTCTGAACAAAATTAAAATATATTTCAACTAAAGTGCATGATCATGTGGGCTGATGATAGAATCCAATAATGATTCAACAAGACATCACAAAGATTCTTAAAAAAAACCCATCAAAAACGAATTTCATAAAAAATAAGGAGTGGTTTCATGTCCCCTCAACGCTGTGGTTGGTGCTCTAACGATCCACTCTATATCGCTTACCATGATGAAGAATGGGGCAAAGCTGAGCATGATGAAGCCCGCTTATTTGAGATGCTCTGTCTCGAAGGACAACAAGCAGGCTTATCATGGATTACCGTACTGAAAAAACGTGAAAACTATCGCTCACATTTTTTCCAATTTCCGATTACAGAAATCGCCGCACTGACAGATGATCAACTTGAAAACAAACTCAGCGATGCTGGTTTAATTCGTCATTTGGGCAAACTCAAAGCGATCCGAGACAATGCCATTGCTTGGCTCAAGCTCAAAGATGAAGTTGATGATGTCGCATCTTGGCTATGGAGCTTTGTTGATCAGCAGATCTTAGAGAATGATGTTGCGAATTATCGTGAAGCCCCTGCGCAAACTGAGATCAGTCAAACACTTTCCAAGACACTGAAAAAACGTGGTTTTAAGTTTGTAGGCCCAACCACCTGCTATGCCTTTATGCAAGCTGTAGGTATGGTCAATGACCACGAAAATGACTGCCATTTTAAATAGTTTCTTTCAAATTTTCCTTCAATAGGAGTTGCTATGAGCAATAACCTCATTCGTGCTTATGCTGCAATGCAAGCAGGAGAACAACTGGTTCCTTACCAATTTGATGCAGGTGAATTACAAGCGCATCAAGTCGAAGTCAAAGTGGAATACTGTGGTCTGTGCCATTCCGACCTGTCTGTGATTAATAATGATTGGCGCTCAACAAGCTATCCTGCTGTTGCAGGGCATGAAATTATTGGCAGCATTGTTGCACTTGGCTCAGAAGCCAAAGGACTCAAAATCGGTCAACGTGTCGGCATTGGCTGGACCGCTGAAAGCTGCCAAGCCTGCGATCCTTGTATCGGCGGAAATCAAGTTCTCTGTACAGGTGAAAACGTGGCGACCATCGTCGGGCATGCTGGTGGATTTGCTGAGAAAGTCCGTGCAGGTTGGCAATGGGTGATCCCTCTTCCTGACGATTTAGATCCTGAAAGCGCAGGACCATTGCTTTGTGGTGGAATTACGGTTTTTGATCCTCTACTCAAACATAAGATTCAGGCGACACATCATGTCGGGGTGATTGGTATCGGTGGCTTAGGTCATATCGCGATTAAATTACTCAAAGCGTGGGGCTGTGAAATTACTGCATTCAGTTCCAATCCTGAGAAAACCGAAGAACTCAAAGCTATGGGCGCAGACCATGTGGTGAATAGCCGTGATGCGCAAGCGATCAAAGCCCAACGTGGTAAATTTGATTTATTACTTAGCACGGTAAATGTAACGCTGAATTGGCAAGCTTATTTGAGTACCCTTGCACCCAATGGCAGCTTACATTTCCTCGGCCTTACCTTGGAACCTGTACCTGTATCGGTCGGTTCGCTGATTGATGGTGCAAAATCCGTCACTGGCTCGCCAACAGGTTCTCCTTTGGCACTGCGTCAACTACTACAGTTCGCAGCACGTAAACAGATTGCACCGCAAATTGAGTTATTCCCAATGTCTCAACTCAATGATGCGATTGAGCGACTTCATTCAGGTCAAGCACGTTACCGCGTCGTGCTGAAAGCCGACTTTGACTAACTCAAAGCTGGCTTCAAACTCTGTCTAACCCAATCCGCCAACTGTTGAATCGCTTGGCGGATTTCTTCTGTAAAGGCATGCCCTGCATTTAAGCGTAGATAATGTTGATAGCGCTGATCTTCACCAAATACCTCTCCAGGTACAATATTAATGCCCTTGCTTTGCGCCAAATAATACAGCTCCAAACCTGTAATCGTAGTTGGCAATTGCATCCACAAAGCATAACCGCCTAGAGATTGGCTTAATGCAATTGGAATGCCTTGAAAGGTCTCTAGAATACAGGCACGATACTGTTCCACCTGCTGCATCAACCTAGGTCTCAACTGATCTAAATGCTCGCGATAAGCACGACTATAAATAAAATCTGCCAACCCAAGCTGTAAAGGTGTATTCACCCCAATATTATTCGCCAAAAATTGAGGGCGTAGATGCTCAAGTTGTTGCCCCAAGCAAAACCAGCCGACACGGTAGGCACTGGATAGGGATTTCGACACCGAACCACACAAAATCACGTAGCCTTTTCGATCCCAGTGCCGAATCGGTAATGGACGTTCTTTTTGATAACTACATTCGGCATAAATATCATCTTCCAGAATAAAACATTGATACTGCTCAGCCAGCTCAGCAATCCGCTGTTTCTGTTGATTACTTAAACAATAGCCCAGTGGATTTTGAAAATTGGCAGTCAACAAACATAGCTTGGCACTGCCCTGCCGCATAAAGAATTCTAAGCGCTCTAAGTCAATACCTCGATGATCCGCAGGAATTTCGATAATTTTGCGTTTCAACCCTGCAAGCAACTGCAACTGACCATTAAAAGTCGGCGTTGGAATCATGATGCTATCGCCTTCTTTGCTCATCTGTTGAATCAGTAAAGAAATCGCAGGCAAACAACCATTGCTAATAAAAATATCGTCGGCTGCGATGTACACCCCATCCTCACGCCAGTGGTCAGAGAGTGCCTGACGTAATTGCTCATGCCCCTGTTTATTGCAATACAAAAAGTCTTCAGGCTGACAATGCTTCAACGCTCGTTGCAAAGAACGGCGCAAACCATCGACAGGAATCAAATGCGGAGAAAGTTGAATCGCACCTAATGGGGTTAAATGACTTTGAATTGAGGCAGTCTGAATTTGATTCTGCAAATCCAAATTAGAAACTTGTCGAGCCATTGATTCAAATTGAGGGCTATCTGGAATGGGACTTTGATATTGCCTTGAGCTGACAAAATAGCCAGATTTTGCTTTCACATAAATCAATCCTCTTGCTTCCAACAATTCATAGCATTGTTGTGCAGTGCTTAAACTCACTTTTTGCTGACGTGCAAATTCTCTTAAAGAACTCAACTTATGTTGTGGTTGTAATTCATGCTGATAAATTTTGTGTGCAAGCTGTTCTGCAAGGCGTTGATATTGAAAAGTCATTTTCTGTACTGCTTTTTTAAAAATTTCTGTATCTGTATTGGTTTATACAACACCATTAAGCTATAAAAATCAACTACAGGAGGATAAGGCAATGAAAAATAAACTCTTATTTATAGTATGTAGCATCCTATTTACGGGCTGCCAATTTACCGATCAGAATGCTTATCAACAGCAACAGGTCTGTAAAAGACTTGTTGAGGGGTATTTAATCACGCAAAACCAGCAGAGCTATGAGTTTTGGAAACTTGAACAAGGTCCGACACAGGAACAGCAACATACGCTCAAATTGACCTATAAAAAACCCAATGAAAATGGGCTGATTTTGTCGGGTCTATATTTGCCTACCGTTGAACTTGAATGTACTTTAAAAAATCAGCAGATTATGGTTTCAGTCATCCAAGCCAAAGGTGTATTAGTTCCAGTCTTGAATGTACAACTTCAGAATGAGGCTATTGGCAAACCGAAAAGCCCTGACTTAATTGCTCAGTCAAAAACTCAATAAATAAACGGACACGCTTCGGCAGATGTTCTTGTTGATAATAAACCGCATGGATGCTTTGGTATGAATGCTCAATTTGATCCTCAAATAGCGCTTCTAAACGACCTTCTTTTAGGTCTTTCCATATCTCATATTCTGATAGCCGTGCGATTCCCTGCCCCCGCAAGCATAATTGTCGCACGGTCTCCCCGCTAGATGCCTTAATTTGAGCTTTTGCCAAGAAATACGCATGATCCACTTTAATCGGCCATGTATTGATATAAGCAGGGCGAGTAAAGCCGATCAGATCATGATCAGACAGTTGTTTTGGCTGATCTGGTCTGCCTTTACGTTTCAGATAGTCAGGGCTGGCAACAATATAGACTCGGCTTTTACACACCAATTTGGCATGTAAACTTGAATCATGCAGTTCGCCGAAACGGAATGCCACATCGGTTTTATGTTCGAGTAAATCAATCACCAAATCATTGCTGTTTATTTCTATTTCAATATTGGGATAGCGTTGTCTAAATCCATGCATCAACGGCGCAATCACATGCAAGATAAAAGGCGTCGCGGAATCAATCCGTATCAAACCAGAAGTCGCTTGATCTGATCGTTGTAAAGCCTCTTCTGCGGCATTTAAGTCATTGAGTATTTTACGGGCATGATCGAGAAACTGTTGCCCTTCTTGGGTAAGTTTTAATTTACGTGTGGTTCGCTCGACCAAAGTCACTTCTAGTTTTGCTTCTAAACGGCTTAACGAACGACTCAGCCCAGATGAGGTTTGCCCTAATTTTTCTGCGGCAGCAATAAAAGAACCCGTGTCCACAATACTAATAAAAGCAACCAGTTCCTCTATTGTTGATTTCATTGCAACGCTCAATTATTGATAATTAATCAACTATATTTTGCAAATTCCTGTATTTTTTAGCAACAATAATCGTCGCAGAATTGCACCTATAAACTAAATACGCTCAGTTGAGCAAAACAAGATAAGGTGAATAATATGCATATCCCACAATTTGGTTTAGGTACTTTCCGTCTTAAAGATCAAGTAGTGATTGATTCTGTTAAAACGGCCTTGGATGTCGGCTATCGTGCGATTGATACCGCACAAATTTATGAAAATGAAGCCGAAGTCGGGCAAGCAATCGCTGAAAGTGGGGTTGCACGCCAAGATGTGTTCTTAACCACAAAAATCTGGGTCGATAATTTTGCAGAAGATAAACTTATTCCAAGTTTAAAAGAAAGCCTACAAAAGCTGCGCACTGATGCCGTTGATTTGACCTTGATTCATTGGCCTGCTCCGCGATTGGGTGTCTCTATTCCCACCGTGATGCAATTGCTTTTGGAAGCGAAGCAGAAAGGTTTAACCAAGCAGATTGGTATCTCAAATTTCAATATTGCCTTAACCCAGCAAGCAATTGAAAGCATTGGGGCAGAACACATTGCCACCAATCAAATTGAATTAAGCCCTTATTTACAGAACCAAAACTTGGTCAATTATCTGGCTGAACAAAACATTGATGTGACCTCATATATGACACTTGCCTATGGCAAAGTGCTAAATGATCCGATCCTACTTGAAATCGCCGCACGGCATCAGGCAACCACAGCACAAGTGACATTGGCTTGGGCATTACAACAGGGTTATGCGGTGATCCCATCTTCAACCAAACGTGAAAATCTGATTAGCAATTTGAAAGCACAACAACTACAGCTCAGTATTGAAGAAATGCGGATGATTGCACAACTTGAACGTAATGGCCGCGAGGTCAGTCCTGAAGCATTTGCGCCTGAATGGGATCAATAATATGAGCCGTCATATTAATCTTCCTTTACTGACACTGGCGATTGGTGCATTCGCAATCGGTACGACAGAGTTCTCGCCTATGGGGCTATTGCCCAATATTGCCAACGATCTTGGCGTGTCCATCCCCAGTGCAGGCATGCTGATCACAGGTTATGCATTGGGCGTGATGCTTGGTGCGCCAATCATGACCTTGTGGTTCGGCGGCTTTGCTCGTCGTAATGCACTCATTCTATTGATGGCGATCTTTACCATCGGTAATCTGATCGCAGCGTTTGCTCCCAATTATACGAGCCTCATGGGCGCACGCCTGATCACCAGTCTGAATCATGGCGCATTCTTCGGCATTGGCTCCGTGGTTGCCGCCAGTGTCGTTCCAACACATAAACAGGCCAGTGCGGTTGCAACCATGTTCATGGGACTCACCATTGCCAATATCGGAGGTGTACCACTTGCGACGTGGGTGGGGCAAAATATCGGTTGGCGAATGTCTTTCCTTGCGATTTCTGTACTCGGCATTATCACTATGTTATCGCTTTGGAAAGCCCTGCCTGTTGGCTCTGTTGGACAAAAACCCAATATAAAAATGGAACTCAGCGTGCTAAGTCGACTCCCAGTGGTATTGGCATTGCTCACCACCGTGTTTGGGGCTTCAGCGATGTTTACCCTATATACCTATATCGCGCCAAGTCTAGTTGAGTTCACTCAAGCATCACCATTCTTTATTACCATGATGCTGGTCCTCATCGGGATTGGTTTCTCAGTGGGTAATCATTTCGGTGGTAAATTTGCTGATTTATCGATTGATAAGACCTTAATTGGCTTCTTGCTGTTATTGATCGTACTGATGCTCATTTTCCCGATCCTCGCACAAACTCAGCTGGGTGCTGCGATTGGTTTGGTGGTTTGGGGTGCAGCAGCCTTTGCGATTGTTCCACCCTTACAAATGCGGGTAATGTCCGTTGCCCATGAAGCATCAGGACTCGCATCTTCAGTCAATATTGGCGCATTTAATCTGGGCAATGCCATTGGTGCGGCCGCAGGTGGGATAGTACTTAGTCTCGGTTTAAACTATGCCGCGGTTTCCATGATCGGTGCGGTATTAGCAGGCATTGGTTTAATCTTGGTGTTCATTCAAATCAAACTCTCACGCAAACACAACGTCCAATATCATCAATGCCCTCAAGCTTAAATTAAAAAAATACCTGATTTAAATCATAAATCAGGTATTTTTTATTTCAACAAATCAGGTAATTTCGGTTGTTTATATAATGGATGATGCACTTCTTTTTTCATTTTCATCAGCATTTGATAAGGCTGTTGCTGTACAAACATATTGACAAAACTCAACGGAATCGCCCCTGCTGGATCTGCATAACCACTGGTGGAAACTTTGACCTTATTTTCCGCGACTTTCTGAAAAGTCCAATCCCCCTCATAGCGACTCAAGCGGATAATGTCAGGCTGTTCAGGATAATCATACTTAATCGCTTGATTCTTAATACTAATGCTACCATCCGCATTTTTACTCATTTTACCTTTAATCACCACATCACGGTCTTTGAGCGGAAAGGGAAAATCCAGCACCATGTACAGAATAAATTCACCTTTTTTCTCGTCACGAGACAACAGTTGTGCTTTACCGACATAAGGTACCCATTTCGGTGTACGCTCCACATCCAGTACCACTGCCACCGCACGCTCTAGCGGTACATCAAACGTGGTTTCAGCTTTATACTGAAACACAGGATTATTTTCTGTTTGATAGGTCCAAACCTTAATATCATTGCGATGTAGGCTAAGTTTTGCAGTTTCTGCTGTCGCACTTACAACTACGCTGGTGATACTCAGTAGCGCAGCAAGAACAATCTGTTTTTTATTCATGTCATGCTCAATTGTTTTAATGATGGTGAGAACTTGCTGAACTTTGGTCTGGATGCAAAGCTCAACAAGCTCTTTTTATAGTGCAAAAAAGTAAAATTTTATACTTGAATATCGTTAAAACCTAAAACATCTTTCATGTCATATTTACGTGCTTCACGTCCCACCACCCATGCAGCAGCACGCACAGCACCAGAAGCAAAGTTCATACGATTGGTGGCTTTGTGCGTCACTTCAACACGCTCACCTTCACCAATAAACATCACTGTGTGTTCACCCACGATATCACCACCACGAATGGTTTCAAAACCAATGGTTTGACGATCACGTGGGCCGGTATAGCCTTCACGACCATAGACAGCAACTTCTTTTAAGTTACGCCCTAAGGTATCCGCAATCGCCTCACCCATCATAAATGCAGTACCAGAAGGTGCATCGACTTTATGGCGATGGTGCGCTTCAATAATCTCAATATCGACCGTATCACCAAACACTTGAGCCGCCAATTCCAATAGTTTAATTGAAACGTTGACCCCAACAGAGTAGTTGGCTGCGTACACAACAGGTGTTTGTGTCGCTGATTCGTCTAAAAATGCCTTCTGTTCATCTGACATGCCCGTAGTGCCAATCACCATCGCAACGCCTGCTTCACGACATAATTTAAGATGCTGTTCGGTTGCCACAGGTGCGGTAAAGTCAATCACCACATCACAGTCTTTTAAAACTTCACTCAAACTTCCCACCACCTTGACACCGATGCTACCCACACCTGCAAGCTCGCCTGCATCCGCACCGACCAAGCTGCTTTCAGGACGCTCAACTGCGGCTGCAAGTTGATAGCCTGCTTGTTGCACAGCTTGAATCAGAATACGCCCCATGCGTCCGCCTGCACCCAAGATTCCTATGCGTGGAGAAGTTGACATAATTTTTCCCAAAGTTTGTGTTTCATGTTTCGTACTATAACCTGAGTTCAATATAAAATCTCGTCTGAAATATGATACTCAATAACGTCATCCACAACCTGAGCAAGCTAAAGCGATTATAGCTTTAGCGTAGCGCAAGACAAACGGAGTGCATAGTTCATACTCAAGCATAGCTTTTCGCCTTGCGGTACGGCAGAGATTATTAATCTCTGCTATTCGTACCTCAGGTTTTGCCTAATTTTGCCGAAACACTTGCGAAGCTTTAAACGCTTCTCAGGTCGAGCCTGAACGAAGTTGAAATATATTTCAACTGAAGTGCAAGACATAGTGGCTTATCCTAAAATAGGATGAGAACTCGGCACGACTCCGTTAAGCCTATACAGCCTCATAAGTAAGAAATCAGCAGATATCTTTTGTATAGGCAATTTATTACTTTTGAAGGATCAAAAGTAAACAAAAATCCTCTGTTTGGCTGATGGTACTTCCCTGATACCACAGCCAAACGGGCGGCATCCATGCCGCCAGCACAATAGTAAATGCTGGTTATAATTTCTTATAAATCAAAGAACCTTAAGTTCCTAAAAAATTCCCACAAAAAAACCTGCCGAAGCAGGTTTTTTCTGTTGATGTCGATTAATCAAATAGACGATCAAAGAATGATTTTTTCTTTGGAGAAGAAGTACTGTCTTCACCATCAAAAGAAATCTGTAATTCTTTTAACAACTCACGCTGACGGCTGGTTAAGTTCACAGGCGTTTCAATCACAATACGGCACAGTAAATCACCTTGCATACTGCTGCGCACTGGACGGACACCTTTGCCGCGTAAACGGAACATTTTACCCGTTTGCGTACCTTCAGGAATTTTTAGGCTGACACGGCCATCAAGGGTTGGAATCTCAAGCTCTTTACCCAAAGCAGCATCCGCGATACTGACAGGAACATCCATATACAGATCAGCGCCATCACGTTGGAAGATTTCGTGTTCACGTACCACAACTTCAACGTACAAATCACCTGACTGGCCATCACGAATGGCTTCACCTTTACCGGTTAAGCGTACGCGATCACCATTGTCTACCCCTGCAGGAATGGTCACTTCTAGGGTCTGCTGACGATCAGCAACACCTGAACCATGACATGCATGACATGGATTCTTAATGATTTTACCTTGACCACGACAGGTGCTACAGGTTTGCTGAACAGAGAAGAAACCCTGCTGCATACGCACTTGACCTGCACCGTGACAGGTACGGCAGGTTTCTACATCATTCGGGTTTTTAGATCCTTTACCATCACAGACATCACAAGGGGCTGGCGCAGTAAAGGTAATGGTCTTTTTAATCCCCTTAACGGCTTCCTCAAGCGTGAGTTCCATGACATAGCGAAGGTCTGAACCACGGCGTTGACGCTGTTGTTGACGACCACCGCCACCAAAAGCACCACCAAAGATATCGCCAAACTGGCTAAAAATATCCTCTGCGCTAAATCCGCCGAAACCACCGCCACCGCCGCCGAAACCACCTTCGAAAGCGCTATGTCCAGCACGATCATACATGCTGCGCTTTTCACTATCGGAAAGCACTTCATAAGCTTCAGAGGCTTCTTTAAATTTGTCTTCAGCTTCAGGGTTGTCTGGATTACGGTCTGGGTGATACTTCATCGCCAACTTACGATAGGCTTTTTTGATCTCATCATCACCTGCGGTTTTCGAAACGCCTAAAACCTCATAATAATCACGTTTAGCCATGGTTGGCGGTGCTCCTCACGGAATTAATTCAATTTCTACAAACAAATAGGCTCTGCTGGCATTTTATTTATAAAAGCCAACAGAGCCTTAATAGGGGCTGTACGATATTTTTACAAGGTCTAATACCATAAAAAAAAGACAAAATTAGAAAACAGCTTTATTTTTAAAGTACTTAGCAACACCTTTTAGCCATGCATTTAACAAAAACAACCATGCAATCAGACTAAATACCACACCTGTGACCGTTGTCGCTGTGACCCAGAGCGTGCTATCCCACGCAACAAAGAACAGTGGGATAAACCATAGCGCTGCAAATAAGGCCATGAGAATAAATAACAGCACATTACGCATAATCCAAAGTGCGTGCGCATGTATCCACACCTCAGCATTATCCACAACTGCAACTTTTCGCGCTAATACATATGCAAAAGCGGCAAACACGATTGTAAATAATGCAAGAAACATGAACACGTAAGAAATCGCCACGTATCGGCGATGCTGCTCAATATTACCTTGCCCCATGCGCTATATCACCTCATTCATCACATTTTGCCAAATCAGCCATGCAATGGAATTCCATTATTTTTTTGGTCTTAAATATAGATGCTACTATATTGAAATTTTCAATATTTCGCACCTCTATTCACAAAATAATTATGTTAGATCTGCTGTTTTCTTGACCTTAAACCACGCTGCGTACAGTGCAGGTAAGAAAAATAAGGTCAGTAGAGTCGCAACAATCAATCCGCCCATAATCGCAACCGCCATTGGACCAAAGAAAATACTGCGGGATAAAGGAATCATCGCCAACACCGCAGCCAGTGCAGTGAGGACGATGGGACGAAAACGACGCATGGTCGCGCCAATAATGGCATCCCATGCAGCGTGCCCTGCTTGTATGTCTTGCTCAATTTGATCAATCAAAATCAACGAATTTCGCATGATCATTCCAGAAAGTGCAATCGTTCCTAGCATCGCAACGAAACCAAACGGTTTGTTGAACAATAATAGAAAAGCCACTACCCCGATCAAACCCAACGGTGCGGTTAATAAGACAATCGTTGCTCTAGACATACTGCGTAACTGAATCATCAATAGTGTCATCACCACCGCCAAAAATAACGGCATACCCGCGTTGACGGAACTTTGGCCGCGTGCAGACTCTTCTATCGTTCCACCGACCTCGAGCAGATAGCCACTTGGTAACTCTGCACGTATCGCTTGCATCGGATCAGCCAATTGTTGAACCACAGTTGCAGGTTGTAACTGGGTTCGAATATCAGCCCGTACCGTAATGGTTGGCAGGCGGTTACGATGCCAAATTAAACCTTCTTCAAAACGTGATTCAATTTGTGCGATTTGTGCCAATGGCACAGTCGTACCATTGCTGGTTGGAACAGACAAACTGGCCAAAGAAGCCACTTCTGCACGCTCGGTTTGATCACCACGCAAACGGATCTCAATCAATTCTCGTTTTTCACGATATTGATTCATGACGGTACCCGTTATCGAAGCATTCAAGAAGTTGGCTAAATCAACACTAGAAACGCCCAATTGCCGCGCACGATCTTGGTCAATTTCAATCGCAATGATTTTGCTTGGCTCGCCCCAATCCAAATGTACATTGGTGGTATTTGGATCTTCACTCACAACTTTAGAAACCTGCTGTGCCCATTGACGTACCGTGCCCAAATCTTCCCCCGAGATGCGGTATTGCAATGGATAACCTACAGGTGGACCATTTTCCAATAAAGAAACACGCGTCCTTACCTGAGGCAATAAGGCTTTAATTTGTGTCTCTAAAGAACGGCGAATCTCGTCCCGATCATCCAAAGAGGAAGCCAATACCACAAATTGAGCAAAGCTTGCTTGTGGCAACTGTTGGTCTAATGGTAGATAAAAGCGTGGTGACCCTGTGCCGACATAGGCCACATAATTATCAATCCCGTCTTGTTTAGATAGGAATTGTTCCACCTTTTGCACAGCTTGTTCAGTTGCCGTCAGTGAAGCACCCTCTTCTAGTTTTATATCCACCAAAATTTCCGCACGGTTTGACGGCGGGAAGAATTGTTGGGGAACCAGTTTAAACATCATCACCGACAGCACAAAAATCCCAACGGTAATGGCGATCACCGTCTTACGATAGGTAATACAGATTTCGACCACATGGCGGAAAGACTGATAAAACTTGGTCTGGTATGGATCATGCTGCCCTGCATGTGCCTGTACCACAGGTGCAGGTTGTTTACGCAATCTCGCCCATAAGCGTAGATACCATGCCGCTTTTTGCTGTTGCTTGCTAAAATCGGGCAGTAATTTTTCACCCAAGTAGGGCACAAATAAAACCGCTGCAATCCATGACACTACCAAGGCAATGGTCACCACTTGGAAGATGGAGCGCGTGTATTCGCCCGTACCTGATTGTGCTGTCGCAATCGGTAAGAATCCTGCTGCGGTAATCAGTGTTCCTGTCAGCATTGGAAAGGCTGTGCTTTGCCATGCAAAGCCTGCGGCTTTGAGCCGACTGTAGCCCTGCTCCATTTTAATCGCCATCATTTCAACCGCGATAATGGCATCATCCACCAACAGCCCCAATGCAAGAATCAATGCACCAAGCGAAATCTTATGTAACCCAACATCAAATAAAGACATTCCTGCAAAAGTCATCGCAAGAACTAAAGGAATCGACAGTGCAACCACTAAACCCGTACGGAAACCCAAAGAAAAGAAACTGACCAATAAAACGATAATCACCGCTTCAGCCAACACTTTTAAAAACTCTTGAATACTGCGTTGCACCGCCACGGGTTGGTCTGACACTTTTTGCAGTTTCATACCCAAAGGCAGGCTTTTTTGTAGCTGGTTAAATTCGGTTTCTAGGTTTTTACCCAGTGCGATAATATCGCCGCCTTTACGCATCGAGACCGCAATCCCAATGCCATTTTCGCCCATAAAGCGCATTCTTGGCTGAGCAGGTTCGCTGAAACCGCGGTAGACATCTGCCACATCGCCCAATTGAATGGTTTTATCACCCACTAACAGTGGCATTTTTTTCAAATCTTCGACGCTGTGTAAATGTCCACTGACGCGAAGTTGGATACGATCTGTGCCCGTTTCAAAGAAACCTGCACTGGCCATGTCATTTTGTTTTTGAATCGCTTCCTGAATCGCAGTGACAGGAACACCGAGTTGCACGGCTTTAGTATTGGACAGTTCAATCCAAATGCGTTGATCTTGCAAGCCGACTAAATTGACCTTGCTCACATCCTTGACCCGTTGCAATTGCAGTTGCAAACGGTCGGCATACTCTTTCATGACGGCATAATCAAAATCTTTGCCTGTCAGCACATAGATATTGCCGAAGGTATCACCGAACTCATCATTGAAAAAAGGACCTTGCACACCACTAGGCAGTTCTGAGCGAATATCATTGACCTTCTTGCGCACGTTATACCAGACATCAGGAATTTGACTCGATGGCAGGCTGTCCTTCGCCACAAAAGTCACCAAGGACTCTCCGGGACGTGAGTAGGCCATGATGCGGTCATACTGACCCGTGGTCATCAATTCTTTTTCAATCCGATCTGTGACCAGTGTCGAGACTTCTTTGGCGGTTGCCCCAGGCCAGAAGGTTTGTACCACCATCACTTTAAAGGTAAACGGTGGATCTTCACTTTGCGCCAGTTTGGAATAAGACATCACGCCGACAATGCCCAATAGCAGCATAAAGTACAGCACAATCCCTTTATTTTTTAAGGCCCATTCCGAAAGGTTAAATTTCATGATTAACCTCCCGCTTTTATGCTAACTTCGCGATTTTCACGATCAATCGGATGAATTTTTTGCTGATCACGCAACAAATGTACGCCCCCAACCACCACCCAGTCGGTTGCTTTTAAACCGGATAAAATCGGCACACTGTCACGTCCATAAGTACCTAAAGTGACAGGAACTTTACGTAAGGTTTGATTGGCATTGACCACCCATAGATAAGCTTGCTGATCTGTCGCGGTGACACTCGACAACGGCACACTCAAAACATTGCTGTCCTGACTGACAAAAAATACGCGGGCGCTTTGTCCAAGCTGAATACTGGACTGACCTTCAAGCAGTGAAACTTTGACAGTAAATGTCCGTGATTGAGCTGCTGCGGGTGAAACTTCACGAACTTTTGCAGCAAAACGAGCTTCTGGCTGAGACCATAAGGTTACCCAAACCGCTTGACCGACTTTGATGTCACCCACTGCTTGTTCAGGCACACCAAAAACCACCTCACGCTCGCCATCAATCGCCAACTGATAGGCCGCCTGTCCTGCGGCGACCACTTGTCCCGTTTCAATTTGACGCTCGGTAATGACTCCATTTTTATTGGAAATGAGCTGGTTATATCCCGTTTGATTGGCAGAAACTTGGTAATTCGAGCGTGCTTGTTGTAAGTTCGCTTGTGCAGATTCGTGTTGATTTTTTACCGCATCGAATTGTGAGCGACTGACGGCATTGACGGGTAACAATTGTTGATAACGTTGATATTCTTCAGCGGCAATTTTAGCTGCTGCCTGTGCACTTTCCAATTGTGCCTTGGCTGCGTTCATTTGCAATTGCGCATCTTTTACATCGAGTTTTGCTAAGACTTGCCCAACCTTGACTCGATCACCCACATCGACATAACGCTCCGTTACCTGTCCCCCAACGCGGAACGCCAATGCTGTTTGTTGTTTTGCCTGTACATCACCTGCATAGCTTTTTTGATCGGTGTGATTACGACTCGGTTGGGTCACCATGACATAAGGAATTTCCTCGGTCTTGGGAACTTCTTTTTGGCATGCTGATAAAGTGACACTGCTGAGGACAAGCAACCCCACAATTACATGATTTAGCAGATTCATCTCTGTTTCGCTCTTATTCAAATTGATTTTTTAAGGCACAATAAAGTCTATTGACAGCAACCATCATAAATTGTTTAATTTTTAATTAATATACCCATGAGTACACTAATTAAAAATTAAATCTAGTGTTTTGATTTTGAATTAAATTAAAAGAGAACATAACGTGCAAATCAGCAGCGGCCGCCCCAAAGATTTAGAGAAAAGAGCCAAAATATTACAGGCTGCGAAATCTATTTTTTTAAAATTGGGCTATCACGCAGCCAATATGAATCAAATCGCCAAAGAAGCGGGAGTGACCAAACTCACGGTATATAACCACTTCCAAGATAAAGCCAACTTGTTTATTTGTGCAATTGAAGAAACCTGCGAAGAATCGATTTGCGCCAAAGAATTTGTACTCACAGCTGAAACCAACTTTGAACAAGCGCTGTATTTAATGTGTCACCGTGCTTTAAGTATTATTTATTTACCTGAAGCACTGAAACTCGATCGAGTTCTATTTGAGCTTGCCGCTGAGCAGAGTCCATTAACGCAACAATTTTTTGATGCCTCACATACGCGCATGTGCAATGTCTGGTGTGATTTTTTTCAACAAGCCATCGCGCTTAAATTCATTCAAGCAGATGAACCAGTTGCGCAAACAGAATTAATCTTGTCTCTGATGTTAGGTACACGTCACCATCGAGTTTTATTGGGCTTAGACGCAGTACCCACAATCACTGAAATCGATCAGAGCATTCAGCAAGCAATCGTACTTTTTTTGCTGAAATATCAAGCTAAAATTTAGAGAATTTTCACATTTCCTTGCATTCTGCACTTGGATTGTCTCTCAATCACGCTATAGTCGAATAGTCAGTGGTGCTGTTGTATGCCACTGGTACTTTCGACATGCGCCATATACGGCACAAGATTTTTTAGACAATAACAAGCGATGATTGAGGGAGAAATAGCATGGTTCAGCAAATTACTGCTCCATTACGTGAAGATGTCCGCTTATTAGGCAATTTGCTTGGCGAAACCTTAAAGCAACATGCTGGGCAAGAATTGTTTAATCAAGTTGAGCAAATTCGTACCCTCGCCAAAGACGCACGTGATGGTCAAATCAAAGCAGAAAAACAGCTTGAACAATTGTTTCTCAACTTAAAAGACGAAGAAATTTTGCCGCTGACGCGCGCATTTTCTCATTTTCTCAACTTTGCCAATATCGCTGAACAATATCACGTAGTACGCAGCCGTCGTCAGGCTGAGTTTGATGAGCACGCCCCAAATCCAAATCCACTCTCGCATTTATTTGAAAAATTCAACGCCAAAAAGATCAGTCCACAACAACTGTACCAACAAATTTGTGATTTAAAAATTGAATTGGTCCTTACCGCTCATCCGACCGAAATCAGCCGTCGTACCTTGATTCAAAAATATGATGATATTACTGATTGTTTGTCCCAACTGGATCAACAGAAGCTAACACCAAGAGAACGCCAACACAGCGTTGCCACCCTCAAACAACTGGTCAGTTCCGCTTGGCAAACTGATGAGATTCGCCAGCACCGCCCAACTCCTGTGGATGAAGCAAAATGGGGCTTTGCCACCATTGAGCAGAGCTTATGGAATGCTGTACCAAAATTTGTTCGAGAACTGAATGAATTGACACAACAGCATTGTGAACAAGCATTACCGATGACCATTGCGCCGATCCGTTTTGCCTCATGGATGGGGGGCGACCGTGATGGCAATCCGAACGTCACCCATCAAGTCACCCAAGAAGTGCTGTGGTTATCGCGTTGGCAAGCGGCTGATTTATATCTGCGTGATATTGAAAATCTGCGTTGGGAACTGTCGATTCAAAGCTGCTCAGCAGAATTGAGCCAAGCTTTGGGTTATGAACATCCTGAACCGTATCGTGAATATTTACGCAGTACCCGCGAACGCTTAAAAGCAACCCGTTATTGGTTGGCGCAACGCTTACAAGGTCAAGAGGCAGATGATAGTAATATCATCAAAACCACAGAGGAGCTACTCGCGCCTTTACTGCTGTGTTATCGCTCGTTGATGGACAGCAACCTAGCCGAAATCGCTAACGGGCAATTGCTTGACTTCATCTATCGGGTCAACTGTTTTGGGATTGAACTGTTAAAACTGGATATTCGTCAAGAATCAGGACGACATCGCCAAGCCATTTCAGCCATTACTGAATATTTAGGCTTAGGTAATTTTGAATCTTGGACCGAACAAGCACGGCAGAATTTTTTAATTCAGGAATTACAAAGCAAACGACCATTATTGCCTAAATTTTTAGATGAACCTGAAGGCAGCCTGATTCAGCATCCCGATGTACTCGAAGTCTTTGCCACCATGCGTACCTTGGCAGAACAGCCGAGTGAGAGTTTAGGTGCCTATATCATTTCAATGGCAGAATACCCAAGCGATGTACTGGCGGTTTTACTTTTGCAAAAAGAAGCAGGCATTCAACAAGCCTTACGGGTGGTGCCATTATTTGAAACGCTCAAGGACTTGGACGGCGCAGCCAAAACCATGAATACTTTATTCACTATGGATTGGTACAAACAGCACATCCAAGGCAAACATGAAGTGATGATTGGCTATTCGGATTCTGCCAAAGATGCAGGATTTATGTCAGCCAATTGGGCGCAGTATCGTGCGCAAGAAGAACTGACCGCCATTGCAAAAAAACATGGTGTGCAACTGACCTTATTCCATGGTCGTGGTGGCTCGATCAGTCGTGGTGGTGCTCCAACTCAACAAGCTTTATTTTCTCAGCCACCGGGGTCAATCTCTGGGGCGATTCGCGTCACTGAACAAGGTGAAATGATTCGATTTAAATTCGGATTGGAAGGTATCGCACTACAAAACTTAGAAATTTATACCGCTGCGACACTTGAGGCAACCTTGTTGCCACCACCTGAACCAAAGCAGGAATGGCGTGCTTTGATGAATCAAATGACAGATTTATCAGTACAGGTCTATCGTCAAACCGTGCGTGAAAATCCAAATTTTGTCCGTTATCTACGTACCGTCACCCCAGAACTAGAGTTGCAAATGTTGCCACTGGGTTCTCGTCCAGCGAAACGTAAAGTCACTGGTGGGATTGAATCGTTACGTGCGATTCCGTGGGTATTTGCATGGACACAGATTCGCTTGATGTTACCTGCATGGCTTGGAACGGGTACGGCGATTAATCAAGTACACGAGCAACATAAAAACACACTGGATGAGATGCTGGAGCAATGGCCTTATTTCCAAACCTTAATTGATATGTTGGAAATGGTGTTGTCGAAATCCGATGCGGATATTGCACTGTACTATGAATCACACCTCACCCAAGATCAGGACTTAAAAGTATTGGGTGTTGAACTACGTCAACGATTACAAAATGCAGTCGATACCTTACTCAGCCTGAAAGGTGAATCAAAACTGCTCAGTAATAATGAAGTGCTAGATCAATCGATGCAGGTACGTAAACCCTATTTACTGCCGCTGCATCTATTACAAGCTGAATTGATGAAACGTCGTCGTGCATATTTGACTGAACATCAAACCGAACATAGCCCTGTCGATCATGCCTTAATGGTCAGTATCGCGGGAATCGCTGCGGGCTTGCGCAACACGGGCTAATAGGTCATTTTCCTCAGCGCCATCAACAGAGACCACTGCTGTTGATGGCTCAATTGGCAAAATATGCCATTTTTTATAAAATTTTAGAAAAAAAATTCAAATATTATTTTGAAAATAAGATGCTTAACTTTTCAAACAATTTAGCCAAAATAAATAATAAATCCGATAAGTTATTTTGAAGTGTATTTTACCAAAAGGTAAAAATATAAATAGATAAAGTGTTCGCCCCAAGATTCTTAAAACAATATAGGTGAAAGCACGATTTAAGACAGAGTATCATACGCGCTGATATCTCCTTATGAGTCTAATTTATGTCAAGTTGGTTCCCAAAATGGCAGCCGTATCAGGGTAAGATTGATCATCGCCCTGTTGCGACCAATGAATATTTACCGCCCTTACAAAGTGCGGTGTTAGGGGTTCAGCACGCATTTGCCATGTTTGGTGCGACGGTACTAGCACCGTTGTTGATGGGCTTTAGTCCTAACCTTGCCATTTTAATGTCAGGGATTTGTACCATCCTGTTCTTCCTGATGACAGGTGGTCGCGTTCCCAGTTATTTGGGGTCTAGCTTTGCTTTTATCGGCGTCGTTGCGGCCGCAACTGGACATATCACTGGCTCAGGTGCAAATCCCAATTTATCGGTCGCTTTAGGCGGTATTATCGCCTGTGGGGTACTATATACCTTGATTGGTTTAGCCGTCATGTTGACCGGGACGCGCTGGATCGAAAAATTGATGCCGCCTGTGGTGACAGGGGCTGTGGTGATGATTATTGGTTTAAACCTTGCGCCGATTACCATTAAAAGTGTGGCAGGTCAGCCTTTTGAGATGTGGATGGCATTGATCACCGTACTGTGTATGGGTCTGATCGCCGTTTTCACCAAAGGTTTATTACAGCGTTTATTACTTTTGGTTGGTTTATTGATAGCCTATGCCATTTATGCCATAGCAACCAATGGTTTAGGTCTCGGCAAAGCCATTGATTTCTCGCAAATTGCTGCTGCACCTTGGTTTGGTATTCCAAGCTTCTCAAATCCGACCTTTGACCTCAACGCCATGTTGATTATTGCCCCTGTTGCCCTGATTTTAGTGGCAGAAAATCTCGGGCATATCAAAGCCGTTGGTGCGATGACGGGTGAAAACCTGACGCCTTATTTGGGCAAAGCATTTGTGGCTGATGGTGTTGCCACGACCTTATCAGGCAGTGTTGGTGCACCGGGCATGACCACATACGGTGAAAATATCGGCGTAATGGCAGTCACGCGTGTGTATTCAACCATCGTGTTTGTGATCGCGGGGGTATTTGCGATTTTCTTGGGACTTTCACCTAAGTTTGGTGCGGTGATCAGTACCATTCCAACTGCAGTGCTGACAGGTGCTTCGATTGTGGTATTTGGTTTGATTACCATCGCAGGAGCGAAGATCTGGATCGAAAATAAGGTCGATTTTTCTAATAATAAAAACCTGATCGTTGCATCAGTGACCATCATTCTCGGGGCAGGTAACTTTGAACTGCTGTTTGGAAATTTCAACTTGGGTGGTATTGGTACCGCAACCTTTGCTGCGATTTTATTGAATTTGCTCTTTAGTTTAAAAGATAAAAACTAATCCCGAATCAAGGCAGCGCACGCGCTGCCTTTTTTATGCTGATCTTGATCCACCATCTCCTTTTTTTCCGTATTTTTAGTATGATGACTGTTTACACTTCAATGTGTTCAGCTCATGCGTTTTGATTTTTTTGATTTACAACTGCTTCTTCATATTGTGGCAACAGGTAGCCTAACCCAAGGTGCAGATCGTGCTGCCATTTCTTTACAAGCAGCCAGTGAACGGATAAAAAAACTAGAGCAATACTTTGAAACACCGTTATTTATTCGACACAATGCAGGTGTCGAACTGACCACGGCAGGTCATGCTTTGGTTGAGCATGCCAAAAAACTCAACGCACAAAAAAATAAACTTGAACAAGACATGCAACGCTTTCGTCAGAAAAGCTCAGAGTCTTTGATCCTGTGGTGTAACTCCTCTGCACAGAGTGAATACCTTCCAGCCTTACTGCCCCAATATTTGATGCATTATCCACATATTAATATTGACTTACACGAAGCGGAAAGCTCAGAAATTGTAGATGCACTCACCAAAGGCATCGCTCGATTAGGCTTGGTTTCAAGCTTTTTTGACACCCGTCATTTACATACTCAGGATTTTGCCAGCGATCCCTTGGTACTGATCTGCCCAAATGCACATGTGCTGACCCACCAGACACAACTCAACTTAGTCGATGCCTTGGCGTATGATTTTATTGGTCTCATGCCACACCATTCACTACAACAGTCGATTGAGACTCAAGCCAAACTGTTAGGCTTCAACATCCAATATCGCTTACGTTTACCGAATTTTTCCGCGATTGCGGAAGTGGTCGCAAAAGGTGTAGGTATCGCGATTATGCCTGCACGTGCGGCTCAACGTTTACAAGGTATTTATCATTTTCAAGCGATTCAACTACTGGGCGCTTGGGCCAATCGCAAACTTCTCCTCGCCAGCCAAGACTTCGATCAACTCCCGCAAAGCTACCAAGACTTTGCAAAATTTCTATTGTCGCGCAAACCACAAGATGAGCAAAGCGTTTTAGTGCAAGACCATATAACTCCCCAGCGCCAGCAAACCGATAAAAAATAACTGACGGAATTTTTGCTCGTTCAATTGGTAACGCACTTTTTTTCCGAACCACATGCCGATCAAAGCTGCGACCAATGCCACGGAAGACCATCGATAGTCTAAAGCCCCACCTGTAGTCGGGTGATAATGCAAAAACATCGCCAAACAAATCGTGGAAACGGTAAAGGTCAGCCCTAAAGCCTGTACCAGTTCATCACGTTTTAAATGTAAAGACTGCAAATACGGCACGATGGGAATAATAATAACCCCTGTCGCGACGGTGACTGCACCGCCGATATAACCAATGAACGGAGAGAGCCAACGCTCATGCCCTGCCAGATCAGGTAGCTTTTTGGCACATAAACCATAGAGTCCGTAGAGTGCCAACATACTGCCCAATAAAATCTCACTGCCCTGTCCTTGACTCTGGCTCAATGTAGGCAAAAAGCTCCAAATAGAGCCGAGGATGATGCCCAACAGCAAAGACCAGAAACGACAGATAAATGACCAGACCTGACCTTCAGCAAAAAGCTGCCAAATATTGGTCACCATTGAGGGTACGATCAAAAGTGAGGCCGCCTGAAATGGACTCATTGCGATGGTGAGTAATCCCATCGACACCGCAGGCAAACCCAAACCGATCATGCCTTTTATCATGCCAGCGAATGCAAATACTGCCATTACAATAATTAAAAAGGTCATGATCTATCTCCGCATTCATATACAGCTATGCTACGGAAATAATTGAAATCGCGTATTCTTGTTTTTAGGAGCATGGCTCAATTAAAGATTGAGGCCAAATACTTAAGTGTAGCTCCTCCACGCTTAATTTTTCTCTGTTAGACGCTAAGCCTTCTAGCCTTCTAAACTGTCATTCTTATATTTTTCTTCCAACACATTACTGATAATACTTTCAATCATCCAGACACGGTATAAGCTATTAAACACGTAACTTTGCCCATCAATACGTAACTCTAAAACGGGAAAATCAGGTTGATGCTTCTGCTGACATAATTCATCATTTTGTTGTAATAAAGCCTCAATATCTTGTTCGGTAATGCGCTCAATTTCTAAACGCTTCTGCATCCGCTGGAAATGTGCTTTAAAAGAGAGGTCTTTACCACGTGTCCACACGCCTTCCAAAATCTGATGAATGCAATCGACCTGTTGTTCTTCTTCCACACTATAGAACAGCTTTGCCATTTCATAGCTGGCTTCTTTGGTTGGACGGCAAAACGGGGTGAATGCCACTTCCGTCCGCTTTGAAACACGGGTTGCCAGTCCCCAATCAAACCAATCTCGACCTTGATAGCTCAAAGGATAAACTTTGAGCTGAATATTATAATAATCCGCGAGTTCTGCTTTGATGTAGTCCAACAACAACCAACTCATCGGGTCTTCAAGCGCAATATAGAGATCTAACTCTGGATGTAAGGCTTGCACTTCTGCCAATGCTTCACCATCATTGATCAAATGCTCACGCCACTCGATGTGATTAATCAGAAAAATAGGTGTTCCCGTCAATAATTTTTGTTGTTTTAAACGGCGCGTTAAACGCAATAAATCATCAACGGCTTGATACTTGCGTTCACTAAACTCGAAATAACTAGCTGAAACAGGCACATCCTGAAACATTCGTTCAGGAAAATCTTGTGGGGTTTGGTGTTGTTTCGCCATCGCATATAAGGTGCGTAATTTTCCATATTGCTGTTGCCATAACATATGGAAAACATCTTCCAGCAAATGTAAAAAATTTTGTTCTCGTAAAGGCGTATTTCTTAGAATGGTTTCAGCTTGTTGTAATGCTTCTGGACTTGGAATTTCTGGGGTTTCATCAAAGCCAAAACGGTGTTGTTTAGCTAAAATCTTGGCATCATTGAGACAGTATAGTTGCCAATCTTGTGCTGACATGCCATTGGGCGGTTCAGCATCTTGTTTTGAAATAATGACTTTTAACGGTTTAAGCTCATCGCTCAAAATCTCATTAAGCTGAGCCAACTGTTGTACCGCAAGATAGCTATACACATCATCTAAACGTAGATAAATACTTAAACCCTGTTCCGTGGGTAATACCGCCTGACGAGAAGGTTTCTGATAAAACCAGCTCGATCGGATGGGATCAAACCAACGACGTAACAAAGACATGTCGATTGCCTCTTGATAGAAATCTCCCCCTAACCCCTCTTTAAAAAACAGGGGAACTACACGAGTTTAATACTTGAATATAATTCGTGGAAGTCCCCCTTTGAAAAAAGGGAGACTTAGGGGGATCTGAAATTTTACAAAACGCGTACTGCGCCTTTTGCTGCGCTGGTTGAATGCATCGCGTAAATCTTGAGTGCCTTAGACACTTTACGTTTACGTTCTTCTACTGGATGCCAACCTTTGGCTTCTTGAACCGTACGGCGATGTGCCATCGTTGCATCATCCACATCTAAATGGATGGTACGATTTGGGATATCGATTTCAATGGTATCACCATCTTCAACCAAACCAATTGCTCCGCCTTCCGCAGCTTCTGGAGAAACGTGACCAATCGATAAACCCGAAGAACCACCCGAGAAACGACCATCGGTAATCAAAGCACAGTCTTTACCTAAGCCTTTAGATTTCAAATAGCTGGTTGGATACAGCATTTCTTGCATACCCGGTCCACCACGTGGACCTTCGTAGCGAATCACCACGATATCGCCGGCCACAATTTTATGCTCTAAAATCGCTTCTACCGCAGAATCTTGGCTCTCAAAAACGCGCGCAGTGCCGGTAAATTTAAGGATCGAATCATCCACACCTGCTGTTTTCACGATACAGCCATCCAACGCGATGTTGCCGTAAAGCACAGCCAAACCACCATCTTTCGAGAAGGCATGTTCAGCATTACGAATCACGCCATTTTCACGATCACCGTCCAAAGTTGAATAATAACGGTTTTGTGAGAACGCCACTTGGGTTGGTATACCACCCGGAGATGAGCGATAGAACTCATATACATCGGCATCTTCGGTACGGATAATATCCCACTTGTCCAATGCATCTTTCAACGTTGGTTCATGTACGGTTGGACATGATGTCTTTAACAAATTGGCACGATCAAGCTCACCTAAGATCGCCATGATGCCCCCTGCACGGTGGACATCTTCCATGTGTACGTCTGATTTTGCAGGCGCAACTTTAGATAACACAGGCACTAGACGAGAAAGACGGTCGATATCATCCATGGTGAAATCGACTTCAGCTTCATGAGCAGCAGCCAACAAGTGTAATACCGTATTGGTTGAACCACCCATGGCAATATCTAGGGTCATGGCATTTTCAAATGCATCTTTGGTTGCAATCGAACGCGGTAAAATGCTGTCATCATTTTGTTCATAGTAGCGTTTTGCCAATTCGACTACCAAGCGCCCTGCTCTCAAGAACAATTTTTCACGATTTGCATGGGTAGCGACGATTGAACCATTGCCCGGTAAAGATAAACCCAAAGCTTCAGTTAAACAGTTCATCGAGTTCGCTGTAAACATGCCTGAACACGAACCGCAAGTTGGACAAGCTGAACGCTCAAACGCGGCAACTTCTTCATCGGTATAACTTTCATCTGCCGCAACTACCATTGCATCAACGAGGTCAATTGCTTTCTCATTGCCACGGAATTTGACTTTACCCGCTTCCATCGGACCGCCAGACACAAATATCACTGGGATATTCAAGCGCATCGCCGCCATCAGCATTCCCGGCGTGATCTTGTCACAGTTCGAGATACATACCATTGCATCAGCACAATGGGCATTGACCATATATTCAACAGAATCTGCAATCAAATCACGTGATGGCAGCGAATAGAGCATGCCATCATGACCCATGGCAATGCCGTCATCGACTGCAATGGTATTAAATTCTTTTGCAACACCACCTGAAGCTTCAATTTCTCGCGCAACCAGTTGCCCTAAATCTTTAAGATGCACATGACCTGGAACAAATTGGGTAAATGAGTTGACTACCGCAATAATAGGTTTGCCAAAATCTTCATCTTTCATGCCCGTCGCACGCCATAAACCACGCGCGCCAGCCATATTTCTTCCATGTGTTGATGTTTTCGAACGATAATCAGGCATTTTGTATTCCCAACAAGTTTGTGCTCGAGACGAATAGGACATTCTCTCTGGCGAAATGATACTGAGCTAAGCCCATCATACTACAAGTTATCGTTTAACAGATGACCACTGAAGCTATCTTTTTTTGCTCAAAGGCAATTGATAGCATCTGATTAGGGGCTAATGGCTTTTTCGCTTATAATTTGCAGTAAGTTTTTTTCGGAATGCATTTGTGAAAATCATATTTGCTGGTACGCCTGAATTTGCTGCAACGGCATTGGCGGCATTATTAAAATCATCACACCAGATTGTTGCAGTTTATACCCAACCTGACCGTAAAGCAGGTCGTGGGCAGAAGTTAACACCTTCCCCAGTCAAGCAACTTGCACTTGAACACGGTTTACCTGTTTACCAACCTTTGCATTTTAAAGCTTCGACCGAAGAAGGCTTAGCTGCTCGACAAGAGCTTGCTGCACTTGGCGCAGATGTGATGGTGGTTGCGGCTTATGGTTTGATCTTACCTCAGGCGGTTTTAGATACGCCGAAATACGGTTGTCTCAATATTCATGGTTCATTGCTACCGCGCTGGCGTGGTGCTGCGCCGATTCAACGCGCCATTGCCACAGGTGATGCAGAAACTGGCATTACCATCATGCAGATGGCAGCAGGTTTAGATACTGGCGATATGATGTATAAAACCTATTGTCCGATCACAGCAGAAGATACCTCTGCGAGTTTGCACGATAAACTGGCGACTCAAGGTGCAGACGCGATCTGTACCGTGCTCGAATCAGAGCAAAGCCTACAAGACTTTATTGCCAAACGTGAAGTACAAGACGAAGCGCTCACCGTATATGCACATAAGTTGGTCAAAGCAGAAGCGCGTATTGATTGGTCTCAAAATGCCGTTCAAATTGATCGGAATATTCGCGCTTTCAATCCTTGGCCTGTGGCATTTATTCAACTGGATGAAAATAATGCGCTACGTGTTTGGGGCTCAACCCTTTCTCCACACAGCAAAGCAGACGCGCAAGTCGGTGAAATTGTTGCGATGGACAAACACGGTGTCCATGTCGCATGTGGGGAAAACAGCGCAGTGTGTTTAACTAGCCTGCAATGGCCCGGCGGTAAAGCACTCAATCCAATACAAATGATACAAACCCAAAAATTGCATCTTGGACAAATTCTCCCATGAACCAATCGAATCAATCATCTGCAAAACATTTGAATCTACGTGCACAAGTGGTCAAAACACTTTTGGCTGTTCAAAATGGGCAATCTTTGGCTTCCGTGTTGAATCAACATATCAATATCGTTTCTGAACGTGACCGTGGTTTATATCACGAACTTACTTTAGGTTGTCTACGCCAGTGGTATTCTTTAAAAGCAATTACCTTACCCTTGCTGACAAAACCATTAGACAATGAAGCACTGGAAAGTTGTTTATATCTTGGTTTGTATCAAATTTTATGTACTCGTATTCCTGTACATGCTGCGATTTCAGAAACTGTAAATGCTGCTAAGCAACTCGGTTTCGAGCCAATGAGTGGTTTGGTCAATGCTATTCTGCGTCGTGTTTCACGTGAAACAGATGAATTTCAAACAGCGTTGAATAATACGCATGGTTTACCAAGTTGGTTATTCAAACGACTTAAAAAAGATTGGCCTGATCAATTTGATGAAATCTGTCAAAATTTAAAACAAGTCGCACCTCTGACCCTGCGCGTCAATGAACGCCAAGTCAGTCGTGACGAATATTTAGAAATTTTGGATGAAGAACAAATTGATGCTCGTCCTTGCATGCTTTCAAATGTTGGTATTGTTTTGGAACAAACGGGCAACATTACCCATCTACCAGGTTTCGAAGAAGGCGGTTTTTCTGTTCAAGATGAACATGCACAATTATGCGCGACTCTTTTACCGAATTTAGATGATAAAGTCGTTGTCGATGCCTGCGCTGCACCCGGTGGTAAAACAGCACATATTCTTGAGCGCTATAATCCTAAAAAACTGATTGCGCTTGACCATGATGCAAAACGTTTATTACGTTTGTCTGAAAATATAGAACGTCTTGCCTTAGATCAAACCGAGGTTGAGATTGTTACAGCAGATGCAACCACTTGGCAGGCGCCAGAAGCCGTCGACTGTATCGTGCTCGATGCACCGTGTTCTGCAACAGGTGTAATTCGTCGCCATCCAGATATCCGCTTGTTGAGACAATCGACCGACATCGCGCAAACTGTGGCATTACAGCATCAAATTTTGCAACAGATGTGGCAACAACTCAAAGTGGGTGGCACGCTGTTATACATTACCTGCTCGATTCTAAAAGTTGAAAATGAACAGCAAATGGCAACTTTCTTTGCTGAACATAGCAATGCTGAAGAAATCAAAATCGAAGCAGACTGGGGTATTGAACAGGCCCATGGTCGTCAGTTATTACCTTACCTACATTCAGGTGATGGCTTCTATTATTGTTGTATCCAGAAGATCGCCTAACATAAACAAGAAAGCCATACATCAATGTATGGCTTTCTTTATTCTGATCAACGCATTGTTATACGCTATCATCTTTTTGTTCGGGATGACGCATCAAATGTATAATTGAAAGCACCAATCCGCCCCACAACAACCCAATTGCAATGATCATCATGATTAAAGCTGAAGTATTCATCGTCATCTCCTAGCGATTCTTTAAGCTGCTCATAAACAATGCACCGATCGCACAGAATAAAATACAGCCCCAACCAAACCAAAGCTGTAAGCTCATTGCATAATCGCCATAGCCTTTTTGCAACAATGCACTTAATGCAAGCCCAAGGGTAGAAATCAAAACAACTGGGGTAATGATGGTTAAGGTGAATTCCCAAACCCCACCCAATTGGATGGTAGATACACGATTGACATGCTGCTCTAGATCTTTCATCAGTGAACGCTTGAACCATGACACCATAATGATCGAAACCAAAGCACCTGAGACAATGCCTAGATTATTAATAAAGTGATCAATAATATCGACCAGTTTAATCGCGTTGGCACTTGAGAATAAGAAAATAGAAACTGCGCCAGTACCACCACCAATAATGGTTACGGCTTTAGCACGACTCCATTTCAACTTGTCCTGCATCGCTGAGATCGGTACTTGCAAAATACTGACCATCGATGAAACACCAGCAACGAAGAGCGAGCTAAAGAATAAGATCCCGAATAACTCTGCGCCTGCACCTAAGCTTGAAATAATCTTAGGGAATGCAATAAATGCCAAGCCAATACCGCCGCTCACCACGTCTTGTACGCTTGTTCCTGCGGCATGTGCCATGAAGCCAAGAGCCGCGAAAACACCAATACCTGCCAAGATCTCAAACGAAGAGTTAGCAAAACCAATCACCAAACCTGAACCCGTCAAATTGGTTTTTGGTTTTAGGTAAGAGGCATAAGTCACCATAATCCCGAATCCAATCGAAAGCGAGAAGAAGATATGACCATAAGCCGCTAACCAGACTTTATAGTTCTTCATGGCTTCCCAGTTTGGGGTAAAGAAGGCATTTAGACCATCTACAGCGCCCGGTAAACGCAAAGCTTGAATCACCAAAATACCAAACAGTACCAATAAAATTGGCATGAAAATACGGTTCGCAAGCTCAACGCCTTTACGAACACCACCATACAAAATAAACAGTACTAAGGCCCAAACGCCGATTAATGGCCAAAACAAATGACCAATAAAGGTCAGATCAAAAGTGGCGGCTTGAGAAGTCGCCAAGAATTTGTTAAAGAAGAAATTTTCTGGGTCTGTACCCCAGCTTTGACCGAAGGAGAAATAAATATAACTTCCTGCCCAAGTCAGTACACTGGCGTAATAAAGCGCAATCACAATACAAACACATGCCTGCCACCATCCCAAAGACTCAGCGCGTTTGGTGAGTTGTTGGTATGCTTTAGGCGGCGCACCATTGCTGCGATGCCCGACTGCGTAATCTAAAAATAAGAGGGGTAATCCTGCCGTCAATAAAGCTACTAAATAAGGAATTAAAAACGCACCGCCACCGTTTTCATAAGCGACGTATGGGAAGCGCCAAATATTACCTAATCCAATCGCCGAACCAATTGCGGCGATGATAAAACCTGATCGTGCCGACCAGTGCTCACGAGTTTCTGTCATAAAAATAACCTATTCCTAAGGCAACTTTCGATGCTGCTGTTCTCTGGTTGTTATACTGCTAGCAAGAAAAGTACCAATGCAAATCCTATTATTGGTTGAATCAGAAAAAACCTTTTGAGTTTTCATTTCTTATATTCAAACCAGCAAAAATTAGAAAACTCTTCCTTAAAAAATTTTGACTATTTTTTGCCTGTTGATGATTGAACAATACCCTTTTTTATTTATTTTTACTGTAATTTATGCAAAAAAAAATAACCGTTCATCGCCAATTCAGACACGATTGATTATTTTTCAACTCAATTTTCCGACCTCGTTTAAATTTCTCATTTGATTTAAAAACGTGAACAGCATAATTACTTTTCATACATTTAATTTTTGATTCGATAATGTCCCATGATTTTATACTTAAATAAAATATCAGACTCCTCAGTACCCTGACCAATATTATGTAAAATCAGCGGGGTTTTCTGAAAAAAACTGTTCTTATCCGAGACGATGCCAATATGCACCAGCCCCTGCCCTAAATCCCACGTCACAATATCCCCAGCACGATAGTTTTGATCACGCACCTGATAACCTTTTCGCTGGAAATAAGTGGCAATATTTGGAACTCGGCGATGATCAATATTTTTATCGGGTGCTTTAAGCCCCCATTTATTTGGATACAGCTTAAAGTGCTGGCGCATATCCTCATGCATCCGTTGCTGTAAATCGATGCCTTGACGACGTAATGCTCGAACCACCACATCCGTACAGACACCTTTCACCATCGGTACATCCCCCATCGGATAGTCTAAGCGCGTATATGCAGGATCATAAAATCGGGTGACGCCAATTTGTTTTCGCGCATCGCTCACCAACTGCTGCGAAGAAAATGCCCATGCTGACAGCGTCCACAACATGCACAAGCATAATAGGACTAGCTTATAAAATTTAGACATACGCTTTCCTTTCGCCAACAGTAGATCAATACGCCACCCACCGCTAATTAGGCTTGAGTTTCCTTAATCACCAATAACCGTTCTTCCTGCATATCACGAATCGCAGAATGAATCCCCTCTCGACCTAAACCAGAATCCTTCACACCACCATACGGCATATTATCGACACGGAAAGTGGGCACATCATTGATGATCACACCACCCACATGCAAATGATCCCATGCATACAGCATTTTATTGAGACTCTGCGTATAGACACCTGCTTGTAAACCAAAACGGCTTTGATTAATGCTGGCAATGCCTTGTTCAAAATCTTTATATTTCTCTAGTATTGCGACAGGACCAAAGGCTTCATCCTTATAAATTTCAAGTTTAGCATCGACATTTTCCAACAAAGTTGGTTCGAGTAAAACGCCTTGTAGATTGCCACCGATCAGTACTTTCGCACCTTTCTTCTCAGCCTTATCAATCCACTTTTTCAAACGAACCGCTTCCGCTGCTTTAATCATCGGACCAACCAATGTCGTACTTAATGCTGGATCATCAGCTTTGATCTTTTTCAGCTTTGCCAACAGTTTCTTTTTCACGTCAGCATAAAGATCGGCATGAATTAAAATACGTTGCACACTAATACAGACCTGCCCAGCATGGCTATATGCAGCACCAATCAAACGATCAATCAGTGCATCGTCAACCACCGCATCTGCTTCAATCATCACCGCTGCATTTCCGCCCAGCTCTAAAGTCACTTTTTTACGACCTGCACGCGCTTTCATATCCCAACCCACTTGGTCAGAACCCGTAAAGCTGAGTAATTTAAAGCGATCATCAGTGACTAAAATATCAGCGGCTTGACGATCACAAGGCAACACCGACCACGAACCTTTCGGCAAATCCGTTTCCGCCAAAACCTCAGCAATTTTTAATGCACTAATCGGGGTTAGACTCGCTGGTTTTAAAACAAAAGGACAACCTGCTGCAATGGCAGGCGCGATCTTATGTGCCACCAAATTTAAAGGGAAATTGAAGGGACTAATCAATGAAACAGCCCCTATCGGCACCTGTTTCACCATGCCGCGATAACGCGCTGCGGCTGGCGTGACCGCTAAAGGTAATACTCGACCATCATCAAGTTGCGTCACTGCATCCGCAGCCAACTGAAAAGTATTAATTAAACGTTCAACTTCGGCACTTGCCGCGCCACGAGGTTTACCACCTTCTGCGATTAAAATTTCGGTCAGCTCGTCACGTAACTCATTAAAGCGTTTTACACAGTGCAATAAGATTTGCTGTTTTTGGAAGGGTTTTAATGCTGCCATTTCGGCTTCTGCTTTGACCGATGCGGCAATCGCCTTTTCTAAAACCTTAGCATCAGCCAACGCCACTCGCGCAAATGTCGTGCCTTGATATTTATTCTGTACGTCTAACCATTGACCTGTTGTGATTGCCTTGCCTGCCACATACAGTGGGTAATCCACAACACTTTGTGTATCTGACATTATTTATTCTCTTTGCAAAAATTTAAAATTAGACTACTGCATATTTGAATTGTTCACTAGATCTCTTGCGAAAGTTAATTTAAGAGCATCCAATTCACCATTCCAGCAATTAAATTCATTCTTAGACCAAATCGTTTCCGTCTATTTCTATAGCGTTCTGTTAATATCCGAAAATGTTTAAGTTTGCCGTTGATATGTTCAATGGCTGTCCTACGCCGACTGATTTCTTGGTTGATCTGTTTTGCTATTTTGGGTAATGATAAATTCTTAGGTTTCTTGATTGGAATGAGTAACTTACTCTTAATCTGATGAAATCCTTTATAGGCTAAATCTGCCATAATACAAGGATAAATGATCATCTCCTTAAAATACTTACGCGCAATCGTCAGATCATGTTTTCTGCCACTTTCGACCTGTATACTTACAATTTGCTTTAGTCTTGGGTTAAAAATGACCTGTGTTTTTAGCGTATGTTTCTTCTTTTTACCACTATAGAATTTTCTTTGTTTTTTTGGGATGCTCAATCTGTGACTCAGTGACATCAACGATCACATAATCCCCCTCACTAAACTTTTGATTCCTTTTAGGCAATGCGAAAATCCGTGATTGAATCAGAGCATTTTCAACTTTATGAATAGTACGATTCACATTGCTTTCAGCTAGGTTATAGTCAGCGGATAACTCAATTTGAGTTCTATAACAGCGTAAGTAATTTAAAGTTAACAACAATTGATCCTCTAAACACAACGAATGAGGTCTTCCAGATTTTTTCTTGGCAAGTTCAGCGTGTTGTAACACCGATACCATTTTTAAGAATAATGGACGAGGAACTCCAACGAGTCGTTTAAATTCCCCATCATTAAATCGAGTTAAATTTTCATATTTCATGGGGCTAGTATAAACAATTTTTTACTTTCGCAAGAGATCTACTATATGATGCGCCCAATCGGTGATGAATTTACAACAATTCATTACTGTTTCTCGTATTTATTGGAACAATACAATGAAAATATTAAAAATATCAATGCTCGCTTTAGGGACGAGCCTGTGTGGTTTGGCACAAGCAGACGTAATTGGTGTCAAAGGCGATCTCAGCTATTGGAACTACAATGGTAAAGCCAATATGGCTGCGCAAACATCTGCACCAGATCAAGACTTAGACCGTAAAGGTTCAGCACAACTGTCATTGGCTTTTGAACATCCCATTCCGTTACTGCCAAATGCCAAAATTCGCCATGTGAATTTAAAGACACAAACAGAAAATGAGGTTTTGGGGCAACCTATATATGACCTAGACATCGCTCATACCGATTTTATTTTATATTATGAAATCTTAGACAATATCGTCGATGCGGATGTGGGATTTGGTGCAACCACTTTAAATGGTGATGTCACAACACTTCTAGCAGACCCAACGAGTAGCCTTTATAAAATGGGGAAAGTCGATATCAACAAAACAGTTCCTGTAATTTATGGGTCAGCAGGTGTCAAACTGCCATTCACAGGTTTAAGTGCCAAAGCTGAGTTGTTATATAGCAACTTCAACGACACCAAAATTACCGATGCCCAAGCAGAGTTACAATACAACTTTATTGATAACTTACTGGTGGATGTCGGCTTAAAAGCAGGCTACCGCATCTTAAATATCAAGCTAGATGACTACGAAAAAAATGATCTCAAATTTGATTTCAAAGGACCTTATTTGGGTATCGATATCCACTTCTAAACAGGCGATTTAAGCCGTAAAAAAAGCCCTGAAATCTTCAGGGCTTTATCTTTTATAACTGAATGGGAAAAAACAAAATCAATAACGTGACCGTGACACAACCAATAAAAATATTCATGGGTAAGCCGATTTTAATAAAATCACTAAAGCGATAATTTCCTGGTCCTAATACCATTAAATTGGTCTGATAACCCAGCGGTGTCGCAAAACTTGCGGAAGCCGCCATCATAATCGCAAAGACAAACGGAATCGGATTTAAATTCGCTTGAGCTGTAATCTCCAATACAATCGGCAAGGTCAGCAACGCTGCTGCATTGTTGGTAATCACTTCAGTCAATAATGAAACAAAGAAGTAGGTCAAAATCAGCAATAAGATCGCCTCACCCGCACTAAAATGCACGATGAATTGCGCAAGCATTTCCGCTACACCTGTCTTTTCCAAAGCTGCACCCAAAGCAAAAGAAGCCGCAATGGTTAAGATGACGGTTAAATCCAAGCTCTTCTCAGCCTGCTTCACGGTCAAACAACGGAAAATCAACATTGCACCCGCAGCCAACAATGCGGCATTGAGCATGCTGATCACATTAAAGCCAGCGGCAATCACCGCAGCGAGTAAAATGCCCCATGACAATAATGCTTTATCATGTTGCAGTGGTTCATGATCCAGCTCATTGACCAATAAAAAATCTTTATTATATTTTTGTCGAGACACAAAAGCAGGACGTGCTTCCAATAACAAGGTATCGCCCGCCTGTAATTTAATATTCCCCAAACCGCCTTTTAAACGTTCCCCATTACGTGCCACAGCCAATACCACCGCACCATAGCGATTACGAAATTTGGCATCACGAATGGCACTGCCAATCGCTTCGCAATGCGGTGACACAACGGCCTCTACCAAACGACGGCCTGCATGTGTTTCTTCCAAGGACGACTTTTCGTCAATGCTGTCAGGTGCAACCAATCCGTTGATGTTTAACAGTTCAGTAATCGCTTCGGTATCGCCTGCAAAAACCAGACGATCATCTCCAAATAAAATTTCATCAGAAGACACGGCTGATAAAACGGTTTGCTGACGCTCAATTTCAACCAAATAAACACGCTTTAAGCTTCTTAGCCCTGCCGCTGCAACCGATTGACCGACCAGTGGACCATTCGGACTCACCACCACTTCTAAGGTAAATTCGCGTAGATTGGAAAAGACATTCTGCTCTTGATGATTGGGCAATAATTTTGGTGCGAGCCAATACATCGCAAACATACCAATGATCGCAACAGGCAAACCAATAATTGTAATATCAAATAAACCAAATCCAGCTTCGCCCGTTAATGCTTGGTACTGCCCATTAACCACCAAATTGGTACTGGTACCAATTAAAGTAATCGTTCCACCCAGAATAGCGGTATAACTCAGGGGAATCATTAATTTAGATGGGGCAATCCCGATCTTCTTCGACCAGCTATTCAATGCTGGAATCATGGTTGCAACCACAGGGGTATTATTTAAAAAGGCACTAAGTGGTGCGATCGGTAAGAAAATTCTAAGTAGCGCCATGCGTTCAGTTTTGGGTGTGCCCAGTAACTTATTCACAAACAGGTCAATACCACCAGAATTAGAAATACCAGCAGCAACCACAAACATTGCTGCAACGGTAATCAGACCAGAGTTACTAAAGCCAGCCAAAGCCTCTTGGGCCGTCAATATGCCCAACACACTTAATACAGTCAAAATCGCTAACATCACGATATGTGGCGCAATTCTTGAAAAAATCAGCGTGAGCAGCCCTGTTAACGTTAAGGCTAATGACAACCATCCTTCCCAACCCATGAGACAGTCTTTCCACAAGTATATAATTTTCCGAATTTTATATAGTAAAACTTGATATACAAATGCGATTTAAAGCTAACCTTAGCTAAAATAATGATAAGAAGCTGCCTCTATATCCATTTATATGGTAAAAATCACACGATCTAAGCGTTGAGGTCAATGTAAGCCTGAACGTACAGTGATCGGGGTCATTGACGAATATACAGTACCCCGTATTCACTTTAATATACAAATCATACAGAGACAGGAAGTCTCCTTCAGAATAACAAGACCCACAGGAAGTGGTTGTTTATAGGAAGTAAGCAACAATAAACTAAATACGAAAAAAGCCCCATCAGGATGATGGGGCTTTTTTTATCTATCGTTTTTTATAGGCAATCTAAAGACTTTTTAAATACTCAATCACTTCGGTATGCTCTGCCATTTCTGCAAGTTGTAACGCAGTATATTCGCCTTTATAAGCCACGTTTGCACCTTTAATCACTAACAGCTTCACCACTGCTAAATGATCGTTCTCAGCTGCTGCCTGTAACGCACTATAGCCTTCATCATCGGTCTGGTTTGGATCAATACCAGCGTCTAATAATTGTGTAACTTGTTCCGCCTCACCGAGTGAAGCCCAATACACCAGTTCAGGAAGGTTGAGTTCTTCATCGTCTTCTGGGAGCGGAGAGAAAGAGTTGAGTTTCATAGGTCTAACCATCTTGAATATAAATCTGACAAATTAGATAAGGCAAAAAGACCTTATCTATCAAGTGTAGAAATCTCTACATCTAAGATATTTCGATAAATAGCTCAGTGTACTTAATACTAATCTTATGCTTGTAGCTCATTCAAAGCATCTATAATTACACGAACAATTTCATATGGTGTGATAGCTACACCACAAACGCTATTGTCACTATTTAGATCGATTTTCGAGGAAAAGCTATATGTCAAATACAGCATGCCATTCATAGGCAATAGAAAACAGATAACATTATCTGTGGTTGGCCCCCAAGAAAAAACTCTGTGACACTGATAAAGATCATCATTTTCCAAATTGTAATGTGGAGAATCTATATCTCTAGTACTGAGTAAAAAATTATGTGCCTCTTCCAATGACATCCATTCAAAATAATTTATATATTTATAATAATCAATTTTTCTACGAATATCGCTTGCACTAAGCGCTATACTATTTATAAATTGAGGTAAATAAACAATATTATCCTCAGAACAAATATTCTTGCCTCCAATAAAAATATTCACAAGCCTCATTGGGGAGTCAATCTTTTCGCCAATCTCGAAACAAAATGTGGTTTTATCTCCAAAAACTTTCATTCTATTCATCAGTACAAAGCGATAGCGTATTATTTTTTGTTTCAGGAGCAACGCTGGTTGAAATTTTACCACTCAGTGTCGCAAGTGCAGCGCCCCCTCTCGAACCTGTAGGATAACGAGTCACCATTAATATCTTTGCAGCCTGAAATAGTTGTTCTTCCATTTTATCTCCAACGCACTTCGAGATTGTTATTGTTGATATCTCATAATCGTTGTTTCGACTACATGATAATTGGCTTGATGTAATATTTCAAAACCGTACTTTTGATAGAGTACAACATTGTAATTTTCACACTGTAAATAGAGTGTCTTTACACCTAATTTTCTAGCTTTTTCTTTTATTTCGGAAATCATTTGACCTGCGATGCCTTGCCCTCGCCATAACGGATCAACAAAAATCCCACCGATCCAATGCTCATATTCTGGATAACTTTTATTCTCACGAAGCTTAAGTTCCAAAACTCCGATCAGTTCTTTCTCATGATGGACTACGATTGCTAAGGGGATAACATCACGATTGGCTGCTTTTTCCAGCACCTTTTGGTACATCATTTCTTCAGTCATCTGTGGTGCGATAGAAGCCCATTCGTCATAGTACCACTTTGCTATTTTTTCAACTGCCTCTGGGTGATCTATAAGTAATGAAATTTTCATCATTTTAATTTTTAAATTGATTCAACTCAGTTTAATCTATTTCCTTCCAAATTATTTCTCTCACGCAATAAAAACACCCCAACCATTTCTGATTAGGGTGTTTAGTATTTAAAAGCTGGCGATGACTTACTCTCACATGGCAAGTGCCACACTACCATCAGCGCGAAGAGGTTTCACTTCTGAGTTCGGGAAGGGATCAGGTGGTTCACTCTTGCTATTGTCGCCAGCAAACTGTTGTGGTGTTTTGGGGTCTTAATCACGATGTGAGTTAAATTTCACAGTGTGTGCCTTACTTACGAACCAAAGAGTTATTAACGGATTAG